>CBDDIT010000051.1:0-187818 GCA_965229175.1 Sediminibacterium sp. | reverse complement strand
GGTATGTTACTCCTAATGGTAAGGCTCTTAGCGACCAGTTGCGTGTTGAGTATTGTAAAGCTGCCAGTATTATGCGGATGATTGATAAGGTGTATGAAGATAAACGGTGGCTGAAGCGTGAGCTGAAAGTGAAGCTGACCAAATTCCTAGAACTTGTGGCAAAGCTGAAAGAAACAAAAGATGCCGGGCTTCCATTATCAGACCGCAAACTGCGTGAGAAGTACGCAAGCTGGAAGCAGAACGGATATGCCGGACTGATAAGCGGAAAGATAGGTAATACGAACACCAAGAAAGTAACCGATGATCTAGCTACCCTTATACTTTCCCTATACACCCAGGAAAATAAACCATACGCTTCGGATGTACTGGATGTATATAACGCTTTTATGAACTACGAGTACGATCTCGTTAATACCGAGAGCGGTGAAGTATTCGAACCATCAGACTACATGGTGAACGATCAGATCGTAAACATCAGTAGTGCTACTATATGGAAGATCATACACGATAATAAGGCTGTAGTAGACAAGCTGCGACTTAGCAGATTAGAGTACAATGGCCGCCACCGACCATATAACAGTCGCATTGCTCCAATGTATGCGTTTTCTAAACTCACAATGGATGATAGGAGTATTCCATTCAAGATGGAAGACGGTAAACGCGCCTGGGCTTATATTATTGCAGACGTTGCCAGTGGTTGCATAGTGGGTAAAGCTTACTCACGGAGCAGCGAAGATGGAAGTGGCAAGAACCGAAAGCTATTCTTAGATGCCATGATAGATATGTTTCGCATGATCGTTAATAGCGGTTGGGGCATGCCAGCGGAGATTGAAGTTGAGCATCATATTAGTAACACTTTCACAGGCAAGACGGATGAGAATGGTGTATTTGTGCCTGACCTTCTTACCGACCAGTATCTGTTCCCTTTCGTTACGTTCTGTAACCCGGCAAACCCGCAGCAGAAACGCGCGGAGCATATCATCAGGCAGATGAAATATCAGATTGAACAGAAGGTAGCAGGATTTCAGGGAAGACCATTTGCAAGAACTGACAGCAACAGGCTCAATCAGGATAAAAATAACAAGCGTTATCAGTTTGAGGAGGTTGTAGGCAATATTGACGAAACTATCAGGACGTGGAATTATCAGCTTCACCCCAATCAAAAGAAATATCCGGGTCTCACCCGCTGGCAGGTGCTGGAACAGCATCAAAACCCGAACCTTGTTACTCCATACCTGCCTGTTATCAGCAAAACCATAGGCATTAAACAAGCCACTACAGTACGCAGGACTGAAGTAAAGGCATTCAATTCAACGTATGTAGTGAATGCTGGCAATGCCTTGCTGAATAGCCATATAGTTATTGCCTACGGGATACCCGGTATTGATGGAACTATTCCTGAAATATACCTGTACCAAGACGATAGATACACCTGCACAGCCGCCAAGAAAGGGGCATACAACGAAGCCAAGATCGAGCGTACCGAAGAAGATGAGCGCATACGGTTGGAGCAGAACAAACATACCGCACAGTTTGATGCCCAGGTCAAAGGTCGGGTTGCCAAGCTAAAAAAGATAGCTGTTGTAAAACAGTCGCACATTGATTCAACGGTTGTGCCTGAAGTAGTGAGTGCGAACTACGCTGGTGGCCGTGATCCATTAAGCGAACTGATTGAAGAAGATGGCGGCGATACAATTGATTGGGCTGCTAAAGCAATCAACGATATCTAAACTCATAAACCATGAACACACAACAACATAACGAAAATCGGGAGGGATGGGAAAGGCCAGTGGAAATTACTTGCATTGTGATTCTCACCCTCCTGGTTATAATAAAAACATACGCACACATTAAACAATAATAAAAAGCCCTGTGGCTGCAACCAACAGGGCTATGCTAACAGGAATTAACCCATTAACCTCCTAAACCACAAATCTATGCTAACAGATCAAATCAAACAACGAATTATCAAAGCCCTCACCGACAACCGGGTTAATTTTTCCGGTAGTGATGCAAAGTATGCCACATCACTGGGCATTAATAAAGCTGTTTACAGCCGCATTAAGAAAGGTGAAATTGAAAAAGTGATGGCTGAACACAAGTGGATAACACTTGCCCGACAGTTCGATATCCAGTTTGGGGATCAGCCCAAATGGGTGATCGCTGCCACGCCTGTTTTTAAATTTATTACCGGGCAACTGGCGTACTGCCAGCGAGAAGCTACAGCAGGTATTTTCTGCGATAAGGCTGATATAGGCAAGACTACCGCCGCTAAAGAATACATACGCAACAACCGCAATGCCGTGTATATAGACTGCTCACAGGTAAAAACCAAACGCCAGCTGGTGCGCAAAATAGCTCGTGAGTTTGGTGTAGATCATACTGGCAGATATTCAGATGTATACGCCGACCTGATATACTACGTAAAGGTGATCGACAGCCCACTGATCGTACTAGATGAAACAGGCGACCTGGACTATGCCGCTTTCCTTGAATTAAAAGCCCTGTGGAATGCAACGGAAGGTTACTGTGGCTGGTACATGATGGGTGCTGACGGGCTGGAGGCCAAAATAAATCGTGCGATGGGAAATAAGAAAGTGGGGTACGCCGAGATTTTCCGGCGGTATGGTAGCCGCTATCAGCGAGTGGTTCCTGCCGGGAAAGATGAGCGAAAAGTATTTCTTGACCAACAGGCAGCTCTGGTTATCAAAGCCAACTTCCCTAAAGCAGACGTACAGCAGGTGATTACCAAATGTACTGGTTTTGATCGTGGTGTGGTAAATGGGGCAAGCCTTACCCGTGTGCGTGTTGAGATAACCAAATTAAAACGTGCATCATGAACTACGCCGACAAACTTAAAAGCCAGTTTACCTATAACCGCAAACAGGTGTTATTCCTGACAGGGGTGAGTGAACATGAGTATAGAAACTTTCAAGTGGATACAGCCAGTGCATGGATAGAGCGGTATTGCCCCGGCATTAACCATGACCTTCTGATCGGTTGTTCACTTTTTTGGAAATGGTGGAACTACCAATGGAATGATGCAGACGATCAGTATATACTGGCAAAGCTATATGCAGCAAAAAGTAAATATATAGCCTACAGGCAGTTGCATCAGTACGTGTTCGACATGTCGGATACCCATGCAAAGCAGATGATGGATGATTTCAAGAGTATGCGATACGATTTTGAAATAGCTATCAAGAATAACCAATGAAGATAAAGCTGACATATCAACAGTTCAATTGCCTGTATTCTATCGTTGAAGCAGTCATCACGGATGATGCTGAATATAGCATGATGCAGAAGCTGCTGTTGAGTGTGCTGGTAGGTGTGTATAAGAAAATGTATGTGCGTGCCATCGAACGCAAGACGGCTTACTGTCTGAAGTTGAGTGATTCGGAAGCTATCGCCTTTTGGATGCTGTTTAACCGCAATACATACGCTGTTGACTCATTCGAGGGAAATCTATTGCAAACTATCAATAACCAAATACACAAAAAATACGCATGAAACCACAACCATTAGCCGATATGCTCGGGAGGCTAGACCAACAGTTATCACTGCAACAGCAGGCAAGGGAAATAAAACAATGGCTGCGTGATCATCAAAATGCTGATCAACAGGCCATAGACGAGCAGCGTCGCCGCCTGTCGGCTATACTCAGAGAAATTGAACAATCAGTTAAGTAATCATTAAAAAACCGAATATGAACATTAAAAAACAGACACCCAAAGACAAAGTATGGAGCGATGAGCAAGGGATTGAAGTGCCTTTTGACCGCACTACCAAGACCGAGCGAATGAAAGAGAGCCATGCCTATAAGCTTGCTACTACTGCTCAGAAGATCAACAGCCAGCTTGTTGACTTTAAAGCCCAAATACGCACCTTATGCGATGATGTATTCACATCGGTATTAACAGAGAGCGAACGCAAAAAGGCCACTAAAGGGAATTTCACATGGTACAACTTCAATGGCTCTATCAAGATTGAGGTTAGCATTAATGAAAACATTGAGTTTGATGGTCTGCTGATAGAAAAGTGTAAACAGAAGCTGCTGGAACTGGTAGGAGAATCCATCAGTGCAGATAAAGCATTCATTAAGGAGCTTGTACTGAGTGCCTTCCAAACATCTAAGGGCAAACTGGATACCAAGAAGATCATGTCGCTGAAAAAGTATACCACTAAGATCAATGATGAGCGATATACTGAAGCTATGCAGTACCTGGATCAGAGCATACGCCGCCCGGATAGCAAGACCTATTTCCGTGTTTGGATTCGCGATGAACACGGGCAGTATCAAAATATTGACCTCAACTTCTCAAGCGTACAATAATGATAACAGAAAAGCGATCGTGGTCTAAATATGACAAAGACTTCCTAACGGCTAATTGGGGTCGGATGACCCCTGGCGAAATTGCCCGTGGATTGCACAGGACGGAACTGGCGGTTAAGAACCGTGCTTTTATGATGGGCCTGCGGAAGCCCGAAGAAGTTAACAAGGGTAACAAGATGCCACCCATGTGCCTGCCTACTACGAACAACAACCGAAAGTTTGCTGAGCGGGTACATGCCAAGAAAATAGTTGACCCTGTTGCCGGGAAAGTGGCTATCCGTGTAGATCACCGAACGGTAATCTATGTGAAGCCCGGTACTTCTGCTAAGGATATTGAGCGAATGAAAAAACAGTACCAACGCAAGGAATAGCCCCCCAGATATTACCCATTATCACCCTAATAAACCACCCGATGAACCACGAAATAGTTATTTACAAGTACGATACTATACTCTGTACTTACCGTCGCTGCCGCAGTCAGTGGGTAACCAATCGTGAACTGCACAATATTCAGGTGTTCGTTCAGAATAACAGACAGATAGAGGGGTTCTATCGGTACCGGATTGCCGAGATAAGATTCCACTCCATGCACTGCGACCTGATCGGATGGGTAAACTACCTCGCAAACCGCATGAAGTTGCACGAAATTTTCGATAACAATATCAACCTCATTTAACAATGACAACATTTATCATGGCATACACCAACTGTGCCTATCAGGAAAATATTGCCATCAATGATGCGCAGGACGAGGACAAAGCAAAGCAGCAGCTATTTAATGATGTTGAGGATGTCGTATCCATCAATGACTGTGTGGACATGAAACGCATCATGAGTGAGGACGAGAAAATCGAAGCAATCAGAATTTTCAAAACCATTAAACAAATAGAAGATGGCAAGAGCGCTCGGAGTAACTGAGTTCTTACAAAAGAAGTTTGACGAATTCGCATTTGACGGGCAGTGGGAAGAAGCGATGGGCAAGCCTGAGAAGAACTTTAAGATGATAATATACGGTAAGCCTAAGAACGGCAAGACTGAGTTTTGCATCCAGTTTGCAAAGTACATGACGCAGTTTGGCAAAGTACTCTATAATTCGTTTGAACAGGGTCATAGTAAATCACTACAGGATGCATTCCGTAGGCAGCAGATGCAGGAAGTAAAAGGCCGCATCATTGTAACGCATAAAGAGAAGTATGCAGACATGTTCGCACGGCTTAAAAAGAAAAAAAGCCCACAGATCATTTTCATTGATAGTCTGCAATACATAAAGCTGAACGGGGACCAGTGGAAGGAATTGATTGAAGCATTCCCGCGTAAAGTATTTATCGTTATCAGCCACGCCAACGGGGATGAACCCAAAGGCGAGGGTGCTATCACCATTCAGTACGATGTTGATATCAGCGTGCTTGTTAAAGGTTTTGCGGCACATTGCCAGGGCCGTTTTGGTGGCGGTAGTGAAATCATCATTTGGGAAGAAGGCCATCAGCGTTATCTCGCACGTATTGCTAAAACAAAAGGAAAGGCACCCGTTGCAACACCTGTACCTGAATTATTCGGATAATCTTAAATCATATATCATGAATGAACAACAAACAACCGATCTAAGCCAGTACCCACAGCAGCAACTTGAACTGTTGCAGGCAATATACGATATGCGCCAAGCGCAGAAGGACTTTTTTAGCCAACAAAACGAACACCGCAAGCGCATAGCCATTATGCGTGAAGTGAAGCTGGATAGTTTGCTTCAGCCGTACATCAAGCATGGCCTCATTAAAACAAGGGTTGTAACCAATATTCGCACCCCAAAACTTTTCTGATTATGAGCGCAAGGCTAACAATAGCCATCATTGTAAGTGAACACGCATTTGACCGGGCTAAGGAAAGGTTGGGACTAGATAGAAGGGCTTTTGAGAAGTTGGCCCTGAAAGCGTACGTGAGCGGGATGAAGCACGCAGAATGCAGGGGTCAACTTAATAAGTTCATTACGCGACTATTCATGAAGTATAAGAAGGCAAACAATACCCGCATATACGGCGAGATCATCTACCTGTTTAACGGTAATACGCTGATTACAGTATATCATATACCAGTTGAATTAAAGAAACATTTATCACTTAAAACCAAATAAACAATGGAAACGTTGAAACTTGACATAAAGGCAGCATTAAAGCTGTATCCTACTGCATCCGCTGAATTCAAAAAGATGCTGGAAGAAACATTCGGTGAAACGACATTTAAAGGAAGTGTTATTGACCGAGTGCAAACATTAGCTGATGCTTACCGTGAAACTGGAAGTGGCATGGCAAAGATTCTTATTGATGCCTACCAGGATGCTTACAAAAAAGCAGAGGCGGAAATAGAAATTTTCGCTGAGGCACTTCGTGAAGGGAAACCTGCCGCGGAGTGCTTTTACTACCCTTATTTCTACCGTTCGTCCGGTGGCGGGTTCTCGTTCGACGTCTTCGGCAGCGCCCACGTTTGCTCGGGTGTCGGGGCGCGCCTTCGCGTGGATTCGCCTGAAAAGGCTATGCACTTGGGACAAAAAATGATTGATCGTTACAAGATCATTGACAAAGGCTAACTCATTTATTCATTCTCAAAACGTAAACACCATGAACATTTCCATTTCTGAAAAAAGCAAAAAGGCCTACGAAGCGGCTTGTAAGAAGTTGGGTATTTCAAATGAAATGCCGGATTTCAGTATGCTTCGCTCTGACATTGCGCTGTATATGACTGCCAAGCTGATGCTTGTAACAATCATCGAAGCGGATAAGGGGGGTGAAATATTCGACATTACCAACCACAACGTGCGTAAGTATGAAAACTGGTTCTTTGCCGAGGATGGTCATACTCCAGGTTCGTCCGGTGGCGGTTTTTCGTACGGCGGCTACGAGCGCGGCAACGTCTTTTCGTATGTCGGGGCGCGCCTTTCCTTCAACAGTAGTTCAGAGGGCAAAGCCAATGCGGAAGACTACCCTGAACTGTGGGAGATCGTCATGCTTGACGTAAGATAAACGAAACAGGTTGTGTGCTGTTTGCCTGGCGTTCAGGCCCGAAGGAAGTAAAGATGATAATTGCAAGGGAGCTTATGATCTTATGATTCGCTTTGGAAACAAACATACTCGCTGCCGTTCAATGGTGACTTAATTAAATGGGATTAGCTATGAAAAAGATACTTATAACACATCAATCATTCACCGGGGAGGTAGAACTGCTATTCCGAGAAGATGGCACACTCGTAAAGTTGGATACATCTAACTGTAACATGACCACAGCCATCACCAACGGGTTCAAGAACCGAGTGCCTGCACACATCAACAATCTACAGGAAGCATTCGAGGGGAAGAACGTTGTAATGCGCGAAGCTGAGTACGAAGTAACCTTTGAGATGTTTTGGAATGCTTACAATAAGAAGATCAATCGCCTGCGCTGTGTTAAGCTGTGGGAGAAGTTAAACAACACAGATCGTGCATTGGCGTTTGTGAACATTAAAGAGTATGACAGGTATCTGTCGAAAATCGAATGGAGAAGCAAAGCTGACCCTGAAACATACCTGCGTAACCGCTATTGGGAAAATGAATACAAATAATATGAAGATATTACCAGCACAAAACAAAACACTGCACTCCCTGTTATATCAGACAGGGATGATGCCACAGAAGCGTAACCTTGTAATTGGCTTTACCGATGGCCGTACGGAGCATTCCAGCGAGATGCTGGCAACCGAGGCGGATCAGTTGATTAAATACCTGAAGGATCATGACACTCCGGCGCAGGCCTCCAATAAAATGCGCAGGAAAATCATATCAATGTGCCATCGGCTGCGTTGGACGGTAGAACCTGGTAAGGTAGACATGGAGCGGTTGAACAACTGGTGTATTGAAAAAAGCTACCTTAAAAAGCCCCTTAAAGACTACGCATATAATGAACTTCCAAAGCTGGTTAGTCAGTTTACAGAACTGTACAAGTATTACCTGAATTCAGTTTTTTGATGCTCATTCCACATCAAACCATATATTAGCGGCATACTAACCACTACAAATGCCACGTAATCCTGATCTTATTACTAAGAGAAATGAATATGTACGTGAACGCTTTCGGCATCACCGGAAGCGGAATCCGAAGTGGAATATTATATACATCATCGAGGAAGTCGCCCGTGATGTTTACCTAACTCCTGCCACCGTTACCAAGATACTCAAACAGAATGATGAGAAAGTGCCATGTGTTGAAACGGTAGTTACTCAGTTGTCAATTAGCTTTAGTGAATTCAGTGCTGTAGGTTAAAACGCTTACAGCATGGGAAAATATAAATTTGACTTCTTCAGTACCGGTCTGAATGAATGACTGTGTTACTTTCTGATTATCTTCATTCAGTGCCACCCAATTCTGTAACAGATCATCTATTGCCGCCAGCTTATTGTAATGTTCTGCCAGTGCATTTTCCTGCACTAGGCTGTCATGGTTTTTAAATGGGGCATTGGTTACAAGGTGTATCCTGATTGGCGCACGCACTGATCTGTTTCGTTTACCCCAATAGGTTACATTGTTAACGAGTGGCATTTCAATATAAATAGCAGGTACACGATAGCTGGTATTATCTTTCCCCTGTTGGTATTGCCCAATATAATAAAAGGGAGGTGCCACCTCAGCGATACGCTGTTTAATTAGTTTATAAAGTGCGTAGTTGTACATAGTATCAGTTTAATATTCGGTTGAGGTCACGCATGATTTTTTCGACAATATTGTTGTTCAGCGTTTCTGATTGCCCCATGAACTGACGCTTAGGGATCACAATTTTCTTTGATAATGCAAATGCCTTGTACTGATCGGCCAGTTCCATATCACCGCCGTCTTTATACTCTTTATGCTTTGCCCAGAAGAACTTGCGCATCTTATCAGTTACGGTTATCTCCCCACCTTCATTATGCAGTTCAGCGTATGGTTTGTCTGTTTGAATGATAACTGCTGGCGGCTTCTTTTCATAAGTAATACTTTCAGCCAGGTCGCCGCTTTTGGTAAGTATCTTCTGCCCGTTGGTACTGCCAGGACGTTTGCTTTTGCGAGATGCCCATTTGTTAACAGACCTGTCTTCAAAACCCTCCTGATCGAAGTTCCGCTTAAACTGGTTTACAGCCTCTACACCAATCACATCAAATACATCTGTACGCAGGTAGTGCTTAGCTGCTTGCAGCTTTGCTATCAGCTCGTCTACTCCTTTGATATTTTGGTTGTTTCGTGCCATTTATATACTTTTGTAAGGCAGGGGCAGCCACATCGGAAACGGAGCCGCTGCGTAGGAGCAGTTATTTTTAACTGCTCCTTATTTTTTGTGTGGGTTCTTCAGCAGTTCGCTTTTGTAGATTACCCATACGTTTCCAAAGTCCTTCATTTCAGGTTTATTCATCTTATCTATTATGCGTTTGACTACCTGGTACTTTGTCAATGGAGAACCTTCAGGTATATCAACAATGGCATTATTACATTGCGATTTTGCTTCTGAAAGGCTGTGACCAATTGTATTTTTGGATGTACCTGTTATCTTCTTTGCATCAGCTACAATATTGCCGTCAATAAGGAAGTCGGGGCTTTTGCCCGGCTTTGCCCCATCAGGTATCAGCCCTTTACGCAGGTCAGTATTGCCGATGGTTGGCAGCATTTTTACGTCATGTCCTTTATTAGCGAATAGCCTCGCTACACGTTGCATATCGTCAAAGTCTGTATTGTCAAATGTTAAAGGGTGCGCTTCCACTTTGCCACCCCCTGACCTGCTTTTATATAACTGCTGGTATTCTGCTTCTTTTATTGCCTGAGTGACCACATACTTCTCCGCACGTTTGATTTCGGCAGGCTGTTCCTTTGCAGACAATGATTTTATATAATCGCTATTCTTCAGGTCGAATACCTGCTGCTGTCTGCCTGAATTAAATGCAAATTCTTTAGGTATTGGCGGCAAGTTAGATGGTATATCTGTTTCATCATCATGAGTTGGTTCCACACTGCATTGGCAACGCCAACGATTAGGCGGGTAATGGGTATCCCAAAATGGATCATCTATTGAACGTATGACACCAACGTATGCCAAATGCATTGCATCGGGCCTGTTTGCTTTCGTGCGTACATACTTCAGGTTAGGATACAGGTGTTTTGTTGATTGGTACTTTTGCCAGTTAGCTGCCATTCGTGCCTGACGTACTGCGGTATCATATTCTGTATCCAGGTGACTACCTCTATATGTGGCATCCACTTTCAACGCCTCACGTTTGAAGTCTTCCCGGGTGCGGAGGTTGCCATCCTTGTCTTTCAGCAGTGCCGCCATTTCTTTAACAGCCGCATGGTTTTTGAAAGCCGCGAATACAGCTGTATTGATTTGCAGATTCTTTAAGAACTCGTAGTTAGGTGTTCCATACTCAATCTTTATGAGCGGCTTACCATACCCTTCATCAACAGCCTGCTTAAGTGGTTTGTAATGCGACTCGAACAATTTCTGTTTGGTAGCATCATTAACATCTCTATCATTATACAGCTGGTTCAGTGCATTGTCAAGCACGCCATCTATGTTCATGTCGGCAGCAAGTTCTACATGCTGGCGTCTAGAAAAAAGGTATGTATTATCTGAGAACTCGCACATTACTTTTTGGGTTTGGTTTCTTTATCCTGCTGCTGTTGCCCGGGGTCAGTGGCAGTCGCCTGACCATTCATCTTGCGATCACGCTCTCTGACCAGTGCCGGGTAATCGAAGCTGTAACCTTCCGGTATACCAAATCCTTTCGCTTGGAGGTAGGGTATCACTTTCTCATTGATTTGATCTACTACGTTCTGAAGCCTTGCCATTGTCAGGTCTTCGAACTTGCGTTCCTGCACTTCGGCAGAACCAACAAATGACTTTTGATCTGTAGTAGCCGTTTGTCCGTTCACGCAAATAGCTATCTCCTCGTTAGAGAGCTTGATGTTTTCAAGGAATGTTTCGTGCATCTTCTCGTTCTTTCGTTCGATCAGTTCTACCTCATCACCTTTCTGTCCTACTATATAACCATCTGTCCCGAAATTGGCAGCTTTGTTTTCATAGGCATCTAGTTCCTTGTCATCGTTAGTGTCGGCTATGATGCTAAGTATAGGCATACCCACACGCTCATTGGCACGGCTCCAGTCGGAACGGGCGTAGAATTTCCATATAACATTGTAGGAGACTTCCATTAGCAGGCCCAGGTCATCCCTGCGGCCGAACTCCAGTAGGTCAAGTTCGTGCATGATATCAGCGTATGGCAGGTAAGCACCATTGATATTCCCTTCTATGAGTATCCACTGTTTTTCAATGCTGATATGCTCACGTGGAATAAGAATAACCTCCCCGATAATTCCCTTTTGGGGGTCAATAGCGGATAGTTCCAGCACCGAAAAGCCCCATATTTCAGCCTCCACAATCGCATCTATAATAGCATTAAACCACCTTGTGCGATAGCTGCGGCTCAGTTCCTCGTCCGCTACTTCGCCCGGCTTATAGAGCATATATGGCTCAGACTGCACTTTCATTTTTGCATCCCGTACCTGTGATTTGGTACGGGCATCCCGCATGATATAATAATATATAGCGATCAGCTTGCTCCTGTCCGGGGTTTCCGGGTTACGAGCCAGCGAGATAGCGGAATTGATATCAGTTATCTGATAGCTCACCTGCCGTGGTGTTACCCTTTTGATTACGTTGGTAGGCCGCTTTTTATCAGGTTTTGCGTTTTGTCCTGTATTTGCCTTTAATTCGGTTTTAGCCCCCGAACTGAACCATGACCCTATTTTTTGCCGAAGTGCCATAAAAAGTGTTTAAGTGTGTTTAAATGGGGCATTTTAAATGTTGTGTGTTCTGCGTGGCTGGCTTCCGATGCGGCGCAGCCCTTTTCCACCCGGTTGAACGTCTTCCGGGCCACCTCCGCCGCTTCCGGCTTCCCCGCCAGCTTCATTATCATTGCCAAGTGAAAGGGATACCCCTTTTCCGCTGCTGATCTTTTGGAGTTCTTCGATGGCATCATCGTGGTTCTTGATGACCTTTTTAGGAACATCCTCATCATCAGCACGCTGGTATATTTCATAAAGAGCGATGCTAATAGCCAGCTTCATTATGTATCCGTTACGTTCGACACCCACTTTTGCCAGTTCGGAATCTATATCATGGAGCGCACCCAAATGCGCCCGGATAGTATCTTCTGCCGTTTTACTGGTCTGTTCCAGGATTATTGCCTCGTCTTCTTCCAGCATGATATCCAGCAGATCGGTGGATATACGGCCTTTGTAATCTTCTTTTAGTACATACATGGTATTGGTGTTTACGCTTCATTGGTTGAAATTGTACCGCCTGTGTTAAGTACAATGGGGCGAACGTTATCGGGTTGGCGGGTGGTGAACTTGGCCCTGCGGATGGCCCGGCAGCGGGCTTTGAGTATGCGGGTAATATTGACCTGATCGGATTGGTTGCCTCCGAGGATATGGTAGGTAGTTTCGTCCTCACCTATATATATAGCAACATGGTTACCTCTCGGACGACTGAACACAAGTACATCGCCAAGCATGGCCCTTTGTTGAGCAGTGCCGAACTTTGACCAGTTGGCAGCCCATAGCGGGTTAGCCACTACTTCTTTACCAGCACGTTTGGCTACTATCGCCACGAACAGGCCGCACCATGCTATAGAGTCATGAACATAATCCTTCAGGCCGAGTTCTTTTGCCCAGTTGATAATTTCGGGGTTGTCCTCACGATCACCCGGTGCTTCGGTGGTGCCGTAGAGCTTGAGCGCTTCTACCAGCATTTTTGGTGCGTCTTCCTGCGCTAGCCATTGGTAGTTCTTTGGTAGTATCATAATAGTTACATTGAACGTTGTGTTTTCTTTTTCATCTTACCCATGCGGGTTTTCTTGCTGCGGTCTTCCACATACCTGTCCAGCAGCCATATTGCGCTTTCCAGTGCATCTGGGCCATCATCATTAATGCTGCTTCCTTTTTCGAAGCCAAGCAGCTGGCTGCGCAACAGCTTCATCCCGGTATTCTCTTTTTGGTGAATGCTAAAGCGGATCAGACCACGTTTAAAAAGCGGGGCGAGGGTTTCAACACGTTCAAACTTGGCAGGTTTATCGCGCCTGTCCATCATTACCCGCAGACGGCGGTTCTGTTCTTTCTCTACTCTTTCCAGTTCTTTTGCATGAATATCTTCCTGGATAAAATTTGCTTCCATTGCGTGTTTAATGGTAGCACCCCTGAAGATGGTGTCCTCTAGTTCAAATGCGTGTTCCCACATTTGCTTACTGTCTGTCTTCTCTACCCAGGCATACAGGATGTCATAAAGTAAATCTTCTGTTTTGCCAACGAGTACCCACGCTTTGTAGTCTGATTTGTCAGTTGCCTTGTAAGATGGATCGAGGTAGTGAACACTTTTGTAATTACTCATTTCAAGCGGCTCAACCCACTGGTTCAACCACTCGGCTTTAAAGATTTTACCTTCCTCAAAAGGGGTATTCATTCGTTCGCGGATAAAACCACCACCCTCTGATTCTTTCAGGGATGCGATGGCACTGGCCGAAAAATCAGGGTTCTCAGGCCAGTTGCTTTTACCCTGGGCATTTACTATGTTGACACGATGTGTGCGTGTCTTGATCTCCTGGTCTTCTTCCAGTAGTGCTGTTACGGTGTTGTCGTGGAACTTGTTTTGTGCAATCCACAGCCACCACTGGCGAGTCCATAGTGCTGGCTTGAGTTCTTCCATTACCCACCGCTTGTCTTCCAGGGCGATGTCTTTATTTTTTAGCTGCCTTGCATCGTTAAGGTCATCCACCAGCCCGGCATTGGGCCGCTTCCACTTGAAACGGGAACCCCGAGGTGATTGTTTTTTACCGAATGCGTAGAAAGCAACATCATCCTTAGTCTTAAAAAGCCCGTCTTCCCAGTTACCCCAACTCATTTGTTCGCCGAAATCGGAAGTGATGCGGCGATTAGATTGAAGGTTTGCTTGCAGGTCTGCCAGCTTCTCGGCAGCCATTGTTTCATTATAACTACCGACTATAAGCCCGTTTAAACGCCCGTTAAACTTTGTGAAAAGCGGAAGAAATAATCCGAAGTGTGTGGACTTGGCAAACCCCCGCGACCATTGTACGAGGTCAATATTATTCGGCTTATCGTATACGTCCTGTTGTATTCGTTTATGAAATGAAGCGAACGGGGCGAAGCAGTATTCCGGGAAATAGTATTCGCTAAAAAGCTGGTAATTGCCCAGCAGTTTGCTAATGCGCTTCCTCTTGTCGCCAGCACTTTCAAACGGGTCTATCTGCGTGGAACCTTTGATCATGTCAACCAGTTCCTCGAATGATTCAATGTACCTATGCCCCAGTTGTTTACGCATCTTGCAATTGCTTTGATTTGTCTTTCATGAATTCAAGCATGATGGGAGCAAACTGCCTCGCAGCCTCATTGTTGATATCCATTAAGTATTTGGCGAACTCAGAAAGCACGTTGTAGTAGTTGCCTATATTCATTTTCTTTTTCAGCTTCTCGATGCTGTCAGCCATTTTATGCAGTTTGTCCATCTCAGCAGGTGTAGGCCTACGCTGTTCTTCCATGATCTTTTTCTGATCTGTGGCGATCATGGTGTAATAGTTGGCAATAATCATTTCAGCGGTGGCCTGCCTTGCATTTCGCTGTATCTCCCATTCGTCTTCTTTTGCCCATCTGCCGACCTGGGTAGGATTTACTTTAATAATGTCGCTTACCTGCTTTAGTGTAAGTTGGCTGGATATATACAGCTCCTTGCCCTGTAAACGTTCTTGCGTTTTTGCTTTGCCCATTGGTAGCTATTGTCTCACAAAACTCAATTGTGAGGGGGCCGAATAAAAAACGTGTTTTCGTGGTGGTAGAAAATTTCTGCCAGCGTGGTAGGAAAACTCTAACACCATGAATCTGTGATTTTTACAACCATTCATCACTGTTCATTTTTGCCATGTCAAACGGACAAAACAGCATGGCATTCAAAAAAACATTTACCCTTTCTACAGAAGACCTGAACAGCTACGGCTTTTACGTGAGTACATCGGGTATTAGCTTGGACAGTGCAAAGAAGAACCTGCCTGCTTTTTTTAATCACAGGACATGGGAAGAACCCATAGGACACTGGGAGAATCCCCGTGTAGTGGATAACGAGCTTCTTGCAGACCTGATAATAGAGGGTGGGGATGATCGTGAGAAGATGTACATCAGAAAAATTGAGAATGGCGATATAAAAGGAGCATCTGTAGGTCTTGATCCAGTTGAATGGAATGATGAGCCTACGTTGTTGAAAGAGGGCCAGACCCGCCCCGTGCTACTCAAGTCAGAACTGTTTGAAGCATCTATCACGGCACTTCCGGCTAATAAAAGCGCACTGGCACTTAAAAAGAAACAGGGGAGTGTGATCGTATTAAGTGATGATAATGACCTTGACAATACTATTCCAAAATTTAAAAAGCCAAATGATATGAAGCAAATCGCTTTAAAAATCGGGTTAAGCGAGAACGCAACCGAGCAGGAAATCTTAACCAGGATTATCGAACTGAGTGCAAAAGCTGCCAATGCGGAGGCCATGCAGAAAGTAATTGAGGAGAAAGTGGCTTCTGATTTACCGGAAGATCAGAAGGCATTCTTTACCTCGCTTAGCAAAACCAACTTCCCCGAAGCGATGAACTTCCTTGCACTGAATAAAAAAACAGAAGGAGCAGAAGAAACCGCTGCCGATGGTAAAGACGGTAAACCCCAGGGCGCAGTTGTTAAGAATATGAAAGTTACAGAATTGCTGAAGAGAGGAACCCCCGCTGCCGCACCCGCTGCCGACGGCAAAGAAACCCTTGATTACCTGCGCAGGCATAATAGTGCAGAACTGGCACGAATCCGAAAGGACGAACCTGAGAAGTACGAACAGCTTGCTAAAGAGTATGCAAACGGAGTTCGCTATAAAGCCTAAATAAACGAGCTAAACACCCACCCCACTGCAATCAATCATTAAAAAATCAACAGACCGAATATGAAGACTTCTAAACTGATCATGAACCTCGCAATCATTGCCTTGTTTGCAATATTGCTTTCCTCACTGGTGGGTGTTCAACCTATTTATATCGCAAGCGTACTTATCGCTGCTGGCATGGTTACACATATCCTCAAAATGCAAAACGGCTCTACGCTTTTCCAAGGACTGGCCCCGGAAGTATGGCTTCCCTTGGTAAAGGAAGACTTCTATCCATCCAACAGTTTCCTTAATGGGGCTACAGATATGAGTCCGCTGGTAGATAATGATAAGATCAATTTTGCAGAAGCTGGTGCTGATCCGACTGTTATGAAGAATAACACGGTGTATCCTATCCCGGTTAATGTGGCTGGAGATACGCCGAAAGCTATTGAGTTGGATTACTACGATACCGATAGTTCGTTGGTTCGTAATGCTGTAGCTATTGAGCTGAACTACGACCAATCAAAACTCTATGCCGATAAACACAAAAAGGCACTACTGAAACGCTTCGGTTTGGATGCAGCCTATGCTTATGCACCTACCGCACATAACTCAGGAACCAATAACGCTGTGCTAAAACTGGGGGCCAACGACAGTGTGATTGATGCAATCATTGATTTACAGGCATTGTACAATGCCTGGGATGAGGATGGCAGTAACCGCCACCTGGTGCTTGATCCTACGCACCTTGCCCAAATTGCCAAAGAGGATAAAGTGCTGTATAAGAGCATTATGGCCGAAGCCGGAAAAGAGTACTATGGCTTCAGAATATGGACATATTCGAAGAATCCACTGTATCTCGAAGCAAACAGCACCAAGGCGGCATTTGGGGCAGCGTACAATGCTGAGCTGCACTTGAAATCGTCTTTCGCATTCCTCGGAAACGAGGTGATGAAAGCCCAGGGAACATTCATGATGTTCTCTAAACTGAAAGACCCTGATCAAAAAGGCGACATTTTCAACTTCCAAATGAGAGGGCTGGTAAGCAGTCTGCGTGGAAGGTATGCGGGAGCCATCTTAAAATAATGGGTTTACGGGTGAAGGCTGGCCCCGCAAGGGGTCAGACCCTCCTCGTACATATTCAAAGTCTAAAAAACATACAATGAAAAGAATCTTATTATTCCTTATCGCAGCCTTTGTTATGGTTGCTGGCATCAATACAGAAAGCAAAGCTCAGGTATCCAAGCCGCTGTTTAAAGTGGATCGTGATTACAAGCTGAAAAAAGATACGGCTACCAATACCGATACTGTTGCCCTCTTTTACAACAACATAGAAAGTGGTTTAAAATCTATTGAGATTGCTGTTAAAAAAGTGTCAGGCACTGTTGGCGGTAAAGTGTATGTACAGGGCTCCAGTAACAACTGGGTGAGTTATACCAATATTGATTCGCTATCCTGTGCAGATGTGTCGCTTAACAGTAAATTGACAGTATTTGCTTCTACCAATTTTTTAAGCTACCGGGTGTATTACACCACCAGTGGCACACAGGTATGCGTAGTCTATGCTGCTTTATTGCGAAGGCCGGATGAGTATTGATAAGTAGTCATTTACTAACCAAGAATTGAAGGTAGTGGAACATCAAAGCAGTAACAATACAATTGGTTTTGCCATAGGCATGGTTGGCGGTACTGTAAAGTTCCTGACTGCTTTGCCATCAGAGTTTTTCCCCAATCTTTTAGGTGCTGGTATTACAGCCGTTATATGTGGTGCCTGCGGTATTGCCGGGAAAGAATTATACATATATATCAAACGTAAACTGAAACAAAAATGAAAGAGATCATCAAAAGGATACTCTTGGATACACCAAAGTTTTTTAAAAGGCTTCGCTGGTTTGGCTTATCTGTTACGGCTTCAGGGGTTGCCATCACACAGGTGAGTGGTGCACCTGAGCTGATTGCTCATATTGGAGAAGACATGATATGGGTTGGCGCAGTGATAGCAGCTGTATCAACTCTCACAGTTTCTAATCCGGAAGACATTAACAAGTAATGAAAACACTTAGCTATATCAAAACCAATTTCCTGCAGTTTATCCTGCTGATACTGTTATGTGTTATCCTGCTGCAAAGGGGGTTCGAAAAGCCTGAAACTGCCCAGCCTACTGTAACGGTAACACGAGACAGTGTATGGGTATTTCATGACAGCACTATCAGGATCAAGCCGACACTGGTACAGTCAACCCCGGCTTCAGGCACACATTGGGATACGGTGTACCTGCCTGACACAAGCTATCAGGGGCTTCTCAAGCAGTATAAGGATGTGGCGAAAACGTTGCTTACCACCAACAGCTACGCAGACACATTGCAGGTTGATAGCATTGGTTATGTCTACCTGACGGATCAGGTTTCAAAAAATGCGATTACCAGCCGAACATTCAGCTACTCGCTTAAATATCCTTTTGTAAAGCAAACAGTAACAATTCGTGAGCCTTACAAGCCGACCCGGCAATTATACTTCGGCGGTGGTTTAGAGGGTAGCAATCTGAGCCTGATTAACCAGGTTAAGACAGGGCTTTTGTATAAGGACAGGAAAGACCGTATATACCTGATCAATGTAGGTGCTGACAAAAACCTCAGCTTGTCCTATGGCGTACAAACTTTTTGGAAACTAAAATTTTAACCAATGGCGAAGCCTAAAGTAAAACCAGAACACCCAGCACAGGTACAGCCTGATGCACCTGTAACAGAAATGCCCATTGTTGAAACAGCGAGTACAGCCAATGAGCGCATTGCCAAGTATTTCAAAGCATATCCTCATGCAGACAGTTTGCATGAAACAACTGATGGGCAGGTGTTTATAGACCCGCAGTATGCAAGAGAGCATCAGAAAACAATTGATGCCAACAAAGAAGTGATCATTTACGAACGACCATAATCACACTACGATGAGTGTAAACATAATAAGAAAGCAGGGGCAGCTTAACCGTACCGAACCAACAGAAGATGCGGTAATCTGTATGGTAATTACAGGTGCTGCGGTGGCAGGTAAGATTGCCCTGGGTGATTGTAAGCAGATATTTGATACGGCCACAGCGTTTACTACGCTTGGTATCACTGTTGGAAACAACCCGCTTGCCTACAAGGAAATTTCCGATTTCTACGCTAAAGCCGGAGAAGGTGCAGAACTCAACTTCATGCTGGTGGCTGATACCACTATGATGGACGACATCTGCGATAAGAACAATGCTATGGCTAAGAAGCTGTTGGATTTTACCCAAGGACGTGGTGCAATCCTGCTCGTTTCAAAGAAGCTCCCCGCTACTGGCTATGCAAGTTCTATTGTGAACGGTCTGGAAGCTGACGTGTGGGATGCAGTAGCGAAAGCCAATGAACTGGCTCAGGCATACATAGTAGAAAATGTTCCTTTTGTTGCTATCCTCCCGGGTATCGGTATGGACAAAGACACTATTGCCAACCTGCCGAACCGAAGCACACTCAACAATGATAATGTGGCTCTTAACTGCTACTGTGAAACAAGTGATGGCCATATAGGCATGGGGCTGCTGGCCGGATGGTTGGTAAACCTTCAGGTACATCAGAACATTGGCCGTGTAGCCAGCGGGAAGGTGAGTGATACCGCTTTTCTGCCCGATGGAACCAGTGCAGCAGATATTGCCGTGAAAAACGCATACACTGCCCTGATGGGTAAGGGTATCATCTTCCCGGTTAAGATTGGGGGCAAATCAGGCTTCTTTTTCAATGATGATCCATGCCTGACAGCAATCAGCAGCGACTATAGTTCTATCTCGTGGAACCGTGTGATCAACAAAGCACATCGTATTGCTTATGGCGTACTGGTTGAGAAAGACAAGGACGATGTGGAAGTGAGCGAGCAGACGGGTAAGATTGAATCGAGCCTTGCCAGCGACTGGGAAAGCGAAGTGGAAAACGCTATCGCGAATCAGATGATGCGTAGCACCGGAACAAAGAGAAGCGAGATCAGTGGCGTAAAGTGTACCGTTGATCCTAACAGCGATATCACCAACGATGAAGTAAGCATAGACCTTACCATTGTACGCAAAGGACAGGCGAAAACCATCAATGTTGCCATCGGTTTCGGGGTAACTGTTTAACTGAATTAAAATCATCAATATGGCAGCATTTAAATCAACAGAATATGCATGGTGTCACATGAATGTTACGGCAATGGGCCGGACATTCGAGCGCATCCTTGAGATCGAATACGATATCGAGGTTGACCTAAAGCCTATTTATGGGCGCGGCAAGAAGGTAAAAGGCATACAGGATGGCAACGAAAAGCCAACCGGATCGCTAACCCTGGGACAGAGTGAAGTGGAAGCCATGATCCGAAAGGCGCAGGAGACCAACCCCAATGCAAAGGTTACAGACATCACCTTTGATATACAAATTCATTACCTGAAGGATTTGGATTTGGTAAAGGATAAGATACTCGGCGCGAGGTTCAGCAAGCAAACCAAATCATTCAAGCAGGGTGATGCGGATATGCAGATAAAACTGCCATTCCTTGCCACTGACATTCTGTACAACGTTTCATAATTATTTTATAACCTATAACACACCCAACCCATGAGTACACAAAAACTTCCCGCAGATCAGGTAACCTCAGAAGTGATCGCTGAATGGAAACAGAAGCACGGAAATGTATTTCAATATGAAGCCGAGGACGGCAAGAAAGCTTATTTCCGTAAACCATCTCGCCCTGAGATAGAAGCCGCCAGTGCCCTTGCCATATCCAATAAGCAGATACAGAGCAATGCAATGCTGGCTCGGACAACCTTCCTGGGTGGCGATGAATGCATCATCAATGAAGATCAATATTTCTTTGGGCTGAGCGGCCACCTGGCTAAGATCATCAAGAAGGTAGAGGGGGAATTGACGGAGCTTTAGAGGACGCCCGATCTAACGCTCAAAGGGGTTCGTTGCAATACTGGAACTGGACACTTCGGTATTACTACAAAGGGCTTAATCCCGATGAACTTACAAACGAACAGTGGGCTGATGCTATTGCATATTTGGAATTAATCCGCAATGACGAAGCGGGTAAAAAGCAATAAGAAAGCAGCCCTTTAACAAGGCTGCTTTTTAATTATATGAGTGGAGTACAGTTTGATATCAGGGTAATTACAGGCGGCAGCGCAAGCGCACTGGACGGTATCATCGGCGGCATGGACAAAGCCACCGGGCGTACCAATACGCTAAATACTGCCCTGAGTAAGATCGGTGCTGCTGCTTTCCACTTGAATAATATCCGTACGGCTGTGCAGGGTTTTGCGCAAGACCTTGCGAATATCAATGGGCCGGGGATGGCTTTTAATTCTCAGATGAAGGACCTGCAAGCGATCACAGGGGTAACCAATGATCAACTTGCCATCATCGGCAAGGGTGCCAGGCAAAACGCCAAAGACTTCGGTATTGATGCGGCACAGGGAGTGGAAGCCTATAAGCTGATCCTATCACAACTTGGCCCGCAAATCGCCAAAACCCCGGAAGCACTTGCTGCAATGGGCCGTTCTGCGGCCGTTCTCAGCAAGCAGATGAGTGGCGATGTAACAGCGGCTACTGAGGTATTGACTACAGCTCTCAACCAGTATGGTGTATCAATGGATGATCCGATACAGGCCAGCAAGACGATGGCAACCATGATGGATATTATGAGTAACGCCGCACAGCAAGGTTCTGCCGAGCTGCCACAGATAAAGAGCGCACTGGAAGCATCCGGTATGATGGCTAAGACTGCCAATGTATCGTTTGCTGAACTCAACGCATCAATACAAGTACTAGATCAGGCAGGCAAAAAAGGGGCTGAGGGTGGTGTAGCTATTCGCAATGCACTCGCTGAGATGAGTCAGGGTGCAATGAACAGCCCGAAAACCATTGCTATGCTACAGGCCGCAGGTATTAGCGTAGCGGGGCTGGCTGATAAGTCAAGAACATTCGCTGAACGATTGGCATTGCTTAAACCTATCGCCAATGATACCGCTGCCATGACACAGTTGTTTGGGAAAGAGAATGTTGCTGCTGGTATTGCGCTTGTTCAGAATACATCACGCATAAATGAATTGACACAGCAGACGCTGAAGGCCGGAACCGCACAGCAGATGGCCGATACAACTATGAGCAGTTGGAATGAAAGGCTGGCACGTGCTAATGCATGGTTGAAAGATATTGGTATCAGTATTACTCAGGCAACCGGTGGCTTTATTCCATTTTTACAAATTGGTATGAGTGGTATACAGGTTATGGCGAACCTTGCCACCATTACCCAGGTATTTGGAAAGATAAGCCTTATGAGTGCGATAAGGGGTATAGGCTCTATGCTGATAAGTATGGGTAGCTGGATAGCTGTTACTACGGCTGCAACCCTGGCACAACTCGGTTTAAATGCTGCCATGTATGCAAATCCGATAGGATTGATTGTGTTAGCTGTTGTTGCTGCCATTGGTGCAGTAGCTGCACTGATTTATTGGTGGGATGAAATTTGGGGTGCAATAAAAGCATTCGGTGCATGGGTATGGGAACACAACCCATTTCGCTTCCTGATTGATGTGGTAGAAACGATTTTCCCCGGCTTCAAAAAAGCAATGGGTGGGCTATGGGATTGGATTGTTGCAAAGTTTGAGGCGTTGGTAGGCTGGTTTAAAAAAGCCTGGGGATGGATAAAATCAATATTTGGTGGTGGTGATGCCACGCAGGAGGTATCCAAAGCTGCGGTGGAGGAGATGGGTAAACGTGCGAAGGCTACAACCATTGAAGGTATTACGGTTCAGGGTGAGGCAAAGAACGACAGCCCTCTGAAAAATTATAAACCCGGAAAGGGCAACAAAGGAGGAACAGGTACGGAGATGGCAAGTAATATCAGCAGTGGTGGTTCGAAGCCTACAACCATTAACCTGACCATTCATAAGCTGCAAGACCAAACGGTTATCAATACAAGTGATACCCGCCTGGGTGCTAAGCAGGCTAGCGATGCGGTAGTAGAAGAACTGCTGATTGCTCTTAATAGTGTAGATGCAAAACTGGTAAATAACTGATGCAGGTAAACGTATTTGATATACTAAGTAAAGTGTATGGTCCAAGAGGTATCCCATTTCCGGGTAAGCCTATTGACGGGGGTGATTCTGCCATTGCGGGTGGATTCGGCAGCATGAAGCTGCTGGGTAAAGGCAAAGGAGAAAATGAGGGTACGCCGATAAAAAAGTACACAGATGAAAATTTAGGGCAGTATCTGTTTATGCCCGTGTACATTAATAATGTCGAGTTGCCGAATGCCATCATCATCATGACGGGAGAGAAGCGAATCATTGAAACGGATATCATAGAAGTTGGTACGGTTTACGAAAAGGTATTCACGCGCCCGTATGATATCAGCATCATCGTAACACTGATCAGCCAAGATGGCGAATGGCCTTATGATGGCGTAAAGCAGATGGCTGATATATGGTCAATTAATAAGACGGTTACGTTAAGATCGGCAATAAGCGAATTATATCTGCAACCAAAAAATAATTTTCTGATCACCAAAATATCACACTTAGATGCGCAGGGAGCCGAGAATATAGAAGTGATACAGATTGACGGCAAAAGCAATATACATTTTGAACTTGAAATACTGTAAGCCATGTATCTAGGTCGTACAACGTGCAGGGTGATATTTAATGATCAGTATGCTTTGCGGGGATTGAATATTATAGAGATCAAAAAAAGTGTTCATCAAATTGTTCAGACTGCCAAAATACTTATACCCTTGAGCGTGGTGGTTCGCAATGGTGAGCTTTTAGAAGATATACAAATCATTGATAAAATAAAGGAAGGAGATAGGCTAAACGTAGAGATAGGATACGACGATAAGAACATGCTGGAATTCGCTGGATACATCAAGCGGATCAATCACAAGCAGCCGCTTGAACTGGAACTGGAAGATGAGATGTATTTGTTTCGCTCTTTGTTTTTGAAAAAGTCGTTTCCAAAGAATGATGTACGTGAGGTGCTAAACTACCTAAACGATGAGTTGTATAAGAAGCACAAGATAAGGTTCAGGTTGTATGATAATATACCGAATCTTCAAGTAAAGAATTTCATGATCAATGGCGCAAATGGACTGGCTGTATTGCAGGAACTCAAAGAGAAGTACCTGCTGGCAACATTCCTTACCACCATCAATGGAGTGCGTACACTATATGCCGGGTTGCTCTATGGCCTGAAACTCAAAACTGTAAAGTATGCAATCAACCGCAACACCGTGAACGTTGATAACCTGAAGTACACGCTGGCACAAGACCAACGCTATAAAGTGGAGATAGTGAACATACACCCTGATGGAAAGACACATAAGTATGAGTTTGGCGATAAGGATGCAACAGAAACGATTAAGCCCACGCCAATACAAGGCAATAAGACTAAGGAGCAGTTGAAGTTCATTGCTGACAGGTTGATTGAAGAGCGGAGGATATCCGGGTATAAAGGCAGTTTTGAAACCATGATGTTCCCATACTGTGAGCCTGGGTACATAGCACAGATAACAGACCCGCAGTTTAAAGATCGTGGCGGCAGGTACTATATAGCAACTGTTACCACCACATTCGGCGTAAATGGCGGTAAGCGTAAACCGGAAATTGATATACGAATCCAATGAGTGAAAAGGCAGCCAAACTGAAAACGGCTTTAAAGCAGATGCTTCAAACGGGTAGCGAAGTAATGATGGCTGAAGTGAAAAAGGTGGACAAAGTTCTCTGTACCACTGATGTAGTGGCAGATGAAATGGAACTGACAGAGGTAAGACTTCGCGCTACGGTTGAGGACAAGGCTGGTTTCAAGGTGTTCCCCAAGCCGGGAAGCATGGTGCTGATACAGAGGCTGGGGGATGATCAAGAGTGGTTTGTTACCATGTATAGTGAGATTGACGAGATGCGCATTGAAGTAACGGATGGTGTGCTGATTAAAAAAGGGGATGATACTGCAAGGTTGATCATTGAGGATACCCTGGAACAGATTAAGGCGATAAGCCATGAGCTGCAACAGGTGGTGGTAGCCATCGGTGTAACGCCAAACGTTGTGGCATTACAGGCTATAGATGCGCAGGTCGAAGCTATTAAAAACAGGAACGCAGAACTATTTAAGTAATGGCATTAAATAAAGCACAACTAAAAGCAGACCTGCTGGCAGCAATGGCAGAAGCGAGCAATGTAGATGGAACGACACCAGCCGAGCGTAGGGAGCTGCTGGCAGACAGGTTCGCTAACGCCATTGATGCTTATGTGAAAACAGGTGATGGGAAATATCTGGGCGGCATGGTAGCAGGGTCAACGGCAGTTACTGCACCTGCTAACCCGACTGTAATAAAATTGAATTGATATGCAGGATATACTGATAGATGAAACTGGCGACTTAGGGATATCGGGGGGTGATCTACTTATAGGGTTCAGCGACCTGCAACATCAGGAACACCTGCTGGTTGCGCAAAAAGGAATGTATAAGCAAAACCCGGATGTAGGCGTTGGGATGGAAACTTTTTTGCGCGATAGTGAGATAGAGGATATGATTGATGAAGTGCGTGCAGAGTTCATTAAGGATGGGATGACCATAAACAAGCTGCGCTTTGATGAAGCCAGCGGCAATTTTGAATATGCAGCTAACTATTAAAGCAAACGGTGAAGACAGTCTGTTGGACATAGCGGTTCAACAATATGGAAATGTAGCTGCACTATTCGATATCGCTCTTTTAAATGAACTGGCAATAGATGCCGTTCCGGTACTTGGCAAAGAGCTGATAAAGCCAGTTGTGCCTGAAACAGTGATTGCATATAAAACAATTGTAAATAAACGCAAGCCACTACCCAGGTTAATCGTAACGGCAGGTGATGAACAGGCACTGGTTGATTTGGCTATGCAGGAATGTGGTAGTGTGGAATCGCTGTTTCAGATGGCGGTGCTAAATAAGATAAGTGTAACGGATGACCTAATAATAGGACAGCAATACAAAAAGCTGCCTGTGGCCAATGCTGATATTGCGCAGGTTTTTGCGGGCGAACATAAACCTGCCAGCAATACGCCAGTACCTGAAGACCTGTTGCCTATGCCACTGCAAGGTGTAGACTACTGGTACATTGAAGAAGACTTTATAGTAAGCTGATATGGCAAGAACGATAGATACAATATTTGGCAGCATGATGGATGAGAAGTCTCGTCATGAAGAACTGGATACGCTGAACAGTACCAGCCGTACTGCTGTCTTTCGGCTGCTCCTTTACACAGTAGCAGTTTGCACGTGGGTGCATGAAAACCTGTGGGATTTATTCAGAACTGAGACAGATGATAAGCTGGCAAAACAAACACTGGGCAAAGCCAAATGGTATCAACAAATGGCCTTAGCATTTCAGTACGGGTACAATCTGCCCCATGACAGCGACCAGTATAATAATGCAGAACTGACAGAAGCGGAAGTTACAGCCTCAAAAATAGTCAAGTATGCTGCTGTTACAGAGATAGATGGAAAGCTTCAGATTAAGGTTGCAAAGATGGTGGATGATCACCCGGCGCAATTGAGCGATGCACAGAAGTCTGCATTTACTGAATACATGAATCGTATCAAGTTTGCAGGTGTAAAGATTACTGTTAAGTCGCAGGCTGCTGATTCGTTGAAGCTGAACCTGTCTGTATGGTATAACCCCCTTGTAATTAAAAGCGATGGTAGTTACATTGATGGGTCGGGCGCATCACCAGTAAAAGACGCTATTAATGCCTACCTGAACGTATTACCATTTAACGGTGAGTTCTCTGAAATGAGCCTTGTGGATTACCTGCAAAATGTGCGTGGCATCAGTAAGGTGAAAATACTGCTGGCACAGGCTAAGTATGGCGATTTTGCATTTGAATCGATTAACGAACACTACATACCTGATGCAGGGTACTTACAGGTAGACAATGCGGATTTGACTATAAACTATCAGGAGTATGTTCAATATTGATTTTAACAAGTTTATACTTCAACTAACTCCTGACTTCCTGCGAAGGCCTGTGTTTATAGCTTTTGTTAAAACACTGGTTTATCCTATAAGGGAATTACATGAAGTTTTTGTAGCGTTCCGTGCAGAAATCCTTTATGATCTATCGCATAACGGACAGACTTATAGCCTGGAGAATGTGCTGAACGACAGATTTGATAATGATGAGCGTAGAATATACATATCGGATGGGTTGACAAAAGATAGGTATTATATCTATAAGCGGTTGGAAGATAAACCACTTTTCCTGCCAAAGTTCATACATACCCGTGGTGATTATGGCGATAGTGGGGTAGATTTTATTATTTGGGTACCGAATGCTATCGTGATTACCCTGGAAGAAATGTATGAGCTAAGAGCAAAAGTAAACAAGTTCAAACTCGATCCTAAACGCTACAAAGTTTACAGAATATGAATAGATACGATTTTACCCAACCTGGGGGCTTCCCCCTTGATCAAGAGGTGCTTAATCTTTTGCAAGACAATGCAAGCTTGGCCGCCAAGTCTGCACTGCTTGGCGGGGATTTTATTATACTAAGTGGGTGTCAAGTAGTTGGCGGAAATGCTGTTAACGGCGTTGTGGTTGTCAACGGCGAGGTATTACCCTTTGTTGGTGGGCCTGTCAGCACCAAAGTGATTATACATGAAGATGCCAACAACCTGTTATTTGAAGATGGCAACAACAAGGCGGTTGAGAAGATCAGGTGGGCAACCTTCGGTGATGACGGTGTTACGAATTACCTGTGGGCTAATTTCAAGCGGAACGATCCTGCAAATGGCTTGCTGGCTCGGGTTGATAAGATTGAGAAAATGCTCAAGCCTTTAATGGGATATTCTGATCCCGGTAGCCCTGAGACAACTGTATATGGAAGCTGGTTGTTTTGGGGGCGATCTGCTGCCGAGATACCTATAGGGTGGGAGCCGGTTCCGGATGCTGATTGGAAAGGCAAAATACCTGTTGTGTTTGATGGCACTGGGGGCGAAACAGATTTTAATGTTATTGGAAAAATCGGTGGTACTCGTACACACATTGTTACCAAAAACAACATACAAAAGTTCATAATTAGCAAACCGGGGAGTTCCGGTACCGGTGGTATCGGCAATGTAGTTGCTGGGAATGAAACTAATGATGGTACGGTTGATTACGAGGTTGGTGTTGATGCGCCAATTGGCATTAGCCACCTTAATCCGTACAAAGTTGTCTATTTCATAAGGTTTGTAGGGTAATTAAACAGTAATTAAATGGCAAGTAGGGCGCAATGGAAGACATGGTTTGGAACGGGAAAGAAGCCGTTGGCAACTCAGTTCGCTGATGTGTTTGACGGCTTGTTTAAACCAGATGAAGATACGTTGCCAATTAGTAAAGTTCAGAACCTATCGGCAACGCTGGCTTCAAAAGCAGATGCCTATCAGCTTGACTCATTAAATACAACTGTTACCTTGGCAGCAGGAACAGATCACTGGGATGCGCCAGCAGGAGTATTACTTGAAAAGCTATTGATCATCGCCCCGACTAACATCAATTTTAGAGTCGGCACAACAGTAGGTGGTCAGGAGATTATCGAGTCCTATGATATAGTGTCTAGTTCAGTCTATGCAAAAGATGTTTACTTCCCGTTAGCAACAACTATTTACTTCGGCGGTGTTGCCGGAGATACTATCATTAAAATATTTAAAAGATGAATATGAAACTAAAGAAAGTTATAGTGGCAATTCCTATTTTATCCTCACTTTGCATAGCTGCGCAAACAACAAACATTGAGGCAAAGAAAGTAATAGCCAATGACAGTATTAGAATCAATGGCAAATGGGTAAAATCTGTAATTACCGATACATCTTTAACAGGTGCAACATCGCGCGATATCCCAAGTGCAGCTGCTATTAAAGCTTACGTTGCTAACCGCGCAACAGCTGATGTCTATACTAAGAGTGCGTCAGATGGTAGGTACTTGCAATTATCTGGTGGTACAATGTCAGGTACGCTGAATATGAATGGCAGTTTTATTACAAATGCTGGCTATTTGTTAGTCAGTGGTACAATTACAGCAGGCCAAATTCAATCGCAACTACTCGCACCGATTAATAAGAATAAGATGTTGAAAACACAAAACTTAGCTAGTGGCGGTTATTCTTTAATTGTTGAAGCGGTTCCAGGTACAGACTATGCAATTCCATCAACGTCCTTATCGGGCTATGGTATTACGGATGCGTATGATAAGACAACAGCAGACGGGCGTTATGCAATGATTTCAGGGAGTTATTCAAATCCTTCGTGGATAACGTCGTTAGCATACAGCAAATTAACAGGCGCGCCAACAAATGTGAGTTCTTTCTACAATGACGCATACTATGCGTCAAAGATAACCGACAACGTTTGGACAAGTCGGAATGTATTTTACAGCCCCCTTGAGATAAGGAATAGTTATTTAGCTTTTTCGAATAACTCCCCATCAATTGGAATCGGTTTATTAAATAGTTATGGTAGGGAGGTTCAATTTGGTGCTGACACTTTGAGCATCGGTACAAACAGTCCTGGCTATCCTGCAAATGCAGTTGTAATTGCAAAAAGCGGGGTATTTAATGGAGATGTTTCTGCTAATAGTTTTTTATGGAAAACAGGCGGTTCCGGGAAGACTTGGCAGTGGGGAAATGATGCAAATTATTCATGGCTTAAAAATACAAATGATGCAACTACTCCGATTAGCATATCAAACTCGGGTCATGCCTTTTTTACTGGGAACGTAGTTCTTGGTAATAGTTCATTGCTTTCATGGGGAACAGCGTTCAGGGCCTTACAATTAGGACCTTTTGGAGGTATTATGTTTAGTAATAGCGGTGTTTCAACAGCTCAATATTGGACTTCAGGCGCATACTTTTCAGGTTCCTCTTGGACTAGGTCTTCTGCAACTTATCGGCCATCACACGTAGAGCTTTACAATGGCGAATTTCAATTTTATACAGCAGCTGTTGGTTCTGCTAATACTGGTTATACGCCAACTAGACTTTTTAAAATCGACGCTGCCGGTACAATATCAACAAAAAGTGGTACAACGTCGAATCTTCCTCCGTCAGGAACCGAAGCAATATTTTTTGCTGACTCAGGAGGAGACGTATATCTCGTTAACGCTGTTTCTGCCGATGGGAATACGGATTGGCACGTAACGGCATTTGTATACTGTCGTGGAGGGTCTACGATTTTAGTAAGCACTATCGGTGGAGGAACGAATATTACGGTTACATCGTCTGGCAATGCGGTCGTACTTCAAAACACATCCGCAGGGTCTTACATATCTCTAGCCTGGACAGCCATTAAACTTAAATAATGTCAAATCACTTAACAAAAAAAATATGAAAAAGAAAATTCTCGTAGCCGTGGCTACATTTATCACATTATCATCGAATGCTTCTGAACAGTCTGACACTTTCAAAGCGGTATCTAGTATACATGACACATTAGAAATAAAAAACGCGAAAGCAATAAAATTAGATAGTACCACCGTCAGTTTTGAATGGCTACAATCAGTGTTTTCTGAAATTAAGCTAGGAAAAGTAGTATTAATAGTCGATTTGCAATGGATGGCTAACGCGTTCAATTATTTTCAAACTAGCAAGAATGGTGATTTTACCGGAAACAATCTAGATGTATTGAAAGCCCCTCTACTGCCTTACATACAGTACTTGTATCAGTTGCAACAATCTCAAAAATCTGCATCACTTAAATAGACGGTTCGAAAAATACGCTAATTATCATAAGGCAAAATTAATTGATCATGAATCGGGGAATAGGCCACTCAATTTATGAAACACATCAATCTTAGAACACCGATCAGCTATTACGGCGGAAAACAAAAATTAGCCAAGACAGTCATATCGTTTATCCCACATCACAGGCTCTATTGTGAACCTTTTTTAGGCGGCGCAGCTATTTTCTTCGCAAAGGAGCCCAGCGCGGTAGAAGTTGTTAATGACACCAACAAGGAACTAATCAACTTTTACCGGGTTTGTAAAAACAGATTTCACGATCTCGTCTCCCTTGTTCGGGTAACTCTCCACAGTAGAGAAGATCACGATAACGCATGGATTATTTACAACAAGCCGCAACTATTTGACGAAGTTCGTAGGGCTTGGGCGGTTTGGGTGCTTAGTACACAGAGTTTCAGTAGCATGCTCGACGGCAGTTGGGGATATGACAAGACAGACGACACAACAACAAGAAAGATCAGCAACAAGCGTGAAGAGTTCACTGAGCAGATAGCTTTACGGTTACAACATGCCCAGATTGAGTGCGCAGATGCTTTGTACATCATTCAAAGCCGAGATCAGTCCGAAAGCTTCTTTTATTGTGATCCCCCTTACTATAACAGTAACTGCGGTCATTACGATGGGTATACGGAAGAAGACTTTGAGAGCCTTCTGAAGGTGCTTGCCAATCTAAAAGGTAAGTTCATGTTGTCAAGTTATCCAAGCAAGTTACTACAAGCGCACACAAAAGCTAACAAGTGGCACATGTGGAGCGTTGAGCAAGGAGTCTCCGTTAATGCTAGAGGTGGGTATGTGAAACGAAAAGTGGAGGTAATCACAGCTAATTTTGAACTAAAGGCCGCTTCATAGCGGCTTTTGTATAAATAGGCCCCGGACTGAAGTAAACGCCAATCTACAACAATGCCTCTGCTGAGGTGTCCGGGGCTATTATTAGGGAAATAGGCCGAGGATTGACCCAGCAGAGGCTTATCAAGTGTGTAGATTGGCACGGCAAATATAAGTGTAGAAATGGCATTTAAACCACCTTAAAATTAGTTTTAAGCGGACATGAAATTAGGACGTTTCGTTTTAAATTTGTGGACGTTTCGTTTTGGCGATTATACAAAGGTTCAGAAAAGATGTTCAGACTTTTACGTAAATCCTTTTTTTATCCAGCACATACACGATCAGCCAGTAAAGGGTTATCATACACAAAGCATACACAAGTGATCCTACGCGCAAATCGGTAGCTATATTCTTGCAAACATGTTCGTAAAACCAGGGAAAAGCAGAGGTATATACGGTCTTACCTTCCGGGGTAATATGATCCACCCAGCGGAACAGGGAAAGTACACGTGGCAGGAAGCCACTTAATACAAAGATGAATAAAGGATTTTTTCCAAAAACATCAAAGAAACGGCTCCAGGCACCTTTTGCTTCCTTGAATTCAATCAGGTAGATAAGTGTTCCCAGGACCATGATAGCCAACCCGGTTGTGTACAGTACATAACTGCTGGTCCATATCTTTTTATTGATCGGGAATACCATATCCCAGCAATAACCGGTAAAAAGCAATACAAGGCCCGCTACAAAAAGATGAGAAAGCATTTCATAGGTTTTGCCTTTCTGTTGTATATATTGACCTACAAAGAACCCGAATATCACCTGTACAACGGCGGGCATGGTACTGGAGGGTCCTTCCGGATCAAAAGGAACACCTTCGCCTTTATAAATATGCGTTACACCTAACAGGTTAAGATCAACGGGGGTACCAAACCATCCGGCAAGGCTGTAAGGATCACCTGGCGTACCTGATATAAGGCAGATACACCAGTACAATAGAAGTAATATCCCACTAATAACAAAAGCACCTTTTGTTTTGGCATAGAATACAATTACGGAAGCGAAGAAATAACACAGTGCTATCCGTTGTAAAACACCAAATATTCTCACATTCTGCCACAGCTTCCAGGCAAGATTTTCTCCGTCCCATCTTACAAACGGGCTCCAGTTAAGAAACAATCCAATAGCATAAATCAGCAAAGTTCTTTTGAGCACTTTTTTCCAAAAAGCAGATGGTCCGGCCTGTTCAAACCGGGGCATTACAAACGCCATGGCATTCCCAACGGCAAAAAGGAAAAAAGGGAAAACAAGGTCTGTAGGGGTGCATCCGTGCCAGGGAGCGTGTTCCAGCGGCCCGAAAATATGAGCCCAACTGCCGGGATTATTCACCAGTATCATCAGGGCAACGGTGGCACCCCGGAAAACATCTAAGGAATAATAACGCTGGTTCATGGCTGTATTTTCTGGGCTGAAGATAAGGAACTTGGGTTTTATTGTTACTTTTACGCGCTTAAAGGATACATTTTATTATATGGTTAAGAATATTCTGATTACAGGTGGCGCAGGGTTTATTGGATCTCATGTTGTGAGACTTTTTGTAAATAAATACCCGTTTTATAATATCGTCAACCTCGATTGCCTGACCTATGCAGGCAACCTCGAAAACCTGGCTGATATCGAAACCTCACCCAATTACCAGTTTGTAAAAGTTAACATTTTAGAGGCGGATAAACTGGAAGAGGTTTTTGAAAAATATGCTATTACGGATGTAATACACCTGGCAGCAGAGTCGCATGTTGACCGTTCCATTGTTTCACCGCTCGATTTCGTATATACAAATATTATCGGCACGGTAAACCTGTTAAATACCGCGCGTAAGAAATGGAGTGGTAACTATGAAGGGCACCGGTTTTATCATATCTCGACTGATGAAGTATATGGCAGCCTGGGTGATACCGGCCTTTTTACAGAAACAACGGCTTATGATCCCAACTCGCCCTATTCTGCCAGCAAAGCAGCTTCAGATCATTTTGTGAGGGCCTATCATGAAACCTACCACATGGAAACCATTGTTTCCAATTGCTCCAATAATTACGGCCCCTACCATTTTCCTGAAAAACTGATCCCGCTTTTTATTCATAATATCATACAGGAAAAGCCATTGCCGGTATATGGGGATGGTTTATATACACGCGACTGGCTATATGTAAAAGACCATGCGCTGGCCATCGACACTGTTTTTCACAAAGGAAAAGAAGGCGACACTTATAATATCGGCGGTTTTAATGAATGGCGGAATATTGACCTGGTAAAGCTGTTATGTAAATTGATGGATGAAAAGCTGGGCCGCGAAGCAGGGCATAGTGAGAAGCTGATTACTTATGTGAAAGACCGGCCCGGGCATGACAGGCGTTACGCAATTGACGCCAGTAAAATAGCCAGAGAGCTCGACTGGAAGCCCAGCGTAACTTTTGAGCAGGGCCTTAGTGAAACCATCGACTGGTTCCTGGCCAATACTACCTGGCTGAACAATGTAACCAGTGGAGCCTATCAGAATTATTATCAGTCAATGTATGCCAACCGGTAATATATGGAAGTAGAGAAGACAAAACTCGAGGGGTGTTTTATTATACACGATACGGTGTTGGGTGACGACAGGGGGTATTTTTTTGAGAGTTTTAACCGTAATACATTCTTTACCAAAACTGGTTTGGATATCAACTTCGTTCAGGATAACCAGTCGCGCTCTCAAAAAGGGGTTTTGCGAGGCCTGCATTTTCAACACGGAGAATATGCGCAGGCCAAACTGGTAAGGGTATTGGAAGGAAGGGTTCTTGACGTGGCGGTTGACCTGCGGAGATCATCTCCCACGTATGGTCAGCACGTAGCGGTAGAATTGTCTGCTGAGAGCCGTACGCAATTTTTTGTACCCCGCGGATTTGCACATGGATTTGTGGTGCTGAGCGAGATGGCCGTGTTTTTTTATAAATGCGATAATTTCTATCACAAGCCTTCGGAAGGAGGAATTATCTACAATGATCCCCAGTTGGGTATCGATTGGAAAATAGATAGCTCGGAATTATTATTATCTGAAAAAGACACTGTACTGTTACAGTTAAAGCGAGTAGAAAGTAGTTTAAAATTCTGATCATGAAAGGCATTATACTCGCAGGGGGATCTGGCACCCGGTTATACCCGATAACAAAAGGAATCAGCAAACAGCTGATGCCGATTTACGATAAGCCCATGATCTATTACCCGCTTTCTGTGCTGATGCTGGCGGGTATCCACGAGATATTGCTCATTACCACGCCCGAAGATTCTGCCCAGTTCCAGCGCTTGCTGGGAGATGGGTCGGACCTGGGTTGCCGGTTTACCTATGCCGTACAACAGGTACCCAATGGCCTGGCGCAGGCTTTTGTAATCGGGGAAGCATTTGTGGGGAAAGATAAAGTGGCACTGATACTGGGGGATAACATTTTTTATGGCGCCGGCTTTAGTAAACTGGTTCAGTCATTTAATGACCTGACCGGTGCAGCGGTATTTGCCTATGAAGTAAATGACCCGGAAAGGTATGGTGTGGTTGAGTTCGACAAGAATCAACGGGCTGTATCGATAGAGGAAAAGCCGCCGGTGCCTAAATCGAATTATGCCGTACCGGGTTTATATTTTTACGATAACAGCGTAATTGAAATTGCTAAGAATATAGAGCCATCACCGCGCGGCGAATATGAAATAACAGATGTTAACCGTGAGTACCTCAAAAAAGGAACCCTGCAGGTAGGCATCATGAACCGTGGAACCGCATGGCTGGATACTGGCACATTCGATTCGTTGAGTGATGCCTCCGAGTTTGTAAGGGTCATTGAGAAGCGACAGAGCCAGAAGATCGGTTGTATTGAAGAAGTGGCGTACAGGATGGGATATATCAACAGGGAACAGTTACTCCTGCTGGCCGACAAATATGCCAAAAGCGGGTATGGCGAGTATCTGCGAAAAGTAAAATAGCATAACAAAATCCGTTTTCGGGCAGCCCTGCTTAGCTGTATTTGAACAAAAGAACCATTAGTTTGTTACACCCGATATGAACGTATTCACGATCAAGGACCTGGAAAACCTGTCTGGTATTAAAGCCCATACGATCCGCATCTGGGAACAGCGTTATTCGTTTTTAAACCCACAAAGAACCGCTACCAATATCCGTTCCTACTCCAATGTGGAACTCAAGACGGTATTGAATATCGCGCTGTTGAATAAATACGGGTATAAGATCTCGCATATCGACAGGATGACGCCAACGGAGGTGAACGACAAGATACTCACTTTATCACAGGCAGAGGCCCAGCAGGAGCGCCTGATCAATGAATTGATCCAATGTATGGTGGAGATCAGGATCAGGGTGTTCGAACAAAAGCTGGATGCCTTCATCAGGGAAAAAGGTATCGAAAAAGCTATTCTCCAAATCGTATTTCCTTTCCTGGAGCGTATCGGCATTCTTTGGCTAACCAATCATATCAATCCCGCGCAGGAGCACCTGGTAACCAATATCATCCGTCAGAAACTGATCATGGGGATAGAGAATGCGGGAGACCCGATTCCCCAACACTCTTCTTTCCTGTTGTTTCTGCCCGAGAACGAGTATCATGAACTGGGATTGCTGTTTTTGCATTACCTGCTAAAAAGCCGCGGCATGAACGTGTACTATATCGGGGCCAATATTCCACTCAAGGAAGTGGAGGCAGTGGTGTCCGTTATCAAACCCGATTTCTTATATACCCACCTTACTTCAGTAGCCAAGAACTTCAGTCTGGAGAAGTTTATTACCAGCGTTGCCACAAGAATGCCTGGAAAACGGTTGATCGTGTCGGGTGCTCTTACCCAGAAGTACCATAAAAAGGTGCCGGCTGGCATTATCCTCAAACGCTCCCTGACTGATCTGCTTTCTTTTATAACAGAAGCCTAAGCTCCTTCCGGCCAGAACAGACAAACTGGCGTCTCCGGAGCCCCGTATATACCTAGCATAACATTTGTTAAACAGGAAGTAGCTGTGTGCGTCAGAAAAAGACCCGCACAGGGATTCGTATTAGCAAGCGTTATATAAACAGGTTATATATTAATAAAATAAATTATTTGAAAGTTAATTGCTAAACGAACCAAATGGATGCGTTTTTTGTTTAACTTTATGTATCGAAATATTAAACAGATAGTATATGTCCACGATAGAGTTTAACCGGATGTTATTGAATAATGCGGAGTTTCTGAAGCCATTTGCGGTTACCCTTACCCATGATAATGAAGCTGCCAAGGATCTTTACCAGGAAACGCTGTACCGGGCACTGGCTAACCAGGATAAGTATCATGTTGGTACCAATATCAAAGCCTGGCTGTATACTATCATGCGGAATATTTTTATTAACAATTACCGCAGGAAAGCCAAGCAGAATACAGTGCTGGACAATACACCCAACGAGTACCTGATGAACCTTAACCAGGGTACTGTTGCGAATGAGGCCATTACAGGTATTAATGTAAAAGAGGTTCAGAAAGCTATATACGGTTTGCCGGAGATTTTCCGTAACCCGTTTTTATTGTATTTTGATGGATACCGGTATCATGAAATTGCCGATATGCTAAAGGAACCCTTAGGAACGATCAAGAGCCGGATTCACTTTGCAAGAAAATTGTTGAAGACACAGGTGAACCGGTATTAAACGAATTCAATTACTTTCCGGTAGTGGGCAATAAGAAAGTTATCATTATTGGTAGTGGCTTTGCGGGTCTCTCTGCAGCGGCATGTATGGCTAAAGCAGGTTGGCAGGTTATAGTACTGGAAAAGCAGTCAGGCCCCGGTGGCCGCGCCCGCCAGCTGAAAGAGGCGGGCTTTGCTTTCGACATGGGGCCAAGCTGGTACTGGATGCCAGAGGTATTTGAAAAGTTCTTTGCCAAGTTTGGTAAATCTGTTAGCGACTACTACACCTTACAAAGACTGGATCCTTCCTATCGTGTGTACAGGCAGGAAAAGTACACAGAGATTCCCGCTGGCGCGGAAGCGGTAAAAGCCCTGTTTGAAAGTATTGAGAAAGGGGCCGGCGAAAAATTAGACAGCTTTCTGAAAGAGGCCGCCTATAAATATGAAGTGGGAATGAATAAGCTGGTTTTTAAACCAGGCAGGTCGCTTACGGAGTTTATTGATGCAGATCTTTTAAAAGGGCTATTTCGGCTCGATGTTTTCAGTTCAATGCGCTCTCATGTTGGCAAATTCTTTAAAGACCCCGAATTGGTGGAGCTGATGGAATTCCCTGTTTTATTCCTGGGTGCGCTTCCGCAGCATATGCCGGCATTATACAGCCTGATGAATTTTGCCGATATCAATGGAGGTACCTGGTACCCCAAGGGTGGAATGTATGAAATTGTAAAAGCCATGCACTCACTGGCCGTTGAACTGGGTGTGATGTTCAGGTTTGAACAGGAAGTTACGGGGATGGTAATTGAAGATAAAAGCGTAAAAAAAGTGCTGGCAGCTTCCAAAGAGGGTACCATAACTGAATATGACGCGGATGTTGTGATCGGCGGTGCCGACTACCATCATATCGAAACTGTTTTATTGCCCGCAGCGTTTCGGAGTTATTCAGATGATTACTGGAACACCAGGGTAATGGCACCCGGCTGTTTGCTGTACTATGTGGGGTTAAACAAAAAGCTTACAAACATTGCCCACCATTCCCTGTTCTTTGATACTTCGTTCAGCCTGCATGGAGAACAGATTTATACGAAAAAAGAATGGCCAACCGATCCACTGTTCTATATGTGCGCCGCGTCTGTAACGGATTCCAGCGTGGCTCCGGAAGGACACGAAAACCTGTTTTTGCTGGTTCCGGTGGCTGCCGGGCTTGAAGGCGATACTGAACCGGTAAGGGACTATTATTTTGACAAGATCATCAAAAGGCTGGAAGAAAGGCTGGAGCAAAATATCAGTGATTCGATTGTATATAAAAAATCTTTTGCGCATAGCGATTTTATAAAGGAATACCATTCGTTTAAAGGAAACGCTTACGGATTGGCCAATACACTGATGCAAACGGCTATTTTAAAGCCTTCCTGCAAAAGCAAAAAAGTAAAGAACCTGTTTTATACCGGACAGTTAACCGTACCGGGTCCGGGTGTGCCACCGAGTTTAATCAGTGGAGAACTGGTAGCCGGCGAAGTGTTGAAAGAGAATAGAAGCTAACCCATACTAACATAACTAAATCTCAATACTAAAGAAATGATCGCCTTGTTTCATGAACTGAGCCAGGATTGCAGCAGGGTAACTACTGAACGCTACAGCAGTAGTTTTTCTTCGGCTATCAGGTTATTGCCCGGCCAAATGCGGGCACCCATCTATAATATTTATGGATTTGTTCGTTTTGCCGATGAGATCGTGGATACTTTTCACGCTTTTGATAAGGCCCTGTTGCTGGAAGAATTTAAAAAAGCAGCCTATGATGCCATTGAAAGGCGCATCAGCCTGAACCCCATTTTGAACAGTTTTCAGCTAACCGTGCATCAGTGTAATATAGGTGATGAACTGGTTACTGCATTTTTGCGGAGTATGGAGCTTGACCTGGAGAAAAAGCAATATGACAAAGCCGGTTATGAGGAGTATATTTATGGAAGTGCCGAAGTAGTAGGATTGATGTGCCTGTGTGTTTTTTGTGAAGGGAATAAACAGGAATATGAAAAATTAAAGCCCTATGCCAGGAGCCTCGGTGCGGCTTTTCAGAAAGTTAATTTCCTGCGCGATATTAAAGCCGATAATGAGGGGCTCGAACGTATGTATTTCCCGGGATGTGACTTCAGTAATTTTACCGCAGCCGATAAACAGGCTATTGAAGAGGATATCCAGCGGGATTTTGACAATGCGTATGAAGGAATCAGGCAGCTGCCTCCTAAAGCGCGTTTTGGCGTTTATGTGGCTTACAGGTATTATCTTTCCCTTTTCGGTAAAATCAAAAAACTTCCCCCTCAGCAGATCCAGCAATTCAGGATCCGCATTCCCGAGTATCGTAAAGCATTGATTCTTGCCAAAGCGGGCATCAGGCTTAAGTTAAACCTGCTTTGATTTAATTTTTATACTTTTTTATTTTACGCATGGAACAAGTGATCCTGGTTGATGAAAATGATATAGCGCAGGGAGCTATGGAAAAAATGGAGGCGCATGAAAAAGGAGTGCTGCACAGGGCATTTAGTATTTTCATTTTTAATAAGGAAGGTGAAATGCTGCTTCAGCAAAGGGCACTCAGTAAATATCATAGCGCAGGCCTATGGACCAATGCCTGTTGCAGCCATCCACGACCGGGTGAAACAACCGATAATGCGGCTGTGCGACGGTTACAGGAAGAGTTAAACTTCGAAACACCACTCAATAAAGTTTTCGATTTTGTATATCAATCTTCTTTTGCCAATGGCTTAACGGAACACGAGTTTGATCATGTATATGTTGGCTACCACAGCGGGGATATCAACCCCGATCCCGCTGAAGTAGCGGCTTATCAATACATGAAAATGGAGCAATTGGCATTAATGGTACAAGAAAAGCCGGAACTTTTTACCGCCTGGTTTCATATAGCTTTTCCAAAGATTCTCGACTGGTGGTGCCATCACCTTAGCTAACTGCTATTTCTTGTAGAAATTCTCTTATCTTTTGCACAATTATGAATGCGAATAATAAAGCCGTTATCATAGGATCAGGCGTTGCGGGCCTGGCTACAGCTATCCGGCTGGCTGTTCAGGGGTTTGACACTATGGTATATGAAAAAAACAGTTTTCCGGGCGGTAAGCTTCACGACCTGTCTGTCAAAGGCTATCATTTTGATGCAGGTCCAAGCTTGTTTACACAGCCCTTCAATATAGAAGAACTGTTTACGTTAGCCGATGAGCCTATAGCGGAGTACCTCCAGTATGCAGCGATCCCGGTTTCCTGTCACTATTTTTATCAGGATGGATCTGCTATCAAAGCCTTCGCCAACCGCGAGGATTTTGCAAGAGAAATAGCCGCAAAGACAATGGATTCTGAGTATAGCCTCCATGCTTACCTCAACCAGTCAGCTACCTTGTATGATCGCATTGCTACGCTGTTTCTCAATTTTTCATTGCATAAAAAAAGCACCCTTGTAAAAGCTCCTGTCTGGAAAGCCCTTATCGCCTCCCGCTGGCCCTACCTGTTCCGTTCGCTGCACCAGCTGAATGCAAAACACTTCAAGGACCCCAAAACGGTTCAGCTGTTTAATCGCTATGCCACTTATAACGGAAGTAATCCCTACCGGGCACCCGGGCTACTGAGTCTTATTGCGCACCTGGAACACAACGAAGGAAGTTACTACCCGCAGGGAGGCATGATCAGTATTGCCAACGCATTGTACAAACTTGCGGTAAAGAAAGGAGTGAAATTCTATTTTGGATCAACGGTCCAGCGTATCATTCATCATGAAGGGAAAGTAGAAGGCGTTGTAGTGAACGGCCAGAACATACCTGCCGGTATCGTGGTAAGCAATATGGATGCTTACTTTACACACAAGTACCTGTTAAAGGATGAAAGAAAGGCTAAAAAAATGCTCCGGCAGGAAAGAAGCAGCAGCGCGCTTATTTTTTACTGGGGAATAAAAAAAGAATTCCCGGAACTGGGACTGCATAACATCCTTTTCTCCGGCGATTACAGAACTGAGTTTGATAATATTTTTAACAGGAAGAAAATAGATGCCGACCCAACGGTGTATATCAATATCACCGGCAAGCTGGAGCCGGGAAAGCTGGCACCGGCAGGTGCGGAAAACTGGTTTGTGATGATTAATGTTCCGGCCAATAATGGCCAGGACTGGGATACATTTCGGCAACAGGCGAGGGCAGCCGTGATTAAAAAGATAAACAGCGTTTTGAATACAGATATCGAGCCCCTGATTGATGTGGAAGAAACAGCCGACCCGGTAAGCCTGGAAGCGGCCACCGCTACCTATATGGGATCGCTCTATGGAACCAGTTCCAATACGAAGTCAGCGGCGTTTTTACGGCATCCCAATTTCCTCCGATCTATCCGTAACCTGTATTTTGTTGGCGGCAGCGTACACCCGGGCGGCGGGATACCGCTATGCCTTAAAAGCGCGAAAATTGTTGGAAATCTGATTGGCCATGCGATGGAAAAGCACCCCTCCACACATTAAACCGCTGCGGATGCCTGTTAACCGGACAAATATTGCCACCGCTATCGCGATTCTCTTTCATGTATGCGGGTTGATAGGTATTGCGTTTACACCGTACCGGGACTGGTTTATCGCGAATACCCCACTTAATCTTGTGTTGATGGCGGTACTGGTTGCCTGGTGCCAGCCCGCCAAGAATTCCGTTTTTCTTCTTTTTTTCCTTATTTGTTTTGTAATAGGCATGGGTGTTGAAATGATTGGGGTTAATACAGGCCGGCTATTCGGGTCTTACCGGTATGGGAAAGTACTGGGAACCCAACTGAATGGCGTTCCATGGCTGATAGGGGTAAACTGGTTCGTAATTGTATTTTGCAGCGGATGTGCCATGCACCAGTTTCAGGAATGGTTTATGAGCAGGCTCGACGGTTCGGAAGGTATGCCCCCCATGATTCATACACTGACCTTTATAACCGACAGTGCGCTGCTGGCTACGTTTTTCGACTGGGTAATGGAGCCGGTGGCCATGAAACTGGGTTTCTGGCAATGGACCGATTCAACTGTACCCCTGTATAACTACGGCTGCTGGTTTTTTATAAGTGCTTTTTTATTAACCTTGTTCCGCAGCCTGTCTTTTGAGAAGGTCAACCATTTTGCGGTACATTTGTTTATCATACAGTTGTTATTTTTCATGGCACTACGAAATCCGTTTATTGTATGATGTACGTGTTAATAGCCATCGCCACATTTTGTATGATGGAGCCAGTTACCTGGCTCACGCACCGCTATGTAATGCATGGATTCCTTTGGTTCCTGCACGAAGATCATCACCGCAAGCGGAAAGGTTTTTTTGAAAAGAATGATGCTTTCTTCCTCATTTTTGCCATTCCCAGCTGGCTCTGTATTATGCTGGGCAGTATGAACCAGGCTTACTGGGTGGTTGCCATTGGCTGGGGCATCACAGCCTACGGGTTCGCCTATTTTCTTGTGCATGAAATTATCATACACCAGCGCTTCCGTTTATTTACGCGCACCAGTAACCGCTATATCCGGGCTATCCGCCGCGCACATAAAATGCACCACAAACACCTCGATAAAGAAGACGGTGAAAGCTTTGGTATGCTGCTGGTAGGCAGGAAATACTGGGAACCAAGACGATAAAATACTTAACAACCGCGCCCTTACGCCCCCCTTGCGGGACAATAAATGTCAAAACACTACGACTATATCATCACAGGAGCAGGATGCGCAGGCATGAGCCTCCTGATGCGGATGATACAGGAACCTTTCTTTTCCAGCAAAAGCATACTCATTCTCGACAGGTCGGCAAAAAGCGACAACGACCGTACCTGGTGTTTCTGGGAAAAAGAAGAAGGTTTATTTGAGCCCCTTGTGATCCATCAATGGAAGCAAATGGGTTTTTATGAACACAGCTTTTCAGCCACCCTTGATATATCACCCTTTACTTATAAAATGATCCGAGGCATTGATCTTTACAATCATGTGAAACAAGCAGCTTCCGGCTGTTCCAATATTGAATGGAGACAGGATGAAGTAACATCAATCAAAAACCGCGGCGGCAAGGTGGTAGTAACAACAGCGGTTGAATCATTTACCGCTGATTGGGTTTTCAATAGTATTTTATTCAGGGGCCAGCCGGATACCTCGATTGCCGGCAATTATTATCTTTTACAGCATTTTATGGGCTGGCTGATAGAAACAGGCACCGAAGCCTTTGATCCGGGCAACGCCACTTTTATGGATTTCCGGATCAACCAGGACAGGGGTACCCAGTTTATGTATATTCTTCCTGTGTCCAGAACCGCCGCCCTGGTAGAGTATACTTTGTTTACAGAGCATCTTCTCACGGCAGATGAGTACGAAAAAACATTAAAGGCATATATAAAGGACATTTTGAAAATGGATGAATATGATATTACACATCGGGAACAGGGTGTGATACCCATGACCAACTATCGTTTCCCGATGCAGGATAAAAGGATTGTTTATATGGGAACGGCAGGGGGGCAGGTGAAGGGAAGCAGCGGGTACGCATTCAGTTTTATCCAGCAACGAACCATGGATATCGTAAGCAAACTGAAGAGCGGAAATGAAAACTTCGCGGGTCGTTCGTTCCGGCAAAGAAAGTTCCATTTGTATGATAGTGTGCTGCTAAACGTATTACATCATGAAAAGATGAAAGGGGCTGAAATATTCTCCGCAATCTTTCGCCATAACCCGGCTGGCAGGGTATTCCGGTTTCTGGATAATGCGTCCAACCTTTACGAAGACTTTCAGATCATGCGCAGCGTTCCGGCACGGGTTTTCTTGCCGGCTGCCCTGCATGAATTATTACACTGGTAAGTAAATTAAGCATATGCAGAAGATCATTACGCTAACGCTCAACCCCGCTCTGGATAAGAGCATAGAAGTGCCGGAACTGGTACCGGAAAAAAAGCTTCGCTGCCGGAATACCAAAATTGAAGCGGGTGGCGGTGGCGTAAATGTATCGCGCGCCTTGCATAAACTCGGTGGCAGCAGCAAGGCGGTTTATCTATCGGGCGGATTTACCGGTAAGCAATTTGAAAAAATTCTTGCGGAAGAAGGCGTGGTTTCTGTGGCACTACCCATTGCAGGAGATACCAGGGAGAATTTTATAGTAGTGGATACCCAATCGAACCAGCAATACCGCTTCGGTATGGAAGGTCCGTCAATAAACGGATCAGAATGGCAGCAGGCACTTGACTGTATAGCAACACAGGAAAAAATGGACTATATCGTAGCGAGCGGCAGTCTTCCACCCGGCGTACCGGATGATTTTTTTGGCAGACTGGCATCGATCGCAAAGAAAAAGAACGCGAAGCTCATAGTTGATACATCCGGAGAAGCTTTACAACACGCCGTGAAAGAAGGATTATTTATGATAAAGCCCAATCTTGAGGAACTGGGTACTTTATACGGCAAAAAGACCCTCACTGGCGATGAGGTTGTATCCGCTGCAAAAAGCATCATTAATAGCGGAGGTTGCGAAGTAATGGTGATATCGATGGGAAAGAAGGGTGCCATTTTAGTTACCGCCGATAAGGATGTTCAGGTTGCGCCGCCAGCGGTAGAAGTGAACAGCACGGTAGGTGCCGGAGATAGTATGGTGGCGGGGATGGTGATGGCACTGCTGAACCATTGGGATTGGGAAGCGGTACTGAGATATGGTGTTGCCGCAGGTACTTCGGCAACGATGAACCATGGAACCGAATTATGTAAAAAAGCCGACACCGATGATTTGTTTGAAAAAATGAAGCCCCAATAAAGTTCTTCTATTACATTTGCACTCTTTACATGAAGCTGTGAGGGGGTATCGCCTTCCCAGGCTTCAGCGAAGAGGGCATTGCCTTCCGAAGCTTCAGCGAAGGAAGGCCTCGTAGTACAATGGATAGTATAAGAGTTTCCGAAGCTCCAGATCCAGGTTCGATTCCTGGCGAGGCCACCATTAATTTATTACCCGCAACCTATAGCGCACCGTTTCTTGCAAACCCTCTCTGTTCGGCTGCACTTCCAGTACAATGGGATAAGCCCGTAAGGCAGGGTACGGCGACCAGTATTTATCTGCATTAACACCCAGGGTAATTTTGGCATTGCCTGATATCAACCTGAATTCAAGTTTCCTTCCAGCAGTTGTTATCAGCACTGTTTTCTCATCTTTCCGCTCAAAGCCGGTTCCCTTGAAATGGATAAAGGGTTCTATAATACTTATCACCGGCCAGGCATCATGATAAGTGAGACGCACCGTTTTCTCTATAAAATCATCAGCCAGTACATACTCCAACCGGTACCCCACCCCCCCGGTTAACCATAGTTTATCCTTCAGTTCACCTGTTGCTGTTACAGTATACTGGTTGTTGGGTTTTATTGCGGTGGACATATGGCTATCAAACTCAAACAGGTTGGTAAAATACCCGGCTGTATCGGTGTATTCAAGGCGGGGCGTTAAACACATAACTCCCGGTGCCTCCGGGAAGCTCATGGGTTCGGGGCGGGTATAAATGGTTGGACTGGAAGCCTGCAAAAACCCCGGTCCCTTCATCCATAAATGACTGAGCGCGCCTCCGCTGGGGCGAAACATATATTTTCCGTTGGCCCCCGCGGCCTGATCCTTATAACGGTAGCCGGTAATCGTGGCCATGAAATTTCTTGTACGTATTGTCACAACATCTACTGTTGAAAAAAAGCGCATACCCGGCTTGTCGGATGGTATTGTAGAAAATGGACGGCTCTGTTTTGTTTCAAAAGAATACGCCATCGCGATATTCTTTGCTTTGGTAAAGCTGGGATAAATACAAGGTGGGGTATCAAATAATTCATTGTGCTGCAGGCCAAACCCAATCAAATCCCCCGTTATGTTTTTTTCAAGAAAATGGAGATTGCGTAGCGAAGCATTGGCATACTGCGGATCTTCATCGGCAAATAAGGAGAATAATACCTGGCAGCCGTCAGAGGTTGCGCCACCATAGCCGGTCCATTTATTGGAGCGGATACCCCACGAACCATCAAGCGTTCCATCGGGGTAGATAAAAGGAAGATGTGTTGCCAGCGATTTTTTTACCGCATTATTTACCAGGGTATCTTTTGTAAGTTTTGCATACAGGCCCAGGCCCCATAAAGACATTTCCATATTATACCCCAGGTCAACGCCCATCTTGTTGCCATGGCTTTTTCCGCCTTCGCCGTTCAGGAATCCATCATCATCTATTTTTGAAATAATACGTTGCGCAAGGATTTTTGCTTTGTCTATATAGGCCCTGTTTTGCAGAACCAGTCCGGCCTTGGCCAGTGTTGCTGTTGAGGTAGCTACATAATTTATACTGGCAAATTCCGGCCGCATTACCGTGTTCAGGTAGTTGGCGGCATTGATCATAGACATTTTCCAGTCGCCATTCTCTTTTTCCGTAAGCAGGCCCGAAATATTCTCATACGTAAGCAGCAGCATCAGTAACTGGTCTGTGGTAGTGCCTGTCCATTCTTCCGGCGTTTCTTTCCAGCTGCCATTGGGTTGCTGTTGCCTGATGAGCCAGGCGGCTGCTATTTTTACAGCCGTCAGATATTTCGGATTGTTTGTAAGGGCGTATGAAACGTAAAAGGGATACACCGCTTCTGCGGCCCGTGTGTGCCATACTTTATCATATGCGCAGAAAATGCCGCCAAAGTTTATATCCCTGGCATCGGTCATCTGTCTTTTCAGTAGCGCGTCTGCTAAGGGGATAAGAACTTTTGCATATTCTTTTTTGGGATAGATGGGTTGCGACCTGGCAGCGACAGCGGGTATTAACAGGCACCATAGCATCAGGCAAATGATCAACCCTGAGCCGGTGGTTTTTTTTTGTTGCGCTGCTATCATCCTGCTAATGTAGTCCATCTGTAAAATTTAGTCCTTTGCCACTTCATTTTTTACTTCTCTTTCACCGGTATGGTCGAAACCTCTTTCCCTTTCATACGCTATCATCGCTTTAGGGCGGAAGTTGGTAATAAAGGCCCGCCGGCGCATATCCGTGCTGTTGCCCCTGCTATAATGCAGGGTAGCACCATGGTGCCAGATACAGGAACCGGCTTTCACTTCTACGGGTATTCCTTCCCATTCACTGGCTTCGCATTCAAGGGCACCACCGCCTTTTCCGGCGGGCCAGTGCCTGCGAATGGGCAGCAGGTGTGAGCCCTCTACATACCACATACAGCCATTGTCTTTGTAACTATCGTCAAGGGCAACCCAGCAACTGGCCGCACGGGTATCGGGCATATTGATCCAGTAAGATGAATCCTGGTGCCAGGGAGTGGGTGTGTTGGTATGAGGAGCTTTATCAATCAGCATATCAAAGTCTAACTCCATATCATCGCCAAGCAGTTGTTTGGCGATGGCCAGGGTTTTGGTATGAAGCGTTTTTGTTAACAAGGCCGGCAATAAACGGGATGGGAGCATAATCTGCGTGATCCTTTCTTTGGATACCCCACTCCCGGTTTCCATAAAGCCACCCAGGTCAGAGCGAAACTTGCCCGTATCGATAAGATTATCCAGGAATTGCTGGTAAATATTTCGATAATAGCTTATTTCCTCCTCTGTTAGCATGTTCTCAACTACCAGGTATCCTTTTTCTGTAAAAAATCGCGCCTGGGCCTGCGTAATAGGATTCATACAATAATAAAATTGGTGCAATTAAAAGTACAGCGGTAATTTTAGTAAATATTTCAATATCATATTGCAGTACTATTTTATACATGGCCGGTATCACTAAACTTGATATTTCATCTACCCGTGAACGAACCATTATCGACCTTCGAAAGATGGGGTGGAAGGATGTGTCGGTACTGGGAAAGTACCACTATACCCATGCGCGTAAGCAGTTGCCTTCCCATACGCACCGGCAGATGATGGAGATTTGCTTTTGCAGTAAAGGCGAACAGTTGTATGAAGTGAATGGAGAGTATTATACGATAAAGGGAGGCGATATATTTATTACCTATCCGGGGGAATGGCATGGGACCGGGGTATACGGCGAGGAAAAAGGGGAGCTATACTGGATGATTCTGCATATTGATGAACGTAGAAAAAGCCAGCCCTTTCTGCATTTTGAAAAGCAGCTTGCGCGGGAATGGCGAAAACAATTGGTAAGCCTGCCACGCCATTTTAAAGGCAACCGGCAGATGAAGATCACCCTTGACAAAGTATTCAGCCTTTATGCGGGCAGAAAGCAACTGATTAACCGGATTGCTATGCAGCAACAGGTGGCCGATTTTCTGCTGAATGTAATTCACTGTTCAACCAGCAAGGTGAATACACAGAAAACAGATCGACTTGAGCGGATGAACCGATATATTCACGATCATATCGATGAACCCATCACACTGCGAGAACTGGCGGAGCTAACGGGTTTGTCGTTATCCCGGTTTAAAGCCTGGTGTAAGGAAGAGACCGGTTCTACCCCCCTCGATCATATTTTACGGGCTAAGATTAAATGGGCCAGGCAACAATTACAGAAAAAGAAAACAACTATCGCATCCGTTGCGTATGAAACCGGGTTTCAGCACCCGCAATACTTCGCAACCGTGTTTAAAAGATTTACGGGGCAAACCCCCACAGAATATAAGCGGGATTACACGGATTAAAACGAATTACAAGAATTGGGTTGTCGGTAAATGTGATTTCCGGGCAATTCGGGTTTTGCTAAGTATACGAATACATCATGGCCATACATTCGCGGGCCATCTTCTGGTTGAATTCGAAAGTAAGTTGTTTGTGATTGATCGTATCCACAATGGTTCCTATGAGGCAAAGACCACCGGTAAAAAGAAATAATAATCCCATACCGGTTTGTTTAACCATAAACCGTTGAATTCCGCCCAGCAATACAAAACCGAGTACGCAACCGATCAGTACTTCATCTGATTTCCGGCGTTTGCCATTATACAGGGTGATAAAATCCAGCAGCTTCTCCGGTGGAAGTTCCTGGGTGAGCGATTGCAGGTAAACAAGCTCTTCTCCCTCAATTGCGGGAACAAGATTAATGAGGCTGGGTTTCATTACGTTAGTTTTGGTGGAAACAATAATTGTTTGATCCTCATAAATATAATGATAAGTGCCGGAATTCCCAATGGATGGTATTGAAAAGAACGGGAGAAAGATAAGTGCAAAGCCTCCCGCATGGCATGCCCGATACCACATCCGGGACACCAACTGATGCCCACAAAGCGAAAAAGACAAAGTGAGCGGTCCCCGTCTCTATCCCCCATAAAAAACAACAAAATGATAGTGCTTACCCACACCAGCATCTCAAAATGCTTTGTCAATATGGTTCTGAAAAAGACTATCATTTCCCAAATAAACTGATATTACTGCTAAACAACTTAACGGCTATTGCCAATAGTATCACGCCAAAAAACTTACGTACCGCCAGCAATCCCGCCGGCCCCAATATCCTTTCAATCAGTTTAAGCGATCGTAATACAATGTACACCACAGCGAGATTGATGAGGATCCCGGTAAGGATATACATCTCTTCAAAATTGGCTTTCAGCGACATGATCGTGGTAAGGGTTCCGCTTCCCGCGATGATGGGAAATGCGATGGGAACCACAGTACCCGATTTCGCATCCGTATTCCCTTTAAATATTTCATGCCCCAGTACCATTTCCAGTCCCAGCAGGAATATCACCACAGAACCACCTACCGCGAATGAGTGGATATCCAGCCCCAGTATTCCCAGGAAAGGTTTACCCACAAAAAGGAAAAGGATCATCAGGGCCCCCGATACAACGGTAGCCTGCAAACTGCGTATACCACCCATTTTCTCCTTCAGAGAAATCAGCAAAGGAACCGAGCCAACAATATCTATCACCGCAAACAACGTGAAGGTTACGGTGAGGAGTTGGTCTATGCGGAAGTCCATAGGTAATTTGAAAATTTGAAAATGTGGTAATTTGAAAATTATAGTATCCCGATTACTGTAAAGCCTTGTTAATTTGAAAATTCGATATTGAAGACCCACCAAATACAGTAAATCTACGTATTTTAAAGATCATTGTCACCAAGCTGCCGTCAATTTTCAAATTTTCAAATTCACACATTTTCAAATTAAAATACAGTTGGCCTATGCCATTCCTTTCCCCCCTGCGATACATTGTACAGCAATTCATGTGTTACCGGGTCGCTTTCAACATTTAATTTTACAACGCAACCGTAGTTGAAGCTGAACAGATCGAACGATTCCTTTAGCGGGGTTTGGGTCAGGTGGGCCACAATACTCCTGAGTACGCCGCCATGGGCTACAATAACTGCTGTTTTACCCTCTTTGCGTATGTTTTCAAAGCAATTGATCACCCTGTCATGCAACTGTACATAGCTTTCACCACCCGGAACTATCACATTCACAAAATCTTCCTGCCACGGAGCGATCTCGGCTTTCGGAATGTCATTCCATAACTGCATTTCCCAGCTGCCGCAATTCAGTTCCATCAGGTTGCCATCCGTAATGATTTCCCTGGCAGGAAAAAGCGCATGAGCCAGCTTCTTACAACGCTGCAACGGGCTGCTGTACACTATTTCAATAGCGTCTGGAATATGAGGCAAAATGCCGGCTACCTCAGTGTCAAATGTGTCGGTTACATCGAGGTCGGTCTGACCATAGCAGGTTCCTTTTTCAACGGCAGGAGTGGTATGACGGATAAGATATATGTGCATAAGCAAAATTAGCGAATTGAGGATTGCGGATTGCGAATTGCGGATTACGAATTAGCGGATGATGAATTGTATATTGTATTGTTTGGTTACTATACTTCCTAATCCTAATCCCTAATCCTAATCCCTAATCCGCAATTCGCAATCCGAAATCCGCAATCCTACCAATTCACTGTCACACCGATATTATACATGGCAGGTATACTGTTATATCCCCGCAGGTCATAAAACTTTCTGCCAGTGAGGTTCTGGATATCAAAGAATACCTTTAGCATATCACTGGGTTTATATTCGGCATATCCTCCCATGATGAAATAGTCGTCCAGTAAAACGTCCTGCCTTTTGTAGGCACCTACATCGCTGCGGCTGCTTACGTATTTGCCGCTTACACTGGCATAAATATGCTTAGTTAGCTGGTACCCCGCGTTAACATTGATGCTGTGAGTAGGCCTTCTTAAAGCATAGTTGTAGACCGTATCTTTAAAATTTACACGGCTTTGTGTGGTTTCCTGGGTCGTTATCAAAGTATAATTGCCGGTCAGTACCAGGTCTTTTACCGGTTGAAAACTGGCTTCATACTCAATACCCCTGGTTTTCTGGTTTACGTAATTGAAATATTTAAACGTAATGGAATTATAATCTATGCCATCGTCGATATTCCTGTAAAAGAACACGATCCTGTCGCTGAATTTTCCATAGCTATGCTGTAACCCTATTTCATAGTTGGTGGCTTTTTCAGGTTTCAGGTCAATATTACCGCTACCGGAATACAACTGGTACAGCGAAGGTGCTTTAAAACCTGTTGCGATACTTCCGAATATCCTGTAATGCTCATCAATACGGTAACCGGGATTGATGGTAAATGTTGAATTGCTGCCATAGCGCGAATGCCAGTTCAGCCTACCGCCCAGTTCGAAACTAAGTTGCTTACCCGCATAATTCACAGATGTGTACACCGATTGCTGGTGCATGGAAGTATCGTTAAAGCTGCTGTTGTACGGACCAAAAGAACTAACCGAACGATACTGGTTGTTCATGGAACCATACCGGTAGTCGCCACCCGCTAACCATGTAAATCCACTGCCCAGGCCCACAGATGTGTACAGCTCGGCGTAATGGGTTACGGCATCATAGTCGTTCATGGAAAAAACAGGTGCTCCAGCCGATGCGTTATCATCATAATTACGGTGCATCCTGCTGAACTGGTAATTGCCGGTGAGAGCAAACTTTTTTTCTTTCAAAACAAAACCCGTACCGGTAGTAAAATTGTGGTTCTTAATAAAGTAATTGGTTTTGTCGCTGAATGCCCCTGCGTCGATATCAGCCTTGTATTGACTGTACTGCGTAAACGCTTTAAGCAACAGCTTTTTGGAAGCTTCATAACGGAATGCCGCATTGGCGATATCGCCGTTGTATCCATCTTTATCAAAGTTTTTTGTACCCGTGCTATCATAGGCTGCGGAAAACCCATCTGTTTTTAGTTTGGCGTAGCGGGTGGTATAGTGCAACTTACCCGCTTTACCATATAGTTGCAGGTTCGCCTTGTAAGTACCCAGGTTTCCGCCCGTAAGTGTAGCTTTACCATTGAAAGGGCGGGTAACATTTTTCTTAGTAGTAATAATGTTGATAACACCGGCGATGGCATCACTTCCGTATAAGGTCGACTGCGCGCCCTTGCAGACCTCTATCCGTTCCACATCCGTAATAGAGAAAAAGTTCAGGTCGAAATCCTGGCTGATCTGTGATGGGTCGTTAACGGGAATTCCATCCATCAGTACCAGGGTACGACCGGCTGCACCACCGCGCATAAAAATGGTTTGTACATTGCCGGCATTGTTCAGAGAACCGTTTACGGTAATACCGGCCTGCTCGTTCAGTAGCTGGGCCACCGTTTTACCGGTACTTTTTTCAATCTGTTCCTTTGTGATCACGGTGATTACCTTGCCCGTGGTACTTTGTTTTTGTTCTAATTTGTTGGCAGTTACCACAACTTCATCCAGCACTTTGCCGCTGAGTGTGTCTTTTTGCCCGAATGCGATGCCGCTGATACATAAAGCGGCGAGGAGCGTGATGTTTTTCTGGCTCATTGTTAGTTTGTTTTGATTTGAACAATGAGCTTCCAGGAAATAAAAAAACCGAGAAATATAAATGGCCGCTGCAGCAGCCTTTTACATTCCATGCTTTTCACCCGAAAGCCGTGAATGATTACTTGTATCGGGCAGGTCTTCTGGCTTTGCTCATTCCCGAACACCTTCCCATTCCGCTTGCGGAACAGTGGTTAAGGTTCAGAAAAATCGTGAGGTTCACGAGAGCTTACAGCTACGGGGATAGCGCCGGTTTTGCACCGGACTTCCCTTTTAATCCCGCAGGGCGGGAACCAAATACGCGGCAAATGTATTACATTTAATCCCATGCAATCAAAACAAAAACTGAATCTTTTCAGCTTCACCATGATCGTTGTGGGGCTGGTGATCGGAATGGGAATATTTCGTACAGCAGCCACCAGTGCTAAGAATGCCATTGAACCTGCTGTTTATTTTTCGGCCTGGATACTGGGCGGCTTTTTTGCTTTATGCGGGGCACTTACCTATGCGGAGATCGGAAGCCGCTATCCTGTTACGGGTGGATATTATAAGATATTTTCCTATGCCTATCATCCCAGCATTGCTTTTGCCATTAATTGTATCATCCTGGTAAGTAATGCTGCTAGCCTGAGTGGAGTGGCACTGATCGGTACCGGGTATATTACCAAATTGTTTCCTGCTGTTGCGTGGACAGATATTCACAAAGCGTTAATCAGTTGTGTTGCCATCTTTATTTTCTATATTATTAATCTCAGGGGTCTTCGTATGAGTTCCCGTGCGCAGAATATACTGATGCTGATAAAGATCAGCATGATCCTCGTATTGATCGTTGCCTTATTCTTCCCGCATCATGATGTTGGTTCTGTTGCCGCAAACGTTACGCCGGTATCAGCCGCACCTTCCATGAACTGGATACAAAGCCTGGGGGTTAGTTTGATCGCCGTTTCATTTACGTATGGGGGGTACCAGCAAACCATCAATTTCGGGAACGAAGTGGAGACCCCTGCCAGGAATATACCCCGCGGGATTTTTATCGGTATCGCCATTATTATCGGACTGTACCTCCTGGTTAACCTTAGTTACTATACCATTGTCGGTTTTGCCAATATGAAAGATGAACGTGAGATAGCTTATGTGGTTATCAACAAAACATTTGGAAAAACCGGGGCAGATATCTTTTCCTTCTTTTTATTCTTTGGCGTACTGGCTTATGTGAACGCTTTGCTATTAAGTAATCCGAGGGTAATGTATGCCATGAGCAGCGAAGGGGTTTTACCCAAGGCATTCTCAAAACAGAATCCAAAGAATGAAGTATTAACCGTTTCCCTTACCGTTTTTGCCGCACTGTGCATCGTAATATTGTTCTTTGCGCAAACCTTTGATAAGATCCTCAACTTTACCATTTTCCTGGATTGTTTTGGCATGGTGGCTTCCAGTGCCACTATTTTTGTATTGCGTAAGCGTACCCGGCACCTGGATAATACCGGTATTTATAAAATGAAATTATATCCTGTGCTGCCGCTTATATTTATGGCGGCTTACCTGTTTGTAGGTATCAGTATCGCGATACAGACCCCGGTTTCGGCAGTGGTAGGTACCGGTGTACTGGTAGGATTTATGATCATTTACTTTATTTTTAAAAAGCCAGCACCCGTAAAACCTTTAGCAACAGATGAACAATGAGATGGATATTTCCTATATACTGAACGAACTGGCGGAAGACAGGGACGAATACTTCAGAGCCGTTTCACCCCCGATTGTGCAGACCAGCAATTTTGCTTTTGCAAAAGTAGCCGACCTGCGCAGTTCATTTGAAAATGAATACAGTACCTGGCTGTATAGCAGGGGGCTTAACCCCACGGTGGAGATACTACGTAAAAAACTGGCCGCCCTGGACGGCGCAGAGGATTGCCTCGTGTTTAACAGCGGGGCCGCCGCTATTTTCGCAGCCGTGCTGGCCAATGTTAAAGCGGGTGACCATATTATAAGCGTTAAGGAACCCTACGGATGGGCGAGGAAAATGTTTGATATTATCCTGCCAAGGTTCGGGGTAAGTGTAACCTATGTAGATGGCAGCGATATAAAAAATTTCGAAGCAGCGCTGCAACCTGCTACCACCCTTATTTACCTGGAATCGCCCAATAGCTGGTTCTTTGACCTGCAAGACCTGGAAGCCGTAGCAAAACTGGCCCAACAGCATGGGATCGTTACGGTATGCGACAATAGTTATTGTTCTCCCATCTACCAGCGACCGGTACAAATGGGTATCGACCTCGTGTTACAGTCGGCTACAAAATATATCTCCGGCCATAGCGATACAGTTGCAGGTGTGCTAAGTGGTAAACGCGAAATGATGGAAAGGATTTTTAACAGCGAGTACAATACGATTGGCTCAGGTATTCAGCCATTCAACGCCTGGCTGCTGATAAGAGGCCTGCGGACATTGCCCACCCGGCTCGAAAGAATCTCACGCACCACCGTGGATCTGATCCGTTTCCTCAAAAGCCACCCGCGTATAGATAAAGTTATCTTCCCCCTGGACCCCGGATTTCCCCAATATGAACTGGCAAAAAAACAAATGAGTGGAGCCTGCGGGTTGATAACCTTTATGATCCGGGCCGAACAATGTCGCACCATCGAGATTTTCTGCGAGTCTTTGCAGCATATCCTGATGGCGGTAAGCTGGGGCGGTCATGAATCGCTTATCATTCCCAAATGTGCCGGAATGAGACCGGAAGACTTTGATAGTCAAAATGATGCGCACCGTTCGCTCCGTTTATACGTGGGTTTGGAGGATGCCGGATACCTGATTTCCGACCTGGAAAACGCGTTCAACAGCATTAAAAACCTTTCATAACACAATTTCAACGTTTAATGTCATTAGTTTCCGCCTGTCTAAGTTTTTAACAAACTGCTGCGGAAACCATTATTTTTGTTAGATATGAAGCTATTTCTTACCCTTTTGGGCTGCACGATGCTGATCGGGAGCCGTGCCCAGCAGATGCCTGATGCCTGGGATCTGCGTGCCTGTATAGAATATGCCGTTGCGCATAATATCTCCATCAAACAGGCTGATGTACAGGCCCGGATCGCCGCTTTACAGGCCGACCAGGCACGTTATAACCTCTACCCAACCCTGAATGGACAGGCCTCCGGTGGCCTGCGTTTCGGACGTTCCATTGATCCTACTACCAATACATTCGCTACCTCACAGTTCCTTTACCAGAATTTCGCGTTGAATGGCGGAATGCAGTTATACAACCAGGGCCGGCTGAAGTATGCCGAGCAGGCCGCTGTATTCAGTGCGAGGGCTGCACTGGCCGATGTGGCGAAAGTGGCAAACGACATCTCATTTACCGTTGCTACCTACTACCTCCAGATATTATCTTCCAAAGAACAAATAGAAATTACCAAGGTACAGATAGCCCAAAGCCAGGCACAGCTTGATATTACCCGTAAAAGAGTAGACGCGGGCGTATTGCCTGAACTGAGCCTGGCCGAGGTGGAAGCGCAACTGGGAACGGATAGCAGCAACTATTATACAGCCATCGCTACCGACCAGCAGAACCTGCTGAATATGCGCGGTCTGCTGAACCTGGATCCCGCTATTCCCTTTAATGTGGTAACCCCGCCGGTTGATAAGATTCCGGTGGAAAGCTTTGGAGAATTACAACCGGCCCTGGTTTACAGCCTGGCCATGCAGAACCAGCCCTTACAGAAAGCAGATTCATTAAGGATTCAGTCTGCTGAAAAAAATGTATTGGTGAATAAAGCTACCATGTACCCAACACTTTCCCTGGGTGCAAACCTGTCTACCAACTTTTCAAATTCCTTTAAGTATGTCAGCGGGGCCACGTTTGGAGGCTATGCACCCATTACCGGTGCTGAATCGGTTGTTAATGTGGGAGGTACCAATTATGCCGTACAGGCACCTGTATTTAAACTGACGCAGGCGACACGGAGTTTTGGACAAATATTTGATGGATATGGCAGCCAGTTGGATAATAACTTTGGCCAGAACATTGGTCTGAGCCTTAGTGTACCCATCTTTAACGGGCACCAGGGGCGCACTGCTTACCGCCAGGCCAAGCTTCAGCTTCAGGCGGTTCAGTTACAGAAGAATGCGGATGATGTTAAGCTGAAACAGGATATCTATGCGGCTTATACCAATGCGGTAACAGCACTGCAGAAGTTTAACGCGGGTAAGAAAAGTGTGGAAAGCGCGCAAAAAGCATACGATTTTGCTACCAAAAGATATGATATCGGCCTGTTAACTTCGCTGGACCTGTTAACGATCCAGAATAACCTGTTAAGGGCAAAATTGTTGCAGTTAACCAACCAGTATGATTATGTGTTCAAGATGAAATTGCTGGAGTTCTATAAAGGCAACGGATTAAAATTATAAAACAGCATACGCAGCCTCAAAACATACCGCTGCTGATAAAAAACACAAACCTGCATTATGAATAAGAAACTGCTTTGGATCATTATTGGATTGGTTGTTGTGATAGGAACCGTAATCGTTCTGAAAAAGAATGGCATGTTAGGCAAAGAAGAAGGCGTAAAAGTATCTGCTGAAAAAGTTGCCGAGCGTACCATCATTGAAACGGTGAATGCCAGCGGAAAAGTGTACCCGGAAATAGAAGTGAAAGTAAGCCCTGATATCAGTGGTGAGATCGTGGAGCTGAACGTGAATGAAGGGGATAGTGTAAGACGCGGACAGATCCTTGCAAGAATTTACGCTGATATTTACCTTACCCAGCGTGATCAGGTGGTTGCAGGTGTTAATCAAAGTAAAGCGCAGTTATCCAATTCTACGGCCAGCATGGCGGGCCTGAAAGCACAGCTGGACAATGCCAAAGTTATTTTCGACAGGCAGAAAAAGCTGTTAGCCGATAAAGTGATATCCCGTTCTGAGTTTGAAACGGCAGAACAAAACTATCTTACGGCACAGGCAAGCTATAATGCGGCAAAAGAAGGATTGAAAAGCAGCGAAGCTTCTATTCAAAGCGCGCAGGCTCAACTCTCCAAAGCGGATAAGGACTTGTCGCGTACCGTTATCACTTCCCCGATGGACGGCATGATCAGCCTGATGAATGTTAAGAAAGGTGAACGTGTGGCCGGTAACAGCTTCAACGTAGGAACCGAAATGATGCGTGTTGCCGATATGCGTAGTATTGAAGTAAGGGTAGACGTGGGTGAGAACGATATTCCCAAAGTGAAACTGGGCGATACAGCTATTGTGGAAGTGGATGCTTACACCAACCGCAAATTCAAAGGAGTGGTGTATAAGATAGCCAATCCTAATACGGGCGCATCGTTAACCGGAACCAGCAGCACTGAAGTAACCAATTATAAAGTACATATCCGTTTACTGCCTTCCAGCTATTCAGATCTGATCGTAAGCACAAAAGGATTTCCTTTCCGTCCCGGTATGAGTGCCAGCGCTGACATACAAACCAGAACAAAAATAAACGTGTTGTCGGTTCCGTTGAATGCTGTAACTACCCGCGATAAAAAGAATGATAAAGCACCGTCTGATAAAAAAGAAGAAAAGCCGAAAGATCAAGCCGAAGTTAAATCAACCAGCAGCGATGATGATATTGAAGAAGTGGTATTTGTATTGCAGAAAGACAGCAAAGTGAAGAAAGTAAAGGTAAAAACCGCTATACAGGATCTTAACTATATCGAGATTGTAAGCGGCCTGAAAGCCGGCGATGAAGTAATTACCGGCCCTTATTCTGTTGTAAGCAAAACGCTGAAAGATGGCAGCCTGGTAAGTGTTGTAGCCAAGGATAAATTATTTGAAGAGAAGAAGAAAGACTAAAAGGGAATAGTCCGTCTGTTCCTTGCTGCCGCCAGAAAGCAATTGATTCAGGCTGTTAACGTCTATTGGAAGTCCGAAGCCGCGAATCGCGAAGGGATTTCGACAACCTTGAAAAACGCTTATTGAGCTTAAAAATGCGTTTTTCGGCCGGGCCGGAAATTCAGGCCCCAGGGTCGGCCAAATGGTCCAATGCCACAAGCCTGATGTTATGGAGAAATGGCTTAGATTTGTGCCATGAAAACCGCTATTAAAAGCAAAGACGCCCTTCATGAAGCTATTATCGATAGCCTGCCGCTTTTAGACGCAGCGCATAGAAGTAAAAGAGCAGATTTTTTTGCTAAAGGTCTTCCTTTCTATACCTGTATTGATTCCGAGAAAAATATCTGGAGGAAAGAAACCAAGAATGGTAAAACGGTATATGTAACATTTGAGGGATTTGAATCAGGCACGTATTCTGACATAGAAAAACTTGTTCCTAACTATTGCGAATGAGTAGGGCTCCCCAGTTCATCCTTATTACAGGCCCGAATGCTTCGGGCAAAACTACCCTTATCGAAGCTAATCGGCCCAGGCTTCAGGAGGCCGGTTTCAGTATCATTATTCCGGATAACATTATCCGAGAGCTGCAGTTGAAGTACCAAACCTCTAATGTGAACCATGGGCCTGTAATCTTAGATGCTGTGATTGAACCGATCAACAAGCGCGGTAACTTGGTTGTAGAAACCCCATTTAATTCAGACGGATTTCAAAACACACTTACACGTATCAAATCTTGCGGATATATCATGACAATGTACCAAATCATGCTGCCGGAAGTAACCCACTCAATCAGACGAGTGAATATGAGGTATAAAACCGGGGGGCTGTATATTGACCAGGATCAAGTTGAAGAAAACTTTCGGCTAAATACTGAGAATGTAAGCGGGGCAATTCCACTTTTTAATAAATGCTATATTTTGAATACCGCTGATCAAAAGTTTCCCCGGTTACTTGCAGAATTTAGAGACGGGAAATTGATCGGAGTTGGAAAGAATATTGTGTCAAAGAAGACAATTCTGGGTGGGCAGCTAAAAAAGATGGGTATAACGGCAGCAACTGTCAGGAAAATATCAGAAAATAGAATAATAACTGGCGATCCCGGTCACGGCGACCAGGACTTTCAGCTGGAAATTTAATACCATGATATCCGTGTGGTTCGAGTGATTTTGCTTTCAAATTCTATCGTACCTTAGTTCTTACACAACGAGTTAGTCGACTGGATTGTCTTGCATTAAGTTGTGATTTGCTTTCAAATTCTATCGTACCTTAGTTCTTACACAACAATCAGGCTGTAATATGCCAGGATCAACAGGTTGTGATTTGCTTTCAAATTCTATCGTACCTTAGTTCTTACACAACTATGTGGCATCTCCTTTAAACTTGGCTTTGGTTGTGATTTGCTTTCAAATTCTATCGTACCTTAGTTCTTACACAACTTTTGGAAAAAGCCATTCAAGCAATGCTGTGTTGTGATTTGCTTTCAAATTCTATCGTACCTTAGTTCTTACACAACAGATTTTGCTGAAAGCCTTATCTGGTAAGTGTTTGGGCCAAAAAATAGGATAAAAATTCAGGTTCTTACGACCGATTTTTTTATCCTATTTTACTTTTTTAACCTGCCTGATGACGTTTTTCTAAAACATCTCGAGTTGCTGAACGGGCGGGGTGGTGTTGGTGGGAGATTTTCCGTAAAACAGTTCTACCATACCAAACTGCTTATCGGTAAACTGGAAAATGCCCACATGACCCTTTACCGGCAGGAAGTTTTTTACCCTTTTGATATGCACATCCGCATTTTCCCGGCTGGGGCAATGACGCATATAAATGCTGAATTGGAACATCTGGAACCCATCATGCAGCAGCTTTTTCCGGAAATCGGCATAAGCTTTCCTTTCTTTCTTGGTATCGGTTGGCAGGTCAAACAGTACAAGTACCCACATAATCCGGTAGGCATTTAAGCGTGTATGGTAATGCCGGCTCATGGCAGTTTTACAAATTCCGGATAGTCTATTTTACGCAATTTTCCCTCAAAGCACTTAGCCAGGCTGGCGGTTGTTTTTTGCACTGCTACCATTAATGGACTCTTTTCCCCCCTGATTTTTACATCCATGGCAGGAATAGCCAGTAGCTGCTGTTTCATTTTGGACGATAGTTCCAGGTAATTCCCATTCATTCGCACAATATCCCATACCACACGGTCAACAAAGGGCCTGTAGGGCTCCATAATATCGTCAGCCAGGCAATAGGCATTGTACTGGTTTTTATGAAAAATACCGAGGGTAGGCAATAAACCACTGGCTACCAGGTTTCTGGCCACTACGGCTCTTAAAATTGCATACCCATAATTGAGCAGGTTATTGGGTGGAGGGCCGTACCGCTCCCGCCTAAATGCCAGGAAATCGGGGAACAGGTTTTTCCAGTAATAAGCGGCGGCGGTAGCTTCATGGTTCTCAATATCGCCGCTTTTTACTTCTTTGCTCCAGTTTCTCATATTGGTAACCGGCACCCTAAGCCATTCCAGTATGGCCGCCTGGTTATCTATTTTAGCACTTACCGTTTGCTGCCATAGTTGTTTTTTAAGCGGGGCAGATGCTTCTACCTGCGCCGAGAATTTGGCACTTTGCAAAGTATTGCCATCCAGGTTTAAGAGTAAACCAGTAGGGTGGTGGCTATTATCGCAGGTTACAAAAGCTACATTATTGGCCAGCAATTTGGCTATCAATGCCTGGGTAATGGTTATCTGCTGATGGTCTATAATCAATACCCCTATATCCTCTATAGGCACCTGTTTGGTTTCCCCACTCTCTGTTGCCTCAAAAACCAATTGCTCGTTTTGGGTTTTAAGGTAGGCGGGGTTGCCGAAGTAGAGGGTGCGTTTAATCAACAACAAAATTGCTTTTTTGTAGTTTACAAATTATCAAAAGTGAAAGGGGGAAATGTTGCCTAGGCGATCGACTTTTAATTTTATGCAAAAATCTTTTATTCTTGTTCCACTATCTGTCCTTGTTAGCTTTCCTTTATTATTCTCTTTATATATTATTAGCCCATCCCAGGCTTTTTCAGAGCAATTGTTTGCTCCAAATTCATTTTCTATAATTGGCTTATTGTTTACACATTGGTATGGAACGAAATGGCATTCTGAATCTGTGGCTTTAATCATCCTGTATATACCTTTAGATAGATGATTAATATTTTTCCATGCTATTGCTTCTTCTAAAGATAAACTTTGTTTAATTTTTTCTCTCTCAATTAGTGTTGGTACATAAACCAAATCACCAGGCGAAAGTATTATTAAATCATAGCCTTCTTTTTGATCTGCAATTCCTTTTTTAGTTTTGTCATTTAATCTTTCTATTGCTTTGTGTGTAGCAATAGAAGCAAATCCTTCCCGTACTTTAGTTAATTGGTGCTCGTACATTATAAAATAGGCAATGGCGCCGGCATCAACTTCAACATATTGTTTTCCGAGTTTACTGCTACTATCTTTCTTTTCAGCGATAGTTACTTTTGTAACAGGCTTGCCTACTTTCTTAGCTAAAGATTCGAGCCCTTCGCCTGAAAAAGCTAACTCCGGCTTACCTCCATACTCAATGCTATCTAAATGTTTATAGAGTAAATTTGCAAGAATTGATTTTCCGATTTTCGCATAAGGGATTTTGTCAATCTTTTTACGGTCGAAAGTTTTGTCTAATTTTACCCGTTTTGTTGCGTATTCGTGAAATTTGGCAATCTTAATAGAATTATATTGTTTACCTGCAAAATCGGTTAACTTGTTCTTCTGTAAATACTTTTTTATTTCACTTATCAGAACATCTTTTTCCTTAGTACTTATTCCTATTCTTTCGATTAAATCCTTGATAATTTTCCTGGCCTCTTGATCATATACATAAGCAGCTAATCCCATTGCAGCAGTATTCTGCACCGACATTCTATCAATGTGTATTTCTATTGCTTTTAATATGTTTTTTTCTTCTTCTATTTCTTTCAAGTAAATTACTCCTTGAGGTAATTTAAACATAGATTTGCGAACGGCCATCCAACGAGGAGTGTCTTTTTGTTCACACTTAATCGGCTTACCATTTTCATTAAATCCATGTAAATACTTATTATTTGGTTTAGAAATAATATTACTACTACTCTTGAAAGTTACAATTGTTTCTTCAAGCACTTTTTTACACTCCTTGGTAAAACCATCCCAGGGTTGTTTAAAGTCTCTTATTTTACCTTTCACGAGAGTTAACCGGTATTTTTTAAATTCATCGTCTGTGTCTGAGGCGTTCAATGTGTTCAGATAACGGATGTGTTCTCGTGTAGTGGCAGCAATAATTAACGCATCAAGGGCGTGATGACGATGGTCAATTCTCTTTAATTCTAACTTCGGATTCTCCCTAAGATCAAAATGATACTTAGTTGAATCATTTTCATCGGGAAAGATAAATTGCCTTCCAGTTATTTTTTCCAGCCTTTCAAATCTTGGGCGGATAATTTCCTTCCAAATTGCACTCAGGCCCCAATTATTCTTTAATTCAGAAGTAATATTGCCAATAGTAAATAATATTCCATTTTCATTTAGGCTTCCATCCTTATTTTTTGCAACCGGTGAAAGTAACTGGGAAAGTTTTTTCCCAATATAGCGGGTGTCATTTAGTTGCCTTTCGACAAAATCTTCCGGAACGTCTATAGCTAAAAGATTTTTTCTTTTAGATTGTTGAAATCTGAAAGTTTCTTTACAATAAGCATCATATTCAGCATAAGTCAATAGTCGATATTCTTTGTCGCCGTAGAAGCATTTTCCATTACTTTGAGAAATGAAACTCGCAGCAAGCTCACTTCCCTTTGCTTTATTTACCCCCCATTCTGCTATTACAAGATTACTAGTACTATCATTTTTTAATTTTCGGCGTGGTATGATATGCTCAATTTCGTATTGGGTTATGTCGAATAGTTTACTTAATGGAATGATCTTTCCCGTATATGGTGATCGGCAATTCTGACTAAGCCATAGAACATATTTCTTAACCTGACTCTCTGTAGGTATTTTCTCATCTTTTACTTTCTTCTCCCAATCAACATCAGTAGCTTTCGATAAGCTTTTCCAAATTTTAAATTTATCGATATCGCCAGGGTTTTCTGGATTAGGTTTAACTTCAAATTCCTTGTTTGATTCAATCTCTGTTTCCCAGTTAGTTGGCGTAGAATTTTCCGTATCTATATATTGGTCGAAACCCTCATTTAATAATTCGTAAAGCAACTGCTTAATACGTTGCTTTTCATCGAAGTTATTTTTTTGTATTTCTGTTATTCTCTTTCGTTCTTCTGTATTTTTTTTTAAGTCTCTTCCAATCTCAATATGTATTTCATTAATTATTCCATATTTCTTCCAAATGTCACGAACTAGGAACATCGTTTCTCTTACAGCTTTTTCTACTATAGGATTACGAAGGCTATTGGTTGGTATCTCTTTTTGTATAAAACTTCCAAAATCCTCAATTGAATTAATTACAGGTGTAATTTTTTCCGAGTGTCTGTCATAGATCAGATAACAGGCTTGGTATGTACCAAGTTCTTTTGTTAAGTTATTTTTTCCTATAAAGCTTTTTAGTACTTGTTTCTGAATATCATCATCGGCTATTTCTGAAATTCTTCTAGTGTTATAGTTAATATCAGATAGGCGCTCTGATATTTGTCCGGCTCTTTCTTTCAAATTTTCTAAAATATCAGTTTCTTTCCAGTATCTGCCACAGCGCATTATTGGCAGCATTTTTTTAATTGCCATTGCAGAATAAGAACCGTATTCCTTTTTTAGTTCGGGCAGCTTGCAAAATAGTTGAATTACTTTGTTTTTATTTGGCTTATCCTCTATAAAATTATTGAGAGCTGTTGTAATACCTTTCCTTGATGTTTCTTCATCGGAAGAAGTTATTGAGTAATCTATATGCCATAGCTTTTGTAACTTATGAGTATCGCCCAAGATATCTTCGCCATCGAATTCAGCTTTTTTAAATAATAATCTATAGCGATTCAATGTTTCGTTGCCTTTTAATTCATTTCTATTAGAATAGAGGTTTATTCGATGTGAATTATTTTTCCCTTCTTTACTGTTCTTGTCAATGTCTATGAAAATATTATTATTTGGACTGTTTTCTTTTATTAGTTCTAAAATATTTTTTTCACTAACTGATAATTTGGAGTTAAATAGTTCAAATAGTTTTTCCTTTATAGGCTCATTTATGATATTTTGGGTCATATCAACATCCAAATATGTTTTCCCCTCTTCTTTTAATTCTTTCAATAGTATGCGGATGTTATGTATATCCTGCCATATCCTGAATTCCTGAAATATTGGGGACGAGCGGGGAATGCACTTTAGTCCATAGATTTCTCCATCAATTCCTCTGCGCTTTTCATATCGACATTCGCTGATAGAGTTCTTCTGTGACTTCAGTTCTCTTTGATAGTAAACTATATCATTACTAATAATGGTTATTAAATCGCTATTTCTAAGTTCTGCCAGCTTTGGCATGCTATATTTGGCTTGTGTAGGATATAGTATTTCTGCGAGCTTTAGTAACAGATTTTTGTCTGAATTTATTTTTTGAACTTCCGGGTTTAACTCACACTGCTTCTTCCAAATGTCTTCTAATTCTTTTTTATATCTCCAGCGATAAACTGGATATTGACGTATTTTAAAATTTCTATTTTCATGAAATGCTTTTTTTAATTCATCAAAGAAATATTTTCCTGGGTAAGTTTGCTCATTTATTTTTTCATCTAAAGCGGTAGTACAGAGGGACCAATTATCTTCTTCGGGTATTTGGGGTTTGTTTTGGGAGAGTTTGCCATTCTTATCAATCTTTTGAATGACTAAAAAAGTAACTTCTTTGCCTTCCCAGTCAGGTTGCTTTTTCCGTTTTTCCTCCCAGCTTTCTATACGAGAATCTTCTGCAATAATTGTGTAGACATTTATCTTATTTCCTTTCTGGGCATCTTTCTCTTCTTTAAAAGTTACAGATTTTATTTTTGTGATAGATGCAAATTGTGTTTCAATACCGTTTTCACCATAGTCTTTTCTTTCCTTTCTCTCTATAAATTCTTTGTATGTCAAGACATTTGATCCTTTCAAGTCTTTTCTGCTGCTTTTAAAACCTCTCCGTTGATTCATCATATAAATAATACGAACCAATTCAGGTATTTCTATTCTTTGAGTAAGGGCTTTTTTTCTTAAATAATAGATAACCCAATCTTCGGGTAGTAAATAGTCGACTTCTTTGTTCTTTTTTTTATCAAATCTTTTTTTGTTTATAATCCCCATTTCTGTTTTAAACTCAGTAATTGTTTCCTCAGAAAATGGCAAATAGCTACTTATTGAGAATTTGTAACTGCTATCATTTTTTGTTTTATTCTTGAATAATTTGGGATCGTCTAAGGGAAAGTTCTCATCTATCCAGCCTAGTGCTTTCAAAACTTTAATCAACCTTGTCCTTCTAAGTTTATAACGGTGTTTTAATCTTCTTGCACCTCGTTTTGACCTTCTTGCAGCAGCTTTTGTTTCTACCCCGGAACTTTGCCCTTCCTCGTATTTTTTCAAATAATCACCATCAGTGGGAATAATTCTACTGCCTGCCCATACAATACTTCCATCTTTGCCGTAATTTTCGAACTTTTCGGGTATGTTTAGCAATGCGGCACCTATAGAATTGGTGCCAATATCTAATCCTAAAACTCTTTTCATTTTAATAATTATTTGTTTATTTTTGTTTTGAAGCAAATCACAATAAGGATTTTATTCCGTAGTGAGGCTTGCCTCAAATAGTTTTTGCCCTTGTACTTAACAGGGGCTTTTTTATTTGGTTACCGCTTAGCACATTTCAACCAGACGCATAGCAATCAACATCCAATAAATCCTTATTCGAAATAACGTTGGGGGAGAAAAAGCCTAATAAATATAACCACTCTCGCTAATTCCTGAAAATATTCTATCACTTATTTTACATTTTACGGGTTCCCGTATCGGTCTGGTATGCTGTAAATTCCGGGCAGCGAAATCTGGAAAATACCTATCACAGAGTGGTAGTCGGCCAATGTCGGGGCAGGCAATCCCGGTAGGTCAACCTGCACATATCCCCTAACTTTGCCTCCCTAAAACATTACACCATGCAGATAGGTATTATCGGTAGCGGCAGTTGGGCAACAGCGTTGGCCAAAATTCTTACAGATAACGGTAATACCATTCACTGGTGGATTCGTAACAGCGGCACCATCGGGCACATGCAAAAGAGGAGACATAACCCCCATTACCTGAGTGCCGTTTACTTTGATCAGTCACAATTGATATTGAGCAACGATCTGCTTTCGGTTCTGTCGCGCGCCGAGGTGTTGGTAATTGCGGTTCCTTCGGCTTATGTGGAGGAATCTTTTAATGAGCTGCCAGCCGATGTATGGAAGGGGAAGAAAATCATTTCGGCGGTTAAAGGTATTCTCCCATCGGGCAACCAGTTGTTGAACCAATACCTGGGAGAAAAATTCGGCGTGCCGTTGAGCGATTATTTTACGGTACTCGGTCCCTGCCATGCGGAGGAAGTGGCTTCTGAAAAGCTTTCCTATCTTACTTTTTCAGGGTTGGATGAGGTGATGACTACCCGGCTGGCTTCTTATTTTCAAACCGAATACCTGAATACGGTTGTTAATACAGATGTGCTGGGTGTTCAGTATGCCGCCGTTTTAAAAAATATTTATGCGGTTGGTGCCGGCATTACCCATGGACTTGAATATGGTGATAATTTCTTAAGTGTATATATTGCCAACAGTGCCAACGAAATGGTGCATTTTTTGAGAAAACTGGATGAAAATACCGGTACCGGTAACAAAACTGCTGCTAATTATGCAGCTTCTGTGTATTTGGGCGACCTGCTGGTAACCTGCTATTCTTTATATAGCCGTAACCGAACCTTCGGAAATATGATCGGTAAAGGATATTCCGTAAGAACCGCCCAGTTGGAGTTAAACATGGTGGCGGAGGGGTATAATGCGGCCAAATGTATCCGTCAGATCAACCAGTTGGCCAAAGCCGATATGCCGATTGCCGAAACCATCTATTCTATCCTTTGGGAGCACCTGCCCGCCAGTGAAGGTTTTAAGAAAATAGAAGGTTTTCTTTTGTAGAAAACAGCGTACCTTAGTGCTATGCCATTCTCATTTACCATAGCCAGCCCCACAATGGTTCTCCTCATGATCGGGGTAGTAATGGGCATATCTCTTTTCAAGCGAATTTTTCCAAAGCATTAACGGCCCGATCGCATCAAATTACAAATAATCGCGAAGCAATTCCATCGGCCAGAAATTTACCTTTTGCTGTCAGCCTGATCCATCCATCCTTATGTAGCAGATTACCCTCTTTTACAGGATCCTTTGCGGAGATGCTTATTTTTTCCATCATATCATCACCCCAAACATTCTTTATTTTTTCCGTTGAGATACCTTCTGTTGTTCGTAACCCTGTCATTATATATTCATTCAGCTGCTGGGTTGCTGTAAGTGTTTCCATTTCAAAAGGAACTTGTCCCAAAGTGATACCCTTGATATACAGCGAATTGTTTGCCAGGTTCCATTGGCGACTGGTTCCGTTAAAGGAATGCGCCGAGGGGCCGATACCCAGGTAAGGTTTCCCCTGCCAGTAAGCACTGTTATGCTTACTGCGAAACCCGGGTTTTGCAAAATTGGAGATTTCGTACTGTTCAAAACCTGCGCAGGCGGCCCAGCCCATGAGCAACGAAAAATGCCGGGCCTGTTTATCCGGGTCCACATTCTCCGATCGGTGGGTACTGATCATTTTGGCCAGGGCAGTGTTGGGTTCTACTGTGAGCGCATAGCAGGAAAGATGCGGAATAGAAAAAGATGAGGCCAGCTCAAAATTATATTTCCAGTTTTCATCGGTGAGATAAGGGGTGCCGTAGATCAGGTCGATCGTAAGATTATCAAAGCCCGCTTCCTGTACGATGCGTATGCAGTCGGTAGCCTGTGTGGCACTATGCGCCCGGTTCATCCAGCGAAGATCTTCTTCACAGAACGACTGTATGCCGATACTAAGTCGGTTTATGCCCAGTTCCTTCCAGGCAAACGCTTTATCAACAGAAATATCATCGGGATTGGTTTCCAATGTGATCTCTGCACCAGGGGATACGGTAAAAGTTTCTTTAATGTGCAAGAGAATAGCCTTGATGTCTTGTATAGCCAGCAGCGACGGAGTACCCCCACCGAAATAAATGGTTTGTACCGGCTCCTCCAGGTAAGTTTGTTGCAGTGTTATTTCAGCCAGAATAGCGGCCACCATTTCCGGCAGTAACCTGGTGGAGGTTGAAAAATGAAAATCACAGTAGTGACAGGCTTTTTTGCAAAACGGGATATGTATATAAATTCCAGCCATCACTTCAAAAGTAAGCAGATAAATCCCAACGCATAATCTTCAAAGCATTTCGATAGTTTTGCAGCAAATCACCGTTTTGAAGCTATCGCTGTTGATACTTTTTATTTTTACCGGGCTGGGCCCCTGCCTGTGCCAGGTAGATTCATCTGCAAAAGCTGAACTGCCGCAAGCCGAAACCACCCGCACAGCACCGGTGAAACCCATGGTTGTAAAACGGATGGTTTCAACAGACAGCGATCACGCAACCCTTCCAGATACAGCAGGAATGGAACGGGTACAGGATAGCCTTACTGTTTCCGATTCTATCCGCCAGGCGATCCAGTCTAAATTCCCGCTGGTTCATACAGATACCAGCAGTTATCGCAAGTACGAACCCCAGCACTGGCTGCCCGTTCATGCAGAGGCGGTATTTATGCTGATGGATTACCATTCGCAGGAATCCAAAGACGATCTTTTTTACCTGATGACTGCCATTGTGTTTTTGCTGGCATTTACCCGTGCCGCTTTCCCGAAATATTTCAGGAACCTGTTTGCGCTTTTTTTCCGGAGCTCATTACGCCAAAAGCAGGCGAGGGAGCAGTTACTGCAGGATAATTTCGCTTCCCTGCTTATCAATTTGCTGTATTTTATAAGTATGGGTTTGTATATAGCTTTATGGATACAGTACCGGGATTTCACCACCCTTTCATTTTGGGTGCTGGCACCGGCCTGTGCGATAATGCTGGCCCTTGTATACCTGGGCAAATACCTGTTCCTGCTTTTTTCCGGCTGGGTGTTCAATGCAAAGGAAGCGGCAGGATCTTATACCTTTATTGTGTTCATGGTAAATAAAGTGATGGGGGTGGCACTGATACCGTTCCTGCTGATACTTTCTTTTTCGCCCCTGTCGGTCATCCAGGTATCCCTTACCATATCCTTTACCCTGATCGGCGCACTTTTCCTGTACCGGTACCTGGTTTCCTTTACCGCCATCCGGAATAAACTGAAAGTGAATGCCTTGCATTTTTTCCTGTACCTTTGTGCCGTAGAAGTGCTTCCGCTTATATTGATGTATAAGGTATTAATCAATTATATGGCCGGAAGTTTTTAATTTTGCACAAAATTAGATCAGTCGTAGCATGGCAAAAAGCGGGTCAAAAAGTTCAGCCTCCGTTAAGGCAGCAAAAAGGATCCTGATTTCCCAACCCCGTCCGGAGAGTGTTAAATCTCCCTATTTTGATTTGGAGAGGAAATACAGTGTGGAACTTTTCTTCCATCCTTTTATCAAGCTCGAAGGTATTCCGGCAAGGGATTTCCGCAAGCAAAAGATCGATATCATGTATTACTCGGCGGTAATGTTTACCAGCCGCAATGCCATCGATCATTTTTTCAGGATGTGTGAAGAGATGAAAGTTACGATCGGCCAGGATACCAAGTACTTCTGCATTACAGAAGCAGTTGCCCTTTATCTCCAGAAATTTATATTATACCGCAAACGCAAAGTGTTCTATGGTGCCGATGGTACCAATAAGAGCATGTTTGATGTGATCAACAAACACAAGGAGAATGAAAAATTTCTTTATGTGTGCAGCGAGAACCAGCAGGATAATGAAATTGTTAACTGGCTCAAAACGAACAAGTGCGAGTACCAGCTTGGATTTATGTACCGCACCATCAGCAACGATATCAAGGAAGTAGTTACCGGGAACGAATTTGATGTGATCTGTTTCTTTACTCCCAGCGGCGTAAAAAGCCTTTACGATAACTGCCCCGGCTTCCGCCAGAACGGAACCGTTATCGGAGCCTTCGGCAGCAATACCTCAAAAGCTGTGGAAGAAGCGGGCCTCAAACTAGATATTAAAGTTCCATCTCCCCAAAAACCAAGCATGGTTGCAGCCCTGGACCAATATCTTTTGTCGACGATAGCCCCGAAGAAATAAGGAAGCAATTTTGAATGTCCAATGGGCAATTTCCAACGGTCTGAGAGGTAAATGACTTATAGGATCCGGGAACTGACCCGTGGACATTGAACATTGGGAATTCAATATTTTATCCATGCCCAACCACCTGATACACGAAACAAGTCCTTACCTTCTCCAACACGCACATAATCCTGTGAACTGGTATCCCTGGGGCGAGGAAGCTTTGCGCCGGGCGGTGGAGGAGGATAAGCCGATACTGGTAAGCATTGGATATGCAGCCTGCCACTGGTGTCATGTGATGGAAAGGGAAAGCTTTGAAGATGAAGCCACCGCAGCATTGATGAATGCGCATTTTATCAATATCAAGATCGACCGGGAAGAGCGGCCCGACCTGGATCATATTTACATGGATGCGGTGCAGGCAATGACAGGTAGTGGCGGATGGCCCTTGCATGTGTTTCTTACCCCGGAGAAAAAGCCATTTTTCGGCGGCACGTATTTTCCGCCGAAGCCCGCATTTAACCGTTCCAGTTGGAAGGATGTGCTAACGGGCGTGCATAACGGGTACACCCAAAAAAAAGATGAGATTTTTTCCCAGGCAGAAAACCTCACGGAACACCTGCTTACCGCCAATGCTTTTGGCATAAAAAAACAGCCCGGCAGTAGTACTGACCCTCTTTTTTCAACAACGGCATTACAGGACATAGCGGATGCGCTGCTTAAAAACGCGGATACAGAATGGGGCGGATTTGGACAGGCACCCAAGTTTCCGCAAACATTTTCTATCCAGTACCTGTTGCGACAGTATCATTTTGAAAAGGATGAAGCTTCCCTGCGCCAGGCATTGCTCAGCCTCGATAAAATGATTGATGGCGGTATTTTTGATCAGCTCGGTGGTGGTTTTGCCCGCTACAGCACCGATGCAAAATGGCTGGCCCCGCATTTCGAAAAAATGCTGTACGATAATGCACTGATCTGTAATGCCCTTTGCGAAGCCTACCAGGTAACCGGAAAGGAATATTATGCCAACGCGATTCATCATACCCTCGCCTTTATTGAAAGGGAAATGAGTTTTTCCCCCACCCCTCATCCCGGGCCAGCTGTTTCAGTCACCACGGCATTTTACAGTGCGCTGGATGCCGACAGTGAAGGAGTGGAAGGCAAATTTTACACCTGGCAAAAGCAGGAGATTGTGGCATTGCTCGGAGAAAAGGACGCAGCCATTTTTTGCGATTTCTATGATATACGGGAGGAAGGCAACTGGGAGCATACCAATATTCTTTGGGTGCAGGAATCGGTGGAGGCTTTTGCTGAAAGAAATCAAATATCCGCCAGGGAGATCACGGCGGTACTGGAAAGATCCGCTCCTAAACTGATGGCGTACCGTTCTCAAAGAACCCGGCCTCAACTGGATGACAAAATATTGCTGGGGTGGAACGCCCTGATGAATACGGCTTATTGTAAAGCTTATGCGGCAACCGGCAATACCCGTTACCGCGAAAAGGCCATTGAAAATATACAATTCCTGGAAAACTGCCTGGCCGGAGAGGAGGGTAACTGGTTTCATACCTATAAGAACGGCCAGGCCAAAATTCCCGCATTCCTGGATGATCTGGCTTACCTGGCGCAGGCTTATATTCATCTACAGGAAATAACAGGAGAGGGGGAATACCTGCATAAGGCGAAATCAATAACCGAAACGGTCCTGGAACATTTTATCGAGCCCGCTACCGGCTTCTTTTTTTACACAAATCAATCCCAATCAGATGTTGTAGTGAGAAAGAAAGAAGTGTATGACGGGGCCACACCCAGCGGAAACTCGGTGATGGCAGGCAATCTTCTGTACCTGTCGGTGGTGTTCAACAAGCCCGCCTGGCGCGAACATGCCATCGACCTGGTAAGCTCTCTGGGCAATGCCATACTTCGTTACCCTGGTTCTTTTGGCGGATGGGCCATTGCCCTGCAGGCCATCGTTAGGGAACAGCCCGAAATAGCCATCGTTGGGCAGCAGGCGCGGCAGTTTTTGGGTCCTGTTTGTAAAGCATTCATTCCGAATAAGATAATTCAGTGCCTGGAAACTAATTTCACGGATTTTCCGTTATTAGTGGGGAAGAAAATCCCTCAATCGGGGCAGGAAGTCAACTTTTATGTATGTAAAAACTATACGTGTAGGGAACCCTTTACAAAAATTGAGGGGCTTTTAGCAAATGTGTAACAAAAGAATACATTAATTTGCTCTCTATGACAGCAGGCTTCGAGCCTATATTGTAAAAATAAATATTTATATAAGTCTGATCTTACCTTTACCCACGATTGCAAAATTATTGGTAACAAAATCTCAAAATCGGCCCAACTGCCGATGGAAAACTTATATTTGTCACTGTCATAAACCCAGTTCCGTAAAATGAAAGGTTATTTAACTACGATTAGTATAGTCGTTTTTTCGGTAAGCCTTGTGTCCTGCTTCAAAAAGGGGAAAACCAAGGGTATGCTGCCAGACGATGGACAGTTGCATGGAGTAGCCCCTACTTCCAGGTCCAGCATGGGTGCCCCATTGAACATGGTGTTTATTCAGCCGGGAACTTTTCATATGGGTCCCAGTGATGAGGATATCAGCTATAACTATACCAGCCGTAACAGGCAGGTTTCTATACCGGGTTTCTGGATGGACAAGACCGAGATCACCAATAACGATTACCGCCAGTTTGTGAACTGGACGCGTGATTCACTGGCTTTTAAGATATTATTCGGGCCTGGTATTAATAAGGCGAATGATACGATGGCGGTTGACTGGAAGAAGGTAGCCACCATCAAGTATGACAGAACCACCATTGAAAAGCTCAACGAACTTAACCTGGCACCTGATAACAGGCTGTATGGTAAGCCGGAGATTGATCCTGACAAGTTGATGTACCGAATAGAGTATTATGACCTGGCAGCTGCCGCAAAAAGGGATAATGCGGGCCTTTACAAAAGCAATTTCATTGTAAGAACAGACCAGAAGATATATCCGGATACCCTGGTATGGATGAGGGATTTCTCGTATTCGTATAACGAGCCCATGACCAAAAGGTATTATTCACACCCTTCTTTCGGAAACTACCCCGTGGTAGGTATTAACTGGAAACAGGCGGTGGCTTTCTGTCACTGGAGAACTCATATTCAGAACAGTTATCTCGACCGGAAAAAGCTGACCATGGATGGGGACTATCGTTTGCCGAGTGAAAGTGAGTGGGAATATGCGGCAAGGGGCGGACTTACCAACTCGATGTTCCCATGGGGTAACCCATATTTAAGGAATAAGAAAGGATGTTTACTGGCTAACTTCAAACCCGGTCGCGGTAACTATGCCGAAGACGGGGGTTTCTATACGGTAAGGGCCGATGCTTACTGGCCCAATCAGTACGGGTTATATAATATGGCGGGTAATGTGGCAGAATGGACAGGCTCCTACTTTTATGAGGGGGCTTATAACCTGATGTCGGACCTGAGCCCGGATATCAGGTATGAAGCAAAGGATTCTGACCGTCCGCGTGAAAAACGTAAAGTGGTACGTGGCGGAAGCTGGAAAGACATTGCCTTCTTCCTGCAGGTAAGTACCCGGAACTATGAATACCAGGATACGGCGAAGTCGTATATTGGTTTCCGTTGCGTGATAGACCTGGCGCCGAAGATGAAGAGATAATTAAATGGCGTGTGCGGTTATTGGATTTCAATAAAAAATTATATTTTTCAACGATTATAAGCTGACCCCGCGTGGACTGCGGGAGAGGCAGGCTAACATTAACAAAACCAAAAAAAATAAAGATGGCAGCAGCAATTCCTCCTAAGATTTCCAAATGGTTTGATGTATTCGTATCAGTTGCCGCCGCGGTGGTTATTTATGGTGCATTACAGAAACTATTGCACTCCCCGATAGCGGATATTATGCTGAAAGTGGGTCTGACTACGGAAGCGATCATATTCTTAGGATATGGTATTCTGTATGTAATATATCCTTATATGGACGACCATGAGGTTCATTTGCCTGAAAAAGACACCAAAAAGGGTAATCCTGCGCTGGCCAGCATGGAAAAAATGTTAGCCGATGCCGAGATCACACCTGATAGCCTGGCTAAGTTAAGTGCCAGTTTCCAGAAGCTGGGAACTACCGTTACACAGCTGGGTGAAGTGGGTGATGTGGTAAAGTCAACCGGCGATTTTTCTGCCAAGACCAAGGAAGCCACTGCTGCGCTGGGTTCTATTAAAGACGCCGCGAATGTAGCGGCACAGTCGCTCGCCGGTTTCCATGGCGCGTCAGACAGCACCAAGGAATTTCATGTGCAGATGCAGTCTCTTACCAAAAACCTGGCTTCTTTAAATACTATTTATGAACTGGAGCTGCAGGAAAGCAATAATCACCTGAAAGCGCTGAACCAGTTTTATGGCAAACTTGCCCAGGCTTCCACTGCCATGGCGGGAAGCGCGGAAGATGCCCTGAAGGCCAAACAGGAAATAGCTAACCTGGCTACCAACCTGGGTAAACTGAACCAGTTATATGGTAATATGCTTACTGCGATGCAGGGTGGAAGATAAGGGTGCGGACAGGAGAAAGATTATAAAAACAACAAGCGTTATAAAACTAATAAGCGAGCATGTCACTACCTAAGGAGCCGCGGCAAAAGATGATCAACATTATGTACCTGGTTCTCACAGCGATCCTGGCACTTAATGTTTCGGCCGAAATTCTGAACGCATTTAAAACGGTTGACCGCAGCCTGGTTACCGCTACGGGTATCGCGAACCAGAAAACGGATGATATTTTCAAATCTTTCCAACGCAAGAAAGAAGATGAGAAAACAAGGGAAAAAGCTGAAAAATGGTTACCGGTTGCCGAAGAAGCTAAAAAGTTATCAGACGAGATGTACAAGTACATCGAAGAAATGAAACTGGAGCTGAAAAAAGAAGCGCAGCTGCATAAGAACGAGGCGGGAGAGGAAGTGTATAAGGAAGACGACCTGGAAGCAGGCACCCGCCTGTTTGTGGAAGCGGCCCCGGAAGGAAAAGGGCAGGGTAAAATTATGTTTGAAAAACTAAAGGCTTTCAGGGATAAGATACTGGCGGTTGACTCACTTATTTTGGGCGGAGTTGAAAAAGACAAAAGTATCAGGTCGCTGGTAGGGCCGGGTATTCCACTTGATCTCAGCATTCCTAAAAGCAGTGCGGGAAACAGCGGTCAGCAGGCCTGGGAGTTTGGATATTTTCACATGACGCCGGCAGTGGCGGCCATTACTATTTTGAGCAAGTTTGAAAATGATGTAAAAAACACAGAGGCGCAGGTGGTAGAGTTTTGCCACAAACAAATTGGCGAGGTAGAGATCGTTTATGATGCTTTCCAGGCTTTTGCGCAATCCAGCACACAATATGCGATGCCGGGTGAAGAACTGGTGATTACGGCCGGTATTGGTGCATTTAGTAAAGCGGCGAAGCCTACTATCACCATCGACGGTGCGAATGTTCCGCTGAAGGAAGACGGCTCCGCCGAATACAAAACTACGGTAGGCGGCTCGGGCTCCTACGCTAAAAAAGTAAAGATATCTTACTATAAACCCGATGGTACGCTGGCTTCGGTTGACAAGGAAGTAAAATATACCGTAGGAGTTCCTTCCGGGTTGGTGGTATCAACCGATAAGACAAGGGTATTCTACCAGGACCTGGATAACCCGTTAAGTGTTACCGGCGGTGGTGGGGATGAAAAAGTAAATGTAAGCGTAAGCGGTAATGGGGTAACCAGTTCAAAAGCAGGACCGGGCCAGTATATCGTTGTATGTAAAAACCTGGGTTCCGCTGTTGTTACGGCTACGGATGGAAAGAATACACAAAAAGTAACCATACCTATCAAAAAAGTACCGGATCCATTCGCTTCTGTAGGTGGTAAAGGTGGTGGCCCAATTCCTGCTAACCAGTTCCGGGTGCAGAAAGGGGTAGCGGTAGATTTGAGAGACTTTATTTTTGAAGGAGTAAAATACGATGTTGTTTCTTATACCATTATTTGCACCGGGAAAGGTTTTGAAGAAAGTGGTTTAGGATTTGCTGAGGTAAGCGGGGCATATTTTAATGCGGAAGCGCAAGCACTGCTTAAAAAATGCCAGCCGGGTTCCACGGTTGTTATTGATGAAATTAAAGTGAGGGGCCCGGGAGGTACCAGGGTTCTTGACCAGAATATATCATTTACACTACAATAATGTGCGTATGAAAAAGATAATTCTTTTGGGTGTATGTTTGATAGGAATGGTTTCCATCCAGTTAATGGCGCAAAGCCGTTATGGAACAGTGGGTAAACCACAGCCCCGTGTGGCCACCAAACCGGATACCACCAAACCGGGCACCAAGCCGCCGGCAGGAGTAACACCGGTAGGTACAACTACCCCGGCGGGAACAACACCGGCCGCTGCACCCGTGGTTTCAGGGCCTGCCTCTATTAAATACGACACCATTATCCCGGGCGGATTTGATGCGAAGCCTGAAATTGCACTGCGGAATAACTATGCAACCGACCGCAGCCAGATCAAGGATCGTAAACCACTGGAATACGAAAATCTGCGGGAAGATGATAACTTCTGGAGTGAGTTTATCTGGAGGGAGATTGATGCACGCGAAAAAATCAACCAACCCTTTATGTACCCGGGCAGGGATGACAATGGAGACCAGCGATTCTTTTCTATTCTCCTGAACGCCATCAAGAACGATAGTGTAACCGCTTTCTCTGCCGATAACGACAGGTTTACCATACCGCTTACCAACGACCAGGTGATGGGTCTTACAGCGGGTTCCTATGATACCGTAGATGTTACCGATCCGGTAAGTGGCACAGTGGAAAAGATCATCACCAAGAAGCCCAGGTTCAGCCCCGATTCTGTATACACATTCCGTATAAAGGAGCAGCTGATATTTGATAAAGAAGCCAGCCGGTTATTTACGCGCATCATTGGCATTGCGCCGATAGCCAAGCAACAGATTCCGGGTGGAAAATCCGTGGCGAGGGTACTTTTCTGGCTGTACTATCCAGACCTTCGCAAAAGCTTTGCCAAGGTGGATGTGTATAATCCCAAGAACTTTTCCAGCCGGATGACCTGGGAAGAACTCTTCGAGAGCCGGTATTTCTCAAGCTATATTATCAAGTCAAGTGCCAATAACCCCGGAGATAAGTCATTGGCTGCCATGATAAAAGACCCATTATTCCGTCTTTTGGAAGGCGAAAATATCCGCACCCGCATCTTCAACTGGGAGCAGGATTTGTGGCAATACTAGACCGTAAAAAAACGCTTACTGCAGATAGAAAAAGGGGCCCATCGGCCCCTTTTTCTGTGGAATAACTATGTTAAGAATTATTTAACGCTGCATTTGGAAAATTCACTACAATCCTTAACTTCGTCACGGTTTTTCATAGGATATTGGATTTTAAAAAACGGGGCTGGATTTTTATCCTGGTCCCTTTTTTATTTCCCGCCGCCACCAAAGCTGGCCATGATGATTTTAGCTTTCGCTTTACCTACTATTTCAGCCAGCTCTTCTTCCGACTTCTCTTTTACTTTTTTTACAGACCTGAATGCCTGCAATAATTGCTGTGCTGTTGCCTGGCCGATACCCGGAATGGATTCTAACTCGTTTTTAAACGTTCCTTTCGATCTTTTATTGCGATGGAACGTGATACCAAATCGGTGAACCTCATCACGTATCCGGCGAACCAGTTTCAGGCTATCGCTGCCCCAGGGTAGTTTGATAGATTCAGTATCTCCCGGAAAGAATATCTCCTCCTCATTCTTGGCCAGTCCCACCACGGTCATCTCAGCCCCCAGCCCCAGTTCCCGTATGCTCTCCATCGCCGCGCTGAGCTGCCCCTTACCTCCATCGATGATCACGAGCTGTGGTAGTGCCTGTTCTTCTGCCACCTGCCGCTTGTACCGCCGATACACCACTTCTTTCATCGTGGCAAAATCGTTAATACCCTCCACGGTTTTTACATTAAAATGCCGGTAATCCACCTTGCTCGGCAGTCCATCCTTAAAACACACCATTGCCGAAACAGGGTAGCTACCCTGGAAATTACTGTTATCAAAACACTCAATATGAACCGGAGCCTCCGGAAGCTGCAGGTATTCCTGTAATTCGTACAGTACTTTCTTTTTTTCCTTGTCTGTTTTCCCCTCCAGGTGCAGGGTCTTTTTGCGGGTAATTTCCTCTTTAAAGTAATTCACGTTCTTGCCCGACAGGTCCAGCAGTTTCTTTTTATCGCCACCCCTGGGAACAGTCAGCGTAACACCCGGCTCGGGGTATTCAACGGGGAAGGGAACAATAATTTCCACCGCCAGGCTGTTAAAGGCCGAGCGGAGGCTGGCAATGGCGAAACTCAGTACCTCTTCTTCCGTTTCTTCCAGTTTCGACTCAAACGGTACCGTATGGGTTTGAACGATGGTTCCGTTCTGTACCATCAGGTAATTCACATACGCCAGCGGCCCTTCTTTTAAGATAGAGAACACATCAATATTGCTCAGGTGGCTGCTAACGATAACCGACCTTGAACGATAGCTTTCCAGGTGCTCTATTTTTTTACGGATCAGTTCTGCTTTCTCAAACGACATATCTGCCGCCAGCCGCGCCATATCACCTCGCAGGTGCTGTAATACCTGGGTAAGGTTGCCCTTCAGCATGTTCCGTACCTGTTGCAGCCCTTCATTGTAATCTTCCGCCGACTGCAGGCCCTCACAAGGACCTTTGCAGTTGCCGAGATGATATTCCAGGCAGACCTTGAACTTGCCCTTCTCTATATTCGATTGCGTCAGGTTCAATGGGCAGTTTCGCAAGGGAATGTATTGCCGGATAAAGGAGATCAGTTCCCTCACTTTGCCCGCCGAGGTAAACGGCCCCAGGTATTCCGATCCATCATTTACTTTATTACGGGTAAGAAAGATCCTGGGAAAAGGTTCCTTCTTAATAACAATATACGGGTAGGTCTTGTCGTCTTTCAGGTTGATATTGTACCGTGGCTGGTATTCCTTGATCAGCGAATTCTCCAGCAGAAATGCGTCCTGCTCCGAATCCACAATCGTAAACTCGATATGATGTATGCGTTGTACCAGCTCATGCGTTTTGTAGTTGGTGAAGGTCTTTACAAAATAGGAACTGATCCGTTTGCGCAGGCTTTTGGCTTTCCCTACATACAGCAACTGGTTATCCTCACTATAATACTTATAGATGCCTGGCTGGTTAGGAAGCGTATGCGATATATCCTGGAACTGTTTTGCCGTCATGATAATTCTCCTGCCTTATTTTATTTCCTTCCAGTTTACAGAGATGATTTCCGAAGAAGAATACCTGGTACCTGCTGATATAAAACGGGTAAGCTGGAAACCGGAAAAAGCTTTCCAGTTATATTGTTCGGTTACCAATGTATCGTTAGCCACACGGGTGGTTTTGATAAAAACCCGTTTTGCGGTGCGCGTAATATCATCCAGTAAAACATCCATATTCTGTATACCGGAATTGAGGGTATCAACAGGGGTGTAATTTAATGTATAGCTTTTGGTGCTGAGATCCTCGAAAACACTTTCCCTAAAATGGTGCAGATGATGCTGAAATTGTATGGCCTGTTCAATAAAAAGACCGCCCCAGTGCATAAACTGCTCTTTTGTAATCCGTGCAGAATCTTTTTTTCCGTCCAGGGTATGAAAATATTGAAAACTGAAATTGCGTAAATCAACATATTCCAGCTGCTGCTTAAAAAAGTCGGTTACCGGGTAATAGGAAGAAGTGTCTGCGGTTTTTGCCGGCGCGGTTTTCTTTTCGGTATTGTTATGACATGCGGTTAATAGAAACACCAATAGAACACATGTGCCTGAGATCTTCATGGAGTAAAATTATTTAAAGAATACGAGAATTGGTAAACTCCCTGCTGAATGAAGTATTTCGGGATTGCGCGTATTGTGGCGGCAATACATGATATACAAACGGGAAGACAGAGATCCGGCGGGTCTATTTAAATAGCTGCTTGGTAATTCCCAGGCGAATTCCGTAATCCATCAGGTATTCTTTAACCGGGTAGAGATTGGAATAAGTAGGCAGGTGCTGGTATCTTAGTTGCGGCCCGACCGTGTAGAGGAGAGAACCAGATTTGTAGGTGATATTAAAACCTACGCTGGTATTGATGTTCCATTTACGGATCAGGTTACTGCCATCTGTATAGTGTTTGTAGTCGGTAGACAGCAGGTAGGTGTTGGTATTAAGCGTAAGGGTGGGCTGAACAGACGCTTCCGCGTTAATACCCAGGTGTTTACCCTGCATGATATCCCATTGGATGCCCAACGGAACAGCCACCTGGTAAATTTTATTATCCAGCTGTGTTTTCTTATACCCTGTATTATTATTGTACTGGGAATAGAAACTGATGGTTTCCACACCGCGGTAATTGATGAGTGAAAGAGAGGTAAGATCGTTGGTGAGCGACTGGAAAGTTTCGATATAGTACTGGCGGACATTCAGCTGTATACCTGTTTTGAATTTGAATTTGCTCGACATATTATACAGCAGTCCAAAACCCAGTTCCAGCCCCATCGCCGGGCGGTGCCTTACCACATTATTTACATCTGCCGTGCTGTTTACACTGGCCGGCGTGTTCTGGGCGGAGGCGACAGCCGGCTGGATAATTTCTTTCACTTTCTCGTCAGACAATCTCCGGTAGCTGGTAGATGGGGTTACATATACCTGGAAGCCGAATTTTGAATTCTTGTTACGCGCCGGCGTACTGGATATAAATTGGAAATCTTTTAGAAAATCGTCAGCGTTAGCATGGATATCCGGCTTTAGGGTTTCAGGCCTTAGTGGAATGCTGGTAGTTTCTTTTGCGGTTTCATCCAAAGCAGCGGTTAACTGCTGCGCTGCCGCATCGGTAAATACAGCGGACGGAAGTACGGTATTGATACTGCCATTCTCCTGGGTGATAGGCGCGGAGTTCCGGCGACTGGTTTTATCGGCAACAGGAATACCTGCTTTTACAGGTGTTGCTATTACATCACGCCTGGGTGTAATAATTGCCAGCAAATCATCATTCTGCTGTGTGGTATTTACCAGGGGAGCGTCGGCAAATGTTTGGGCTGTTATATTTTCAGGTGCTATTTGCTGGAAATACTGCTGATTTTTTTCTGCAGGTGTAATCATTTTTACCGAAGCGGTTCTGTTAGCGGCAGCCGTTTGCTGTAACCCGGCCAAAGCAGCGGAAGAAAGATGCGCGTCGGGGTGATTATTCAATAAAGTAGAAAGTGTAAGTGCGGTAATAATGAACAAAGAAATAAAAGTAAGAGCGGGCCAGGCACGGTAACCGTGGATTTGCGTACGGATATTCTTCCAGATATGATCCGATGGATATACCCGGTGCTGTTTTACGCTATCCTGTAAAAACTGCTCGAATTCGTCGTCCTGGTAAATGTTTTTCATATTAATTAAAACAACACGCTACTGTTTCTTTAAAGCTGCCAGCCAGTTGAACTCCTCTTTTGGCTTTTCTATGATCTTTTTCCTGATCAGTATCACTTCAAGCATCGCTTTAGACCGGGTGTATTGGCTACGGCTTGTACTCTCCTCAATATCCAGCATCTCACCGATCTCTTTGTGACTGTATCCTTCCAGCGCATACAGGTTTAAAACAGTACGGTATCCCAGGGGCAATAGTCGTATACATTCTATGATCTGCCTTGCCTGCATAATAGAAGGAATGGTTTCTTCTTTTACTTGCAGGTAATTGGCATAAGCCAAATCAACGCTTTCGTTGAATTTTTTATATTTCTTAAGAAAGTTGATGCAGGTATGTACAATAATCCGCCTGATCCAGCCTTCAAAAGCTCCTTTATTCTGAAATGTATGTATCTGGGTAAACACTTTAATAAAACCTTCCTGCAGCATATCTTCTGCGTCTTCACGGCTCTGCGCAAAACGATAACAAACACTTAGCATTTTAGGACTATACCGGTTATATAGTTCCCGCTGCGCCGCGGCATCGTTGTGTAAACAGCCTGTAATGATGGCTTGTTCCGTCATGAAGGGTTTTAAGTTTACCCTAAATATAGACATTTGCCCGGTTTTTATGCTGCTTCTGACGGGAATTAATTGACCGATGGCTGGGGATAGATGACCGATAGCAGCAATAGGGTTGGGGCTTAGGTACACTGTTATCTTTTTTAACACTCAGGCAACAACCCAAATCCAGCCAGTATCTCTAAAAGGAGTGAAATCCACTATTTTATGGACAGAAGGGCGTTTTTAACAGGCAAAACTGTTTCAGGGGGTGAACCGGCCAATCCGGCCAGCCCCCCCACCGCGCGCCCCAACGGCGGTTTAGCGGCCTACAGCGGAAGCTGGACACAGAACGAAGTGATCCACCTGCTGAAAAGGACCCTTTTTGGTGCCAGTCCCGCCGATATTCAGTATTTCAGGGGCCGAACGTTCCTGCAGTCGGTAGATGAGTTGCTCAATCCCGCGGCTACCCTGCCCGATCCCCCCGTTAAGGAGTATACCGGTGCCAATGCTACCGATACCACTATTGCACCCGGTACTACCTGGGTGAATGATCCTAATACGGATGGCGCTGTGAATAGTTTGCGCGTGGCATCCTTTAAAAAATGGTGGATGGGGGTGATGATCCGTCAGGACCGGAGTATCCGCGAGAAAATGACGCTTTTCTGGCATAACCATTTTGCTACGGAAACCAGCACCATCGGCAATGCACAATATGTGTACAAGCATCATGCGCTATTACGCGCCAATGCGCTGGGAAATTTTAAAGCACTGGTAAGGGCTGTCACCATAGATCCCGGGATGCTGGTTTATCTGAATGGCCAGTACAATACGGTTTCCGCGCCCGATGAAAATTATGGGAGGGAATTACAGGAACTGTTTTGTTGTGGCAAGGGGGTTGACTCTTTGTACACAGAAGCGGATGTAAAGGCTGCGGCAAAAGTGTTAACGGGATGGAAGAACAACAATGCTACGATTAGTTCTTCCTTTGATAGCAATCGGCACGACAAAGCCAATAAGCAATTCTCGACATTTTATAATAGTACGGTTATAACGGGCAGAACGGGGCCAACAGCCGGCGACCAGGAACTGGACGATCTGCTGAACATGATTTTTGCCACCCAGGAAGTATCAAAATATATCTGCCGCCGTATTTACCGCTGGTTTGTATATTATGATATCGACAGTACGGTGGAAACCAATATTATAACGCCATTGGCCGAACTGTTCAGAAACAGCAATTATGAAGTAAAGCCTGTACTGGACGTATTGCTGAAAAGTGAACATTTTTTTGATGTACTTGCCAGGGGATGCCAGATAAAAAGCCCGGTAGACCTGGTAGTGGGCCTTTGCAGGGAGTTTGCGATAGCATTGCCGCCGGTTACAGATTACACCACCAATTATGGGTTGAATAATTACCTGGTCAACTGGGTGAATAATATGCAGCAGGCCATCGGCGATCCACCGGATGTAAGCGGCTGGAAAGCGTATTACCAGGAGCCGCAGTTTTATGAAATCTGGATCAACAGTGATACGCTTCCCAAACGAAACCAGTTTACCGATACGATGGTGGTAAACGGGTATACATTCAATGGGTATAAGATGTTGCTGGATGCGGCAGAGTTTGCCAAAAGTTTACCCAATCCGGGCGATCCCAATAAGTTGATAGACGACCTGGTAACCATCATGTACCGGATGGACCTTTCCGCGGCCTCGAAAGGGCAGTTAAAGAAAGATATTTTACTGGGAGGGCAAACATCGGATTATTACTGGACCGATGCCTGGAACCTGTATATATCAAACCCGGGCAATACCTCCAACACAACAACGATCAGGAACCGTTTACGCGACCTGGTTAAGTATCTCATGGATCTTTCAGAGTATCAACTGTCATAAATGAAGTGAACATGAAAAGAAGAGATTTTTTGCGCAATTCCGCTACGGGTGTTTTACTTCCTTCACTGGTGGGTGGACTTTCTTTCCGCGCTTTCGGTGCCGACTCGGGTATCATGCAATCGCTGAACCTTCCGGTTACCGATACCGATCATGTGTTTGTAATTGTACAGTTGAATGGAGGAAATGATGGGCTGAATATGGTGATACCCGTAGAGCACTTTGCGGCTTATGCCAATGCACGTTCCAATATCTATATACCTGAAAATAAGGTGCTGGCATTAAATGGAAAATCGGGGTTGCACCCTGCCATGAGCGGGCTGCACGCCATGTATTCGGAGGGCAAGGTAAATGTGGTACAATCGGTTGGTTACCCGCAACCCAGCTTTTCGCATTTTCGCGCTACGGATATCTGGATGAGCGCAAGCGACAGCGCAACAGCTGTAAACAGCGGTTGGGCCGGCCGTTACCTTAATTACGAGTACCCGAATTTTCCGAATGGCTATCCGAATGCCAGTATGACCGACCCATTGGCGATACAAATCGGGTCGTCCACCTCCCTTACCTCTCAGGGGCCTGCGGTGAATATGGCTATCAGCATCAGCAATACCAGCAATTTTTATAATCTTTTAAATGGAGTGGAAGACCCCGCACCTGATACACCCGCTGGTAAAGAATTAAAATACGTGCGGCTGATAGCGCAACAGACCCAGGCTTATGCCACTGTGATCAAAGATGCGGCCACCAAAGTGCCGCAACAGGTAATATATCCTACCAATAATTCTTTGGGAGATCAGCTGAAAGTAGTATCAAGGCTGATCAAAGGAGGATTAAAGACAAGAGTATACATGGTAAGCTATGGTGGATTTGATACACACTCGTTACAGGTGAACAGCAACGACGCAACAACCGGCAGCCATGCCAACCTGCTTAAAAATGTAAGCGATGCGATTAAGGCGTTCCAGGATGATCTGAAGTTTTTGGGAACGGAAGACAGGGTAGTAGGGATGACTTTTTCAGAATTTGGGCGGCGTATTAAAAGCAATGGCAGCACGGGAACCGATCATGGTTCGGCCGCGCCATTGTTTGTATTTGGAAAGAACGTGTTGGGCGGCGTAACGGGTGAAGCACCTATTATTCCCCTCAATGCAACGGTAAACGATAATGTTCCTATGCAATACGATTTCAGAAGCGTATATGCCACGATATTATCCAACTGGTTATGTGTTAACGATCTCGACCTGCAACAGGTAATGCTGAAAAATTTCCAGGTATTGCCACTGGTGAACGCAGCCGCCTGTAAAAAAGCAGTGAACCTGTCCAGAGAACAGCTGATCAGTAATTACCCTAACCCGTTTTCCGGTAATACCGTCATCACGTTCAAAACTGCGGGTGGTCATACCCTTGTTCAGGTGATGGACACTACCGGACGCGTGCTGGCCAACCTGGTAGACCAGGAATATACTGCCGGATCATTTACCGTTGTGTTTGATGGAAGTACCCTGCCCACAGGCATTTACTATGCCCGGCTGCAGAATATGACCACCCAGCAGGTGAGGCCGATGATAAAAGTGCGGTAAATTAGAATTCTCTCTAAATTTGTTATATTTGCAACAACGTAACAAATTTTGGCAAGCCCCACCATCATACAACGTTTAACGGCCGGTTTACTACTGGTAGTGTTTGCACTGGCAATTACGCCAAAGCGGGCTTTGCATGCCGTTGTGGCGAACCACAAAGATGCAACCGCAAAGGTAAAAGCACAGTTGGGCGGAGAGCAGTTAGGGCACTCGGGTTTTAATTGCCAGATCGAGAACCTCGTTTGCGAATCGCCATTTACGCCAGACGCTGAGCATGAGTTTATTTCAGCGGAAGAAGTGTTTCCCGCCTATCTCAATCATTTTGTTTCTTATCCTTACTCTTCAGCACGCTACAGTTTTGATTTAAGAGGCCCACCTAATCACGGATAAGATCACGGATTATAGGATTTTGATATGATTTTTTGGGATGAAGTGATAGCATACTGAACTAGAGCACTTATTCTCCGCAATCAAACCAAAATCCCCCAATCTGCGATCCAGTTGTCGATTCCAACCTTATTTTCAATACGCAATCCATCCGTACATCTGCGGTCTGTCAGCGAAATCCGCGGTAAAATCTGCAGATTCAGCGATAGATCTGCGATCAACTCTGTAATTATGAAATTAGCTATTCCTTTCAGGGCGGTTTATCTGTTACCGCTCTTATATATACTGTCAGCACATTCTTTATTCGCATCACCTGTACCGGCTACCGGATCTTTAACCGGAACGGTGTCGGATGCGAAATCAAAAAAAGTATTAATCGGTGCAACCGTTTCGGTGCCCGACCTGAAACTGGTAGTGGTAACAGATGCTGCCGGTGTGTTTACACTGCAGAATCTTCCGGTAGGCACTTTCCTCCTGGAGATAAAGTTTATAGGGTATAAAAGTATTACCCGCAATATTAGTATCAAGGGTGCTGTTGCCGCCAGTTTTCAACTGGAAGAGAGCGCGGCTGAAATAAGCGAAGTGGTAGTAACAGGCAGCTCAAAAGCCACACAGATCAAAAGGAACCCGGTGCCTATTATATCCGTTAACAAAGATTATCTCAGCACCAATCTCAATACAAATGTTATTGACGGTATAGCCAAGATTCCAGGGGTACGCGCGGTTACAACGGGTCCCAATGTGTCTAAACCCGTGATACGTGGTTTGGGCTTTAACCGGATACTTACTTTATATGATGGCGTAAGGCAGGAAGGGCAGCAATGGGGCGATGAACATGGGATTGAAGTGGACCAGTACAGCATTGATAAGGCGGAGATCATTAAGGGGCCGGCCAGCCTCAGCTACGGGTCGGATGCCCTGGCGGGTGTGGTAAACCTGATTCCTACGCAGGCGGCACCGGAAGGAAAAATGATCGGAGATATTATTACAGAATACCAAACCAATAACCGGTACTTCGGTGGTTCGGCTATGTTGGGTGCCACCCATAAAGGGGTGGAATGGATGGCCAGGGTTTCGCATAAGCAGGCAACCAATTACCAGAACAAATACGATGGACGTGTATTTGGAACAGGTTTTAAGGAAACCGATATCAACGCATCTATCGGCCTTCATCGTAAATGGGGGTATTCGCACCTGAATCTTGTAGTGTATGATGATCAGCAGGAGATCCCCGACGGAAGCCGTGATAGTGCTACCCGTAGATTTACCAGGCAGCTGTCGGAAGAAGATACCCTGCGTGAAATAGTGTCCGACGCAGACCTTACCAGCTATAAAATAGAAAAGCTCCACCAGCGGGTACAGCATTACAGGGCCTTCCTGTCGAATAACTTTACGATAGGTAATGGAAGGCTGGATGTGAACCTCGGGTTTCAGCGTAGCGTAAGACGTGAGTTTGCCCACCCCGTTTTATATACCATACCAGCCTTGTACCTGCAGTTAAATTCGTATACGTATGATGTAAAATACCATCTGCCGGAAGTTAATAACTGGAACCTGAGTTTGGGTGTGAATGGAATGTACCAGGATCACAATGCCAATGATGGAACTGAGTTTATTATTCCCTCTTACCGGCAGTTTGATATTGGCGGATTTGCCTTAATTAAAAAGAGCATCGGTAAACTGGATATTGCCGGTGGACTCCGATACGATATCAGGCGTTTTAATAATGATGAATTGTTTACCATTGCCGACCCTGTTACGGGTTTTGATAAGCCTGCAGCTGCTTCAACCGCCGGGGCAGAGCAGGTATTTTCTGTGTATAAAAAAACCTTTTCAGGCGTCTCGGGCAGCATTGGCGGAACGTATAATTTTTCTGATGCGTTCTCTATCAAGGCCAATATTGCAAGGGGATTCCGGTCGCCCAATATCTCGGAAATCTCCGCCAATGGCGTACATCCCGGAACCAATATCTACCAACTGGGAAACGATCATTTTTCACCGGAATTTAATCTCCAGGAAGACATAGGATTTGTTTTTCATCCCGGTACGCGGTAATACAGCTTAACCTGTTCAATAATTTTATCAGCAACTATATCTATAATCAGAAGTTAACGGGAGTTAACGGCCAGGACTCTGTGATTGTACCCGGTAACCAGACTTTTCAGTTCAAAGCCAGCCGTGCCAACCTCTATGGCGGAGAGCTGAATATAGATCTGCATCCGGTGAAGTCGCTGCATTTTGAAAACAGCTTATCAGTTGTATACGCCGACAATAAAGGAACTGCCGCCAGCAAGGTTTCCGATAGTACAAAATACCTTCCCTTGATCCCACCATTTCATGGTGTATCGGAACTGCGCCTGGATTTTGAGTGGGAATCACTGACAATCAAGCATGGTTTTATGAAAGCGCAGGTTGAATACTACGGCGCGCAAAACCGGGTATTCACTGCGTACGGCACGGAAACGCCTACTGCGGGTTACACATTGTTTAATGCCGGTATAGGAGGCAGCTTTACCGACAGGAAGGGGAAAACGGTGGTAAGTGTTTATATCATGGGCAATAACCTCTTTAATACCGGCTACCAGGATCATCTCAGTCGCCTAAAGTACTTCGAGGAATATCCTGGCAATGCCAGCGGAAGAAATGGAATTTACAATATGGGGAGGAATATTGCCTTTAAACTGAGCTTCCCGATCAATGGTAACCTGAGGCGTGAATCGTGAGACGTGAGGCGTGAGACGTGAATCGTGAATCGTGAATCGTGAATCGTGAATCGTGAATCGTGAATCGTGAATCGTGAATCGTGAATCGTGGGAGATGTAAGTTACAAAAAAGATTCTTTGTTTACGATTGACGATTCACGATTCACGTCTCACGCCTCACGTCTCACGCCTCACCAGGAGAATGTGGCTTTGATGCCGATGGTTCTTCCCATGTTGAAGATGCCGGCGGGGTTGCTGCCTGTATTGAAATATTCGAAGTATTTCAGGCGGTTGAGGTGCGATTGGTAGGCGATATTAAAGAGGTTATTAATGTTTATCGACAGCTTGCAGAAACTGCGATCTTTTGTATTGATACTGATTCCGGCACCGGCATTTATCAAGGTATATCCGTTGGTAAAGGTTTCGGTGTTATCTACCGCATAGAATTGGTGCTGGGCAGCAAAATTTTCAAGTTCCGTGAAGATGTAGGCATCGTTCCATTTTTGTTTTTTGGTCAGGAGGTTGAATTGCAGCCTGCTGAAAACCCTGGTGGGGGGTATCAGCGGAAGATATTTGGCATCGTTACCCAGGACATGAACGGTTTCTTGGTCGGTATTTACCCCTGTTATCGTGGCAATACTGTTCTGCCATTGTATCCATGGCATGGCTGTCGGGTGCAGCATCCAGGCGGCTTCGGCACCGTATAGTCTGGCATCGCCCTGTTTGTAGGCATAGGTAAAGTTACCGAGAACAATTTCCAGGGGCTGGCCGTTCGCATCAAATTGTTTTTGAAGGAAGATATAGTTACTGATTTCATTGTTAAACAGTTCCAGGTTAATGTCGAAATCAGGATAGCTGGCAAACACACCGATGTCTTCCTGCCAGTTACATTCAGGAACGAAATTCTTATTGCCGATATAATAAATATGCGCACCGGGGTCTAGTCCGTTGGAGCCAATTTCAGTGATGTTGGGACTGCGGTAACCTCGTGCGATGTTGGCTTTGATCGTAAGGTTGCCTGATAGGTTGTATACTGCGCCCATGCTGGCTGATACCCCTGTGAAATTCTGTGAGAAGGCGGTAAAGTTGGTGGTGGCACCTGCCCGTATCAGGATATATTACCCGCCTTGTGAAGCCGGTTGCATCTTTGCGGCTGTAGAGGTCGGTCCAGCTGACATACCGTTTATCAATCCTCAAACCGCCACTGATTACCCATTGCCTGAATTCTTTTTTGGCCATGACATAACTTCCCATATCAAATAGTTGGTGATCCGGTATCGGGAAATCGGTTGCGTCTTTGCTTTTGTTTTGCTGGTACATACCATTGGTGCCAAAAGTAAACCGCATGCCCCAGCCACTCCGGGAGGCTATATTTCAGTTCATAGTTCAGGGTCTGCAATGAAACATACAGGCCAGCCTGCTGCGGAGCTGTAGGGTGATTGTACTCCCTCCTGTTATTTTGCTGCAGACCGAGGATGGTAGACAACTCACCCTTACCTAAAGTGTGCTGGCCTTTATAATAGAGACGCAGGTGCTGTATATGCTGGTGGAGGGGCGACAAACGATAGGTGTTGAGCCGGTTGGCCGGAACCAGGGGCCGGTTTCGTATATCATCCTGCGTATTTTCCTGTACTTGGTAGGTAAAAGCCCGGGAAACGGAATCCCGGCTCCCATCCCGGTATTTCCTGCAGGTTATCATAAGCTGTAACATGCAGGTAGTTTTTGGTAAGCGTTTTTTCCCAACCCAGCATCGCGGATGCATTCCATTCCTTAAAGCCGGTATTGTAAACATACCCATCCAACGGATTTTTGTAGTTAGTGGCATTTTTTACCGGAAGCGCGGACGTTCCACATCATTCCATTCTTTTTAGCGTACAATGCTACGGTACCTCCGATCATCCCGTTATTGGTTTGGTATTCGGTTGCGGCATCTCCGTGTACCACACCGTCACTGAGCGAAGGTTGAAAGGGTATCAGGTTCACCACGCCTGCAATGGCATCCGACCCATAGCTCAGGCTGGCCGGTCCTTTTACAATTTCAGCACGCATAATGCCGTACGGGTCCACCTCAATCCCATGTTCATCGCCCCACTGCTGCCCTTCCTGGCGTACGCCATCATACAGGGTCAGTACCCGGTTGTATCCCAAACCCCTGATAAATGGCTTACTGATATTCGGCCCCGTGGTAACGGCACTGATACCGGGAACTACTTTCAGCAATGCGTCTACCATATTCGTACTGCTGTTGCGGTTCATCTCTTTCTGTGTTACGATAGCGATGGAAACGGGTGTCCTTTTAATCTTGGTGGCACCGGCTACTGCGGTTACAATCACCTGGTCTAACTGCCCCTCCAGCGGCTCCAGCAAAAAGTTCTCACTACCGGGAATCGTAATTTTTACGGTTTGCGGTTGGTAACCTGTATGATGCAGTATAACCGTGTATACACCCGGCCCCATGCCGCCAATTGAAAAATACCCTGTGCTGTCGGATATGTATTTTTTATGCAGAGAAGGAATGGTAATCGTTGAAAATGCAAGCCCACGCCTGTCGGTATTACTCTGCAGGGTTCCCGTAAATGAAACAGGAGACTGTGCCACTAGCTTCCCGGCGAACAAAATAGATAATACCCAACACCTTGATTTTAAACATATCTGCTAATAAAATTTAGACAAATCTAAAAATTAGTTTTGATAAGCAGAAATAAAAAAATGAAAAGGATGCGCTTTACCCCTTTTTTGCATAATAATAAGGGCCAAACTTTCGGTTGGCCCTTCTTTCAAATTGCCTGTAAATCAGTGCTGGATGGGTTACTGCAATTGCTTCAGAAGGTAGTGTGGTGATTTTTTGAAATTTGGATGCTATGGTATAATTAGTGTTTACCTATGAGAGAATTTATTTGTTGTATACTTTTAATGTTTCTAACTTCTTGCCTTAAAGAGATACTCGGGTTGTGGAAGTTGGAAGAGATTGTGTTGACTAGGATAATCATCATTAAAAAATATTTTCTGAATGATTAAAATTGAATCGATAAAAGAGGGTGTTAAAAGCCCTCTTCTATATATAGTAGTATACCTTATTCCGCTTTCTATTTACTCTCAGCCTGTCATTAAAGGGCAAGTCTACGGGAGCGATAATAAGCCAATAGCTTATGCTTCTATAGGCTATTACAATAACCGAGTAGGCTGCTTTACTGATTCCCTTGGTTTTTTTCAGTTAAAAAAACTAGTCGGTGATTCAATCAAAATCAGTTCAATTGGATTTATTTATAGAAATCAAAGAATATTTGATACTACTGAATATTTGGGAATTGAGTTGAAAGAAGATTATCATATCCTTAATGAGATCACAATAACGTTGAGACACAAAACGTCTAATTCAATATGGATTGGTCATTTTAAGAGGAAAAGCAATTTTTTTGGTCTTGGAGGTATTGGTAACCAAATCCAGACAGCTATTTATATTCCTAATGAAAAGCGATTATCAGGCTACATTGATGAGTTGCATTTTAAGTTAGAAAAGTATAAAAACACATCATACTTGCTGAGAATTAGACTGTTCAATGTAAGCGAAAAATCCGGACTGCCTGACGAAGATTTACTATTATCAGATAATATACTAAATCCCGATCAATTGAAACGGGATATGTACTTTTCCGTTAAAAGCAAAAGTATAGAAATTCCTGAAGAAGGATTCTTCGTATCATTTGAATGGCTTCCTCAAAAAGGAATTACAGATGAAAAGGAATCAGCACCATGGATTGTTGGAAACTTGGTTTCTGATAGAAGTTTTATGTGCACTAATTATAAGGATATGAAATGGAACCCAAATTTAAGACCTATCATTAATCAGGAATTTGCTTCACTTAATGTTGAAGCTAGAATTGCGTATTAATTTGGTTCATTGTACAGCTCTTTTTTTGGTCTAGTTTTCGGCAAGCCATTTTGTGTCGTACTCTGTGCCAGGGTAAACAGCGGGCAGAGAAGTATGAGCAGCAGAATTTTTTTCATTTGATGGTTTTGTAAGATGTTACTAAAATTACGCAACAATTTTATGTAAATTGCCAGTATGGACATTTCTATCAACACACCCGCTTTGCTGTTCCCGGCCATCAGCTTGATCATGCTGGCCTATACGAACCGCTTCCTGTCTTTGTCTAACCGGGTTCGGAGCCTGCACGACAAATACGAGGGGCATGAGAAAAAGCATATTATACACGGCCAGATCAAGAACCTGCGATACCGGTTAAAACTGATCAAGAATATGCAGGCACTGGGGGTACTTACTTTTCTGAGCTCGATTGTTTGTATGTTCTTTATTTATACCGGGCATATGCTGCTGGCCAACCTCATGTTTGCCTTGAGCCTCGTTGTATTCAGCGCCTCTCTCGCGCTATCTCTGCTCGAAATCCAGTTAAGCACAAAGGCATTGGAACTGGAATTGAGTGATATAGACGGGCTGGAAGACCCCACGGTGCTTGAGTACCTGAAGAAGAAATTCGATAAAGATTAAGTAAGAATGCCTGACAACTAACATCTATACTCTAAACCCCCGCCGCAATCATTTTCCTTTCGCCGATCTGCTGTCTCCACATGGCATAGTACAAGCCTTTTTCAAGCAGTAGTTCATGATGGCTGCCGGTTTCAACTATCTGGCCTTTTTCAAGCACATAAATCCGGTCGGCGTGCATAATGGTACTGAGGGCGATGCGCTATCATGACCGTTATCTGTTGTTTTTCGCTGGAGATGGATTTTATGGTGTTGGTAATTTCTTCTTCTGTTATACTATCCAGGGCCGATGTGGCTTCATCGAATATCAGCAAGTGGGGATGCCGTATAAGGGCGCGGGCAATGGATAAACGTTGTTTTTCTCCACCACTCAACTTCAGTCCACCTTCACCAATCATGGTATCAATACCTTTTTCCGCGCGGGCGATAAGATTATCGCAACTGGCTTTGTGCAAGGCTTCCAGCAAATCCGCTTCTGTAGCGGAGGGATATACAAATAAGAGGTTTTCACGTATGGTTCCGGCAAACAGTTGTGTGTCTTGCGTAACAAAGCCTATTTGCCCACGCAGCTCATCAAACAAAATGTCCTTGCTGTCTACATTGTTGTACCGGATAGTTCCTTCCTGTGAATGATACAACCCCACCAGTAATTTCATCAATGTACTTTTTCCCGCACCACTGGGCCCAACAAAGGCGATGGTTTCACCTTGAGATACCGTAAAATTGATATTGTCCAGTGCTTTGTATTGTGCTGTCTGGTGTTTGAATGAAATATTCTCAAATGAGAGTAATGCTATATCGCCTACATGTTTTGGATAATTGGGTCTCGGTTCGGAAGGCTTCTGCATCAGGTTATGAAAATTATTCAGCGATGCTTCCGCTTCGCGGTACGAAAGGATGATATTGCCGATTTCCTGTAAGGGGCCGAATATAAAGAAGGAATAGAATGTGAGGGTCATCACTTCACCTGCTGTTAGTTTTCCGCCAAATACCAGCCATAGCAAAGTAAACATGATCACCTGCCGTAAAAAGTTTACAAAGGTTCCCTGTATAAAACTAAGTGAACGGATGCTTTTTACTTTGCGTAACTCAAGGCCCAGTATCTTTGTACGTATTGAGGTTGAGCCGGTTGATTTCCTGGTCGGTAAGTCCAAGGCTTTTTACCAGCTCAATATTCCGAAGGCTTTCTGTGGTGCTTCCCGCCAGTGTGGTGGTTTCTTTTACAATCGTTTTCTGTATCAGTTTTATCTTCTTGCTCAGGATGCCCGTAAGCAACGATAAAAACACAATACCTACCGTGTAAATAGGCATAATCGACCAGTGCAGCCTGAATGAATACACAGATATAAATACAATGCCTACCAGTATACTGAACAGCACATTAATGAATGAAATGATGAATTTCTCGGTGTCGGTCCTAACCTTGGTAAGAATGGATAAAGTTTCGCCGCTTCGCTGATCCTCAAATTCCTGGTAAGGCAGCTCCATGGAATGCTTTAATCCATCGGTAAAAATCCTGGCCCCCGAATTTCTGCACGATCACATTACTGAAATAATCCTGGAAAGCTTTCGCAATTCTTGATACCATGGCTACGCTGATCAGGATACCCAGCATTCCCATCACACCCCATATAAATTCTGAATGAGTACGGACACCGGTGACCACAAATTTTTTATCCGGGCCAAAATAGCCCAGTTCATGCGGGTGAACGCCATAGCGGTCGAGCAAGCGGCCGAAAAATAGGGGTCCAGCATGGAAAAGGACTGGTTAATAGCCGCCAGTAACAAAGCCAGGGCCACCAGCCATTTATAAGGTTTGAGGTATTGCAGGAGTAATTTCATTGCCAGGTTTCGGAGTGAAAGACTAAGGGAGCAATTTCCGTACTATTCTTTAAAAAGTGACAAAGTTTCTATTTTCTGCCAGATGAACCGGTTGATTCCGTTACAGGAGCCTTATTTTTACCGTAAAACATGCAATGCGGCAGGTCTTGATAGATATGCACCGGTTAAAGCATAATCCTTATAACGGATTATATAGTTTCTCTAAAAGCTTAGGGAAAAGCCTGGTAAATGCGCCGCATGAGGGTATGGAATTTCATTTTTACCTGCCATCGAAGGATATGGGTGTGTTGGGTGCCGGACAGCATTATGTTCCGCACAAGTCCATCGACAAGTTTTATATGCCCGGAACTTCCCGCTTTGACCTGTGGCATATCACCACGCAATTGTCCTGGTACAGGCCGTTTAATCGGCACACAAAGATGGTATATACGCTTCATGATTTCAGTTACCTGATAGAGGACCCGGATAATATAAAGCGCAATAAGCGGTTATTACGGGAAACGCAAAAGAGGGTAGACCGGGCGCATCATGTGACGGCAATTTCGCAGTTCGTGCTGGACCAGGCGAAAATTTACCTGGACATGGATCATGTATCATCTTCGGTAGTTTATAATGGATGTAATGTGATTGATTATCCGGGCTTTGATACACCTGTTTACCGGCCGCAAAAGCCCTTTCTGTTCTCTGTGGGATTGGTACAGCCCCGGAAAAATTTTCATGTGCTGCCGGCATTGCTGGTGGGGAATGCGTATGAACTGGTTATTGCCGGACTAAATGAGTTTGGATATGGAGACCAAGGTTATGAATAACGCGAAGAAGATGGGAGTAGCTGACCGCGTAAAACTGGTTGGGGCGGTGAGTGAGGAGGATAAATATTGGTATTACAAACATTGCGAGGCGTTTGTATTTCCCTCTTACGCCGAAGGATTCGGGTTGCCCGTGGTGGAAGCCATGTATCATGAAAAGCCTGTATTTACTGCCAATACCACCAGCCTGCCGGAAGTGGGTGGGGATGCAGCTTATTACTTTACACAATTTGATCCTGACTATATGCGCCAGGTATTTACAGCCGGAATGGAGGATTATTTGTTACCCGGTAGTACAGCAAAAATAAAGCAACAGGCTTTGCGGTTTAGTTGGGATATAAGTGCAAATGAATATATTGCTATCTATAAAAGGCTTCTTAATTACATTTTTTAACCGATACAATGTCTTCTATTTCCAAGTATATTCAATTGTTCACGCATATAGCTAACTGGCCGTTCTATTTTAAGCGTGTACATGAAAAAGGTCTTACAGCCAGGTATATTACCCGGGGCCGTAAAATTGTGTTTGACGTACCGCCCGCTTTTTACGAAGTGTTCCGGGAGATTTTCATGGAAGATTTTTACCGGATCAATAACCTGGTAACCCATTTGCCGGATAACCCGGTGGTAATTGATGTGGGGGGCAACGTTGGATATTTTTCCGTATTGCTGTCTGCGAAGAAGCCCGGAGCAACCATATACGCTTTTGAACCGATGCCCGAGAACCTGGCGGTTTTCAGGAATAATCTCCAGCTTAACCCGGGTATAAAGGATAATATTATTATTGCCGGGAAAGCGGTAACCGGAAATGATAACGGGCAGCTGGATATTTATTTCGATAGTAGTACTGAAAATTCGGTGGTAGCTCCTGTAATAGAAGATTTCTCTCCGCTTAACACGAGTGTCAGGCAGGTGGCGGCGATATCACTGGACCGAATCATCAGCGATAATAAGCTGCAGCGGGTTGATTTGCTGAAAGTGGATTGTGAGGGTAGTGAGTATGCCATATTTTATGATTCGCCTGCTTCTATTTTTGATTTGATACAAGTAATTGCCATTGAAACCCATGAGCTGGATGCCGACACAAAAAATACAGCCGCGTTGATCCGTTTCCTGGAAAATAAAGGGTTTACGGTTGAATCTTTTGTTGCAGAGAACCATTGTTTTTATGTAAAAGCGTATCGCAAGTAAACCAGGTCTGCCATGAGTTTTATAAAAAGATTTCTTGACAAGCAGAAAGACCCCGAGGAATATAAGAACCAGGCTTTTTTGCGGAAGGCGTGTAAGGTACAAGCTCCTATAATCCCGATTCCTGCTAAAGAGGAATATCATTTTAAACATAGCGGTAATTGTGGAGATATTATTTACGCGATACCCGCCATGCTTGCGATAGCAAAAGGAAGGCCGATTCACCTGCATTGTAACATTAACCGCGAAGCGAGCTATGGCAAGAAAGTTCACCCCCTTGGCAATGTAATGCTGAACAGCAAGATGGTAGAAATGCTGCAGCCATTAATACTTAGTCAAGCTGGATTTGTAACCTGCGATATGCTGGATGGGCAGGAAATAGATATTGACCTCGACCTGATCCGCGACTATCCATTTCTGTTGAACCGAGGGAATATATCGCGCTGGTACTTTTTGATATTTGGAGAGTATTATCCGCTGGACAAACCCTGGTTGTCTGTAATGCCGGATACTTCCTTGCAGAATGCGATCCTGGTGGCCCGGAGCCAGCGTTATCATGCACCTGGTATCAGCTATGATTTCCTGAGAACCTACGAACAGGTATTTTTTATAGGAGTGGAAGCTGAATTTGAAGAGATGAAGTTATCGGTTCCCCATATTCAGTATAAACCAGTTAGAAATTTCCTGGAGATGGCGGGTTTGATCGCGGGATGTAAATTGTTTATCGGCAATCAATCCTTTCCCTATTCAATAGCGGAAGCCATGAAAGTGAACAGGCTGATGGAATGGTATTTTCAAACACCGAATGTGAATGTGGAAGGCAACCAGGGTTTTGATTTTTGTTTTCAGCCTAACTTTGAGAAGCTGGTAAGAGAGCGTTACTCAGTTCGGTAAAGGTTTTGCATCAGGGGAGCCGGATTATAATTATTGTAGTCAAATGGCCGCCGGCCTGTTATTTTTTCTACCCATTTTTTAAAGACCTCTTTTGCCGTAGTCTTGTTATAGGAGAGGTCGTAGTCAAATTTCCAATTCATCCTTTCAATTCTTTCCTGCATAACAGCCGGGTGTGTGCCTGTAAATTTTTCCAGCGAATCAATCCTTGAATAGTCAAAATCATTGGAATGCTGTACCGCGAGCTTATCGGTTTCAGGATTTTCGCCCCAGTAATTTTCAAAATTCTTTACTTTACTCATCATCGCCTGCGGGGGCCTTACCCAGCCATAGTGGTACATATACGCGTCCATTCCTTTAACCCTCAATTTTTCATCTTCGTTTTTCCTGAAGCCCTGGGCATCCCTGTAGGAATATATTTTCGGGTTGTGACGGATAATCCTGATCTCATTACGATACCACCTGGAGGAGCTGGCTATATAATCGAAGGAGCCATAGAAATGCCTGTACTTGAAGAGAAGGCCGTCAACCTCGGGGTTGTCTTTCCATTGCCGCATGGCGTTTAATACCGTGTTATGGTACTGCTCATGCAATACCTCATCTCCCTGGATATAGAGGCACCAGTCGGGATTTCCGCTGATGGCCCTGAATGCTTTGTTGGTTTCATCGGCCAGTACGGCACCGCCTTCTTTAAGTGTGGTATCCCAAACGGTGTCTATTATACGAATCTTACCGGACGGGATGGATGTGATCAGGTTGCGTGTTCCGTCGTTGGAATCACCCACGGCAACAATCATCTCATCCACCAGCGGCAGCACTGATCGTATGGATTCTACGATCGGGTATTCGAATTGTATCGCGTTCTTAATGAATGTAAACCCACTGACTCTCATCCGTCAAAGATACCAACTCTGCGGATTACTGCCTTTACGGTGGCTTTTCCACAGTGTTAATAATAACATCATGCAGGCCTGCGCTGCGGATGGTTTTTAATGATTAAATTACGGAAACTGAAACTTCAACGTATGAGATGGAGAAAATTCAATGGCGAAAAACATTGTTCTTCCGATCAAGGAAGCAGTGGAAGAAGCTATCAAAAGAGAAACTGCCAATGGCATCAACCTCAAGGTTTGTATCGGAACCGACAGCCAGGTGAAAGGCGACGACACTGAGTTTGCAACCGTGATCGTTTTCCTTCGGGAACATAGCGGTGGTTTTATGTACATCCACAATGAAAAGACCAAGCAAAAGTTCCATATCAAGGAACGTATGCTGGTAGAAGTAGCTAAAAGTATAGAGATCGCCTACGAGTTATGCGATCTTTTTATTAAGCATGAAGTGGAAATGGAGGTGCATGCTGATATCAATACCAACCCCCAGTTCAAAAGTAATGACGCCCTTCGCGAAGCCATGGGTTATATACTCGGAATGGGTTTTGCCTTCAAAGCCAAACCCGAAGCTTTCGCAAGCAGCTGCTGCGCGGATAAGGCGGTTAACTAGGTTGGATAGATAACCGGGAAGCTTATTCTGCTCAGTCCGATGATTTCCCCGCTTCTTTATTACAATTTAAAATAAAGGCCAGCACCTCTTCTCTGCCGGTCTTTTTTTCGGCACTGGTTACGAAATAGCGGGGAAGGAATTGCCAGGTTTCCCTTAGCTTATCCATGAATGCCTTTACATTTCTCTCCACAACGGCCGGTTTTTCTTTATCTGCCTTGGTAAACACCAGCGAAAAGGGAACGCCCCATTTATCCAGCTGATTTACAAATTCGAGATCATTTTTTTGCGGACTAAGCCGGCTATCGATCAATACAAATACCTGTACCAGGTTTTCTCTTTTACGCAGGTATCCATCTATCATCTGTTCCCAACGGTTACGGTCTGAAATGGAGCGTTTGGCGTAGCCATACCCCGGCAGGTCAACCAGGTACCATTTTTCTTTGGGTGCTTTTGCGGCCAGTGAGCTCTCTATCTCAAAATGGTTGATGAGCTGGGTTTTGCCGGGCGTACCCGAGGTTTTGGCCAGGTTCTTTTGCTGCGTCACCATATTAATCAGTGACGACTTTCCCACATTGCTGCGCCCTATAAACGCATATTCCGGCTTATCCGGCTTGGGGCATTGGGTTACCAGCGCGGAAGAAATGACGTACCTGGCGGATTTAATTTGCATACGCAAAGAAAGACAGAATTATCCAATATACACGCCGTACTTCTTTTGGTTAGTTTCATGTGTTGTAGGTAAGCATGCGTAAAAAAAATAATCAGTCAATCAACACATTTCCGCTCATTTCTTCCGGTATCGGTATCCCCATTACTTTCAGAATGGTAGGTGCCAGATCTCCCAGTTTACCGGTCTTTACGGTTCCTCTCCAGTCTTTGTCGATGATAAAAAAAGGCACCGGGTTCAGGGAGTGCGCCGTATTGGGTGAGCCATCTTCATTGATCATAAAGTCGGCATTTCCATGATCAGCCGTCAGGAATATCGTGTATCCGTGGGCCAGGCCCGCCGTAACGATGCGATTTACACAGGCATCCACCGTTTCAACGGCTGTAACCACGGCACTGAACACACCGGTATGCCCTACCATGTCGGCATTGGCATAGTTGAGACAGATAAAATCAGCCGTTTCATTTTCTATTTCCGGCACCAGTTTATCAGTTAATTCAACAGCACTCATCTGGGGTTGCAGGTCATAGGTTGCTACTTTGGGCGATGCCGCCATAATCCTTTTTTCACCGGTAAAAGGCTCTTCCCGTCCGCCGCTGAAAAAGAAAGTTACGTGCGGATATTTTTCGGTTTCCGCGGCACGGATCTGGGTTTTATGATGGGCCGCCAATACTTCGCCCAGCGTATTGTTAAGGTTATCGTTCTGGAATACCACACTTACCTTTTGAAATTTCTGGTCATACAAAGTCATGGTTGTATAGTGCAGGTCCAGTTTATGCATACCCATGTCGGGATGATCCACCTGTGTAAGTACCTCGGTTATTTCCCTGCAGCGATCAGTCCTGAAATTAAAGCAGATAGCCACATCGCCATCTTTAATGGTAGCCAGGGGTTGCTGTGCCTCGTCGATGATAACAGTTGGTTTGATAAATTCATCCGTTATATCTGCGGCATAAGCCTGCTCGATCGCTGCCAGTGCATCTGTTGCTTTGGCTCCTTCTCCTTTTACCATGCAATCATAGGCCAGCTTGACCCTTTCCCAGCGCTTGTCCCGGTCCATGGCATAATAGCGGCCGCTTACGCTTGCGATCTTGCCTGCCGACACGTTCAGGTGTTGCTGAAGATGGGTGATAAAGCCCAGTCCGCTTTTTGGATCGGTATCACGGCCATCGGTGAAAGCGTGGATATATACTTCGGTAAGACCTTCATGTTTACATACATCGCAGATAGCTTTGATATGGCTGGTATGGGAATGAACTCCGCCATCACTAACCAGGCCTAACAGGTGTAAAGGTTTCTGGTTGGCTTTTGCGAATTGTATGGCTTCCAGGATCGATGGGTTCTTGGCAAATTCACCCTCCCTGATAGCTACATTGATCCGCTGAAGCTCCTGGTATACGATCCTGCCGGCTCCCAGGTTCAAATGCCCCACCTCGCTGTTTCCCATCTGCCCGTCTGGCAGGCCCACCTGCTCTCCGCAGGTAACCAGGGTGCTGTTTGGGTATTTACCATATAGAGAACTTACAAAAGGAACGCTGGCGTTTTGGATGGCATCGGCGGACTTTATTTTTCCAAGTCCCCATCCATCCATGATTACTAATATTACTTTCTTGCTCATGGCCTAAAATTACAGTTTTTGGAATTGCTGAATACCTGTTAACTTTAACCAAATACGGCAGGACACCCGATTTTGGCATGTTTTTCGCCTTATGACCCCTGAAAATTACAAGTAACATGAAAAAAATCTTTGTTTTGACAGCCCTGGCCATTTTTGGTATGTCTTTTACTACCCAAAGTGATACAGAAGCTATTGTTCAGGCTTTTAAATCGGGAAATGCTGATGAAGTGGCGAGGTATTTCGACGACTATGTGGATATAAAGTTGCTGGACAAGGACGAGGTTAAGAATATCGGCCGTAACCAGGCTTCCATCGCCCTTAAATCATTTTTTACGGAAAACGGCATCAAAGGTTTCGAAAAAGCTTCTGACCGGGAGATTGGTAGTACTATGTATATGACGGGCAAGCTGCTGAATGGCGGTAAAGGCTATAATATTACGGTAATGCTGAGGCAGAAAGGTGGGAAGCATGCGATTATTACGATTCGGATTAATTAATTTGAAATAACTGCTGTTGCAATTGCTGAATGGCTAAATTGTTAAATTGCTACAAACAATTAAACAATTTAGCCATTCAGCATTTTAACTATTGAATGTTTATATAATCCACCAAATTATTTTACACGATGATCTCTTTCGATGAACGATTACAGCACCTGATAGCGGAAGCCTTACTAGAGGATGTGGGAACGGGGGATCATTCAACATTAAGTAGTATACCAGCGGAAAAGCGGGGTAAGGCTGTTTTGAAAATTAAGGAAGAGGGCATCCTGGCAGGGGTGGAAGTAGCTGAAAAAGTATTCCGCTTTACAGAACCCTCAGTTGTATTTGTTGCTTTTAAAAAAGATGGGGACGCGATGCACCCGGGTGAGAAAGCTTTTGAGGTGGAAGCATCCGTGCATACGATACTGATGTGTGAGCGGCTGGTGTTGAACAGTATGCAGCGGATGAGCGGTATTGCAACCCTTACACATACTTATGCTGAAAAATTAAAAGGGTATACCACCCGACTGCTGGATACCCGCAAAACAACGCCGAATTTCAGGCTGCTGGAAAAGGAAGCTGTTAGAATTGGAGGTGGCACCAATCACCGTTTTGGCCTGTATGATATGATCATGCTGAAGGATAATCATATTGATTATGCCGGTGGGATAGAAGCGGCGGTGAATGCGGCTTATTCCTATACTCAAAAAATGGATCCGGTATTAAAGATAGAAGTGGAAACAAGAAGTCTCGCGGATGTTGCCAAAGTATGTGAGATCGGCAAAGGAAAAGTAGCACGCATTATGCTGGACAATTTTTCGCCCGAACTTATCAGGGAGGCATTGTTGCTGATACATGGTGAATTTGAAACGGAAGCCAGTGGTGGCATCAACCTGGATACCATTGAAGCGTATGCGGCAACAGGTGTAGACTTTGTAAGTGTGGGAGGATTGATACACCAGGCCCAGAGCCTTGACTTAAGCCTCAAAGCAGTTATTTTATAAATTTGCCGGATGAGTAAAAAGAATAAGCCTGATAACCGCGGATTTGTTTTCAGTACCGACCCTGATTTCCGGTTTGAGGAGGAGCCGGATGAGGTGAAGGCAACACTGGAGCCCTCACAGCAAAAACTTCGTATCCTGCTTGATAAGAAGCAGCGCGCGGGTAAGGCTGTTACGCTGGTAACGGGCTTTATCGGGTTGGAGGAAGACCTGGAGGACCTGGGTAAGAAACTGAAAAATTTTTGCGGTACCGGCGGAAGTGTAAAAGACGGCGAAGCATTGGTGCAGGGCGATCAGCGGGATAAGGTTTTACAATGGCTGCTGAAAAACGGGTATTCCCATACCAAAAAAGTGTAAAAGATCAATAGTCGATTTCGAGTTTCAATCTTTCCTTTAGTTCTCTTAGCAGCGGGTATTGTTCCGCAATATGTTCAAATTTCTGTTTGCTGTTGAGCCGCATGTGTACGGGAACATCGGTTTGCTCCCCGGCTTCCACCAGTACTTCAAAACTGATGGCCCTGTTATTAAATTCCTGCTGCAGGTGTTCTAGCAGCATCATGCGTTCCTGTTCTACAAATTTTTGTGAAGTGATGGCCGACACGGTAACGGTAAAACGAATATCGTTTTCGATGGCCAGCCTGGCCGATTTAAAAGTTCCTGCTGAAGAATGCTTTAATTGTTGTTCCAGTAACGTGGTATACCTGGCCCAGCTTTGGCTGAGTTTTTCTATGGTAAGGGTCTCCGCTTCTTTTACTTCCTCGATGGCATATTGGTCGCCATACTTTTCGCGCAAAGCAGAGAGCAGATTTTTCCGGGTGCCGGTAGCGGGAACGGGCTTGGGAACGGGCTGCCGATGGGGTGCTGGTGTGGTATTGGGTTCAGTATGGGAAACGGCTGGTTTTGGCGCGGTGGTTAGGGGTTGCGGCCTGGTTTCTTCTACATACAGTTTTGAGCCGCTTGTGTTATCCTTGGGGGCAGCAGGTTGTGCCTGAAGCGATACGATCGGCCGGGTTTTGAAAGCTACCGGACCATCAAGTCGTTTTTTTTTAACAAGGGAACCATTATCGGCCGATAATTCAAGGGCCTGTTGCAAGAAATTGAGTTTGATCAGCGTCAGTTCAACATGCAATCTCTTGTTGCGTGCCATCTTGAAATTGATTTCGGCTTCATTCAGGATGTTTAAAGAACTTACGAGATAAGAGATGCCCGTTTTGGCTGCGGTTTCGGTATATTTTGCCTGCATGCCTTCTACCACATCCAGCAGCGCGGCAGATTTCGCGTCTTTGCTTACCAGCAGGTTTCGAATAAATTCCGCGAAGCCGTTCAGCACGAGGTCGCCCTCAAAACCTTTCCGGTTAATCTGGTCATACAGCATCATGGCACCCGCCAGGTCCTGTTCCTGTAAAGCATCAAGCAATTTGAAATAGTAGTCCTCATCCAGGATGTTTAAGTGCTCCAGCGTATTCTGGTAAGTAACTTCTCCATTGGTAAAGCTTACGATCTTATCGAGTATGCTGAGAGAGTCTCGCATACATCCTTCACTTTTCTGGGCAATCACCTGCAAAGCGGCTTTCTCTGCCTTTATCTCTTCTTTATCTACAATTTCCTGCAGGTGTACCACCGTATCATTGTTGGTGATCCTTTTGAAGTCGAAAATCTGGCAACGGCTGAGTATGGTGGGAAGAATCTTGTGTTTCTCAGTGGTAGCCAGGATAAAAATTGCGTAGGACGGCGGCTCTTCCAGTGTTTTTAAAAACGCATTAAAGGCACTGGCACTCAGCATGTGTACCTCATCCACAATATATACCTTGTATTTACCTGCCTGCGGCGCAAAACGAACCTGTTCCACCAGGGAACGGATATCATCTACCGAGTTATTGCTCGCGGCATCCAGTTCATGAATATTGAGTGAGGTTCCGGCGTCGAATGAAAGGCAGCTATTGCAGGTATTACAGGCTTCGCCATCGGCAGTGGGGTTAGTACAGTTGATGGTTTTGGCAAGAATACGTGCGCAGGTAGTTTTACCCACCCCACGCGGCCCGCAGAACAGGAAAGCGTGCGCCAACTGGTTATTCCGGATAGCATTTTTCAGCGTAGTAGTGATATGCGCCTGCCCCACCACCGTATTAAAATTCTGTGGCCTGTACTTCCTTGCTGAAACAATAAATTTATCCATAACTGAGGTGCAATATACTGAAAAGGCTCTTGTTTATGGTTACAGGTTATAGTGGGTCTATGGTGGGCAGTCTAAGGTCGTGTTTGGTTTATTGTTGATAGTTGTTGATAGTTGTTGATAGTTGTTGATAGTTGTTAATAGTTGGTTTTGAGTGTATAACCATCGACTTAGAACTCTTCACAACCATAGACTGCCCACCATAGACTCACCCTTAACTAACCAACTTTAAACTTCTTTAAGTGTATTGCATCTCCGGATGCCGCTCAAATTTTAGCATGGGGTCTATCATATACCGGAAAGTTACCATGCGGCGACTTTGTATTCCGCCCAGGCTTTTGTAGATATTGATCATTTTAGGATTCCAGTCGCCTGCCCAGCCCATTTCGTACTGGTGATACCATCCTTTATGCTGGATAAGAAGCCCGCTTTCATAAATCATAAAACTATCTATTCCCAATGCCTGGTATTTGGGTACAACGCCAAAAGCGAGACCGGTGAGTCGTTTATTGGAGCCCCGCCATTTCATCCAGAGCAGCTGCAATTTTTGGAACCATCCAAATTTCCCATTGAAATGTTTGAAATACTGGTTCAGATCGGGTATGTTGATGAACATGGCAATGGGTTCTTCTTTATAATACGCAAACCAAATGGTACGCTCATCCATCACCGGTTTCATGGTTTTAAAAAGTTTGATGGCCTGCTCTTTTGTGATCTCTTTCCCCTCTCCATGTTGCGCCCAGGCCGCATTATAAACGGTTGCGAAATCACCGGCATATTTATCTATCTCGCTAATCCTGGCATGCCTTGCCTCGTAGCCTGCTTTCGCTTTAAACTTCGCGTGGCGTTCTTCAAATTTGGGTGGAAGAGGGTCATCCACATTCATGAAATAGTAATACTGGTTATAGAAGTTTTCAAATCCATAGTTAACGAATAAAGATTCGTAATAAGGAGGATTAAATGACATGCCATACATAGGTTCGCTGTCAAAACCTTCCACCATCAACCCCCACCATTTATCACGGTCGCCAAAATTGATCGGCCCGTCAATCGCTTTCATGCCTTTATCCTGCAGCCATTTTTTTGCGGTATCAAACAGGGCATTCGCCACCTGCTGGTCGTTAATACTATCAAAGAACCCGATCCCTCCTGTTGGATAATCCGTGCCTTTATTGATGTATTTTGAATTGGTAAATGCAGCGATGCGCCCTATCAGGTTACCGCTGTCATCTTTTGCCACCCAGCGCTTCGTATCACCGTATTTATAATTCTTGTTTTTTCGGGTGTCAAAAACATCTTTTACCTCATTGTCAAGGGGGCGGATATAGGCTGGGTTATGTTTATTGAGAAGCGGGTTAACTTCTAAAAAATCACGTACTGAGTGGTCATCGGTTACTTCTATCAATTGCATAAGGCTCGTTTTCGAAAGCACTAATATACAAACTAGTTCATTTGCGGGGTAAAGCAGGGTCGCACATGGGTACAAAGGCCAGGGAAGGCAGGAGGGATGTGATTAGTTGTCGAAGAGCTTTTCAGCCATCTTCTCATCATGTCCATAAATATCCTTCCTGAAGTTAAGCGTGCCGTTGGCGTCTACCCAGGCAGTGAAGTACACGAGGAACACGGGTACGGTTTTATCCAGGTTCACCCATTTTTCTTTGCTGAGGTGCATGGCGGCGTCTATGGCTTTACTGTCCCATTCAGGTTTGTCTCGCAGCAGGTATTCGGCAAACTTTTTGGGCTCACCCAAACGGATACAGCCATGACTAAGACCCCTGCTGTTTTGCGAAAAAAGGTTACGGTTAGGGGTATCATGAAAGTAAATATTATAGTTATTGGGGAAGAGAAATTTTACCAGTCCCAGTGAGTTCCAGGGGCCGGGTTTTTGCCTGATCTCGGGGGTGCCGCCTTTATTGCCGGTAATCTCCATATGGTTTTTGGCCAGGTAGCCGGGTATCATCTGCATATCGCGCATCACTTCTTTCTTTACAATACTTTCAGGGATATTCCAGTAGGGGCTGAATACCACGTGTTTTAGCCTTCCATTGAAGATCACGGTACTGTTGGCGGCTGATCCTACAATTACATTCATGTCGAACTTCAGGTTGCCGCCTTCATATACATGCATCTTGTATTCGGGAAGGTTCACCAGGATATAGTTACTGTCTTTGTCGGCCGGCATCCAGCGTACCCTTTCTATGTTGATCAATAGTTGTCGTATTCTCTTGCTGATAGGTACATTCAGGTCGGCGATCAGTTTATTGCCGATAGCACCGTCGATAGCCAGTCCCATTCTTTTTTGAAAAGAAGCTACCGCCAATCCCAACGCTGTATCATAGCGGGGAGTAGTATCGCCTGCCGGCATATCGCCCAGCAACTGCAGTCTTTTTTTAATCTGGATAATGGCAGTTGCGGAGTCGCCTTTTTTAAATGCTTTTTTGGCAACATACGGAATGCTGTCAACCAGTGTTTCCTGTTTTTGCAGCTCTATGTATTTTGCCAGGTAATCCTGTAATTTTTTGTATTGACTGTTTTGAGGAATGTATTGCTCGGGGTCTTTGGCTTTTGAAGCAAGTGTGGCACTTAGCAGCGCACTCAAATCCACTTTTTTCCTGGGAATAAACCATCCAAGCTCTTTTGCGTTAATATCACTGCCTTTGTACACTTTGGAGGCATACTGAAAAAACTGGGCTGTAAAAAGCAGTTCCGTTCTCAGGATAACAGAATCATTTTTATCCGGGGTAAAACTGCGGTTATCGAGTGAATCGTACAACCGTTGCAATTCAGGATTGGCCAGTGTGGTGTCCTGTAGTTCATTGATATGGTTGGTTTGCAGGTTGATAAAGTTGCGCGATTGTTCAGAGAGCCCTTTTTTGTCAAACCAGGCAAATTCAAAATTCCTATGGCGGTAAAAATCATCCAGTTGCTCTGAATAGACTTCGTACTGTGGGTTCTGTTCTATAAACTGATCAATGTACACACTATCGAAAAACAGATCATTAAAAGAAGTTTTCTGCGTGATGCTGTTGTCCGTACTGCCAGAGCCCCTTTTCCTTTTGGATTTACAGGCGAATAAAAAAAGTGCTGAAACAAAAAGAAATAATAAGGCCCTTGTCTTCATAAATGAGAGAGATAAATAAATATTGAAAAATGCTGGTGAACTTATTTGTTCCTGAGCAGGGAAACCGCAACAATACCCGCTGTTTCGGTGCGCAGGCGGGTTTCGCCAAGTCCAACCGCTGTAAAATTTTTTTTCAGTGCCTGTTGAAACTCATCTTCCGTAAAATCTCCTTCAGGCCCAATCAGCATCCTTGTTTCAGATGAATATGGAAGTTCTTTCATGAGATATTTATGGCCTTCCCCGCAGTATGCAATCAATTGTTGTGCCACGGGTGGTTGCGACATAATTTCCTCAAAAGAACAGGGTTCATACAGCTTCGGTAACCAGGCCTGCTGGCTTTGCAGCATCGCGGCCACCACAATACCATTCATCCTGTCGCTCCGGAACCGGGTATGTTCTGTTCTTTGGGTGATCAGGGGCTGAATAGAAGCAACACCGATCTCCGTTGCTTTTTCAAGCATCCATTCGAAGCGGCTGGTATTTTTGAGCAATGAAATGGCAAGATGGATGGCCGGGGAAACGGGGGTTTGCAGCTCGGGCTGTTGCAGTAATACCACTGTTTTTCTTTTATCCTCACTGAGGATGGAAGCGGTATAGGCAAGCCCCATCCCGTTGGTGAGTGTAATCCTTTCACCTGCTTTCATTCGTAACACCTGTGTACAGTGTTTGCTGGATTCTTCGCTCAGGGTAAAATGACCAGGCCCTGAAACCGCAGGTTCGTAAAAATAGGGAAGAGACATGGGGTGAAAGTAATGAATTTCCAATTTTCAATGTCCGGGCAGAACTAATAAGGGAGCGGTTGGATACCGGGCCAATTGAAATTTGTTAGAACGGCGCGTCGGTATCAAATCCTTCATCAAAATCTCCGCCATTCATTTTACTTCCTTTCTGGATAAAGAGTTTGCTGCTATCGCTTCCGCCGGCAGCCGGTGGTGTGGATGGGCCAACCGGTTTCCAGTTGCTGCCCAGCCCGGCAATGCCGCTGTCGCCATCCCATTCTTCAAATTTCTGTATATCCAGTTTTGCGCGGAGTTTAATGGTTTCAAGTGAACCGTTCCGGTGTTTGGCAATACGGATATGGGTTTCTCCGTGGGTGCTTTCACCCTGGTCGTTGCTCATCACTTCATAGTATTCGGGCCGGTAGATAAACATAACCATATCGGCATCCTGCTCAATGGCACCCGATTCACGAAGATCACTCAGTTGAGGCATTTTGCTTTCCTTTCTTGTTTCAACAGCACGGCTCAACTGGCTCAGCGCAATGATAGGAACATTAAGCTCTTTGGCCAGGGCTTTCAGGTTACGGGAGATATTACTGATTTCCTGCTCGCGGTTGCTGCCCTTATCTCCTGTTCCGCTCATCAGCTGCAGGTAATCGATAAGTATCACGCCCACATTGTGTTTATTCACCAGCCGCCTGGCTTTGGCACGGAACTCGAAAATATTCAGGGCGGCTGTATCGTCGATGTAGATAGGGGCCGTTTCCAGTTTCTTGATGCCCTTGCTCAATAACTGTTCATATTCATAGTTCTCCAGCTTACCACGGCTGATCTTTTCCATTTTGATCTCGCTTTCGGCACTCAGAATCCGTTGTACTAACTGGGATGCGCTCATTTCCAGCGAGAAGAAAGCCACCGGAACCGGCTTGGTGGGATGCAGGGCGGCATTACGCGCCAGGTTCAGCGCAAAAGCTGTTTTACCCACCGAAGGTCTGGCGGCCAATATAATCAGATCGGTAGGCTGCCATCCATAGGTAATACGGTCCATGGTTGGGAAACCGCTGGGCACACCGGAAATATCTTCCGTTTTGGTTCTCAGCTCATCAATCCTGTTAATGGTTTTGGCCAGAACATTACCAATATCCTCGAAATTTTTCTTCAGGTAGTTATTGGTGATATTGAACATCTTTGTTTCGCTATCATCCAGCAGGTCGAACACATCGGTGCTGTCTTCATATGCGTCTCCGATGATCTCACCACTGATACGGATCAGTTCACGCTGGATAAATTTCTGCAGCACGATACGGGCATGTGCCTCAATATTGGCGGTAGAAACAACCGAGTTGGTGAGTTTGGTAACATAATAAGGGCCGCCAACCGCATCCAGCTGCTCGCGCATCTTCAGCTCTTCCACAACTGTGAGAATGTCGATGGGCATGCTCTTCTGCTGCAGGCCCTGCATGGCTTTGAAAATTATCTGGTTGGCCTCAACGTAAAAACATTCTGGTTTTATAATTTCAGTAACCGTATCAAAAGCACTTTTTTCCAGCATAATAGCACCCAGTACCGCTTCTTCCAGTTCTTTGGCCTGGGGAGGTACTTTGCCATACACCATCGTGCTCATGTCTATCGATGGTTTTCTTCTTTTTCGGTCTTTATTCAGGCTGGTCAGGTCCATATTGCTATCCGTTCATTCGGTATTTTAAATCAGTTTGCTTCTTACTGGCGGGCTTTCATCCAGTGTTACCGAATTGTTACCAACCTGCTAAGGGGTAGCGAATATATGGGCTGGAGCATGGCATTGGAAATTTTTTTTCGGCAATTTTCATCCACAGGCTGTTCAGGCACTATCCACACACAATACGGCTCTATTCACACAATTTACTATGCTTATCCCCTAAAAGCAAAAGTTTTCAGACCATTTGCACCGTTAATTCACATTTTCTTGTGCAGAAAGAATTTTCGGGATACACTGGCTTTTCAGGGGTAAAAAGCTTAACTGATCGCGGATGGCGCGGACTTATTTATGATTTGCGCGGATGCATGATGGATCAACCCGGAATCGTCTTAGGCATCTGTCAATGCGCCATCCCTTCCTTTCTGTGTAAATCATATCTAAATCCGCGCCATCCGCGATCATAAGGGGCGATTAACGTATTTTCGCGCAGTAAAGCACCAGGAACATGACGATCAGCTATCATTGGGTTAGTGAATACCTGCCGGAAACGGTTGAGCCGGAGAAATTATCTAAAATACTTACCTCCATCGGACTTGAAGTAGAAAGCCTGGAACGGTATGAGCGCATAAAAGGCGGACTGGCCGGACTTATCACGGGCGAAGTGCTGGAATGTGTACCCCATCCTAATGCGGACAAGTTAAAGCTTACCCGTGTCAATACCGGCGGGGAAGAACCGCTTCAGATTGTTTGCGGTGCTGCTAATGTTGCAGCCGGACAAAAAGTGGTGGTGGCACCGGTTGGTGCTACTATTTACCCGGTTTCCGGGGATCCGATAACTATGCGGGTAGCCAAAATCCGTTCGATAGAAAGTTATGGAATGATCTGCGCCGAGGATGAGATAGGAATCGGAACCAATCATGAAGGAATCATCGTTCTCCCCCACACTGCTGTGCCCGGTAAACCGGTAGCTGACTATTTTAAACCTTATTCCGACTGGGTGTATGAAATAGGGCTAACCCCTAACCGGATGGACGCCATGAGTCACCTGGGTGTTGCCAGGGATGTATGCGCCTATCTTACACATCACCAGAAAGAAGCCAGGCCTGTCAGCCCCTTTACTAACCAGTTTAAACCCGATATAGCCGGTGAGCCTGTTCGGATTACCATTGAAGACACGCAGGCCTGCGCCCGGTATGCCGGGGTTTCTATTCACGGTGTAACCGTTCAGGAATCTCCGCAATGGCTTAAAGACCGTTTAGCTTCTATTGGCTTGCGCAGCATTAATAATATAGTAGACATAACCAATTTTATCCTTCATGAGACCGGTCAGCCCCTGCATGCCTTTGATGCGGATGCCATTACCGGAAACCAGGTTATTGTAAAAACATTGCCGGAAGGCACTGGCTTTATTACCCTGGATGAAAAGGAAAGAAAGTTAAGCCATGAAGACCTTATGATCTGCAATGCCGCCGAACCTATGTGCATGGCAGGTGTTTTCGGGGGATGGAAGAGTGGGGTAAAAGCCGGCACCCAAAACATTTTCCTGGAAAGTGCCTGGTTCCAACCGGTAAGTATCCGTAAAACCTCGGTCCGGCACGGTCTCCGTACCGATGCGGCCACACGGTTTGAAAAAGGGGTGGATATTGCCAACACAGTAAATGTTCTGAAGCGGGCCATCCTACTGATAAAAGAAATGGCGGGTGGAGAAATTGTGGGCGATGTAATAGATATCTACCCGAACCCGCAACCCAAGGTAGAAGTAACCCTGAAAAATCATTACCTGAAAAAATTAAGCGGCAAAAACTATCATTCCGACAAGATCAGGCGAATACTTACCAGCCTGGGTTTTGAGATCGTTCGGGAAGGGCAGGACGAGTTACGGGTGGCAGTACCTTATAACAAACCTGATATTACTCTCCCGGCGGATATTGTGGAAGAGATATTGAGGATTGACGGACTGGATAATATCGATATTCCCTCATCTATTACCATTAGCCCGGCTGTTGAGCATGCGGGCCAGAAGGAAGTGCTGAAAGAAAAGATGGCGGGATTCCTGGTGGGGCAGGGGTTCACGGAAATATTTACCAACTCCATCACTAATAGTCATTATTTTGAGGAAGCAGTTCTGGCAAAAACAGTAAAGATGATCAACAGCCTGAGTGCTGAGCTGGATGTACTGCGCCCATCTATGCTGGAAACAGGGCTGGAGTCTATCTCCTATAATATCAACAGGAAAAACAATAACCTGCGTTTTTTCGAATATGGCAAGACCTACCTTACGGAAGGCGTAGGAAGCTACCAGGAAGAAGAGCATTTGTGTTTATATACTACCGGTCTGCAGCATGAAGACGCATGGAAAGAAAAAAGCCGGCAGGAGGATTTTTACAGTATCAAAGGGATCGCCACCGCATTATTTACAGTTTGCGGATTGAGCAACCTGCAATTTGAAAAGTCAACGGAAGAAGGGCTGGTGCTGGATGTGTATGCGGGAAAGCAATGGCTGGGCAAACTGATGGAAGTAAGTAAAGGCAAAGCGGCCAATTTTGATATCAGGCAGACGGTATATGTCTTGGACATACAACTGGCTGGCTTATTGAAATCAGTGGAGAAGAACAGAATCAGCTACCGGGAAGTGAATAAGTTTCCGGTTGTGCAGCGGGATCTTGCCCTGGTGGTAAGCCGCGGAACAACCTATGAGTCGATTGAAAATGCGGTAAAAAAGCTGAGACTGGCTAAGCTGAAGGATATGCGTCTTTTTGACGTATTTGAAAGCGATAAGCTGGGAACGGATAAAAAATCAATGGCTGTTAGTTTCCTTTTTGCTGATGAAGAGAAAACATTAACGGATAAAGAGGTGGATGCGATGGTGTCTAAGCTGGTGCAGGGCTTTGAGAGCGACCTGGCGGCCGAGATCAGAAAATAGAAAACATGGTTGAACTTGATCTCCAGATAAAAGCGATACAGGATAAACTTCAGTTACTGCTGAAGCAACACCACTTGCTGCAAAGGGAAAACAGTAAATTGAAAAAGGAGCTGGAGAAAGCGCATGCCATGGCTGATGAAAAAGAGCAGGGTCTGAGATCGCTTCAACAGCAGGTGGATGTATTAAAGCTGGGATCCGGCAATCTGGATGCCGCTGAAAAGATGGCACTGGGTAAAAGGATAGATACTTATTTGAAAGAGATTGATAAATGCCTCGCCCTACTGAATACCTAACCTATGGCAGAACTCATACCTGTTAATATTGTAATAGCGGACCGCAGTTTCAGGCTCAAAATTGAGGCGGCGGATGAGGAGATGGTCCGCCGGTCGGCGGCCGCCATCAATGAAAAAATTACCGAGTTCAAGACGAACTTTGCCGGAAAAGATATGCAGGACTACGTTTCTATGGCACTGCTATCATTCGTTACCGACCGTAATACCTCGGGGCTTGACCAGGTAAAATGGGAGGAAGCGGCTTCCCGGTTATCATCATTGGAGAAAATGATCGACAAAGCCCTGTTGGAAGCCCCCGATCCTGAAGCCTGAACCGGTACCCCCTCAAGTTGAATATTTAATATTCCCCTTTTCTACCCTATCTTCGTTGCATATCATTTACTTATTACGGGAAAATGAGATATGTGCAACCTTATATGATTGTGAACTATTCTAAAAATTGCCAACACCATGGATCAGAATGTATTATTTATAATAATTGGAGTCACTGCGTTAATTGTGGGGCTTATAGCGGGTAAGTTACTTTTCGCCCGTAACACCAAAAAGCAGGTAGAAGAAGCGGAACATCTGGCGCAGGGTATTCTGAAAGAAGCCGAATTAAGGGCCGAAACCATTAAAAAGGAGAAGCAACTGGAGGCCAAAGAGCGTTTTGTTCAGTTAAAAGCCGACCATGAGCGGGAGATAAACGAGCGGAATCGTAAAATGGTGGATGCAGAGAACCGGATCAAGCAGAAAGAACTCTCGGCAACCCAGAAAGAGTTAACGATCGACAAGCAGATCAAGGATAATGAAATATTGAAAGAGAACCTGGCCAGGCAAACAGAGTCTGTAAACCAGAAAAAAGCCGAGCTGGAGAAACACCAGGAAGAGCATTTAAAAAGGCTGGAAAAAATAGCCAACCTGACGGCAGACGAGGCCCGGGCACAGATTATTGAGAGCCTGAAAGCAGAGGCGCATTCACAGGCATTGGGCCTCCAACAGGATATCATAGAAGAAGCCAAATTAAAAGCCAATAAAGAGGCGCGTAAAATTGTTATCCAATCTATACAGCGTACCGCGGCTGAGGTAACCATTGAGAATACCGTAACCGTATTTAACCTGGAAACAGATGAGATCAAGGGACAGATCATTGGTCGCGAGGGCCGTAATATCCGTGCCATCGAAGCCGCTACAGGGGTAGATCTTATTGTAGACGATACCCCGGAGGCGATCATTCTCTCTTCATTCGACCCATTGCGCAGGGAGATTGCCCGTTTGAGCCTTCAGCGTCTTGTTTCGGATGGACGGATTCACCCGGCGCGTATTGAGGAAGTAGTGGAAAAAACACGTCGCCAGCTGGAAGAGCAGATCATGGAGATTGGAGAAAGAACGGTGATAGAAATGGGTATCCACGGATTGCATAAGGAGCTGATCAGGTTGGTAGGAAAAATGCGTTTCCGGTCTTCGTATGGTCAGAATCTTTTAATGCACAGCCGTGAAACCGCCAATCTTTGCGCTGTTATGGCGGCCGAGCTGGGTATGAATCCCAAACTGGCTAAAAGGGCGGGGCTCTTACATGATATAGGTAAAGTGCCTGATGAAGAAACTGAACTGACACACGCATTATTAGGAGCCAAGCTGGCCGAAAAATATGGTGAGAATCCTGCTGTTGTAAATGCAATCGGAGCCCACCACGATGAAATGGAAATGCAGTACGTGATCTCCCCGATTATCCAGGCCTGTGATGCCATCAGTGGCGCGAGACCAGGTGCCCGCCGTGAGATCATGCAGCAATACCTGCAGCGTATCAAAGACCTTGAAAATATGGCGCTTACCTATCCCGGAGTAGAGAAAGCCTATGCCATCCAGGCTGGCCGTGAGCTGCGCGTAATAGTGGAAGCGGATAAGGTAACAGATATGGACAGCGACAAGCTCAGCTTCGAAATCGCCCAGAAAATCCAGACGGAAATGACCTATCCGGGGCAGATTAAGGTAACGGTTATTCGGGAGAAGAGGGCGGTTAATGTGGCCAGGTAGCTTTGGGCTTTTGGCTGTTGGCTTTTGGCTGTTCGGTTGGGAGGAGGATGTTTTTGTTTTCGAGCTATGAACTGTTTGATAATTTTTTGGTGGAACTGTTTTCATAAAACCGCTCATATTATTTAATTAAAAAAATTAATATGAAAAATTTTAGGGAACTCAGAATCTGGCAAAAAGGACTTTTGATTGCAAAGCAATCATATAAATTAACTTCAGGTTTTCCTAAGGAAGAGCGGTACGGAATCAGTAGTCAAATGACCCGGGCGGCTGTCTCAATTTCATCAAATATTGCCGAAGGTAGTAGCAGGGCCAGTGAAAAGGATTATAATCGTTTTCTTCAGCTGGCGTTAGGGTCGGCGTTTGAGCTTGAAACCCAGGTAATTATATCGGAAGCCATTGGATTGGGAGAAAAAGAGATCAGAGACGAGCTCATAATTATGCTTAATGAGGAGCAAAGAATGATTTCAGCTTTTATCGGAAAGCTTACTAAAAAGCCCCCCTTATAGCCAATAACCAAAGCCTAACAGCTAAAAGCCCGATTTTATTTGTTTTTCTCAAAATCGCCACCTACCTTTGCCGTCCGCAAAAATCAAAAGTTATGGACGCAGCAGTTCAGTTTGTACACGATCAGTTAACAGTAAAGAAGGAACATCCAAAGTTTAAAGCCGGTGATAATGTTACCGTTAACTATAAAATTGTGGAAGGGGGTAAGGAACGTATCCAGAGTTTCCGTGGGGATGTGATCAAATTACAGGGAAGTGGGGCTACCGCTTCATTCACTGTACGTAAGATCTCCGATGGAGTGGGTGTTGAGCGTTTGTTCCCTATTCTTTCTCCGAATATCGACTCTATCCTGCTGAATAAGACAGGTAAAGTTCGCCGCGCCAAGCTGTATTACCTCCGTGAGCGTAGCGGTAAAAGTGCACGTATTAAAGAAAAAAGATTCTAAGAACCCGTTTCAGCGGTATTCCGTATATAATGGCGGAAGTTTGTTCAGGCAGGCTTCCGCTTTTTTTATTCGGTGAATGCCGGATAAGATTAACAATAATTAATTGCAAGGCACCTGTTTTGCCTTAACTTTGATCTTCTTAAAACAAAAATTATGGGCAACTTTGGATTTCAGGAAATATTGCTGATAGCAGTAGTCGTACTCGTTTTATTTGGCGGAAGAAAAATCCCCGAATTTATGAGAGGCCTTGGTAAAGGTATCCGTGAGTTTAATGATGCGAAGGACAATGTGAAGAAAGAGCTGGAAGAGGGCATCAAAGAAAAGGACAAGACTCCTGTAGCGTAATAGTATTATTCCCCTCTAAAAGAATCTTAGCCTTTGTTTCGCTTCAGCACAATCAAAGACTATCATACCGCATTACAGAACGGCCAAACCACTTGCGTGGAGGCCGTTCATTATTATTTAGAGGCTATCCAGGCAAGGCCCTCTCTCAACGCGTTCCTGGAAGTATATGAAGCCGAAGCCCTTGAGCGTGCAGCAGCACTGGACCAGGCAATAACAACCCCTTCATCTCCCCTTTTACCCTTACATGGTGTTGTTATTGGGTTGAAAGATGTGATCAGCTATAAAGGCCATCATCTCAGCGCAGGTTCGCGGATACTTGAAAATTTTACTGCTATTTATAACGCCACGGCTGTAGACAAATTAATTGCCGCTGGTGCCATCATTATCGGCCGCCAGAACTGCGATGAGTTTGCCATGGGAAGCAGTAATGAAAATTCGGCCTATGGTGTGGTGAGAAATGCCTTAGACGAAACCAGGGTACCCGGCGGATCATCCGGAGGCTCGGCAGTAGCGGTACAGGCAGGTTTGTGCATGGTTAGCCTGGGAAGCGATACGGGCGGTTCGGTACGACAGCCAGCAGATTTCTGCGGTATTATAGGCTTAAAACCAACCTATGGAAGGGTATCGCGGTACGGACTGATAGCCTACGCTTCGTCCTTTGACCAGATCGGCATTTTTGCTGCTTCGGTTGAAGACGCCGCAACCGTACTGGAAGTAATTGCGGGGGTGGACGAATTCGACAGTACGGTGTCGGAAAAACCGGTACCTGCTTACACAGCTGAGATAGGGAAAGGAACTAAAAAGTTCCGTATCGCATATTTTAAGGAAGCCCTTGACCATCCGGGGCTTGACCCCGCTATAGCGGAGCAGATTCAATCCTTTATCAAAAAAATAACAGATCTGGGGCATGAAGTACAACCAGTTGATTTTGATTTACTTGAATATGTTGTTCCGGTTTACTATGTCTTAACTACCGCGGAGGCGTCCAGTAATCTTTCCCGCTATGACGGGGTAAAATTCGGGTACCGGGCGGATGGGGAAAACAGGGACCTGACCGAGCTGTACAAAGCCACACGTAGCGAGGGGTTTGGTAAAGAAGTGCAGCGCCGGATATTGCTGGGTACTTTTGTATTGAGTGCCGGATATTTTGATGCGTATTTCACTAAAGCCCAACAGGTTAGGAAAATTTTAAGCGATCGTACCCAGGAGCTATTTTCCCATTTCGATGCCATCATCCTGCCCACGGTTCCATCACCGGCTTTTAAGCTGGGAGAGAAAAGCAACGACCCGGTGGAAATGTTCCTGGCCGACATCTATACCGTATTCGCTAACCTGGTAGGGGTACCCGGTATCTCCCTTCCTTTGTTCAAACACCCCAATGGAATGCCGTTTGGCCTGCAGGTACTGACTTCTCATTTTGATGAGGTATCTTTGCTCCGCTTGTCCAAACAGCTCATGGAAGCTGCTTCGCAGGCATAAAGCAGCAAATTTTGCATTGGTTCGGCCTACATATCAACAATAATATTTCTATCACCAAGCTTACCCTGGTAGGTTTTGCTTTTGTGGCAGGCAGCCTGGGTGCTATGTCGTTCGTTCCTTCTCAGCCTGCCTGGTGTTCATCGGCAGACTCAGCCCTTACTGATAAATCCGCTTTTAAAAGTCTTTTTACCAATAATCGTTTCGACGCCTCCAAGCCCTATATAACACAGTTGAACCCGCGGGCGGTTTCGTTTGTGGAGGATTATATCAGAAAGCAGGGAAAAGAGCTGGAGCGCATGAAGTTATGGGGCAAGCCCTATTTCGATCTGTATGATAATATCCTGGATCTGTATGCGATACCCAAAGAGATGAAGTATCTCAGCGTTATCGAGAGCCACCTGACACCCGGACTGGTTTCCTGGGCGGGTGCGGTAGGGCCCTGGCAGCTGATGGACTATGAAGCCCGGCGGTTTGGTTTACGGGTGGGCCGGAACGATGAGCGGATGGATTTTTACAAAAGTACCCATGTGGCCGCGAGGCTGATGAAGGAGTTGTATAAAGAATTTGGCGACTGGTTGCTGGTGGTTGCCGCCTACAACGGGGGTGCCGGCAGGGTAAGGCAGGCCATCCGGAAAGCCGGTTCCAGGGATTTCTGGCAACTGCAATACTACCTGCCTGAAGAAACCAGGAACCATGTAAAAAAATTCATCGGGACACATTTTCTGTTTGAGGGCGGCGGTGGATGGACCACCATGACTGCCAGCGAAACGCAGATTCAGAAAGCAGCCAAACCCAGTGCGATTGCATTGAGTGAAGACGACCTGGCTAAAACAACTGTAACAGAAATAAGCGGAAGGTACAACGCCGCCGTAGTGGCCGACGGACTAACCATCGACCTTACAGCGTTTAATAAATGGAACCCTGATTTTAATAAATCCCTGGCCGAAGGAAAAAAGTACCCTATGCGGTTGCCAAAAGACAAGGCAATGATGTTTGAGGCGAACAAGGGTAATCTATTGATGCAATCGATTCGGGTACTGCTGGAAGGGTCGTAGGGAATAAAAAGATGTAAAGGGTTGCTATAAGAAATTAATTACTTGTGAAACCTGAGAATGTAGTTCCGGAATCTTTTTCATCACAACATCCCAGACAATCAGGTAGTTAACGCCCATGTAGTCATGAATAAGGCGATCTCGCATTCCTGCCATACTTTTCCATTCTACAGACGCATATTTTTCTTTAAATTCGATAGGGATTTTTTTTGTTGCTTCTCCGATTATTTCCAGGCTTCTGCTTATGGCACGCTTTAAAGTTTCATCGCTTAAAAAGTCTTCTTTCTTCAAATCTTTACTAACAGATAAAATGTAGACGCATTCATCTAATATATGTTTAAGATATTCTTTCGAATCTTTAGACATACAGTACTTCATTTAGTATTTGAGAACCTATATATGGGCTTAGCCCATTTTTTGTAACCACTTCTATTGTTTCATTTTTGAAAATTGTCTCAAAAATATCATACACAGCCATGTAATTATCAAAACTTTCTTTATCAGGATCGAAGTCAATTAATAAATCTATATCACTTTTTTCTGATTGTTCATTGCGAGCATATGATCCAAACAATCCCACATTCTGAACGCCTAACCGGAAAAACTCAGTTTTGTGAAGCTTTAAAGTATTGATTATATGTTCTCTTGTGGTCATTTCAACAAATATACAACCAATTATTTTCCTGTTCTCAGCCAAGCCCCTCCAGCACTCTCCTGATCGCTTCGGCCTTTAACAGGCATTCTTCGTATTCTTTTTCAGGGTCGCTGTAGAAAGTTATACCGCCGCCAACCAGGTAGGAAAGATACTGGCTGCCGGCATTATAGAGAATGCTGCGGATTACCACGTTGAAATCAAAATCGCCGCCCGGACTGATATACCCCACCGCACCTGAATAAATGCCACGTTTCGTTGTTTCGTATCGTTCAATCAGCTCCATCACTTTTCGTTTTGGCGCACCTGTCATGCTTCCCATCGGGAATGTGGCTTGTATAATGGCGGCCATGTCGAGTCCGTCTTTCAGTTCACCTGAAATGGTTGAGATCATCTGGTGAACCTGGGGAAAGCTGTAAATGCCGAATAACTCATCCACCCTGACTGTTCCTTCTTTACAAACCCGGCTGAGATCGTTTCGTACCAGGTCTACCACCATTACATTTTCGCTTTTATCCTTTTCGCTGCTGCGAAGTTCATCTTTAAGTGCCTCATCCGCTACCGAATCTGCCAGGTTTCTTTTAAACGTGCCTTTAATAGGTTGCGATAAGATAGCATTCCCTTTTTTTTGCAGGTACCGTTCGGGACTGGCGCAGAGAACATATTTATCATTCAATTTATAAAAGCAGGAAAACGGATTGGGCGAGATACGTGTTAATTCCGAATAAACAGAAAGGGCATGGATGGATGCGTTATCTGCGTAAAACTCCTGGCAAAAATTCAACTCGTAACAATCACCCCGCAGGATATGCTGCTGTATGGCCTGTACGGTACGTATGTAGTGAGCCCTGGAAATGCGTGACCGGATAGAAGCGTCCGTTGCCTTTTTTTCGGCTTGAACGGGAGATTGCACAATGGCTTTAAATATTTCAGCAGGATCTTCATGGCAGGTAGCGATCATGAGTTCTCCTGATCCCAACTGCAGCACTGTTTCCGGAACAAAGAAAAAAAGATCGGGAAAACCGATAGGGTCAGGGTGGTTTGATTGCAGGGGTTCGATACTGTTCTTGATATCGTAGTTGATATGCCCGAAGATCCAGTCATCATTTTGCCGGAGAAACAGGCTAAGTTCCTGCCAGTTACCGGCTGTAAGGGTAAATGATCGTATCATACCAACCGCTACCAGGCATTCTACCGACTGGTGGGTAGAGGAATAGTGATGGTTATCCAGAAAAGAACAAATGTTGAACCGGTCGGCCCAGTTCAACATTTGCTTTTTTAAGGAATCAATATCGGTAACGGAAAAAACGTTGCTAGTTCTTTTCACATTGTATGGGGGATGATCTTAAAAATCATCATCTTCATCATCATCAAATCCGCCACTCTTATCATTGAAGAGATCAAACTCTTTAAAGTCTTCATCCAGTTTAAAATCATCATCGTCATCTCCTTTCTTTTTGGATGCACCCGCAGCCTTACCGGCACCGCCTTTACTTTTCGGAATATCAAACTCGTCAAAGTCGGGATCCCAATCATCTTCCTCTTCGCCTTTTTCCCAGTCATCCTCTTTTTCGTCGGCTATATCATCGTCTTCATCATCATCGTCATCCGATTTTGATTTTTTTCCCGAGGCTTTCGGTGCAGACTTTTTTGATGCCGGTTTGGCATCCAATTCATCGTCATCATCGAAGTCGTCGATATCATCATCTTCTTCTAATTGCTTTTTGCTTTTAGGAGATGGTTTAGTCTCGGCATTTTTGGGTGCCGTGCTTTTCGGGGCGGATTTATTATCCTTATCAGATTTCGGTGCCATATTCTAATAAGATTAGTTGCGTAAATTTTAAACGCAAATTATTATTAACCAAAAAAATTTTTTTCATTCACAAACCCAGTGCCAATTTATCCTCAGATATGAACGATCTGATCCCTTCCCGGGCCATTGGATACATATTTTACCGGTGCTCCAATATAGTTATTAATATAGTCTATATATGAGTGCATGGTTGCCGGTAATGCTGCCGCTTCCCTAAGCTGGGTGGTATCCAGGTTCCAGCCTTTAAAAGCTTCCAGAACCGGGTCAATTTTTATGCCGGACATCTGGAAGGGTATTTCCCGGGTTTCTTTTCCATTGATATGATAAGCTGTACAAACTTTCAGTTCGCTGAATGAGTCCAGTACATCGGCCTTGGTCATAATTACCTGGGTAACTCCATTCAGCATGCAGGCATATTTCAGTGCAACCAGATCGATCCATCCGCAGCGGCGCGGGCGGCCTGTGGTGGCACCAAATTCGCTCCCTATTTTCCTCAGTTCTTCGCCCGTGGCATCTTCCAGTTCTGTTGGAAAAGGTCCGCCACCTACACGTGTACAATAGGCTTTTGTAACCCCCATCACCTCATTGATCTGTTTGGGCGATACTCCCAGGCCGGTACAAACCCCTGCTGAAATGGTATTGGAAGAAGTTACAAACGGGAAGGTTCCGAAATCAATATCCAGCATACTTCCCTGCGCTCCCTCAGCCAGCACTTTTTTGCCGGCACTGATCTGGTTATTGATAAAATATTCGCAATTCACCACATTGAGTGTTTTCAGGAACTCAAGGGCCTCAAAGAATTCTTCTTCCCAGGCAGAGATATCTTCAATAAAATGAAAGTTATCCAGCAGCTTCTGGTGTTTTAACCGAAGTTTGATGTATTGGGAAGTGAAATTTTTATTCAGCAGATCACCCACGCGCAACGCGTTCCGGCCGGTTTTATCCATATAGGCCGGGCCAATACCTTTCAGCGTAGAGCCGATCTTGCTCTCGCCCTTCGACAACTCGGAAGCTTTGTCGAGCGCGCGGTGTGTTGGAACAATGATATTGGTTCTTTCCGAAATGAACAGGTTCTTTTTTACATCTATGCCATAGGCGGCCACCGCATCGCATTCACGTTTTAAGGTAACCGGATCCAGTACCACCCCGTTACCGATCACGTTAACCGTATTCTGGTGAAAGATCCCTGATGGAATCTGGTGAAGCACCATTTTTTTCCCGTCAACATATAAGGTATGACCTGCATTCGGCCCGCCCTGGAACCTTGCGATAATATCATATTTGGGAGCGAAGTAATCAACTATCTTACCCTTTCCTTCATCTCCCCATTGTAAACCCAGAATTACGTCAACCATATATCGTTTTTGAATCGGAGCAAAAGTAAGGTTAGTTTGCTGTTTGTGGGTTCTTGGGTGGAGTTATTTTTTAGCGTTGAGCTTTGAGCCTTGAGCTACGAGATGCAGCAGTACGCTCGCGGCTAATAGCTCGCTGCTCATGGCTTCCGCTAGCCTCCCGTTTCCGTATCAAACCTATCAACTGTTTGTATTCCGTTGAGCGATTTGAGGCGCAATACAAGTTCTTCCAGCTCTTCTTTGTCGTGAACGAATACCTTGATGGTTCCTTCAAATAATCCTTCCCGCGATTCGATGGTGAGGCCGGCAATATTAATACGGAGGTCGCCGCTGATAACATTGGTGATCTTGTTGATAACGCCCACATCATCCAGCCCAACAATCTTGAGCCCGGTAAGGAAGGATATCTCTTTATTTTTGGCCCATTTTGTTTTTACTACCCTGTGGCCGTAATTGGCCAGTAATTGCGCGGCATTCGGGCAACTGGTCCTGTGTATGATAAGGCCCTTACCCGTACTAACAAAACCAAATACATCATCACCCGGAATGGGATTGCAGCATTTGGCCAGGGTGTACATGATCTTATCGCTGCTCTCGCCAAAAATGATCAGTTCAGAATCTTTCTTGCTGAAGGCTTTTTGTGGCCCCGCTTCCGCCGGTATCTCAGGAATAACCGGTTTGGGCCTTGGAACCTCAATCTTATCTCCCAGCACCTGGAAGTCTTTCAATTCCCGTAAATCGATAGCCTTGGTGGCAATTTTATAATGCAGGTCTAGAGAAGAGGGCACCTTATAAAATTGTACCAGCTCTTCAATATTGGCATAGTTGTAGGCGGCACCCATCGCTTCCAGTTTCCGCTGCAGGGTGTATTTTCCATCGTCCGCAATTTTTCTTTTTTCTTCCCTGAGCGCATCCTTGATCTTACTTTTCGCTTTGGCGGTAACAACAAAGCCCAGCCAGTCTTCCGAAGGTTTCTGCTTATTGCTGGTAATGATCTCCACCTGATCACCACTACGCAGTTTATAACTAATGGGAACCAGCTTGTGGTGCACTTTGGCGCCAATACATTTTGTGCCGATGGCCGAGTGAATGGAGAATGCGAAATCCAGCGCAGTACTGCCGGTAGGCAACATTTTTACCTCGCCTTTTGGCGTGTATACATAAATCTCTTCCGCCAGGAAAGATGTTTTGAAATCCTGCAGGAAATCAACCCCATCCGTGTCCTGGGTACTCAATACTTCCCGTATTTGCCCAAACCATTTATCAAAACGGTCTTCGTCGTTACTCCCTTCCTTGTATTTATAGTGCGCGGCCAACCCTTTTTCTGCAATCTCATTCATCCGCTTGGTACGGATCTGCACCTCTACCCATTTGCCCTGCGGCCCCATCACAGTGGTGTGCAAAGCTTCATAGCCATTATTTTTCGGATTGCTCAGCCAGTCGCGCATGCGTTCCGGCGAGGGAATATATTCATCCGTTATCATGGAATACACTTTCCAGCAGTCTTCCTTTTCTTTTTCAGGGCGGGAATCGAGTATCACCCGGATAGCAAACAGGTCGTACACTTCTTCAAAGGCAACGGCTTTCTTTTTGATCTTGTTCCAGATGGAGTGAATACTTTTCGGGCGCCCATAGATCTCGAAATTAAAATCAGCCGCCGCCAGCTTTTCTTTTAAAGGCCTGATAAACTCATTGATATAGCGGGTTCTTTCCCTTTTGGTTTCGGCCAGCTTGCGGGCAATATCGCGATAGGCTTCGGGTTCCATGTATTTCATGGAAAGGTCCTCCAGCTCGGTCTTGATGCTATAAAGGCCCATGCGGTGAGCCAGCGGCGCATATACCCAAATGGTTTCAGAAGCGATTTTCAACTGCTTTTCCCGCTTCATATGGTCCAGGGTGCGCATATTATGTAACCGGTCGGCCAGCTTAATCAGTATTACGCGCGGGTCATCGGTAAGCGTAAGCAGGATCTTTTTAAAATTCTCGGCCTGCTGGCTGGTATTGGTATCAATCACACTGGATATCTTGGTCAACCCGTCAACAATCCGGGAGATCTCGGTACCAAATTCCCTTTCCACATCTTCCAGGCTGATATCCGTATCCTCCACTGTATCATGCAATAAGGCACAGATAGCACTCCGAACGCCCAGCCCTATCTCTTCCACGCAGATCATCGCAACGGCGATAGGATGGAGGATATAAGGTTCGCCGCTTTTCCGGCGCATGGTTTTATGGGCCTCGGCGGCCATTTCAAAAGCCTGGCGAACCAGTTCCTTATCCCCTTTTTTCAGCTTGGGACGCAGGCTTCTCAGCAGGGCACGGTAATGCCTGATGATCTCATTCTTCTCCTGTTCTGCATTCAGATTGTACTTCGGCAGCGCGTCATCCACAAAGGTTTCCGGGGTGGGTTCCATAGACTGTCAAAGATACGAAAAAGGCCGCGTTCCCGCAGCCTGAATCGCGCGACTTACAACTTGCGACCTACGACCTACGACTTACGACTTACGACTTACGACTTACGACTTACGACTTACGACTATTCGGTAAGTTACGAAAAAAATACATGGGCGGGGCTATGTCGAGTGCAGAGTAGCTTACTTTTGCCAACACATGAGTGAGCAGACGAAAAAGAAGGTATTTAATGTTTCGGTTTTAGCCAGGGTATTCTATTTTGTACGCCCTTACCGGTCTTCATTTTATATAAGCCTGTTGCTGGCGGTATTAATGGCCCTTTTCGCCCCGGTAAGGCCCTACCTGATACAGCGAACCATTGATATGGCTACAGGAAAATGGGTTCAGCTTCCGCATTGGTTCGAAAAGCTGCTTTTTACGGATGGGCTGGGAGATGCCACCCGATTTATTATTGCGGTAAGCATGTTCCAGGTGGTCTTTCTTTTTATTGAAACCGCCGCCCGCTTCCTGTTCACCTTTATTACGGCAAAGATGGGGCAGAGCGTGGTAAAGGATATGCGGATTGCGGTGTATGAAAAGATAGTAGGACTGAACCTGAGCCAGTTTGATAAAACGCCGATTGGTACATTAACCACCCGAACCATTAACGATATTGAAAGCATTAATGATATTTTTTCCGATGGATTGATACCTATCATCGCGGACCTCTTAACTATCATTATTACTTTGGCAACCATGTTCTGGATCGACTGGAAGCTCACATTGATCAGTCTTGTGTCATTCCCGATCATGATCATTGCCACGTATTATTTTAAAGAAAGCGTAAACAAAAGTTTTATCCGGGTCCGTAACGCGGTAGCGGCATTGAATGCTTTTGTACAGGAACATATTACCGGGATGCAGGTGGTACAGGCTTTTGCGGCGGAGGACAGGGAACTGGCCAAGTTTACCAAAATCAACGCGGAACACCGGAATGCCAATATCAAAGCCATTTTTGCTTACTCTGTATTCTTTCCCATTGTTGAAGTGGTACTGGCCGTCAGTACCGGGCTGGCCGTATGGTGGGTGGCCGGCCAGGCGCTGGATGCCGGGCTGCTGGTTTCCTTTATCTTATACCTTAACCAGATTTTCAGGCCGCTCCGGGTGATAGCTGATAAGTTTAACGTGCTGCAGATGGGATTGATTGCTGCCGAACGCGTTTTTAAAGTGCTGGACAATGAAGATTTTACCGCAGCTTCACCCGAAAACGCCTATGCCCCTGGAAAAGTGGCCGGGCAGATATCATTCAAAAATGTTTCATTCGCTTATAATGAACCGAATTATGTGTTACGGGATATCAATTTTGAGGTAAAAGCGGGGGAGACCGTTGCGCTGGTAGGACATACCGGCAGTGGTAAAACCTCTATCATCAGCCTGCTTAACAGGCTCTATCATATTCAGCGGGGGGCGATAGAGATAGACCAGGTAAATATAGAAGCCTATGAACTCGGTATCCTGCGCCGGAATATTGGGGTTGTTTTGCAGGATGTTTTTCTTTTTTCCGGTTCGGTAATGGACAATATCACCTTACGCAACCCGCATATCACCCGGGAGCAGGTGATAAGTGCGGCTAAAATGATCGGGGTGGATGAGTTTATCATGCAATTACCAGGCGGTTACGATTATGATGTGATGGAGCGGGGCAATACGCTGAGCCTGGGACAGCGCCAGCTGCTCTCGTTTATCCGGGCATTGTTATATGATCCGGCTATCCTGATACTGGATGAGGCAACTTCTTCCATTGATACGGAAAGCGAGCAACTGATAGAAAAAGCAATTGACGCGCTGATATCCGGCAGAACCTCGATTGTGATCGCGCACAGGCTGTCAACCATCCGTAAAGCGGATAAGATCATTGTACTGGATAAAGGGGAAGTGAAAGAAATGGGAACCCATACCGAGTTATTGGCATTAGGCGGATTTTATGCTAAATTGCATGAGATGCAGTTTGATAAAAAGAAGAGTCTGCATATTTAACAATGCTTGAAAAGAAGCAAAATATTACATCCGTGAACAAGGTGGAGCAACCGGTGCCACTGTATGGCTTTATGTCAAAATCAGAAGAGGAAAGGTTGATAGAGGATATTTATCGTCCGGATATAGAAAAACTTCGGTTGTTTACTCGTATGCTTCGTAATAATGCCTCTCTTAAAAAGGCCAAAATCACGCATAAGCAATAACTTTTATATGGATGTTTTGGATGAAAGTCTTATCAGCTTTTGGCGGGTGCTGAATGCAAATGGGGTAAAGTATATTATGGTAGGTGGACTAGCAACACGGTTTCACGGGTTTAACCGGGCTACTGATGATTTGGACGTATGGATACAAGACGATTTGGAAAACAGGAAAAATTTACGAAATGCTTTTGTGGAACTGGGATACGGAGATGTAGAATCAATAGAGACCATGCAGTTTGTGCCAGGGTGGACAACCTTTTACGCTGCTGGTGTAGAATTGGATATAATGACCGAAATGAAAGGTATTGAAAATGAGTCATTTCAGCATTGTTATGAAATGGCTTCCGTATCTGACCTGGACGGTGTTTTAGTGCCCTTTTTGAATATTAATCATTTGATTGCCAACAAGAAAGCTGTTAACCGTCCTAAAGATCAGATAGATGTTCTTGCGCTCGAAAAGATCAAAAAAATAAGGGAAAAATTCCCGCAATAGTTCTACAAGTTTTTCTTCATTTTCTGTCATTTCCCGTAGGCTATTACCCCCCATCTCCCTATCTTTGCCGCAAATTTAGAAACAGGTATGTCGTTCAGAAGCGTGAAATATTTACTGGTAGCGGGTTTCAGCCTTTTTGCACTTGGTTTTTCGTCTTCTTTGTTTGCCCAGGATTCTCTGCACAAAGAGGAACATGGCACCCATGAAGCGAAAAAAGAGGGCTTTGATGCCGCTGAAGTGATTTTCGGGCATATACTGGATAACCATGAGTACCATTTTACGGAGTACCATGACAGTGAAGGCAAGCTTCACCATGTTTCTATTCCCCTTCCTATTATTCTTTACGCTAAGGAAAGGGGGCTGACCGCATTTTTGTCTTCAAAGTTTGAACATGGTGAAGCCGCTTACAAAGGCTATAAAATAGAAGAGGAAAAGATTGTAGCGGTGCGGGAAGATGGTTCAGTGGAAGAATCAGTAAAAGTGTATGACCTGTCTATCACGCGGAACGTGGTGCAGATGATAATAGGGTTAACGGTTCTTACCTGGCTGATGTTGTCTATAGCGGCGGCCTATAAAAGAGGCCAGGGTGTTACATCGGCACCCCGGGGTAAGCAGAATTTGCTGGAGCCGGTAATCACATTTGTACGGGATGAAGTAGCCAAGCCCAACCTGGGCCACAAGTACGAACAGTATTTACCTTACCTGCTCACTACTTTCTTTTTTATCCTGATCAATAATATATTCGGCCTGATACCGGGAACGGCGAACGTAACGGGCAATATCGCCTTTACCGTGGTGCTCGGACTTATTTCGTTTGTTGTGATCATTGCCAGTACCACTAAGCATTTCTGGGGGCATATATTCAATCCGCCGGGGGTACCGGGGTTTGTAAAGCCTATTTTGATCCTGGTAGAATTTCTCGGGGTGTTTATCAAGCCTTTTGCTTTGATTATCCGTTTGTTTGCCAATATGGTGGCGGGTCACATTATTATTATCTGCCTGATCTCCCTGATTTTTATTTTCGGGCAGATGAGCGCGGTTGCTGGCTGGGGAACTTCACCGGTGGCGATCGGGTTCACCGTGTTTATCTATATGATTGAAGTGCTGGTGGCTTTTTTACAGGCATTTATTTTTACCAACCTTACTGCCGTGTTTATCGGAGCCGCATTTGAGGGTGGGGATCATAAGGATGAAACGATACACGTATAACCCTGTTTTTTTTAACTGTAAATAAAACGATCATGAGTTTAAGTACAATTTTGTTAGATGGTGTTGCCAACGCAGGTGGTGCAGTAGGTGCAGGTCTGGCAGCGATCGGCGCAGGTTTGGGAATCGGACAGATTGGTAAAGGTGCTGTAGAAAGCATCGCACGCCAGCCTGAAGCGATGAACGATATCCGCGCGAATATGATCCTGGCAGCCGCCCTTGTTGAGGGTGCCGCTTTGTTTGGAATTATCGTAGGATTCCTGGCGATGGTGTTGAAATAAGCCATTGAAAAAAAACTGCACCCTGCGCACAGGGCAAGGGGTGCAGTTTCTAATTTTTACAGTAATAAAATAATTATAATATGAAACTTCTTAATCCGGATCCAGGGTTGTTGATATGGACGCTGCTGGCGTTTTTGATCGTTTTCTTTATCCTGAAGAAAATGGCATGGCCCGCAATCATCAAAGGCTTGAAGGAAAGGGAAACCAATATTGAAGAAGCTATCGCTACCGCTGAAAGGGTAAAGATTGAAATGGCCGCTCTTAAGAACGAGAACGAAGCACTGATGCAACAGGCTCGCGAGGAACGCAGTGTGATGATCAAGGAAGCCAAAGAACAGACCCTGAAAATGATCAGTGAAGCAAAAGACAAAGCCAAAGCCGAGTACGACAGAATTGTTGCCGACGCGCAGGTTGCTATTACACAACAAAAAAACGCAGCCTTAACGGATGTAAAGAACCAGGTAGGCGCATTGGTAATAGAAGTAAGCGAGAAAATTTTACGCCGTGAACTCAGCGATAAAACAGAGCAGGAAAAATATATTAACCAACTGGCTGAAGGAGTTAAGTTGAATTAAAAAGTCAAAATTCAAAAGTCAAAATTCAAACCCGTATACGGATGTTCGACTAAGGCTTTCGTTTTTTAATTTTTCGTTTTTAATTTTTAATTTTTAATTACCACAATGCCTAATCCACGTTTAGCAGCACGATACGCCAAAAGCTTACTGGACCTTGCTACAGAGAAAGGTCAGCTGGAAGCCGTGTATGCCGACATGAAATATTTAGAAGCGATCTGCAAATCGAATCCGGATTTTGTAAGCCTGCTGAGAAGCCCGGTTATCAATTCTGATCAGAAGAACGCAATTATAACGGCTATTACAAAAGGAAAGGTAAGCGAGTTAACAGCATCGTTTAATAACCTGCTGGTAAAGAAAGGTCGTGAGCTTGATTTGCCTGAAATCGCTTTTGCGTTCGTTGAGCAGTACAATGAAATCAAAGGGATACACCGTGTTAAGTTAACCACGGCGGTTGCGGTGAGTGATGATGTAAAGAAGTCGATACAGACCAAGGTTCAGGCGGAGAAAGGCCTGGGTACGGTAGAGCTGGAAACGGCAGTAGACGCGAAACTGATCGGAGGCTTTGTGCTGGAGTTTAATAATAACCTGGTGGATGCCAGTATTCTTCGCGATCTGAAGGATATTAAAAAGCAGTTTTCAAAGAACCTTTTTGTACATAATCTCCGGTAATCATCCCGGTTCATAAACGATAACTTTTAAAAAGTAGATAGATCATGGTAGACATTAAACCCGATGAAATATCAGCGATACTCAGGCAACAGCTTAGCAACTTCAATGCTTCAGCTGATCTTGAAGAAGTTGGTACCGTATTGCAGGTAGGTGATGGTATTGCCCGTGTGTACGGCCTGAATGGTGTACGCAGCGGTGAACTGGTAGAGTTTGAGAGTGGAGTAAAAGCCATCGCACTTAACCTTGAAGAAGACAACGTGGGTGTGGTACTGATGGGAGAAAGCGGTGATATTAAAGAAGGAGCCAAGGTAAAAAGAACCGGTCAGATCGCTTCTATCAAAGTAGGAGAAGGAGTTGTTGGCCGCGTAATCAATACACTCGGAGAGCCTATTGATGGTAAAGGACCCCTAACAGGCGATTTATATGAAATGCCGCTGGAGCGTAAAGCACCCGGAGTTATCTATCGCGAGCCGGTAAAAGAACCACTGCAAACGGGTATCAAAGCGATTGACGCGATGATCCCGGTAGGACGTGGACAGCGTGAGTTGGTAATTGGCGACCGTCAAACCGGTAAAACCGCCATCTGCGTGGATACCATCATCAACCAGAAAGAATTTTATGATGCTGGAAAACCCGTATACTGTATATATGTAGCCATTGGGCAGAAAGCATCTACCGTTGCCGGTGTGATGAAGACCCTGGAAGATAATGGAGCGATGGCATTTACTACCATCGTATGCGCATCGGCATCAGATCCTGCTCCTTTGCAGTTCTATGCGCCATTTGCCGGTGCTGCCATCGGTGAGTTCTTCCGTGATACAGGCCGTCCTGCCTTAATCATTTACGATGATTTGTCGAAACAAGCCGTGGCTTACCGTGAGGTATCCCTGCTGTTAAGAAGGCCACCGGGACGTGAAGCATATCCGGGCGATGTATTCTACCTCCACAGCCGTTTGCTCGAAAGGGCCGCTAAAGTTATCGCCAATGATGAGGTAGCCAAGAACATGAACGATCTTCCCGATTCTATCAAGCACCTGGTTAAAGGTGGTGGATCACTTACCGCTTTGCCAATTATTGAAACACAGGCGGGTGATGTATCTGCCTATATCCCAACCAATGTTATCTCTATCACAGACGGACAGATATTCCTGGAAGGTAACCTCTTTAATGCGGGTATACGGCCTGCCATCAACGTAGGTATTTCTGTAAGCCGCGTGGGTGGTAACGCGCAGATTAAATCGATGAAGAAAGTAGCGGGTACACTGAAACTCGACCAGGCATTGTACCGTGAGCTGGAGGCTTTCTCTAAATTTGGGGGCGACCTGGATGCTGCTACCAAGAATGTAATTGATAAAGGAGCCCGTAACGTGGAGATCCTGAAACAGGCGCAGTACACTCCTTTCTCTGTTGAAAAACAGGTAGCGATTATTTACCTGGGTACACAGGGATTGCTGAAAGATGTGGCTGTGAAGAAAGTAAAAGAGTTTGAAGCGCATTTCCTGCTGGAAATGGAGAATAAACTGCCCGATGTACTGGCTGAATTCAAGAAAGGACAATTGAATGATGCAAGTATTGCCAAGATGGTTGATCTGGCGAAAGGTTTGTTCCCGCAGTACAAATAATGACCTTTTAAAGAAAGCAATATCAGGACGGCCCGCAAGGCCGTCCTTTTTTTGATCCCTACACGTGTAAAAACTTTGGTTTTCGAACGATAACCTCTGATCCCCTTGCAAGGAATACACTATGGGGCGCAGCTTTCAGGTATGAAGCGAATGGTTCCGCATACGTATTACAGATAAACCTGTGGTTTTTTACCGGGAATATTTTCCACCGGGGGTGTTCAACCTGATACTCTACCGTTTTGTTCTTGCTAATTTGATTGTAGCCCCAATAATGCTCCAGGATAAATTCAGCATCGCTGTTTGTCTCTATCTCCTTCTCCCCGGCCTCTGCCGTAACGGTTATTGAGTTCCAGTTGCCGTTATTTTTCCAGCTGTATTCAACAGACAGCTCATTGGCTGTTGTATATAGCTTATGTTTCATTCTCATGGAACGGTAAGGCTCATTGTATAACCGCTTTGCTATAAAAGCGATAGCCGGACTGGGTACGATCTCGCTGATGAAGGCCACTCCTCGTTTCCACTCTTTACCATCGAAGTGCCTGATATAGAACCGGAGATTAACTTCTTCAAAATTTGTGTGAAAAGGCCATTGCAGGCCAAGAACACGGGTTTTGTTAAACAGGAATCCCACCACACTCATCATAGCATGGCCATCCCTTTTATCAAGTTCTGTTCCTGCCGGCAGATGAGGAATTAATATTTCTTCCGGTACACGGTAATTGAGCATTGCCAGGTAATTCCATTCTGCAGACAAGAAAACGGGCCGTTTCGACATATAACCTACAACAAATAATATGAATATTGGGTTCAGAAACCAGGTGGGAAAGAGAGTGAATATTGTCAATTTATTGATTATTAACATTTTACAGAGTGGCATAAAAATATTTTATTAAATAGTTTGGTTTATAAAATAAACTGGTCTATGTTTGTGTGGTCAAACCAAACTACAATGAAATATTTCTCCATTCTGCTTATTGCACTGATTACAACAACGGCGGTATCCGCACAAAGGATAAAAGGAACGGTACGCGATAACCGGGGCCGTATACTGGCGGGTGCCAGCATACAGGTAAAAGGATCTTACGATGGTGGTGTAAGTGATTCTACCGGCCATTTTTCGTTTAAAACTTTCGAGAAAGGAGAACAGGTGGTTATCGCAACCAATGTTGGATACAAGCCCGCCCAGTTTACGATTACGATAGGTATTGATACGCTGGACCTGAATTTCAGTCTGAAAGAGGAGATCAGTGAACTGTCTGCGGTTACGGTTACCGCCGGAAGTTTTGAGGCGGGCGACAGAAAGAGGGCCGCTACTGTATTAAGTTCCCTGGATGTGGTTACTACCGGTGGGGCCAATGCTGATATTTCGGCGGTGCTTAAAACTTTACCCGGGGCGCAACAGGTAGGAGAGCAGGAAGGATTGTTTGTTCGCGGTGGAGCGGGCTATGAAACCAAGCAGTTTATTGATGGAACCATGGTGAACAATCCCTTTTTCAGCAGTGTACCTGATTTGGCACAGCGTGGCCGTTTTTCTCCCTTCCTTTTCAAAGGAACCGTATTCAGCACCGGTGGTTACTCTGCTTTGTACGGACAGGCTTTGTCATCAGCCCTGATATTGGAGAGCATTGATATTCCCGAGCGGTCGGAAGCCAGCGTTGATCTTTCTCCCATATTTGTGGGTGGCGGCATTCAGAAAGTTGCGAAAGATAAAAAATCATCATGGGGTGCCCGGTATAACTATACCAATCTTGCCGCCTATTTTGGGGTTGTAAAACAAACACCGGATTATTTCACGGTACCGGCTTTTCACGCAGCTGAGGCTAATTTCCGTACAAAGACAAAGAGAGGCGGCATGCTTAAATTCTATACAACATTTGCCGCCAATGACCTGGGTTTGCGCAGGCCCAATATCGACGATCCGAGCCTGAAAAACGCATTTGGCCTGAGTAATACCAACTGGTACAGCAACCTGAGTTTGCGGGAAAGTTTGGGCAAAGGATGGAAGCTGAACCTGGGATTGAGTTACAGCACAGATCATAATGATATTACAAACCAGATACAGAACCAGTATAATCAGCCTGCATCATCAGGATTGTTCTGGATAGATAGTACCAATTTTAACCTTACCACAAGAAGCGATCTGAGCCAGGTTAAAGCGGTTTTTGATAAGCGCTTAAACGGTATCAGCGTTATTCGTTTTGGGGGCGAATATCAATATAGCTATACCAGGAACCACTACAACAACTATAACGGATTGTTGGTAGACAACTACCGGGCATTATTCAGTGAAGCAGATCTTTATATCACCAACGACCTGGCAGCCAAGATCGGGGCCCGTTTCGAACAATCTACCTTGCTGGATAAGCTGAACCTGGCACCGCGCATTTCTCTGGCCTATAAAACCGGAAAGGGTGGACAGATGAGTCTCGCTTACGGTGAATTTTACCAGAAACCTGAGAACTCACAACTTAACTTTTATACCAACCTGGGTTATACAAGAGCTACGCATTATATTATCAACTATATCAGGACTACCGCATTACAAACATTCCGGATAGAAGGATTTTACAAACAATACCATGACCTTGTTAAAACCTATCCCACTTATAATAACAGCGGAACAGGATATGCAAAGGGAATTGAATTGTACTGGAGGGATAAGAAAACATTCAAGAGACTGGATTACTGGATCAGTTATTCATTCCTGGATACCAAACGCGATTACCTGAACTATCCTAAACAAATGCAACCCAATTTCGCCGCCGATCATACAGCTTCACTTGTGTTGAAAAGGTTTATAGACAAGATCAATACCGGGTTCAACTTTACCTATAGCTACGCCAGCGGAAGGCCTTACTACAACCTGATGCAAAACGGAAGCAGCTATGTAATAGCCGACCAGGGGAAAACCATTGATTATAACTCGCTTGGTTTTAGCATGAATTACCTCACCTCCATTGGAAAAGCGTATGGCGTGTTTGTTGCAAGCGTTACCAATGTATTAAACAGTAAACAGATATACGGCTATAACTATTCGCATAACGGCCTCAACAAAGTAGCTGTTACACCCGCCGCACCCCAGTTCTTTTTTGTTGGCCTGTTTCTCAGCTGGGGCGTAGACAGGCGGCAGGACGCGATTAATAATAACCTTTAGGGGGAGTCGTTAGTCGTTAGTCGTAAGTCGTAAGTCGTAAGTCAAAAGTCAAAAGTCAAGGAATCAACCAATAAACCAATTAACCAATAAACCAATCAACCAACATGAAAAAGTTGTTAATCATCATCAGTATTTTTTTTGCAGGTGTGGTATCTGCACAATCGAAGTATGAAGCCGCGCTTGCCAAAGGGCTTCAGCAAATGAAAGAGGCGAAAACAGCGGAAGAAATGGCTGCTGTCTCTTCTTTTTTTGAAAGAGTGGCTGACGCGGAAAAAGACAAATGGCTGCCTTATTATTATGCGGCCCTCGCCAACTACTATACGGGGTGGATGAACCCGAAAGCAGATAAGGACAAAGTGGGCGATAAAAGCAAGGACCTGGTAGCCAAAGCGGAAGCGATTGAGCACAACTCGGAACTGTATTGCCTGGAACAGATGGTGGCTATTATGCAGATGACTGTAGACCCGATGGCGAGATACCAGAGTTATGGAGCACAGGCTACTACTGCGTTGGATAACGCCAAAAAAGCCGATCCTACCAACCCCCGGATCTATTACCTGCAGGGGCAAACCCTTATGAACACTCCGGAGGGATTTGGCGGAGGTAAGGCGGTGGCAAAAAAGCTATTTGAAAAATCACTGGAACTATACAAAACCTTTCAGCCCGCATCACCCCTTCATCCTAACTGGGGTAAGGAGGATGCTGAAAAATTATTGGCAGCTTGTCAGTAATATGTGCATCCAATACAGCAGTGGTGCCATCACCACTGCTATTTTTGTATACCTAACTTTTATCCCTCATGGACACTAATGAAAAAGAATTGTCGCCCCAGGAGAGTATTTTGCTCATACAGACTATGATCACAAAAACCCGGGGCGCAGTGGCGGGGAATAGTTTCTATTTGTTATTTTGGGGCTGGTTGGCTTTTGCCTGCTGTATAGGACAGTATATCCTGAAAGTTTTTATTCATTTCCCCCAGCATTATTTTGTTTGGATGTTGATGCCGGTAGGGGGAGTGGTAACCGGGTTTTACGGGGCAAAGCAAAAAAGGAAAGTGCGTGTAAAAACATTTGTGGAAGAAGCACTGGATTACCTTTGGATCAGTATTGCTGTTTCTTTTATAGTGCTGGTAATTATCAATATGACGGTGGCCTATTCCTGGCAAACCGCTTTCACTTATTACATACTGCTATATGCAATCGGTACCTTTGTAACCGGGTGCCTGATCCGTTTTACACCATTGATAGCAGGCGGGCTTGTGAATTTTGCATTGTCGGCTGTTTCCGGGCAGTTCGGATACGATAACCAGTTATTAGTAGGCGCATTGGCACTATTAACCAGCTATATTATTCCCGGCCATTTATTAAGGCTGCGTTACCCAAAACAAAAATAGTATGTCTACAAACGACCAGTTATCAGAGCGGGAAAGCCTTGATATCATCAACAGTATGATACAAAAGGCGAAAAGCAGTTACCATGAAACCGGTATCGGCCCTATATTATGGGGCTCACTGGTGGGACTTGCTTCCTTTGTAACTTATTTCCAATTGGCTTTCCAATTCTATATCGGGTTTGATATATGGCTGCTGGTGCTGGCGGCGATTATTCCGCAGATCATTATTTCCATGCGGGAAAAGAGATCGGGTATTGTTAAAAAGCATGAGGATGATGCTATTAATGCTGTCTGGCTGGTATTTGGTATTTCTATTTTTGGTATCATGGCTTACAGGCTGATCGTGCCGGGAGTAACCATTTCCCTGAATGCAGGCGATGGCTGGGAGATGGTGAAACACTATACCAACGGATCAAAGCCGGATGAAAAATTGCAACCTTTCGTACCCAGTTTTTATTCATTGTATATTCTGCTGTATACCATTCCTACTATGATTACAGGTATTGTAAAAAAATACAAGCCGATGATAGCTGGCGCAATAATTTCATACCTCTTATTTATTATATCCTGCTATACAGCCTCAAAGTATGATATGTTGCTGGGTGGCACCACGGCTGTTATATGTTGGCTGATACCTGGCATTTTGCTCAGGCAAAAATACCTGGCTCAAAGAAAAGCGAATGTTTAAAGAACTGGATCCCATACTGCATTCCCAACTTCGCCTTGCCGTAATGAGCCTGCTCATCTCGGTAAAGGAGGCTGAGTTTACGTATATCCGTGAGAAAACCAATTCTACGGCCGGTAACCTTAGCGTGCAGGTCCAGAAACTGAAAGAAGCAGGTTATATCGATGTAACCAAGCAGTTCAAAGACAATTACCCTCAGACTACCTGTAAAATCACTTCCAAAGGAGTAGAAGCTTTCGAGGCCTATGTTCAGGCCCTTCAACAGTATCTCAAGGCCGATCAATCTTAGTGTAGTTGTTTGGCCCTTTCTTTTCTTTTGGCAGCTGACAACTGTCAACTAACAACTGAACAAATCGAACACTTGCTTACCTTTACTGTTATAGCTTTCTATGCAGCCCATTGTACAGGTTACCGGCCTCACCAAATCGTTTAAAAACTTTACGGCGGTAAAGGATCTTTCCTTTACCGTGCAGGAAGGGGATGTATATGGGTTCCTGGGACAGAATGGTGCCGGAAAAAGCACCACGATCCGGATGCTGCTCACACTGATAGCTCCTACTGCCGGTAAAGTGGAGATATTTGGACACGCCCTCGAACAGAACCGGAACGAGATACTGCGGCAGGTAGGTGCGGTGATAGAAAAGCCTGATGTTTATAAATACCTGTCTGCCTATGAAAACCTGAAGCTGTTCGCGCGCCTAAGTGGCGTAAAGGTTTCTGAAGCGAAGCTGATGCAGCAGTTGGAAACAGTAGGGCTGTTAGAAAGGGCGAATGACACTGTAAAGACATTTTCCCAGGGAATGAAGCAGCGACTGGGCATTGCCATTGCCCTGGTACATGATCCCAAACTGATTATACTGGACGAACCGACAAACGGACTCGATCCCCAGGGAATAGCTGATATTCGTAACCTGATTCTGCACGTAAGTCGTGATCTTGGAAAAACAGTGATCGTTTCTTCTCACCTGTTGAATGAAATCGAGCAGGTGGCCTCGCGAATACTGATCATTGACCGTGGCCGGAAGATTATGGAAGGCAATGCGGCTGAAATGTTCGATCCCGCACGTACGATTGTTGAACTGGAAACCTTCGACAATAACCATGCCTTGCAGCAGTTGGAGCTAAGTAAATGGGCCGGTCACTTACAACCACGGAGGGATACGGCACTGTTATTGCAACTCAACCGGCAACAGATACCGCAATTACATCGCGACCTGGTAGAGATGGATATTGCGGTTCTTTCGCTCCAGCCCCGTCATTCACTGGAAGACTATTTTTTACAAGTAACATCCGGCAACCAACATGTGGACACTTATACAAATTGAGTTATTCAAGATATTCCGCAGGCCGAGAACCTATATTGCTTTTGCGGCGATTACCGGCCTGATAGGCATCATCCAGTTCGGGCTAAAACTGGATGGTGACGCGTACGTGGAGTTTATGATGCGCGATATAACTTCCTCGCTTACCGTAGAGGGAAAGATATTGAATGGGTACCAGGTTTGCTATATCGTATTGCAGGTATTATTGGTGCATGTTCCACTGCTGATAGCTTTGGTGGCGGCTGATATGATATCGGGAGAAGCCAATATGGGAACCCTCCGTATCATGCTTACAAAACCCATCAGCAGAACCAGGTTTTTACTAGCCAAGTTTATAGCTACGATGGTCTATACCCTGTTATTGCTGATATGGCTGGCGATACTTGCTTTATTTCTGAATATGCTGATCTTTGGCACCGATGATCTTTTCCTCCTGAAATCGCAGTATGTGGTACTGCTTAAAAAAGATGATATCTTTTGGCGCTACTGCTGGGCATTTGGTTTTGCGGCATTGGCTATGACCACAGTGGCTTCCCTGGGCTTTCTTTTCTCGCTGTTCGCTGAAAATTCAATAGGACCCATTGTGGCAACCATGAGTGTGATTGTTTTCTTTACGATCCTCAGTACACTTAACATTCCCATCTTCAATACTATCAAACCCTTCCTTTTTACAACCCACATGATCGGCTGGAAAGAATTCTTCGACATAAAGGTAAATGATGCCAATGAAGCTATCGTGGGAAGTATCCAGAACCCGCAGCGCATAGTTAATTCGGCAGGTGTTTTGCTGTTGCATATTATAGGGTTTGTAACGGCGGCAATCCTGGTTTTCAGGAAGAAGGATATATTGAGTTAAATAAGATAATATGCGCAAGTTTAGTATAGTAATAGCGATGATCATTTCTTTTCAGTCCTATGCACAGGATATGACCGTATTGGTGATGAAGGTTAAGGCAAAGCTAGACCTCGTGAATGACTATGAAGCCGATGGACGAATGAAAACGGATGTTGCTTTTATTAAGGCCCCTGTTGGGAAGGTTAAGGTATATTTTAAAAAGCCTAATAAGTTTAAGCTAAAGAAAGATGGAGGAATATCACTTCTTCCCAAAGGCGGGGTTTCGGTAAATATGAATTCCGTTTTCGCTACCGCTGATTTTGTTGCATTGGCAGCCGGTGAGTCGTTGGTAGGAGGTGTGAAAACCAAAGTCGTAAAGCTGCTGCCTGCCAATGAGAGCAGTGATATCGTACTTACCACCCTGTATATTGATGAAACCAATCTGTTGATTAGGAAGGCAGTAACCACCACACGGGAAAATGGCACATATGAAATAGAAATGAGCTATGGCCAGTTTATGAACTATGGCCTGCCTGACAAAGTTGTTTTTTCATTTAATACAAAAGATTACAAGCTGCCCAAAGGCATTACCCTGGAATTTGATGATAATGAAAAGCAGCTATCTGACGCCGAGAAATTAAAGAACAAGAAAGGAAGGGTAGAGATTACCTATACCAATTACGTTATTAATAAGGGGGTGAGCGAGGCCGTATTTAAAAACTAGCTATATAATTTGAAACATGGAAGCTGAACCTGCGAAACCAATTTTCAAATTCATCAATATACTTTAATCTCCCACGAGCGTGTAAACTGCCCGCCTGGGTCAAGCCTGTTTATACCTTCTTTCTCCACGATATTACCCGACGCATCCACGCTGTCCGCAATGCCACACCAGGGTTCAATGCACACAAAATCGGCATCTTTTGAGCTCCAGATACCCATGAAAGGAAAATCAGTATAACTAACTGTCAGTCCATGATCTGTTTTACCGCTTTGCAGGGAGATAGCTGTTGAAGAAAGGTCTTTGAAAACCAAAGCATCTCCATAAAACAGTTCTTTGGAAAGTGGCAACTGCCGGGCATTGTTCAGAAAGTCATCCGGTGCTTCCCTGATTAACCCTGCGCCTGACAACGGCCATTTGCCGGAAGTTTCAGGATGGTTAAAGGAAAGGAAATAATCAGAATAATGGGTTCCCGGTACCAATGGTACTGCAAATGCCGGATGCGCGCCAACCGAAAAATACATGGGGCCATCGCCTTTATTTTCTACCAGGTAGTTGATAGAAACCCTGTTTTTATCAAGTGTATACCGGATAGAGAAACGGAAAAGGAAGGGGTAAACCAGCATTGTCTCGCTGTCATGAGTGAGGGTAAATGTAACACTTTCCGCAGAAAGGGCTGTTACTGTAAATTCTTTATCGCGGGCAAAACCATGCCTCGGCAATGTATAGCTCTTACCCTGGTATTGGTAGTTGTTATCTTTCAGCCCTCCAACAATGGGAAACAGTACCGGACTTTTTTTGGCCCAGTAGGCAGGATCTCCGTTCCAGATATATTCCAGATCTTCTTCCAGCAGGACTATACTTTGTAACTCGGCACCTTTTTCAGAGATCGTTACGGTAAGGATATCATTGGCTATCTGCTGCATGTAATTTCCTCTTAGCCTTCTGCTTCTTCAATCCTTTCATCAACAGCATTGGCAATCATCCGGGCACTGATCTTTTTGAGAGGGTTGCGCCGCATATCCGCATAGCCAAATCTTTTCCTGATAATACTGATACATTCAAAAGTAGCTTCCAGGAAAGAGGCCGGATCGGCCTTGTCTTTGCCGGCAATATCAAATGCGGTTCCATGGTCGGGGCTGGTGCGAACCCCGGGCAAACCCGCGGTATAATTGACGCCCTCGCCGGATGCAAGGGATTTAAATGGTATCAGTCCCTGATCGTGGTACATGGCCAGCACCGCGTCAAACCGTTCAAACTGGCCGCGGGCAAAAAAAGCGTCGGCACTATATGGGCCAAATACCAGCAAATTGTGCTTGGCTTCCTTAATGGTGGGTTTGATAACGGTTTCTTCTTCATTTCCGGTAAGACCCTCATCACCGGCATGCGGGTTAAGACCCAGCACGGCGATCTTGGGTTTATCAATGCCAAAGTCTTTCTGCAGGCTGCTATGTATGATCTTCAACTTGCTCAATATACTTTCCCGGGAAATATGTTTGGATACCTCACTAACCGGAACATGCTCGGTAACCAGGCCGATCCGCATATTTTCGGCCACCATCATCATCACAACATCTGCAACTCCAAACATGGCTTTCAGGTAAGGAGTATGGCCGGTATAGTTAAATGCTTCTGACTGTATATTTTTCTTATGAATCGGTGCGGTAACCAGTCCTTGAATATGGCCGTCTTTCAGGGCCTGGGTGGCCTGTTGAAGCGATACCAGTGCATATTTACCACCTGTTTCATTCAACTGGCCGGGCGTAATAACAACTTCTTCTTCCCAGGAATTAAACACATTCACCTGTTTAGGATTCAACCTGTTTAGTTCTTTTACAGTAACATAATTGAAATTATATTCAGGCAATCCTTTTCGGTAGAAATTCAGACTTTTACTGCCCGCAAATACAACCGGGATACAAATATCAAGCAGTCGTGTATCCGAGAGGGTCTTAATAATCAGTTCGATCCCTATCCCGTTCAGGTCGCCACAACTAAAACCGATGACCGGCTTTTGCAATTCGTTACTCATTGGCATGGTTTAGGCATCGAAAATACGAAATATTAGCCGACAGGCAAGGCGCGAAAGGCCGAAGGCAGCCGCCTAATATTCCGTATTTTTGCCCTCCCATGCAGTACACCCTGAAAAAATCACTTGGTCAGCACTTTCTGAAAGACGAGATGATCTGTAAAAAGATCACGGCGGCCTTGCTGGAGCACCCGTTTGATCGTTTGCTGGAAGTGGGGCCGGGGGGAGGGGCATTAACCAAGTTCCTGCTTCCTATTCCCGGGATTGAGTTTAAAGCGGTGGAGCTGGATAACGAAAAAGTGGTATACCTGGAAGCTACCTATCCGGCTATCCAAGGAAAGATCATACACGAAAGTGTGTTGGATATGGCAATTCCTTTCACGGAAAATTTTACGGTCGTAGGGAACTTTCCATACAACATTTCATCCCAGATCCTGTTTAAAGTGATTGAATGGAAAGAACAGGTACCGGTAATGATAGGAATGTTTCAGAAAGAGGTAGCGCAGCGTATCGTTTCACAACCGGGTAGTAAAGTGTATGGAATATTAAGTGTGCTGGTACAGGCGTTTTATGAAGTGGAGTATTTGTTTGATGTACCTCCGGAAAGCTTTAATCCACCACCCAAAGTGGTGAGCGGAATGATCCGGTTACAACGGAAAGCGAATCCGGTGACTATCAAAAGCGAAAGAAGTCTTTTTATATTGGTAAAAGCCGCATTCAACCAGAGAAGAAAGATGCTCCGGAATTCATTAAAAAGTTTGTTTGAGGAAAAAGCATTGCAGGATGAATTATTCAATAAACGGGCTGAACAGCTCAGTATCGAACAGTTTGCGGCGTTGACGTTTAAAATGAGGTAGTAATTTAGAATTTGAAAATTTGGGAATTTGAAAATTTGAAAATTCGTATCGCATGTAGTGCTCAAGCTGACAAGTACAAAAAGTTAATTTTCAAATTTTCAAATTTTCAAATTATTTTTTCAATTAACTAATTTTCAAAATCACCCTGGCTCCTAAAGTCATCATAACATCCAAAGTACATCCCTTTCTTCCTGAAACACTGGAAGCGAAAGGTTATGAGGTATTGCATATGCCTGCCATAACCTATGAAGAGTTGAGTGAAATAATCAATGATATAACAGGGCTGTTGGTAACTACCCGGCTTATCATAGACAAGACATTCCTGGATAAAGCCCAGAACCTGCGATGGATTGGCCGGTTGGGAAGTGGGATGGAACTGATTGATGTTGCCTATGCGGAATCCAGAGGAATTACCTGTGTTAGCAGCCCCGAAGGCAACAGGAACGCCGTTGCTGAGCACGCCCTGGGATTGTTGCTGAATCTCATGAACAGGATCAGCAGCAGCCATGCCGAGATTAAGGAGGGTAAGTGGATTCGGGACGCCAATAAGGCCGATGAGCTTGCCGGTAAAACGGTAGGCATTATCGGTTACGGCAATACCGGCAGTTCATTTACAAAATTATTGTCCGCATTTGATGTAACGGTGCTGGCAACCGATGTATATAAATCCGGTTTCGCAAAAGGATATATCAAGGAAGCTTCTTTGGAGCAGGTACAACGCTATGCCGATGTAGTAAGCCTGCACCTGCCGCTTACCCATGAAACTTTTCACATGGCCAATGACTCTTTTTTTAACGCCCTTGTTAACAGGCCGTATTTTATCAGCACCTGCCGGGGCAAAGTAACCGACACAAAAGCGTTGATACGGGCTTTGCAAAACGGCAAGATCAAAGCCGCCGGCCTTGATGTACTGGAAAACGAAAAGCTGGAATCTTATACGGCGGGTGAAAAAGCCGACCTGGATTGGTTATTGAATCAGCCTAATGTTATCATTACTCCCCATATTGCAGGGTATAGTCACGAAGCTTTCTACAGGATGGCTCGTGTAGTGCTTGAAAAATTAAAGATCATTTCATGATCAGTTATTAAGCAAGCCCAAACTCTCTAACGCGCGGCCGCTGAACTGCAGTGAAGCATTTTTGCTGAATTGTATTTTTTTGTCTTTAACAGTTATTTCTTTTGCGGTGAACTTGCTTTTATCAAGAAGTTCCAGGGAGAAGGAGTTGATACTGTTTTCAGAGGATAATGTAATACTGGAATTATCGGACGCTTTCAGATGAACTGCATTTACCCTTTTGAGGGCAAGGTTCATATCGGTTTTACCTTCAGTTGAAACGAAGAAGCTGTCGGTTTGTGCAATGTTCACTTTAAAATACCCCCTGTTGGCGGTCAGCCCTTTTAACCCGGCCCCTTTTATTCTGATAGATGTATTGGTGCGCTCCTTGTCGGTATCCAGCGGGTTATTGTTTACGTATAATGTGTCGTTCATTACTTTGAATACAAACCTGGCTTTTTCACCATAGTAGGTAGCTACACCGGGTTTATTCTTTTCATCAACGGAAATTTCAAAAGTCCCATCATTTCTGGATGTAGAATCTATACTGCATATAATAAAATGAAAGGCGGGCACTTCAGTTGTTATATACGTGCTTTTCAAAGAGCCTTTATTGTACTCAGTTTTCAGTTTAAGATTGGTTGCTCCAAGTGTTGCGGCAAAGCCAACAAGAGCTGTTAATGCCACCAGGTTACTTTTTTTCATACAATATGTTATGATAGTTTCGGTTTGTTTATAAATAGGTGATATTGGTTCTGTAATTCTTCCACTGAGATATTGAGGAGTTGGGCTGTTTTAAACATGTTTGGAAGTAATATTTCCAGGAACGCTGTTTTTCTGAGTTCTGTTGCTTTCGCAATTCCATCCGGGGAAACAAAGTATCCTACACCTCTTTTGTTGGTAATTATTTCTTTGCCTTGCAGATATTCATAAGTACGCATAACGGTGTTTGGGTTTACTTCCAGCTGTACGGCCATTTCACGAACAGAGGGGATACGCTCATCTTCCCTCAATATTTTCAAGAGTATTTTGTCGCAGATCAATTCTGCAATTTGTAGATATATTGGTTCCGGGTTACTGAATTCCATAGTAAATCAAATCTGTTTTTCTTTCATTCTGAAGAAACTGCTGATCCAGAAAAGTATATACAACATCACAGGAAGAAACCAATAAACAAAATCGGACCAGGCTTCGGGTAGTGATACATATCCTTTTGCCTCCTCTCCGTTAAATCCGCCTACTCTGAACCCCCAGTTATAGATTAATCCACCCGGCATGATCTGCTCGGGGATCATGGCTTTTAACGAATAGAAGTTACCCAACAAAAATATAGCTATAATGATCAGCACAATCAATGCTGTTTTTACAAAAGCGTGTTTTTCGAAACAAAGGGAACCGAAATGGCTAACGGCAGATAAAACAAAAGCTATCATAATAGCTACTTTTATCGCTGGCAGGTTAAAATTCAGGGGTTCTGCAACATACAGCGAAATGAATTGCGGTGGCAGGTTTGCCGGGGTTGTATGAAAGCGATTGTATATTCCACACATCAGATGATCTACCAGGTAGAAGATACCGAGAAATGCCGCAAAGAAAACCAACTGCGTAAAAATAAATCCGAGGGTAAGTTTTTCGGTGTGAGATGCAGGCAGGTTGAGGAACTGGATTCCCTTTGCCTTATTTTTAAAGAAGCTGTAAAAGGAGGCAGAGAAAGCACTGGCACCCAGCATCAAACCGATCAGGAAATAAACAATCCCTGCATCCTGCGGGAACCGCCCTTGCAATACTGCGATAACGGTTAGTCCGTATACCACCGAAAGAACACCAAACGTTGCGGCTGCATAAAGGAGATACGTTACATAGTGTTCTTTTGTAAATTTCCGCAGCAGTAATCCAAACCGCGGAAGACTGAAAGTATCGTTCATAAAGAAATGGATTGGGTGTTAAATAATGATTTCATCACTGGCTTATTGGCAATAGCCGCATTAAAGAATAATTCTGTATCCATCCTGCTGTCATAGTCTTCGCCATTGTTGCGCATAACCGCAGAGGTTCCCATCAGGTTGTTTTCTGAATAGATGCTGTCCCATGCCTCATTTTCATTCGCAAACTGTTTAAACAACACTTTCTGGGCTATCACATCCATGTTGGCATTCACAATCAATTCTCCGTCGTCAACGATGATGATATTATCTATCAGGCTATCCAGGTCACGTACTTGGTGAGTGCTGATAATTACACAACGTTCCTCGTTGAGGCTTGCGGCCAACATTCTTCTGAACTGCCGCTTGGAGGGAATGTCCAGTCCATTCGTGGGCTCATCCAGTATCAGCAGTTGCGTATTGGCTGCAATGCCCAACGAGATCCATGTTTTTTTCTTCTGCCCATAACTCATCTGGCTGAGGTTCGTTATGGGAACATCAAAATCCCTGAGAAGTTGTAGAAACTGTTGTTTATTGAAATGAGGGTAGAAAGGCGCATAATCATCAGCAAAGGCAACCACATCTACATCAGGTGTTTCCACTTCCTCCGGAATCAGGAAGATTTTTTCAAGAAAAGAAGGCTGGCGTTTTTCCGGCTCATATCCCAGTACATTCACCCGGCCCGAGAAAGGGAAAACGAGGCCGGAGATCAGTTTCAACAATGTGGATTTGCCTGCACCATTCTTTCCCAGCAAACCGTAGATATGGCCCGCCTGTACATTCAATTGCAGATCACGGTAAAGCGGCTTCCTTTTCTTATAACCAAATTGAACATCAGAAAAATGAATCATAAATAAGTGTATTAGTGTAGTAGTACACTACAAATGTATGCATCTTTTTCAAATCGCCAAATATTTCTGATAATTGGTGAAGTTTTTTTAAATTTGTCGCTTGCAACGCTGCAATCAAATGTGGCGTTGTATTTTTTTTGACCCTATTAAAGCGATTAGATTATGAGTGAAGCTAATATGTACGTCACAAAGGAGACTTTTGACAGACTGAGAGAAGAATTGCACCAGATGAAAACGGTGGATCGTCCCGCTTCTTCCAGGGCCATTGCCGAGGCGCGCGAGAAAGGCGATCTCAAGGAAAACGCCGAATACGATGCTGCTAAAGAAGCACAGGGTATGCTCGAAGCCAAAATCAAGCAGCTGGAAGGAGCTATTGCCAATGCCAAGATTGTAGATACCAATTCGATTGATACCAGTAAAGTAACGATACTTACCAAGGTAACCATTACCAATGTTGCCACTAAAAAAACAGTTACCTACCAGATCGTAGGAGAAAAAGAGGCCGACCTTAAACTTGGAAAGATCTCCGCCGGTTCGCCGATAGGCAAAGGCTTAATGGGGAAGGTAAAAGGCGAGATTGCGGAAATACAGGCACCAAACGGAATTGTAAAATTCAGGGTAGACGAGATTACCGTTTAAAACATAGGCATCCATGACCCTTTTTTCCAAAATCATTGCCGGGCAGATACCCTGCTACAAAATTGCGGAGAACGATACATTCTTCGCGTTTCTTGATATTTTTCCGATGGAGAAGGGCCATGTACTGGTGATCCCTAAAATAGAAACAGATAAGTTCTTCGATGTTCCGGATCAGTACCTGGCTGAGATCCTGCTATTCGCCAAACCGATTGCCAGGGCCATCGAAAAGATTTTTCCCTGCAACCGCTGCGGCCTGAGTATTATCGGGCTGGAAGTTCCCCATGCCCATATTCACCTGGTACCCATCAACAGTGCAGACGACCTGAACTTCACCAGGCCCAAACTGAAATTGTCTGAGCAGGAATTCAGGGAAATACAGGAGAGTATTGTAGGGGAGCTTGAGCCGTAAGTCGTTAGTTGTTGGTTTTTGGTCTTGGTTCAGCGGGTGATACGCCCGGGGTTTTTGGCTATAAAATCGTCCCAACCTTTCAATCCTCTTACAGCCTGTCCGGTTACGGATGAAGATTGGTAGTGGTGACATAGTGCTACCGCCAGGGCATCTGTAGCGTCGAAATACTGGGGTTTTTCTTCAATGCTTAATATCCGCTGCAGCATTTTCCAAACCTGGTCTTTGTCGGCATTTCCATTACCGGTAATGGACTGCTTTATTTTTTTAGGGGAATATTCTGTAACGGCAATTTTAGCCTGCATCGCTGCGGCAATGGCAACACCTTGCGCCCGTCCCAACTTCAGCATACTTTGTACATTCTTTCCGAAGAAAGGGGCTTCAATGGCAAATGTTCCGGGTTTGTATAGTTGAATCAGCTCGCAGACTTTGGAATGTATCATATCCAGCCGCGCGTAAATATCTTTTTCTTTTGTCAGCTTCAACGTATCCATGAGCAATACCTGTGGCTCTCCTTTATGAACCCGCAAAAGGGCGAATCCCATCAACTGGGTACCGGGGTCGATTCCTAATATTATTTCCGTTGGCTTCATTTGACAAGTGAAAGTAAGGACTTACGACTAATGACTTACGACTAAATTCACGTTCTTTGCATTTAATCCGCTCCCGCCTGAATAAGAAGCTGAAAATATTTATCAATTACGTACTTGGCCCCGTTCTTTTCGTGTGGTTATCTTATTCTATTTACCGGCAAATCCGGCAGCAAACGGATGTGCAGCAGTCATGGGAAATGATAAAAGCGGCTATTACCGGTACGCAGTCTTGGAAGATTGGCTTCGTGGTTTTTCTGATGCTGGTCAACTGGGGTATCGAATCGCGAAAATGGCAGGTGTTGGTGAGAGGCGTGCAGCGGGTATCTTTTTGGCGGGCGTACCGTGCCATTTTTTCTGGTCAGGCCCTGGCTTTTAATACCATCAATCGTGTTGGCGAATCAGCCGGGCGCGCCATTTTCCTGGAGGAGGGTAACCGGATCCGGGGCATCGTTTTATCTGCTGTGGGTAGCATGAGCCAGATTCTTGTTACGTTCCTGATGGGCTTGCTGGCACTTATTTATATGCGCTTTAATATTATTGATGCAACGCATCATTTAAAAGGCTTGTCAGTATTCTGGCTGGATGGGTTAATGTATATTATTTGTGTCGGCCTGGTATTGTTTACCATTGTGTATTTCCGGATTTCCTGGGTGATAACATTACTGGAAAAAGTGCCGCTGGTAGCCAAATACAAATTTTTTGTACAGAAACTGGAAGATTTCCATTACCGCGAGCTGGCGCATGTTCTTATTCTCTCCCTGCTGCGTTATATTGTTTTCGTTATACAATATATATTTCTGTTGCAGGTGTTTGATGTAGAGGTTTTTTGGGCGGATGCCGCCTGTATGGCATGTGTTTTGTTCCTGGTATTGGCAATCGTACCTACCATCGCACTGGCAGAACTTGGTTTCAGGGGAAAAGTCAGCATCCAGTTGTTCGGATTGCTAAGTTCCAATACCATAGGCATCATAGCAACGGCCGCAGGTATCTGGATAATTAACCTGATCATCCCGGCCATTGCCGGCAGTATATTTATTTTGGGCATCAGACTTTTTAGAAACAGGTGATACTGGAGAATGAAAAAGATAGCGGCACTGATCATTTTATTTTTTGCAGGACAGGCTTCCACACCCGCCGATGAATTTTGCGGGCTGCGTAACCTGGCTTTTGAAGAAGGAGAAAGCATCGACTTCCATGTATTTTATTCGGTAGCGGGTTTGTATGTAGATGCCGGAACCGCCAATTTTAATGTTACCACTGAGAACATGGGTAACCGCCCCAGTTATCATGTAGTAGGCACGGGTACCTCCAATCCCAGCTACGATTGGATCTTTAAGGTTCGCGACCGTTATGAAAGCTTTATAGATACCGCCACATTGCAGCCGCTAAAGTTCATTCGCAGCATTGAGGAAGGCGGATTTAAACTCTACGAGAACGTTACCTTCAATAACCAAAACAATACCGCAGTATCTACCAAAGGCGTTTTCAAAGTTCCAAACTGTGTACAGGATGTACTGAGTTCTATCTACTATGCGCGGAATATAAATTTTGATAAGTACAAGGAAGGAGACAAGATTCCTTTTTATATGTTCCTCGACAATGAAGTGTATAGCCTTTATATCAAATATATGGGCCGGGAAACTGTTAAAACCAAGTATGGAAAATTTCATGCGATCAAGTTCAAGCCTTTGTTGGTGAAAGGAACTTTGTTTTCAGGTGGCGAGAAAATGACAGTATGGGTGAGCGATGATCCCAACCATATACCGCTTCGCATTGAAAGCCCTATTGTAGTAGGAAGTGTTAAGGTGGATATGATGGGATACAGGAACCTTCGCTATCCGCTCAGTTCCATGATCAGCTTCAGGTAGCCCTCAGCTCCTGCAAATACTGTTCAATTCTGAATGCCGGTATGCGTACCGGCATATACTGAGAATAAGAACGGTGGAAAAAACCACACCTGTTATCAGCCCGGTACCCCATGAGTCCAATATCTTTCCACCCAGGTAAGGTCCCATTACAATGGCCGACGCAGAAATAAAGCCAGATATCCCAGCCAACAGAGCGTTCTTATTACGGTTGGCAATTTCAATGCGCGTATTGCAGGATTCACAATTGGTGGCTGAAAAATTGTTCAGCAGAACGAATTTCCGGAAAGAAATGCGGCCGCCACAACCCGGGCAGGAAGCAGTTTGTGTTTTGGTCATGGGATACAGGTTTTGCAGGTAACAATTCCTGGCTACAATATAAAACCAACGCTTGCCTATGGAATGCAGTGATATCACCTATATTTTGTAGTAAAACTTCGCTATATCCTGCTTGGGGCGCAGTTTTAGATGTCGGACAGAAGGAAGCTGTCTTTCTTGCGGATACCCCGGTCGGTTACCTGAACCGTACAGCATTCAATTGCAGGATCGTGTTCGAAGTAGAGTATATAATCTTTTTCAGCGGCTTCCTGCAGAAACGAACGTTTTTCATGCAGTGTGGTCAGCGGGAACATATCATACGCCATAATGTATGGAATGGGCATGTGTTCAGCGGAAGGCAGGAGGTCGGCCATATAAACGATGGTTCTGCCCTTATACCTGATCTGCGGAAGCATCATTTTGTCCGTGTGGCCATTGGTGAAGCGAACGTCCATATTATCTGTGAACCGGGTCGTTTGCAGCGGGCCGGTGGTGGTTGGGATATCATCCGGTATCGGAACAAATTGCAACTGCCCGCTTTCCTGAATGGGCAGTATGTTTTCGGTAAGGAACGATGCTTTTTCCCGGTCGTTTGGTACCGTGGCCCATTGCCAATGATCCTGATTGCTCCAGTATTGTGCATGGGGAAACGCAGGTAATAATCTATCCCCGTTCCGCACAATACTTCCGCCGCAGTGGTCAAAATGAAGGTGGGTAAGAAATACATCTGTAATATCATTCCTGTTAAAACCATGGGCCGCGAGAGAGCCGTCTAGTGTATCCTTGCCGTGCAGGTAGTAGTGGCCAAAGAATTTCGCGTCCTGCTTATCGCCCATGCCGGTATCTACCAATATCAGCCTGTTGCCATCTTCTATCAGCAGGCAGCGGAGTGCCCAGGAACACATATTGTTTTCATCTGCCGGGTTGAGTTTGTTCCACATACTTTTGGGTACAACGCCAAACATGGCACCGCCGTCAAGTTTAAAAAAACCGGTGTTAATGGTATATAGTTTCATGGCATCAAATCAAATTACCGGCTTTCTTTTTTTCCAGTGATGCAAATCCTAATAATATGAATCCGATTATAAAGAAAACCACCAGGGCCAATACCGAGTTGCGTTGTGATCCGCTGAGCTCATTAATGTACCCGAAGCTGAACATCCCGATCACGATAGCGATCTTTTCGGTTACATCATAAAAACTAAAGAAAGACGTGGTGTCTTTTGTTTCGGGCATCAGTTTGGCATAGGTGCTGCGGCTGAGCGATTGTATGCCCCCCATTACAAAACCCACCAATATCGCCAAACCATAAAATTCAAAAATGCCATTCCTTGGTAACAGGTAACCAATTACGCATAGTACGATCCATAACGCTACGGTAATCATCAATGCTTTGAAATTACCCAAAGTATCGGAAAGCTTTGCAATGGCATAAGCTCCTGGTATGGCCACTAACTGGATAATGAGGATTGCGATGATCAGGTTGGTGGTGGGAATATTCAGTTCACTTTTACCATACAGTGTTGCGGCCAGCATAACCGTCTGAACGCCCATATTATAAAAGAAAAACGCGCCCAGGTATTTTTTAAGTACCGGCAGGTTTTTGAGTTGTTTCCAAACCTTGCGCAATTCCTTGTACCCGTTGGTGAAAATACTACCTTCTTTTGCCTGTGAGGCGGGTGTACCTTTTGGCAAGCGGCTTAGTGCCAACTGCCCAAAGCCCCACCACCAGATACCTACCAATAAAAAAGAAAGCTGCGAAGCCTTTCCGGTAGTAATACCAAAAAGATCTGGCTTTAAAACAAATACAAAGCAAATGATCTGCAGTATTACGCTTCCCACATACCCCATCGCGAACCCCTTCGCACTAACCTTATCCTGGTCTTCCGGCGCGGCAATTTCAGGCAGGTAGGAATTATAGAATACCAGGCTGGCCCAAAAGCCTGTACAGGCAACAATCAGGCAGGAAAGCCCATAACCCACATTCCCACTGTTAAAGAAATACATGGCACTGCACCCGATACTTCCCATGGTACAGAAAAAGAAGAGAAAGGCTTTTTTATTGCCTTTGTAATCTGCGATGGAAGACAGCAAAGGAGAAATAATGGCAACAATCATAAAAGCCACCGCCAACGCATAATTGTACAGGGATGTGTTTACAAACTCCCTGCCCAGCAGGCGTACGGTGTCGTTGGATGTAGCATCATTTCCGTCCCCTGTAACAGCTTCGTAATAAGCCGGGAAAATGGTAGAAGTGATAACAAGATTATAAACACTGTTGGCCCAGTCATACATGGCCCATCCGTTAATTACTTTCTTTGGAGCAGTTTGCATGAGAGATATTTTTATTTCAGGTAACCGGTAAGAATTAAAGTAAGTAATAATGCTCCCACAATTACGCGATACCAACCAAACAGCTTAAATCCGTATTTCTGTAAAAATCCAATAAAGAATTTAATAGCCAGCATGGCTACCACGAACGCGATCAGGTTTCCCAAACCCAGTATCAGCAGGTTATGCTTGTCTTTTAGTATCCCGGGGGTTTCTTTATAGGCTTTTAATAATTTATAACCCGTAGCTGCAGCCATTGTTGGTACTGCCAGGAAGAAAGAGAATTCCGCCGCAAGGTTCCGGCTAAGCTTCTGCTGCATACCACCGATAATACTGGCCGCGCTTCGGCTGGTGCCGGGTATCATGGCCAGGCATTGCCAGATCCCTATGATGAAGGCTTTGGAAAAGCTGATATCCTCCTCTTTCTCAACAGCCGGATATGTAAATATTTTGTCGATGAACAGCAGAACAAAACCTCCCAGTAACATGGTGATTGAAACAGTTAGTGGGCTTTCCAGCAGCGCGTCTATCTTTTTTGAAAAAATAAAGCCCAATACAAGCGCGGGAATTACGGCGATAATCAACTTGATATAAAAATTGACCCGGTTGAGCGGGAAGAACTTCTTCCTGTATAAAACGACCACCGAAAGGATGGCACCCAACTGTATGGCGATCTCAAAAAGCTTGGTAAAAGCGTCATCGGCAATACCCATACATGAGCTGGCAATGATCATGTGACCGGTTGATGAAATTGGCAGGAACTCGGTAACGCCTTCAATAATGGCGATAATAATGGACTGGAAGATCGTCATAGTGTTTTGTTTAACCCTTAAGCCGTCCTGCCCTTCCGGGCCAGGTTTTGCGGGCTAATAAAGATAACGGTAAACTAAATTAGTGGTCTATTAAAATACGCCCATAAAAAAAGCGGCGCAAAGCACCGCTTCTGATTATTTATAAGCAACTATCTCATATGGGTTCTCTTTAAGCTGCTTTCGGCTTCTTAAAAATAGCGTAGATTTCTATCCCCAGGCCCAAAAGGATCAGCAGGGGGGCAACGGTAATACGGGTTGTGCTATACACTTCATTGGTATCAAATACTTTGGGGTCAGGGCTTTTACCGCCGCTCATCAGGAACATTCCTATGGCGATCACAACACCGCCTATCAGCATCCAGGTGAAGTTCTCTTTGGTAAATAAAGGTGGGTGTGCAACTGCTTTTGAATCGGTCATCTGGTTAAATTTAGTATGTAAAGTAAATAAGGTTCCTGATAAAAGCAAATCGGCTAGTACAGGTCGTCCAGTTTCATTTTTAAGTATTTCAGAACGCTACGGTATGTGCTGTAAACGGATATCCCTACCCCCAGTAATATCAGCCCGCCAAACAGTACCAAGGTAAGTTTGATATCCCGGATGGCTTTTAACTGCGGAAACTGGCTTTCCGCCCATCCGATGATGCTGAACAGCAACAGGATGGCAATGCCGGAGCTGATCAGGCCGTTAATAACCGCACGGATATTGAGTGGCCGGGCAATAAAGCCGCGGGTGGCACCCACCATCTGCATGGTTTTGATAAGGAAACGGTTACTGAACATGGCCAGGCGTATGGTATTGTCAATACTGAAGATTACGATCAGGCAAAGGATAATGGCAATTACCAGAAAGATCAGCCCGATCTTCGAGGCCCGCTCATTCAGGTTGGTTACCAGGCTTTGCGGGTACTGCAGGTCGGTTACCTGGTTGCCATAAGCCGCCATCAGTTCACTGGAAATTTTAGCCAGGCTGTCCTGGTTCACATATTCCGCTTTGGCGTAAAAATCAATGCTCTCGGGCAATGGATTTACATCCAGTATCTTGGCCCAGTCTTCGTTATTCTCTTTGTTCCAGATCTGCTTCGCCGTTTTTTTGTCTACATAGGTTACATTCTTCGCATAAGGCTTCCCGGCAATAAATTGCTGGATCTGGCCAATGGTATCCTTGTTCAAGGTACGCAAGTAGGCACTCATCCTTATATCCTCTTTGAAGGCATTGCCTACCGAGCTGATATTCAGAAAGAACCAGCCCATAATACCCATGATCAACAAAACCAGCGCAACGCCAATGATGCTGTAGATATAGTTGGGCTTACTGCGTTTAAGGGATCCTTTTCCAATCGTTGCCATGCTAAAAAAATTTAATGTCAGGTTGACTCCCGTAATCAGCCGGGGAACTGGGCAAATGTACGGTTTTGAAGCCTAAACGCTTACATTTGCAACCATTCAAACGATGAATTTCGTTCTGAAAATATAGCTTTCCGGGTTAAAAGAATGTTAGGATTGTTTGAGCCCGGGAAATGACCAAAGACATGCAAAGAATTTATGGAGTACGATTTTAAGCGCATCGAGAACAAATGGCAGGAAGAATGGAAAAAGCGCCATGCCTACCGGGTATCCAATGATAGCCCTAAACCTAAATATTATGTACTGGATATGTTCCCCTATCCCAGTGGCGTGGGCCTTCATGTAGGGCATCCCCTGGGATATGTGGCTTCTGATATTTACAGCCGCTTCAAGCGCCTCAAAGGGTTCAACGTGCTGCATCCCATGGGATACGATGCTTTCGGGCTGCCCGCAGAACAATACGCTATTGAACATGGTATACACCCTGCCATTAGCACCGCAAAAAATATCGAAACGTACCGGGAACAGCTGGATAATATCGGGTTTAGTTACGACTGGGAAAGGGAAGTAAGAACCAGCGATCCCGCTTACTATAAATGGACCCAATGGATCTTTCTCCAGCTTTTTAAAAGTTATTACAACAGGAAATTGCAAAAAGCTGAAAGCATCGATTCCCTGGTAACAACATTTGAATGGGAGGGTAATGTCAGCCACGAATGCCCCGGAGATGGCAGCATTCAATTCACTGCAGACGAATGGAAAGCTTTTACCGAGGTTGAACAACAGGAAATACTCATGCACTACCGCCTGGCTTTTTGCGGCTATGGAGAAGTAAACTGGTGTGAAGCACTGGGTACCGTATTGGCCAATGATGAAGTGGTGAACGGCGTAAGTGAACGCGGAGGCCACCCGGTGGTGAAAAAGAAACTCCGCCAATGGTACCTGCGCATTACTGAGTACGCCGATCGTTTACTGGAAGGACTTGCATCCATTGAGTTCAGCGATGCCATGACGGAAATGCAGACCAACTGGATCGGCAAGTCGTTTGGTGCTGAAATTAGTTTTGATGTGGTGCATGCCGCATCATTGCTGAAGCATGGCTTAACCGTTTATACCACCCGGCCTGATACCATATTTGGAGTAGATTTTATGGTGGTTGCGCCTGAACATGAGTTGATTGAAACCATTACTACGCCTGAGCAGAAAACTGCCGTTGATGAATACATTAGGTATGTAAAAAGCCGTAGCGACCGTGAACGGCAGGCGGAAAAAAAGATCAGTGGCTGTTTTACCGGCGCGTATGCGGTAAATCCTTTTAACGGTAAACAGATACCCATCTGGATTTCCGAATATGTGCTGGCCGGTTACGGTACCGGTGCCATAATGGGCGTACCCTGCGGAGATGAGAGAGATCATAAGTTTGCCAAACATTTTGCAATTCCCATCACCAATATTATCGGGGAGCACTACAATGGCGTTGACGCGAATCCCACGAAAGACGCTAAACTGGAGAACAGTGAGTTTCTGAATGGTATTGTTATGCGGGATGCTATTGGCATCGTAAATGAGAAGCTGGAGGAAATGGGCATTGGCAAGAAGAAAGTGAATTATAAAATGCGCGATGCCGCATTCAGCCGTCAACGCTACTGGGGCGAGCCATTCCCGATTCAATGGAAGCAAAACGGCATCGCTGTTCCTTTAAGCGAAGCAGAACTGCCACTGGTATTGCCCGATGTAGAAACCTATAGCCCCGGCCCCGATGGAGAAGGCCCGCTGGCCAATATTCCTGAATGGGTAGCCAAAGAACTGGAAACGAATACCATGCCCGGGTACGCAGGCAGCAGCTGGTATTTTCTGCGGTACATGGACCCCCATAACGACCAGACTTTCTGCGACAGGAAAATCAGCGACTACTGGAACCAGGTAGACCTCTATGTAGGCGGAACCGAACACGCGGTAGGCCACTTGTTGTACAGCCGTTTATGGACCAAGGTATTGTTCGACCTGGGGTACATCGGGTTTGATGAACCTTTTAAGAAGCTATTGAACCAGGGGATGATACAGGGGAGCAGCAGGTTTGTATATAGGATAAAAGGAACTGCCAGCTTTGTATCGGCAAAATTTCTTAGTGAATACGAAACAGATCCTATCAGGGTGGATGTTAATATGGTAGATGGACTTGAGCTCGATTTAGATGCGTTTAAAAAATGGCGAAACGGTGAGTATGCCAATGCTGAGTTCATTTTAGAAGATGGTAAGTACATCTGCGGCGCGGAGGTTGAAAAGATGTCGAAATCCAAGTTCAACACCGTTAACCCCAATGATCTGGTGACTAAATTCGGTGCCGATACTTTCCGCATGTACGAAATGTTCCTGGGCCCGGTTGACCAGAGCAAGCCATGGGACACAAAAGGTATTGAAGGCGTTCATCGCTTCCTGAAAAAATTATGGCGCTTATTCTTTGATGAGGTGAAAGGCAAAGTATGGAATGAAGAAAAAGCCACACCCGAAGAATTAAAAGTATTGCACCGGACCATTAAGAAAATTGAAGATGACACAGAGCGTTACAGCTTTAATACGGCGGTAAGTGCATTTATGATCTGCATCAATGATCTCAGCGATTTAAAGTGCCATAAACGGGAAGTGCTGGAGCCATTATTGATCCTGCTTACTTCCTATGCGCCACATATCAGTGAAGAACTATGGTCGGTCCTGGGCAATACCGGTTTTATACTGGATGCCAGGTATCCCGTTTTTGAGGAGAAGTATGTAGTTGAATCTACCAAAGAATACCCGGTAAGCATCAACGGCAAAGTACGCACCAATATCGGTATCGCGCTGGACGCCACACAGGAGCAGGTGCAGGCCATTGTTCTCGCCAATGAACTGATTCAAAAATGGGTGGAAGGCAAAGAGCTGAAAAAATTCATCTTCGTACCCGGCAAAATGATCAACATCGTAATCTAAAGCGGTGCTTTGTTGCCTTTGTTCGCTTATACCCGCACAAAGACACCAGGACACGCTTTTTTAGATTTGGCGTATATTGAGGATCCAAAATTATTCCCCATGAGAAAATGGTTGTTAATTCTTTTTATTGCTGGCTCTACACTGGCTGCAGCACAGAAAAAGCAATTCAATAATGATGAACTGGCTGCCGGCCGCTTACCCAGGAATTTTTACAATACGCTGCCCGTTGTTCTCAAATGGATAGATGATGAACATGTCATACTCAACCAAAAGATCCATCCGGATTCCACGGCGAAAAATTATGTACTCGATATTAAAGCCGGAACTTTTACAGAAACAAAAGAAGGCGGATCTCCCGCTGGTGCCTTTGGTGGAAGGGGCGGTGCCGCCCAGCCCGCCTCCGTATATGGCAAGTCGGTAATCCTTCGCGACAACGATCTGTATTACCGGAGCAATGGAGTAGAGAAACGTCTCACGAATGATAAGGATGAAGAAAAGAACCCTACTTTCTCTCCCGATAGTCTTTATATCGGCTACACAAAGAATAACGACCTGTATACCTACAATCTTTCAACAAACAAAGAAACCCGCCTCACCCATGATGGTACCTCCACTACCTTAAACGGGTATGCCAGCTGGGTGTATTATGAAGAAATTTTTGGCCGTGCTACCCGGTACCGCGCTTTCTGGTGGAGTCCTGACAGTAAGCGGTTGGCCTACATGCACTTCGATGAAAGCATGGTGCCCATGTTCCCGATTTATGTAAGTGACGGGCAGCACGGATCCATCGAAGAAACACGGTATCCCTTGCCGGGCGACAAAAATCCGGAGGCCAAGATTGGCCTGATCAGTCCTGATGGCGGCAGTACCGTATGGGCTGATTTCAACGAAAAGGACGACCAGTATTTTGGCTGGCCATCCTGGAACTCGCTTAATAATACACTATGGGTTTACTGGATGAACCGGGATCAGAATAACCTGAAGATATATGAAGTAAATGCGGCCAACGGTTCTAAGAAAGAGATATTTAACGAAACCCAGAAAACCTGGATCGATCTGTCAGACAGGTCGGGAGGGCGTTTGCAGTTCTTATCTAACAAGAAAGAGTTTTTCATGCTGAGCGACCGCACAGGATGGAATCATATTTACCTGTATAATGTAGATGGAAGCCTGAAAACAGAAGTAACCAAAGGCAAATACACCGTAACGGGCATCAAGCTGGTAGATGAACCCACACAAACCATTTATTTTACGGCCCGAAGCCGGGAGAATACGGCACGTACCGATCTGTATAGTGTAAAGTTTAATGGATCAGACCTGAAACGGTTAACATTCGGGGAGTATAACCACGCGACAACGAATGTATCTCCTTCCGGAAAATATTTTATCACGTCCTATAGCAACGCTACCACGCCCACCCGGATGACATTGGTTGACAACAAAGGGAAAATTATTCGGGAGCTGGGAGATACCAGAACGCCAGAGCTCGATAATTATGAGCTGGCAAAAACGGAACTGATACGCATTAAAAGCGAGGATGGTTTGTACGATCTTCCTGCCATGGTAACCTGGCCAACACACATGGACCCCAACAAAAAATACCCGATACTGGTTAGTATTTACGGAGGCCCGAATGCGGGTAATGTAACCGATAGCTGGACATGGAATGCCAACCGCCAGTTTTATGCCAATGAGGGACTAATCCAGGTTGCATTCGATCACCGCGCCAGCGGACATTTTGGAAAAGAGGGTGTGAATTATATGTTTCATAATCTTGGGTTCTGGGAGATGGCCGACTATACCACCATGGCCAAATGGTTTATCGCCAATGGTCATGCAGACCCCACCAAAGTATGTATTACCGGGTTTAGTTATGGAGGTTATATGAGTGCCCTGGCACTTACCTATGGGGCAGATGTCTTTACCCATGGAATGGCGGGTGGTACCGTGGCCGACTGGAGTTTATATGATACCCATTATACGGAGCGATATATGGGAACCCCGCAAAATAACGCGGCGGGTTATAAAAGCAGCAGCGTACTGTCGTATGTTGATAAATACAAAGGCATGCTGCAGATAGTTCACGGAACCAGCGATGACAATGTACACATGCAAAACAGCATTCAGTTGATAGGAGCTTTGCAGGATAAAGGAAAAGATTTTGAATTCATGCTATACCCCAATGGCCGGCACGGATGGGCCAATTTGCCGGCGAGGAATAACCATTTCACCAATCTAAAGACCCGGTTTATTTATAAGTACTTATTGGAAAAGCCGGTTCCAAAAGCTATTTTGAAATAGAGTATTTATACCTGTTTTTTGTTAAAGGAGTCCTGCAGCTGCGGGACTTTTTTATTTTTATGTAAATCAATTTTATGTCAATTTCAAAAGAAGATATCAGGCAAATGACATGGGAAGAACGGGAAGAGTTGCTCTCAACTCTTTGGGATGTGATAGAAGAACAATCTTATTCAGGTATTGGAGGCGGAGAGTCAGAAGAGGAAAAAAATATACTTCGCGCAGACCTTGAGGAGTATAAGCGTGATCCATCATCTGCCGAGACATGGGAGCAGGTTCTACTGGAACTGAGATCTATAAAATAGCAACGGGGGACCCAAATCGCTTATACATTCTTGGCATAGAGCGATTTCCTAAATCCTTATATTGTAGCTCAATCAAATCTGACTGCAATGAAAAGGCTGTTTTTCATTTCTATGGCATGTATTGCCTGCCTGGCTGCTGGAGCCCAAGCCGGGGAAACTTATTTTTTATCCTATCCCTGCCTGTCACCGGATGGACAGACGGTTGTTTTTAGCTTTGAGGGCGACTTGTGGAAAGCGTCTATTGCAACGGGTCAGGCCACGAGGCTTACGGCCATGCAGGGATATGAAACCCATGCGAAAATCTCTCCTGATGGGAAATGGGTGGCATTTACCGGCAGGCAAGTAGGTAATGCAGATGTATATGTAATGCCTTTAGAAGGCGGCGATATCAAGCAGCTTACCTTTCATAGCAGTACCGATGAAGTGTCGAACTGGAGCTGGGACAACGATCATATTTATTTCACCTCCAGCCGGGCCGGTAACCAGTCGGGCTATAAGGTAAGTATGAAAGGAGGAACGCCGGAACGCGTGTTTGGAGATCATTTCTTTTTGTACGATCATGGCCTGGCCGAACATCCTGTTTCTGGTGAGATCTTCTTTAACGATACCTGGGAAAGTAGTAACCAGCTGGCCCGGAAAAGATACAAAGGACCTTTTAATCCGGACATTCAATCTTACAATATAAAAACGAGGGCCTATAGAAAGTATACCGAGTGGGAGGGAAAAGATTTTGGCGCAACACTGGATAAAAAAGGAAATCTCTATTTTGTCTCCGATGAAGTAAATGGAGAATACAATCTGTATACCATTGAAAAAGGGAAGAAAACGGCACTCACCAAATTTGCGACTTCCATTAAAACCCCATCCGTTAACGCCAATGGCGGCAAGATTGTTTTTGAAAAGGAGTACCAGCTATGGTTATATGATGTAGCGTCGGCTAAATCTTCAAAACTTGATCTGCAGTTGCTTCGCAATAATATATTACCCGCGGAAAAAGATTATGATGTAAGAAACGCCATTGTAAGTTTTGACATATCGCCGGATGGAAAGAAGATAGCGTTCAGTGCGAGGGGCGAGCTGTTTGTAAGTGATCCCGAGGGTAAGTTTGTGCAGCAACTCAACAAAGGTAACGCCGAAAGGGCTTTGGAGGTAAAGTGGATGAGCGATAACCGCACCCTTTTATTCAACCAGACGAACGGGGGATATCAGAATCTCTATACCATCAGTGCCGATGGAAGCAGTGCTGCCAGGCAATTGACCACAGATTCAAAAGATAACCGATCGATTGTTTTGAATAAGACACGGAGCAAAGCTGTTTACCTGAGTGGCAGGGATGAAGTGCGTTTGCTGGACCTCAAAACGCTGGAAAGCAAAACCCTGGTAAAAGATGAAATATGGGCTTTTCAAAATTCAGATCCGGGATTTTCACCGAATGATGAGTATGTTTTTTTTACAGCGGTACGCAGTTTTGAACAGGATATATTCGTTCACAGGCTGAAAGATAATACTACCATCAATATTACAAATACAGGCGTAACAGAATCTAACCCCAAATGGTCGCCCGACGGAAAGTACCTATTCTTTAATTCCAATCGTACGAAGCCATCCTATCCATTCGGACAGCAGAACGCCAAAATTTACCGGTTGGCACTGGAGAAAACAGATGAGCCTTTCAGGAGCGATAAGTACAATGAGCTGTTTAAGGTAGAGAAAAAAGATACCACTAAGAAAGAGCCTGTGGTGCCGGTGATTACGATTAACACAGAGAGCATTCTCGACAGGATGGAACAGGTGGGCCCTTCGTTTGGTACCCAATATCTGCAGGCGGTGATTCAGAAAGGGGAGAAAACAATTGTTTTGTATACCAGCGATCATGCCGAAGGCCGCGGTGCCATGTGGAAAACCGTATTGGAGCCATTTGAAAATCCCAAAACAGAACGTATTAATGGCGCAGATGCTTTTGGATTTGATTACGCGGAGGGGGGAGATAAAACGATGGTATTGTTTAACGGCAACATTTATAAGCTCAACCTTGACGCCAATAAAGTAGATCCTGTACTGATCAGCAGTATATTCCGGCGCAGTCTATCCGCTGAATTTATGCAGATATTTCAGGAAGCCTGGGCTAAAGTGGAGCAGAATTATTATGATGAAAAATTTCATGGCGTTGACTGGGTGGCGATCCGTAAGAAGTACGAGGCGTTTGTACCTAAAGTGAACAACAGGGCCGATTTACGTATACTGTTGGCAGATATGCTGGGTGAACTGAATTCATCGCACCAGGGCTTCAGCTCCAGTGGGGATGAAGAGAAACTGATACTTTCCAATACAACCATGGAAACCGGGATCCTGTTTGAAAATACAGATCCCTTTACCGTACAATCTATTGTAAAGAAAAGTAATGCAGATAAAAAAACCATTGATGTACGCCCGGGCGATGTATTGGTAAAAGTGAACAATGAGGCGGTGGCTAAGAATATTGATCGAAATTATTATTTCAGCAAGCCTTCACTGGACAAAGAGATAAAACTGACTTTTACCAGGGGCGGCCAGCCATTTGAAGTGAAGATACATCCACAGCCCTCGTTGACTAATAATCTCTATGATGACTGGATAAACCAAAACCAAAAGACGGTTGATGAGAAAAGCAAAAACCGGATAGCCTACCACTGTATGAAGAATATGAGCACGGGGGAGCTGGAGAAATTCCTGATAGACATGACACAGGATTTTTATAAGAAAGACGCGTTTATTCTTGATCTCCGTTACAATACCGGTGGTAATGTTCATGATGAAGTGCTTAAGTTTCTCAGCCAGCGCACTTATCTCAAATGGAAGTACCGGGAAGGAGCGTTAACAGGACAGTCAAATTTTTCGCCGGCTGATAAGCCTATTGTCCTGCTCACTAACGAGCAATCGCTGAGTGATGCGGAAATGACAGCAGAAGGGTTTAAAGCCCTGAAACTGGGAAAAATTATCGGTATGCCTACTTACCGCTGGATCATCTTTACCAGTGGCGCGGGATTGGTGGATGGTTCTTTTGTGCGTTTGCCCAGTTGGGGATGTTATTCACTGGATGGTAAGGATATTGAAAAAACAGGTGTTGAGCCGGATATCATGGTTCCGATGAATTTTGTAGACAGGATCAATAAAAAAGATCCGCAGTTGGATAAAGCCATTGAGGAGATCTTGAAACAGCTAAAATAATGTAAGTAACCACCGGGTATAGCCGTGAATGGCTAGGCTTCGGTGGTATTATTTGAAACCCATGGCCGAAACTCTTTTACCCATACCTGCTGATTGTTACCCGGTTGTTCCTTTTAGCAAAAACGAGGATAGGTTGGTGTTGCTCGACTTTACCAGTGCTAACAAAGACCTGACGGCAACCATTATACAGGATACGGGTCTTTTTTCTGCATACGTTTCCAGAAAGATTAAAAAAGCAGGTGCCCGCTATGGTATTGGCGGATATGATGAACATCGAACTGTTTACAGCCGAAGTAAAGTTTTCGACGATCCGGTAGCCGGAGAAGAACCCCGCCGTTTACACCTGGGAGTCGATATATGGGGAGAGGCAGGAACGCCGGTATATGCGCCAATAGATGGCATAGTGCATAGTTTTGCTTTTAATAACCGGTCTGGCGATTATGGAGCTACCATTATTGTATCACATGAGGTAAATGGGATACGATTCCATAGTTTGTACGGTCATCTTTCTTTGGCAGATTTACAGGATGTACAGGAAGGAGAGAATATAGCAGCCGGCCAGCTCCTGGCGCATTTTGGAGAAGCTGCCGAGAATGGGCACTGGCCACCTCATCTGCATTTCCAGCTGATTATGGATATGGAGGGAAAAAAAGGTGATTATCCCGGTGTATGTAAATTCAGTGACAGGGAACGATACCTGCTCAACTGTCCCAACCCCGACCTCTTGTTGAGAATGATGCCCTACGCCATGAATACGGATAGTATTTTGTAGTTTTGAGATGTATGGCAAACGCGAACCTGAATACAGAACCGTCTAATCTAACCTCTGCCGATAAAGAGTTTGAAAATACCATCCGGCCCAGGGAGATTGATGATTTTTCGGGCCAGCCGCAGTTGATAGAGAATCTTATCATTTTTATCAAAGCCGCAAAATTGCGGGGGGAAGCCCTGGATCATATACTTTTTCATGGTCCGCCGGGTTTAGGAAAAACTACTTTAAGCCGTATTGTGGCGAATGAACTCGGTGTAAACATTAAAGAAACCTCCGGCCCTGTTATCGAGAAGCCCGGCGACCTTGCAGGCTTGCTTACCAATCTTCAGCCGAATGATGTTTTGTTTATAGATGAGATCCATCGCCTGAGTACCGTGGTGGAAGAATATCTCTATGCTGCGATGGAAGATTTCAGGATTGATATCATGATTGATACCGGGCCTAATGCGCGGAGCATTCAGATCAACCTGAATCCATTTACATTGGTGGGTGCCACTACAAGAAGCGGGCTGCTTACGGCACCGCTGCTTTCAAGGTTCGGGATTAAATCGAGGCTGGAATACTACCATGCTGATGTGCTGAAGAAGATCATAGAAAGAAGTGCCGCCATTTTACAAACCAGTATCACCAGTGATGCGGCGTACGAAATAGCCCGCAGGAGCAGGGGTACGCCCCGTATAGCCAACAGCCTGCTGAGAAGGGTAAGGGATTTTGCGCAGGTACTGAACGACGGGCAAATTGATATTGGAATTACGCAACATTCATTAAAGGCTTTGAACGTGGATGAACATGGGCTTGATGAAATGGATAACCGCATTCTCTCTTCCATCATAGATAAATTCAAGGGCGGCCCTGTTGGTCTTACCACTATTGCAACGGCGGTAGGTGAGGAAGCGGGAACAATTGAAGAAGTATATGAGCCATTCCTTATACAGGAAGGGTTTCTGCAAAGAACACCCCGGGGCCGCGAAGTAACCGCGAAGGCCTATGAACACCTGGGAAGAAAGCCATTTACGGGTAAACAGCCTAACCTGTTTAGTTAAAACCGGCATTCGTAGGCTTATAGGATTACCGGTAACCTTTTAGCATCCAGAGCCCATTTTCTCCATGCGCCGGATTGGTCATCAATTCCTGGCTTTTGGGATGAACAATCAGGTCCATTTCCCCCAGCGGAACCGCGCCGAGTAAGGGCTCACTATTGCCGGGTAATACCACCGCCCTGCAGGAGCATGACCTGTTCTTAAACTTTATTTCCACGTTGGATACTATGTCATAGTATACCACTTCACCACTAGCCAAGGTAAGCTCTTTTTGGCCAATGACACTAAGCTGCAAAACCTCCTGTATAACTTCATTAATCACCAGGGAGAAGGAACCGGTATCGACTAATACATTAATTGGTATCCGCCTGACCTCATCTTTATCCTTTAGCCCTTTACGGACCATTTCAACATCCCAATCATTCGCAAGTTCAATATCTGCATATACCATTCCCATATATTTTAATTATAAAACAAAACTATGGGAAGGGTAAATTCATGACAAGCGTATTTATACCTGATTTTATTGCGTATAAACAACAAATCCCGCTAAAAGCGGGATTTGAAAAAATAACGATTGAGAGAGCCTAAGGTGCTACCAGCCTGAATCCATTTCCGTGGATATTTACGATCTCAATATTGGTATCGTCTTTCAGGTACTTCCTTAGTTTGGCTATATACACGTCCATGCTTCTGCCATTAAAGTAAGTATCGCTACCCCAGATCTTTTTAAGGGCACGTTCGCGCGGTAAAAGATCATTCTTATGTTCAGCCAGCATCTTCAGCAACTCATTCTCTTTCGGAGAAAGGGTCTGCGTATGGTCATCATGCTTCAGCTCGCGAAGTTTTGGATTAAAATGGTACCTGCCCAGGTCAAATTCAATATTATCACTGATCCTGTTTTCTTCCTCGTTCCTTTTCAGGATCGCCTTGATCTTTAACAGCAACACTTCACTGTCAAAAGGCTTGGTGATATAATCATCCGCACCCAGTTTATATCCCTGGATAATGTCTTCTTTCATAGTCTTAGCACTCAGGAAAAACAGGGGTATATCAGGATCCACATCGCGGATCTCTTCGGCCAGCGTAAAACCATCCATATTCGGCATCATCACATCCAGCAAACAGATATCAAATTTTTCACGTTGAAAAGCGGCCAGTCCCAACCGGCCATCCCGTTCCAGGGTAATATCATAATCGTTCAATTCTAAATAGTTCTTCAGTACCATTCCAAGGTTAGTGTCATCCTCGCAAAGAAGGATCTTACTTTTCTTGTCTTCCATAATAATTAAGTTTAACGTGAAATAAAGGTAAAACAAAGCGAATTAACTTCCTATAACCGCAATTCTTTGTTAAATCGGACGAAATGACAGAAAACCGGGGTAAATGGTAGGTTGAAAATCTGAGAATAGACCATTTGAAAATCATGGGTGCCTTATCTTAGTACCAGTAATAAAAAATCATTCCATGCGGTTAACAACTGATAATAAGTTTAAAAAGCTGGTAGTAATAGGGGACCGGGTATTGATCCGTCCTTCAAAGCCGAATGAGCAAACGTCGAGCGGTCTGTATCTTCCCCCGGGTATCCAGGAAAAGGAGAAAGTGCAGCAGGGGCATATTATTAAAACAGGTCCGGGTTATGCCATCCCGATGCCCGCCGATGACGAGCCGTGGAAGAATGAGGAAGACAGCGTGAAGTATTTACCCCTGCAGGCCCGTGAAGGTGATCTTGCTATCTTTCTGGTTAGCGGTGCTACGGAAGTGATGTATGAGGGAGATAAATATTTTATTGTGCCGCAGGGCGCGATACTATTGTTGGAAAGGGAAGAGGAGTTATAACTTTACGCTCCGCTGTATTATTCCTTGTTCATCCAATTCTATAATATTTTCTCCCTGTAAGAATTCAAGGACTGTCCAAACCTTTTCAGAACTGATTTTTTTTAATTCAGATAAAAGTTCTTCAACTGAAATGGCAGGCTGGGCAGATTGCATAATCTTCGCCTCGATGAAACTGAACTCTTCTGTAGTGAGCTCTTTTCTTTTACGCGCCAGGCAGTTATCGCAGTTTCCACAGTCTTTTGATTCCTTATCGCCAAAATACACAGCCATATAACGGCTGCGGCACCCGTCTGGCAACTGGATATAGTGGAGCATCGTTTCAACCCGGGCGGCATATTGCATTTTTCTTTCATGATACTGATCCTGCTTTATCTCCAGGTATTTTGCCGGTGCACGGTTCAGCAGGAAATGGATTTGGGGGGTGTCTTTCTGCGGCAGGTATTCGATAATTCCGAAGGACCGCAGTTGTTGTAATTGCAGTATGGTTTCGTCAACGCTGATATGGCAAAGCCAGGCCAGCTTTTTCTCATACACTGATACACGATTATCAATAATACCTTCATAAGAACGCAACAGCGATTTGATCAGAGGCATTAATGCCGGATGGCTTTCCTGGAATTGGTTCAGGTTGTCTTTATCGGGAATAAAATTTACCTGCGATGGCAAAAAGATGTTTTCAGAAAAGCTGATATGACCTTCCTGCTCCAGCACTTTGAGGGTGTTGATCACGAGCAGGTTGTTGAGTTTAAAATTGGATACGAATTCGGCCAGATTGAAATCATAATACTGTCCTTCCCCGATACCAACAGGAATCTGAAGGTAGTCTGCCAACGCCTGGTAAATCCTTTTGATTTCAGGAATGGGCGGAAACCGTTTATCCGGCATCTCCTTTAGCGCGGCCAGGTTTTCCTGCTGGTACAATAATACCGCGTATGCTTTTTTGCCATCTCGCCCGGCACGGCCCGCTTCCTGGTAATAGTTTTCGAGGCAGTCGGGGGTATCGTAGTGTATTACGGTTCTTACATCCGGTTTGTCGATACCCATCCCGAACGCGTTGGTACATACCATTACGCGGATTTTGTTCTGTATCCAGGCCTGTTGCTTTTCATCTCTCACCGGTTGCGTAAGGCCTGCATGATAAAAGTCTGCGTCTATTTTTTGCTGATTCAATACCTGCGCCAGCTCTTTTGTCTGCTTGCGGTTGCTGCAATAGACTATGGCAGTTCCGGGTACCTTGTTCAGGATGTTGAGCAGTTTGTTGATCCTGCTATCTACACCAAAGCAGCTATAGGAAATATTGGGTCTTTCAAAAGATTGCCTGAATATCGCGCCATCTGTAAATTTCAACTGGCGCATAATATCTTCCTGCACTATCGGCGTTGCTGATGCCGTAAGGGCAACAATGGAAACACCGGGAAGTTCATCACGAAGATCGGCAATACGTAAATACGGCGGCCTGAAATCATACCCCCATTGTGAGATACAATGCGCTTCATCCACCACTACCAGGCCGATATTCAGTGCGGGCAGGTATTCTTTGAAAAGAGAAGACTGCAGCCTTTCCGGCGAAAGATATAAAAACGTAAAATCACCATGGGTTGCCTGCCTAAGTACTGTTTGTACTTCGTAGTAGGTCATACCGCTGTGCAATGCAACAGCAGGAATATTTTTTTCAAGCAATGCGTCTACCTGGTCGCGCATGAGTGCAATGAGCGGGCTGATTACCAGGCATAAACCCTCTTTCAGTATTGCCGGTACCTGGAAGCAGATAGATTTACCGCCGCCGGTAGGTAAGAGGGCAAGGGTATCCCTGTTGCTTAGTACTGACTGAATGATATCTTCCTGACCCGGACGGAACGTATCATGATGCCAGTATTGTTGCAGTATGGAGAGAGGTGTTGTCATGAGGGTGTGGCGTGAAATTAAACTTTATGCTTACACCACTTTCTTAAAATTCAGCCTGACCGAATTGATGGCCAGTACCACATCGCTCAAGCCCATAGCCAGCGCGCCGAAAGTGGGGTTGAGATAACCAAAAGCGGCAATGGGTATGGCAACTATATTATAGGCAAAGGCCCAGAAAAGGTTTTCCCGTATAGTCTGGTAAGTGTGTTTCCCGAGACCGAGTGCCATAGGTAAATTTTTTAACCCCTGGCTCATCAGGATAACATCGGCACTTTGCATAGCAATATGCGAGGCATCGGTCAGCGAGATACCGACAGTTGCTTTTGCCAGCGCAGGCGCATCATTAATGCCATCGCCTACCATAGCAGTTGGCATTTGCTGGTTGAAGGCGGCAATCTTTTCCAGCTTTTGTTCGGGTGTTTGTTCGGCATACACTTTCTCAATACCTAAAGCTGCGGCTACCTGTGCGCATTTTTCTTTCCTGTCGCCGCTCAGCAAAACAGGCTGAATATTCTTAGCCTGTAAAGCTGCAATAACAGATTTTGCTTCGGGTCGTATTTCATCGCTAAGGTCTATCCATCCCAGCAACTGGTTGTTGCGGGTGATATAGATATTGTGGGTATCATCTTTTGTCAGTTCCGCAACCGATGTATAAGAGCCTGCGGTAAAATGGTTACCTTCTTTGTCACTGGCTTTCATGCCCCAGCCTTTTATTTCCTCTATTTTCACCCAGCGAACATCATCCTTTGTTTTCCATTCCCGCGCAATAGCAAGTGCTACCGGGTGGTTGGAATATTTTTCAAGCGAGTAAGCGATGCGTTTCCATTCCTCAACCGGCATGGCTCCCGCATCAAATTTCGTGATCGAAAAGCTGCCGGTGGTAAGCGTTCCTGTTTTATCAAAAACAACCTGTTGTATGCTTTTAAATATTTCCAGGCTTTTTGCGTTTTTAAACAGTATTCCATTTTTTGCGGCCCTTCCCAGCCCCACAGCGATGGCGGCAGGGGTTGCCAGCCCCATGGCGCAGGGGCAGGAAATAACCAGCACGGCAATGGCCCTCAATAAAGAAGTGCTCAGGTACTGATCTGCTATAAAGTAATTGCCTAAAAAGGTAACCAGTGAAATAGACAATACCGTTGGAACAAATACCGCACTGATCTTGTCGGCCAGTTGCTGTATCGGCGGCTTTTCCGTCTGCGCATCCTTTACCATCCGCACAATGCTCGACAGCACCGTATCTTCTCCCGCCGCGGTAACATAGGCTTTTACGGTTCCGTTATCCAGAATGCTACCGCCAATCAGTTTGTCGTTCATTTGTTTAAACACCGGGGTACTCTCGCCGCTGATAATGGCTTCATTTACACTGGCTTCTCCCCATAGTATCTTGCAATCCATGGGTACCGGTTCACCCGATTTGATGAGCAACAGGTCGCCAACTTTCAGGTGTTCGCTTTCCACCGGGAAAATATGCTCCTGGTGCTGGTCATCATACGCAATCATATTGGCCATTACCTTCTGGCTTACTACCAGTTTCTTCAAGGCCACCTGTGTGGCTTCCACCGACCTGTCTTCCATCCAGTTACCCAGAAAAACAAGCGTGATGATGGTAGCTGTGGTTTCATAAAAAAGATACTGATCGGCCTGCCCCGTAAGTGTTCCGTACAGGCTATACCCAAAAGAAGCTACCGCGCCAACAGCTATCAGAACATTCATATTGGGAATGCCCTTTCCTATGCTTTTTATAGCACTGCGGCCAAAAAAGTCCATTCCCACGATAAAGACAGGCAGGGTTAATCCCAATTGCACGTAGGGGTTCATCAGCCAATGAATATGCACCCCGGGAATCATGTGTACCAGTAACGGAGCGGAAAAAAGAAGGCAGAACAGAAAACGTTCCCAATGCCCCTTGAATAATTTACGGCTCTGCGCCAGCCCTGAACCGGTTTCATTCACCACATGATAGCCCAGGCTTTCTATACCTTTCACTATCTCCTGTTTAGGGGTTCCCTCCTTCAGTCCAAAACTCAGCTCACCACCCATGAAATTCACTTTCACATCCTCCATCCCTTTCTCATGCAGGTACTTATCAATTGTAAGCGCACAATTGGTGCAACTCATGCCTTTTATTTTCCAGTTTATCTTTTCCAAAAGAGAGTAATTAATAATTAATAATTGAGTTGTTCCACCATCCATATTCCCCCCCACCTTCTAATCCCTAATCCCTAATCCCTAATCCCTAATTCCTAATTCCTAATTCCCAACAAAGTTACATAACACCTTAGCCCTGCACTATCGAAAAGCGGATTATAAATACATCCCTGTTTCAAAAATGCTTGCTGTGGGTGATTATCTTTGCAGTATGGATGCAAAATTCACGCTGGAACAGGTAAAAGAGGTTGCCGCAGCCGTGTGGGCCGAAGGGCGCGAAAGGACGGTATGGGCATTTCATGCCGGTATGGGAACGGGTAAGACAACCTTTATTCATGCTTTGTGTGAGGTGCTGGGGGTGAAGTCTGCGGTAAGCAGTCCTACGTTTGCCATTATCAACGAATACCATAGCCCTTTGGCGGGTACGGTGTATCATATGGACTGGTACCGCCTGAAAAACGAAGAGGAAGCCATGAATGCGGGGGTGGAAGACAGCCTGAACAGTAAAAGCCTATGCCTGGTGGAATGGCCGGAGAATGCGCAGGGATTGCTGCCGGACGACACTTTTCATATATATATGGAAGTGATCGACCCGCTGACCCGAAGAGTATATACGCCATCATTTTTACACTAACTACAAACAAGCTTCCTGCTTCGCGTAAATGGTTTAATTTTATACCTCAGCATCCCGAACCGATATGGCCACGAAACCCTCGATCAGTACTTCTTTTACCTATGAAACACTGGAAGAAACGCTTGATGTAAAGCCTCAGGGGGCCAAACTGCATATTGGCATTCCCAAAGAGATCGCTTTCCAGGAGAACCGGATTGCCTTAACGCCTGATGCGGTAGGTGTACTGGTAGCCAATGGTAACCAGGTAGACGTGGAGCACAAAGCGGGTGAGGGGAGTCATTTTTCGGATAAGGATTACGCGGAGGCGGGTGCCCGTATCGTGTATGAGCGGGAAGCCATTTTTAAATGTCCTATCCTGGTAAAGAGTGCCCCTCCTGTGGAAGAGGATATGCCACTACTTCAGCAGAATCAAACCATCGTTTCTCCCATACATCTTTCTGCTCTGAAGAAGGAGTATATCGAAAAAATGATGGAAAAAAGGATCACGGCCCTGAGCTTTGAGAATTTTAAGGATGATAGCGGCACCTACCCGATAGTGAGAAGCATGAGTGAGATAGCAGGCAGTGCGGTAATGCTGATAGCAGGGCAATACCTGAGCAGTTTTAACCAGGGCAAAGGAGTATTGCTGGGAGGTATCAGTGGGATCCCCCCTACCAAAGTGGTGATCATTGGCGCGGGTATTGTGGGTGAGTTTGCCACACGAAACGCGCTGGCATTGGGAGCTTCTGTAAAAGTGTTTGACAATAATGTGTACCGGTTGAAACAGCTGCAGAATAACCTGGGACAACGTATCTGGACCAGCGTTTTGGAGCCCAGGATATTATCCAAGCAACTGAAGACTTGTGAAGTAGCGGTGGGCGCACTCAGCAATGAATATGGACGAGCCCCGGTAGTGGTAACGGAAGAAATGGTAGCGGCCATGCGGCCGGGAAGTATCATTATTGATGTTGCGATAGACAGGGGCGGTTGTTTTGAAACCAGCGAACTTACCAGTTATGAAGAGCCAACTTTTGTTAAGCACGATGTGATTCATTATTGTGTTCCGAATATCCCGAGCGGTTTTGCCCGGACGGCCAGCCAGGCCATCAGCAATGTTTTGATGCCATTGATATTAGAGATCAGTGATGAAGGAGGAATTGAAGAAATGGTTTGGCACAAGTTCAACCTGCGCGAAGGTATCTATATGTTTAAGGGGGCTTTGACCGACTTTTATATCAGTCAGCGGTTCGATTTAAAATACACGGATCTGAATCTGTTGATCGCCAGCCGCAGGTAAGCAGGGAAAGAATAGTCAATGCCCGGCGGTTTTATACAGCAATGCGACCGCCTGTTATTCCTCGTAGAATTCTACCCCTTTTTCTCTTAAAAAGGCCTTGATAATATCAACGTGCACACATTGGCCCAAATGAATAAAAGAGTAATCGGTTACTTTTTTTATTTTATTGCCTAATAGGATTTCCTGGTTCTCCAGATCAAAACCCAGGTGGAGGTGTTTGGTGGATGACTGCATACCGTAAACCGAGCCCGCGGCGTTAAACAGCGGGCCGCCACTTTGCCCCTTCAAACCGGGTGTACTCAGTTCAATCCCGCTTAGCCTGCCATTATCACCCAGGAATCTTGTCACCATTCCCTCTATCGGGAACCTGGGGGAGGAGGGGTTGCCGGTTGGTATAAAGGCTATGTCATCCTCTGCTTCCAGGTAGGTATAGTTGGTAAATTCAGGAAAAGGATACCCCAACCGGCATAGAAAATCGCCCTGCCGGATCTTTGAGCTGTCTTTGATGAATTTGGCATATCCCTTATACAGCCTGTTTTGATAGTCGTTGAATTTTAGTATGGCGAGATCATATTGCGGATGTTCGTGCCAACTGAATCCCGACATACTATCCACGCAGTCCACATATGTATTTTTGATCTGGATGATCGTATCAGGGTTATAGTTGTATTTCGTTTCAAGGCCTTTCAGACGCATTTTAAACTTTCCGTCAACGGGGATCTTCGCTTTTTCCGCTTTAAAATCAGTATATGTTTTGTTCACTTTCTCTGAGTTCAGCAGCAGCTGTATCACATGTCTGCAGGTAACCGCATAACCCTGTTCATTCACAAAGAAAAGTGTGGCCGAGCCCGGAAATACCTGTTTGCCACCATAGGTACGCAGGATGGTATTAACAGGGCGAGTAAAGTCTGAAACGGATTCTATGGCGTTGGCAAACATTGTTTTTCGGTCATCTGTTCTTGTAATCTACAATATTCAACCTCTCCCCGCAAATATCAATTTCCTGTTCGTCATTGCTGCCAATGATGATCAGCTTTTCGCGGCAATAATTGGAGAGCAGGTCATGATACAACTGGTAGCCGGTTTTATCGAGGTTGGTACAGGGTTCGTCTAGCAGCAGTACCGGAACATCTGAAAATACAGCCTGGGCCAGTTTTAGTCTTTGTTTCATTCCGCTGCTGAAATAGCGGATCTGTTTGCCAGCCGACTTATCAAGCCCTACGATGCTGAAGATCTCCTTTACGGTAATGCCGGGTTGGAGGGGTTTGAAGGAGCGATGAAAATCAAGAAATTCTTCTGCCGTCATTTCTTCCACCAATTCAAGGTAAGGGGCTGCAATTGCTATGTGGCGGTAGATATTTTCAGGGTCTGTTTCTGCTCCGTTACTGGCATAAGCCACTGTTCCTTCGCTCAGGTGCAGGCTTCCGGCGATAGCTTGTAAAAGGGTGCTTTTTCCGCTGCCGTTGGGGCCTGTGATGGCGTAGGCCCTGCCTGTTTCAAACTGGAAGTCAACATGACGGAAAATCCATTCCCGGTTGAAGCGTTTGCCGATGGCGGATAACCTGATTGTTGTCATCTCAATCTTCCTCGGTGGCTCCTTTTACAAAACGCTTGATAATTCCCCTGCCGCTGTCCCTGATAAAGGTTACGATCTCGTCACGTTCATCGGTGGCGGGTAGTTCTTCTTCAATATATTCCAATGCCTGGGATGTATTGAAGCCCTTGTTATAAATAGTGCGGTAAACATCCAGGATATGATTGATCTGTTCCAGTGGGAATCCTCTTCTCTTTAATCCAACACTGTTCACGCCACCATAACTTAAAGGGTTGCGAACGGCTTTGATATAAGGGGGAACATCTTTGCTTACCAGGCTACCACCCGCGATAAAGGTGTGCTGTCCGATACAGACAAACTGGTGAACCGCACTCACGCCGCCTATTACACTCCAGTCGCCCATCGTAACATGCCCCGCTACCTGCACGCTGTTGCTCATGATGCAGTTATTGCCGATAATACAATCGTGCGCGATATGGCAATAGGCCATGATAAGGCAATTATTGCCTACCTGTGTTTTGCCACGGTCATTGGTACCACGGTTAATGGTTACGAATTCGCGTATGGTTGTATTGTCGCCAATTTCAACGGTTGTTTTTTCACCGCTGAATTTGAGGTCCTGCGGGATGGCACCCAACACGGCACCGGGAAATATGCGGCAGTTTTTACCGATACGGGTACCGTCCATAATCGTAACATTACTGCCGATCCAGGTTCCTTCCCCCACATGCACATCGCCATGGATAACCGTAAACGGGTCGATTTTTACATTGGGTGCGATCCTGGCATTGGGATCAATATAAGTATAGGGATGTGTCATTCGATATGAATTCGTGATATTTTTAAGGTCGTTTTACCACCTGTGCTACCAGGTCTGCCTCGGTGCATACTTTTCCACCTACATATACGGTACCACGCATTTCGCAGATCCCGCGGCGGATAGGTGCATTCAGTTCCATTTTTAAAACCATGGTATCGCCAGGTTTTACCATCTGTTTAAACTTACAATTATCTATTTTCAGAAAGTAGGTATCATAACTGCCCTCGGGCATCGCATTGATACATAGAATACCCCCTGTCTGGGCCAGTGCTTCTATCTGTAAAACACCCGGCATTACCGGGTTGCCGGGGAAATGGCCCGTAAAGAACCATTCGTTAAACGTTACGTTCTTGATACCTACAATGTAGGTGTCAGTTAATTCAATGATCTTGTCGACAAACAAAAAGGGATGCCTGTGTGGCAGGGTCTTTTCTATTTTCTCAAGGCTATATACCGGTGGTATCGATGGGTCGTATACCGGCATATTTTTTACATGTTTGTTTTTTTTGATGTACTGCTTGATCTTTTTGGCGAAAGCCACATTGGTGCTATGCCCCGGCCTGTTGGCAATGATCCTTGCTTTTATAGGGTAGCCGATCAGGGCCAGGTCGCCAACCACATCCAGCAGTTTGTGCCTGGCTGGCTCATTGGGGAAACGCAGTTCGAGGTTATTGAGGTAGCCTTCACTTTTTACTTCTATTTTGTCGCGCTTGAAAACTTTGGCAAGACGGGTCATCTCTGCATCGGTAACAGGTTTGTCGACCACTACGATCGCGTTATTGATATCCCCTCCCTTTATCAGGTCGTTATCCAGCAGCATTTCCAGTTCGTGCAGAAAACAGAAGGTCCGGCAGGGAGATATTTCTGTTTTAAAATCCCTGATTGTTTTTAACCCTGCATGCTGGGTACCCAGTACCGGGCTGTTGAAATCTATCAGTGTGGTTATCTGGTAATCCATGGCGGGTAAAGCCACCATTTCAACCCTTTTTTCATCATCGTAATGATAAATGTTTTCATCCAGGCTATACCAGGCTTTCGCTGCTTCCTGTTCTTCAACTCCCGATTCTTCAATGAGTGAGATAAATGGGGCGGAACTGCCATCCATGATAGGAATTTCCGGGCCGTTTAATTCTATCAACACATTATCTACCCCCATACCTACCAGTGCGGCCAGAACATGCTCTACCGTACTTACTTTGGCTTCGCCTACCTGCAGCGTTGTACCACGGCTGGTATCGGTAACAAGATCGCAATCGGCTTTTATGATAGGCTGGCCCGGCATATCCACCCGCTGAAACTGGATGCCAAAACCCGGATTGGCGGGTTTGAGTACCATATCCACCAAAATACCGGTATGTAAACCGGTTCCGCTGATACTGATGGCATGTTTAAGGGTATGCTGCTTGTCGGGATTAAAATTGATATCCATTACTGTACTTTCTGGGTTTATGACCGGCAGTTATTATGGAAACAGTGATGCCGTGAGCTCCGTTTATTACCCGGAGTTATCAAAATGTTATCTGCAAAAATATGATTTAGCACGGTTTAAATGCCTTTATTCGGCATTTACGCGTTCAGAAAGGAGTTTCTGTACCTGCTTTTCAAGCTCAGAGAGCCTTTTTTCCATTTCAGGAAGGTTGCGGGTAACGGCCTGAACCCGCATTGTGCTGGAATAATCCGCTGCAGGGGAGCCGGTAAAAGCCATATTAGGTTTTTTTATATTCCTGGTAACACCGCTCTGGCCATTGATCCGGGTTCCGTCTGCTATGGTAATATGGCCTGCTATCCCGGCCTGGCCACCCATCACTACGTTTTTCCCCAACTTGCTGCTACCGCTTACACCACTTTGTGCGGCCATTACGCTATTGCTGCCTATTTCAGCGTTATGGGCTACCTGTACGAGGTTATCCAGCTTTGCCCCTTCGCGGATAATGGTAGATCCCATGGTGGCCCGGTCGATGGTGGCATTGGCACCAATCTCAACCCTGTTTTCAACAATCACATTACCAATCTGGGGAACTTTCTTCTGGTTCCCATCAGCCTGTAAAGCGTACCCAAACCCGTCGCCTCCGATAACGGTACCGGCATGAATAGTCACCTGCTGGCCTATGATACAATCAAAATAGATCTTTACACCGGCATGCAATATGGTATGGTCTCCAATGGTTACATTATCTCCTATAATTACCCCCTGGAAAATCTTAACATGGTTACCGATCTTAACTTTTTCCCCGATATAGGAGAAAGCCCCTATAAATATATTTTCGCCGATTTCAGCGGAGGAAGAAACATAGCTGGGTTGCTGTATCCCCGTCAGTTGCTGGGTCATCAGTTCCTGGTATCTGGCCAGCAATGTTGCAAAAGCGGTATAGGCATCCGGCACCCTTATAAGGGTAGCGGTAACAGGTTGTTTGAGTTCAAGCGACTCGTTTACAATCACAATAGAGGCCCCTGTCTGGTATAAGAATTCTTCGTATTTAGGATTGGCCAAAAAAGCGATCTGGCCTTGTTTTGCCTCTTCAATTTTGCCAAAACCGGCTACTGCCGCCATTGAATCACCCTCAACTTTACCATTGATAATCATGGCGATCTGGGCAGCAGTAAATTGCATACGCGTAAGTTTAATGTTCAGGGTTTATTGTTTAGGGTTTATGTTCAGGGTTCTGCATCGAACGCTGAACAATAAATCCTAAACCCTAAACCCTCAACCGGAAAGTCCTTAGGTTAATGAACAAATGTAAAATTTTTTAACGGGTGCCGAAAGGTTTTGATGAATTAATGCGTTATCAATCTGCGAAATTTCGGTAACAGAGCCATCCTTGAACAGGATATTGATCTGTTCGTCCCTGGGCTGGTACAGTGTGTTGGTGGCTTCACCCGTAAAGCATAGATAATGCACATCCGCCTGCGCAACCCCGAAAGCCTGCATGGCCAGGGCTTCTTTTTCACGGATATAGGATGCTTCAAAGGGCTCCGACTGTATCCTTGCCTTATACAATCTACGATCCAGAAAACGCCCGCAAAGCAGCGATAATATAGGATCAGGATGGTGTTTCCATCTCTTCAGGGCATGCAGTACATCATGGTCGTCTATTTCACAAAATTTGTCCAGCGCGTCGCGGTCCATGATTCCGTCGAATTCACCCAGGAAAAAATCCAGGCATGACAATGTTTTTAACCGCTCATCATCCGGCGAGTAGATGTCCCTCACCCTTTCCAGAATTCTTACCAGCATTTTCTCGGCAGATAATACGGTCTTATGTAAATACACCTGCCAGTACATCTGTCTCCTCGCTACCAAGAATTTTTCTACACTATAGATGCCTTTTTCTTCCACCATCAATTGTCCATCCTCTACAACCAGCATTTTAAGTATCCTGTCATAACCAATCACCCCTTCACTTACGCCCGAGTAAAAGCTATCCCGGCTCAGATAGTCCATCCGGTCTACATCCAGTTGCCCGCTGATCAACTGGTGAAGAAAGGGTTTGTGATACTGCCCTGTAAAAATGCGGATGGCCAGTGTAAGCGCACCGTTCATTTCTTCATTTATCACCTGCATGATCTGGAGTGAAAGTTGTTCATGGTGTACCCCCTGCACCAGTTTATTTTCCAGGGCATGAGAAAAAGGGCCGTGACCCACATCGTGTAACAGGATAGCCGCTTTTACAGCAACCTCTTCTTCCCCGGTAATATCTACCCCTTTGCTTCTCAGTTCCATCACCGCGTTGCACATCAGGTGATAGGCACCTAAGGAGTGATGCAGCCGGGTATGAACCGCTCCCGGATATACGAGAGAAGCCATAGCCATTTGCTGTATCCTCCGGAGACGCTGGTAATAAGGATGCGCCAGTATTGCAAAGATCAGGGGATGATTAATCGTGATAAAACCATACACCGGGTCATTAATGATCTTCCTCTTTGTTGCCGCCATACCTGTTGTTGAATTGTTAAATCAATTGTGAATAAGATAAAGAGAGGGGCAGTTTGTTGTTTGTTGTTTGTAGTTTGTGGTTGCCCATTGCAAAAGTATAATAAACGCTAGGAAAGACAATAACAACTTCAAACGGCAAACAACAAATTACAAACCGATTCTCCATGAATGTAAAGATCCTATGGGTAGATGATGAAACCGAAAGCCTGCAATCACAGAAACTTTTCCTGGAACACAAAGGGTATGAGGTTTCTACGGTAACCAACGGATTTGACGCGATAGAGTATGTAAAGCAGCACCCGGTTGACCTGGTACTGATGGATGAAACCATGCCGGGCATTACCGGGCTGGAAACCCTGGCGCGTATTAAAGAAATCAGGGCACAGGTTCCCATTGTATTGATTACCAAGAATGAAACAGAGAACCTGATGGATGAAGCCATTGGCAGCCAGATAGCGGACTACCTGATTAAACCGGTAAATCCTAACCAGGTATTATTGAGTATCAAGAAGATCATAGATAATAAACGGCTGGTGGCGGAAAAAACCACAACGGCATACCAGCAACAGTTTCGCGAACTTTTTATGGCACTGAGCAACAGCCCGGATTATAACGAATGGATGGATATCTACAAAAAGCTGGTATACTGGGAGCTGGAGATGGAAAAGAGCGATAGTCCTGAAATGCAGGAGGTTTTCCAGGCGCAGAAACAGGAAGCCAATACAGCTTTTTTCAAATTTGTCAGCCGTAATTATACGGCCTGGCTGGATCCAAAAAGTTTTTCCGCGCCAATCATGAGCCATCATATCCTTCAGTTCAAAGTACTACCCCATCTGGAGAAAGGAGTTCCTGTTTTTTTTATTTTGATTGATAACCTTCGCTATGACCAATGGAAAGCTATCCAGCCGATTTTTTCGGAGAGCTTCCGGGTACTCGAAGAGGAAACTTTTTTCTCTATCCTTCCCACGGCAACACAGTATGCCCGCAACGCCATTTTTGCAGGATTGCTACCGGTGGATATAGAGAAACAGTTTCCGCAGCAGTGGAAGAACGACGATGAAGAAGGGGGGAAGAATATGTTCGAAGAAGATTTCCTGCGTGCGCAGTTAAAGCGGCTGAAAAAGGAAGCTACAAGGTTCAGCTATCACAAGATCACCAATCACATGGATGGGCAGCACCTGGTAAGTAATATTCATAACCTGCTGGAAAACGACCTGAATGTAATCGTTTACAATTTTGTGGACATGCTGAGTCATGCCAGAACAGAAATGGAAGTACTGAAGGAACTGGCGAGTGATGAAGCCAGTTACCGTAGCCTTACACGAAGTTGGTTTGAGCATAGTCCACTCCACCAGGCATTAAAAAAGATTGCCGACAAGAAAGTGAAAATCGTACTGGCAACCGATCATGGAAGCGTACGGGTAAATACACCACATAAAGTAGTTGGCGACAAACAAACTACGGCCAATCTTCGTTACAAGCATGGTCGGAACCTGAATTTTGAACCCCGCGATGTACTTGCGTTCAAAGATCCCAGGGAAGCCGGCTTGCCGGTACCCAAAGTGAATTCTTCTTTCATTTTCGCAAAAGAAGATGGTTTTTTGTGCTACCCCAATAATTATAATCACTATGTGAATTACTACCGGAATACTTTCCAGCACGGTGGAATCAGTATGGAAGAAATGATTGTTCCCGTCATTAAAATGGAGAGCAAGAGTTAGGATACGGCCTGCAATTTTCAGTTCCCATGTTTAGCAGGGGTGTGGATAAAAGAAACTGCGGGCTCAAAAAACAGGCAGTAATTTTACGGTATGAAGTACACACAAGGCACATTGGATAAACTGGCGGATATATTAGGTCAATCTGATTATGTGGTGAGGTATGAGCGGGGTACCTTCCAAAGCGGGTGGTGTTTACTGGAAGAGCGGAGGATTGTAGTGCTTAACAAATTTCTGAGCGTGGAAGGAAGGATCAATACCCTGGTAGAGATTATCCCACAGCTTACCATCGATTTCGATAAGCTTACGCTGGAGTCGCAAAAGCTGTATGAGGACCTGGTGAAAAAAGCCACCACTGAGGTATAAGTTCTACGGTAAATACGCAATTACGCTTACCAGTTTTAGCGTAGTTTTGAAAAGTGAGCGTTCCATCTTTAACCATAACTTTTTTAGGCACAGGAACCAGTACCGGTATACCGATGATTGGTTGTTCCTGCGCTGTATGCACTTCCGCTGATAGGCGTGACAACCGTTTGCGCAGCAGCATTATGGTACGCTCGGCTAACGCATCGTTGGTGGTGGATACAACACCAGATTTCCGCTACCAGATGTTAAGAACAGCCACCCATACGCTGGATGCGGTTGTATACACTCATTCCCACAAGGATCATATTGCCGGTCTGGATGATGTCAGAGGGTTTAATTTTTTTTCGGGAAAGCCAATGGTGCTTTATGCCAATGCGGCAACCGGAAAAGTGATACGGAGCGATTTTCACTATGCTTTTGATGAAAACAAGTACCCGGGTGTTCCCGACCTGGGTTTGATAACTATTGGTTCGGAGCCTTTTCAGGTAGGAGATATCCCTGTTCAGCCCGTGCAGGTAATGCACTACCGGCTACCGGTATTAGGATTCAGGTTTGGAAAGTTTACCTATATAACAGACGCCAACAGTATTACCGAAGAGGAAAAGGATAAAATAAAGGGCTCCGAAGTGTTGGTGCTGAACGCGCTGCGGAAAGAAAAACATCTGGCTCATTTTACACTGGAAGAAGCAGTGGCTCTTGCAACGGAACTGGAGGTGCCCGAAGTTTATTTTACGCATATCAGTCACCAGTTGGGAAAGCACGAAGATATTAACCAGGAATTACCGCTCCATATCAGGCTGGCGTATGACGGCCTTGTTGTTCATGTATAACCGTTTGTAACTCCTTTGATAACCCAACATAAAAAAATGAAAGGTTATGAAAAGGATGATAAAAGACTATTTCAGTTTCACCAAAAGGGAAAGAACCGCAGTGATACTATTGCTGGTACTATCGGCAGGCTTTATTGCGCTTCCTTATTTTTTTCCCGTGAAATATACCATGCCAACCACGGATCCTGCCCTTGTTGCATTTGTGGAAAAAAGTAAAAAGTTGGTTTATACAAAAGACCCCGGACCGGAATGGCCACGTGCAGCCAATAGTGAAAAGACGAAAGTTTCAGCCACTCTTTTTTATTTCGATCCGAACAACATTGGAGCGGAAGACTGGGTACGACTGGGCGTGAGCCCTAAAACGGCTGCCACTATCCTGCGGTATCGTAGCAAAGGCGGCAGGTTCCGTTCAGCCGAAGATATCCGTAAGATATGGGGACTGCAGCCACAGCTGGCCGCAAGGCTGGTACCTTTTGTGAGGATGGCGACACCGGCAACTCCCCAGTTTTACAAACGACCAGACAGTACAATACCCTCACGAAGGGCCATATATAGCCAACCAGCCAGTGTGGAGATAAATACCGCCACAGCCGAAGAATGGAAGTCATTACCCGGCATTGGCGAAGTACTGTCTAACCGTATCATCCATTACCGGGATAGAATAGGTGGTTTTGCAGACCTGATGCAGGTTAAGAAGGTGTATGGCATCAGTGATTCTGTTTTTCAAACCCTTTTGCCTTTTTTGCGGGTGGATATGGCTCAACTCCCCAAGCTCGACCTGAATACAGTGTCGCCGGGAATCTTGCAAGCCAGAACAGGAATAGCACCAGAAACCGCCAGGGGTATTGTAAGTTACCGGAGGCAATATGGGCCCTTCAAGACTGTGATTGACCTGAAGAATATTGTTTTTGTAACGGATTCTGTCTTTAGCCGGATAGAGCCGTTTGTGGTGGTAAAACCTTAGAAAATGTTAAGAAATGAGGTATCTAAAAAAACATTTGCCTGTTTATCTATTTCCCCTACTTTTGTACTGAAAACTAACGGTTGTTTGTTTTCAGGAGGTTGCCAGCTAACGATTGCTTGAGTTATGGCAACCTCCGTCTATGTAAACCCCTGGCAAATGAATTTTCAGCAGAGTGAATTAACGGAACAGGTGGCGCAGACTGCCAGAGATTTTGCCAGTCAGTATATACGGCCTTATGTAATGCAATGGGATGAATCCCAGGAATTTCCGGTGACAGTGTTTCGGGAGCTTGGTAAGTTGGGTATGATGGGTGTTTTGGTGCCGGAGAAATACGGTGGTGCCGGCCTTGGATATTATGAGTATAATGCTATCATCCAGGAGATTGCTAAAGTGTGTGGTTCCATTGGCTTGAGCGTTGCGGCGCATAATTCGCTTTGTACCAATCATATTCTTTCTTTTGGCTCGGAGGAACAGAAAATGAAATGGTTACCTAAGCTGGCAACCGCAGAATGGATAGGTGCCTGGGGATTAACGGAACCTAATACCGGGAGTGATGCGGGCAATATGAAAACCACCGCTGTAAAAGAGGGTAACGAATGGGTAATTAACGGAACCAAAAGCTGGATCACTCACGGAAAGAGTGGGGATCTGGCAGTGGTCATTTGCAGAACCGGGGAACCGAGGACGAGTGGAAATTCAACCGCTTTTGTGGTAGAAAGAGGAACACCGGGATTTGCGGGTGGCAAAAAAGAAAACAAGCTGGGTATGCGTGCCAGTGAAACGGCGGAAATGATATTCGACCAGTGCCGGATACCTGATAGTAACAGGTTGGGTGAAGTGGGAGACGGGTTCAGGCAGTCATTAAAAATACTGGATGGTGGTCGTATTTCTATTGCGGCACTTTCGGTGGGCATTGCAAAGGGTGCTTATGAAGCGGCACTTGCCTATTCGCAGGAGCGGTACCAATTTGACCAGCCCATTTCTCATTTCCAGGGAATTAGCTTTAAGCTGGCGGACATGGCGACCGAGATCATGGCTGCCGACCTGCTGGTTTGGCAAAGCTGCGACAGGAAGGTTCGTGGCGAAAAAGTAACAAAAGAGGGAGCCATGGCTAAGTATTATGCCAGTGAAATAGCAGTCAAAACGGCCAATGATGCCGTTCAGATTTTTGGTGGGTATGGATACACAAAAGATTTTCCGGTGGAGAAATATTACCGTGACGCAAAATTGTGTACTATTGGAGAAGGAACTTCCGAGATACAGAAAATAGTCATCTCGCGTGAAGTCCTTCGCGACTAATGTTTTACGATTGCTTTCTCATAATAAAAGCCCTCTCTGACGAGGGCTTTTTACATTGTTAACTGTTTATTGATTAACTTTC
>CBDDIT010000050.1:0-158823 GCA_965229175.1 Sediminibacterium sp. | reverse complement strand
CTTAGCTGGCTATGGTTACTGATCGTTTGCCTGGTGGCGTTCTTCATGATTTATTTGCGCAGCAGAAGAAAAATCAATGGATAGCTAATCAACCAATCAACCAACAAACCCATAAACTACCAAAAAAATGCTGGAACCCTTAATCGCCAAAAACGACAAAAAAGCCGCCTGGCTGATAGGCATATTCTCTGTAATCGTATTTGCAGCAGTAACCCTGCTGAGCCGTTATCAGCTAACGGTTGATCTCGGTTTTAATGTACATATTTTTGCCACCATCAATGCCTTCATCAATTCAACAGTGGCGGTGATACTGGTTGCTGCTTTGATAGCCGTTAAGAACCGCAAGTATACGCTGCACATGCAGCTGATGTTGACGGCATTGATATTATCGGTTTTTTTCCTGCTGTTTTATATTGCTCATCACCTGTTAGCAGGGGAAGCGAAATTTGGCGACAGTAATCATGATGGATTGTTTCTGAGGCTGAAAAATTAGCGGCAGGAGGACTACGTACTTTCTATTTTGTAATACTGGGAACGCATATTTTACTGGCCACCATTATTCTGCCCTTTATTCTATACACCGCTTACCGCGCGCTAACAGCCGAATTTTATCTCCACAAAAAACTGGCCCGCATAACCTGGCCATTGTGGTTTTATGTGGCGGTTACGGGTCCGGTGGTGTATTGGATGATCAGCCCGTATTACAGGTAATACCTATTTCGCAATGCGCATCTCTATAAATGAAGGGTTCCTGGTATCATGATAGATCCTGATAGCCGCTTTTTGAAAATCGTTTTCATTGGCATCAGGTATGTTCATGAATTTTTGAGGGTTACGGTCTACCAGCGGGAACCAGCTGCTTTGGATCTGTACCATGATTGAATGGCCCTTCAAAAATGTATGTGCCACATCATTCAACTGCAAGCTCACCGGTGTGATCTTATCAGGAACAAAGGCCTCGGGTTTGCTGTAGCTGTTCCTGAATTTGCCGCGTAATACTTCCGCTCTTACCAGCTGCTGTGTTTTAGCGCTATCTGGCAACACATCAATGATCTTAACCACAAAATCGGCGTCAGTATTGGAAATGCTCGCAGATAACCGGGCGGTAATCTCGCCATATACCGTAATATCCTTGTCAAGCACACCACTGGAATAATACAGTACATCATTTCGCCGGGAGGCGAATGTCTGATCAGCTGCCATGTATTCTCCTATGCGACCGGGAGATTTTTTATTGATGTAGGGAACAGGATTGGCAGGGTCTGAAATATATTCGTCGTACCCCTTTGTAGCACCCGAAACCGACAGCGTATGGTTTTGATCCAGGAACAGCCTGGAAGGCTGGGCTTCTTTGGGAGGCCATTGTCCAAAGGATTTCCATTGGTTGCTGCCCGTTACGAAGATGGTGGCTTCCGGTGTATTGAAATCACCTTTTCCTTTCAGGTAATAATTAAAGAAGCTGAGTTCGAGTTGCTGAAATGCAGCACTGGTATTACTGCCAAACTCAATGCCGGCAAATTGGGTCCAGTTTCCCCGGCTCCACGCGCCGTGTGTCCAGGGGCCCATTACGAGGCGGTTATGGTTGCCGGGCGACTGTGTTTCTATCGCTTGGTATGTTTCCAGTGCGCCAAACATATCTTCTGCATCATACCATCCGCCTACTACCAATACGGCCGGCTTAATGTTTTTCAGGTGCGGACGGATATTCCTGGCCTGCCAGAAACTGTCTTTGATGGGATGCTGCAGGTACTGGTTCCATATTTTACTGCTGTCGTGAAAATAAAGTGTATTGAGGTTTTTGATCGGCCCCAGTTTCAGGTAGAAATCATAGGCGTCATCTATCTTTATATTGTTGCTGATGCGCGGGTATTGTTGCCAGGGGCCGGGTCTGGGATAGTCGAAGCCATTCATGAATCCAAAATTGTCCATCAGGAAAAAAGCACCGCGGTGATTGGCATCATCTCCTTCAAACTCATCACTCATGGGAGCCTGTGGAGAAGCTGCCGCGAGCGCGGGATGCGCATCGGGCAGTGCGGCGGAAGCGTAAAAACCCGGATAGGAAATACCATAGATACCCGCCTTGCCATTGTTGTGACGGATGTTTTTCAACAGCCATTCAATCGTATCGTAGGTATCACTGCTTTCATCAACATCTTTGTTGGTTTTCTTAACTGCCATGGCGGGCGACATTTCCCTGAACTCCCCTTCGCTCATGTAACGGCCACGCACATCCTGTGAAACGAAAATATACTTCTCCGTTGCAAAAAAGCTGCTGGGTCCCAGCCGTGTGGGATAATTATCTTCACCATAAGGTCTTACCGAGTAAGGAGTGCGGTTTAATAGGAACGGGTAGGATTGCGAAGAATCTTTTGGAATATAAATGGCTGTAAAAAGCTTAATGCCATCCCGCATGGGTATCATACGTTCCATTTTTATATAGTTATCCCTGATAAGCTTTGCGGCTTCCGGGTTACTGTTAGTTCTTTGTGCGTTGGCACTTGATACTATCCACAGTAACGCAAAAAAAGACATTGATTTTCTCATCCGTACAATATTTAAAAACTGATTAGCCGGGCAAATTTCAAAAGGTGGTATTCTTTATTGCTTTCTTTCAATCAATTGAAAGCTCCAATGCGGGATCCCAGAACTTTTCCTTAAAGTCAACTACCTTATCATTCTTCACGACGATCTTTTCTTTTGTAAGCAGTTCTTCCATTCTTGTAGGAGTTCCAAAGTGCATTTTGCCGGATAACATTCCGTTTCGGTTTACAACCCTGTGCGCAGGTACTTTTGGTTTTGCATGTACGGCACCGTTCATCGCCCATCCTACCATCCTGGCACTTTTCCTGGCACCCAGGTAAGCTGCAATGGCACCATACGAGGTAATGCGGCCCCGGGGAATCTGCCGGGCAACATCGTGTACCTGCTCAAAAAACGAGCTATCTTTTCTTCCGCTGGGAAGAACCGATTTTAGTTTTTCTGGTTTCCTGCTTTTCAAATCCCTTGGTTTATTGGCCACTGTAAGTTACTAAGAATCACAATTCCAGGTTTCCGGTTTTAGCTTTCAGCAGTTCAGTCCTTCGCGATTCCGGAACCGCATCATAGTTATACGGGCAATGCCTGCATCCATTACCACAACAGCTACCACGATCCAGGTGATATTTTTCCGTGAACACGAGTAAGCCCTGTTCATCATAGTAAAAATCAATCCCCTCAATCATTTGCCGGCTCACTGAATAATTGTTTTAACAGCTCATCTTTTTCTACGGGCAGCGGTTGATCCAGCAAGAAGCAGATATAGTGTATCCGGTTACTCTGCGCAATATCAAGCCCCTCGTAATGTGTTTTTATCTGTAGTTCGGGTTTGATAGACGACTGCCCGTGAATATCATCCGACTGCTCAAGAATGGTGAGCCCGAAAAGATGTATCACCGCCAGTGTAAAACGGTATAGGTCGGGACTATCGGTTTTCAGGTTAACCCTGCCACCCTCTTTCAGCAAGGGCTGGTATATTCTGAGAAACCGGGGATGGGTAAGTCGTTTTTTCGCTCTTGACCCCCGAAGTTGTGGATCGGGAAACGTGATCCATATCTCTTCTATTTCTCCCGGTACAAAATAGTCGGCGATCTTGTCTATATGAGAACGGATAAAAGCCACATTCCGCAATCCCTCATCCAGCGCGGTTTTGGCGCCCCGCCAGATGCGGTTACCTTTTATATCAATACCCATAAAGTTCCTGAGCGGGTACATTCTTCCCAGTCCTACCGCATACTCCCCCTTGCCGCAGGCAAGCTCTACCGTGATAGGCCCATCAGTGCCAAAAAAGTCATTCCATTTTCCCTGCATATCCTGCGGGTACTCCCATACATTCGAAAACTGCCGGATGGCCTCAAAGCGGATAAGTTTTTTCTGTCCCATGAAGAGGTAAAGGTATTGGTTTCTTGGTTTATTGGTTTCTTGGTTTGTTGGTTTGTTGGTTTATTGGTTTGTTGGTATGTTGGTTTCTTGGGTTTATTAGCGGGTTTATTAAATTGCTAAGCCTATTGGGCGGTAAATCTGAGTATCCACTAAGCCGCTAAGCCCAGTCCCCCCAATAACTAATAAACTAACATACCAATAAACCAAGAAACCAATAAACCAATAAACCAACATACCAACAAACCAATAAACAATTTTCAATAGATTTGTTAATACCAGTGGCACATGACAAAGAAAACGGATAAAGCCTTTGCGGGAGTAAAAGAGATTGCCAAGCGGGCGAATGTATCGCTGGCAACTGTAGACCGTGTTATACACAACCGTCCAGGTGTTTCTGACAAGACCAAGAAAAAGATACAGGCTATTATTACTGAGCTGGATTATCAGCCCAATGTACTGGCACAACGCCTGGCCCTTACCACCCGGGGTACCATACGCCTGGCAACACTGCTGCCTAATATTTCTGAGGAAACGGAATTCTGGCAGGCACCGGTGGAGGGTATCAACCGCGCTGAAGTTGAGATCAAGCAATATGGAATTCATATCGAACGGTATTTTTTTGATCAGAATAACCGGCAGTCTTTTGCGAAGCAGGTAAATCGAATCAACCGGTACAAGCCTGATGGCATTCTTTTTACACCGGTGTTTCCCGATGAATCCATGCAACTTATTAAGAGCAGTGTTAAGGCGGGTATACCGTATGTGCTGATCAATTCCGACATACCAGGTTTCGACCGATCCTGTTATATTGGACCCGATATTTTTAACAGTGGTTATCTTTCCGCGCAGTTGGTACATTACTGTACAACCGCTAAGAAACAGGTGTTGATTGCCAATATCGCGCGGGAGATAGATAATAACTATGCCATACTTCATAAGGAAGAAGGTTTCCGGGCTTATTTCGCGGATCATAAGTTACCCAATGAATTACTTTGTCTCAACACCACGGAAACAGATTTTCAATCGGTATCCAAAAAGCTCGGCGACTTGTTTGCGAAGCATAAAAATATCGGGGCGATTTTTGTTACCAACTCCCGTGTTTCTCTGGTAGCCAAATGCCTGGAGAAAGCGGGTCTCACCGATGTACTGCTGCTGGGCCACGACTTTACCCATGAAAATGTTACCTACCTTGAAAAAGGATATATCGATTTTCTTATCTGCGAAAAGCCCGAAGAGCAGGGTTACCGCGGTATCATGGCACTTTTCCAGCAACTTGTTTTTTCACGTGAAATAGAAAAAACCTACCTGATGCCGATTGATATTATTACGAAGCTGAACTACAGGTATTACAGGAATTAAAGTAAGATGGCAGATCAGGCGATCTTTTTTGTCGATATTTTTTTGGAAAAATCGTTTTAATCATTAGATTCGTGTACGTACCCGAAAAAGCGGTGGTGAAAGAATAGTGTGAAAGGGAGGGCTTTGAGGGAAAACGATTTTTTTTGCCCATTTTACGGGTACGTACCCGTAAAATGGAAAAACAAACAACGATTGCGCTCCGCCGGCACAGCAACATACCCTGAAAGGGCCGTGAATGCTGGGTTTGCGGAAAATTAATTGCTTATGAAAAGTTTATCCGGCTATAAAAACATGTTGGCATCGGTATTGATGTTTTTCCTGTCAGGTGGCAGCCTGCAAGCGCAGGAATATAATATCAAAGACTTTGGTGCCATCGGAAATGGCATAACGGATAACACGGTTTCTATTCAGAAAGCCATTGACACCTGCTCCCTCACAGGTGGTAAAGTGGTCATCCCCTCCGGAACATTCCTCTCGGGCACATTGTACCTCAAAAGCAATGTAACCCTGCACGTTTCCGGAGGGGGCACTTTGCTGGGGTCTAAGGACCTTTCCAAATATCCCTATCTCGACTGCGGTATTGTTTTCTATGGCTCTGAATGGGCCAGGCAAAGCCTGATCTTTTGCAAGAATGCAAAGAACGTTACCATAGAAGGAGAGGGAACCATCGACGGACAAGGTGGCTCATTTCCTGTTACCACCGATAAAAAACCGGATCGCTACAAGAACCGCCCTTATCTTTTATGGTTTGCAGGATCTCAACATATCTCCGTTAAAAATGTACACCTCCGCAACTCCGCTTTCTGGATGCAGCATTACCTGGGGTGTGATTATGTTCAGATAGAAGGCCTCACCATCTGGAACCACTCCAATAAGAATAATGATATGATGGATATCGATGGGTGCAGGTTTGTAAATGTGTCTGGTATTATCGGCGACTCCGATGATGATGGCATCACCGTGAAAAGCACGTCGCCGCGGATCTCCGAAAACATCACCATCACCAATTGCGTACTCAGCAGTCACTGCAACGCCCTCAAATTCGGAACCGAATCTACAGGCGGCTTCAGGAATATCGCGGTTTCCAATTGCGTGATCAAACCATCCCAGCAAACCACCACTATCTATGGTAAGCCGGCCGGCAATGGTGGACTTGCTATGGAACTGGTAGACGGAGGAATCATGGAGAATATCACCATCAATAATCTTGTGATAGATGGCCCGCAGGTTCCCATCTTTGTAAGGCTGGGTAACCGCGCCAGGAAATATTCGGCCGCCGCAACCGACCCACCGGTCGGGAGAATAAAAAATATAAAGATCTCCCATATTATCGCAACAGGAGCCGACACAACGGGTTGCTCTATCTCAGGACTGGCATCTGCGCCGGTAGAAGATATCAGCCTGCACAATATCGTAATTGAAACCAGTGGCGGCGGCACAAAAGAAAATACAACGCGTAAAATTGAAGAACATGAAACACTCTACCCCGAAGGAACCATGTTTGGAAAACTTCCTTCTTACGGTTTATTCATCCGACATGTAAAGGGCATACAACTATCAGACATAACCGTAAAATACAAAGGGGTAGACGACCGTGCCGGTATAATGATGGATGATGTAAACCATTTTGCGTTTTCAGGATTGAATGTATTGACTTCACCACAGGCCCCCGCTGCCATCATTGTTAACAACAGCAACAATGGAACTATTTCTGGTAATGGGCAGTATTACCCTGTAAAACAGTTTGTGAAAAAAGATGCCGTTTCCTCTCAGATTATAATAGACGGGAAGCTGAATAAATGAAGAAAGCAGCCATCATAGCAACCCTTTTTCTTTTTTGGGGCACCGTTGGTGCACAGGATATCCCTGTGCTGCCCTTACCGGTGCATATTGAACAAGGTCAAACACCTGTTTCTTTCCAGTCTGCCGGTTTGTTATATAGTGGCTTGGATACCGGTATGACGGGCAGGCTGAAAGGGCACTGGGATACTTTCAGCAAAACTTTTCCGCAGAAAGAACCTAAAAAAATACACCTCATACTGCTGGGAAAGAACAGGAAGAATGATGCCCTGCTGGCGGGCTTCGATTCCGCATGGAAAGATAGGATCGGAACAGAAGGCTACCTCCTTTTCTTCACGGCCAAACAAAGGATCATTGCCGCGAATACGGAAACGGGGCTTTTCTACGGACTACAAACGCTTAAACAATTGAATCGTGCCGGCTGGAAAAAAGAACTGAAGATCGCCGACTGGCCTTCTTTTGCGCACCGAACAGTGTATGATGATATCAGCCGCGGCCCCATTTCTACCATGGCGTATTTGAAAAAGCAGGTGGAAAGGCTGGCTGAACTTAAAATCAACTACCTCTCTTTTTATATTGAACATGTTGTGCAGCCTGTATCAAGACCTGATTTTGCACCCCCTGATGGTAAACTCACGATAGCGCAGATAAAGGAGCTTTCCGCCTACGCTGCCAAATATCATGTTCAGCTGATTGGCAGCTTCCAGTCGTTCGGACATTTCGAAAAAATACTGTCCCTGCCGCAATACCGTTCAATGGGAGCTACCGCCAACATGATATCACCACTGGATACGGCGGCGCAGCATTTCCTGAGTGATGTGATAGGTGAATTATGCGATGCATTTTCAGCACCCTTCTTCAATGTAAACTGTGATGAAACATTCGATCTCGGTAAGGGATCGTCAAAATCCTATACCGATAGTGTTGGCGTTACCAAATACTATGCAGACCATATAAAGTTCCTCTATGATATAGTGAAAAGGCATAACAAAAAGCTGATGATGTGGGGAGACATTGCACTGGAGCATGAAGAAATGCTGGACATACTGCCCAAAGACATCATTTACCTTACCTGGGAATACGGGGCCCAGACGTCTTTTGATAAATGGATTCTCCCTTTTCAGAAACGGGGGCTTGAATTCATGGTATGCCCGGGTATTCTTAACTCCTACCGTATGTTCCCCGATATGGTAATGGCCACCGCAAATATCGATGGGTTTGTAAAAGAAGGAAAGGAAAAAGGCGCAACAGGTGTAGTTACAACGGTATGGGATGATGGCGGTGCCTTTCTTTTTTCGGGCGACTGGTACGGCGTTTACAAAGCGGCAGATAAAAGCTGGAATGTAAACAGTACCGGCAAGCCTTCATTTGATCAACGGTATACGGTAACCGCCTATGGCGATCCTGGCGGGCAATATATAAAAGCCCTGGATACCCTGATGTTATTGCGCAAGCCGGCCCTTACATTCAATCTCAATGAAAATATCTGGCATCAGAAGATATTACCTGATAGCGGCAGGCAGCTTATTATTAATAATGTGGAAGCAGATATGCTGCTCCGCATACTTAAAACCGCGAAGGCGGCTATCGGCAAGGCAGTACCAAAATGGAACCAATCCGATATCGCTACCCTGGCTTTTGCCATCGATCAGTACACGCTGATGATGGATACCCGTAAAGAACTGCCATTGGTGGCAGGCAATTATGCAAAAGCCCTGGTGTATTCAAAAAAAGATCCGATGGAAACGGCGGGTATACTGAAAGATGTGATCACCCCTGTTACCCTCCTGAAAGAAAGATATATTCAGCTGGATAAAAGCTTCCGCGAAGCCTGGCTGCAGGAAAATCAATTATATTCCCTCGACATAGCCGCCCGTCCTTTAACGGAGAAAATAGAAAACCTTTCTCAATTGGAGAAAGGCATCCAATCACAAATGGGTACCCTGGCCAGGATCAGTCATCTTGCCCCTGCGGCCTCCCTGCGACTGGCGATTAAAGAAAGCAGTTATACCTATTTTCAAAACTGGCTGCTGTCGGGCCCCTATGTTATGGAAGATGGCAATCCACCCGCCTTCCTGTACTCCGGTGATGCAGGCACTGAAAAAACACCCAAACCAGGCGATCTGATCAGCTTTCGGGGGCAACCTTTCCGCTGGCAAAAATATGCTTCGCCCAATGGAGGTATTACAGAGCTGGCTGATTTTTATCCTAATACAACAGCTGGCGTAGCCTATGCGTATTGTACAGTAACAACCGATAAGGCTATTCAGATCGCTTCTTATACAACCTCAGCCCGGGGGGTAGAATTGTTTTGCAATGGAACCCGGGTTTTTGGCAACACACAGCCAGTTGAGCAGTCCGGAACCCGCGAAGAAGAAATAGTATTGTCTTTACAACCGGGCATTAATCATTTACTGTTCAAGATACCCGTAAGCAGGAACTGGTCGTTTTCTTTCAGGCTGGCACCCGGTTATACGGTAACTAACCAGAAGCATAAATATTTTTTAAACTCAGAAAAAGGAAACCATGAAGCGGAGTAAACTGTTAGTTGCCTTATGCCTGTTTGTATTTGCCTTGCCGGCACGGAAAGCGGCAGCGCAGGTAAGCAAGGAGGAACTTTCCAGGGCTATTAATGAATGCGCCGATTATATCGCCTACACGCTGATAGACAAGAACGGACGTTCCAGATGCGATTATAATCTTACGGAAGGAAAATGGTATGATTATGAAGTTCCCTGGCATACCGGGCAGGCGGTGTATGCATTGCTAAGTGCTTATAAATATACGGGCAACAAAGCCTATCTGGCTGCTGCTGAGCGCGGCGGTAAATACTGGATCAGTCTCGAAATAAAAGACGATCCCAAACTAAAAGGGATGGTAGCCGCTGTACATGGCGATGTATTAGGGCCGGATATAGCTGTATTTGCAACGGTTTCGGATGGTACACCCGGCATCTTTGAATTATCACGGGTAACAAAAAATCCTGTTTATGCAAAAGTAGCTACCAATGCCGCATCCTGGATGATGGCCAATATGTATTTCCCGGAGCAGGGTGTATGTTATGACAACCTGAATCTCAAAACCGGTGAGGTATTAAAACAATCCAGCCCTTTCTGGAAAGATAAGCCGCAGCAAACCCTGTATGATGTGTCGAGGCCTAATACGGAGGGCTGGCTGTTCAAAGACGCATATGAGTTTTCCGGCGATGCCAAATTCAGGGATGCGTATATTCTTTTATGCAACAGCCTTCTCGACAAGCAAGGCCCAGAAGGCGTATGGATGCGGTTTATGCCGAATTCGGAAAAAGAGCAGTCGTTCCACCCGCGTTTTTCACTATGGTATGCTGAATCATTGGTACACGCTTATATGCTTACCAAGGACAAGAAATACCTGGAAGGGGCCGCTGCTACCGCCAGGGTATTTGCCAGGGCGCAACAGAAAGACGGCACTATTTACTATGATAATTACCTGAATGGCCGCATGCCCGACAAAGGTTCTATTACCGGCTCAGCCGTTTCGCTGGCGGGAATATTATGGATGGAGCTTTCGGGTTATGGCTATAAGGAATTTGATGGCAATATAGAGAAGTCGGCCAAATGGCTGATCAGGAACCGGTATGCGAAAGATCATCCGGATCCGAACCTGCGCGGCTCTGTAATTGAAACCAGGACCCGGTTCAAGGAAGGAAAAGCCTGGCTTACGAACCGCGATATCGGAACCAGTTTCGCGCTTCGTTTTTTAACTGACTATGCAAAATTTTCATCCAAGTAAAACAAACATCTTTTCATACAAATAAACCCTCCCAAACATGAAAACTGCTATGAACCGATTACTCACCCTGGTTTTTTTAATGACCCTTTCCGGGTTCTGCTTTGAGAGTACCGCGCAATCAACAAGCGGTAATATCTCTGGTCAGGTAACGGATAAGGATGGTGGTGCCTTGCCGGGTGCCTCCGTAACTATCAAAGGAACCACACGTGGTGTATCTACAGACCTGGCTGGTAATTTTACCTTACTGAACGTAAAAGAAGGTAAAGCCACCCTGGTTGTGAATTACATGGGATTTGCGCCCATAGAAAAAGAAGTGACCGTTAGAGCCGGCCAAACCATCACGCAAAATGTTTCCATGGTTACGTATTCAACCAGCCTTGGAAAGGTAACGGTGCTGTCTTCAAGAGAAGGACAGCAGAAAGCGTTGAACCAGCAGAGAAACGCGGATAACATCAAACAGGTGATCTCCGCCGACCTGATGGGGCGCTATCCCGACCTTAACGTGGCCGAGGCACTGCAAAGACTTCCGGGTGTTACTATCGGAAGAAATAACAGTGGTGAGGGTTCCACCGTTCAGTTGCGCGGTACGCCGGGTAACTTTACCAACATTAATGTAAACGGAGAGCAGATCATGGGTACACAGGAATCCGGTGCCCGGAACGCATCACTGGACGTAGTTCCTGTGAACGTATTGTCTTCTATGGAAGTTGTAAAAACATTAACCCCAGACCTGGATGGTGATGCGATTGCAGGGGTGGTTAACATGAAGTCGCCAACCGCCACTTCACTCCGCCCGAAAATATCTTTGGATGCAGCTATGGGTTATAACAACCTGCGCAGCAATCTGAACGGAATTGGCAATCTTTCTTACGGTCAGCGTTTCTTTGCTACCGATAAAAATCCAAATGGTAAACTAGGCGTTATCCTTAACGGAAGCCTTTTTAAAACCAAGAACGGTTACGATGAAACCAATGCACAGGTTTGGCAACCGAAAGATTTTGGTGACGGAAAAGGCAGCATCTGGTTCCCTACCGATGTAAGATATCTATATGTTCAGAATGAACGTACCCGTTCAGGTTTATCCGCTACGGTTGACTATGCATTCAATCCCACCACCAACCTGGTTGCCAATGTACTGTACAGCAACCATGAGAACAATGTTACGCGCTATCGCAAAAGAACGCGTATGCAAACCGCTAATACCACCAAAACAGCAACCGGTCCGTATACTACTACACGGGGTCGCTCCTACAACGAGTTAAAGTCAGCGAATGAAAATGACAGGAATGTGAGCTTTAATCTCCAGGGAGAAACCACTATTGGTAAAGTGAAACTGGATGGAGGTATATTCCTTAACCACGCGGAGTTTGCTTACCGTTCCGGTACGTATAATTTTATTACCGGTAATATACCATTGAGCATTAACGATATTTCAGGCGATTACCTGAGCGTTACCGGTACAGACTGGAAGAACAGCACCAGCATTTTTACCTATAATACAGTTGAAAGAGATTACTGGAATACAGATGGTCACAACTTTGTTACAAAACTGAATGTTACCATCCCTTATAAGATTGGTAACAACTCGGCCATTCTGAAAATGGGTTTCAAAACAAAGAGCATGAGCAACCGGCGCAGCCGCCCCGATGAAACCTCTGTTAGCAGCTATACAGGCACTGCTGCCAATGGTAACCTAAGTAAGTTTGCGGGCTCACCCGAAGTGTCGGCTAATTTGCTGAATGGTGCTACCAATTTCGGACTGGGTGTTGATAAAGACGCTACCATCAGTTTCTTTGATGCAGGCGTAGGGTTTACAAAAGACGCAGCAGCTACACGGGGAAGCATCGATTCCTATTATTTCGATGCGATCGAGAACGTTACATCGGGTTATATGATGACACGTATCCAGTTTGAAAAATGGATGCTGCTGGGTGGTTTCCGTTTGGAAACAACCAATGTTGACTATAAAGGAAATATCATTTTGCAAGACATCAATGGTGTTTGGCAGTCAACAACGCTAACCCAGTCAAAAACCAATTACACTAAGTTCCTGCCCAATCTGCAGGCTAAGTTCGATCTGAACCGCAGCACCGTATTGCGCAGTGGATTAACCTTTGGGTATTCACGTCCAAACTTTACCGACCTGGTTCCGGGCCGAATCACAAGCGTGCTGTCGCAGACCGTTACAGATGGTAACCCCAAGCTGTCTCCGGCTTTTGCCACCAACTACGATATCGTGCTGGAAAAATACCTGTCTAACCTGGGTATCCTTTCTGCGGGCGTATTCTACAAAAATGTATCTAAGTTCCAGTATAACAGTGTAACTATCTTAAATGGTACAGAATTTACCGGTGCATCTGCCTATACCGGATGGCAGTATTACCAAACATTAAACGGCGATGCCGCCAATGTATTTGGAGTGGAGTTGAATGCACAGGCTAACCTGACTTTCCTGCCAGGGTTCCTGAAAGGGTTCTCTGTTCTTGCCAACTACACTTATGCTCATTCAAAAGCGAATGCGCAGTTCCGCAAGGACCTTCGTTTACCTGGCCAGGCAGATCATACAGCCAATGCGTCTCTTTCTTATGGCTATAAAGGATTTACCATCCAGGGAAACCTTAACTATAATGGTTCTTATACATCTGCATTGGGAAGCAACGATGCAACAGATGTTATCCAGGCTGCCAGAACACAGATCGACGTGAATACATCCCTGAGGCTGAATAAGCGTGTAACCGTTTATGCGGAAGCACTGAACCTGACCAACGCACCACAGATCCAGTATTTTGGTGTAAGAGAAAGAATTTACCAGAAGCAATACTATTCATACTGGGGAAGAGCAGGTGTGAAGATCAGACTCTAGGGTATAATTGGTAATTGATAGTTAGTAATTAGTAATGGGTGTTGTTTATGTAAACACCCGTTACTAATTACTGGTTATTTTAATACTAATTATTAATTATTAATTACTAATTATTAATTGATATACAAATGAAAGAATTTAGTGCTGACCAGCTAAAAGTTCGGCTATATGATAACAGGCAGGAAATAGGAAAAGACGCCGCGGCGATGGCAGCAGATACCATTAGGGAACTACTGGAGAAAAAAGATACCGTTAATATTATTTTTGCAGCGGCGGCATCACAAAATGAATTCCTGGCTGAGCTGGTACATGAAAAAGTTGAATGGGGCAAGGTGAATGCTTTTCATATGGACGAGTATATAGGCCTGCCAAAGAACGCGGAACAACGGTTTGGACATTTTTTAAATGAAAGGATATTTTCCAAAGTACCGTTCAAGGCGGTGTATTACCTGGATGGTTCTGCCCAGGATAGTAAGGAGGAATGCAGGCGATATTCGCGTTTGTTGCAGGAGTTCCCGGTTGATATTACCTGTATGGGAATCGGGGAGAATGCCCACCTGGCATTCAACGATCCGCATGTAGCCGATTTCAAAGATCCGGATCTTGTTAAGGTGGTTGACCTGGACGAAGCCTGTAAACAACAACAGGTAAATGAAGGCTGTTTCCCGGAAGTAAAAGATGTTCCGAGTTATGCGCTGACCTTAACCATTCCCGCCCTGTTAAAGGCACCGGCTATTTTTTGTATCGTACCCGGAGCCACAAAAGCGGAAGCGGTGTATCATACATTGAAGGATCCCATACATGAGATATATCCATCTACCATCCTCAGAACACATCCCAATACCTTCCTGTTTATAGAAAAGGAAAGCGCGGCGGAGATAATAAACGATAAAGAACCCAGTATGGCACAATAATTATCAATAGTAAAACCGGCTGATATGCTTACAACTGTAAAGGACTTATCAAAGTATCATGAACTGGTATCTGAGCTTTTCAGATGGCCATCCACCGAGGCGGAGTGGAACCAGTACCGCTTGTCGACCGAACAGATTGATTTTTATAAGCTGAACGGCTACCTGGCTGATATCAAACTTCTCACTGATGAACAGATAGAGGTATTGCGTAATGAGCTCACTGAGATCATTGACCCCTCTCACCCGGGCAATGAATTGTTCTACCAGTTTTACGCCAATGAGTCGACCGATAAAGACGCAGTACTGTTTCACGCTTTGGGTGCCTGGCGTATAACACCCGGCTTTCATGATATTCTTTGGAACCCGGCGTTCCTGATGGCGGCCAGCCAGTTATTGAATGATGAACCGGTTCGTTTCTGGCATGACCAGCTCTTTTACAAACCCGCAAAACATGGCGGGGTAGTGGCCTGGCACCAGGACTATTCCTACTGGACCCGCACATTACCCATGCAACACCTTACCTGCTGGGTGGGATTGGATGATGCCACGGTAGAAAACGGATGCCTGTACTATGTACCCGGCAGCCACAACTGGGGATTGCTGGACAAACCCGAGCTGGCTGGTGAGATGGAGGGATTGATGAAGTCGCTGAATGAAGAACAGAAAGCTGCGTTTAAACCCATACCGGTTGAACTTAAAAAAGGCCGCGCCGCATTTCATCATCCGCTAATGGTGCATGGATCCTATGCCAATAAATCGCCAAGGGCCAGGCGGGCTTTTGTGTTGAATGTATTTAAGGATGGAACGATATCCAATTCAGATACCGAACTTTTGCCCAATTCAATGGTAATACCCAAAGGAGAAAAAATGGAGGGCCAGTTCTATCCCCTGCTTTTCGATCCGGGCACGGATATACCTGTTATTTATAATGACTGATACCTGAACCATGGATATACTGTTCTTCTGTGCCCGCTGGGGGCATGCCCATCTTACCTGGACTGATTTTGCCCGCAAGGTGAAGCTGGCGGGGTATGATGGTATAGAGACAGATATACCGGAGCATGAGAAAGATCGGGAGGAGTTGTTGAACAGCCTGCAAGTAAATGGGCTTCAGTTAATAGCACAGCATTGGGAAACCACTGAGCCAGATTTTGAGACGCATTTGAAATTGTATGCCAAACGCCTGTCTGCGATGGTTTCGGCAAAGCCCTTGCTGATTAACTCGCAAACCGGCAAGGATTATTATGATTTTGCGCAGAATAAGGCTTTGATTGATATGGCTGAAAGCCTGGCTGTTGAAACCGGTATTCCCATTTATCATGAAACGCACCGCGGTAAATTCAGTTTTGCCGCGCATACTACCGCCGGCTATATCGGGGCATTGCCATCGCTGCAACTAACGCTCGACATATCGCACTGGTGCGTGGTTGCGGAAACCTTACTGGATGACCAGCAGGAAGCAGTACAAAAAGCGTTGGCACGAACCCGGCATATACATGCCAGGGTCGGTTATCCGCAATCGGCGCAGGTAACCGATCCGCAATTGCCTGAGTTTGAGGATGCGGTTCAGTTTCATTTATCCTGTTGGGATAAAGTAGTATCACAACGCAGGCAGGAAGGCCATACAATGCTTACATTCACAACAGAATTCGGCCCGCATCCCTACCTGGTAAATAACCCGGAAACCGGCAAACCCATAAGGGATCAGTGGAGCCTTAACCTATACATGAAGGGGCTCCTAAGAAAAAGGTATCAATAGATAGAGCTAATAGCTAATAGCCAATAGCTATTAGCTGCTTCTGAACATTTATCGTATGAATAATACCCGGATAACCGAAATGCCCTCGCCCTACCGCAACCAGGAACAAATGCCGGTGGAAGAGATCATTCAGCATATCAATGAAGAAGACCAGACCGTTGCAGTAGCGGTACAAAAACAACTGCCTGCCATCGCGGCTTTGATCCACGCAATTGTGCCGAAGTTACAGGAAGGGGGAAGGTTGTTCTATATCGGTGCCGGAACAAGCGGCAGGTTAGGTGTGCTGGATGCGAGTGAGTGCCCGCCTACCTATGGTGTTCCCGATACCATGGTAGTAGGTTTGATGGCAGGGGGAGATGCAGCACTGAGGTATGGTATAGAGGATGAAGAAGATAATGTGGAAGGAGGATGGCGGGATTTGCAAAAGCAGGGTGTTTCTGCAAAGGATGTTGTGATTGGTATTGCAGCCAGTGGAACAACACCCTATGTTGTTGGTGCCTTGCAGGCCTGCAGAACCCATCATATCATCACAGGCTGTATTGTTTGCAACCCGGGATCACCGGTTGCGGCTAATGCCGACTACCCGGTGGAAATCGTAACCGGGCCCGAGTTTGTTACCGGTAGTACAAGAATGAAAAGCGGAACAGCGCAGAAAATGGTGCTGAATATGATTTCAACCGCTGCTATGATCCGGATAGGGCGTGTTAAGGATAACCGGATGGTACATATGCAGATTAGCAATGATAAATTGCTGGACCGCGGTGTGAAAATGCTGATGGAGAAATCAGGGCTTGCCGATTATGAAAAAGCAAAAGAGATATTGCTGCGGCATGGAAGTGTGGATGCCGCATTAAAAAGTATATAAAACCCAACCATGGCAACAGATACCTTAGTTCAGCCTCCGCCAGCGAGATACGGAAAATACATCGTAATCATCGGGGCATTCTTTTTTATCTTTGGATTTATCACCTGGATCAATGGAACCCTGATTCCTTACCTGCGTATCGCCTGCGAACTGGAAGAATGGCAGGCATACCTGGTAACATTCGCTTTCTATATTTCCTACACGGTAATGGCATTGCCTTCCAGCGGCCTGTTGCAGCGAACAGGCATGATAAAGGGTATGAGTATCGGATTGAGTGTGATGGCTGCAGGTTGCCTGGTTTTTATACCTGCGGCACTTACCCGTAATTACGCGCTCTTCCTGGTGGGATTGTTTTTTGTTGGAACAGGACTCACGTTATTGCAAACCGCTGTAAACCCGTACATCACTTTACTGGGCCCGCCCGATAGTGCAGCCCGAAGGATCAGCATCATGGGTATCTGTAATAAAGTGGCGGGAATACTCGCTCCATTGGTCATGGGAAGCATCATACTGAAAAATGCAGGAGGACTGATACAGGAGCTGGAACAAATGAACCCGGCTGATAAGGCGGCGCGGCTGGATGTTTTATCGCACAGCGTTATCCTTCCCTATTGCGTACTCACTGTAATACTACTGCTCATCGCCTTCCTCATACGCTTTGCCCATCTACCTGAAATAATGCCGCCATCCGCGAAAGATAACGAAGAAACGGTGTCTCAGTTACAGCCGGCAGCCCAGGTAAAGTCACAGTACACCCTGGGTTTTATCGCCATCTTTTGTGCTGTTGGTGCCGAAGTGCTGGCAGGCGATACCATCGGCAACTATGGACTATTTCATGGGCTGGACCTCGATGTTGCCAAAAGCCTTACATCCTATACCCTGGTATGTATGATGGCCGGGTATATATTCGGCGTAGTGGCCATACCGAAATTAATCTCGCAGCAGTCGGCCTTCCTGTATTCATCCGGCCTGGGACTGGTAACAACCCTGTTGATCATATTTGTACCGGGAATCGGTTCTATTGTCTGCCTGGCTTTGCTGGGGCTTGCCAATGCCATGCTATGGCCTGCTATATGGCCACAGGCATTGGAAGGGTTACAGGGTAAGCAACTGGCAAAAGGATCGGCCATACTGATCATGGGTATTGCAGGTGGTGCATTAATGCCGTTACTGTATAGCGTGATAGGAAAGTATAGTAATAACCAGCTGGCGTATTGCATCCTGGTGCCCGCCTATCTGTTCTTGTTGTATTACAGCATAGCCGGTAAAAGAGCGGCAGCTATTATTGAAACTGAAAAATAACTACATGAATACAATCGCCAAAAACCCGGGTAACTACCGATGGGTCATCTGCAGCTTATTGTTCTTTGCCACTACTATTAACTACCTCGACAGGCAGGTAATGGGCTTGCTGAAGCCGGTTCTGGAGAAAGAGTTCAACTGGACAGAGACCGACTACAGTTATATTGTCATGGCGTTTACTGCATCTTACGCTATCGGACTCGTGGTCTTTGGACGGATCATTGATAAGATCGGAACCAAACTGGGTTATACGATTTCCATTACGGTATGGAGTATTGCCGCCATGATGCATGCACTGGTGAAAAGTACTTTTGGTTTTGGTATAGCCAGGGGCGCATTGGGTATTGGTGAATCTGGCAACTTTCCGGCAGCCATCAAAACAGTAGCCGAATGGTTTCCAAAAAAGGAAAGGGCTTTGGCAACCGGTATTTTTGATTCAGGTGCTAATATAGGTGCCTGCGTTGCACCCATATTAATACCCTGGATACTGGGTATGTATGGATGGCAGGAAGCATTTATCATAACCGGTGCCGTGGGTTTTCTGTGGCTACTTGCCTGGCGCATTTTTTATGAAGTACCGGCAAAAGAAAAACGGCTGTCAAAAGAAGAACTGGAATATATCAATAGCGATAGCGTTGCCGAAGCAGATGATGTAAATATCCCCTGGATTAATCTTTTTCGCCTCAAACAAACATGGGCTTTTATTATCGGGAAGTTCTTTACAGATCCTATCTGGTATTTTTTCCTGTTCTGGTTACCCTCCTATTTTAATTCCACTTTTCATCTCGACCTCAAAAAGCCAAGCCTGCCGCTCGTGATAGTGTATACGGCAACAACTATAGGAGCGATTGGTGGGGGTTACCTTTCATCCTACCTGATTAAAAAAGGATGGCTGGTGTATAAGTCGCGCAAGTTTGTACTTTTTCTCTCAGCTGTAGCCGTTTTGCCCATTATGCTGGCCAGGTATACAACGGATATGTGGGTGGTAATAGGGCTTATCAGTTTATCCGTGGCGGGCAATTCGGCCTGGAGTGCCAATATCTACACCATTGTTTCTGATATGCTTCCTAAAAAGGCCGTTAGCTCAGTAATTGGCATTGGCGGTATGGCCGGTGCCATAGGGGGCGTAATATTCCCTTTGTTTATCGGGTTTATCCTGGATTACTACAAAGGCATCGATAACCTGGTAGCCGGGTACAATGTTATTTTTATTGTCTGCGGATTGTCCTTTATGATAGCATGGCTGCTGATACATTTTCTTACCCCTAAAATGAAACCGGTTCAGTTTTAACATGCAACCCAGACACTCCCATTTTTTTTCGGCCCTGTTTTTCCTGTATGGCAGCCTGCTGTATGGCCAAAAGAACATCTATGTTGGCCCGTCCGGAAACAACCAGGCTGATGGAACAACGGCGAAGACACCGGTAAGAAGTTTTTCAGAAGCTATAAAAAGAGTAAACGCGGGCGACACTATTTATGTATTACCTGGCACTTACCGGGAGAAAATGATTTTTGATCAAAAAAGAGGCTTGCCTGAAAAATACATATATGTATATGGGGCTTCTGCAACAGGTAAGCCGCTGATCGACGGCGGAGCCACTGTTCCCGCAATGGAACTGTCCAATAACTGGATAGAGCTTAACCAATCGGCATGGATAGAGTTGGGTAACCTTTCGTTTGTGAACGGATGGACCGACCCCATTCGTGTAAATGCATCATCGTATATTTCTTTCCGCAATTGCGATTTCAAAGGGGGCAGAAAAGTAATCCTGGCAACAGGAGCCGAAACCCATCATCTGCTGGTAGAAGGTTGTTCCTGGGACCAGGGTGGAGAAGCACTATGGACACTGGAAAAAGATATACTCGGTGTAGACGCCTGGTTATCGATGCATCATGAGCTGATGGGCTATTACAACGGAACACTCGTGGATAGCCGCGCATCCGGCGGCTCATTCGTAATCCGTAACAACCGTATCCAAAACGCTTACAACGGTATCCGCCTCACTTCCAAAAAAGGGTTCGATGCCAATATGGAAGTGTATGATAATACCCTTAACAATATACGGGATAACGATTTCGAGCCCGAACACTATGCCTTTAATCTTCATATCTATCATAACCGTTCACACAATATTCATAAAACCCTCTCGGTAGATGATGTGGCGGGCGGCTATATCTATTACTACGGGAATACGATCAGCATGGATGCAGACGAATGGTCGAAAAAGATCTGCAGCGGGTTTAACAAGATTTACGGTGGCGTGGACAGCCTCACCTATCCATTCTATATTTTTAATAACAGCTTTTTTGGCTACGGAAAAAATTTCAATGCCATGGAACACAAAGCCCGGCAATTGAAGCATTTTAATAATAGCTATTTTTTTGCCGGACAGGATGGATGGGTACTGAAGTATGTAGATGCCACCAATGAGTTTGATTATGATATTTCCAACAAACCCTGGCCGGAGTCTATTTCTGTGAATAACAAAGAAACACATGGACGGATAGCGGATGTCTTATACCGCAACGCCGCAAAAAGCGATTTGCGCAGTAAGTCAAACAGCCCCTCGAAAGATGCCGGAAGAATTATGTCATTTCCGGAACTGGGTTGGTCACAATCGTATCTGGGTAATGCTCCTGATATCGGGGCTTATGAAGGGAACGAAAGAGTAGAGGGGCCTCCTTTCCGTTTTCGCGTGCCGGATAGCGCGCAGTTTCATTATAATGAACGGCCCAGGATGGTAAGGTACAGGGTAGCCGGAAAAAAACTGTTTGTTTATTTTTCTTATCCTATCCACCCTTCAAGTATTACACCCTTAACCATTTTACTGGGCAGCAAGGGGAAAAGGATCGCTGTGTATGCAAGCTCCTTCCCTGATAATCCCTATGAACTGGTGATAGAAACCAAAACGAAGGTAGATGCCAGCTCCCTTTCACTGGGGTTTACATCGCTACCCATGGGAACCAATCAGATGCCCGCCACGTATTGGGCCAGTGTATTACCTCTATTTACAAGACCCTCCAATCATTAATATGCCCATGCAACCATTCCCCTCATCTGTTACCTGTTGTTATTTATACATTATCACCAAGTATGGCTACCCACCGCCTGCCGGCAATACGCGGGACTACCTGGAGCAAATGCGCGACCTGGGTTTCAGCAGTGTGGAACTGGAAGGGATCCGAAGTGAACACCTGATGGATATGTATGAGCAGCGTTTTGCCATAAAGGAAACCCTGGCAAGTTTTGGCCAAACCATTCCCTATTTCTGTGCCGTATTACCCGGGCTGGGTTCTGAAAATCCAGACGAAAGAAAACTGAACCTGCAGCTGTTTGAAAAAGGATGTGAGATTGCAGCACTGTTAGGATCCAAAGGAATCCTCGATAACGCGCCCTTGCCTCCCTATCGTTTCCCTGCCGACATACCGGTGGTAAGGCATTATGAAGAAGATATCCTTTTATCTGCAGGCTTTACACCCGGACTCAATTGGAAAAAGTATTGGAAGGATCTGGTAGAAACCTATCAACGTGCCTGCGATATAGCGGGAGAGAAAGGATTGAGCTACCAGATGCATCCCTGTGCCGGTGTATTGAGCGCAACAACCGACGCGTTTCTTTACTTTGCCGATGCGGTTGACCGACCCAACCTCCGCTTTAATTTTGATACGGCTAATCAGTTCTTCCTGAAAGACAACCTCACACTTTCTTTAATGCGGTTGGCCGATCATATCGACTATATCCATATTTCTGATAATGGTGGTAAGAGAGTGGAACATCTTGTTCCCGGGCAGGGAATAATCGAGTGGGATCTGTTTTTTGCCACATTGAAGGATATTGGGTTTAACGGGCACTATGGTGTAGATGTAGGTGGCGCAGAATCAGGAATAGAAGATATTGACAAGGCATACATCGACACCGCTGAATGGATTCAGCAAATGATCAGTAAAAACCGATAACCCATCTAATTCGTGTTATATGCGCCTGCTCCTTTTTTTATTGGTAATAACCGCTCAGGGCTCTGTTCTTGCACAGGATAGCAACCCGCAGAGACAGGCACTTCAAACAGCATCCGCTGTTGCCGATAAGCTGATCCGCGATAGCCGTTTTGGTTTTAAAATGGTGGCGCAGAAAGAAGAACTCGGTATGCAGGTGGTTGACTTCCGGAAGAATATTACGCAGAAGAAGCAGGTGGCTTATGCTACCCGGCAGCTGATGGCGAATGCAGATACAACGGTTCAGCTGGGTATTAACAGTGGTGGCAGGGTTACAATATGGATAAACGAGCAAATGGTATTCAGGCAAACAAAAGATAAGCTGGTTGTGCCGGTGGAGGAAGCGTATGGCCGCTTTGTATTTTCCGATGCGTTCAGGGTTAAGCTTAAAAAAGGAAAGAATGGCGTGCGAATACGGTATGAATCAACAGGAACACAACCGGTTGTTTTTCTGCGGCCTGTAACAGAAACGCTGGACCTGGATCTGTCGGTTAAATTCGACAGCAGCCGGCAGGCATCATGGCTGGTTATGGGGCCATTTTCCGCTAAGGACACCAATATAGTATCCGGATCGGGCGATTTGCCCGCCTTTGTTATTCGGAACGGGCAAGCGTTTAGCTGGGAAAAATGGCCACAGAGAATAATACCCGAATTATGGATAGATAGTACACTTACTTATTATCGCGATCCTTATGTTGACTGGAATTATTCCAACGGTAATACGGTATGGAGCCTGCTTCCCCTGGCAAAGGCAAGCGGTGATAACAAGTACCTGAACTATGTAAAAAGGTACACCAGCTTCCTGCTGGAGAACAGGGATTATTTTGAAAAGCAATACGATTCGATGTTTGTTTTTCGAGGCAGCTTTCATCGCTTGTTCCGTATGACCATGCTGGATGATGCGGGTTCTGCCGTGCTACCTTATATTGAACTGGCATTAACTGAAAAGGATCCTTCCCTGCAGAAGGTTATCGCACCGGTGGCTGAGTACATCCTTAACAAACAGGTACGCCTGAAGGATGGAACCTATTGCAGGCCCGAGCCAACCAAATTTACGGTATGGGCCGATGATCTTTTTATGAGCGTTCCCTTCCTGTTGCGGATGGGCAAGATCAGCGGAAAGCCATCCTATTTTGATTCTGCAGCCATCCAGTTTACCCGTTTCAGGAAATACTTGCTGAATACCGAAAATGGTTTGTACCAGCATGGCTGGTTTAGCCAAACGCAAAAGCAGGCACCGGTTGCCTGGGGCAGGGCCAATGGCTGGATCGCCTGGTCAACCGCGGAACTGCTCAGCGGATTACCGGTTACGCATCCCCAATACCAGAACGTGCTGACATCTTTCCGGGAGCAGGTGGCGACATTGATAAAATACCAGGCAGCGGATGGAATGTGGCACCAGGTACTTAATAACCCGGCATCCTATAAGGAAACTTCCTGTACCGCCATGTTTACCCTGGTAATGGCCCGCGGTGTGCGGGAGGGATGGATTGACGCGAAATACAAAGAGAATGCGCTGCGCGGATGGAATGCGGTAAAAGCAAAAATTGACGCGGATGGAACGGTTCATGGTATTTGCCGCGGAACCGAAATAGGAATGGATGAAGCATTCTATTTTGATCGCCGGATTTTTGACCAGGACCCGCGGGGGCTGGGTGCGGTAATTACGGCCGGGGTGGAGATATCGCGGTTGAAGTAAAGTATCCGCTACCTTTAGGTATGCCTTATCTTGCTATTATCCGCCACGGACAATCAGAATGGAACCTTCAGAATCGGTTTACGGGCGGGGCTGACGTTGACCTTACACCACAGGGTATTGAGGAAGCGAGAAAGGCGGGTGAATTATTACAACCTTACCCGTTCGATCATGCGTATACTTCGGTGCTTACCCGTAGTATACATACTTTGCAAATTATCCTGGAACAAACCGGTCAGCGCGATCTGCCAGCTACCCATGATGCCGCACTGAATGAAAGAGGATATGGCGATCTTCAGGGTCTCGACAAGGCTGCTATGGCACGTAAATACAGCGATGAGCAGGTGTTAATCTGGCGCCGCAGCTACGATGTATGTCCGCCCGGCGGGGAAAGCCTGAAAAATACCTACGACCGTATCGTTCCCTATTTTGTAAAAAATATCGAACCCGAATTAAAAGCAGGAAAGAATATCCTGATCGTAGCCCACGGCAACAGCCTCCGCGCATTGATGATGCACCTCGAAAATATTTCCCCCGAAGCCATTGCCGATGTAAACCTCGCAACCGGCATCCCAAGACTTTACCGATACAATGAGCGGATGGAGTTGCTGAGTGTAAGCTACCTCGGTGGACAATGAGACCCATACCATCACTTTTCGCCTCACGCCTCACGTTTTTCCCGGCGTAGAAGATAAACCGAATCCCACCACCTCGCGTTAAGAAATCATTATTGAATTGTAACCTTGTCATGAAGAAATTATTAACAGATCATTTGTTAACGATTACGTAAAACCGGTTATTGAATATTCGCACTCAATAACTGTTTATGCCCCCACTATTCCGCAAGGCACTGCTGCCATTTGTTTTCATTGTTGTCCTCTGCCAATCGATCAATGCCCAGGAAGCCGGCCCCCGCCCGGACTATAAATTACTCGCGGGAAAAAGCTATGTGCAGAGCAAAAACTATTACCTGCTCACGCTGTTTGAATCTTTGCCGGATGTTAAAAAGCTGCTCGGCAGCGACCCTGTACTTCGGTCAATCACCCGTGTGAAAGCAGACTCCCTGTCATATGCCCTGAAAAGCTGTGAAAGGGATGGTGCCTGTTATATATCCAAACTTAAGTTTAGTGAGGAAGAAATCAAAGGGGTGAGCACCAGGCTTGCCCAGTTGTATCAACCGGGCAATTCGCTCGGCCAGTTGGTTACAAAACACCTGGTTCCCTCCGGCTGTTATATTTTATACCAGAAGCTTGCGCCGGCCGAAATGCTTGTAAAAGCCTGGGAGCAGGATGCGATGGGAGTGAACTTTTGCATCGGGGTATACGCGGAAGGGAAGAAGCCGAATTATCCCTTAATTGATTCCATCAGTTTTAATACCCGTGATCCGAGGAACAATAGTGTTTACCTGTATAATTATGTAAGCCTTTTATATAACACCACGTCACTGCTCTTTTTGCAGCATACCGACAGTACACTTTTTTATCAAACACCCATGAATGCCGCTCTCCAGTTCCTGGAATTGAATGAGCGCGAACAGGCAGCGGATTTTGAGCCGATGGCCGATGGTGAAAACCGTGCGGCATACAATAAGGTAAAGACGATCAACTGGTCGAAATACAAATATTCCGTTATCCTGGTTCCCGGCGCAGGGCCGGAGGATCCGAAAGTGGCATTGAGTGCCGAAGGAATGCTTCGTTGCAGGCTGGCCGCTATCCAGTACCAAAAGGGGTTGGCTCCATTTATTGTTGTGTCTGGCGGTAAAGTGCATCCCTATAAAACCATCTATTGTGAAGCCACGGAAATGAAAAAATTCCTGGTGGAAAAACTTCATATACCGGCATCCGCTATCATCATCGATCCGCATGCGAGACATACCACCACCAATATGCGCAATACCGCGCGTTTGATATACCGCTATGGAATGCCATTCTCAAAACCGGGTATCAGCTGCACCACAAGGGGTCAAAGTACCATGATCGGTACCACACTCATTGCACGATGCCTGAAAGAACTATCGGAAGCACCATACCGCAATGGCCAACGGCTGAGTGAAACAGAGATTGAATTTTTTCCGCTGGTGGAAGCGTTACAAATCAATCCAACCGAATCCATGGATCCTCAATAAGAAACAATGAAAATGAAATTAAAGTACCTGGCACTGGTGCCACTGGCAATTGCTGCATTCGGTTTTTGGCAGGTGAACCCGGATATGCAGATCACCAAAGCCTATTCTGTTGACTCATTGGGAGCCTGCCAGGGGATCTCTTACCAGCAGGGAAAAGTGTTCCTGTATGGCGACAGGGAAGTGGGTATGATAAGAGAATACAAGGAAGAGGCTGACAGTTTACGCTACCAGCAAAACGAAATCCGCTTAACGGTAGACGGAAAAGATATCATCAACCACCCGACCGGGATAGCCATTCATAAAAACCTTCCTGTTTTTATTGGTAACAGTATACGCCTCAACCCGGAAGGTACGCGCTGGAAAGCGGTTATCTATTGGGTTAACTGGGAAGGATTGCAGAAAACGAAGACCCTGGATGGAAACCTGCTCAACACCATTGACGACGACACCTGTATCCAGGGTACCAGGCCGGAGTATGTGGAGTACAACAATAAATGGTATGTAGCTACGGCTGATTATGGCGAAAAGACAAATGAGGTAAGATTATATGATCCCAAAGCTTTGTCTACCTGTGCAAAGACAAGCGACAAAGGTGTACTGGTAAAAAAATTCACCTGTACACCCTGGGTACAAAACCTGCACTGGATACCCGAGCAAAAGTTATTGCTTTTGATACAGAACCAGGTAGAAGGCCGCAAGTGGCGCTTTACTTATGTTGATCTCGACAAGTCGGTAAAATCCGGAAAACAGGAAGTGGTAAAAGTGATAGACATCAACGAAAGAGCTGATGAGCTTGAGGGCTTTTCGTTTCTCAAATCTGCTAAAACGGGCATTGCGGTATCATCATCGCGAAGGAACAATGTGAATTTCATGAATATCAACTGGTAATAAACAAGCAATCGAAAAAACAACTTATGAAAAAGATTAAAAGAATGATGTCGAAGCTGAAAGGCGTAATGGCCTTTTCGTTACTGCTGCTGGCATTGCAAGGATTTGCTCAATCAGCGGGCACGGTAACCGGAACCATTACAGATGGAAAGAGCCAGCCATTGGAGGGCGTAAGTGTACAGGTGAAAAGCACCCGGAAAACGGTAACCACCGCCAATAACGGATCCTATTCCATTCCCGCGGCAAAAGGGGATGTACTTATTTTTTCCTTCACCGGGTTTGCCATGCAGGAAGTAAAAGTGGGCGATATACGCACCATCAGTATCTCCCTGAAAGAAGACGTGAATACACTGGAAGAAGTAGTGGCCGTGGGTTACCAGCGTTTACGCAAATCGGATGTAACAGGTGCTATTACCAGTGTGAAAGCGAAAGAAATGAACTTATCAGCACCAACACTCGGGCAGGCATTGGTAGGTAAAGTTGCCGGCGTGCAGGTGGCGCAGGTAAGCGGTGCCACCGTATGCCGGCACCAAGATCAGGGTGCGGGGCATCGGATCGGTGAACGCCAGCTCTGAGCCACTATATGTAATTGATGGTTATGCCATGGGGGGCAACGCAAGCCAGGGCCAGGGCAACGGTGGAAACGGAACCGGCGGATATAACCCGGCACTGGGCGGTAATGATATTTTTATCAATCCCGACGATATCGAATTTATCGAGATCCTGAAAGATGCGTCATCAGCCGCTATCTACGGATCGCGGGCAGCATCAGGTGTTGTACTGATCACCACCAAAAGAGGTAAACAAGGGAAAGGTAAACTGGAGTACGACTACCAGATAAGCAGCCAGTCGCTCGGGAAGAAAGTAGACGTTCTCAATGCGGCGCAGTTTGCGGACCTGTTTGTGGATGGAAGAAACGCGAACTACAAGGATATTCTTATTTCAAAAGGCGTAACCTGGAACGATGCGTTTTATTCTGATGACAATGCCACACGTATTATCAAAGCAGGTCAGACCGCAACAGGTTGTTCCGTTTGTATTTTGAAAGACCTGTATAATTTCAACACACAAACCAAGATAGCACCCAAGTATGATACCGACTGGCAGGATGTACTGTATGGTAATGCTATTTCGCAACGCCATAACCTGTCATTTTCCGGCGGAACCCAGAACACACGTTATTTCATCAGTGGCGGTTACCTGGATCAGCCGGGTATTCTGAACAGCACTTACCAGCGCAGGATCAATTTCAGGGCGAATATTGATGCGGATATATCTCCCAAACTGAAAGCTTCTGCCAGCGCATTTGTTACCAACACAGATAACAGGGAAGTGCAGGAAGGAAGGTTTAACCAGGGCCCGATATTAGGCGCATTGGTATACATGCCTATCTTCCCCGCCTATAATGCAGATGGTTCATTGGCTACAGCGGATAAAGGAGCGGGCGCACAAACAGATGGTTTCGCCTATGCTTTCCAGGGAATTGAAAACCCGCTTGTGCTGGCACAAAGGGTAAAGATCAGCAGGAAGGGATTACGCGGCACTTATAATGCCAGCGTTAACTATGAAATAATCAAAAACCTGGTAGCCAAAGTAAACCTGGGAGGAAGTACCTACAATGAGAAGTATGAGTATTATTTCCCTACCAGCATGAGCAATGGTATTAACCCTCCGGGATCTTCACAATCGATACTGGCCGCTAACTCGTCCGCGCAAACTTTAAGTTCGCAGGATGCCCTGGCAGAAATTACGCTTGACTATAAAAGAAAAATTAAAAATCACAGCTTCGACCTGTTAGCGGGTTATACAGCACAGGAAACCAAAACGGATATACTTGCGGTAGCCGCCAAAAATTATACCAATGACCTGGTTCCTGAAATTACAGCAGGTGGTTCTGTGGCAGGTGATTTTACAAGGCTGGGAAACTCTGGCAAATCAAACACCACACTTGTGTCATACCTGGGAAGGGCCGTGTATAATTATGATAACCGCTACTTCCTTTCGGGCTCATTCCGTGCGGACGCCTCATCACGTTTTGGTCCCGAAAACCGCTGGGGGCATTTTGGTTCGGTATCAACCGGCTGGGCTATTTCCAACGAGCGTTTTTATAACAACTGGCTGGGCAGAAATTCAACGCTTAAGCTGAGAGCAAGCTGGGGACTAACCGGTAACAATAATATTGGTAACTATCGCTATGAGCAGGATATCACCGGATCAGGTGGTGTGGTGATTGGCAGCACAGTGTACAATGCCAGCTGGGCAGGAGGAACAACAGACGCCAAACTGGGATGGGAATCTACAGAGCAGTACAATTTTGGACTGGACGCCACATTGCTGGGTAATCGTTTATCTGTTATTCTGAACTATTATACCAGTAAAACAAAGGACCTGCTGTATAACCAGAATATTTCAGCCATCTCAGGAGCTTCTACTATCCTTACCAATCTTCGTAACTCCAACCTTACCAACAAAGGGTTTGATCTTCAGTTGGATGCCAAGATCATACAGGGAAGGGATTTTAGCCTGAACCTGAGTGGTAACATAACTGCCAACACGAATAAAGTGGTAAGCCTGGGTGGCGCGAGTGAAATACAGGTAGCAGGTGCGGAAAGAAGTTATATCACCCATGTTACCCGTGAGGGCGATCCCATCGGTTCATTCTACGGTGTGAAAGTAGGCGGTATGGTAAGGCAGCAGGATATGGCGGCAGTAAATGCCGACCAGGCTGTATACAAAGCGAATGGCAACAAATTTCCTGCGGGATATAAGATGCAGGCTTTCCCTATCTCAACTTTCTCAACCACACCGTTAAATCCGGGCGACCTGTATTTTGTTGATAAGAACGGCGATGGAATTATTACTGATGCGGATAAAGATATCATCGGCTCACCTTATGCAAAATATACATATGGATTCGGATTGAACATGACGTATAAAGTATTTGACTTCAGTGCCTCTTTTAATGGATCACAGGGAAACAAAGTGATTGACGGGCAGGATTACTATATCCGTAATATGGAAGGTTCAGGTAACCAGTATTCAGTGGTTGACAAACGCTATAGAAGCGAATCAGATCCGGGCAATGGGCATGAATACCGTGCATCACGTGGCGGATCGCAAAGTAATAGTACCCGTTTGTCTGACTATTATCTCCAGGATGGTTCTTTTCTACGCTGCACCAATATCACCATTGGGTATAACATGACCAACCTGGCTTTTGTGAAAAAACTGGGTATCACCGGGCTGCGGTTCTATACTTCTGTAGATAATGCGTTTACCATTACCAAATACCTGGGTTATAACCCTGAAGTGGATTTTAACAATGGCGCGAACCTTACACCGGGTGTTGACTATGGTAAATATCCGTTGATCCGTTCCTTCAACGCAGGGCTTAAAGTTCAGTTTTAATTTTTCAACATGAAACCATTTTGTATGAATAAGAATATTTTGATCGCGTTACTGCTGGTAAGTTTTGCGGCAGTGACTGGTTGCAGCAAATCGTTTGTGGAACAAACCAATCCCAATGCGGTTCCTGTAGATAATGGTTACCAAACCGAAACGGATATTGCCACAGGCGTGTACGGCGTTTACCAGGCCCTGAGAAGTTCTAACTGCGTAGGAGAAGGTGCGCAACTCTGGACCGATGACCGTGCTGATGATGTTAATACCACAGATAACCAGTCGAACAACGGTGAGCCGTATCAGTTTACCGCATTCGCGCTGGTGCCCAGTAACAGTTACCTGCTTTCGCACTGGCAGGCACTTTATACACCCATTGCAAGGGCTAACCTGATCCTGTCTGTTATGCCCGGTATAACATTTGCGAATGAGGCAACACGCACGCAGTACATAGCCGAGCTCAAGTTCCTGCGGGCTTATATGTACTTCCAGCTGGTAAGAGAGTTTGGTGATGTGCCACTGGTAACCGACAGGTTAACTTCTGCCGAACAGGCAGCGGCACTTACCTTCCGCGCCAAGCGGGAAACGGTGTATGCGCAGATCATCGCAGACCTGAAAGATGTGCTGGCCAGCGGCCTGCCCGCAACACAGTCTGCCGCTAATAAAGGAAGGGTTTCATCGCAGGCGGCAAACGCCACGCTGGGGCAGGTGTACCTTACCATGGCAACAACATTGGGTGGAGCATCGGCAACAGAAAACCTGAACAATGCAAAAACGTATCTGCTGGCCTGTTACAACCAGCGTACGTTTGGTAGCTTGTCGGAAATACCTTTTACTGATGTTTTCAATGTAGACAAGAAAGCTACCTGCCCTGAAATTATCTGGCAGATTGTATACAAACAGGGCGATCCTAACTATTCCTCATCACTGGCCCGCAGCAACCAGGCCAAGGGAGATGGTACTTATATCTCCCTGTTTCCTTCACAGGGCAGTGGCGCATTGTTTACCAAAGACCTGTTGAACGAGTTTGAAACAGGAGATGTAAGAACCAATTTCTCCATCAGGTATGTAGCGTCTAATAACGGATATTATATTTCCAAATTCAGGGATAACAGTGCCACAGCAGGTACCTTGGGTTATGGTGGTAATGACTGGATTCTGATCCGTTATGCGGATGTGATCCTGAACCTGGCCGAAGTTTCCCTGTACCTGAATGATAACACATCCGCCATATCATACCTCAACATGGTACGCACTCGTGCCGGTCGCCCCGACTATGCCACCATGCTTACCGATGCGGCGTATGCAGCTAAATACCCCAGTTTAAAACTGGCGATACTGCATGAGCGCAGGGTAGAACTGGCTTTTGAGCACCACCGCTGGCATGATCTTACCCGGTTTTTTACAGCGGCCGAACTGGTAAGTTATTTTAAAGGTAAAAGCCAGGCTGACTTTGACAATTCACCGCTGAATAATATCACTACCAAAGATTACTATTTCCCTATTCCGTTTAACGAGTACAAGTTGAATCCGGAAAAAATGTACCAGAACCCGGGTTACTAGCAGCTGACAGATGGATAAGAAGCCCCGGCGAACTATTGCCGGGGCTTTTTGTATGGGAAGATTGATAGCGATATATTATTCTGAAGGATTGAATATATTTAGCATACTAATCAATCGGCAGTAACTGTAACCAATCAAGAAAGCACACAACAAGCATGAAACAGATCTTTATCAACTTGCCCGTGAAAGACGCGGAAGCATCCATGCAGTTTTACAGAGGGCTGGGTTTTACGGTTAACCCGTTGTTTACTTTCGACGATCAGAAATGTTTGGTCTGGAGCGAACATATATATATGTGATGCTGCAAACCCAGGCCATGTTCAGATCCGGCAACCCGAAAAGTATGGCCGATGCAAAGCAAAGCATATCGGCAAGTTTTACACTTCCGGTAGAAAATCCAGGCAGGCTGAATGAAATGGTTGAAAAAGCCTTGCAGGCGGGTGGAACAGAACCCCGGCCCATCATTAACGAGGGTTTTATGCAGGTAAGAACGATTGAAGACCTGGACGGACATACATGGGGTATCATGTACCTGGACCTGGAAAAGTTCAAAGAAATGAAGGGGAGATAAAATTGAATGGCTTCCATTTTTTTGTACATTTAATGAACAGCAGCCTGCCAACAGCTAAGAAATGAAAAATACCAAGCTTCCCGGTCTGAACATCAGATACATTGTTGTTGTATCGGTATTAACCTTTATAGTACCGCTAGTTTGTACGGTTGCGCACGTACTGTCTGACAAGGACGCTATAGTGTCATTCGGCTTAGTGGGTAAGTGGTTCATCTTTTCCGCGGTTGGGCTGAGGCTTTTTATTGCAGGCATCAAACAAACAACCGATCCGGCATTTACCGCGAAGGAAATTTTTCATCTGGATAGCCCGGATAGTTTCCCCATCGTTAGGGAATTGGGATTTGCCAACCTTTGTTTCGGGTTGGTGGGAATAGGTTCTTTATTTTTTCCTGGCTGGAGAGTGGTAAGTGCATTTGGAAGCGGCATATACTACGGGATTGCAGGGCTGCAACATTTTCTCAAAAAGCCCGCCGGGGCAAATGAAAAATTTGCCCTTGTAACCGACATGATTATATTTCTGTTGCTGTTGATCTATTTTATAAAAGCGATATAAGAGTATCATTTTAATCACAATAAAATTGCCATACATGAAAAGAGAAAAAATAATATTCTGGACAGCCACGATCATTATCGCCTTATTTGAAGGAGTAATGCCGGCATTGACTTCGCAAACAGAACTGGCGAAAGAAGGCATCCGGCATTTAGGGTATCCCGAGTATTTTGGAAATGCACTGGTAGTGTTTAAGGTTTTAGGGGTTTTAGTATTGGTGATACCAAAAATTCCCTGGAGGGTTAAAGAATGGGCCTATGCGGGCTTTGCTTTTGATTTTATTTTCGCAACCATCAGTCACGCTGCGGTAGACGGGATCAACGGGCAGACTTTCTTTCCATTGGTAATCTTCGCCATTTTGGCCGTTTCGTACGTGTATTATCACAAGTTAAAGGCGCGGCAGGCGAGTGTTTAGCTGTAGCGGCTTTCGGTTATGGTTGCTGAAGTAGCATTTACGAAAGTATTTTTACTACACCCGGCATACATTTTAATAGAAGAGCCATCACTTATCGCATGGAAACGGTTTTCAAAGCCCTTATTCCAGGTAGTTGCCAGTTTTGAAGAAGCAGGTGAACAAAAGACAAAGCTGGTCCCAGCCCAATAAACTCTCTGTTTCAGGCTGCGGAGTGTAAGTAAATCAGGTCTTATTACCGGCATTCTTCATCACTTTAACAATTACTGTATGCGACGGGCCGGTAAGTATACGATTTCAGTTCTTCTGCTGGTGGTATCTACAAAGGTTTTCTCTCATGCCGGTGGGCATTTTCACAGCGGGGATGGAAATGTGCTGAACACCTGGCAATTAAAGAATGGTTCGGTTGTAAAAGGGAATTTCTCTTATGGCAGAAACGGATCGATCGTACTTGAACAAGAGGACGGGAGAATGATACAAGTAGCTGTGGCCGACCTGTCTTTACAGGACCAGAAGTTAGCGAATCTAAAGATAAATAGGCTGAAACAATCGAATGAGGACCTGGTTGCAGATAAAGGAGGTTATACTACCAATAGCCGGGAAGATTATTCCAGGTATACTGATATGATTGTTTCATGTGGCATTGTTTTATTAACACTGGTAATTATTGATAGGGGCAGGATGGTTATCACATCCATCTTTCGTCAGAACCGAAAGCCCTGGATGACGCCGGTTTTTTTGCTGGGTCTTATTGCTGTTATGCTGGCGTGCAAGAAAACGGTGGTGAATACGATAGCAACCATCAGTTTCACCAAAACAAGAACTTCATTTATTGATTCTGCATTTGCACCTTACAAACCAGCTGTTACTACACGGTGGGATGATAATTATTTTTATGTAGCCTCCAGTGGGCTACCGGCTCATAATATGATGGAGGGAATCACCAACTGGCAACAGCAGGTGCCAATTCCACAGTTTTATACAGGAAGCAACAGCTGGTCAATACCCCTGCAACCTGTTTATGCTACCACACCATTAAGTACCAAGAGTAATTTAATGAAGGGGGCGGTTGCTATTGCTGTCAATGGGATACCCATTTTCAACGCATTAAACAATCGAGGTGAAGACTCTTATCAAATTGGAGAATTGGATAATTGGGGTGGCCATTGCGGCAAAGCCGATGATTATCATTATCATGCCGCTCCATTGCATTTGGCCACATCACCTGATAAGCCTATAGCTTTTGCCTTAGACGGCTTTCCTGTGTACGGTAACAAAGAGCCGGATGGTTCGCCCCTGCAGGCTTTGGATTCCTGTCACGGACATATGGGATCAGACGGGTTATATCATTATTACGGTACTACCACCTATCCCTATGTGATAGGTGCTATGCGGGGAAAAGTATCGCTGGATCCTTCCACAGCAGCCCCGGAAAATCAGATAATACCACAGGCTTTTGCATCACCGCTTCGTCCTGCCACTACCCCCTTAAAAGGGGCAGTGATAACTGCGTTTACCAGCACCGGCACCAATGGATATCGACTTACTTACCAGGTAGGCACCAAACAAGGGTACATAGATTATGGTTGGAATGCTGCAGGTTTATATACTTACAGCTTTAAGGACACGATGGGCTTAGTTACCAGCTCAACTTACCAGCGGTAGGATAGTGTGTTGTTAATGAAACTGACTCGTCCTGAAAAAGCATTAGCCTGTTAATAGATTAATCCTGGTATTTTCTCCACAGCTTGAAAATCAGTTAGTTAGCTGATAATAAGATTAAATCAGATACCTATAACATCAAATTAATAAAATGTCCTAATTTATTATATTTTAGGACATTTTGGGTAATTTTTGCTAAAAAAATGCGTATTTTGTGTCATAAAATGTCATAATATTTGACAAATTAGGAATAATTATGAGGCCGCTCGAAAAAATACCTTTACAATATGACATGCCTTCAACAAGAATTGTTGAACTGTTCACGGATCCCGAGTTTAACAAACTTGTTAACCGTATCAACGAAGAGTATGTTTATTGGGATAAGGTTAAACATTTTCCAATGCCTGACAGCGTTGAGCCTAAGGAAGCATGGTTTGTTGCCAAATACCGTCGTCTACTCAGTCCTTTTAAAATTAAATTCGGTGTGTATCAGTTTGGCTGGTCTCTACCAATACGTATCCAGCAGCAGCTTCATTTTTTTGACATGCATATTGGGGGATCATTGGAGAGCCGGAGTCTCTTGCCGGCAGATGATAAAAACCGTTACTTGATTAGCTCGATCATGGAGGAAGCGATTGCATCGAGTCAAATCGAGGGCGCAGTTACCACGCGCAAGCATGCTAAGGAAATGCTGCGAAAAAAGCGCTCGCCAAAGAATCGTTCTGAACAAATGATTGTAAACAACTATCATACGATTCAGCGGATTTTGGAACTAAAAGAAGAAGCGTTGTCGCCGACCAAAATGTTGGAGATACATAAGTTGGTTACTGCAGGTACCCTGGAGCGAGCGGAAGATGAGGGGGCTTTCCGCAAAAGCAATGATGTACATGTAGAGGATGTAATGGATGGAGAGATTGTTCATTTTCCACCAGATCATGGGCAACTCGAAGTATTAATGGCAGATTTGTGCAGTTTTTTTAATACGGATCAATCAGAAATTTTTATTCATCCAATCATCAAAGCATGCATTCTTCATTTTATGATTGGTTTTATACACCCGTTCGTTGATGGTAATGGAAGGACGGCGAGGGCAATCTTCTATTGGTACCTACTCAAAAAAGGATATTGGCTTACCGAATACCTTTCTATATCCAGACTAATCCTGCGATCAAAGAATCAGTATGCAAGGGCTTTTATTTATACCGAAACAGACGACAATGATCTGACATATTTTATTTCGTACCAGGTACGCACTATGAAATTGGCCTATGATAGTCTGAAAGAATACCTGGAACGGAAGATCAACGAAAAAAAGCGTGTGTCTGCTTTCTTGAAAATGGATAATGTCAATGAGCGGCAGGCACTGATGCTTAAATGGATGTACGAAGAACCGCAACTTTTGTTGACCGTTAAAGATATCCAGGGACGGTTGAACGTTTCCAATCAAACCGCCCGAAATGATTTACAAGGTTTGGTAGAGGAAGGGTTGTTGGAGATCACTCATATCAATAAGAAAACAAAAGCATTTGGGAAAAGCGGTTCATTTGATGAATTGATCCGTGCCCAGAAAGATGCTTGAGGCCAGGTATCGTTTGCATTTAGATGTAATGTTATCAATCATCAGCCGCAAATGGAGCTCATACTTATATTCGATCAACAGCACATGCAGTTCATCGTAACGATCAAAAGGCGGTGAGCCCAACAACTGCCTGAAATCGTTTGTGTCATGCAGCGTCGGACAAAGTGCGGCGAAAAGATGAAGCCCTGCTTCTGTTTCATTGTTAACTCTCAGCTGTATAAGATCTCGCGAACCATTTCCCCAGAGATCATCGTTACTGTGTGACTCAACAGTGAAGCGGGCGTTGATCCCGTTTATCTCGTACCACCAGTGGTGCAGGAAGCATCGCCTGTTAAATACATCAAAAATGATCGTGGACTTTCCCCAGTTATTGAAACCTGTAATAAAAACTGCTTTTCTCATCGCAGTATAGTTAAGCCATGTTTTTAAAAGGATAATTCCCAGCAGCGGGATAGTGCCCGGAAACATTCTGGCATATCGGTTTCAAATTGTTGTTGGGTAATATGAGCACCCACATGCTTGGCTAGTTGCTTTTTCTTATGACCAGTGAATATCTTTTCATCGCGGCCGTTAACGGCGTCCAGCTCGCCTTGCGTTTTCCGCCAGTTGGTATAAGTGGGACAGGGCTGATCCGGATAACATTGTTCCAGATCTCTAGCCGTTAATTCGTACAATTGCTGGTTATCGACCAGGCTTCTGTACCTGTTACGAAACTCATTTACACCTGCAGTACGTTCAGGACTCGGCCGATCGATCAGAATAACTACTTTATCTTTATATATGCTTGTGCCCAGCGGCGTATATATTTTTTCAATCGCGTTAATGGTGCGCTCAGCCTGATCGGTATCGCCGTTTGCTTTTAGTAACTGGACGGGCTTGCGATCAGGATAAAATCGTTGAATGACGCGCGTAAGGAATTCAAATTCTGATTGACCTTCTATAATAAGGAAATTTTGTGGAAGCAACAGATCACCTGGGCTCCCCCCGAGTAACTCGTAGACGACATAGGGCTTTTCTGATGCCGGACAAACAGCCATACTGGTCTGCCCGCTACTTTTTTCCACTCTGAAAATGGTCTGATCATCATAATCATCCGCCACAAATACAGAAGAATGCGTATTGATAAAAACCTGGTCCGTGTCCTGGCTTAAAATATGTAAAACATTTTTGAGTTTCCGTTGTGCCATCGGATGAAGATGCAGTTCAGCTTCATCAATGAAAAAGATAAATGATTTACCAAGATCGTCATTCCTTTTTCTATAGTCTGCGTACGCCTGTATAATGGCGAGCATAAGGGCACGCTGCATGCCGTCTCCTTTTTCTTCCGCAGAAGTCTCTACGCCATCATCGATGGAGGTGTCAAAATTTTTCAGCAGGTCATCGAACACCGGGGCAGTGACTTCAAAGGCTACTTTGGTGGTGTCGGGAAATTGTTTTTCCAGGTGCAGCTTTACACAGGTTCCCATCGCATCGAACTGTGCTTTTACTTCCGAATCATCTTCTTCAAATAATTGCCTGAACTTTTCTTGAAAAGCAAGGTACTGCGGATTAGTCTGCAGGATGGTAGAAAGAACACCTGAGAGCATGATACCGATTGGTGTCGTTTTTCCATACTTTGCTACTGAATCGTAGTACTGTTTGGTACTGATGTATTCAAACTTGGGAAGAAAGTCATTCAATGCCGCATCAAAACCCGTGCCGGGCCGAACCTCCTGACCGGCGATTATCATTGTTCTTTTAGACGGATTTTCACTGGTGCGAACAAAGCTGACCACATCACTTCCTCCAAGGGCGTTCGTGATCTTAGTGCGGTTAGAATCGTTCTGCATAGATGCAGCTCCTGCCAGCGCATCTGTAAAATCAATTGAAATCAAAATTTCGTTGGATGCGTTTCTTTTGAATTTAAGATCATCAACGGAAACACCTTTTTTTACACCGTTGAAAAAAAATTCAATTGCCTCGAAAAAATTGGTTTTTCCACAATTGTTCTGCCCAACGAAAATGTTGAATGAGGAACAATCGAATTCGGTTGATTTTATGGAGCGAAAGTTTTCAATTTTAATTTTGGCTATTTTCATTGTGTTAGCATTTTGGTTTTACGAGCCAACTTAGTCAGTTGCACCTTGTCGATAAAATCTGCGACCTCGTCTTCGCTCATTGGGCCTGTCTCAAAATTCAAAGAATGGCCACCAATAGGCGTAATACTGACAACATGACTTCGACTGAAAAAATAAATCAGCATAGCGCTGCCTCCAGCAATCGCCATCGGGTTGAAGGGTGCTATCTCGTTTTGCTGCGCATACAGCAGCCCGCCGACAATCAGCAGAACACCGATGACCAGCGCAATAAATAAACTCGTGTATTTATTTTCAATTGAGCCGATATCTTCTAAGAAAATAATATTCTGGTAAGATGCGCCCCAGTCCTTAGAGCTGGGTTGTAAACGATGAGTAGACAAGACGAGGCGATCGTTATTAGAACGAACCACCAGTTCCTCCCCGGGAAACAGGTTCATAAGCAGGTTGTTTAGGTAAAATAATTTGAGATGAACCAGATATGGATCTTTGAGGGGGAAGCACTAATTTAGTAAACCTGCTTGTATTCTGCAAGCTTTTTTTTTAATGGTTCAGTGGCGCCAGGCACTTATTGTAAGAAAGGTATATTCCGATCAAATTTGCCCTGATTCTGAAATCATTACCGCAAATTCGTTATATTAGTCTTCACTCACATACATAACCAAAACTTTGCGGACCTATTTCCCCCTAAGGTAGGCCACTGATTTATTGCAATGACTTACGATGAACTTCTGAGCAAATTTCGAAATGAACGGCCGCTGATTCTGCTGCGTGCGAAAAGCGCGGCTTTCATGCTGTCCTTTTTCCATAAAGTATTTCTGCAGAATAGGGTCTCGAATATTTCCCATTCAGAATTGCGGCATAAGCTAGAGGGGTACATGGAAGACAACGACTATATGGGTGGAGATGATGACGAGACCACCGGGGATGCGATTGAAAATGATTACAGCCTGCGGTCCGCGCAATATATAGAAAAATGGAGCACAGCAGGTTTTCTGACCAAGTATCCTGGGGATGATGGTGACGATCTACACGAACTAACGGCCGATACCCAAAAAGTATTCAATTGGCTCGAAGATTTGAAAAAACCTGCATTCGTGGGTACCAACAGTCGTTTCCGTGATATCTTCTCCCGACTGAAGGAAATGATCGAGCAAAGCAACGCGGACCCCGAAGCGCGAATTGCAGAACTAGAAAAAAAGAAATGGGCCATCGAGGAAGAGATTAACCAAGTTCGCCTCGGTAAAAAACCACAAGTATTCAGCGATACAGACATCAAAGAGCGCTTTTACGATATTAATAAATCCTCTCGTGAACTACTTGCAGACTTTTCGATGGTGGAGCAGAATTTCCAGCAGATAAGAAAAGAGTTGCAACGCAAATATGCGGAAAGTGAAGGAGTAAAAGGATCACTGCTGATCTATGCATTCGATGCGCTCGATGAGATCAACTTGAGAGACCAAGGTAGGAGCTTCCGTTCTTTCTGGGAATTCTTGATGGATGAAAAAAGACAGGCCGAGTTCAGCGACCTAACCAACACACTTTACAATCTCCTCGCCGAACGAGGAGTTGACTACCAGAATGATAGATTCCTGAAAAATCTGAAACGTTACCTGCACGCTTCGGGACAAAAAGTGATGGAGGCCAACAAACAGCTGAGCGAGAAGATCAGCCGTGTATTATCTGAAAGAAATATCCTCGAAAGAAAGCATGCCATGGAACTGATTGCTGCCATTCGTAAAGATGCATTTCTTTTAACGGAGTCCAATATGCGCGAGGAAGATTTTATGGTTATAGAGGATCAGCCATTTATCAACTTGGTCGATCGGTGGATACCCGGCAACGAAAAAGAGTCGCGTGGAGAGCCTGTTTTCCCAGAAGGGGAGGGTGGCGAGCTTTCAGTAGATGTAAACTTCTCTGCACTATTTGATCAGTTCACCATTGACCGCAAGAAATTATTAGCTAGGATTGAAACAATGCTACAGGATCGGGCGCAAATATCACTCAAAGAACTACTTGCTGAATTCGAACCGGAGAATGGTTTAGGTGAGGTTATCGGCTATTTCTCCATCGCCTGCGCGAACGACCTGCATATCATCTTGGATACAAACGATCCGATCATACTAAAAAACCGCCAGCTAAATATCCCAATGGTACTTTTCACCAAACCTGTTTAAATCATGCAAATACCTGTATCACCATACGCTTCAGTCGTCATTAAATTATTGCAAGGACCTGTCTACAGCGATGAGAAAGACACTTGGCGCGAACTTCAATCCTACAGTGCGCAGCTACACGAATACTTCGGTAAGATCGGCATTAGGTTGGTTATTAGCGAAGATGACGGATTTGCAAGAGTAAAGCAGGATGAAGCAGGAGAAGGTGAGGAGAACGCGCTACCAAGATTGATGCGGAAAGTCTCACTGAACTACGAGACCACATTGCTGTGTGTGCTGATTAGGGAAATGTTGGAGGAATTCGATGTGCGAAGCGAAGGTACACGTTTGTTTGTCACTCAGAAGGACATCAAGGAACGTATCGAATTGTATTATAAAGAACGTACTAATAAAAGTAAGCTATGGCGGGAACTGTCCAAACCGATCGGTAGTCTTGAGCGTATCGGGATATTGAAATTGACAAGAGAAGACAGTACTAATGAAGACAATAACCAATATGAGGTAAAACGGATTGTTAAGGCATTGATTGATAATGAACGGTTACAACAGATCCATGACAAAATGAAAGGACATTTCACACAAAACGATAGCGAAGTATGATAAATAGCGGATATAGACTTCAATACTTGGAAGTATTCAACTGGGGCACTTTTGATGGTCGGGTTTTCACGCTTGCTCCTGGTGGCCATACCTCCCTTTTGACGGGAGCAAACGGGAGTGGTAAAACGACTCTTGTCGATGCATTGCTTACGTTACTTGTGCCAAACCGGCAACGTTTCTACAACCAATCATCAGGTTCAGAATCGAAAAAGGAGCGAGACGAAAATTCGTATTTCTGGGGATTCTATGGAAAAAGTTTTGATGATGCGGATGAGCGTTCAAAGACGGAACAATTACGTAAGAAGGACGGACATCATTATTCAGTGCTGCTCGCAAATTTCAGCAATGAAGGGTCAAAACAGGATACAACACTTGTGCAGGTGAGATGGTTCGCGAATGGCGCTATGCAGAAAGTGTTCATCGTTTCGCCGCATGCATTGCATATCAAAGATCATTTTGGAAAAGGAGGTTTCGACACCAAGGGCGTATGGAAGCGTTCATTGCAGCAACAGTTTGCAAAGACAGATATATTTAGCAGTTTCAAGGATTATGCAGCACGATTTAGCGAGATATTCGGACTGCGTGATAAGGCGTTGCCATTGTTTGGGCAGACGGTTGGTATTAAGGTTTTAGGCGACTTGACACAATTTATCCGCACACAGATGCTTGAAGAACCTGATGCGGAAACTCAATTCAATAATCTCCATGAACATTATACGGATCTGTTATTAAGCCACCGCGCTATTAAAAAAGATGAGAAGCAACTGGTATTGCTCGAACCTATCGTCCAGTCGCGGGAGGATCTTGAAGATTTGCAGAAAGCCGAAAAAAATGTCTCTGTACTTGAGCGCGAGCTTCCATGGTTTTTGAATGAGACTGAGGCCGAACTCCTGGAAATGAATGCGCGCGAGATAGAGGCCCAGCTTTCACTACTGGAAGAAGAGAAAAACAGGCTTACTGGGGAAATTTCAACTACTGATAAAGAGCGAACAAAATTGATATCGCAGAAGGCTTCATTGAGTATTGACAACCTTGTGGAGCAAAAGAATCAGGAAATACTTTCGCACGAGGATAAAAAACAACAAAAGCAACGTGTACATCAAAAGTACCTGGAGCACGGTCGTTCACTGGGCTTGCCCCCTGCTACTGATGAGAGAAGTTTCCTGGAAAATCTCCAGTTGAGCGCACTGCAGGAAAAGGAATATGACGAACAATTGGAGGAATTGAACGGGAAGAAATTCACGGGAAGAATGAAAATCACAGACCTCAAAGCTTCTATAAATGATCTGCAGGCGGAGATGGATTCGCTGGCAAAGCGACGGAATCGCATGCCGCAGGATCTTATACAGATCCGGGAGGAACTTATAGAGCTGCTGGAAGTAACGGAAGAGATACTACCTTTCGTGGGCGAATTGATGCAAGTTAAACCGGAATGCCTGAAATGGGAACAAAGTATCGAACGGGTGCTGCACGGCTTTGCGACGCAACTGTTGGTCCCCGTAAAATATCATAAACGCGTAAACGAATATGTACATGGACGAAACCTTGGGACAAGACTTGTATACCAACGTGTGGAGGAAAGAATTACCAACACCCAGAGATGGCCGAACAACGAAGATTCGATGCTTCAAAAACTAGACTTCAAAGAAGATACACCGTACTTACAGTGGTTGGAAAACCAGCTTGTTCTCCGGTATAATTACACCTGTACCGACAATATGGAAGTATTTCAGGATGCTACAATGGCAATCACATCCAAAGGATTGGTGCGTAGCGGGAACCGGCATGAAAAAGACGATCGGCCGAACAGATGGAATGGCCTACAGTACCGGCTTGGATGGGAGAATAAAAGCCTAATACGGTTGCTGTATGATTCGAAAAAAGAGAAGGATCGCTTTGTTGTTGAACTACAGCAGGAACTGGATGCGATTACACCGCAAATATCAAAGTTGGAAGCGCAGAAAAAGCACGCAACACTACTGCTTGCGATTTCGACTTTTCAAGACATCGATCATGTACAACATGCCAGACAGATAGAAGTTATCAAGGCACAGATCAAACAGCTGATGGAGTCCTCGGATAAGTACCAGGTGGTGGTGCAGCAGCTGAAAACCTGCGAGGAGGCGCTTAAAAGATTGCGTGAACAGGAGAAGGATAACGGGGTTCAGACAGGTTTGCTTAAAAAACAGTATACAAAGGAATCGGAACGCAGGTTGGAATTGATCTTTGATGAATTGAGTGAGCAGGGAAGACAAATGTCGGTAGCTTTCTTGGAAGAGGCATTGCAGACGAGCATACTGCCAAGGTCGGTGGAGGAATTGGGCAAGATCATAACTACCCTGCATGTTGCCTTGCAAAAAAAAGGTTCAGGCATACGCAATGAACTTGCTTCGGTACGTGAAAGGATACTCAAACTTATTGGCTTATTTGTTAATCCATCTCCGGCAATTCTTCTCGAATTTCCAGAATGGGAGGGCGATGTGATGAACCTGAATCAGGATATCGGTAGCATACATGAACTCGAGGACCTGTATCAAACGATTAAGCTGCAGCGATTGGTGGAGAATAAAAAGCGGTTCCGTGATTATATGGACAACAGCATGGTGGACGCGCTGACTAATTTCCGGGAATGGATGAATCACGAGGAAGATAAGATACGAGAGATGATCGACGACCTGAATCAGCCTTTGAAGAAAATCAGTTTCAACCAACAGCCGGAGACATATCTCCAGCTTGAATGCCGGCCATCAAAAGATCAGCAGGTACGGGAGTTCCGGGAAAAATTAAAAGAAGCTGTCCCTGACTATGCTACGTTTGCCTCACAAAAGGAAGAGGCTTACAGAGACAGTGTTTTTTTGAAGATTAAGACTCTGATTGATGAATTGAAAAAGGAAGAAGTTTGGCGCCGAAAGGTAACCGATGTACGCAATCGTCTTGTCTTTAACGCACGGGAATTTTCAAGCACCGATCATAAACCGGGGCAGTTTCATGAGGATACGGCCAGTTATTCAGGCGGACAGAAAGCGCAGTTCACGTATGCAATACTCGGCGCGGCCATTGCCCACCAATTTGGAATCTTTTCTTCGTTGAGAGCCCATAAGAGCCTTCGATTCATTACGGTGGATGAAGCTTTCAGTAAACTGGACCCGGAAAAAAGCGAATTTCTGATGAAGTTCTGTGCACAATTGGACCTGCAATTGCTCGTCGTTACACCACTAGATAAGATATCTATTGCCGAGGAGTATATCAATGCCGTACATTTTGTGGAAATAAAAGATAAAAAATATTCAAACGTGTATAACCTGACGCTGGAGGAATATCAGACAAGAAAAGAAGAATTCCGCCAACTTGGTGAAAAAGATCATGATCACAATTGAAGAACTGAAACAAAAGACTGACGGTATTTTTTACAAGACCGTGTCCAGGATGTTCCGGGGTGATGCTGTGTTTCCACTACCGATACCTGGAAATAAGCGTTTCGAGGGGCTGAACTTAAGTGATTGGAAGGCTGCGATACAGCCGCTAGTGGAACAATCCAAAGAGATGAAGGAACAGGGATATAGTATCGGATGGAGGCAGCAACGAATAGGAGGAGTTTTGCAGAAAGTGCCGGCTCGCATCTATTTTGAATCTCTGGATGACTACCTGTTTTTTGTAAAACGGCGAAAAGAGTATGACCGGATAGTTGAGAGTCGTGCGTTGCTCGTCGCAGCTTTCCCCTCACTGAAAGAATGGGCGGATGCAAATACTGCCTTATTATCTGAATACTATGAAAGCATGACAGGGATCACATGCGTATTGCAATATTTCGCTGCGAACCCGATTAATGCGCACTACTATCTGCGTGAACTGCCGATCGAAGTGCACTCGAAATTTATTGAACAACACAGTGGTGTGCTGAAGAAACTACTTGACCTAATTTTACCAACGGATGCTGTTGATTTTACTGCGTCCGACTTTGTTTCTAGGTACCGGTTAAAGAAGCCAGGTGTGTACACACAAATACGTATACTGGATGACTCATTGCGCGAAACGCTAGGCTATGACGAATGTGCGCTTACATTAGAGGATGCTGCTTTCCTGAACTGGGTACCTAAGCGAGTGTTCCTGATCGAGAACCAATCCTGTTTTTTGAGTTTTCCCAAGGTGGAGGATTCGGTGGCCATTTTCGGCGAAGGATTTAAGAGTCGGTTGACGCATCACTTTAATTGGCTGGATCGAACTGAATTGTATTGCTGGTTCGACTTAGACGCAGCAGGCTTCGAAATGTTGAACATGATACGAGCGCGTTACCCTAATGCACTCAGCTTCCTTATGAATAAAGAGGTATTGAAGAGATTCAGCACGTTTATTGTGAACGTAAAGTGGCGAGGGAAAACCTTGCCCAATCTAACCGGAACAGAAGAAGCGGTTTATCAATATTGCGTGAGAGAGGGTAAGAGGCTCGAGCAGGAACGGATCACGCATGGGTATGTTGTGGAGATGCTTAGGCTATTGTAATCAGCCTAACAATTAGTTATATTTATTTGACAGACCAAAACCAAACTATGTCCGACCTCATTTTTCTTAAGGCATTGCGTGATAAGCTTAAGGGAGGCAATTCCAGATCTATCCACCTGAACGCGTTGCCAGGCAGGCTAGTTACAAGGCTTGATCTCGCGGGTTTGGATGAGATCGAGACAGGACTTGCGCGGCAGTTTCTGGATACATTACTCACAAAGGCCGTGTTTGAATTTAAACTATCCTTTGACGCTTTCGACCTGAATACTATTAGTGATGAGCAACAGAAGAGACTGGGTCAACTTTCCAAGAGGCTTAACTCAATCTGTAACGAGAATGAAGACAACTTCAAGGAACACGGTATAAAGACCTTCGGCTTTGGTTATCCCTTGCTGATAAAACGTTCCAAAACTGATAACACCAAGCTAATCAAAGCGCCGTTGTTTATTTGGCCCCTAGAAATTGTTAAATCACCTAATAAGGTTAATAGCTGGTCACTTCTCCGAAACAAGATAAAAAATGAACAGGGTAAGATCGTAGATGAAGAGGTCCATTCAGTCGGACTAAACGAGGTATTGCTATCCTTCATTAAAAATGATGATGGCATTACCATCCCGCAGATCAACGAAGAGCTGCTGGAAGACATGATTATCGACCCTGACGAACTACTGGGTGAATGTGTTACAGTATTGCGTGCACTAAACGCATATTCGGAAAATACCCGGCAGTCTTTGGAGGAAAAATTCCGGTCTGCAATATCTAGGCTTCCCGATGCCAAGGAATTTGACGCTATCAGCAACAACAGCGCCTGGATTTGTATGGGAGGCGTATTTGGCCTATTCAGGTCGCAGAAAGAAAGCATCATCAGCGATATCGACAGGCTAATAGAACGCATGAGCGAATTCAGTTTCGATGATTTAGTAATCGAACCCTTCGGCGGTTCACCTTTTAGTGCTGTAAAAACCGATCCTACACAACAGGAAATACTAACAACACTTGGAACCGAGCCCAGGAAGATCATCCAGGGGCCGCCCGGGACCGGTAAAAGCCAATCACTGACAGCCCTGATTACAAATGCCATCGCCAACGGCAAGAAATGTTTAGTAGTATGTGAAAAGAAAACCGCGCTTTCAGTTATAAAAGAGAATCTCACTCGGGAGAATGAACAGATTGGTGCGCTGGCTGCGGTGATAGAGGATATTAGCAAGGACAGAGATGCCATCGTTGGTTCTGTGCGTGACAGATTGCAGACGATCGAACAATTCAGTTCCTTTGGCGATACGGCCTATACACATGCCACCCTAGTTGCTGAAAAACTTGCGGCAGAAATTAATGAACAGCATAGCTGTCTTGATGAAGACTTGTATCAAGGCAAACGGTGGACAGATCTGGTGGGTGAATACCTGAGGCGACAAAAGCATGTGGATCCAGAAGCGATCGGTGGAAAGATCGCACAAGAATGGTTTAGTTTCAATGCGGATTCTAATGAACTTGCGGAGACGGCCGCTGTATTGCGAGAAGCAAAAAAATTATACAGTGAAGTAGGAACTCTAGAGCATCCGCTTGATCAACTCCATGATGATGTGTTCGGGCAACGAAATTATCATGCGGTCAAAACCTTTTTGCAGGATAAACTCGCTGGATTTGCCAGTCAAGCTTCAAAGTTATGTGAGGATATGCTGCAACTTTCCGGAAAGCACTCTCAATGGCTGTCAGAATGTTTTCATCAGTATCCAGCCCATGTAAAAATATCTGTCGAAAGTTTTGTGCCTCTTATGCTTGGAAATAACTGCGCAGATTATCCCGAACAACCCGATAAGCAAGCGCTGGAGGAGGTTCTGTCGCGGGGTAAAGAGCAACTCCTCGCTTCAAAGAATGACATCCAGCAACTGATACGGGATTATGAAACTGAACTACAGACACACTATCAAGCTTACCATGATTCACTTGTCGGCTTAACGGAAAGTTACCAGTCATTTTCAGAGTACAATGTAACGAAATACGGTCCTTTCTTTTTGAAAAACGACGGTTTCAGTCGGTTATTGACTAATGGACTTGGTATTGTTTTCAGAAAATATAAAGCTATCAAGGTAGGAAGAGAAGAAATGGTGTTAAGGTTATCCGCTATCCGGCATGCACATGCAAAAGAAGAATATATTGTACATGAATATCCGCAGACCGATATCAAGCATTTTTCCATACTGGTCGATAATGTAAAATCATTATCAAAAGCTGTTGTACTCTGGCACAAAGAAACGCCTGGATACATACGTTCTTACCTTGCCAATGTAAGCGTACATAACCTGCATCCAGTATTTAAAGGCAAGGAAAAGCAGATCACAACTACTATCCAGGCTTTCCATCAACAGCAGGAGGAAATCGTAAATGTAATTGGTACCTCATCAAGGTACACAACTGAATTAAATAGTATTTGTGAAAGAATTGAGGAGTTACAGCGTGAAATTCAACACAATGCTGCGAAGATTACAGAGATTCGAGAAACCTATGCGCAACTGCGAATTGACAATCTAGCCTTGTTCGGGAAGTTAAAGGAGTTGGTCGGAGAACTCAATTCTATCTCCTTGTTCAAAGAGGAAAAGCAGCAGGATAATACGCTCAAAAAATCTTCGGAATCGGTGGCTAATATACGAGTACGATCAACGATGCTTCTAGAGTACTTGCGTGACTTCAGGGGTTATTTTGATTGGCGTCTCTTTGTAAAAAATCTGACTGAAGCCGAATATCGGACGATTGGCGTCATGGTGGAAAATGGTATTGAAGAATGGGATATTGCATTTGAATGCTGGTATTTGAACTGGTTGCTCGCTGCCAAGGAACATAACCATCTCCCCAAGAACGATGATAAGATCATGGACTTTATTAGGGCTGGCGCTGAACTGAAGGACAAGCAAGTAAAGAGTATTGTTTATAACTGGCAGAAGCGGCAATATCAGTCAATCCGTGAGCTAACGCGTAGCGGTATTAATCCCATCAGCCTCTTTAATAAAAAAGGAAAGAAAGGCGAGCGGCGTAATTCACTGCGCAAGATCATTAAATCGGAGTTCGAGCTCTTCACAGATTTTTACCCTGTACTAATGGTAAGTCCTACAGTTTGCAGTTCGCTGTTGCCTTTAACGGAAGGGCTTTTTGATATCGTAATCTTTGATGAAGCAAGCCAGTTGCGTATTGAAGACACGTATCCTGCCCTATTGCGTGGCAAAATCAGGATTGTTTCAGGTGACAGCCAGCAGATGCCACCATCGAATTATTTTTTAGGGGCCAGAGCTGTTCTGGATCCGTCGGAGGAGGATATGGAAGATGATGAAGAAACCGTTGAAAGTTTCAGGAAAGCCGATACTGCGATTAATCTTGCCGACAGTGAATCGCTGTTGGAGTATGCAGAAAAAAAAGGCTATAAGCCGTCTTACCTGAAGATACATTACCGCTCACAGCACCCTGCACTAATAGAATTTTCCAATAGTGCTTTTTATGGACGTCGGCTGGTACCAATGCCGGCCAAGCACGCGTATTGCCCGATACATTTTATCGAAGTAAATGGTCTATATGAAGACCAGATGAATAGGGATGAAGCAAAACAGGTCGTGAGCATTTTGCTAAATCATATCAAACCGCTTTCAAATGGTAAATACCCCAGCGTAGGTATCGCGACATTTAATATTTATCAGAGAGAATTGATCCTGGAAGAGATCATCAAAGCCCGGCAATTGAACCCGGCACATAATAAGAAGATTGCGGATTTAGGTGAAGATCTGTTCGTCAAGAACCTTGAAAATATCCAGGGAGATGAGCGAGATATTATTATTCTTTCCACCACCTATGGCAGGCGGGCTGACAGTAGTTTCCGGCAAAGCTTTGGTTCTATTTCACAGGGCATCGGTTACAAACTGCTGAACGTAATCATCACGCGGGCGAAGTTCCGCCTATTTGTATGTACGTCTGTCCCAGCAGAATACTACAACAAGTATCCTGTGTTTCTTCAGGAAATGCGGAACAATGGACGGGCGGTGTTTTATGCATATTTGGCGTATGCAAAAGCAATTAGTAACCGTGATACTCCGACAGCTCGCAGTATACTAGACCAGTTGTACGAGAACTGCGAATCTACTAAGTTCGATATTGAATATGATGCACCTGGATCCGAATCTCCTTTTGAAGACGAGGTATATTATAGACTTGCTGAACATATAGGTCAGGAACGCATTGTTCAACAGTATCGTGTCGGTGGGTTCCGCATAGATATGGTAGTCCTTTCGAAAATAACTAATCAGCCGGTGATTGCCCTTGAGTGTGATGGTGCGGCTTTCCATAGCAGCACTGAAGCCTATGCATGGGATGTTTTCCGGCAACAACAGATCGAACAGTTCGGATTCACATTCGTGCGTATATGGTCAACTAATTGGTGGTATAATCCTATAAAGGAGCTGAAGAAAATGGTTTCGTTCATCTATGACTACGACCACAACGAAAAGGCTAAGCAAGAGGCTGTAGTCGACAGCGTCTTCGACGATGTATTGGTCGAACCGGTTACTCAACATGCAGATCTTTCGAAACTGGTAGGAATACATTCATTGGTAACCGTAAAGACATTACAAAACGAAACGCTAACACTCAGGTTTAGTAGCAACGAGCACAACGATAAGAAAAAAGATGCTGCGGGTGTAATAACTGTATATCACCGATCGCCAATTGCAATAGCATTAATGGGACGGACTGAAGTTGATATCTGCCAGCTCGGAACGTTGGAAGTATATTATAGAATTGAGAAAGTTATTAATGAATGACCTCATCAAAAATCCCATCAAATTGACAAGAATCCAAAGTGATAGTAGAGTCAGGTTCAGAGTGTACGCACTGTAATTGGCGGAGTCGAACCTATCAATTTTCTGCAAGCCTGACGGAAATTTCTACCCAAATTATTGATAATGAACTACTTATTGTTTTCTCTGTTTTAAAAAATCTTTCCTCCAATGCTTACCCCAAAATAAAAAAAGCGTTGTAAATTATTGATTTACAACGCTTAATAAAATGTTAAAGCTGTAGGGGGAGGGATCGAACCTCCACGAGGCAGTTAGCTATAGCGCAAAGTTGAGTGGTCGACCCTGGTCGCCCGGATATTGCTACCCGCGCGGCTCTACACTACGTTTGTCCTGTTATCCTCACCCCCGAGACAAGAGGGCATGTCTGCCAAAAATTTCATCACCCCACAGTATTTGATAAGAACTGGTTACCATCTGAAACGGTTATCGGCCGCTTTGACAATACAAATCTATGGGAAAAGTGCTGAATCTTGTAAATAATTTAATAAATAATTAGATAATATAGAGATTGTTCAATAATATTGCTATATTGTTAGAATATATTTAAAAATAAGGATCAATATGTCTGCTAAATTGAATCTTGACAAATTGGATCTCCAGATCATCCAGGAAATGATGGAAGATGCTGAGATCTCTTATGCCGACCTGGGAAAGAAACTTTTTGTCTCCGGCGGAACCATTCACGTTCGTATTAAGAAGCTGGAAGAACTGAATGTGGTTAAAGGTAAAAAATTATCCGTAGACCTCAAATCTTTGGGCTACGATGTGATCGCTTTTATTGGGATCTACCTCGAAAAAAGCTCTTTATACGACTCTGTGGCCGCCCAGCTTAAAAAAATACCTCAGATCGTACGCCTTAATTACACCACCGGCAATTACAGCATGTTTGCCGAGATCGTTTGCAAAGACATTCAGCAGCTTCGCTATGTTTTGCACGACGAGCTCCAGAAAATTAAAGGGATTGAACGAACCGAAACATTTATATCCCTCGAAGAAAGCCTGGTACGGAATGTGGTAATTGCTGCGAGAGCTGACGGGGAGTAATTTGAAAATTTGAAAATGTGGCAATTTGAAAATGTTTTTATCCGGCTATAAAAGCAAAGGATATCGCGAGGTTCATTTTCAAATTTTCAAATTGCCACCTTTTCAAATTTTTCCCTTCACATTCAAAGCATCTCTCAACCCGTTTCCAAACAGGTTAAACGCCAGCACTAAAAGCATGATGGCGATACCGGGGGCCAGGGCCAGGGCGGGATTATGGGTGATGATGAAGTTGTAGTTTTCTTTTATCATCAGTCCCCAACTCGGCTGCGGAGGCTGAACCCCAACGCCAAGAAAGCTGAGACCGGCTTCTATTACTATGGCCGATGCGAAATTGCCTGCTGCAATTACCATCACCGGGCCAAGGATATTGGGCAGTATATGCTTTACGATGGCACGCAGGTGGGAATAACCGAGTGCTTTAGTTGCTTCAATATATTCCAGTTCCCGCACGGCCAGCACCTGCCCTCTAACCAGGCGGGCCACATTCACCCACATGGTTAATCCCACCGCGATAAACACCTGCCAGAACCCTTTACCTAATGCCAGCGTAATGGCAAAAACGAGTAAGAGGGTAGGGATACTCCAAACCACATTAATAAACCACATGATAACATCATCCACCCATCCCCTGAAATATCCTGCCAGGGCACCCAGTATGATGCCGATGGTAAGCGATATCAATACGGCTATCAACCCCACACTCAAACTTACCCTAACCCCAATCAGCAGGCGGCTGAGAATATCCCGCCCAAAATTATCGGTACCCAGGTAATAAGTAACCCTTGTTGCCGCCGGATCACCGGCAAGTGTACGGGGGATACTGCCTTTTTCGGTTATGCCATCGTCCACAAATTTCTGGTAGCTAATACTGTCGCCGTTAGCCTGGTAGCTGGTAACCGGTATATATTGATAGGTTTCTTCCGTACCATTCAGCATCCTGGCGAAAAAACTTTTGCGCATTACTATTTTATCACGCTTCACGCGAAGCAGGGTAATGCTGAACCCCGGAGGCTTGCTGCCTATCTCGGGAATCATACGGTTAGCATGGGGAGAGGGATCGGGCGAGACAAAATAACAGAACACCGCAAGCAGCATACTCAGTACAATCAGTATCAAACCAAAGGAAGCTCCCTTGTTTGCCAGCAAACGTTTTGCAAATGGGGAAGAAAGGTTACGCATTAACACAAGCGGAAATTAAGTAATAAAGTTTTCATCCTCAAAGAATACCTGTTTACCGGGATTATAGCAACCCTATTAAACCCCGGCATGAAAATAGTATCCAACCAACAAACCAAATCCAAACTATGAAACGCCTGTTATCATTTTTCATCTCAATTTTCGCCCTGATTCCCGTTATGATCTATGCCTGGTGGCCGGAAACAGAGGATATAAATCCGTAATCCGTAATCCGAAATCCGCAATCATTTCACCGCCCTACCCTTCCACCGGTAGGTGCCAAACTTTCCCAGCCAGCCCGCCACTACCGTGTAGAGAATATGCAGCGGTTGCATGAATGGGAACCATACCAAGCTTGCTGCCTGTCCGTAAAATCTGGCTACCGGGATCATAAAACTCAGTTCTACGATCGTTTTCGCAGCCACCAGTAACAGCCAGTTAGACAATCCATTCTCATAGAACAACCCCGTTGCCAACAGGAAAAGCAGGGCTGCATTCAGGGTATACACCAGCACCAGTGTCCAGAAAATACTTCGGTCACGGTACTGATCGGCCTTACTGGCCCACCGTATCCGCTGGTTAATAAAACCGCTCCAGGTATACATCGGCTCCGTTCGAACAATGGATTCCCTGGCAAATAAATAGCCAATCCTTCCCGGGTAAGCCATTTTTATTTTATGCATCAACAGCATATCGTCACCACTTGCAATGGTATCTATCCCTTTAAATTGTCCCACCGCATAGAATGCGTCTTTCCGGTAGGCGATATTGGCACCATTGCACATGGTATGGTACCCGGCCGACACAGCCGCCGCGGTAATGCCCTGCAGGCTGATAAAATCCAGCAATTGAAACACAGATAAAAAACTTCCCTTATTGGTGAACATAACAGGTGCCGCCACAAAAACAGGATCGGTTCTATCAATGAACTGGTTCAATGTGGAAAGCCATTGCGGTCCCACCGTACAATCCGCATCGGTGGTAACGATCCAGTCGCCACCCGCTTCCGAAATCGCCAGCTCAATCGCCTTTTTCTTATATGCGTTCAGCTCCCTCCCATCCAGGTAATCCCTCAGGTTCAGGAGGCGCAGGTTGCTATGATGCTGTTGCAGCGCAATAACGATCTCCTCCGTTTTGTCGGTTGAATGGTCATTGATTACTATCACCTCATAGGCATCCCCCTTGTAATCCTGTTTCAGGATCGATAGCAGGCAGGCGGTAATATTATCTTCCTCATTCCGGGCCGGAATAATAACCGAAAACCGGGTTGTGCCTCCGTTTCCCCCCGCCGCCGGAACAAATAAGGGCAACCGGAGAAACCACTGCCGGTACAAAAGAATCAGTACACAGTATCCCAGCAGCAAAACAGTGGTAATAGTAATCAGGGGCCAGTACATGGGGTAAAGATAAGTTTGGTTATTTCATCAAAACTGTCTTATTTTGAAATTAGTTGCATAACTAACTATATGTCCAACAACCAATTTAGAAGAGGGGAACTTTACAGTGTGATCAATGGGGTGGCTTCAACAGCGGTTGCCAGGCGTTTGCAGAAGAATTTCAGGGCCGCCGGTCTTGAGATTACCATTGAGCAATGGAGTGTGTTGTTTCATTTGTGGAAAGAAGACTGCCTGAGCCAGCAGGAGCTTTGCACCCGTACTTTCAGGGATAAGCCAAGTATTACGAGGCTGATTGATAACCTGGAAAAGCAAAAACTGGTGAAACGGATCGCATCCCAGTCAGACCGCCGCATTAACCTGGTTTGCCTTACAGATGCCGCCCGGGACCTGCAGGAAAAAACCATCCTGATCGCCAACCAGACCATGAACGAGGCCCTGATAGGCGTTAACAAGGATGAGATAGAGGTAGTTAAATCGGTATTTCAGCGCGTATATGATAATCTCACGTAAGAAAGCCGTGAGCCGCAAGCCGCGAGCTGTGAGCTTTAAAACATGACTTTTGACTTTTAAATTTTGAATTTTAAATTTTGAATTCTGCCTTTCACCCATCATAAACCAATCTGCGAAATCCGCGATCATAAACCAAAAACCAATAAACTAATAAACCAATAATATGGAACCCACTACACAAACCACAGCACTCAAAGGCGGGGAATGGATCATCAGGGAAAGCGATGCCGCCGGCACATTTATTCCGGAAGAGTTTGATGAGGAGCAGAAAATGGTGATGGATATGTGTTCCCAGTTTTTGGAGGCTGAAATACTTCCCATCATCGACCGCATAGATAAAATGGAGCCGGGCCTGATGCCTTCGCTGCTTGAAAAAGCGGGAGAACAGGGACTTTTATCCACTTCCTTCCCTGAACAGTATGGGGGCCTGGGTAAAGATTTTATTACGTCTACCATTGTAAACGAGGGCCTGGGTGGCGGCTATTCTTTTTCCGTGGCGGTAGCGGCGCATACCGGCATCGGTACCTTGCCGATATTGTATTTTGGTACAGATGCACAGAAAGACAAGTATATTCCCAAACTGGCTTCGGGTGAATGGAAGGGCGCTTACGGGTTAACGGAGCCTAATAGTGGAAGTGATGCCCTGGGGGCAAAAACAACGGCGAAACTGAGTGAAGACGGAAAGTACTACCTGCTGAACGGACAAAAATGCTGGATTACCAATGGCGGTTTTGCGGATGTATATACTGTGTTTGCAAAAGTGGATGGCGATAAATTTACCGGGTTTATTGTTGAGCGCGATTTTGAAGGTTTTACGCGCGGTCCCGAAGAGCATAAGATGGGAATCAAGGGATCGTCTACCGTGCAGCTCTATTTCCAGGATTGCAAAGTTCCGGTAGAGAATGTGCTGGGTGAAATTGGCAAGGGACACCTGATTGCTTTTAATATCCTCAACATTGGCCGGCTTAAACTATGCGCAGCAGCTTTGGGTGGTTCCAAAAGATCGGCAACACTGGCGGTTCAGTATGCCAAAACCCGCGAACAGTTTAAACTGCCCATTGCCAAGTTTGGTGCGATCCGGCATAAAATGGCCGAGATGGCTGTACGCATGTGGGTTTGCGAAAGTGCATTATTCCGTACCGCCAAATGGATAGACCATAAGGAGCAGGAGCTGCTGGCCTATGGAAAGACCTTTGCCGAAGCACTTTTGGGTGCCGCGGAAGAGTACGCCATCGAATGCTCGATCCTGAAAGTATATGGAAGCGAGGTACTGGATTTTGTGGTGGATGAAGGCGTACAGATCCATGGCGGTAATGGGTTCAGCGATGAATACCCTATTTCAAGGGCCTACCGCGACAGCCGCATCAACCGGATTTACGAAGGCACCAATGAGATCAACCGGCTGTTAACCGTGGATATGGTACTCAAACGCGCCATGAAAGGCAAACTCGACCTGATGGGCCCGGCTATGGCGGTGCAGAAAGAACTGATGAGCATTCCGGATTTTGGAGCGGAAGAAGAGGGCGCATTTGCCAAAGAGCTGAAATATGTAGCCAATTTTAAGAAAGCTATCCTGATGGTGGCCGGTGCCGCCGTTCAGAAGTTGATGATGCAGCTTGACAAGGAACAGGAAGTACTGATGAATATTGCGGATATGGCCATCGAGGTATTTAACGCGGAAAGTGCCTTGCTGAGGCTGATCAAGCTTACCACCGAAAGAGGAGAGGCGGCCGCCGGTATACAGGCAGACATCACCCGGACCTATATATATGATGCCGCCGACCGGATCAATAAAGCCGGGAAAGACGCACTGAATAGTTTTGCCGAGGGAGATGAGCTAAGGATGATGCATATAGGCCTGAAACGCTTTACCAAAGTGGATCCGTACAACACAAAAGACGCCCGGAGGCGTATTTCCGACCGTTTAGTGGCAGATAATGGCTATTTACTGTAAAAAACTGTTAAAAAAATTAGTCAGTTTGATAAACTTTCCTAATATTTGATGATTATTTTACGATTGCTTGCTAAAATAAGGCCTCATTGTTGTCGAAACAATGAGGTTTTTTTTTGCCTTTTTAACATTAGGTTATTCTTTTTTTGGGTCAATTTAGGGTCTTGTACCCGGTATATATAAGCGAACATTTGTACAACTGCAATCATGAGGAAGATCGTTATCGTTCATGATAACCGTAAAAACGCCTTGCTTTTACAGGATTACCTGGCAGCTACGCCCGGCGTTTCAGTAACAGGTGTATTTCCAGGGCTGGCTGAAGCCGGTAGTGCCCTGCACGAAAGCCGTTGCGATGTAGTGATAGCCGGGTTAACCGTATTGGAGAAGCTGGCAAAGGAAGAATCAAAGCCGGCTATATGGGTGTGCCTGGGTGCCGAACCCGCTGCCGCCCCGGCAGCCCTGCACAGGAATATCTTCGCCTATCTCGACAACTCGTTCAGCTATGAACGGGTTTTCTCATTATTACAAACTATTGGTCATTATATGACACAGCAAACCTATCCAGCCGGCCCGGCCCGGGAGTATATCTTTATCAAATCGGAATACAAACTTATCCGCATCAATCTGTCAGATATCCTTTTCCTGTCGGGATTGCGGGATTATACCCAGGTTTTTCTGAAGGGCAAAGTGTCGCCACTAACCACTTTGCAGAATTTAAAGGATTTTGAGAATAAACTCCCCGAAAGCGCATTTGTTCGGGTACACCGGTCCTATATCGTGTCGCTGGGCCAGGTAGATACCATCAGCCGCAATGAAATAACCATCGGAACCTATACCATTCCCATCGGGCATGCCTACCGGCAGCTGCTGGACGAGATGATACAAAAAAACTCTTAGTGATGAACTAAGAGTTTTTTTATGATTGCTTTTTAGCAGCGTTACCTGCTTATTTTACAACTGTCGAGGTCTGATACCAGTATGACCGGCAGTTTATTGTGTTTCATTTTTGTGATCGCCAGGTTGGCTATTTTCTTTGCATCTGCTTCGCTGGCAAATCCCTTCCTGCCTTCAATAGCCGGAATGAATTCCTGGTGGATATACAGCGAATCGTTGGTATAAACATCATATCCCCAGCCGATCCCTGTTTCAAACGTTTTGACTGATAATTCAACCTGGTCAGCACGTTTTGGTGTATGTAAAACCCGTTTATAGATAAAAAACGCTACGGCAAAAACAAACAGGCCGTATATCCAGTACTTTTTAATCATTGGTGTTCTTGGTGATATCGGGTTGGAACTCATCAATATCATCAAAGTAGTACGTGCTGTTTCTTCCGCAGGCAACATACCCTCTTCCTTTTACTGAGAAACCAACAGCACCGCTTCTTTCACTGCGCTCATACGGTGTTTTTTCTGTCCAGGAATCGCCCGCAAAATCATATTCCCATGTGTTCTTAAGATAGCTGCCGTTTTCGCCAACAGTTACATAAGCCTTGCTGCCGATTACAAAAGCAACTGCCTGGCTACGGGCGATAGTGGTATACAGGTCATCATAACTTTCAGAACTTATATTGGTAATGTCCCTTAACTGAGTCCAGCTGGAGGCATTGGCCGGATCATACACCCAGAAATCAGTTACTGCCTGGCCATTATTAATACCGGTAACCACATAAGCTTTGTTATTGTAAACAAAGGCAACCGCGCCGGAACGTTTGCTGCCGCCGAGACTTACCCTTTGTGCCCAGGTATTGGTAGCAGGAGTAAATTCCCAAAGATCTTTGGTATGTCCGCCGTCAAAACCGGTAGATATATATCCTTTATCATTGATACCAAATGCAACCGCATCGTACCGGGGTGAACCGCCAAAATCTGCTTTACGGGTCCAGGTATTATTGGCCGAGTTGTACTCCCAGTTATCATTCAGGCGGTTAAGACCATCATAACCGGTAGCAATATACCCCTTCGTTCCCACTGCAAAACCTACAGCGGAGTTACGGGCTACACCCGGAAACTGGGCACGCTGAATCCAGAAATTCTTAACCGGATCATAGGCCCAGAAATCAACGTAACGATTGGTACCATCGTACCCGGTACCTATATAAGATGTGTCACCAATTGTAAATGAAACAGCCTCTGTGCGGGCATTTCCCTCAAACTCAGAACGCTTGATAAAGTTGCCACTAGTAATGTCTGTGGAAGTCGAATCTTTACTGCAGGAAACCAGTATCAGCACAACACTTACCGGTAAAAAGAAATAGTACTTAAGTTGCTTCATGAATGAAATTTTGCCTGAAATTATCTGCCTGCGCTTTCGCTAAATCGTTAAAATGGATTTTCGATATCTATTCAAAGACGAATGACCTATATTTGTCTGCGAATGTTTTTCAAGACCCGATTTTTAACAGGTGATAGCCTCAAATTAATTAAAAATGCAAAGGTAGCGTATTTTTTGGTTTTTGCAGATAAATTTATACCGCTCATCGGCCTAAACCATGTATTAATCCATACTAACAATTCTGTAACAGGCCTACTGTCTATTATTGTGCGTTGTAACAAAAAATTCTCGTTCCCTATAGCAACACAACCGAATTCTGATGTCTAAAAAATTACCGATTCTTTTCCTGCTTTTTTTATCTTTTGCCTGGTTTGCCTGTAAAAAAGTAGACGTTCAGTTCGGTGATGAGTTCATAGACAATGGCTATACACAAATCATTAAAACAGACTCATTTACGGCCGATATCTCTACGGTATTGGTAGATTCTTTTGTTACATCCGGTAAAGGGGTTTCGCTGATAGGAGGTTATACCGACCCTTATTTCGGGCAGGTGAGCGTTAAAAATTATTTCGACCTGGCACCCCCAACGCTGCCGGTGGTAGCCGATTCTTTCGCCACCGCTACTTTCGATTCTATCGCGCTGCTGGTATTGCCGGATAAATCTTATTATGGCGACACTTCCAAAACCGTTCATGTGGATGTTCATCGTGTTAACCAGGCCATAACAGGTTACGAATCTAATTTGAGTATCATCCACAATACCCAAACTTTCAGCGTTGATGCCGCACCCATCGGCTCAAAAGATTTTAAAGTATTGCCCCTGCGAAGCGATTCGGTTAAGATACGCCTGAACGACGCATTTGGCCGCGCACTGTTAACCAAGCTCAAAACACCGAATGATCCCGATCTTCAGTCTACAACATTTTTCCTGGAATACCTGAAAGGTCTCCGCCTGAGCTCTCCCGCCAACAGCCCCGTTATTTTTGGCGCGAAAGACAGTATCGTGATGCGGCTGTATTATAAGTTACCGGGATTATTCCTGCAAAACAAATCGTTCGACTTTAAAATGGCCAATAAGAGCCATCACTTTAATAATATTACGGTTGACCGGTCGGCCACCGTACTAAAAAATCTGGCCACTGTTCGCCAGTTACCCAGCAGCGCAACCGGTAATATGTCATTTTCTTCTTACATAACGGGAGCTATGGTGAAAATCCGTTTCCCCTCGGTAAGGGATGTGCTGAAGCTTAATCATTTTGCCAAAATATTAAAAGCCACCCTGGTAGTAAGACCCATCAGGGGTAGCTATACACCCTCGATCGACCTGCCCCCATTGCTGCGTTTATCGTCTACCACCCAACTGAACCTGATAGGAGATGACCTGGCTTATGTGGTTAACGGAACAGCATCGGCACAAACCGGAAGCCTGGTGGTAGATTACCTTTACGGAGAGAATACCAACTACGCCTATGATGTAACCGCTTATGTTAAAGCGCTTACGCAGGAGGGAACGATCAATAATAATGGGTTATTGCTGATACCACCCAGCCCGGCATTGGAAACACGCTTTAACCGAATTGTTATCGGAGATAAGAATAATAACCAGGGAAAAACGGAATTATTGATCGTATACGCGGCTGTACAATAAAACATTTTTACAAAATGAGAATATTATTACTTGGTGTGCTGGGGTTTATCTGTACAGTTTCCGTTGGGCATGCGCAAAACAATACATCCCCCTATTCCATTATCGGGATCGGTGATCTTGAAAAAAGTTCTTTTGACCGTACCACGGGTATGGGACATGCGGGTATCTCACTTTCTTCCAACCGCTATTTTTACCAGGCCAATCCCGCATCGTACAGCGCGCTGGATGAACATTTCTTTTATTTTGAATTTGCCACCCGCTATAAATCGGTTACCTATGCAGGCAGCCCGATAACGGATCTTACAAAAAATTCATCCAACGACCTTCAGTTCAAAAAAATAGGATTGGCGGTTAAAATAAAACCCCGCTGGGCCCTCAGCTTTGGCCTGCTTCCCTTCAGCACGGTTAATTATTCTTTTACCGGAAAGAAAAGCATACAAGGCAGCAATCTTACCACCGATGCGTATTACCAGGGTTCGGGAAGCACTAACCTGGCATACCTGGCCAATAGCTTTACTATCACCAAAAATCTTTCAGTAGGCCTTCAAACCTCTTATCTGTTTGGTCAGATAGATGAAACAGAAAGCCTTTCTGATGAGATAACAGATAGTTCCGTTGTTACCAACCGGAATATTTCTTTAGGGAACCCTTACGTTAAACTCGGTGTTCAGTATAAAGCAAAACTCAGCAATAAAGTTGACCTTTCTATCGGCGGAACCATCGCTAATAAAACCAAGCTGAAAGCGAACTATTCCCTGCTGGCCAAATCGGGTAATTCTGTTTTGATTGATAACCAGTATTACAAGAGCAATTATTTTACCCTGCCGTTAATGTACACCGGTGGTGTTGCGGCAACCGTTAATAATGCCTATACGTTTGCATTGGACTATAGTTACCAGGGCTGGAAAGACATAAAAGCGGCAGGTATCGGATATACACTTGAAAACAGCCAGCGCTTTTCTTTTGGTACGGAGTATTCCAGGAAAGGCTCTTATATGAACACTACGTACGAGAAGTTTTATCTCCAGGCAGGATTATTTTACAGCGACTCCTACCTGAGAATATACGGACAGCAGCTTACTGATTATGGGCTTACCATTGGGGCGGGCGCGGAACTATCCAGAACCGCATTAACGGGTGTAGCCGTACAGGCAGCCCTGGAAATAGGCAAAAGAGGTACCACCAATAAGGGGCTGATCAGGGAAAACTATACCCAGTTCAATATTACCGTTAGCTACCGCGATTTCTGGTTCTCCAGGAAAATGAAAAAATACGATTAATCTTAGCCAATAGATACAGGGACCCGGTTGCCAAAAGCACCGGGTTTTTTTATTCAGTCCTTTTCTTTTTATCTTCAGGTGATGAAGATCCTTATACCTGCCTTTCTACTGATCCTATGTTGCCAGGCATCGGCGCAAACCACCCCTAAGTATATACTGGCCCGTTCAACCGGGAGGTTACCGGCCCTGTTGTATGGCCTGGGAGAAGACCGCCTGGGTGGTGCTAAAATGGGATATATTGATACCAATGTTTTGCTGAGGGTGATAGACTCAACCAAAGATATGTACAACGTGCAGCTGTCTAAGTTCCATACCGCGTATATCGAAAAGCCCTCACTAAAGCCGGATAGCGCGCAAACCGAAAAAGCATTTTATCTCACCAGCTCCTTCAGTGTAAAAGGAGATTCTCTTTTTGATTACGCAGGTATCAGCATGGACGAAAAGCTGCCGTACAAAAGCTATATGGAGATCAACCCGTCCAGGATCATCGTAGATATATTCGGGGTGCAAAGCAATACCAACTGGATAACACAGCTACGCTCTTTAAAGGAGATCAAGAATGTGTATTATAACCAGGTGGAGGATGATGTGGTGCGGGTTACCATTGAACTGCAGCACCGGCAGCACTGGGGTTACAGCATTGGCTACAAAGGAAAGGTATTGGTAATCCGTGTAAAGCGGCAACCCGGAAAACTCGATATCAAGAACCTGAAGATCGCTATTGATGCCGGTCACGGCGGAACCAATGGCGGTGCCGGCGGCGTCAATACCAGGGCCGAAGAAAAGCACTTCACGCTTCTATTCGCAAAAGCACTGGAAACCTACCTGAAGAAAAAAGGCGTTAAGAATATTGTCATGACACGCCGCAACGATACTACATTTGATAATAAAGACAGGGTGTTGTTCCTGCAACAGGAGAACCCCGATCTGCTGATCAGCCTGCACCTGAACTCCAGCAATAACACGCTGGTAAAAGGGGTAAGCACCTACTATAAACATATAGGGTTCCGGTCTCTCACCACTTCACTGCTCAACCGTATGCTGGATATTAAGCTGAACGAATTTGGAAATGTGGGAAGTTTCAATTTTGCCCTGAGCCAACCCACTGATTTCCCCAATAGCCTGGTTGAAATTGCCTTTCTCAGCAATCCCGAAGATGAAAAGCGAATCATCTCCAACAGCTTCCACGCCGCAGTAGCGCAGAAACTATACCTGGGTGTGGTAGATTGGCTGAAACTGATCAAGTAATGAAGGGTGGCCGATGACAGCAAGAAGAATTATTCCTTCACTTTCACCGGCCATGGTTCATCAATGCCTGATATAACGCTCAAAGAACTCCATGGTCCGCAACATCTGGTCGATGCGCTGCCGGTTGTTTCCGCTACGGGTAAGCTCGTGCGTACCGCCGGGATGGCGCACGTATTCCACGGGCCTTCCGAGTACTTTCAGGCTTTTATATAACATTTCACTTTGTATCACGCCCGTACGCAAGTCGTTTTCGCAATGGAAAATAATATAGGGTGTACGGATGTTCTCTACATAGTTAATAGGTGATTCGCGCAGGATGGTTGCTTTTGTGGCTGCCTCCCAGGGGTAGCCGCCAAAGTAATTGGGTACCAGCCGCCAGGCATTACCCTCTCCAAAAAAAGTGCCCAGGTCGTATACGCCTCTTTGTGAGCAGGCGGCTTTAAAACGATGGTCATGACTAATGATCCAGGCAACCAGGTAACCTGCATATGAGCCGCCGGTTACAGCCAGTTTGGCTGTATCAATAAAACCTTCTGCAGCCGCTTTGTCCAGTGAGGTAAGTACATCGGCAGTAGGACCGGCACCCCAGTCGTTGATATTGGCTTTTAAAAACTCCGCGCCATACCCGCCCGATCCGCGCGGATTACCATATACAACCGCGTATCCTTTGGCGCAGTAGTATTGAAACTCATGCCACATAGAACTTTCGCCGGGCCCCCACATGGCTGTTGGGCCGCCATGAATATCCAGTATGGCGGGATATTTTTTTCCGGGTTCATAATTGGCGGGTTTCATCACCCAGTATTCTACGGTAAGCCCTTTTTCATTGGTAAATGTTCTTTTTTCAGGGAAACTCAGCTTTTTACCCGCCAGCCAGCTGGTATGAAAGCCGCTGATCCGCACAGGGTTCCTGCCATTGGCTTCTGACATATATAATTCGAAAGGATCCGCCACTTCAGTCTTCACATAAACAAGCCGGTTATTTTTCAGGTCATAACTGCTGATGCCCGCGTCCAGACCAGAGAGAGCTTCTGTTTTTTTTGTTTTTATCTCCACGCGATAAACGGGAACGCCCCCATTGCTTTGGGCGAGAAAGTACAGGTATTTTTCATCCTGGCTCCAGCTGACACTGCTTTTGTTCCTGTCGAAAGCAAGGGTGATAATATCTTTCTCGCTTCCTCCCAGCGGCATGATCGCCAGAACGGGAATATCAACAAAGCCGGTATTACCCAGTTGGAAGCAAAGCCATTTTCCCGAAGGAGAAACCTTGGGGTTACTATAAGATTTTCCCTGGGCACCGAGTAAAAGTTTCAAATTACTTCCATCTGCATTGGCCAGGTAGATAGCAGATTCCAAAGAACGGTCGGGGTGTTCAGCAGGATCTATATCGGCCGCAATCACCAATTGTTTGCCATCTGGCGTAAACTCGGCGGTACTGAAGCGGTAAAAGCCATGGGTAACAGCAACCGGTTTTGAACCGGGGTCGGTAGAAATGGTGAAGAAATGATTGAAAGACAGCTCACCACTGGTAGAAGATTCTTCCTGGAAATTAAGTTTGGTGATCACCTTCGCTTTTTTGTCGCTCACATTGTTCTCCAGGTAAGCGCGTATTTCTTCTATACTGCCATCGGGGTCGGGCCTGGCGGTATTGGCTGCCAGTTGACCATTATTGCTAAACCCCGGTTTCTCGTAAGGCCAGGCGGGTATTTCTTTAGCGGGGTTCAGCTCGGTGTCTTTCAACAGCTCTTTCAGGGTAATACTGGACGAGAAAAGCAGCTGTTTGCCGTCAGGGCTCCATTTAGGGTTGCCCGCCCCATACCGGAAGCGGGTTAGCTGAACAGGCTCACCCCCGTCAAATGATAAAACGAATATCTGCGGCTTGCCCTCTACAGTACGAATGAATGCCAGCTGTTTTCCATCCGGGCTCCAGGCAGGTTGTGAAGCTGATTCACGGGTGGTTAGCTGTTTAGGCTGCGAGGAGCCGTCGAGACTCGCTATATACAGCTGGTTAACATATTTATACTCCCATTTGGAATCGCTATCGGGTTCAATGGAATTTACCACAAAAACGGCTTTGGTTCCGGTAGGGTCGATGGCAACACCGCTGAGTTGTTTGATATTCAGCATATCGGTAACCTTGATAAGCTCTGTTCCGTTTTGAGCCTTGGTATGGGTAATACAGGCAACCAGGCAGAGGATACATAGTAAAAAATACTTCTTCATAGAAATCAGGTGTTTGGACAGGTAAAATACAAAGAAAAACAGGGGCGCGCCGCCGCTTTTGTATTTTTGCATTCTAAAACCCGATAAAATGAGTGAATTAGTAAAAGAATTCAATGAATACCGCGAGAAAATGAATGAAGTTATACTCAGTAAGGATAACCTGGTAATGAAGCGTTTATGGAACCTGGATACCAATACCTACGAGGCCGGCGCGCTGGATAAAAGGACCAAGGAAATGCTGGGCCTGGTGGCCAGTATGGTGCTTCGCTGCGATGATTGTATTAAATACCACCTGGGTAAGAGTCATGAGCTGGGCATCAATACAGCCGAGATGTATGAAATATTCGCCGTAGCCAATATTGTAGGCGGAACCATTGTAATCCCCCACACACGCCGTGCCGCCGAATACTGGGAAGAACTGCAGGGGGGGTAATTACTAGGTACTAATTAATAATTACTAATTGTTAATTAGTAATTATTGGGATATTTGTATCCTTTTCATTTTAATTACTAATTCCTGATTACTAATTATTAATTAAACCTGCCATGTCAGAAATTCTAGAAAGCCCTAAGCCGGCTCTTACCGCTAAAGATTTTGCTACCGACCAGGAAGTTCGTTGGTGCCCGGGGTGCGGCGATTATTCTATATTGGCGCAGGTACAGAAGATCATGCCGGGAATGGGGATTCCCAAAGAGAATATCGTTATCATCAGCGGGATCGGTTGCAGCAGCCGCTTTCCTTATTATATGAATACCTATGGAATGCACTCAATTCATGGGAGGGCAACCGCAGTGGCGAGTGGGTTAAAAGCGGCAAGGCCCGAGCTAAGTGTGTGGATCGTAACAGGCGATGGAGATGGATTAAGTATCGGCGGTAATCATACCATTCATTTATTAAGAAGGAATTTTGATGTGAATGTTTTGCTGTTCAATAACCAGATCTATGGGTTAACAAAAGGGCAGTATTCACCCACTTCAGAAACCAATAAAATAACAAAAAGTACCCCTTCCGGCAGTATTGACCATCCCTTTAACCCACTGGCACTGGCCATGGGTGCCGACGCGAGCTTTGTAGCACGCAGCATGGACCGCGACCCGAAACACCTGCAGGCTATGCTAACCCGCTCTTATCAGCACAAGGGAGCTTCCTTCCTGGAGATATACCAGAACTGCAACATTTTTAATGATGGGGCTTTTGAAGTATTTACCGAAAAAGCCAGCAAGCAGGATGAGACCCTCTTACTCGAACAGGGTAAACCCCTGTTGTTCGGTGCCGCGATGAACAAAGGCATCCGTATTGATGGATTAAAGCCGGTGGTGGTAGATATAAATGATGGTTTTAGTGCAGATGATCTGTGGATCCATGATGAAAGGGATTTTTATAAGGCGCAAACCCTGGTAAGAATGTTCGACGACCCCGCAAAAGACGGGGGCCATTTCCCGAGGCCGTTCGGGGTATTTTATGAAAACGACCGTGCCTGCTACGAAGATGTAATGGCCATGCAAATCCAGGAAACCATTGCCACCAAAGGCAGGGGTGATCTCGATAAGATATTGAGGGGAAGAGAGGTTTGGGAGATTGTGTAAGGGGGGAGGGAACGTTTTCTTACAATTCCACAATACGGTTCCTGATGGCAAAGGTAACAAGGCCGATTTTGGAGGAGACTTTCAGTTTATCCAACAGGGCATCACGGTAGCCATCAATGGTTCGGGGGCTAACGAACATGGCGGCGGCAATTTCCTTGTAAGCCATGTCGGTACATAGCCAGCGCAGGAATTCTTTTTCACGCTGACTGAGTAAAGCAACTTTGTGATAGTCGGGCGCGTCTTCCGAAGGATGATCGTGAATGGTGGGAAGAAGATTTTTGTAGAGATGCCGGTTGATATAAATGCCCTTCTCCTTTACTTCCGCAAGTGCCTTTTCCAATTCCGTCAATTCGGCATCTTTCACCAGGAACCCCCTGGCACCATTCCGCAGCATCCTGATTATAGCGTTTTCATCGTACAGCATACTCAACGCGATAATGAAAACCCCGGGATAATTTTGTGAAATGAACAATGCGGTATCAAACCCATTGATTTCGGGCATTACAATATCCAGCAGGACAATTGCAGGGGGATTATTCGGATCTATCCGTTCCATGAACTGTTTGCCGTTCGAGGCTTGCAGTGTAACCCGGTAGCCCCCCAATGTTTCTATATGCGCCGTCAGTGCGGCACGCAATAAAGTATGGTCATCCACCAATGCCAGGGAAATCATAAACCACAAATTCGTGGTTTTAGACAGAAACAAAAACGATACTTAACGCGATTTGCCACGAGGAAAACACCTAATCAAAACAGGTATAAACCACGTTTTTTATTCCTGCCTTCCCATCTATTTTTAATCCGTGATAAGAAGCAGTTTTGAGCGGCTGTTTTTATCACATCAGTTTTCACTGGGGTTACAAACAGGAAGAAGCGGCTTTGTGCCGCTTCTTTAATTTAGATCATTTGTTTCTCCGCTCTTTCAAACACTTTTTTCTTTTTCCAGTTATACCAGGGATGCGGCATTGTTTTCTTGAGTAGGGTGTCTATGCTGCGCATGCCAAACAGGTTCCATACGCCGGTTAGTTTTCCGGGCAGGGAGGGTTGAAGTGCGCGAAGACTCATGGCGAAGCCGCTTTCCAGGTATTCCATATGGTGCCAGTAACCTGCGGGCATAAATAAGGTATCTCCATGTTCAAGTATTACATCATAACCTGCTGCTTTTTTCAGCGCAGGAAACTGATCATAATCGATCTTACTTCTGGCCGGATCATAGTAGTGGCTGAAATCGGCCAGGCTCAGTACTTCAAAAGGTTTTCGGTATAATTTATCCTTTTCTTCATTTGGAAAAAGAAGCACTCTTTTTTTGCCCGCAAACTGGGTATGCAGGATATGGCTTACATCAATATCAAAGTGCATATGGGTGATAGAAGTTTGCCCTCCCGTGAAAAGCATGGGATATTTTTTTACAAATCCCTTCATCAGGTGTTCAGGCCAGCTGAAATCATTAATGAGTTGCGGGGCATGGTCAAAAATATTGAACAGGAATATCCGCCAGGCGGCCGGGCCCTTTTTAATCATATCTATATACTCGCCAAAAGTCTTGTAATCATCCGCTGTATTAATGGGGGTGTAGGCATCGCTCTTGATATTATTGTAAAGCCCGACTTTCTGGTTGCCTACCAGTTCCTTAAAATAATCCCAGTTCCATTTGTGGTAGGCTGGCCATTCTTTGGCCAGGTCTTTTATAACAAGCGGCTTCATGGGCAGGTAGTATCTATCCCTAAAATCGGCCGCACTGATAGAATCCACAATATCTATAGCTTGTAGTTGCATTTTTACTGGATTTGTAATACAAAAATAAAGATCAAACCAATTATCGTTCAACAAAACGGCAAGATTGGCCCATTTTTAGCATAATGATTTACATAATATATTGGATACTTACCACTACTTTTAGTTATGCTGTTAACCGTACATCCTGATAATCCCAACCCACGCCATCTGGCAACGATAAAAGAATGCCTTTTATCCGGGGGGGTGATAATCTACCCCACCGATACCATCTATGGCCTCGGTTGCGACATATTTCAGCAGAAGGCAATTGAACGCATTGCCCGTATAAAACAAGTGGATCCCGCCAAAGCCCAGCTGAGTTTTGTTTGTTATGATCTGAGTGATCTGAGTAAATACACTAAAAGCATTTCAACCCCTTTATATCGATTACTGAAAACCTATCTGCCAGGTCCTTATACCTTTATACTCCCCGCCAGTAAAGAAGTGCCTAAAATACTACACAGCAAAAAGAGTACCATTGGTTTGCGGATCCCTGATAATACTATCGCGAGGACCATTGTACACGAATTGGGGCATCCCCTGCTATCAGCCTCATTGCCCGGCGATATGGTAGAAGCCTATACCGACCCGGAATGGATTTACGACAAGTTTCATAAACTGGTAGATATTGTTATAGACGGTGGTATCGGCGGAATGGTTCCTTCCACCGTTGTAGACTGCACGCAAGGCGGCTACGAGGTGATCCGGATGGGTGCGGGAACCTGGGAAGAAGAAGCCTGAGACCGGTCAGGCCTCACTATCAAACTCAAATTCATATTGTTTGGGCAAAATATTATAGCTATGCCTGTGGTACTTGCTCAACCCGTGAATCTCAATCGCGCCGCGGTGTTCGGCGGTCCCATAGCCTTTGTTCCTTTCCCAGCCATACATCGGGTATTCTTTGTGAAGCTCGCACATATAATCGTCGCGAAAAGTCTTGGCTAATATACTGGCCGCGGCAATGCTGGCATATTTGCCATCGCCCTGGATAATACATTCGTGGCGTATATCCGGATAGGGCCGGAAACGGTTTCCATCTATGAGCAGGAACCCGGGCCTCATCTCCAGTTGCGAGATGGCAAGGTGCATGGCTTTATAGGATGCCTGCAGGATATTGATCTTATCTATCTCATTGTTATCAACACTGGCCACGGCCCAGTCAATTGCATGGGCTATTATAAACTCTCGAAGTACCAACCGGTCTTCATATACCACCTGTTTGCTGTCGTTCAGCAAAGGATGATAAAAATCTACCGGCAAAATCACCGCCGCAGCAAAAACAGGGCCTGCATAGCATCCCCGCCCCGCTTCATCCGCGCCCGCTTCAATCCATCCCGGTTTATAAAAAGGTGCCAGCATATATCAAAATTGAAGCATCGAAAGCAGATATTCAAATTCATTTTCCCAATACCCCCTTCATCCCGGCCGAAGTCGGCCATTGGAAATTGGACATTCCCCCGCCACCATTCCCCACCCTCCCCTAACTTTGCCTTATGCAAAGAACTGATCGGTCGGCACGCCTGGTTGGGAACTGGTTGTTATTGGGCGTGGCAATGACTATTATCCAGATATTACTGGGGGGTATTACCCGTTTAACAGGAAGCGGGTTGTCGATTACACAATGGGATGTGATCACGGGTGCTCTACCGCCATTGAATCAACAGCAGTGGATCACGGAATTTGATAAATACCGGCAAACACCACAATATCATCTGCTGAACTTCGAGTTTACACTGGCAGATTTTAAATTCATTTTTTTCTGGGAATGGTTCCATCGTTTATGGGGAAGGCTGATCGGACTGGTGTTTGCCGTGGGTTTTGTGTGGTTCCTGGTGAAGAAGCATTTTAAGAAAGACATGGTACTGCCGCTGGCGAACCTTTTTATACTGGGGGCTTTGCAGGGAGCCATTGGCTGGATCATGGTAGCCAGCGGGCTTACGGGTGATGCGATATATGTTAAACCAACAAGACTGGCCCTGCATTTTATTTTCGCAATGGGATTATTGTGCTACACTTTTTGGTTTGCCCTCCAGCTTACAGTACCGTATACACAGCGTATTCAGAGCAGGGGATTACGTAAGTGGAACCTAGGTATCCTGCTATTGCTGGTTGTTCAGTTAATCTATGGAGCGTTGATGGCCGGCCATAAAGCCGCCACCGTAGCACCCACCTGGCCTACCATTAATGGAGCCTGGGTACCCGATAATTTATTCCGAGACCAGCCCTTCTGGCTCAACTTTATTGACAATACCATCCTTATCCACTTTATTCATCGCGGCATCGCCTATATTTTATTTATATTGATTATTATCTGGTCGGTGAAATTGTCGGCGGTGAAAGGCACCGCTCTTTTTGAAAGGGTAAAATGGTGGCCCCTGCTAATTGTAATGGTACAGCTAATACTAGGTATCTGCACAGTACTCACCAGCACCGGAATCGTACCGGGCCGCTGGGCGGGCTTTGAATGGCTGGCACAGATTCACCAGTTAACCGGTATGCTTTTATTACTTTCCGTTGTGATGACGTTGTTTGTGATTAGAAAAAGTAAAAATTAAAAAATCAAAAGTCAAAAGTAAAAAGATAGAATGGCTGCTGATTTGTAGATTTGTTGATTTTTGACTTTCGACTTTTGACTTTCGACTTTTAAATTAATAACACTTTCCCTCATGAAGCAATACCTCGAAGGCTTTTGGTACTCTTTGCCGGTGCAGCTGTTACTGCTGCATTTCAGGAGGTACCAGGTATTGCTGTTGGCATGGTATGTACTAGCGGCAACAGTTACCGGTCATTTTATGCGGCCGTACGGAGCTGATTCACTTTTCCTGGCACCTGAGTATTTTGGAGAAGTTACCGCGCTTAGTACGGCTATTGTTGGCTTTGCGCTGGGGATCTTTTTTATGAGCTGGAATATTACCACGTTCATCCTGCACAGTAAGCTGTTGCGGTTCCTGGCCACTACGGCACAGCCTTTTCTTAAATACTGCATTAATAATGCGCTGCTGCCGGTTGTGTTCATCATCATTTATTGTATCAAGGCTATCAATTACGCGAGCTACCGGGAACTATTAAGCGGTTTCCAGATTATATGGCTGGTTAGTGGCTTTGCGGGGGGGATCATTTTATCGATCAGTATTTCTTTTCTTTATTTTTTTGGTGCCGACAAAACCATTTACTACAATCTTTCAACGGTAATAAAGAAAGCGAACAGCCGGTATTCCCGTGTTATTCAGAAAAAAGTACTGCCGAAAGGGAAGACGGATTTCCGGATCGACTGGTTCCTGAGCGCAAGACTGCAGTTGCGGAAACCGCGGGATGTTCGCCATTATTCAGAGGATTTCCTGGATACTATTTTTACCCGGCACCATTTTGCGGCCATCATCGCAATTGTACTGGCTTTTATCTTTCTGATCCTGGTGGGGTATATTGCTGATACGCGCTTGTTCCAGTTCCCGGCGGCCGCCAGCATTACTTTATTTTTTGCGGTATTGATTGCGGTTGCCGGCGCATTATCCCTGTTCCTGCATAGCTGGAGCATTCCGTTGGTGGTGCTGCTGTACCTGGGCATTAATTTTCTTTACCAGAAAGAAGTGATAGACCCGCGTAACAAAGCCTATGGCTTGAATTATACGAATAAGCAGCAGCGCCCGGTGTATGGAAAAGAAGCCATTGTGGCGATGGCCAGCGATAGTAATATGGCTGCTGATAAAGAGCAGTATATCAGTATGCTCAACCGCTGGAAGGCCCGGCAGCGTTCAGCTAAGCCCATTCTGTACATCATTAATACCAGTGGCGGAGGAACCAGGAGCGCTACTTTCACTATGAATACGCTGCAGCGGCTGGACAGCCTGTTTGGCGGAAAATTGATGGAGCAAACTTTTCTCATCAATGGAGCTTCGGGAGGTATGCTGGGAGCCGCTTATTTCAGAGAGCTGTATTACCAGAAAGTAAAAGGTGCCAATATTAACCTGCAGGATAAAAGATATGTAGCGGATGTTTCAAAGGACCTGTTAAGTCCATTGTTTTCGTCCTTTGTAACGCGGGATATGGTTGGGCCGGTTCAGAAGTTTACCGTTAACGGGTTTGAATATGCAAAAGACAGGGGATATGCGTTTGAGCAGAAACTGGCGGAGAATACCAATCACATGCTGTCGCGGCCACTTAAATATTATCAGCAGCCCGAAGCCGAGGCCATCATACCCACCATGCTGTTCAATTCTGTGATAAGCAGGGATGGACGCAAGATGGTCATCAGTACACACCCGGCCCGGTTCCTGATGCGGCAACGGTCGGATACTAACCATATTACACCGGTTGACCCTGATGCAGTGGATTTCCATACCTTTTTTCAGCATCAGCAGCCGATGGACCTCAACCTTCTTTCTGCCCTGCGTATGAACGCAACCTTTCCCTATGTACTACCCAATGTATGGCTGCCCAGCAACCCGGTGATAGATGTAATGGATGCAGGATTGCGGGATAATTTTGGACAGGAAGCCACGCTCCGGTTTATAGAAACCTTTAAAGACTGGCTGCATGAGAACACCAGTAAAGTAGTGTTGCTGCAAATGCGGGATGGTGCTTTAAGCGACTGGGAGAAGCCGGAGGGTAATGGCTCTTTGCTGGGATTGCTTACCAAACCCTTTCTAATCCTGCAAAGCAATTGGTATAAGCTGCAGGACTACCAGCAAAACGATCAGCTGGAATATTTATTCAGTTCTTACGGGCCGCAGTTTTACCGCGTTTGTTTTCAATATGAGCCGTCTAAGAAAGAAGCACCCGCCAGTTTAAGCTTTCACTTAACGGGTGCAGAGAAAAGAGATATAGCGGAAGCACTGGATAATGCGATTAATAAAAATCAATTTGAAAAGCTAAAGCAGATCATGCTGAAATAACTCAGGCCTGTATCAGTTCAAAGCAGTCTTTAATGATACTGATCCTGAATTCTTCCTCTGTCTCTTTCGGTTCACCATCCACATGAAGCGGTGCCAGCTTCAGGTTTTTAATATCGATGGAAGGTGTTTGAAAATAAAGGATATTTCCTTTCATATTCTCAGCCAGGTTTTGCAATTTATTATTCCCTTTTATGTGCTTGAGCATGGCAAAAGGCAAACGTGCCTTGCTCATTTTCTGCACGATAACAATATCCAGCATGCCATCACTCAGGCTGGCTTGAGGTGCAATGGTAACGTTGTTGCCAAACTGGTTGCTATTGGCTATGCTGATAAAAAAAGCATCGCTGAAAAAAGAAAAATTGTCAATGGTGATCTCAAACTGGTAGGGGTGGGCTTTAAAATACTGAAGGATACTTTGCTGTGTGTAAGTGATCAGCCCACGCGTTTCCTTTGCAGCAAAATCGTGCGCTACCTGGGCATCAAACCCAATGCCGCTCAGCATACATGAAAAGTGGCTGTTAACCAGAAATGCGTCAATTTTTTTTGAATGCCCGGCAAAGATCAGTGCCAATGCCTGCTGTGGTTTAATAGGAATTCCCGCAGCTCTCGCCAGCCCGTTGCCGGAACCAAAAGGAATAATCCCGAACCGGATGGGCAGATCGCGCAATGCGCCGGTAACCTGGTTAACGGTTCCATCGCCACCAATCATCACCACATCGGTAATACCCTCAGCCAGGATCTTATCTTTCAAATGATCATAATCACCTGCGGCATTGGTATGATACAGCTCAAAAGGAATACCCTGGGCCGCAGTTTCCCTCTCCACCAGTTTTTTGATGGAGTCTTTTTTTGCAGTTCCTGAAATTGGGTTGATGAGGTAAACTATCTTTCTGATCACGGATTTTTCTTATTTTGATCGCGGATTTCACGGATTTTTTTATGATTCTGAAGGATTCGCAAATCCATTCAGGTTAGCCCACCTTCAGCAAAAATCATAAACAAATCCGTGACATCCGCGATCACCATTTAATTAGAGCACTCCCCCAGGTATACCCGCTGCCAAACGCGGCCAGGCAAACCAGGTCGCCCTGTTTTATTTTTCCCTGCTCCCAGGCTTCGCACAAAGCTAAGGGAACGGAAGCTGCCGTAGTGTTACCGTAATGTTGAATATTGTTATAAACCTGCTCATCCGTTAACCCCAGTTTTTGCTGTACAAACTGGCTGATACGAAGATTGGCCTGGTGCGGCACCAGCAGTTTGAGATCGGATGGCGTAAGGCCATTTGTTTCGAGGGCTTCCATCACTACTTCCGGGAATTTTACCACCGCTTTTTTAAATACGGACTGCCCATCCATAAAAGGGAAATTCTGGGCTTTGTCGAGCATGGTATGACTCATAAACATCTCACCTATTTCCGCCTCATCAAAATCGGCGTAGTTCTTGTCTGCCCAATGGTTGGCATGCGTTCCGGGGTTATACATGGCCAGTACTTCCGCCGAATTGCCATCGCTATGCAGATGGGTACTCAGTATGCCACGATCGCGGTCTTCCGTAGGTTGCAAAACAACAGCACCGGCACCATCCCCGAAGATTACCGAAATATTTCTTCCGCGGGTGGAAAAATCAAGTCCAAAAGAATGCTTCTCACTGCCAACTACCAGGATGTTTCGGTACATACCGGATTTAATAAACTGGTCGGCCACACTGATGGCGTATAAAAACCCACTGCACTGGTTACGGATATCCAGGGCACCAATCTCGCGCATATTCATGGCCCTTTGCAGCAATACGCCACAGCCGGGAAAATAATAGTCGGGTGACAGGGTGGCAAAAATGATAAAATCTATCTCCTGCGCGGTGGTTCCCGCTCTTTCAATCGCAACTTTGGCCGCTTCCACCGCCATCGTTGTGGTGGTTTCTTCCGTACGGTGCGCATAGCGGCGTTCCCGGATGCCGGTACGTTCCTGTATCCAGCCATCATCTGTTTCCATATACTGCTTCAGGTCGTTATTGGTTACCACTCTCTCAGGCACATATTTACCAATACCGGCGATGATACTTCGGGGCATAGACAATCGTTTTATAGCTGGTGAAGATAGGACAATCAACCAACAGTCATTTCAATCCCAACACCTCCCTGAGAAATGCTGCTGTTTCCTTTTCAACCGTAACAATATCTTTTGATTGTATGGGAGAGGCGATAACGTGACTGCCCGCATTGGGTACCGCTATCATTCTTTTCAGTGCCGCGGGTGTTGCGAGCGAGTTCATCATTTCTTTCATGGCGGATACTTTTACCACCGGATCCTGGTGCTGTTCGTCTTTGTAGTAGTAAAGTGTTAGTGTGGGTTGTTGTATCCTGCCAAAAGTTCCTTTGTTCATGGTGGTTTCCAGTTCTTCTTCCAATTGGGCGGCGGCTTCCAGGCGGTATTGGTGATTCCAGTATTGCTTGTATTCAGGTGTAGTATTGGCGGCGGTATTGAGTTTTGATTTTTTTACCAGCCTGGCAATCTGCAATCCCCAGGGATTATTCAGCAGCCATGCATTGGGATCATTGATGGCGATATTGGGAGAGTACAATACCAGCCCGCTAACCAAGGAGGGATAGGTAGCTGCCAGTTGCAATGCCAGTGACCCTCCCGTGGAAGTACCCATCAGGATCACTTTATTACCCAGTTGACGGCCGATAGCCAAAGCCTGTTTGGCCGATTCCCATAAATTATCCGCCGTAAGGTTAACCAGCGCATCCACCGTATCAATACCGTGCTGTGAAAGCCTTGACAGGTAAAGGTTGCAACCGAACTGCCTGGCGATATTGCGGTGAACCGGGTTACCTTCTTCCTGCGAAGCACTGAACCCATGCAGGTACACAATAGCGTATTCCGTTTTTTGCCTGAGCGAATCCCTGGCCCATACAATCCTTGCCTCGTTATCCGGCTTTATACGATGCTTTGCCTCTCCATCCGCAATGTATTTTTCAAGGCCGCTGTCAATAGCAGGCACATCGGGGAATACATTGTTATACACCGGGGAAGCGGGTTTGGGCCCCAGCAGGTAGGCAATGGTTAATACGATCAGCAACGCAAAAAGGATTTTAAGAGAGGTCATGGCAAGTGAGTTTAGTCCTGTAATGTAATCGCGAAATTCGCAGCATTGTATAGTTACGAGATCAAATCTCTGCAAGTATAAGGAATTTTAATGGCGTTTTTTTTTGATTTTCCTGCAGTTTTATATCCCCGCTATGACCTGTTCCACCAGGCCCAGGCAATTAGCAAGGGATGGATCACCAATAGCCGCATCCAGCCCACCCATTTCGGAAAACGCATGATACCGGGAATATAGCTGTCCATTTGAATAAAGTAAATATGAACGGGAATAAATGCCAGCAACATCAGTATGATACCGTAGGCAGCATAGAGACGGGTTGATTCAAAGATGAGTCCGGCCGCCAGTATTATTTCCGCCGCACCGGCAATGGTATTCAACAGCGAATGCCAGGGTAGATAGGGCGGCATGATCCCCTCGTAGAGGGCAGGTTTCCGGAAGTGATTGAAGCCGGCTGCGAGATAAAAAAGGATCTGAATGATAAGTGCAATTTGCTTGATCACGGGTTTCACGGATTTACAGATGATGTAATGAATGGGGCAGGGGGTATGCAGTCTTTAAATTTATATAAACCTTTTCAAACCCCTGCTACCAAAATAATTCTGTGTAATCCGCGATTTAGTATATTCGGTCTAGCCAAAACACCTGCCATGCCTGCCACCCAGCGTTTTACGGCACTCGATGTATTTCGTGGAATGACCGTTTGCCTCATGATTATCGTTAATACTGCGGGAGATGCTGAACATACTTTCGCCCCGCTGAAACACGCTAAATGGCATGGCTTTACACCCACCGATCTTGTTTTTCCAACTTTTTTGTTTGTAGTAGGCAATGCCATGAGCTTTGTAATGAAGAAATGGGAAGAGCGGCCTGCCGGCTATGTTACAGGTAAAATACTCAAGCGCACCATCATCATTTTCCTACTGGGTTTTTTAATGTACTGGTTCCCGTTCTTTAAACAGGGCGATAACGGGGAATGGTTTGTATCACCCCTGTCGGGAACCCGCATACTGGGCGTGCTCCAGCGTATCGCGCTATGCTACGGCATTGCGTCGTTACTGCTTTATTTTCTCAAAACGCGTATCACAGTGATCATCAGCATTTTTCTTTTACTGCTGTACTGGGTTATCTGTTTCCGTTTTGGCGATCTGCCCGATCCGCTGGGCCTGGAAACCAATGCGGGCATACGGTTCGACAAATGGCTGATGGGAGAAAGCCACATGTACCATGGTGAAGGAGTAGCGTTCGATCCGGAAGGCTGGCTCAGTACCCTGCCGGCGATAGGTAATGTGGTGGCGGGTTTCCTGGTGGGACAGTACGTACAACGGAAAGGCAAAACCTACGAGGGCATTACCCACTTATTGCTGGCAGGGTTTGGGTTGCTGGTAGTAGCCTATTTCTGGAATTTCGTTTTTCCAATCAATAAAAAGCTGTGGACCAGCTCGTTTGTTTTACATACGGTAGGACTGGATTGCATGCTGCTGGCTGCGGTAATTTATATAACCGATATCAAACACAGGATTGGCTGGACCTATTTTTTCCAGGCCTTCGGTCGCAACCCGCTGTTTGTGTACCTGGTATCGGAGATACTGGTTACTATCTTATACATGGTAAACGTATCACCCCAACAAAGCCTTTTCGAGTGGATCTACCTTCATCTTTTCAGCTTCGCCGGCTTCTACTGGGGATCCCTGCTGTTTTCCATCAGTTATATGCTGGTTTGCTGGCTGGTGGGGTATATGTTGGATAGGAGGAGGATTTATGTGAGGGTGTAGTTGCGTGAGTGATTAATTGTCTAACTGTTCAATTGTTTAATTGTTTAATGGCTGAATTGCCGGGTGGCTGATTTACTGCCAGCTGTTTGATAATGCTTTTTTTTCTGGGTATAGCAATTACGCAAACAATTAAATAAACCACCGATTAAACAATTGAACAATTAAGCAATTCAGCAATATAGCCATTACGCAATCAAAAATTAGCCGATTTCAATCTCTAAAATATTGATTTTCACCAAATTACATTGTTATATTGTTAAGTTTCCCCCCATCCTTTGCCCTCCGGCTGTAAACCCGTACCTTTGCAGCCTCAAAATTTTACATGGAAATAAGAAACATTGCCATTATCGCGCACGTAGATCATGGTAAAACAACACTGGTAGACAGGATTTTGCAAACTACCAAAGTATTCAGGGATAACCAGGAAACGGGTGAATTGATAATGGATAGCAACGACTTGGAAAGGGAGCGTGGTATTACCATTTTCAGTAAGAATGCTGCGGTTACCTATAATGGCGTTAAGATCAATGTAATTGATACACCGGGTCACAGCGACTTTGGTGGGGAAGTGGAGCGTGTACTGAAAATGGCGGACGGTGTTGTATTGCTGGTGGATGCCTTTGAAGGGCCGATGCCGCAAACGCGGTTTGTATTGCAGAAGGCTTTGCAACTGCACCTGAAACCTATTGTGGTAATCAATAAAGTAGACAAAGAGAACTGCCGCCCCGATGAAGTGCATGATGCCGTTTTTGAACTCTTCTTTAACCTTGATGCTACCGAAGAACAACTGGATTTCCCTACTTTTTATGGCAGCGGAAAGAATGGTTGGTTTAACGATAGCCTTACGCAAACGGAAGATATCTTTCCTTTAATGGATGGTATCATCAAATATGTACCCGCTCCGAAAGTAAATGAGGGATACCTGCAAATGCAGATCACGTCACTGGATTATTCTTCTTTCCTGGGGCGTATTGCCGTAGGTAAGGTAACCCGTGGATCTATTAAAGAAGGCCAGCCGATTGCATTAATGCAGGCAGATGGCACGATTAAGAAGAGCCGTGTAAAAGAATTATATGTGTTTGAAGGAATGGGCAAGCGCAAGGTAACGGAAGTAGTGGCGGGAGATCTTTGCGCGGTTGTAGGACTGGAAGATTTTAATATCGGGGATACCATCGCGGATATTGAAAACCCGGAAGCGTTACCGGTAATCAGTGTGGATGAACCCACGATGAGTATGACTTTCAGCATTAATAACTCACCATTTTTTGGTAAGGATGGCAAGTTTGTTACTTCGCGTCACCTGCGCGACAGGTTGATGAAGGAAACGGAAAAGAACCTGGCCCTTCGGGTAGAAGATACAGATAGCGCGGATAGTTTTAATGTATTCGGAAGAGGAATTCTTCACCTGGGCATCCTGGTGGAAACCATGCGGAGAGAAGGATATGAGTTAACGGTAGGAAATCCGCAGGTACTGGTTAAAACCATCGATGGCAAGAAGCATGAGCCGTATGAGAACCTGGTGGTGGATGTTCCATCTGAATTCAGCGGTAAGGTGATCGACCTGGTAACCCAGAAAAAGGGTGAAATGCAGATCATGGAAAGTAAAGGACAAATGCAGCACCTGGAGTTTGAGATACCATCGAGGGGATTGATAGGCCTTCGTTCGCAGATGTTGACCAATACAGCCGGTGAAGCGGTAATGGCGCACCGTTTCATTGATTATAAGCCCTGGAAGGGGCCGATACCCGGAAGAAACAATGGTGTGTTGATAGCCAAGTTTGGCGGAACCACAACCGCGTATTCGATTGATAAACTGCAGGATCGCGGAAGCTTCTTTGTAGACCCGGGAGATGAGGTATATGTAGGACAGATCATTGCCGAGCATATCAAACCGGGCGATCTGAACGTTAATGCCGTGGAAATGAAAAAGCTAACCAACCACCGCGCCAGCGGTAGTGATGATGCGGTTCGTATTACTCCCAAATTACAGTTTACACTGGAAGAATGTATGGAATACATACAACAGGACGAGTGTATCGAGGTAACACCTAAGAACATCCGTATGCGTAAAGTATTCCTGAATGAAGACGACAGGAAGAAAAGCGGAAAGAGCATGCAGAGCGAAGCGGTGGGAGGATAAACACTATTTTGTATGGTATGATATAGGCCCTGGTAATGAAAGTTACCGGGGTTTTTTTTGCAGCTGTGAGCTACGAGCTGTGAGCTGCGAGCCATGAGCTACGAGCCATGAGCCTCCAGCTCTAAGGTTTGAGTACTACCCTGGTTACCGGGCTACAATATTTCCGGTAAGATCAACCCTGAGCGCTACCAGCTCATGGCTCATAGCTCGCAGCTCACAGCTCGTAGCTCATAGCTCGCAGCCGCAAAAGCCCCCACATAAAAAAGCCACCGTCTCTCAACGGTGGCTCTCAAATTATATCAGTAAAAATTAACCGCGGCTAACGATCACATCTTCAATTACACGGGTCTTGATGTTTACATCGAATTTTTCTTTGTAAGAAGCTTTGGTGTCTTCAATTACAAAACTCACTTTGCTCATTTCAGATTTTGGCAGTTTGAAGGTTTTGTCAAATGATTTGTCTCCATAAGCACCTTTGAACAGCTGGTCGCCATTTTCGTCAAGAACAGTCAGGCTGAAAGTATTACCGCTTGGGTTGGCATACTTGATGTTGAAAGAGAGCTGGTTGTTAACGTCAACGCCAGTGTATTTTACTTCCACTTTATCGGCTGAAGTTACAGATGTTGGGTTTTTTGCGTTAGCAACGCTTAAAGCGGCTACGAATAAGGTACCCAGTACGAACCTTTTTGCGATGTTGTTGATTTGAGTTTTCATAGTTATTTTTTTTTAATGTTTGAATGAATGATTAAATAGTTCATGGCAGAACAATCATTTCATCGTTAATTTTTTTGGCAGGCAAGCATCGCAAATGGCAGAATCGAGAGGAACAGGAACCGTAGTGGTTGTGAACTGAAAGTTCAAAATGAGATGTACATCTAACCCTGTATCTATACTGTTAATACCTTTCGGGTGTAAAGGTAACCCGGTATTTTGGATTTCTGTGTTAAAAAATTATGAACTAGGCTAAAAATTAATATATAATTTTATTTTTAATTCGTTTTTATGTGTAATAATTACACAATATAGGTGTCCCTATTTACCTATAATTGATTGATTGTCAATGTAATTTGACTTGATAGTAGAGGCGGGGTGATAAATACGTTATGGACCGGGTTGTTAAAAAAATCAAAAAATAAAAATATAAATACATTAATTTAAATATAATATATCTATACGGGCTTATTTAATGTCTGCCAAAGCAGGTCTTTCAACTCTACCAGACCGGTATTGGTAACTGAGGAGATGAATAAATGGGGTATTCCGGCGGGTAATTCTTTGGAGATAGCTTCTTTCAATTCATCATCCAGCATATCGCTCTTGCTTACGGCTATAATAAAGTCTTTTTGCAGCATTTCGGGGTTGTACTCCTCCAGCTCATGGCGCAGTATCTCAAATTCTTTTTTATGATCGGCACTATCGGCAGGGATCAGGAAAAGCAGAACGGAATTACGTTCTATATGACGCAGGAAACGATGTCCCAATCCTTTCCCCTCAGCCGCGCCCTCAATAATACCGGGCAGATCCGCTATGCAGAACGATTTCTGATCGCGGTATTCCACCATGCCCAGTTGCGGTATCAGGGTGGTAAAAGCGTAATTGGCAATTTTGGGTTTTGCTGCGGTTATAACTGATAATAGCGTTGACTTACCCGCGTTGGGAAAACCCACCAAACCCACATCGGCCAAAACCTTTAGCTCCAGGTTCTTCCAGCCTTCGCTTCCTTCCTCGCCTGGCTGCGCATGCTCGGGAACCTGGTTGGTAGGCGTGGCAAAATTGGTGTTACCCAATCCACCCCTTCCTCCCTTCATCCAGATTACTTCCTGGCCATCTTCCAGTATCTCAACTTCTATATTGCCTGTTTCTTCGTCCCGGGCCACGGTTCCCAGGGGTACATCAATATATATATCCTTGCCATCCGCACCCGTGCAATTATTCTTGCTGCCGTTCTGCCCGTTCTCGGCCAGCACGTTTTTAAAATATCGCAGGTGTAGCAAGGTCCAGAGGTTACTGTTTCCCCTCAGTATGATATGACCGCCCCGGCCCCCATCGCCCCCATCGGGTCCACCCATGGCGGTTAACTTATTACGCATAAAATGCCTTACACCGGCACCGCCATGACCACTTCTGGCGAAAATGCGGATATAGTCTATAAAATTGTTCCTTTCTGACACGGATTACACGAATTAGTGCGAATTACACGAATTAAGCACTGGCGGCGAAGGTACGTTATATATAGGGGATTCGCAGGGAACCCTTGCGAGACAGAATGTAGCTGCACCAAACAGAATTACAAACGCTACGTAAGATAGAAAGAAACATATCAAACTAATATCTATATATTATTTTTTAGTGACGAAGGCAAAATAATAAGGCTTTTATTTCTTACTTGTCAATTTGGGATTAATTTAACGGTTTGGATAACAGATGCTAATGAAAAATCAGATGATGAGGCCGCTTACCCTAGGTTGTATATTGATTGGTTATCTTTTTCCTGTTTTAATTACTGCCCAGCAACGATCTGCCACTACCGCATCCATTGATTCCGGCCTTAGCATTCCCAATGCGCTTAAAATGACCTGCGGTTTTGATCAACTGCTGACCGAACTAAGAAAGAACCCGGATTTTGTGGCGATAGAAAAAAAAACCAACAGCGAGATCACCAAAAGAGTGCTGGGTGGTCCGGTAGGTCCCAACGACACGGTTGTACTACCGGTTGTATTCCATATCGTCAATCCCAATCCAAACTCCATTACCGACTAGGTTATAGTGGATGCCCTGGCAGATCTGAATAATGCGTTTGGGAGAAGAAATAATTACGCTGCCAGTAAAGGAGCAGACACCCGTATCCGATTTGCGCTGGCACAGAAAGATCCGAACGGGGGAAACACCCGTGGAATTAACCGCATTGTGTCGTACTACGCAAATAGCCTCGATATGTACGCCGAAGACGGGGCGTTAAAAAGCCTGCATGTATGGAATCCCGCGAAGTATATTAATATATGGTTGGTAACAAGTATAGTGGGGGAAATAGGTGCAACATTCAGTTGCGGAGTCTGGACAAGGATGAATGCCGGTGCATATGCCAGTATGCCAACTACCGGTGGGGTGGGTGGGTTGTCTGACGGTATTGTAACAACCGGCTTCGGGCCGATGCTGGCCCACGAGATGGGCCATTATCTCGGGCTCTATCATACGTTTGAGGGCGGCTGTAATAATACCAATTGTCTAACGGATGGCGACAGGGTATGCGATACACCACCAGACGGAAACTTAACAGCCGCCACATCCTGTAGCAGTCCCGGCAACTCCTGCGGCACAGACACACTCTCAAATTATTCAAACGGGTTTTTCCCGAGAGATACAACGGATCAGATTGCCAATTTCATGGATTACGGTAATACGGCCTGCAGCAACCAGTTTACCGAGGGCCAGGCGGAAAGAATGCGGGCAACACTCAATACCTTGCGAACGGCATTAATTCAGGATGTGTTACCACTGCCTTGTCCTTCAGGAGCTGGCGTTACCGCCTCATTTACCAGAACTCTTTCTTATCCCAAACGCAGCGATGCGATCACATTTACAAACACTTCAACCGGAGCTACCAATTATAAATGGCTAGTGAATGATGTTGTAATGGTAACAGGTCCGTTTACCACCCAAACCATACCTGCTAACACCCTTCCTACAGGAAAAACAAAATTTACGTTAATGGCTTACAATTCGGATGCAAGCTGTTATTCTTCTTACAGTGATTTTATTTTTGTGAACTGTGGTGTGCAGGCTAGGTTTTATGGGAATAAGCGTTTTATCACTTCCAAAACCAATATACTCATCGACACCATTCTTTTTAAGAACAATACCTATGCTGAAAATCCCTCCCGTCTTTCCTATACATGGGCCATTACCAACAACCAGGCTTTTGGTAGAAATATCGTAACATCCAATGCTGCAATAGGAGGACCCAATGATTTTGCCTATGTATTTTCTGACCCGGGCGTGTATTTTGTAAAACTGATTGCCCGGGATACTGTGAGTGGTTGTGTAGACAGTACGTTTCAACCTACCCAGGTTTCAGTGGGTGACCCTACTGCTGATCTTACCATGTACCTGCTGAATGCCAGTTGTTATCAGGATACCAAGGTTAGGATACAGTACTATGTATGCAATAACGGCTATGCGTCTATGCCGGCTAATACACCGATCAGTTTTTATGATGCAGATCCGAGGCTCGGTACGGCAAAAAAAATTGGCAGCACAGTACTGATACCAGACAGTCTGTCCGGATTTTGTTGCAGCCGCGTGTATACTGAAATTATAGACGTTGGCTACCGATCGCTGAATCAATTATTCAGCGTGGTAAATGACAAAGGAAACAGTAGTCCGTTCAGGTTACCCAATGCAACACTACCTGAGAAGGACTACACCAATAACTATTCAACCCTGAAAGATTTTCGATTCAAGGTTTCTGTTTCCCCCGCCAGTGCAATACTAGAACCGGGCGATACATTACTGCTTGCCGCAAGCGTGATACCCAACAGCATTCCGGCCACTTACTTGTGGAGTGCTCCCGCCAGGCTGAGTTGTAGTAATTGCAGAACCCCATTCCTATACGCCGATTCCAATATCACAAAACGGGTAATCGCTACTAGCAATTACCAATGTAATGATACCGCTTATGTTGATATCCAGGTGCCGCCCGCCAATGATTATTCTGTTACAGTGAACAGCATTGACTGCATACCCCAACAGGATAGCCTTTCGGTTAGTTTTACTATAAGGAACTCGTTCAAGCGGGGAATCATTCCTAAAAATATTGCCATATCTTTCTATAAAAATGATCCCGCTACCGCAAATGCGGTTTTGTTGCGCCGGGTATTCAATGCGCCGGATAGTGTGTTGGCAAAGCAGCAGTCGTATACCTGCCGTATTGGCAAGCTTCCCGGTCAAACACTATTGTATGTGTCGGTAAATGACAATGGAGTTAATATACCTGTTACATTGGCCAGCTCAGTTTTGCCGGAAAAACCTATACTAATAACATCAGTACTTTTCTGTATCAGCCGGTTAATAATGTATTTGATACGGCCATTTGCATGGGAGAAAAATTCCTGGGTTATAGTACGTCGGGAACTTTTATTGACAACTATACATCCAGGAATGGTTGTGACAGCCAGCGCATCATTCACCTAACAATAAGACCTATTGCTATAACCACAACAACAGTAAATATCACCGTTTGTGCCGGAGAAAGATATGCCGGGTATGGAGTTACCGGAACCTATGTTGATGTTTATAAAGGGGTGAATAGTTGCGACAGCATCCGCACCCTGAACCTTACAGTGAATCCTGTTGTTAACAAGTTATATAATGTGCAGATCTGTAAAGGTGATAGCTATCTGGCCGCCGGAAAGCCCCAGTTTCAGACAGGAAAATATGTTGATACTACACGATCTTATCTCGGTTGTGATTCCATCACTACCACTTTCCTGATTGTTAATGAACCACCCGTTGATTTTCTTCCTGCCGATACCCTGATGTGTTTAGGAAAAGTACTGCCGATAGACCTGGCGAGGTACCCGAGCATTGCCTGGAATACGGGAAGTTCAAGCCCGTCTTTCACTATTACAGACCCGGGTACCTATAGCGCAAAGGTAATAGACCGAAATGGGTGCAGTGGAGAAGACTCAATCAGCGTGAAATACCAGCGATGTGTACCTGTGCAGGTGCCTACCGCTTTCTCACCCAACCACGACGGAAGGAATGATATATTCCGGCCCGTAATTCCCGTTGTCTTGAAAAATTACAGGCTCCAGATTTATAACAGGTATGGATTGTTGTTATTTGAAACCACACAATACCAGCAGGGATGGAACGGATTATACAAAGGAGAAATGCAAGCCAACGGTACCTATGTATATTTTATCAGCTTTGTGAATGACGATGGTTTGGCAGTGGTAAATAAGGGAACCTTTGTCCTGTTGAAGTAACTGATCGTTCACTCCCCCTTAAACACCGCCACCCTCTTTTCCAAAAAGGCCTGAACCCCTTCTTTAAAATCATGCGATGCGGCCGCTTTCTGCTGGTATTCGTCCTCCAGCTGTAACTGCTGATCGAGCGTATGGGAGAGAGAAAGGTTTAAAACCTGCTTTATATAGCCAAGGGCCTGCGTAGGCATTTGTGAGAGGGTAGTAGCTAACTGGCGACTCTCCTGCGTAAACCTATCGTCCGGAAATACTTTATATAACATGCCCATTCCCAATGCTTCCGATGCGCTTACCTTATCGCCCAGCATCATCAGGGCACTGGCTTTCTGGAAACCCACCAGCCGGGGAAGAATAAAAGTACCGCCACTATCCGGTATCAATCCGATTTTGGAAAAAGCCTGTATAAAATGGGCGGAGTTTGTGGCCACTACAATATCACAGGCCAGTGCCAGGTTAGCACCCGCACCTGCGGCAACCCCATTCACTGCCGCCACCACCGGCTTGGGAATATTCCGGATACGTGTTATGATGGGATTGTAATGTTCACCCAGTATTTTCTGCATACCCGGTCCCTCAGGGTCCACTACTTCTTCCAGGTCCTGGCCGGCACAAAATCCTTTGCCTTCCCCGGTAATATACACACAGCGTATTTCCGGCATGCGTGCGCAGTCGTCCAGTTTCTCCTGCAACAACAAAGCCATCTCCCGGTTGAAAGAGTTGAGCTTGCCCGGTCGGTTAAGTGTAATAAAAGCGATTCCGTTTTCGATGCTGAAAAGGATGGATGACATACCTGTTGTTTTAATGACATTTAAAGTAATCGAAAGGCTCGCCGCATTGATTGCATTGATACAGCGCTTTACAGGCAGTGCTTCCGAATTGAGAAACCAGCCTTGTGTTACTGGCGTTGCACAGCGGACAGGAAACACGCTCTTCCGCCGCGAACGCGTCTATTGTTACTGCGTGGTATTGTGGTGGTGCTATCCCGTAGGCTTTCAGTTTTTCTTTCCCCGCATCACTCATCCATGCCGTGTTCCAGGCGGGCGACAGCACTTCGTGTAGTAGGATATGTTTAAACCCCGCCGCCAGCAGTGCCATCCGGGTATTTATTTTCATTACATCCATGGCAGGGCAGCCTGTATAAGTTGGCGTGAGTACAACCTTAATTACAAGTTCCTCACCATCGGTATCCAGAATAACATCCCTGACCACACCAAGATCAACAATCGACAAAACCGGAACCTCCGGGTCGGTAACCGAAGCAAGAACAGACCAGGCGCGCTGTAGCGCAGCTGCTTTATCTTCCTTAACGATATTTGTTTCAGTTGTTTCCATTGTTTACCATTCTACGCCGGGATACATCCTTTGAAGCATTTGCATTTCGGTTAATATTTCATCCAGGTGTTGCGAGTGTTTTCCCTGTTTACCCCCGGTAACCATGCTGGTATCTTCCGGCAGATCCAGCGTAGCTTCTTTAAACACTTCGCTAACTTTTTTCAGCCAGTTGTTTTTTATATCCGCCAGTACAACAGCCGTTCCATTCTCCAATGCACGTTCAAATGCTGCGGGAACGAATAACTCGCCCGTGTACATCCACAACTGGTTAACGGCTTGCCATATTCTTCGGTGGCTTTCTTCCGTCCCATCCCCCAGCCTGATCACCCATTCGCTGCTCCAGCGAACATGGTAAGTTACTTCTTTCAATGCTTTCCCGGCAATTGCCGCCAGTTGTTCATCCTTGCCTGTTTGCAAAACAGTGTACAAATAATATTGCCAGGTACTGAACAGGAATTGCCGCAGCGTGGTTTGCGCCCAGTCGCCATTCGGCTGTTCCACCAATAAGTAGTTGGTAAATGCATTCGCGTCACGCAGATAAGCCAATGAATCCTCGGTAGCCTGGCCTCCTGACAGCTTTGCCGCATACTGGTAAAAATTCCTGGCTTGCCCGATGCAGTCCAATGCAATATTTGAAATCGCAATATCCTGTTCCAGTATCGGTCCATGTCCGCACCATTCACTGTTGCGGTGCCCCAGTATCAGCGCATTGTCGGCCAGGTGTATGGTATAGGCTACCAGGTGTTCATCCATATTCTTGGTGCTGTATAGTGTTTACATATGTTTTAACTCATCCGGCAGTTCATAAAACGTAGGATGCCGGTATGCTTTATCATTGGCAGGATCGTAGAGTTCACCCGCTTCATCTGGATTGCTGGCATGAATGTACTTGCTCTCAACAGCCCAGATACTCACGCCTTCCATTCTCCTGGTATACACATCCCTCGCGTTCTCAATCGCCATAGCCGCATCCACCGCATGCAAACTACCCACATGCTTATGATCCAAACCCTGCCTACTCCTGATAAATATCTCCCAAAGCGGCCAGCTTGCTGTGTTGGTCTGATTACTCATTTTTGGTTTGTTGGTTTATTGGTGTGTTGGTTTGTTGGTTTCTTGGTGTCTTGGTTTCTTGGTTTATGGGGATTTGTTTGGGGGTGTAATTTGATTTTTGGAAACAGCACCTTACCAGTAAACTAATAAACCAATAAACCAAGACACCAATAAACCAATAAACCAAGAAACTAGCCCTCCCCTCGTTTAGCTGCGTGCGCGGTAGCCGCTTCTCTTACCCAGGCACCTTCTTCCCAGGCTTTTACCCTGGCACCAAGTCGTTCTTTGTTGCAGGGGCCATTGCCGTTAACCACTTCCCAGAACTCATCCCAGTTGATGGTGCCAAAATCGTAATGGCCGGTGGATTCGTTCCATCTGAGGTCTTTGTCGGGTATGGTAAGTCCTAGTATTTTAACCTGCTCCGCACAAACATCAATAAATTTCTGTCTCAGTTCATCGTTGGTAAAGCGTTTGATTTTCCAGCGCATGCTCTGGATGGTATTCGGGCTCTCATCATCTTTCGGTCCAAACATCATTACACTGGGCCACCACCACCGGTTAAGCGCATCCTGCGCCATGGCTTTTTGTTCTTCACTGCCACGGCATAGGGTTAGCAGGATTTCAAACCCCTGGCGTTGGTGAAAGCTCTCTTCTTTGCAAACCCTCACCATAGCCCTGGCATAGGGCCCAAAGCTATTACGACATAGCGGAACCTGGTTCATAATGGCCGCACCGTCTACCAGCCAGCCAATAGCCCCTATATCTGCCCAGCTGAGGGTAGGGTAGTTAAAGATGGAAGAATATTTTGCTTTGCCGCTATGCAGTTGGTGATACATTTCGTCGCGACTGATCCCAAGGGTTTCCGCCGCGGAATACAGGTACAGGCCATGCCCCGCTTCATCCTGCACTTTGGCAATGAGGATGGCTTTGCGCCTGAGGTTGGGCGCGCGGGTAATCCAGTTACCCTCCGGAAGCATACCCACAATTTCGCTATGCGCATGCTGGCTGATCTGGCGGATCAGGGTCTGCCGATACTTTTCAGGCATCCAGTCTTTCGGCTCGATCCTGATCTCCTTATCGATCTTATCCTGAAATATCGTTTCCTGCGGGTTTTCCATGCCTTTGGTTAAGGCATCAAAAATACGAAAAAATAGGATTGGCTAACGAATGTTAGTATAACATTGACTAATGTGCGCCAAACCAGGTTTAGTCTTCGCTGTTTTTCAAAACAATTTTGCTTTCACGCTTGACTGCAATACCAAAAATGGGTATATTATGAAGTCATAATCCTAAAAATGGTACTCCAGGAATATAAACCAGGCTTTCTAGTTTCGGAATACATTCGGGTATTCCGGCTGGTCCATTACGACTATAAGGCCGATGGCTTCCTTCCCGTAAAAGCATACCCTCCGAGGCCCGAACATTGTTTGAGTTTTTATGCAAGAGATTTTGAAACGGTAGAATATCAGAACAGTGGAACCAAAGCAGGTAATCTTTCCTCGGTAGTGTTTGGGCATCCGACAGAAGTATCTAACAGGTATGTGGGAAATAATTTTTTACTGGTACAGGTGGTGTTTAAGCCCGGTGCCTTGTTCAGGCTGACAGGCATTCCTTCCCACTATTTAACCAACCGGTATATAGACGCAGAAACCATTTTTTCAAAGGAAATTAAGCGTGTAACCGAAAAAATCAATGAATGCAAGACCTTTCGGCAAATGATCGAAGTTGTAGAGCTTTTTCTGATACAGGAAATCAGGAGAAAATCGTACAGCAGCCATTCATTGGATATAGCAACATTACAGGTATTCAACAGCGAATTCATACCCGGTGTAGATGATTTGGCAAAATCGGCGTGTCAGTCAACCCGTAATTTTGAAAGACAGTTCAGACATCGTATGGGTGTTTCCCCGAAATATTTTTTAAAAGTGCTGAGGTTTGAGAATGCCTTCAGAATGAGAAATAAGAATCCCAACCTGGATTGGTTTACAATAGCCATTGCCTGTGGCTACTATGACTACCAACATTTGGCCAAGGATTACAGAGACTTAACAGGGCTGACGCCTAACCGGTTTCATGAAATTGACCTGAAAGCCCCTGAACGTTTATTTGGTGAGGCTGACACCTACTGAATTTTGTCGCTTTTTTACCACCCATATCATAAGGCTTGCATTTTTCTTTGTGCTGAACTAACAATTATTCAGTATGCAAAGAAGAAAATTTATCGCAACAACAGCTGCAACTATTCCGGCCATTGTATTCGCACAGAAACCAGCTATCCAGCCCACAAGGACCGGTAGGGGCTTTGTAGTAAAAGCCAACGGGAGCCGGTATAACGAATCAACGGTTCTTTTTGGAGGTACGAGCCCCAACGATTGTAAAGTGTCGGGAAAAGACACGGGAGGGAGCCTGGCTGTTTTTGAATATACCGGTAATGTAAAAGGTGGCCCGCCACTGCATATTCATCACAAGCAGGATGAAATTTTCTTTATTGTAGAAGGTGAGTACACGTTTAAAGTGGGCAATGATATATATCAGCTTACGAAAGGAGATACGATTTTTTTACCACGCCAGGTGCCACACGCATTTGCTCAGACTTCAGAAAAGGGTAGAATGTATTTTATGTTTCAACCGGCCGGGAAAATGGAGGACTATTTCAGAAAGCTGGCCAGGTTTAAGGGTCAGCCAAAGCCTGAAGAAGCGGCCGCTTTATTTTCTGAGCACGAAATGAAAGTTGTGGGGCCGCCTTTGGAAGTGTAGCCCTGATCCTGCCAAAAGAGAAAGCTGTTACCGGAGCGGAAGTAATCATTCTTTTTATACCTTGTGGCTATGAAAAATGTGGCTATCTTATTATTTCTCTGCCTGTTCATTACCCGGCTTTTCTCGCAGCCCGTTACTCCTCCCTTCCGCAAGGAAGTAGATGCGCTGAAGAAAAAGGATAGTATTGAAAAGCCCGCCCCTCATAGTATTTTATTTACCGGGAGTTCGTCTTTCACCAAGTGGACCGATGTGCAGGATTATTTCCCGGGATATCCCATCCTGAACCGCGCGTTCGGGGGCTCCTCTTTAACCGACCTGATCCGGTATGCGGATGAAATCATACTTCCTTACCATCCCAAACAGATCATCCTGTATTGCGGGGAGAATGATATTGCCGCTTCTGATACGGTAACCGCCAAAACCGTGCTCTCCCGTTTCCAGGCCTTACACGGTATGATCCGGAAAAAGCTGCCACGGGTGCCGATTGTTTTTGTATCCATCAAGCCCAGCCCCAGCCGCTGGAAGTTTGAACCCGTTATAGTGGAAGCTAACCGCCTTATCCACAACTTTATCAAAACCCGGCCTGGTACCCGGTTTGTTAACATACACAATGCCATGCTGCAGCCCGATGGATCGGTAATGACGGAGATCTTTACTTCTGACAGCTTACACATGAACAAAAAAGGGTATGCGATTTGGGCCCCCATTTTGAGAAAAGCCTTAATTAGATCACAGAATTAAGTCATACACTTTTTTCCCTCACTCCCGCATTAAATTTTCCCCCGAAAACCGGTATCTACTGTTACTATCCTCCGAAAATCAACCCCTACCAGCCTTTGCACTTCTTTTCAACAACCCGTTAATAAATCCTTCACGCAAAATTAATTTAGAATAGTAACCTTGTATTGCATTTATGGTTACGGCTTTGTTGTGCAAAACAGGGCCGTATTAAAAGGGAATCCGGTAAAGTCCGGAACTGTCCCCGCAGCTGTAAGTTCTTGGTGTAGGGTGCGTATTGCAATCACCCTGTACCACTTTTAAGTCTTCTGCCACTGTTCAGTATGTAAGTGAAAGCTAGCTGGGCGGGAAGGTATTTAAGAGATAGAACAAGTCAGAAGACCTGCCGCAAATGCCGCCAATACGTTTAAAGCTTCGGGTGAAAGCGGTTAACTGGTTACATGCTCATGGAATTCGTTCCTGTTGTAATCAGCACCACCCTTCTCCCTAAAAACATCAACCCTAAAACCGAACACACATGCAGGACCAGGAAGAGTTATTGCTGAAAGAGAACAAGGACCGTTTTGTGATCCTGCCGATTAAATACCCCAAAATCTGGGAACAATATAAAAAGCATGAAGCCAGCTTCTGGACGGCCGAGGAGATTGACCTGGGCAGTGATATGAAGGACTGGGACGCGATGAATGATGGTGAGCGCCATTTTATTTCCCATGTGCTGGCTTTCTTCGCCGCCAGTGACGGGATTGTGAACGAGAACCTGGCCGTGAACTTCATGAGCGAGGTGCAGTTACCGGAAGCCCGTTGTTTTTACGGGTTCCAGATCATGATGGAGAATATCCATTCCGAAACCTATGCCCTGCTGATCGATACTTATATTAAAGATCCGAAAGAGAAACACCGTCTTTTTCACGCGATAGATACGATTGACGCGGTAAAAAAGAAGGCCGACTGGGCATTGCGCTGGATTGAGAATGGAACTTTTGCCGAGCGGCTGGTAGCTTTTGCGGCGGTGGAAGGTATCTTCTTCAGTGGCAGCTTCTGCTCTATTTTCTGGCTCAAGAAAAGGGGGCTGATGCCGGGCCTGACCTTCAGCAATGAGCTTATCAGCCGGGATGAGGGACTTCATTGTGAATTTGCCTGTTTATTATATGGCATGTTAAACAATAAATTATCACAGGAAGCAGTTTATAGTATAATCGGTGACGCGGTTGCCATAGAAAAGGAGTTTATAACCGACGCGTTACCGGTTGCATTGATAGGAATGAATGCCAAGCTGATGCAGCAATACATTGAATTTGTTGCCGACCGCTGGCTGAGTGAACTGGGGTACCCAAAGATGTTCGATGCAACCAACCCCTTCGATTTTATGGAAATGATATCCCTGGAAGGAAAGACCAATTTCTTTGAGAAGAGAGTAGGGGATTACCAGAAAGCCGGCGTAATGGGAAACCGGGAAACGCAGACGTTTTCGCTGGAAGAAGATTTTTAGAAGACGAAATTAAAAGGCGAAATTCAGAAGTGAAAAGTAAAAATTAAAAAGTAAAAAGGCAAAGCTGAAGCAGGGTTTCATTTTTGACTTTTGACTTTTGACTTTCGACTTTCGACTTTTGACTTTCGAATTGCCCTTAATCAATACAGATCATTATAAAATTCACGCAACAATGCAGGTAATAAAAAGAAACGGAAAAAAAGAGAGTGTAAAATTTGATAAGATAACAGCGCGGATAGAGAAACTATGTTATGGGCTTGACAGGCGGTTTGTAAATGCAGTGGATGTTGCCAAAAAAGTGATTGAGGGATTGTATGATGGTGTTCCCACCACTGAGCTGGATAACCTGGCGGCTGAAACGGCTGCGGCACTTACCGTAAAGCACCCCGACTATGCCTTGCTGGCCAGCCGTATTGCGGTAAGCAACCTGCATAAGAACACGATCAAGAGCTTTTCTGAGACCGCAAGGCTATTGTACGAGTGCACGGATGAAAAAAGTGGTAAGCTATTGCCATTGATAGCGGAAGATGTTTGGCAGGTGATCAGTGATAATGCCGAACTGCTGGATAGTACCATTATATACGACCGCGACTATGGATTTGATTATTTTGGATTTAAAACCCTGGAGAAATCATATCTCTTAAAAGTAAACGGCAAACTGGCCGAACGCCCGCAGCACATGTATATGCGCGTGGCGATCGGTATCCATAAATCGGATATCGAAAGTGCGATCAAGACCTATCACCTGATGAGTGAAAGATGGTTTACCCATGCAACGCCAACCCTGTTCAATGCAGGTACGCCTAAGCCGCAGATGAGCAGCTGTTTCCTGTTAACCATGAAAGACGATAGCATCGACGGTATTTATGATACCTTGAAACAAACAGCAAAAATATCACAAAGTGCCGGTGGTATCGGACTGGCTATTCATGGCATCCGTGCTACGGGAAGTTATATCGGCGGAACCAACGGAACCAGCAATGGTATCATCCCGATGCTGAAAGTATTTAATGACACGGCCCGTTACGTTGACCAGGGCGGCGGAAAACGCAAAGGTGCTTTCGCCATTTACCTGGAACCCTGGCATGCGGATGTATTCGCGTTCCTCGACTTGCGTAAAAACCACGGAAAAGAAGAAATGCGCGCGAGAGACCTTTTCTATGCGTTGTGGATTCCCGACCTGTTCATGAAACGTGTGGAAGCCGACGGCGACTGGAGCCTGTTTTGTCCCAATGAAGCACCCGGCTTACATGAGTGCCATGGCGAAGAATTTGAAGCACTATACACAAAGTACGAGCAGGAAGGCCGTGCCAGGAAAACGATCAAAGCGCAGGAACTATGGTTTGCCGTTCTGGAAGCACAGATAGAAACCGGAACACCTTACCTGTTATATAAAGACGCGGCTAACGGAAAAAGCAATCAGCAGAACCTGGGTACCATCAAGAGCTCCAATCTGTGTACAGAGATCATTGAGTATACATCTCCCGATGAAGTAGCGGTATGTAACCTGGCCTCACTGGCCCTGCCAAGGTTTGTGATCAATGGAAAGTTTGATCATGATAAATTGTATGAAGTAACCTATGAAGCCACGAAGAACCTGAACAAAATCATTGATAATAATTACTACCCCGTAGAGGAAGCGAGAAACTCAAATATGCGTCACCGCCCGATTGGGTTGGGTGTGCAGGGCCTGGCTGATGTATTTATTATGCTGCGGCACTCATTTGAAAGCGATGAAGCGAAAGCCCTGAATAAGGAAATCTTCGAAACCATTTATTTCGCTGCCATGACTGCCAGCAAGGACCTCGCCATCAAAGAAGGTCCTTATGAGACCTATGCGGGATCACCCGTTTCAAAAGCCGTATTCCAGTTTGATATGTGGGGAGTAGAACCCACCCTTCGTTGGGACTGGTACACCCTGAAAGCGGAAGTATTAAAGTATGGTGTAAGAAACTCCCTGCTGGTGGCACCCATGCCAACAGCCTCTACTTCGCAGATACTGGGCAATAACGAATGTTTTGAACCCTATACTTCCAACATCTATGTTAGAAGGGTGTTGAGCGGCGAGTTTGTGGTGGTAAACAAACATTTGCTGAAAGACCTGATTGACCTGAACCTTTGGAACGATGAGATGAAGAACAGTATCATGTCGCACAACGGTTCCGTTCAGAAGATCGATGGCATACCTGCTGAAATCAAGGAAATTTATAAGACGGTTTGGGAGATCAAACAGCGGACTATTATTGATATGGCGGCTGATCGCGGCGCGTATATCTGCCAGTCGCAATCGCTCAATCTTTTTGTGGATGCACCCACCACCAGCAAACTTACTTCCATGCACTTCTACGCATGGCGCAAGGGCCTGAAAACAGGTATGTACTACCTGCGTTCCAAAGCAGCTTCACAGGCGGTACAGTTCACGGTAGAAAAGCAGGGCGGCAAAACAACCGAGCCATTGATCGATCAGCATAACCTTACCGTTATTGAAGGCGGCGCAGCCGGCGTGGAAGACGCGGCGTTGAATGGCGGTACCTGCAGTATGGAAGACGGTTGTGTTACCTGCAGTGCCTAGTAAACAAAAGCATTTTATATTTACGCCGATAGCAGTTCATTTGCTATCGGCGTTTTTCTTCCCACCCGTATTACTTCACATCGAAATCAACTACAATTTTTTCAGTTCTCGGATGGGATTGGCAGGTTAGTATAAATCCCTGCTCAATTTCTTCCTGCTCCAGCCCATAGTTCACATCCATATCTACTTCTCCCTCTACCAGTTTGGCCCTGCAGGTGCAGCAAACACCGCCTTTACAGGCATAAGGCAGATCGGCACCTTTTGCCAGTGCCGCGTCTAAAATAGGTTCGCCTTCAAAGGCAAGATCAAAATCAAAGGAAACACCATCCAGTTTGACCGTTACCCTGCTCTTAGCCTCTGTTCGGGTGTCGGCAACCGCCTTGCTGTTATTTGTATTTTTACCACCGGGTGAGGAAAACAGTTCAAAGTGGATCCTGGAACTTTCAACCCCCATTTTTTCCAGCTCCTTTTTCACTGAAAAGATCATATTCTCCGGCCCGCACAAAAAGAAGGCGTCGGTATGGAGGGCGTCGATATTTTTATCGCAGAGCGCGCCGCATTTCTCCCCGTCAATCCGCCCGAAATGGATAGCGGCATCCGTTTTTTCTCTCGACAGAATATAGATAACCCGAAACCGGTTCATATACCTGTTTTTCAGGGCTTCCAGCTCTTCCTTAAAAATAATGGAGTGCCGGTTTCGGTTGCCGTAAACAAGCGTAAACGAACTGTTGGGCTCTGTGCGCAAGGTAGTTTTGATAATAGAAAGTAAAGGCGTGATACCACTGCCAGCGGCAAAGCCCGTATAATTATTGGTGTGGGAAGGGTTTAGTTTGGTAAAAAACTTACCCATAGGAGGCATCACATCCAGGGTATCGCCTTTTTGCAGCCGTTCATTGGCATAGGTGGAGAAAACACCCTGCTCCGTTTTTTTAATGGCCACTCTCAGTTCATTGTCCAGTGGACTGCTGCAGATAGAATAGGAACGTCGCACCTCCTCGCCGTCTATAAGTGCACGCAGGGTAATATACTGGCCCTGTGTAAACCGGAATGCTTCAGAAAGCTCAGCAGGAACCGCAAAAGAAATGGAAACACAATCAGCTGTTTCTTTCTTCACATCTGCAATAGTGAGTGACTGGAAATGAATGGACATAAAATGTATCTAAGCGGTTTGGGGACTCAGGCCGCCTACCAGGATGGTGATCATATTATCTTCCAGATCAGCGGCACTAATCTTTTGGGTGGACCTGTGCCAGCTTTCTATACCGCTGATGGCATGCAGCATAATCAGAACGGCCGTGGGTGCATCTATTTTTTTTATCTCTTTCTGGCGGATGCCCGTTTCAATGATCGCAGCGAAACGTTTACGGTAGATCCGGCGCTGGTTTTGAAAATTGGAGAGATACGGATCGGCCAGGTGCTTCCATTCCCGGTCGCTCACATACACTTCTTCATAATGAGTGATCATCTCGGTAATATGAAACCTGAGCAGTTTTTCCACTTTCTCTATAGCAGAAATGGGCTCTGACTCTATCTCATCTATTTTGTGCATAAAACGGTTAGCCACACTAAAGCAAAGCTCATGCAGCAATTCCGTTTTGGATTTAATATGATTATAGAGGCTGGCCGCTTCCACCCCAACCGCCTCGGCCAGGTCGCGCATACTGGCAGCCTTAAAGCCCTTTTCCCGGAATAAAGTGGCCGCTTTGGTTACGATAACATCTTTCCTGGAAATGTTCTTTTCCGTTTTTATCCTTGCCATGAAACGAAGATAGTAAGCTAACGCGTGTTAGGATGACGGTTGTAACAGATTTTTTAGGATTTAGCGGGTTTCCGTGAGTTTTAAGGAGGATTTAATGAGTGAAAATCTAAATAAGCACCGAAATCATAAAAAAAATCTACAAAATCCGTGATCCGCCCTAATTTCGCCCCCCGGTAACAAACCCTACTCTATATGTCTCTAGTTGTTGTTGGATCCATGGCCTTTGATGCTATTGAAACGCCTTTTGGTAAAAGTGATAAGATCATCGGCGGTGCCGGTACCTATATTGCCTGGTGTGCTTCGCGGTTTACCCCGGTTAAACAGATCTCGGTAGTTGGCGGCGATTTCCCGCAAGCGGAACTGGATGCGCTCACCAACCGTGGTGTGGACCTGGAAGGCGTACAGATCAAGAAAGAGGAGAAGACCTTTTTCTGGAGCGGCCGCTATCATATGGACATGAACAGCCGCGATACGCTGGAAACACAATTAAATGTGCTGGAGAATTTCCAACCCGTTGTTCCCGACAGTTACCAGGATTGCGAGTTCCTGATGCTGGGTAACCTGGTTCCTGCCGTACAAAGCAGTGTAATTGAGCAGTTGAAGACCCGCCCGAAACTGATCGTGATGGATACGATGAATTTCTGGATGGAGATAGCACTGGATGATTTGAAGAAAACCATTTCAATGGTAGATGTTTTAATGGTGAACGATAGTGAAGCCCGCCAGCTAAGCGGTGATTTTTCCCTGGTTCGCGCAGCCGCTACTATTATGAAAATGGGCCCTAAATACTTAATTATTAAAAAAGGAGAGCATGGTGCCCTGCTATTCCATGGCAACCAGGTATTTTTTGCGCCGGCTCTTCCTTTAGAGGAGGTATTTGATCCTACTGGTGCCGGAGATACTTTCGCGGGTGGTTTTATCGGTCACCTCGCTAAAACCAAAGACATCTCTTTTGAGAACATGAAAACCGCTATCATCGTAGGTAGTGCCCTTGCTTCCTTCTGCGTAGAAAAGTTCGGCACCGAACGCCTCAGAGAAATCACCCAGGAAGATGTGAACGCAAGGCTAAGCGAGTTTGTGCAGCTCGTAAATTTTGACATTGATTTGGTTTAATTGGTTAATTGGTTTGTTGGTTTTTGGTTTATTGGTTTTTGGGGGGTAAGATTATGGTGGAAGAACAATTAAACAATTAAGCAGTTAAACAATTAAACAGCTAAGTAATTATTGAAAAAATCCTTATCTTTGCTTCGCAATGATGAATATTAAGCATACAAAACGTATTAAGAAACCTCTCTAACGGGAAGTGCTCTACGTTTGTGTATGATAAAATATACTTAGAAGCCTTCCCAAACACGGAAGGCTTTTTTAATTCCAATAAACCAACAAACCAATAAGCCAAAAACCAATAAACCAACAAACCAATCAACCAAATAAACCAAAACAAATGAAAGTAGCCGTTGTAGGTGCCACAGGACTGGTAGGCACCAAAATGTTACAGGTATTAATCGAGCGTAATTTCCCGGTAACGGAATTGATCCCGGTAGCGTCTGAAAGATCAGTAGGTAAGGAAGTTGAGTTTAAGGGGAAGAAGTATAAGGTGGTTAGTATGAATGATGGAATCGCGGCTAAACCTGCCGTTGCTATTTTCTCTGCGGGTGGAGGCACTTCGCTGGAATGGGCCCCGAAATTTGCGGAAGCAGGTATTTATGTAATCGACAATTCTTCAGCATGGCGTATGGACCCTTCTAAAAAGCTGGTAGTGCCGGAAGTGAACGCATCGGTATTAACCCGTGAAGACCTGATCATTGCCAACCCCAACTGTTCTACCATACAAATGGTGGTAGCACTTCAGCCCCTGCATTTGAAATATAAGATCAAAAGAGTAGTGGTGAGTACTTACCAAAGTGTAACCGGCACAGGTAAGAAGGCGGTTGACCAGTTATTCAATGAAAGAAAAGGTGCAGAGGGAGAAATGGCGTATAAATACCAGATAGACCTGAATGTGATACCACAGATAGATGTATTCCTGGATAACGGGTATACCAAGGAAGAAATGAAAATGGTGAAGGAGACGAATAAAATTATGCAGGATGATTCCATCCGGGTAACGGCTACCACGGTTCGTATACCGGTGGTGGGTGGTCATAGCGAAAGTGTAAACGTTGAGTTTGCCAACGATTTCGACCTGGCAGAGCTGACACAATTGCTACGGGAGGCACCCGGCGTTATTGTACAGGACGATCCTTCGCAACAGCTGTACCCGATGCCGTTATGGGCGCATGAAAAAGACGAAGTGTTTGTAGGAAGACTTCGCCGTGATGAAACCCAGCCGAATACGCTGAATATGTGGATCGTTAGCGATAACCTTCGTAAAGGAGCCGCAACCAATGCCGTTCAGATTGCGGAATATCTATTAGAAAAAGGATTCTTATAAACAAGTTGTGGAGTGAGTACCGAATGCCCGCGTTGCGAAACGTTGGGCATTTTTTATTCATCCAAAGCCCTGTTCAGGAACTGAATCAAAGGGTGAAGCGTTTCCAGTGCCGCTGTGATTTTTTTAACGAGATCCTTTCGGGTAAGGTCCGCATCCGTTAAAGGTGCCGTGGCTATCCAGCTCTTCAGTTTTATATAGTCAATGGCCGGATTATCTTTTTCATATCCCTTCGGCTCCCGGCTCAGGCTCATACCTTCTCCGCGTTCCAGGTCGCCATACAATGTGGCGAATTTTTTGTTTTTGATGATCGTCCTGAACTCATCCCAGGAATAGTCAATCTCCTGCCTGATCTTTTTAAGCTCACCCGGCTCTACCATATAACGGCCTCCACCCAAAAAACTCTTGCCACCCGGTTCTACCTGGAGATAGTATCCCGCATGAATCGATTTCTTACCACCCGCTATCAGGCTGGCAGCGAAATTGTTTTTATAGGGAGCCTTATTCTTGCTGAATCGTACATCCCGGTTGATCCGGTACATACATTCTTTAGCGGTAAGTGAAGCAATGGTTACATCCTTCTTACCAAAAGAGGCTATCACCTGCTCAACCAATGCAGCGAAATCTGCCCGCGCGCTCTCATAAGCAAAACGATTCTTCTCAAACCATTCACGGTTATTGTTCTTTGCAAGGTCTTTCAAAAACCTGAGAGTAGATGATTGGAGCATATTAATTTGAAAATTTGAAAATTTGAAAATGAGTCAACTTAACAATGCGGAAATGTAAACTACAGTAAATGGATGTATGAAAACGCCAATTTTCAAATTTTCAAATTGCCACATTTTCAAATTGCCACATTTTCAAATTGCCACATTTTCAAATTGCCACATTTTCAAATTGCCACATTTTCAAATTGCCACATTTTCAAATTAACTCACCAACTGTAAAAATTCATCCTCAGAAATAATCCGGATGGTATTGATTTTTTTGGCTTTCTCCAGCTTGCTGCCGGCATCTTCTCCTACCACCAGGTAATTCAGCTTCGCGCTGATACCACTGAGTATTACGCCTCCCTGCTGTTCTGCCAGTGCTTCCGCCTCGCTTCGTTTTAATTTGGATAGGGTTCCTGTGAACAGGAAAGTCTGGCCCGCCAATGCGCCGGCAACCACTACCGCCTTCTTATCATTCTTTAACTGCAATCCCAATGCTTCCAGTTCATGCAGCATCCGGATGTTTTGCTCATTCTGAAAAAAACCATGAATGCTGTTAGCCACTTTAACACCCACGTCTTCCATTTGCGTAAGTTCTTCTTCTGTTTTACCGGTAAATTCAAAAATATTCTCTACGGAATTTGCCAGCACTTTGGCGGTTGTTTCACCTACAAACCGAATCCCCAGCCCATATATCAGCCGGTGCAGGGGTTGTTGTTTAGACGCTTCAATGGCCGCGTGTAAGTTATCAAGGCTTTTCCGCCCAAAGCCTTCCATCTTCCCTATCTCATCGAAATTCAGGCGGTAAATGCCCGGGATATCCTTTAGCAGGCTGTCTTTATAAAACTTCCTTACATTGGCCTCTCCAAAGCTTTTGATATCCATGGCATCCTTACTTACAAAATGGATGATCTTTTCCACTACCTGGGCCTCACATTCAATATTAATGCAGCGCCATACCGCTTCAGTTTCTTCCTTGAACAACTCGCTGTTGCAAACCGGGCAGTTTCTGGGGAAGGTTATCGGTTGTTCAGTCCCATCCCGCAGCTCCGGTAATGACTTTACAATCTGCGGTATCACGTCCCCCGCTCTTTCTATCAGTACATGATCGCCTAGTTGCAGGTCCTTCTCCCTGATATATTCCTCATTATGCATGGATATACTAGAAACCGTTACCCCTCCCAGGAAAACAGGATCGAGTTTGGCAACAGGCGTTACAGCACCGGTTCTGCCTACCTGGAATTCCACGCCCCGCAAACGCGTTGTTGCCTGCCTTGCCTTGAATTTAAATGCTATCGCCCAGCGAGGATGGTGCGATGTCATGCCCAACCGTTCCTGCAGCTCAAGATCATTTACTTTTACAACCATCCCGTCTATTTCATAGGGGAGGTTATCGCGGCCCGCTTCAAAATCCAGGCAATAATCAATCACGGGCTGAATACCCCTTACAACCCTTTTCTCCTTTTCCGGTGATCTGAATCCCAGGTTCCACAACATCTCCAATGATCCGGCATGCGTAGACAACAAACTCTTCTCACCTATGGTCTGCCCACTATCGCCAGTATAATAACTTACATGATACAAAAACGCGTCAAGCCCCCGCTGCGCAACCTCTTTGGGATCCTTCATTCTTAAGCTTCCGGAAGCGGCGTTTCTGGGATTGGCCAGTGGAGCGAGTGCCTGCGAAAGGAGCTGCGCATTATACCTCTCAAATGAATGCTTACTCATGATCACTTCCCCACGAATTTCTATCTGCCGGATCCCATACCTTGAAAAAGCCGCAGATAATGGAATGGAACGTACCTGCCTGATATTGGTAGTTACATCTTCTCCCTCCACACCATCTCCCCGTGTGGCCGCCCTTACCAGTTTATCATTCTCATAAATCAGTGATATACTGGCCCCATCAAATTTGGGTTCAATACAGTACTCAATACTGTCAAGTCCGCTCAACTCCCTTGCCTTCCTGTCGAAATCTACCAGGTCATCTGCACTATAACTGTTATCCAGGCTCAGCATAGGCACCAGGTGCTGAACCGTTACAAAATTGCCGTTCAGGCTGCTGCCCACCCGTTGCGTGGGAGAATCAGGGGTTACCAGGTCGGGGTATTGCTGTTCCGTTTTCTCCAGCAGCTTATATAGCTTGTCATATTCCGTGTCGGTAATCAATGGGTCATTCAATACATAGTAGCGGTACTCATGAAAACGAAGAACATCCTGCAATTCCTGCACCTCGCCCGGCATAACTGTACTATCCGGGCTGATAGCCTGCTCCAGGAGCGACAATGAAGCTTTCTGAAAATTTTTAACCTGTTCCCTGTCGTACATACATCAGAATTAGTTCATAAAGGTAAGTGGCTGTTTGAGCCCCGCAAAGAGAAACCGCGGTTAAATGTATACGCGTAACTGCGAAACTTTGTATATTGTCGCCCGGGGTAACCCAGGCAAATCCCCGTTTGTTTAACAGCGTACTATGACAAAAAAGAATAGTGAACCGGTTTTGCATGAACCACACCTGATCAAAGACGCCGTTCATCTTGTGAACGAATACCCCAAAGTTCCGCTCACGGTAGATTGTGTGATTTTCGGGTTTGAAGAAAACAAGCTGAAAGTATTATTGATCAAAAGTGATTTGGAAGTATTTTATGGAAAGCTTTCCGTGCTGGGCGATATGGTGAAAGACAATGAAGAGCTGGATGATGCGGCTTACAGGATACTGAAGGAAAGAACCGGGATGAATGATGTATTTCTAGACCAGGTAAGGGCATTCGGCCATCCGGCCCGCCACCCGGGGGGAAGGGTGATCACTGTTGCCTATTGCTCATTGCTGAATATCAACCACCACGAGTTAAAAATTCATGACAATGACCTGCACTGGCACAGTGTTTCCTCACTGCAGGAAATGGCTTTTGACCACAAGGAGATTGTGGATGTATGTTATGCCTGGCTGCAGAAACGGATACAGGAGCACCCGCTTGGGTTTAACCTGCTGCCGGATAAGTTCTCCTTACGCGAGCTTCAGAACCTGTATGAAGCCATTTTGGGTGTAACGCTCGACAGGCGCAACTTCCGCAAGAAATTTGCCTCTATGGACCTCCTGATTGATATTAATGAAATGGAACAGGATGTACCGCACCGCCCCGGTAAACTGTATAAGTTCAATTTTGAGAAATACGAGCAAAGGAAAAGGAAATGGGTAGGAATTGATTTTTAGGCAGGCCACAGGCTTACACCCGCTCAGCCCCCATCTGTCATCTTTAAACGCTACATTTACCAAATAACGATTTGATATGCTACATTCCATGACGGGTTACGGGCGGGCCGAGCAGATACTGGCCGATAAGACTTACCTGGTAGAAGTTCGTTCCCTGAACGGCAAACAGTTTGACCTCCGGCTCAATATCCCGGCACTACTTAAGCCATTTGAATTTGAGGTAAGGAATATCTTGAGTGAGGGATTACAGCGAGGAAGTGTTGAATGTATTATTACCATTAAACAGAACGGAGCCACCAAGCCCGTTTCCATCAATACCGACCTTGCGAAAGCCTATTTTGAACCGGTGGCAAAGCTGGCGGCAGAACTGAACCTGCAAACAGGGGATATATTAAGCACCATACTGAAACTGCCGGATGTAATTACCCCTTCTACTGAAATGCTTAGCGATGAGGAATGGAAAGGCTTCCAGAAAGTATTGAATGAAGCGATCTTCCAGTTGAATGAACATAGGAAAGATGAGGGCAAATCGCTGGAGGCCGACCTGCTGCTTCGGGTGAACAATATCCAGCAGCACCAGGCTAATATTGCCGAACATGAACCGCAGCGCAGGGTAAAGATCCGCGAAGGCTTACTGAAGCTACTGGAAGAGCAGGTAGGCAAGGAGAATTACGATACCAACCGGCTGGAACAGGAACTGATCTACTATATCGAGAAGATCGACATAACGGAAGAACAGGTGCGTCTGAATAATCACTGTGACTATTTCAGGGCAATACTGGCTGAGAAGGAACCCTCCAAGGGAAAAAAATTATCATTTATCCTCCAGGAATTCGGGAGGGAGATCAATACCACCGGTTCAAAGGCCAATGACGCAACCATTCAAAAACTCGTAATACTGATGAAAGATGAGCTGGAGAAAGCCAAAGAGCAGGTTCTGAATGTGCTATAGTATCATTTTCCCACAAAGCGGGTGTTTCTTTATCTTTGCATCAAATATTTTGCTTTGAAAAAGTTTTCAGGGTTCCTGTGTTTACTGTTCCTGCTGCAGTCTTGCGGCACACTGGACGTTTACGAGAAAACTGCTTTCTTTTCCGGACACGAATGGAAAGGGGAAAACAAATGCTCCTTTAGTTTTGATATTACAGACACCACGTCACTGTACAATGTCTTTGTGGTATTGCGGCATGAAGACGCGTATCATTTCAATAATATATGGCTGCAGGTAAGTACACAGGCACCCGGTGATACGGTTCGGACGCAGCTGATTGATATCCCTTTGGCTGATAACAGGAAGGGCTGGCTGGGAACAGGGATGGACGATGTGATAGATCACCGCGCCCGGATTACCCGAACGCCTGTGAAACTAAAAAAAGGGAACTACGTTTTTACGCTTCAGCAGAATATGCGTGAAGAACCCCTGCAGTTTATGTTGAATGCAGGCATCAGGGTAGAAAAAGTAAAACAATGAGTTTTTTTAAACCCCAGCGTCACCGCCAGGTTGTTGTAACAATCGTGTACTGGGTGTTGCTGGTGTATATGGTATCGGCACTTGTTTACTGGTACACAGCCCTGGAAAAGCAGAACAAAGTAATATCCTCCATCCGACTCAGTGAATTAAAGCAGGATGACCCTGGTTATTATACCAATTTTCTCCGCATTGAGGATGCAGCCAAAAGAAAAACCACCCAGTATATTGCGGAAGGAACTACTTTTCTCGCCCTGATCCTGGTGGGTGCCGTATTCGTATTTCGGGCAACACGCCGCCAGCTCAGGCTTTCGAAACAACAGCAGAATTTTATGATGGCCATCACCCACGAATTAAAAACACCCATAGCCGTTACACAGCTGAACCTGGAAACATTGCAGAAAAGAAAACTGGATGAAGAAAAACAGCAGAAACTGATTACTAATACTTTACAGGAGGCCAACCGATTAAACACCCTTTGCAACAATATCTTGCTGGCCTCGCAACTGGACGCGGGTGCTTATCGCTCATCACACCAGGAGATCAACTTTAGCGACCTGGTAGAAGGCTGTATAGACGATTTCAGCAGCCGTTACCCGCAACGAAAGATTGATGAAAGGATAGAGGAAGGCATTTATTTCACCGGGGAAGGGTTGCTGCTGCAGATTTTAGTGAATAACCTGATCGAGAACGCGTTAAAATACTCTCCTAAAGAAGCTGATATTTCTGTTTTCCTGCGGCAGGAACAGGGCAGGATCAGGCTTTCGGTAACCGATACCGGTCCGGGCATCGCACCGGAAGAAAGGCGGCGGATCTTTGATAAGTTCTACAGAAGCGGCAATGAGAACACCCGTAAGGCAAAAGGCACGGGTTTAGGCCTGTATTTATGCAGAAAGATAGCGGAAAGTCATAATGGCTACATTTCTGTGACAGATAATCATCCGGCAGGAAGTAATTTTACCGCATCATTCCAGGTAACATGAAAGACAGTAAGGCAAATATACTGCTGGTAGAAGATGAAGAAAACCTTCATGAGGCACTCAGGCTTAACCTGGAGATGGAAGGCTATGAAGTAACTTCCGCTTTTGATGGAAAAGAAGCACTGGCAAAGATCGGCAACGAGTATTTTGATCTTATCATCATGGATATTATGCTTCCGGAAGTTGATGGCATCAGTATTACCGAAAGTGTGCGGGTAAACAATAACGAGGTGCCCATACTTATGCTAAGTGCCCGTAACAGCAGCGACGACAGGGTGCTGGGCCTGAAAAAGGGAGCCGATGATTACCTGACGAAGCCTTTTAACCTGGAAGAGCTGCTTTTGCGGGTAAGCAAACTGATCAACAAGAATATGAAACTGAAGGAGAAAGATAGTGTTGGAGATTCGTACCAGTTTGGCGACAATAAAATTGATTTTAAAGCCCAGGACGCCATCACCTGGAATGGCATGAAGGTTGAGCTGAGCAAAAAAGAAACCATGCTGCTCAAGCTGCTGATAGAGAACCGTAATGACGTAGTTACCCGGGAAAAGATTCTCCAGGTGGTTTGGGGCTACAATGTATACCCCACCACCCGAACCATCGACAACTTCATACTCAGCTTCCGCAAATACTTCGAGGAAGACAGTCGAAACCCGAAGTTTTTTCATTCGGTAAGAGGAGTAGGCTACAAATACACCGATTAGCGGAATACGCAATAAACACCCCTTATCTGCGTTTGATAGTTGCTAATAATTCCTACATGTCGCTACAAACGCTGATTGACTTTCTTGAGCCTGTAAATATTGCAAAGATTTCTGATGACGAGGGTTTTAAAGATACCCAGTTGGGTAAATATATTGCAGTATATGAAGAATCATTACCCGATATAACCGATGTTGATATTGTACTGGTTGGCTGTGGCGAAACGCGGGGAGCGGGCATACAGTTTACCAGCACTACCGCACCGGATGCGGTACGAAGTGAGTACTACAAATTATTTTACTGGCATACGCAGGTAAAAGTGGCCGACCTGGGCAATGTAAAATGTGGTGCCACTTTACAGGATAGTTATGCGGCACTGAGAACGGTGGTAAGGGAATTGATAGAGCTGGGCAAAAAAGTGATCATCCTGGGAGGCTCACACGATACCACCCTGGCCCAATACCATGCCTATGGTTCATTAAACAGGATCATTGATGCGGTATGTGTAGACTCGCGCATCGACCTCGACATGGAAAGCATGTTGCCGGCTGAACAGTTCCTGGTTGAAATGTTTACCGGGATGCCCAATCACCTCAAGCATTACACGCATATGGGTTTCCAGAGCTATTTTATGCACCCGGATATGCTGGAAACAATCGATAAACTGGGCTTTGATTGTTACCGGGTGGGCAAAGTAAAAGAGGCGATCGAAGAAATGGAGCCTGCTATCCGCAACAGTGAGATGTTTAGTTTTGATATAGCCGCTATCCAGCATTCCCATGCGCCGGCCAACCAGATCACCCCCAACGGTTTTAATGGGGAAGAAGCCTGTACCCTTTTACAATACGCCGGGATGAGCCATCAATGCAGCAGTATCGGCATCTACGGATATATAGCTGAACAGGACACGCATCAGCTTACCGCCAAACAGATTTCACACATGCTTTGGTATGTAATGGACGGCGTACAGAAAGGCAAACAGGAAGCCGCGCTCGACAACAGGAGCGAGTTCAATGAATTCACCATGGCATTTGCGGAAGTGGAAACCGTATTCCTCCACAGCAAACGCACCGGCCGCTGGTGGATGCAGCTACACGACGGTAAATACGTGGCCTGCAGCTACCGCGATTATATGACAGCCTGCAACAATGATATTCCCGAAAGATGGCTGCGGGCGGTGGAGAGGAGTTAGGTTGAAAATGCTTTAATTTGAAAATCCTTTAATTTGAAAATGCTTTAATTTGAAAATTTGAGAATTTGAAAATTTGAAAATTGGTTTTACTGTTCCCGATTATTAGTTATCTCCTTACCTACATTTTCAAATTTTCAAATTTTCAAATTTTCAAATTTTATGCTTATGCGATCATTCATCCATACCACCATTATCTGCCTCACAGGTTTACTGTTGTGTTCCTGCAGTATTCAGCGGAAAATAGGAAAGGAAGCCCGGAAAGATATACTGTCCAATACAGATTTTATGCCGGCACATGTGGGCATCAGTATTTATGATCCTGCATCTCGGCAATATCTCTATAATTACCAGGCTGATAAATTTTTTGTGCCGGCCAGCAATACTAAACTACTCACCTGTTATTCAGCTATGCGCAACCTGGGCGATAGCCTGGTGGGGTTGAGGTATACAGAGAAAGGCAATGGCACCATTCTGATGGAAGGCAATGGAGACGCCAGTTTGCTGCATCCCGATTTCAGCAACCAGCCGGTTTTACAGTTTTTGCAAAAGCAAAAAGGTATACAGGTTAGTAACGCAAATTGGAAAGACAATGCGCTGGGGATGGGTTGGGCATGGGATGACTACAACAGTGATTATATGGCTGAAAGAAGCGTGCTGCCTGTTTATGGTAATGTTGTAAAGTTCAGGCAGGCACAACAATTCATTGCGACCCCGTTCCGCTTCCAGGGCGGAATGGCAAACGCAATTGCCGCCGCCAATGGATCGTTTACCCTCCGGCGTGATTACGGTTCCAACCGGTTTGCCGTTAACCGGGCAGCCGGCAAGTTTACCAGCGCAGACATACCTTTTTATACCGATGGGGTTACAACAGCCGTTGCGTTGTTGAGCGACACACTGAAAATAAATGTGGAAGAGGTTCGTGAAAAAATAGATCATTCCACCGCCACGAAAATCTACTCGCAGCCAACCGACTCGCTGTTGAAGATTATGATGCATAGAAGCGATAACTTTTTTGCCGAACAGACTTTGCTGATGGTAAGCAATGAAAGGCTGGGGTACATGAGTGATAGCAGGATCATTGATACTTTGCTCAAGACCGATTTGGCCGGTCTTCCCCAAAAACCCAAATGGGTAGATGGCAGCGGCCTCAGCCGTTATAACCTGGTATCACCACAGGATTTTGTATGGGTACTTACCCAAATGGAAAATGAGTTCAAATGGGAACGTATACAAACCATACTTCCCACCGGCAATGAAGGAACCCTTAGCGGCCTGTATAAAAATTACACCGGCCGGATCTACGCAAAGACCGGCACCCTTAGCAATCATGTAGCTTTAAGCGGATACCTGGTTACCAAAAAAGAAAGGAAACTGGTTTTCTCCGTATTGGTAAATGCCCATCTTAGTTCCGCCACTGCTATCAGGAAGGGGATTGAGAAGTTTCTTATTCGAATAATCGAAAAATACTAATTTGAAAATTTGAAAATGATGGGGTTTACAACACGGGGCAATAGTTGTGTAAAAATGACACTTGAAACGTACATTTTCAAATTTTCAAATTGCCACATTTTCAAATTAATTCACCTCCCAAACATCCTGTCTAAATAGTCTTCTTTAAACTCTAAGTAAGTAGGGCTTCCCGTAGGGGTAATATTGGGGCTATTGCAGGTAAACAGATCTTCTACCAGTGATAGCATTTCTTTTTGGCCGAGCTGCTGCCCGCTCTTGATCGCCTGCTGCCTGGCCATACACCTTACCAGTTTTTCGCGCTTGCTAAAACTTACTTCACTGCTGAAATGTTTAAACTGTTCTATGAGTAATTCGATGGAGTGTTTCTCATTGCCTGCGGGTACATCGGCGGGAATTCCCTGTATTACAAAACTATTATTGCCAAAAGGCTCCACTTCATAGCCGATGGCTGACAGATCGGGGAGCAGTCCTGATAAAAATGCTGCGTCTGCGCCGGACAACTCCAATGTTACAGGAAACAGGCTTTTTTGTACCGGCATCTGTTTTCCGTGCGCCGCCATACTGTAACGCTCATACAGAATGCGCTCATGCGCAAGTTGCTGGTGTACCAGGAGAAAGCCTTTGTTGGTAGCAGCTATTACGTAGGTATTGTGCAGTTGTAATAAGGGAGTGTCGGGGATAAGGGAAAAATGCTGGTTCTGTGGTTTGTGGTTTGTGGTTTGAGGTTGTGTTTGTGGTTGCGTTGGGTGTTGGGTGTTTTCGGTTTTTGTATCGGACACAAAAAAATCTTTCCAGTGCTTCAATTCGCTTTTACCGGAGTCGATAAAATGGGCCTGATTTTTTTGGGTAAAGGTTTTGAAAAGGCTGGATGCTCCCGCCGCGTCTTTCTTATCGCTGGTAAAAGGTTTGCTAACCGCATCCAGGCCCTGTATCTCGGCGTTCAGTGTGAAATCAAGCGAAGGGGCGATGCTGAACTGGGCCAGCGCATGCTTCACCGCCGCCTGCACAAAAGCATACATGATCTTTTCATCCTCAAACTTGATCTCCTGTTTGGTAGGATGCACATTGATATCTACCTGTGAGGGGTCCAGATCAATGTACAACACATAGCTGGGGAAACTGTCTTTCGCAATCATCTCATCAAACGCGCCATTAACGGCATGATGGAGGTAAGCACTTTTTATGAAACGGTTGTTTACAAAAAAGTACTGGTCGCCCCGGGTTTTACGTGCGGTTTCCGGTTTGCCTACAAAGCCATAGATATTCATGTAGTCGGTTTCCTCTTTCACATTTACTAACCGGGAATTGTATTGGGCTCCCAGGATTTGTATAATGCGCTGTTTAAGGTTTCCCGCTTCCAGGTGAAAAACTTCCTGGCCATTGCTGGTAAGTGAAAAAAAGATACCCGGAAAAGCCATCGCCACCCTAATAAATTCATCAATGATATGCCGCATCTCCGCGGCATTGCTTTTTAAGAAATTCCTGCGGGCGGGAACATTAAAAAACAGGTTCTTCATACTGATTTGGGTACCCTCAGGGCAGGCGCAGGCTTCCTGCTTTATTACCTGGCTGTTCTCAATCTCTATATAAGTACCCAGCTCGTCTTCTTTTCTACGGGTCTTCAGCTCTACCTGTGCCACCGCGGCAATGGATGCCAGGGCTTCTCCGCGGAAGCCCATCGTTTTAATGCGAAACAGGTCCTCAATATTCCTGATCTTGCTCGTAGCGTGCCGCTCAAATGCCATCCGGGCATCCGTTTCACTCATGCCCTTACCATTGTCAATTACCTGTATCAATGCCTTACCGGCATCCGTTACCACCAAACGTATTTCTGTGGCACCCGCATCCGCCGCATTTTCGAGCAATTCTTTCACCGCACTGGCCGGACGCTGAATTACTTCACCAGCAGCTATCTGGTTGGCTATATTATCCGGCAATAATTGTATGATATCCGCCACTGCACTTCTTATTTAATAAAGTTTGTAAAAATAGCATTCTCCCTGCTTATCAGGCACCAAATCCCGCTATTTTACCATTCCCGCGTGAATTAACTTTCGGAATAGGGTAAAACTTTCTAAAAGTTGGCCTGTTACGTTAAATTTGCCTGTAAATAAGAGCTATAATGATATTAAGCGCGGATATAAAAAAAATAGAACGGCATTTTGTTCCGGCCGATTTTACCGTTACCAATTGGGAAACACTGGAACCCTTTTTTAAAGAACTGGCTGAACGGCCACTAACATCGCCAGCCCACCTGGAACAATGGCTGAAAGACACGAGCGAAATAGAAGCCGTAGTAAGTGAAGACGCCTGCTGGCGGCAGATTAAAATGACCTGTGATACCACCGATAAAGCACTGGAAGAAGCTTTTACTTATTTCTGCATGGAAATACAACCCCGGCTGCAACCCTATGCCGACCTGCTGAACAGGAAGCTGGTGGATTGCCCTTTTACCAAAGAGCTGGACACAACCAGGTATTTCACTTACCTGAGAAGCGTTAAAAAAAACATTGAACTTTTTCGCGAAGCCAATATCCCTTTGCAGGCGGAACTGAGTGTAATGCAGCAACAGTACGGGGCTATTGCCGGTAAGATGACGGTGGAAGTGAACGGGGAAGAATACACATTACAGCAGGCCGCTAAATTCCTGGAAAGCCATGACCGGGAGTTGCGCGAAACGGTTTACCGTAAGATACAGGACAGGAGACTACAGGATGAGCAACCGATGAATGAGCTGTATACCCAACTGGTACAGAAGCGCGACCAGGTGGCCAAAAACGCGGGCTTTGACAATTACCGTGATTATAAGTTTGTGGAGCTGGGCCGCTTCGATTATACAAAAGAAGATTGCTACCAGTTTCACGAAGCCGTAAAGCTGCATGTACTTCCCCTGATTGAAAAGATCTACCAGAAGAAAAAAGAAAAGCTGGGCCTGGATACTTTGCGCCCCTGGGATACCGAGGCGGAACCGGCAGGCATCGAACCCCTGAAGCCTTTTACGGGCGGTAATGAACTTTACGAGAAAACGGTACGATGCTTTGAAGAACTCAACCCATTCTTTGCCGATTGTTTGCGTAAGATGAAAGAACTCAGGCATTTTGACCTGGAAAGCCGCAAGGGGAAAGCCCCGGGCGGGTATAACTGTCCACTCTCCGAGAGTGGTGCCCCTTTTATTTTTATGAATGCCGCCGGGCAGATGAGCGATGTAACTACTATGGTACACGAGGGCGGCCATGCCATTCACTCATTCCTGGCGCACCAGCTTGAACTCAGCGCGTTCAAAGAATACCCGATGGAGATTGCTGAAGTAGCCAGTATGTCGATGGAGCTTTTCAGCATGAACCACTGGGAAGCGTTTTTTGACAATGCCGAGGACCTTAAGCGGGCCAGGGAGCACCAACTGGAAAGAACCATTACCATCTTCCCCTGGATCGCCATCATTGACAAGTTTCAGCATTGGGTATATGAGCATCCGCAACATACGGTTGAAGAAAGAACAAGCCGGTGGATGGAAATCCTGCACGAATTTTCAACCCCTGCCATTGATTATACCGGGCTGGATGCTTACCGAAAGATTGGTTGGCAGCGGCAACTGCATCTTTTTGAAGTTCCTTTCTACTATATAGAATACGGCATTGCGCAACTGGGTGCCATTGGCCTCTGGATGCAATACCAGGAAAATGCGAAGCAGGCCCTTGATAATTATATCCATGCACTCAGCCTTGGAGGTACCAGAACCCTTCCGGAATTGTATGCGGCGGCTGGATTGAAGTTTGATCTTTCTCCCGCGCACATAAAAACACTGATGGAGTTTACCGCCAAAGAAATGGATAAACTAAACTGATGTATCTCCGTTAATCCTGTTTATCGGCCGGAGGCGGTGTTGACCCCTGTGGTGGTTTTGGCTGCTGGGGGCGATTGCCCTGCGGCCTGTTTCCACCACCTTGCGTCCTGGGGCCCTGGTTTGGATTCCTGGGACCCTGTCCTCCGCGGTTTTGCTGCGGATTCCTGGTACCCTGGCCACCCGGTGTATTACCCTGGTTCGGATTATTTCTTGGTCCCTGTTCACGCGGCCCTTGCTGCGGTCCACGCTCACGGTTTTGTTGTTGTTGTGGTTTTTGCCCGCCCTGTCCCTGTTGTGGCCCGCGGTTCTGTTGCGGCCGCTGTGCCTGGCCACCTTGCTGGCGACCACGATCATTACCCCGGTTACCACCACGTTCCTGGTCGCGCCGGCGGCGATCATCCCTCTCCAGCGTTTTTAAACTGATCTGACCTACCAGGTCCACAAACGCGGGTTCTTCTTCTTTCTGTTTGCCACTCACTATTTCTACGGGCTGCAGCTCGTCAACCTTCTGCCCCTGCTGGTTCAACCGTTTGATCTCCTTCACACGCTGAATGGTAAGCGGAAAATGTTTACTGTTATTAGGCAGGATATACCACATCAGGTTCTTAAAAATATCTTTCTTGATCAGTTGGGCCGTTCCCATGACGGTATCCAGGGTTTCGGCATAATCAGGAAACTGCTGCAAAGCGTCAAGGTAGGTATCCAGTTCATAATTCAAACAACATTTCAAACGCCCGCACTGGCCGCTCAGTTTTGTTTGATTAATAGACAGGTTCTGGTAACGGGCGGCAGTAGTGTTTACACTCTTAAAATCATTCAGCCAGGTACTGCAGCATAATTCGCGGCCGCAGCTTCCAATACCGCCTACTTTCGCGGCTTCCTGGCGGATACCGATCTGGCGCATCTCCACTTTTACTTTAAAGTCACTCGCATAGATCTTGATCAGCTCACGGAAATCAACACGGTCATCAGCTGTATAAAAGAAAGTGCCTTTCTTTCCATCCGCCTGTAATTCAACCTCGCTCAGCTTTAGCTGAACATTCAGCTGGCGTGCGATGGCGCGGCTGCGGGCCAGTATTTCTTTTTCACGCCCCTTGCTGATATGAAACGTCTCGATATCCCTTTCACTGCTCCGACGAAGGATCTTTTTCATGTCGGGGCTAAACTCATCCACGCCCTTTTTCTTCAGCTGCATTCTCACCAGCTCGCCAGTTAGGCTTACTTCACCCACATCAAAACCGCTAACGCCTTCCAGGGTAACATAATCACCCTTTTCAAAATATTGTAACGTAGTATTCCTGAAGAATTCTTTGCGGCTACCCTGTTTAAAGCTTACCTCTATCACTTTACAGGTGCTTTCAGGATCGCTGAAGGGCAGGTTCAGTAACCAGTCGTGAACATTTAAACGGTTACATCCGCCGGTGCTGCACCCACCATTGCTCTTACATCCCCCCGGTTTCCCCCCGTCTTTCGACGAACTACATGATCCGCATCCCATATCTATAATAATAAAGTGGTTAGTTAATAATGGGAGAGGACTAGATGGGGATGGGCAGCAGAACTGCTATGTGGCTTTGGTTGTGTCACTCACTTCAGCTTTCTGTTCGCTGCTGTGATATAGATGCCCATCATGCGGCACCTGCCTTCAATATATTGATAAGCGTTTAACAGTTCCGGTATACCCGGCTTCCGCCCGGCATACAAAGCCCCCCATTTGGTCACTCTCACCACCCCTGTTCATCCCGGTGAACCGGGAACAGGGGCTTACCCCATCAAAATTAGGGTTTTGTTCTGAATGATGTGATACAGTTTGATGGTAAGGGCCTGGAACAGCATTTTGGGATTGGCATTCCGTTCGATATAGTAAAAGGAGCGGTCCAGCTCTTCAATAATGCCCTGTTGCTGGCTTACGGAGGCAATTTTATTCAACCGCTGGGCAAAATCCTTCTCATGATCGCCCAGCATTACCCTGTCGGCCCCCAAAACCTTAATCCGGATGCTCTGTTCCAGCAGGTGGTTACAGTACCGCAAAAACTGCTTCTGCTTTTCCCTGCCCAGCTTGCTGATCTCTTCCACAAATTTCACCTGGGCCATCGGACCGCCCCGCAGGGTGGCATTCAGCCAGTCGCGAAGAAGCGACTGCCAGTCTTCATCCGCATGTTGCAGTAACTGGAGGGCCTCGTGGTAATTCCCCTCGCAGATACCCGCAATCTGCCGGGCTGTATCGGGGCTTGCCTTGGCTCTTTCTACCAGTGCCTGCTCAATTTCGCTGTTCTCTGGCATAGGGATCTTTACCAGCTGGCAACGGCTAAGGATGGTGGGTAGTATCAGTTCTTCGTTTTCCGCCACCAGTATGAAAAGGGTATTGGGTGGCGGTTCCTCTATCAGTTTCAGTAATTTATTGCCCTCTTTACCAAGGTATTCGGGCATCCAAAGCAGCAATACTTTGTATTCGCTTTCAAAACTCTTCAGGCTCAATTGCCGGATAATATCATTGCACTCATCGGCGGTGATATTGCCCTGTTTATTATCGGCACCAATAAATTGCAGCCAGTCGTAAACATTGCCATAGGGGTACAGGGAAATAAACTCCCTCCATTCCGTGATATAATCCGAACTGAGCGGCTTTTCGCCCGGTTTGCGTGGAATAACCGGGTAGGTAAAATGAAGATCGGGATGTATAAGCTGGGCCGCTCGCTGGAAGGCGGGTACTTCGGCAATATTGTCAGGATGTATAAATACCGGTGCGGGCTCCAGGGCCGTCATACCCCCAAAAAGGTCCTCTACCACCGGTGCCGCCTGCGGTAAGCTCACCACGTATTGCGCAAATGCCATTGCCAGCGGCAGGGCACCGCTACCCTCCTTGCCCAGGAACAACAATGCATGGCTAAGCCGGTTCTGCTCCACCATTTCGGCCAAATGTTGCTTAACGGACTGCTGGCCGATAATATCGTTGAATAGCATAGGGTTCGGTTACTTCAGGTATTTCAAAATCTCTTCGTCATCCGGCTTTACTTTACTGGGGAAGTAGGCGATCATTTTTCCATTTTCATCAAGCAGGAATTTATTGAAGTTCCAGGCGATCGTAGCATCCAGAACGCCGTTTTCCGCTTTGCTGGTAAGCCATTTATAGATCGGAGCGGTATCATCGCCCTTAACGCTTACTTTGCTGGCCAGGGGAAACTTAACGCCGAACCTGGCTTTACAGAACTCCTGTATTTCACCATCGCTGCCAGGCTCCTGGCCGCCAAAATTATTGGCAGGAAATCCAACGATCACCAGTTTGTCTTTGTATTGCTCATACACTTTTTCCAGTGCTTCATATTGCGGTGTATAGCCACATTTGGAAGCGGTATTCACCACCAGTATTTTTTTGCCCTTGAATTTAGAAAAGTCAATAGTTCCGCCTTCAATGGATTTCACTTTAAAGCTGTGAATGCTGGGCTCACCCGGCAGGGTAAATGCGCAAAGAAGCGCGATAGCAAGGATGGATAATAAAGATTTCATGTTGGTTATTTTTAGCAATTAACGCCAAAATACGCAAAAGGTTGCTTTATTTTTTTTAGCCGGGTGTAAGCCCGCCAGAACCTGGTATTACAGGGTGTAGGCGGCCGAGGCAATACTTAGAGAACAATGTCCGGCCTCTGCCATCACCGCCCCGCAGGCTTCCAGGGTGGCTCCGGTAGTAATCACGTCATCTACCAGTAAAATATGACGGCCCCTGATCTTGCCGGCATCAGTTAGGGTAAACACATCCTGCATATTCTGCCAGCGGGAGAGGCGGTTTTGGCGGGTTTGCGTGGCTGTGAACTGACTTCGCGCCACTGCTTTTGTTTCAATGGGGCGTTTCCAGGTTTCGCAGATGCCTTCACAAATAAGGGCTGCCTGGTTATAGCCTCTGCTATGTTCCCTCGCAGGATGTAAGGGCAAGGGTACCAGCATATCTACCGTATCAAATCTTCGGCTATCGCGCAGCTTCCGACCCATCATCCTCCCTAAAAAATACCCGGCTTCCCTGTTGTTCCTGTATTTCAGCTGTGTAACCAGGTGCTGTAACAAAGAAGACTTGGTAAAGTAAAAAGCGGAGGCGGCGGCATTCAGTGGCAGCCTCCCATAGAATAATTTTTCCACCGCATTTCCCGGGATCGAAAAAAATTGTGTGGCCGGCAACCGGTGCAAACAACGGCCACAAAGAAACTGATCATCTTTTACCACATCAGACCCACACCCCTCGCAGTTATGCGGAAAACATAAATGTAACAGGTCATTGCAATATTTTTTTAACACAAAAGACATCCCGCAAATTCGGAGAAGCAGTTGTTAAAATGATTAGGTGTTTTGCGTAGTTGTGAGTCGTAAGTCGTAAGTCGTAAGTCGTAGGTCGTAAGTCGTAGGTCATAAGTCATAAGTCGTGAGTTCAATGAGGTTCCCAGCAACCTACGACTTACGACTTACGACTCACGACTTACGACTTATGCTCACGCCCCCCTAAAAAAGCTGCTGATACACTTCATCCACGCGGCTTAAGGCCAGCACTTGTATTTTGTAGGCTTTAGGATCGAAACTTTTTTTGTTGTAGCGGGATACGATAATTTTTTCGAAACCCAGTTTTTCGGCTTCGGCTATACGTTGCTCAATGCGATTAACAGCGCGGATCTCGCCGTTGAGACCCACTTCGCCGGCAAAGCAGATATGTGCGGGCAGCGGAACATCTTCATAAGAGGAGAGCAATGCGCAGATAACGGCAAGATCAATGGAGGGGTCTTCTACTTTAATGCCGCCTGCTATATTAATAAAAACATCCTTCATGCCAAACTGGAACCCGCCTCTTTTTTCAAGCACCGCCAGTAGCAGTTGTAATCTTCTCAGGTCAAACCCGCTTACCGTTCGTTGGGGAGTGCCGTAAACGCTTTGTGTTACCAGGGCCTGCACTTCAATCAGTAAGGGGCGCATGCCCTCAAGTGTGGCGGCAATAGCACTTCCGCTGAGTTGCTCCTCTCTTTGCGCAATCAGTATTTCAGACGGGTTGGATACTACGCGCATACCTTCCCCCGTCATCTCATAGATACCCAGTTCTGAGGTACTGCCAAAGCGGTTTTTCAGGGTTCTTAAAATGCGGTAAGCGTAGTGGCGGTCGCCCTCAAACTGCAGCACGGTGTCTACCATGTGTTCCAGTATTTTCGGGCCTGCAATGCCGCCGTCTTTGGTAATATGGCCGATAAGAAAAACCGGCGTATTGGTTTCTTTGGCAAATCGCTGGAACTCCGCCGCGCATTCGCGGATCTGGGAAACACTGCCGGCGGAAGAATCAATCAGGTGCGACTGCAGCGTCTGAATAGAATCTACAATTACCAGTTGCGGTTTCAGTTTTTTTATCTCGCGGAAAATGGACTGTGTTTCGGTTTCTGTGAGAAGATAGAAATTATCATTAACGATTTTCAGGCGGTCGGCCCGCATTTTTATCTGTTGTTCGCTTTCCTCACCACTGATATACAGAACACGAAGTTCGTGAATGAGTAAACCATTCTGCAGGAACAAAGTACTTTTACCAATCCCGGGTTCACCCGCCACCAAAACAATGCTGCCGGGCACAATACCGCCACCCAGCACACGGTTCAGTTCCTCGTCTTTGGTGATAATTCTTTTTTCATAGGTAGATTCAACCTCATGTAACGCGATCGTTTTGGTATTTCTTTTTTCACTGCCGTAATGCTCCCATGTTTCTTCTTTTGAATTGCCCTTGTCTAAAATTTCTTCTGTAAAAGTGTTCCATTCCGAGCAGGCCGGGCACTTACCCAGCCACTTGGCACTTTCATATCCGCAGTTGCTGCAAAAAAATGCGGTTTTTATTTTACTCATGGGATAAAGATAAAGGAGAATAAAACCGGGAGATGGAAAACCGGGCAGAATAAAAAAGATAAACGGATGCAGCCGATAATAAATGGGAAAGGCAGGTGTTTGTGAATTCTCTGCCTTGTTTTGAAGGATATCCTAATAACGTAAAAGGGTCAACATTACTGTTGACCCTGTTTACTTACTAACCCATTAAATTCTAGGTCTAAATTACAATAATGGGGCAGAATCCAAAATTATTTTTTGCGCCTGTGAATAAATAAAGCGGATTTCAGGTCTACAACGGGTGGGTAAGAATGCTAAAATAGGTCTCCAAATCACCAATTTTCGCCAATTAAAAGAAAAAAATGGAGCAAAATCGTTCCGTTTTGGCCAAAATTACCCTAAAATCTCACAGATTAGTCGATTTTTAAAATATTATAATTATACATATTCATTCACTTCTCGTACTACCTTGCATTTTTGGTAACAATTCAAGACCTTAAAGGCTGATAGCAGCTTATTGGTAGATAGAATAAAAAAATATAATGTTTAAAGCCTCCTGGTTAAGTATTTCATCTGATTTAAAACTTTATTTCTTCCTCATGCTCATTAAAGAACTTGAAGTCGATCAGATGATAATTGGTGTTTGATTTTGCCTTGAGATTGGTCCTGAACTTGCGTTTCCATTTTTTAATGGTTGAGTTGAACCAGCCTTTGGTCAGGTAAGCGTACACAATCGGGTGTACAATAAGGGTAAGGTTTTTGTGGCCGTGCGTGGTAAGGTAAGAAAGGCGCTTTTCCATTTCATCTTCCAGCAATAACGTGGAAGTGATCTTGCCTGTACCATTACAAACCGGGCAATCCTCTGAAGTATTGATATTCACCTCGGGGCGCATACGCTGCCGCGTGATCTGCGAAAGCCCGAATTTGGATATCGGAAGTACGGAATGTTTGGCCCGGTCGGTCTTCATGTAACCTTCCATCGCTTCATGCACTTTGCGCTTGTTATCGGGCAGTTTCATGTCTATGAAATCCACTACGATAATGCCACCTATATCACGCAGCCTTAACTGCCGCGCTATCTCTTCCGCCGCTTCCAGGTTGGTTTCCAGCGCATTCTCTTCCTGGTTATTGCTTACGCTTTTATAACCGCTGTTAACGTCTATCACATGCAAAGCTTCTGTATGTTCTATGATCAGGTAAGCTCCGCTGGGCAGGTTAACCGTTTTGCCGAAAGAAGATTTTACCTGCTTGGTAACACCAAACTGGTCGAATATCGGCAGGCCATTCTGGTAAAAGGAAACGATATCCATTTTATCAGGGGCGATACGTTGTATATAACTCTGGGTAACGGTAAACAGGTTCTTATCGTTCACCACTACCTTATTAAAATCGGCACTGAGCAGGTCGCGTAAAATACTCGTTGTTTTATTCTCCTCGCTCATAATACGGATGGGAGCCACCGCATTTTTCAGGTTAGCCTGTATGGTTTTCCAGGTGTCTACCAGCGATAAAAGATCCTGGTGAAGCTCTGCCGTACTCTTGCCTTCCGCAGCAGTACGAACAATCACGCCAAAGTTTTTCGGGCGGATCGCTTCCACTATTTTATGCAGTCTTTTTCTTTCTTCCGAAGAATGTATCTTTTTGGAAACGGCAACGATCTCATTAAAAGGCGTTACCACCACAAACCTGCCCGGCAGGGATATTTCGCAGCTTAATCTTGGCCCCTTGGCCGCTATAGGCTCTTTCAGTATCTGAACCAGCACATTCGGCTTGCCATTCAGAACCTCGTTGATCTTACCGGTTTTTATGATCTCGGGTTCGGAGCGGAATTTGGAAAAATCAAAACCATTCGGCTCCTTATCATTCATGGCTATCTGCGTGAATTTGAGGATGGATTTTACATAAGGACTCAAATCGGTGTAATGCAGAAAAGCATCTTTCTCAAACCCTACATCCACAAAAGCGGCATTCAGGCCGGGTATCAGTTTTTTAACCTTGCCCAGGTACAGGTCGCCTACGGCAAAATTAGCATCAGTTTTTTCACTGTGCAGTTCCACCAGCTTTTTATCTTCCAGGAATGCGATCTCCACACCTGTGGGAGCAGCATTTATAATCAGTTCTTTGTTCACAAAATGGCAACTTTTAAATACAAGAACACCAGCCGGTAACAGCGGTGATCAAAATAAACACTTGGTCCGTAACATCCGCCACCTGATCAGGAAGGATAAGGTAAAGTTGCAGCGCAGGAAAGGAGCGGCGGAACCCGGTAAAGTGTGAAAAATGCGGTCACGCCATGGCGTGACCGCAAAATATTGTCTGCTCGAAAGAACTATTTATTCTTCTTCTTATGACGGTTCTTTCTTAAACGTTTTTTTCTTTTGTGCGTAGCGATTTTATGACGCTTTCTCTTCTTACCACAAGGCATACCTTAGTAATTTTTAGTTATTAATAATGTTTATTTCTTCAGTTCGTTGATCCTTTTATCCAGCTCCCGCTGTGCGTCAGGCACCTGTACCATTTTACGGATTACCTGGTACCATTTTACCGCGTTGGCCTTATCACCCTTCAGATCATAAGTCTCCGCCAGGTTAAAAATGGCTTCCATATTATCCGGGTGTTGGTTAACCACCAGGCTAAAACGTTCAATAGCTTTGTCGTACTGCCCGCTTTTCTTACCCCCCAGACCCAATATCATCTGCGCGTAAACATTATCAGGGTGTTTCTGCGCGATCTCCCGTACAGGCAAAATTCCCTGCATGGGGTTATCGGAAATATTACCGAACATGTAAACGGCACCCAGCCCGATCCTGCTGGAATCATTAGCGGGATTGAGGGCCAAAGCTTTCTCAAAAAGAACTTTTGCATTGTCGGCCAGCCAGTGTTGCATAGCCGGCTGCGACTCTGTCATCAGGTTATCTAAAAACAGATGGGCGGCAAAGGTGAGGCTTTTTTCAGAATTTTCCAACTTCGCGGCTTCGGCCGTATAATATGCGTAGGGTTCGAGCAGGTGGGCCGAATCGCCCCAGAACCGCGCCAGCTGGTGGTATACATGGATCTGCTGCTCTTTTACATCCCCGCGAACCACTGAATTTTCCAGCTTCAGCAGCCGTTCCGATTGCTGTGGGGTAATCTTGGCTTTGGCACGCTGCAACAGGTCTTCAAATGTAATAGAATGACTATCAGCGTGTTGCGAAGATTCGGCTATTTTTTTAGGGGCTTTGTTTGGCACGGTACGGCCAAACGCGAGTAATACGATAAAAAGGAGGATAGCTCCCCCTGCCAACAGGAATTGCGGTTTTTTCACTTCAGAAATTCTTTTGGCAAAGTTAGCCAGGCTTATGCTTGCTTTTTACTTCGCTCACAAATTCTTTGGCGGGTTTGAACGCGGGTATATAATGTTCAGGAATTTCTACCGCTACATTCTTTTTAATGTTGCGACCAATTTTGGCGGCTCTTTTCTTGGTAATAAAGCTCCCAAAACCACGTATATAGATATTCTGCCCGTTAGACAGGCTTTCTTTTACCTCTTTGAACATGGTTTCAAGGGTAACCAGCACATCCACTTTAGGTATGCCGGTTTTGTCTGAAATCTGGTTGATGAGATCGGATTTTCTCATTGGTTAGTTTTGTTTTGGTATCGAAGACATTAAAATAAGACAAAAAGATTGAAATATGCAAGGAAAGATAGTACAAATATTATAGACGTTAGTGATTGATAAATAAAAGGTTCAGCCCAAAGCCCCGGATCCGGGAAGGGTAGGTACCCGGTTGTGAACGGGGGCCAGGCGGAACTAATTCCGGGGTTAAATGCTTCTTTTACAGATATTTACGTGAATGAAAAATGGCTTTACCACCCCCTTGCTCAAGTGGCATCATACCACTAATAACCGCCAGATGCCCTGGAAAGGAGAGCGCGATCCTTACCGGATCTGGCTCAGCGAAGTGATATTACAGCAGACCCGGGTGGCACAGGGATGGGATTATTACAACCGTTTTATCCGGAAATACCCCACGATTGCAAAATTGGCCGCCGCCGCCGACACAGATGTATATAAGTTATGGGAAGGGCTGGGCTATTATACCCGGTGTAAAAACCTGCTGGCTACCGCCCGAACGATAGTGAAGGAACGGAACGGCGTATTCCCTGATCAATATGAAGATATCCTGTCACTGAAAGGGGTGGGCCCTTACACAGCAGCGGCCATAGCCTCTTTTGCCTACGATCTTCCCTATGCGGTGGTGGATGGAAACGTTTTCAGGGTATTGTCAAGGTATTTTGGAATAGATACACCTATCGACAGTACGGAAGGAAAGAAGCAGTTCACGGCACTGGCGCAGCAGGTACTGGCAATAAAAGAACCGGGGGCCTTTAACCAGGCTATCATGGATTTTGGTGCCACTGTATGCAGGCCTTTGTCGCCCGTTTGCAGCCAATGCCCCCTGCAAAAAAACTGTACAGCGTTCAGCCTGGGAATCGTTAACCGTTTACCCGTAAAAGAGAAAACCCTTCAACGCAAGACACGGTGGTTCACCTATTTTATATTTGAGCACCAGCAAAAAGTACTGGTTCAGCAGCGCACGGCAAAAGATATCTGGCAGAACCTGTTTGAGTTCTACCTGCTGGAAACCGGGAAACAGCTGCCCTGGGAAGAAAAAAACGTGCTGGCCTGGTTACAGGAACAAACCGGCACCACCAGGGCCCTGGTAAAATCGATATCCAAAATATGGGTGCAGGAACTTACCCACCAGCAGATACGCGCCCAGTTTATCCGGATCTCTTTGCCTGCCATACCCTATTTTTTACAGAAACACAGCTGGCAACCGCAGCAAAAGCTACGGAAGCTGGCTTTCCCCAAAATAATTACGGGCTACCTGGGTACAGATGACCAATGAGCTACCAGGGATGACCGAAGATGTTTTCCGCTTTTTTTTGTTCTCAAAAAAAGTTATTTTTAAGCTGGTACCTGTGTGAAGAACTTAAAACCTAGTGTATGAGAGGCGTAAACAGAGTAATGCTTATTGGTAACCTTGGCAAAGACCCGGATGTGCAGCACCTGGAGGGTAATATTGCTGTGGCAAAATTTCCGCTGGCCACTACGGAAACGTATAAAGACAGATCGGGAAAGCTGGTATCACAAACAGAATGGCATACGGTGGTTTTGTGGCGGGGTTTGGCCGAACTGGCGCATAAATACCTGCACAAAGGCAGTCTTATTTATGTGGAGGGGCGCCTTCGTACGCGTAGCTGGGAAGACAAGGAAGGCAATAAAAAGTTCGCTACCGAAGTGGTAGGCGACAACCTGATCATGCTCGACAAGCGCGGGGAGGGCAATGGCGGGCATGGAATGGGCGATTCTATGGAAAGCTACGGCGATGATATCCCGCCTTTGGGAGACCCCGGGGAAACATTACCGTTTTGATGTACAGAGAATCAATACTTTTGAACTAAGGATAGTTCCGGTTAATACTGGTATCGTTCAGGTTCCCAATCCGCCAACTATTCTTAATTGTTAACGTAAATCATACCTTTTGGACCATCACCCGGTTACTCATCTCTTATTTCACCCCATTCTCTTATCAGCTATTGAGGCGCAGGGTACTACCATTATGGTGATGGTGTTGTTTCTTTTATTATTTCTTTCATTTGTACTATCGGGTTCTGAAGTGGCTTTTTTTTCCCTTACCTATAAAGATGTAAATCTCTTAAAATCCAAACAACAGCCCGGGTATAAACGTATCGTAGACCTGTTGGAAGAGCCGAAAATATTGCTGGCTTCCCTATTAATTGCGAATAGCTTTATTAATATCTCCATCATTATCATTTCAAACCTGCTGATTGATAATATGATGGATTTTGAAAAATTCAATGCGGTATGGATTGAGTTTGTAATTAAAGTGATTGTAGTGTCGTTCCTGCTGGTGCTGTTTGGTGAAGTGATGCCCAAAGTACTGGCCACCCAAAACAATATCCGTTTTGCCAAAGACTTTGGCGGTATTGTGAAGAGTGTATCGTATTTGTGCAGGGGGCTTAGCCGCTGGCTGGTGAAATATTCAGATGTGATAGAGAAGAAACTGGCAAACCGGGTGGGTGGTGCCTATAGCCTGGAAGAACTGGATCACGCGATAGACCTTACCACGCAGAATACGGCATCGGAAAATGAAAAGAATATTTTAAAGGGTATTGTAAAATTTGGCAATATCACCGTTAAACAGATCATGAAAACCCGTGTAGATGTGCATGGGATTGACCAGGAAACCTCTTTTGGAGAGCTGATAGCTACGGTAAAAGAGTTGCAGTACAGCCGGCTGCCCGTTTACAAAGAAGACCTGGATAATGTTGCGGGTATGATACATACCAAAGACCTTCTTCCTTACCTGCACCAGCCGGATGATTTTGAATGGCAAACCCTGATGCGGCAGCCTTTCTTTGTTCATGAGCAGAAATTTATAGAAGACCTCTTAACGGAATTCCAGGCTAAACGTATTCACTTTGCGGTAGTGGTGGATGAATTTGGCGGCACCAGCGGCATTGTTACCCTGGAAGATATCCTGGAAGAAGTAATCGGGGAAATTAAAGATGAGTTTGATGAAGAAGAAAGCAGTTATAAAAAGATAGACGAACATAATTATATTTTTGAAGGGCGCACCATGATCAATGATGTATGCAAGATCATGGACCTGCAAACCGATACTTTCGACCAGGTAAAAGGGGAAAGTGATTCCCTGGCGGGATTGGTGCTGGAACTGGCGGGTGAAATACCCAAAGTTTTGCAGGTTGTAAGCTCCGGCGATTTTGAGTTTACCGTGCTGGAAGTTGCCCGGAACAGGATTGAGAGAATAAAAGTAACCATCACACCACAACCGGAAGAGGACTAACATGAATAAGGCAAGATGGGCAGGCAGGTTTTACAAAGTGATTGGCATGTATGGGTTAATCTGTGGAACCTGCGTTTTTACCGCTTGCAACAGCACCTATACCCCCAAGCCGAAAGGCTATTATAAAATACCCTTCCCCAAAAAGGAATACCGGGTTTTTGACAGGCCCGGGTATCCTTACTCGTTCGAGTATCCCGTATACGCTTCCGTGGTGAAAGACTCTACTTTTTTCGGGGAAACTACCGAGAACCCCTGGTGGATCAATATAGATTTTCCCGCGTTCAGGGGAAGGATCTATATCAGCTATAAAGAGATAGGACAGAAGAATGTTTTTGATACATTGATCAAACACGCTTTCGAGCTAACCGGTAAGCATTCTTCTATGGCCTATTCCATAGAAGACACCGCATTTGTAACCCCCAATCGTATTCACGGGGTATTTTTTACGGTAGGAGGAAATGTGGCCACAGACAACCAGTTTTTTTTAACCGATTCCGTTAAACATTTTCTTCGCGGTGCTCTCTATTTTGATGCCACCCCCAACCAGGACTCGCTTGGCATCGTAAATACCTTCCTGCTGCAAGACATGAAACACCTTGTAAGCAGTTTCCGCTGGAAGAACGGCGGATGATGCGTTATTGAACTATCTTTGGTGGGAAATAGGAATTAGGAACTAGGAATTAGGAGCTAGGAGCTAGGTGTTAGAATAGTTGCAGGTAACCAGGCACCACCATCCTAACCCCTAGCTCCTAATTCCTAACCCCTAACCCCTAATTCCTAATTCCTAGTCCCTAATTCCTAATATCCCCATGATAGCAATCGACAATATCCTTGTAAGTGATGAAGTACTGGAAGAACAGTTTGTTTGCGATCTTACCAAATGCAAGGGGGGCTGTTGTGAGGATGGGGATGCGGGAGCGCCTATGGAAAAATGGGAACTGGAGAAACTAAAGCAGTATTACGAAGTGGTAAAGCCTTATATGACGCCGGAAGGAATACGCGAAGTGGAACGGCAGGGCAAGTATCTTTTTGATAAAGAGTTTGGATGGGTTACCCCTACCATTAATGGAAAGATCTGTGCCTATGGTTACCGGGATAAGCAGGGCATTATCAAGTGCAGCATAGAGCAGGCGTATAATGAGGGTAAGTTGGACTGGAAAAAGCCATTGAGTTGCCACCTGTTTCCTATACGCATTCAGAAAAGCAGGCGCGACAAGGATATTGAGTACATGAACTATGAACCGCGCGAAGATTTGTGCCAGGCGGCCTGCAGCCTGGGTAAGAAGCTGAAAGTGCCGGTATATATATTTCTGAAAGACTCGATTATCCGGAAGTATGGTGAGAATTTTTATGAAGCCCTGGCCGCTGCGGCCCTGCACCTGGAACAAAACAAATAAAGTATGAAAGACACAGCCGCATCATTTATTGCCAAAAGCACCATCAAATCTGCTGATCTGGAGCACAGGAGAAAGATCAATTTTAATATTGGTAAGTACAATGCCGTTGTACCGCAGGGCAAAAAGCAGTTTGATAAATTGATGACGGCCCGTGAAAGGGCCAAGAACCGCAAATGGGAGGCGATAGAACACCTGGATAAATACCTGGAAGAATTTGAAAGAAAAATTACAGCCCGGGGTGCAAAAGTAATCTGGGCCGAAAATACAGAACAGGCCCAGGCAGAGATAGGGCGGATTTGTAAAGAGAAAAACTGCAAAACACTTGTGAAGAGCAAGAGCATGGCAACAGAAGAGATTCACCTGAATGCCTACCTCGAATCTATCGGTATAGAAAGCGTTGAAACAGACCTGGGTGAATATATTCAGCAACTGGATGGTGAAGCCCCATACCATATTGTAACACCCGCCATGCACAAAAGCAAGGAAGATGTAGCACGGCTGTTTGCAGACAAGCTCGGAACACCGGCCGGGTTATCGCCCGAAGAACTTACGCTGGTGGCCAGAAAGATATTGCGGGATAAGTATGTGCAGGCTGAAGTGGGCGTAACAGGCGCCAATTTTATTGTGGCAGATGTAGGTGGCATTGCAGTTACCGAAAATGAAGGCAATGCAAGGCTCAGCTGCGCATGGCCCAAAACACATATTGTAATCGTAGGGATAGAAAAAGTGATACCGGGTATAGATGACCTATCGCTTTTCTGGCCCCTGCTGGCCACCTATGGAACAGGCCAACAGGTAACAGTATACAATACCATTATATCAGGCCCCCGCCAGCCACATGAAACCGATGGCCCCGAAGAAATGTATGTAATTCTGCTGGACAATGGCAGAACCAACCTGTTAGATAACCCGGCTGTAAGAGAGGCTTTATACTGTATCCGTTGCGGCGCATGTTTAAACGCCTGCCCGGTGTATAAAAATATTGGGGGGCACGCGTACGATACAACTTATAGCGGCCCCATTGGCAAAGTAATTACCCCACACCTGAAGGGGATGGAAGACTATAAACACCTTAGCTACGCTTCTTCACTCTGCGGCAACTGTACCGAGGTTTGCCCGGTGCGTATTAACCTCCATGAACTGCTACTCGAAAACCGCCATGAGGCGGTGGTGGAAGGCACCAGCTCACTGGCCGAGCGCATTGCCTGGAAAGCCTGGAAAACAGCCAGCCTTAACCGCGGCATGATGAACATGGGCAATGGGAAAATGAAAAACTGGGTAGTAAACAAGGTGTTTAAAGGATGGACCACGCACCGGAGTGAACTTGACTTTAGCGGAAAAACATTTAATGAACTTTGGAAAGAGAAGAGGAATTGATAGTGATTATTTGATTGTGCTTCGATACAGTATACGCTGTTTTTGATATTGAAGAATAAGCATAACCTATGCGTAGTATAATTATAGCTGCCTGTGTCTCTTTATTTTTACCCGGAAGCAGTAATTCTGGCAAACTGGATGCAAAATTGCCCGTGGTAGTTACGATAAACGAATGCCCGCAGAAGGCTGCGTTCTCCCTGATTTTGAGTGAAAAATTGCGGGAAAGGAAATTCACAATAATTGATGAAAGCCAGGCAAGGGAATTGCTTAATGACGCTGCTGTAACGCAATCCCAACGTGACAGTTACAAGATGAGTTCAAAAACGGACCCGGTAGCATATGCAAAGCGAACAATAGCCACGATGCCGTATGTAGCCCAGCGCTTGCTGGTGAATTTAACGCCTGGTAAGGACAAAAGGGTGGATAGTTGTTATTACGCCATTCGTTTCATTCCTGCTCATGAAGTAAGTAGTTCCAGAACCTTTGTTGTTGATAGTGTCGCTAAAGGGAATGATCTTGATTTATTAGCCAGAACAATCTTAGAAGCCACTACAAAGAGTTCTAAAGAAAAATAGCATGCAATCATTTTGCTGCTTCCCCAGTTTTTTAGGGTTATTCATACTTCGGTTTTCAAATAACCCCAACATCGTATTCCTAGCATCATACCGTAGTGTTCGGTATTATTTTCAGCTTTAGATTCCCTGTAATGCGTGGGCATGCGCCCAAAATAAATAGTATTTATTTATATATTTAAGTAGCTAATTGCTAAATCTAACTAGGAGCCTGCGGATTCACGCAGTCGTAGTAACACTACAAAAATGTGGAAATATTTCTACGTTATAACTATCCCATAGCCATATAAATTTGGTCCAGCATCTATTAAAAAATAGCTCTTTGGTGGATTGCTCAAATAATTGATATCGCGATCAATGGTTTTACTCCTTAATTAGCCATGAGCTTACCGGCGGGTAGGTAAAAAAAGGACGATGGTAGAGAGCGATACTACTACGGGTAGCGTTACAGCCGGGTACAAAGTACAAAACTGGAGCCTTGCAGTATAAGCAAGTAAAAAACCGCTGAACATTTGAACCCACGGTGTAAGACAGGGAGTAACTTTAAAATTTGATAAATGAAACGTATTAATTTTTACAGAATTGCCGCAATTTGTCTATGTGGAATAGTCTTATTAAGTTGACAAAAACAGATAGTTACCAGTACTAATGAAGATAGTAAAAAGCTCCCAACGCTGGAGAACTTGGCCGCAAGTGTTAATTTTATTCAGCTAGTTGCAGCTACAGACAGTATAATGAGTCATCTAGAAAAGCCTAAGAAAGGTAGTCTGATAAGTAAGTCTCAATTTAAGAATTACCTGACTTCAAAGGAATTAAACGAGATACAGCTAACAGAGGTTGCCCAATACTCGGGGTATAGCGACTCGCGAGAATTGATATCTGTTCTGAGTAAACAAGAAGAACTCGCATCAAATCTACGTTCTGAGTTTAAAAATCTTTCGAACGTGTCAATTGATGTAATCCAAGATGCCATGAACTTAGTGCGATCTTCGCTTTCTGTTCAAAAGTATAGGTTGCTAATTTATAACCCAGACGATCTTTGTAAACGACTTTATGACAATTGTAACAAAAACGCTTCGGCTGTATATGTTGCGGCTATTTTAACATGTACTGCCACGGCTATTGGCGTGGGGGCGGCAACAGGCGGTGTTGGTGGGGTGCTATTTCAAATAACTTGTGGAGCAACTGCATATTATTATCTCGATGTTCAGAGAGACGCTTGCTCGCTTAATTATGAAAGTTGTATAAAAAATCAAAAAAATGAGTAAAAAAACCGCCATTTTGCTAAGTTCGTCTTTAGCTCTTCTAAGTACAGTTATCATAAGGTATAATCCGCATGAGTGGAGCTTTATTATTGCTGGTATTTTCGTGGCGGTGATATCACTTGTTATAGCAATAAGTAAGATTGTTCTTCGAGAATACTCCGGCAAAAAGCTGTATTACTATATTATTATAGCGATTGGCCTTGGTTTGTTAGCTATAGGATTGATGTAATTTTAATTGAAAAGTTAAGTGTAATTACGAGTAGAGTATTTTATGTAACAAAAAGAGGTGCATTTCGCTTAGCTATTACATTTTAAACAAGGTGGGCAAAGTTAAGATTGGCAATGCGCTTTCTGCAAAGTAATAGCGCGGTTTTATTGAAGATGGTAGGCATTTGCCTGCCGTCTTCTAAAGTAATTCAGCTACAAATGAATAACAGTATAAGATTTCGTTTATTAATATCTTACGTGTTGTGCTATTTAAATTTAAAAACTCAGGGCATGTTTGATCTGAGCCAGTTTTCTTCCATTTAAATGATTTATCCAGTGCAGGATTGACATTGGTGATAATTTCGATGTCAATCTTGCCACTAACCCCTCATAGGATTTTGCATAATTTCTCTTCAGATTCAGTTGATCACACATTTGAGCAAAAAACGTTTCGACCATTTGCCTTTTGGATTTGTACTTTTTTGGATGCTTTTTATAATCATGTTGATTGATTCTAAACGGTACACGTAATTTCACATTGTGTTTATCGAAAAGGTCCATTGTTTGGAATAGAAGTTGAAGAGTATTAAGTAAAATATTATTCTAGACAGCGTTTCTACTTAACGAATAGTTAGGGTTCAATGATAAATACATGAAAATATTTTTAGTTTGTACAGTCTTTTATTTTCTATTGTCCGACGCGGCGGCTCAGAATTACCGTATAGTGTATCGGCACATAATTGAATCAGACACAATGCGTACGGTGGTAAGCAATCCCGGATTTAGTGCTGAACTAACTGGCAATTCATCTGGAAGCAATTACAGGTTTGCGAGGATGACAGATAGTTTACGCAAAAAGGCGGAGGCAGCTAATGCCGACATAAAGACTACCACAATGAATGACATTATTGCCAATAAACAGGCCGGGCAATACACGTTAAGCACAGGTACTACCTTTGACGAGATTGGCAACATGGCATACTGGGATAAAAAATCCGATTCTATTTTTGTTAGGGAGAAAATGATGTCGGAATATGTAATTACCAAGGAAAAGACCCCTGCAATAAAATGGAATATTACTGAGGAGACTCAAAAAATTCATAATTATAATTGCCTGAAAGCAACTACACAATTTCGCGGGCGTAACTACACTGCTTGGTTTACGCCTGATATACCGATCTCCGATGGTCCTTGGAAATTTAAAGGGTTACCAGGTTTGTTGATGAGTTTGCAGGATGAAGACTATCAGGTAAAAATATATGCTGAACAAGTTGAATTCCCTTCTAAGGAAAGGCTTGCGGGCTTTGTACAAAAAGGGAAGCCAATTTTACTTGACGAATACTTTCAGTACATTAATAATGAACGCAACCTTTTTTTTAAAAGGCTAGAAGCAACCGTTGCAACCCAACCAGAATATCAGAATGCTAGCCAGGCGCCCCCTAAGGCAAAGATTAAGAGAAGTGCATACTACAAGATTGAGAAAAGGTACTAATTTTGAAACTATATCTACGTGCAGGCAGGTAATTCTTTGAAAATTTTTAATATTCCCGTGTTGCATCCATCCGTAGCTATTTTTTTTTCTACAGTGTTTCTCTTTACAAACCTACATGCACAAAAATGTGGCACGATCACTGGAAAAGTAACCGATTCGGTGGGTGGGTCACTTGGATCGGTTATTGTGGTAATCGGCACCCCTGAAAAAAGGTATTATGGTGTAACCGATCCAAAGGGGAACTATCATGTTGAGTTTTGCTTCTTATATGATAGCAGCTTTGAGAAGTTATGTACACTGTCATTTCGGCTAATTGGTTATCGAAATACTGACATTAGCAGAGTGCTCCGTGTGGGAGTGAACCAACTGCCATCTACTATTTTATTCCCAACAGATCAAGCATTAAACGAGGTAATAGTCAAAGCCCAGCCTGTTACCCAACGGGGAGATACTACTGCTTTTTCAGTCCGCTATTTTGCCAATAAAGTAGACGCTAACCTGGAAGACGTACTTAGGCGTATGCCCGGGTTTGATGTAGATGAATCGGGTAAGATACTGTATGATAATAGAACGATTGAGAATATTTTGGTTGAGGGGGACGAGCTGGCAAAGAATTATAAACTTCTTTCTAAGAATATACCGCCAGATGCTATTGACAAAATAGAGATGATTGATAAGTATGAATTGAATCCATTGCTTAAAGGGCTTACCGGAAGCAGAAAACAGGCTATGAATATCACATTAAGAAACCCCAATCATGTAAGCAGTTTTGGCAATTTTAAAGTAGGTGGTGGTTCAGATGAAAAATACAATCTTTCAGGAAATCTTTTTGGAGTTAATAGGAGGTTTAAATCTTTAGTGCTTGCCAATGCGAATTCAATTGGAATTAGCCCCTATGATGAAATCAGCTTTGATCAGCGGACGGTACAGGTTAGGGATTATGAGTTTGATAAAACGTTGGTACCTACTTTAGTTGATGAGAACAGGCTTTTTGGGCGGTCATTGTTTGGCGGCATTTCCACCCTGTTTAACCGGTCTAAGATGGTAACAGCAAACGGAAGTTACAAAATCAGCAATAGACTAAGCGCCAAGCTTTTTACTGATCAGTACGCTGATAAAGTTACGCAGTTTCAGTATACAGATTTTATAAACAACCTTTTTCCTTCATTGTCTTATAAAACCAATTCCACAAAATTGTTTAAACCCGTATCGAATGATTTTTACGGACAGCTAAAGTACCTTACTGGCAATGAACAATTGTTGCTTACTGCCATAGCAACCAGGAAAAAGTATTTTGAGGATGGCAATATTGTGTCTTCGCTCAACTACCAATCCAACATGGGATCGCAATACGAACGCAAGGCTATAGGAGCCTACTACACAAGGCGACTTGATTCTTTGCATCTTGTAGAATTGTCTATGCAGTATGCGCACGACAGTAAAAGCCAAGACTACAATATAATGTTGAGCGAAACGCGTAGTATTGATTCATTTTATAAAGCAAACCAGTTAGCACAACAAACTTCAAGTGGTATTGAGTATCTACGGACTGAGTTCAGGTATCTCGTGAAGAAGAATAGACGATCGCCCTTTGAGATACGAATTACCGATTACTGGTATAGAGCCGATTTGACGGGAGAACTCGGCTTGAGAATAGGTAGTGTAGTACAGACCCCAGCCAGCTATTATAATAATAGCTTTATCGAGTCTAATCGCGTTCAACTACTGCTGAATAAAGAACTTGCAGTAAAATCCTGGTCTACCGGCATCAGTTTGGGTAGTGCTATGTTCAGTAATAGGTACACATCAGTCGGTAAAACAGAAAAGCAAATAGTTATTCAGCCTATCATTAATGCGTCTGTAAAGCTTCATTTAAATAAACTGTCTGATATCAGTTATGGTTTAGATTACAATGCAACAAATCCCGGCGTTTCAAGCTTCTATGGGCAACCTGTACTCACTTCTTTTAGAACATTTGTTTCAGCAGTGCCCAGTACACGTATTCTCCCCTATGTTCAATCAAACCTTACCTATATCTATAAAGACCTGGGCTCTGGCACTTCGCTAATTGGCTCGTGCCTGTATTTTAACAGGCCTTATACAGAAGTTTCGAGTATAGGATATGGCCTTGATTTTGACAGGTATACCAACCGTTTTAGCAGTATAGGTCAGCAACAAAATACCTTATTTGTAAAGTTTGACCGCTATATTTCTAAATGGAAAACTTCATTTAATATCAAGCAAAGCTTTAACTGGTTTACCAATCCGATGGAGGTAAACGGCATCATTCTTAGTAATCGAAATTACGTGTATACGGCCAATGTATCTTTTAGGCCTTCCATTAGCAATGTGTTAAGTATTACATCAGGCGTATCAGTTAACTATGCCAGAGATTTGCAGTCCGGAAAAAGTGCATGGCAAACTGGCCCTTTTGTAAATACGTCGGCCACTGTTACAGACCGATTTTCTTTGGCGGTCAATACCACGCTGTACTATAACAATTATTCAGCATCTACAAACCGCTATTGGTTTGTGAGTGGCTACGCATGGTACAGTATCAAGCCATCAAGGCTTGAGCTGAAATTTGTAGTAAACAATGTGTTAAATGCAAATACAGCCTTTTCTGGCTCGCGCAATGATCTTTATTCGATGTATTCTACCCAAAGTATCTTGCCCAGGTTTGGCTTATTGGAGCTAATGTATAAGTTTTGATTTTTGGTCTCTTAAACAATAGACAAATTGTTGGCCAAGTGGATAGAATTGTGGAGGTTGTAGTTTTGCTGACCTCCTCCTGTATTCCGGCACATAGTATACAACGATAGGTGTATCTTTGAAAATTAGTAAAAATGGAATTATTATGAGGATTGCTTTTTGTACATTATTCATTTTTTTTAGCGCAACCCTTGCCGCACAGTTAAGCCCTACCTACAAGACAGATATTCAGAAGGCTGACTCTTTCTATTTAGCAAGGGATTTTAAGAATGCTGTAACCGCCTATAATACAGTATTTGAGAAAAATGGCGATCGGGGAATGGTAGCAGACAGATATAAAACAGCTGTGTGCTGGGCTTTGCTGAGTAATGTTGACAGTGCTTTCGGTCAGTTGCAGCGTATTGCCGGTAAAGGTAGGTTTGATGCTTATGAGATCATTTTGCGTGATAATAGTTTTACTATTCTTCATGATGATGTTAGATGGAAACCACTTCTTGAAATGGTTAAAAGAAATGCAGCCGGGCAGCCATAGGGTAGTTCGGAAAGTATACTTTTTTGATTTCAGATTACTTCAGCATTTTTTTTAAACGATTAGTTTTATGTCTAACAAAGAATTTCGCAAGCGTCGTCTGTTACTATCAGTTATTTTTGTTTTGGGCTCATTATATATTTTGGGAAATGCCATCTACAAGATTTCAAAAAGGAATGAAGCAATAAGAAATGCTGATTATCTACCGTCATTTTCATTTTTAAATCAAAATAATATTCCTTCTCTTTCAGACAGTTTGATTCATCATGATAAAGTTATAATCAATTTCTTTAGTACATCTTGCAAGCACTGTCAGAATATGGCAAAATCATTTTTGAAGAACAGAGATTCGATAAAGAATATTCAAATACTAATGGTGACTGAAGAAAGTGCTATCAAAATTAATAGCTTTTATTCGGAATATCATTTAGATTCTGTTCCTTCACTTGTTATATTAAGGGATTCAAAATATGATTTTGATAAGATATTTGGAACATCTGTGATCCCAACGTACCTAGTTTACAATAATAAAAGGCTGTTGAGAACAATATCAGGCGAAGCAAGTTTAAACTATATAATTGGAGAATGACGGCAATATTTTTTTTATTGGATCAATCAAGTTGGAAAGAAAGAAAAAATGAAATATCTGTGACGGTTGGTGCATATTACTCAACTTATTTTAATGTTAAGTAAACATATATTCGTAAAGTACAAATTATTATTACCGAGTTATATCCTTAGCTGGTTTTTGTTACAGTTGTTGATGTCTAAATTATTTTTCTTGTGCGCTAATAATTTTTCTGCTGAAATTATAATCAAACCTTTCATGTTTTTGATCAGAAAAAAAGTGTAAATTAGGTCTGTCATCAAAATTACCAGGCTTCATCATCACATGATCTAAAAATTTTGTTTGCGATGATATCGATTACACTGCGATATTTCCAAAGAGCGAATTGTTGCCAGAAAATATAATTCAAACCATACCCCTCAAAGAAAGACAAACCTTAATTGTTGATATTAGCAAATACAAAATTAAGTTTCCGGCTAATGGCGTTTTTGTTGGTTTAGAGTGGTTGGGAGAAAAAAATAATTCGTATGAGATTAATCTTAATCCTGCTTTTCAAACTATTAAATTAAAAGTTGATCCATTTATGTTTATTTCGTTTTATGGAAAATCATTTATTCATATGGGAATGACACTCGATTTTTACTATACACCCATGTTTGGAATAGAAGTTGAAGAGTATTAAGTAAAATATTATTCTAGACAGCGTTGAACTTGATACTAAAATTAGCCTTGGAAATAAAGTATAAAATTCATTTAATATTCTCTAAGGCTAAACTGTCAGATCAACTACTAACTATTACATGTAAAGTAATGCTGCGCACAGAAAGAAGGATAATTATTATCGGGCATGAGTAAGTAAAAAATCTGCATCAATCTTTAGCAACTTGTGAATACCCTGCAAAAACCGAACATCAGGCTTTCTTTTACCGGAAAGGATTTCGGAAACTTTTGATTTGCCAATACCGAGTTCTTCGGCCAGGTTTGCTTGCGTCATTTTTCTTTCAAACAACTTGACCTGCACCAGTTCGGCAATAGTTTCAGGTTGCTTTTGCGGTTTAAGACCAAGCACTTCATCTTCATAGTGTTCTGAAGCCACTGTCATTGCAGACAATTCCTTTAACTCTTTAACCGACAGGTTTGCCTCACCCTTATTCATAAGGTTAAATATGGCGACCATAGTTTCATGGTAGTGCTTTTTTGATTTGATCTCGTAGCGCATACTTGTTATTTAAAGGTGACGCTGGCTGCATCCATTTTATCATATTCGGCATGTGTTCCAATGAAAAGGATAAACACTGTCCGCACCTTGAATATAATCAGCGCGATTAAACGGTAGTGATTACCCCTGATATCAAAAACGTACCGATCATTACCTACAGCATCCGTGCTATTGAAGGTTGCCTTTACCTCTGAGAAATTGCTCCAATCTGCTTTTTTTACTTCATCGTACCATTTTTCCAAAGCAAGCTCACTGTCCGGGTACTTCACGGCAAAATCATTTAGAATCGCCTTTGATATCACTACCATACCTTATCATTTACAAAATTAGAATAATATTCTATAATTTAGAACATTTTTTAAAATTTAGAACTTCTTAAACAGCCCTTGGTTTCACTTCACCCGTTGTTAACCTTAACTTCCTGGCTTCCCTCTGTTTCCATTTCTCAGCCATATTTTCGGCTGTTTCACGAGGTGTTGACTTGATATAGTTATAAACTTGTCTATAAAGATGCTTTCTTCTCCTTACCCATACTCCTGTTCACCAGGTAAACCCCCGCCAGTGTAACTAGCGATCCGATCATGATGGCCGGCGTTAATTTTTCTCCGATGATGAGTGCGCCGGTAATGATAGCAACCAGGGGATTGATATAGGCATACAAGGCAGCTATGGCCGGCTCCATATGGCGCATGGTGTAAATGAAGGCGGCAAAAGCTATCACCGATCCCGCCACAACCAGGAAGGCAATGGCGGCCCAGGTACTCACAGGCACCTGCGCCAGTGCAACAGAATGGCCGGTCAGACCTGTAATTACCAGTAGGATAGCCGCGCCAATCAGCATTTGCCAGCCTGTGGCATTATAAGGATTGAGGGTTATTCTTTCGCGCGAAATAATAATAGTTGCCACACTCCAGGTTAGCATAGAGCCCACCGCGGCCAGTATACCCCATATAAATCCATTTCTAAAGCTGTGAAATGCCGTATCATAAAAAACAATGGCAATACCGCCAATGCCCAATAGCAGCCCGAGGAAAGTAAGCGGTCCTATCTTGTTATTTTTATACAATACCCTTTCGATAATCACAACACATAAGGGGTAAAGTGCGGCAATCAATGCGCCCAGGCCACTGGGGATATAAGCCAGGCTAAGCGTAGCAAGCCCGTTAGACCCCACGAACATAAGCAGGGCCATTACCGTAAGCCATATCAACTGTTTTTTATCCGGCAGCTTTTCCCCCCTTAAGAGAAAGAAACCTACCAATAAGCTTCCTCCCGTTAACTGCCGTATACCCGCCACCTGTAAGCCCGGCATCCCCTGCACAGCAATCTTACTGGCCACCCAGGTCATACCCCACAAGATACTCGTAGTGGCCAGTGCTATATATGCTTTCTGTTTTGTGGTCACAGCGCAGGCTTTGTTACTTGGGAATCGTGAATCGTGAATCGTGAATCGTGAACCGTGAACCGTGAATCGTGAATCGTGAGCCGTGAGACGTGAGGGGGGTGCATCGGCAATCGGAAGGCGTTAGCGTGTCCATAACAACCATCCCGATCCCCATCCCCATCACGATTCACGCCTCACGTCTCACGTCTCACGCCTCACGCCTCACGCTCAATGCCTGAAATGGCGGGTACCCGTCATCACCAGGGTCAGGTTATTTTCTTTGCAGTAGTCGATGCTGTCTTTATCACGAACCGATCCGCCGGGTTGAATGAAGGCCTGGATGCCGGCGGCATGGGCAATCTGAACGCAGTCATTAAACGGAAAGAACGCATCCGAGGCCAGCACGGCACCGTTGAGATCGAAATTAAATTGCCGGGCTTTTTCAATGGCCTGGCGGAGGGCGTCGATACGGCTGGTTTGGCCGCAGCCTTTTCCTACAAGCTGTTTATCTTTTACCAGGGCAATGGCATTACTTTTTAAGTGCTTGCAAATAATATTCGCAAAGCTTAGCTGTTCTTTTTCCGCCGCCGTGGTTTCCCTTCCGCCCAGTTCCTCCCATTTGCTGTAGTTGCCTTCATCGCTGTCTTGTGAAAGGGTTCCGTTCAGCAGCGATTTGGAGGGGGATTGTAAGGATAGTTTTTCTTTTGTAAGCTGCAGCAGGATGCGGTTCTTTTTGCTTTTTAAAGTTTCCAGGGCATCTGCATCAAAAGCGGGTGCGATCAGAACTTCAAAAAATATTTCATTGATCGCATCGGCTGTGCTTTTATTAACGGGCTGATTGCAAACCAGTACACCGCCAAAGGCACTTTCCGGATCACCGGCCAGTGCGCTGTCCCAGCTTTCTTTAATAGTAGGCCGGGCGGCAATGCCGCATACATTGGTATGTTTGATAATGGCGAAAATACTTTCTGCGCTGCCGGTAAAATCGCTGATTAATTGCACGGCCGCATCCACATCTACCAGGTTATTGTAAGATAGCTCCTTGCCGTTTAACTGGGTAAACAGTTGGGCCAGATCGCCCCGGAATACCGCTTTTTGGTGCGGGTTTTCTCCGTAGCGAAGAACCTGGCCAGGGTTAAAATAATTGCTGATAGCTATATCATAATTCATAACCACTTCAAACGCTTTTGCGGCAAAGGCTTTCCGCTGTTCCAGCGAGGTTTCACCTTTTTGTTCCACCAGCATTTTCTCAAGGGCCGAATAATCATCTTTTGCCGCTATCACCGTTACATCCCTGAAGTTCTTGGCCGCGGCCCGTATCATGGATGGTCCACCGATATCTATTTTTTCTATGATCAGCTTTTCTTCCGTGGTGGAACGCAGCGTTTCTTCAAAAGGGTAGAGATCAACAATTACCAGGTCGATTTCAGGAATGGTAAATTGTTTCATTTCTTCCAGGTCCTGCGGTTCGTACCTCCTGCCCAGTATACCGCCAAAGACAGCGGGGTGCAGTGTTTTCACCCTCCCGCCCAGGATAGAAGGGTAAGTAGTAAGCGATTCAACAGGAACGCAGGCAATACCCAGGTCTTCCAGGAATTTTTGGGTACCCCCGGTAGAATAAATGGTAATGCCCAATTGTTGCAGTTGTTGGGCAATAGGTGCAAGGCCGTCTTTATAAAAAACGGAAATAAGCGCAGACTGGATCTTCTTTTGCATGGTATAACTACTTTAAATACCGGGGCCCCGGCTTTATAAATGAACGGAACAGGATTCGTTAGCGTTCCACTTCAAAGGAAACTGGTTCAGAAGTGGTATGGTGGCGCAAATGTAGGATGTCGGCTTGTTTTTTCCATTGCTCTGTTTTCCACAAAGGATTGCCACTATTTTTTGCGCAGCGTCCAGCCGGCAAGCAGGGCCAATATGAGGTATAGTACAATGGTTTGCGGCAAGGAGATATAAATATTATCCGTTACCGCAAAAGGAAGGGAGGCGGTTCTTTCTATGTAGCCGTTCAGTTGCCGGATGAGGAAAGCAATACAATCACCTGTAGCGGTACTTGCAAATGGGAAGGCGGCCAGCGGAAGAAGTAATAGCTCCAGGTAAAGGATCAATCCTGATAAAGGGACTGCCACCCCATTGGTAAAAAGAAACAGATTGGGAAATTGATGAAAGCTGAAGAGTACCAGTGGCAAAGTCAGTATTTGTGCCGAGAGAGTTACGGCGTTCAGCTGCCAGGCATGATTCAGGAGCCGATTCTTGATATATAACTGCCTGTAAATGGGCCGCATAAACAATACAATGCTCAGAACGGCGGTGTAGGATAGCAAAAAGCCCAGATCCCACAGGAACCAGGGATTGTATAGGAGCAGGAAAAATGCCGATGCGGCCAGGGTATTGTAAATATTGGTTTTCCGGCCCAGGCTCTCACCTGCTACAATAAATGAAAACATGACGGCCGAGCGGAGAATGGAAGCCGCCGCCCCGGTAAGTAAACTGAATCCCCATAAAATAACAAGGATCAACACCGGTTTGGCCAAGCGTGAAAGGCCATTGGCAGGCAATCGTTTAAACAGTGCCACCAGCAACCCGTATATCATGCCCAGGTGGAGCCCGCTGATGGCAATAATATGCACCACGCCGGTATTGCTATAAGCTTTTACCAGGTCCCTGTCTAAATCATTTCGATAGCCCACCAGCAGTGCTTCGGCCACCCCCGCTTCTTTGCGGCCGGGGATGTATCTTTTGAGGATAGCCAGGATAGAATCCCGGGTTTGGTACAGCCACCGCGAAAACGGGCTGGGAACCGGTCCCTCCTGCACCAGATAGCTGCCTTTTCGCAGATAGGCCTGGTGAAAAATGCCCTGGAAAGCACAATAGGCGCGGTAATCAAACCCACCAGGATGGCCGCTATTTCTTATAGGTTGCACCCTGGCCTGCATAACAAGGTGTGAGCCATAGGTGAGCGAACGGGCCAGACTGTCTTTTTGCACATACAGCAGCAGCTTGCCCCTGCAAGGTTCCCATTGACCATTATTCCATATCGCATCAACAGCGGCAACCGCTTTTACCGTTTTTTCTTTTTCAGCGGGCGGTTCGGTAAGGGTAATAAATATTGTTTTTCCGGCAAGATCAAAATGCGCCCACCAGTCTACCCGGTTCCTCGTATCGTTGCAATAGCACAGCAGGCTACCGGCCGCCAGCAAGGTAAAGCTAAGTGCCAGGCCGCTTGTCCACCGCATCCTGTATTTGATACGGTTGGGAAGAAAGCTGAACAGGATAAACAGCAGGAAAAAAACAACGGCAAGACGCAACACCACAGCTACCGGTAGTACCAGGTAGAAACCCAGCAGAACACCGATTATCAATGGGATCAGCAAACGCAGGAATGGAACCTGCCTCCAGAATGTTTTGCCATGCGGTCGCATGTACTAAACGTACTGTAATTTTTTGCAGAAAAGCAGCCGTTCAAACAGATCAGGTATAAGTACTTAGGAATAGTACTTTTTTATTCGCCCGGGGTTTACTTGCTCAAATTCATGCTACGCTCTTTATACAGCGTGCGGAAATAGGGGTCGCGAAGGTCTTTGATAAACCGGATGGCTTCGCCTGTACTTTTCATTTCAGGGCCGAGTTCTTTGTTTACACCGGGGAACTTATTAAAACTGAATACAGGCTCCTTGATGGCGTATCCTTCCAGTTTTTTCTCCATGGTGAAATCAGTAAGTTTGGCGGCACCCAGCATTACTTTGGTAGCAATATTCAGGTAGGGGATCTGGTAAGCTTTTGCAATGAACGGGGTGGTTCTCGACGCCCTTGGGTTGGCTTCAATTACATATACTTTATCGTTCTTGATGGCGAACTGTATATTGATAAGCCCCTTGATATTGAGTGCCCTTGCAATCTTTTCAGAATAGAATTCCATCGTTTCCACGATCAGCGGGGTAAGGTTAAATGCGGGAAGAACGGCATTACTGTCGCCGCTATGTATACCTGCGGGTTCAATATGTTCCATCACACCCATGATATGAAAGTTCTCACCATCAAAAATGGCGTCTACCTCCGCTTCCTGGCAACGATCCAGGAAATGATCGATCAGTATTTTATTGCCCGGCAGGTGTTTCAGCAGGCTGATAACCGCGGTCTCCACATCTTCATCATTGATCACAATCCGCATCCTTTGTCCGCCCAATACATAACTCGGCCGAACCAATACGGGATAACCTACTTTATTGGCCACTTCAATGGCTTCTTCAGCACTTAATGCGGTGCCATATTCAGGATAGGGAATATCCAGCTCTTTCAGGAGGTCGCTAAACCGGCCCCGGTCTTCGGCAATATCCATACTGTCGAATGAGGTTCCGATAATTTTAATGCCTTTCTCGTGCAGGCGTTTGGCCAGTTTTAAAGCTGTCTGACCTCCCAGCTGAACAATTACGCCTTCGGGTTTTTCCAGTTCCACAATATCCCAGAGATGCTCCCAGAAAACGGGTTCAAAGTATAATTTATCGGCAATATCAAAATCAGTAGATACGGTTTCGGGGTTGCAGTTCACCATAATGGCTTCATACCCGCACTCCTTAATGGCCAGTAAGCCGTGCACACAGCAATAGTCAAACTCAATACCTTGTCCTATCCTGTTAGGCCCGCTGCCTAAAACAATGATCTTTTTTTTCTCTGAGCGTACGGATTCGTTGGAGTTAAGTGTAGGGTTCATTTTTTGCCGGAATTGCGCAAAATTAGGGGTACGGCAGAAATTTGGCGGAATTTTTTTGGATCGCGGATTTTGTGGATGGGTTTTCGGGCTAATCTGTTAATCTACCAGTTCTTCGCAATAGTAGCCGGCTTCCTGGAGTACAAATTCTACCGAACGGGGTGAAACTTCCACGGCTTCTATCCGCAACACATGATCACAATCCTGTATATCTACATTCCAGCGCCTGATACCGTTGATCTTCTGAATATGCGGCTGCACTTTATGAAGGTGAACAGGATGGTTAAGGTTGGTTTTGAAGATTAAAATATCCATGAGGAATGGTTTGTGGTTGTTTATTGTTGGTTTATGGTTGGGGGTTTATGGTTGGTTTATTGTTGTTGGGGATGAATGTTATCGTCGTTTTTTCTCCAGCTGCGGCAGCGGTTTCTCCATTCCTGTTTCAGGTTTTCCCTTTCCTCGGGGGTCATTGTATTCCATTTTTCCCGCATTTCTTTGCCCCAGTGGCTATTACGCGCACCACCCCATTTTCCTTTGAATCCGCCGAATAGTATTTTACTTAATACCAGTATGCCCAGTGCCTGCCAGAAACTAATAACAGATACATGCAGTACCGCCACCAGCACGCAATTCCATAAACTCATTACAACATATCCCAGTACTGCGGTTATTACAACGGCCAGTACAATGAACCCAATGATTTTCTTCAACCAGAACTTTTTCATACAATTTTTTTAATCAATTATCTAATAGTTCATCCCGCAAACTGCTTAGCCGCTCCCTTAAATGAAGCACTGCATAGCGTTTACGGCTGAGCAGGGTATTGATGGTTTCGCCGGTTTGTTCGGCAATGATTTTAAAAGGAACGCCCTCAATCTCGTTTAGCACAAACACATCCCGCTGGGCTGCCGGTAACTCGTCCAGGGCACTTTGAAGTGCTTCCCAGAAAAGGTTTTTCAGGTACTCGGTTTCGGGGTTATTCGATTTGTCGAGAAACATCTCTGTCCAGTCGAAACGCGTTTCCCCATCGGCATCCGCATACATATCCTCCAGTAGTACCGGTTTATGTTTGCGCTGTTTGTCAATAATTTTGTTTCTTGTTACCGTGAACAACCAGCTCGTAAGCTGTTCTATCGGTTTGGTATTGCCAATGAACTGCGAAAAAACATCCTGCAGGATATCCTCCGCATCGGCCTCATTACTAACACGCTTACGTATAAACCCCATCAGGCGCTTACTATACGTATTGATAACCTCTGTAATGTTATTTTTACGGGTCTCAGCCATGTTAGTTGGTATCGTCAGCGCCTTATCCATTGGTAATAAGGTAGACGGGCAGGGGGTGGTTATATTTTAGAAAGGTAGAATTAATTTAACTTTAATCTTAAACCGATTGTATGGAATTTGGACGTGTAGATGAAAAAGAGCTGAATCACATTGATTTTACCCTGCCCAAAGACCCTGCTTTTAATAAACAGGTATTACCCGGCAGGAAAGCCCGTAATCCCAAAGTATATATAGGGTGTGCCAAATGGGGAAGAACGGAATGGGTAGGTAAAATATATCCCCCTAAAACCAGGGAAAAGGACTTTCTGGAGCATTATGTTAAGCATTATAACAGCATTGAACTCAATGCCACCCACTATAAAGTATACGGGCCGGCCGGCATTGAAAAATGGGCCGCGAAGGCGTCGGGAAAGGATTTTATGTTCTGCCCCAAAATGTACCAGGGTGTTACGCATCGCGGCAGCCTGCTGAACAAGGAATTTATTACTACCGAGTTCCTGAGGGGTATTGTGGCTTTTGGGAAACACCTGGGACCCATATTTGTGCAGGTAAGTGAAACCTACAGCCCGAAACGAAAAGAAGAACTGTTCAGCTTCCTGCAATCCCTTCCTACGGACCTCTCATTTTTTGTGGAGGTAAGGCATCCCGATTGGTTTGCGAAACCGGATATATGGAACGAACTGGTTGTTTTTCTGAATGAGAAAAAAATGGGTCTTGTTATTACAGATACCAGCGGGCGGAGGGATTGCGCGCATATGTATCTTACAGTAAATAAAGCGTTCATCCGGTATGTTGGGAACAGCCTGCATACAACCGATTATACGCGTATAGACGAGTGGGTAAAGCGAATGAAATCGTGGCTGCAGAAGGGGATGGAAGAACTATATTTTTTTATGCACATGCACGATGAAGCGAAATCGCCCGAACTAACTGTTTACCTGGTAGATGCCATGAATACATCCTGCGGGCTATCACTGGAGAAACCCCATTTTGTTACCGGGTCACAGGAACTTTTTTAACACCGGGTGTACAGGGTGTCATTTGATTTTATATAGCTCTTCCCAACGGGTGGTATACCTGGGGCTGCGGAGGTTCTGCTGCATTTTCCAATTGCGGCTGGTGCCGGAAGCTGCAAATTTCAGTACGTCATTACGCATGGCAAAGTTTACATTATCGATCATGCTCATCAGGGAGCGGCTTTTATTTTGTGCCGCTGGGGCAAACAGGTTTCCCTGTATCGAAGCATCGGGTACGATTCCGCTCAGCATAACACCCGCTTTTTTGTATTGGCGGCCGTCTTCAAACAGCTCATCCACCATGGCCAGGGCGGGTTTGATCAGTTCCTGGGTGATGGAAGTGGCCTGTGGCAACACAATATAAGAACTGATGGAGGGTCCGTGCCGGAAGCGCGCAGTGTGCGACTGTTCTTTGGGTACCACAAATACGCTGATCGTATTGGCGGCACCCTGTTGCCGCCGTAGCTTTTCCGCCGCGCGCGAGGTGTAAGTGGCGATGGCTTCTTTTATATCTTTCAGCTTATGCACCGGTGAACCAAACATCCGGGTGGTGGCGATCATTTTTTTATGTACCAGTTCATCCATCATCAGCATACTTTCCATACCCTTCAATTCTCGCAACAGCCGGATACCGGTAACGCCACCCAGGTTTTTACCGGCCCATGCGAGGTTCTGCCGGCTCAGGTCATACGCAGTAGTAATACCAAAGCGGCGCAGCTTCTGGGCATACTGGTATCCCACACCCCAAACGTCTTCCAGCGGCGTTCTTTGTAAGGCCTGTTCTATTTTCCGGGGCGTGTCTAATACCAATATACAATTGGTGGCTTCCTTGTTTTTCTTGGAAAGCCGGTTAGCCACTTTACTGAGTACTTTGGTGGGAGCCACGCCAATGGATACCTGTATTCCCGTCCACTGTTCCACCGTTTGCCGCAGGTGCAGGGCGAATGCGGGGAGTTCATCTTTCCGGATATGAGATAAGTCGATAAAACATTCATCTACCGAGTATACTTCCACACATTTTGGCGGAACAAGCATCCGCAGGGTTTCCATTACCCGCCAGCTCAGATCGCCATACAGGTTGTAGTTGGATGAAAAAGTGGCCACATTGTATTTTTCAATCAGGGGTTTCGCCTGGAAATAGGGGCCGGCCATATCCACGCCCAGTTTTTTCGCTTCATCACTGCGCGATATGATGCAGCCGTCGTTGTTGCTCAGCACAACCACGGGCTTGTTTTGCAGGTGCGGTTTAAAAAGCCGTTCACAGGAACAATAAAAACTATTGCAGTCTACAATCGCTTTCATAGCTCAGGTTGTATGGGAATGGATGGAATACGAAACCACCCCCCAGGCGGTATAATTGCTGAACTCATCTATCCTGATGGCGGCGTATTTCTTATTCTCAGCCATCAGCGTAATACCTTTTATATCGGTATGCAGTTTGCGCACCAGCATCTCCCCGTTTACCACGGCCACCATTATCTTTCCGTTGGAGGCTTTTATACTCCTGTCTACAACCAGTATATCACCATTAAAAATACCGGCACCGGTCATAGCGTCGCTATCCATCCTGAAAAAAAACGTAGCGGGTTTGTTGCGGATGAGTTGCTCGTTCAGGTCAATGCCCCGTTCCATATAATCATCCGCGGCCGCGCCAAAACCGGTGGCGTTGGCGGTTTTGATCTCCGACTGATTAAATTTCTTCGACCCCTGGTAGGCGGAGCCATAAAATTCTTCTTCCATAAATAATATTTTGAAATGCTAAAATAATTAGTAAATTTATACTAAAATAATTAGATTGAAGAAAAAAAGTGAGAAGGAAACAGGGCTTAATACTGCGCAGGGTACCCTTTTGACACCCGAGCCAGGTAAATGTATCGGACCACAAATCATATAAATACAATTATATGCACCCCGGGTTATTATCATCTTACAGAACCGCTGAATACCTGCTGGTAATACAACCGCATGAGGCCTTATGCGATGAGATAATCGGCCTGAAAAAATATTTTGCGGAAAAGTATGATTGCCCTTCGGCCGCTACCGGGATGCCGGGTATTACGCTGGCCCGGTTTCAGCAATTTGAAATGATCGAACACAAGCTGCTGTACCGGCTTCAGCTGGTAGCGGCATCCAACGATTCATTTATGGTGGAGCTGCATGATTTCGGCAGTTTTCCTACGCATACTGTTACCATTAATGTTAGTACCCAAACACAACTGGTAGAGCTGGTAAGATCTTTACGGCCCATGCAGCAGTTGATGAAGATTGACAAGGAGCGAAAGCCTCATTTTATTACTCAGCCTTATATTACCCTGGCCCGGAAACTATTGCCCTGGCAGTATGAAAAAGGATGGCTCGAATTAAGCCATACACATTTCAGTGGCCGTTTTATTGCCGATCACCTCTTGCTGTTGCGGAGAAGGCAGGGAGAGAAATGGTATGCTCCGCTGAAGCGGTTCGGCCTGCTGAATAAGAAGGACTGTGTTGACCAGGGCCGGCTGTTTGAGTAATCCAACTTTTTTTGATTGTTAATTATTCTTTGATAGTATGGAAGAAGATGTGAATGACCTTGAGAGGAAAGAGCTGTATCTGAAAGGGCGCGGGGCGCAGTTCAACCCCAGGAACCGCTTTTTAAAGAATGAAAAGATACGCTCGGAGATTGAGAGTATTGATGATTGGACCGAGCCCAATTCGGCCACGGTGTACCTGGAGGATCTTGCCAGGAGCATTGTGAACAAAGTGGATAGTCCTGATGTTGGCATGTGGTATAGCATGAACCCCTACCAGGGTTGTGAGCATGGGTGCATTTACTGCTATGCGCGGAATTCCCATGAATATTGGGGTTATAGTGCCGGGCTTGATTTTGAAAGGAAGATCATTGTAAAGAAAAATGCGCCTGAGCTATTGCGAAAGTTTTTGATGAACAAGAACTGGCAACCCGTGCCTATCAGCCTGAGCGGTAATACGGATTGTTATCAGCCCGCGGAGAAGAAGTTCGAGCTAACCAAAAAGATACTTGAGGTTTGTAACGAGTTTAACCAGCCGGTAGGCTTGATTACCAAGAATGCCGGGATACTACGCGATACCGCATTACTGCAGGAAATGGCAAAAAAGAAACTGGTAAGCGTGCTGGTTAGTATCACATCCTTTGATGAAGACCTTCGCAGGGCCATGGAGCCACGCACAACAACCGCTAAGCAAAGGCTGCGTGTAATAAAAGAGCTGAGTGATGCAGGCGTACGCATGGGCGTAATGCTGGGGCCTATGATACCAGGCCTGAACGAACACGAAATGCAAAGAATCATGGAAGCCGCCTGCGAAAACGGCGCAACTTTCAGTGCTTATACCTTCATACGGCTGAACGGTGCTATTAAACTGATTTTTCATGACTGGCTTTATAAAAATTTTCCCGACCGCGCCGATAAAGTCTGGCACCTGATTGAGCATGGCCATGGAGGGCAGGTAAATGACAGTCGCTACGGCCTGCGCATGCGGGGAGAGGGCCCCATTTCAGACCTGGTAGGCCAGCAGTTTAAAAAGTATAACAAGATCTACGGCCTGAATGCCGAGAGATGGGAACTGGACAGCAGCCGGTTTATGCGGCCGGGAGAGCAGGGTCGATTGTTTTAAGGTGTTTTTTCAGTTAAATTGTATTTATTTAAAAGCGAATGTCATGGCTATTAAAAATTTGCACGAAACTCCATTTGATGAATCAACAATAGCAAAGCTTGAAATATTTGAAGATTATGCTCAGGCTTGGATCCCAACGTTTGTTATGAGCGGCGTGAATACAATTTGTATTGTCGATTTTTTTGCCGGAACTGGGTATGATAAAAATGGTATTGAAGGGAGTCCAATAAGGATTTTGAATAAAATAAAGCAGCACATTGGAATTATTTTTAAAAATGATGTTCGTGTTAAGGTTTTTTTGAATGAGTTTGAGCCCGGGAAAAAGGAGCAATACAAATTTGAGCTATTAAAAGGTGCTTGTGCAGATTATTTGAATAACAATGATGCTATTAGAAAAGCAATTGAAGTCGAACTCTTTAATCAGGATTTTGAAGAGTTGTTTCCGAAGCTCTTGCCCATAATTAAACAGTTTCCTAGCCTTGTATATTTAGATCAAAACGGTATAAAGTTTCTGTCTGAACAGTATTTTATGGAGTTAGAAAAAACAAAACAAACTGATTTCCTGTATTTTGTTTCTGCATCTTTTTTCTGGAGATTTGGTGAAAGTAGGGAGTTTAAAACTCATTTGGATATTGATATGGTCGCTGCAAAAAAGGACCCGTATAAGTTTATTCACCGAAATATTATAGAACAGCTGAGAATAAAATTGCCATCTGGATCACGGTTAAGACTTTATCCGTTTTCTCTGAAAAAGGGGCCAAATATTCATGGAATAATCTTTGGAGCTTCACATCCAAGAGCTGTTGATAAGTTCTTGAGCATTGCCTGGAAAAGAAATGAAACTAACGGTGAAGCTAATTTTGATATTGATGAAGATAGTAAAAAAGCACAGCTTGATATTTTTGGAGGGAAGCGATTAACCAAGATCGAAGAGTTTAAGCAAAATGTAAGGGAAAAAGTTCTGCTTGGTGAAATTAAGAACAATAATGAGTTATTAGACTACGTTTATAAAGAAGGCCATATCGGTAGCCATGCATCAGAATGTCTAAAGGTCATGAAAAAGGAAGGGGAAGTGAGGTATGACAGTGTTTCTCCTCATGTAACTTATGATAGTGTTTATAAAAAGAAAATTAGAGTAGATTATAAAATTTAGAGTTATGGCTCAATCAAGTATCGAATGGACTGAAATGACATGGAACCCAACCACTGGATGTAACAAAATTTCAGCGGGATGTAAATACTGCTATGCTGAAATAATGTCTCGCCGTTTGCAAGCAATGGGGATTGAAAAATATAAAGATGGGTTTAAATTGGCCACTCATGATGAAGCCCTTCAAATACCTTATACTTGGAAGTCATCAAAGGTTGTATTTGTAAATTCAATGAGCGACTTGTTTCACAAGGAAGTTCCATTTGACTTTGTTCAAAGAGTATTTAAGGTGATGAATGACAACCCTCAGCACACATTTCAGGTTTTAACAAAACGAGCTGATGTGCTATTCAAGTACCATAAGAAACTTACCTGGACACATAATATTTGGATGGGTGTATCTGTTGAGGATGATAGAGTAGTGAAGCGTATAGATTTTTTGAGGAAGACAGATGCCCGAGTTAAATTTCTTTCATGTGAGCCATTAATAGGCCCATTGTCTAATCTTAATTTAGAAAATATAGACTGGGTAATTGTGGGTGGAGAAAGTGGAAGAAAGCCAAGATCAATGGCTGTTGATTGGGTTTTAGATATCCAGAAACAATGTGAAACGGCAAAGGTTGCTTTCTTTTTTAAACAGTGGGGCGGAGTAAATAAAAAGAAAACAGGTCGGGAGCTTCAGGGTAGAACCTATGATGAAATGCCCATTATTAAGGAAGGTTTTGAAATGGAGTATTAGTACCCAAACACAGAATTGGGAATAGGTATGCATTCATCATTATCTTTATCATATGAAAACAATCGGCATGATCGGGGGTATCTCATGGGTATCTTCTGTAGAGTATTACAGAACAATCAATCAGCTTGTCAATGAAAGATTAGGAGGTGTGAATGCGGCAAAAATTATTTTGTATTCTGTTAATTACCAGGACATCAAAACGCTTACCGAAGCGGGAGACTGGTTATCCATCAGTCATCTTGTTTGCGATGCGGCGCGTAAACTGGAGAACGCCGGGGCGGATTGTATTATGGTAGGTGCCAATACCATGCATAAGATTGCAGGTGAGATTCAGGCTGCTGTAAATATTCCATTTATACATATAGCGACGGCCACTGCACAGGCTATCAAGGCGAAGGGTATTGATTCAGTGATACTCCTGGGTACCAAATATGTAATGCAGCAGGATTTTTATAAAAGCAAACTGTCGGAACAAGGAATAACCACGATCATTCCCGGGGAGGAAGACATTGAGTTTATCAACCACGCTATTTATGAAGAGTTCGGTAAAAATATTTTTCTGCCCGCAACAAAGCAGCGGTTCCTGGATATCATCTCGGAATTATCCGCTCAGGGAGCGAAAGGGGTAATCTTCGGCTGTACTGAAATTCCTTTGCTCCTGACACCGCAAGACGTAGATATACCCTCTTTCGATACAACCCTTATCCACTCAACTGCCCTTGCGAATTTCGCACTGTCCTGAACCGGGTTTGCGTATGCAGCCGTTCATCGCGTTACTGCTGCACATCATGGAAAATGGAGTCTTAAGTATTGAAAACGGGTAGTAGCTGGCAAATGCAGGTGAACATAAAAGATAGCCTGAATTGAGTTATCTTTAACCGTGCCCAGTTTCAAAAGAACGCTCTCACTTACTACCACCATCTCAATCATTGTGGGAGGTGTTATCGGCTCCGGTATTTTTATGAAACCGGCACTCATGGCCTCTCAGTTAGGCTCACCGGTACTTTTGTTAAGCGTTTGGGTTGTGGCGGGTGTTATTACGCTTTTTGGCGCGCTATCCAATGCCGAACTGGCCGCTATGTTCCCGGAAACAGGGGGACAGTATGTTTTTTTTCAGAAAATGTATGGAAACCATTTCGCATTTGTATATGGCTGGGCTTCGTTTGCTGTTTTTAATACCGCTGGCAATGCGTCAATAGCCTATGTATGCGCTGAGTACACCGGTTACCTGGTTGCTTTGCCCAGGTTCGACAGCTTACTGGAACATTCTTATAAACTGCATATACCCCTGGTAGGTGATTTTTATCCTTTGGAAAATATGGGCGTAAAAGCACTCACTGCTGCCATCATTCTCTTTCTTACCCTTGTAAATTACTACAGTGTACAATATGGCGGAGCCTTACAGCGGTTGCTTACTATATTGAAAGTGATTGCCATTATATTATTGATAGGTGGAATTTTCAGTTCGGGAAAAGGAAGCTTCCAGCATCTGTTTTCCACCCTTCCCGGAAAGCCGGAAGGATGGAACAGGGTAGCTGCGTATATGGCTGCTATAGCGGGGGCTTTCTGGGCTTATGATGGATGGAACAATATCACTTTTGTAGCCGGAGAAATAAAGAACCCGAAAAGGAATATTCCCAAAAGCCTTTTTGTAGGATTGTCATTTTGTGTGTTGGTCTATTCGCTTATCAACCTGGCATATATCTACGCGCTGCCTGTGAGCCATATCGCAACCTCATCTTTTATCGCTTCAGATGCGGCATGGGTGGCCTGGAGTGCCGCTGGTGGCAGCATCATAGCTGTTATCGTTATTGTTTCTGCCTTCGGCAGCACCAATGCCAATGTGCTGGCAACCGCCCGTGTAACCTATGCCATGGGAGAGGAAAGCAGGTGGTTCAGATGGGCGGGGAGATGGCAGCCAAAGCATAATACTCCCGGCAACGCTTTATGGCTGAACGCTGCCTGGACCTTGGTCTTAATTATCAGCGGCTCATTTGATATGCTTACGGATATGCTGATTTTTGTGAGTTGGTTCTTCTATGGGATGAGTGCATTGGGCGTTTTTATCCTGAGAAAGAAAATGAAAACAGCAGATCGGCCTTATACGGTGTGGGGCTACCCGACAGTACCTTTCATCTTTATCGCGTTTACTTTTTTCTTCCTGGCATCTACCCTGTATAATGATGTTCACCGGTATTATACCGGTAGCGCACATGTGGTAAATGCACTGCTGGGAATTCTCATTACCGCTGTTGGCATCCCGGTATACTTCTTTTCAAAAAGCAGAAAATGAATGCCCGCTTTCAATGCTAAGCTTTATTTTCGCTGTAAACACAGGCTAACTTATGGAGAAAGCGATTGAGGCTATCGGTAAATTGTTTGCAACAACGGGTAATGGCAAACACGACCGTATTGAAAAGCTGCCGCAAAGCGGCAGCGACCGCATTTATTTTCGTATTTATGCCGGTAGCCATACTTTTATCGCCACCTATAATCTAAACCGCCCCGAAACCAGAACCTTTATCTACTTCAGCCGCCATTTCTGTAATGCCGGATTATGCGTACCTGAAATACTGGCCGTAAATGAAGAGGATACTATCTATATACAACAGGACCTGGGTACCAGCTCTCTTTTAAACCAGCTGGAGGAACACGGGCATGGAGACCATGCCTACCAACTTTTTAAGAAAAGCCTGGCCGAACTGGCAAGGCTGCAGATACTGGGAGATAAAAACCTGGACTATGATTATTGTCTTACTGCCAAGGAGTTTGGCAAGCAGGCTATTTTGAGTGACCTTTTATATTTTAAGTATTATTTTCTCGACACGCTGCAATTACCCTATGATAAGCAGGCGATGATGAGCGATTTTGAGGCACTCAGTACTTATTTGGCGTATACACAGCATAAGTATTTTATGTTCCGCGATTTCCAAAGCCGTAATATAATTGTAAAGGATAACCATGTAAATTTTATCGACTACCAGGGAGGCATGAAAGGTGCCTTGCAATACGATGTAGCGTCTATGTTATGGCAGGCAAAGGCTGAACTGAGTGAAGAATGGAAAGATTCACTGCTGGAATATTATATGGATTGTGTAGATGACCTGTTGCAAGAGCCGATAGATCGTACAACTTTTGTGAGCCAATACAATGGATACGTACTCATACGGCTGATGCAGGTGATGGGGGCATATGGTTTCAGGGGATTATTTGAAAGAAAAGCCCATTTCCTGGCCAGTATTCCATTGGCATTGCGCAACCTTAAGTTTTTTATAGAGAATAAAAGGGTTGGGATTATCACACCCGAGTTTGACAGGGTCCTGCGCCAGGTTGTGTCGGATGAAATGGTAGAAAGATTTGAACCGATTCAGGCCCATGCGCAAACCCCTTTGGTGATAACGATCAATAGTTTCAGCTACCGTAATGGAATACCGGCGGATAGTAGTGATAACGGCGGCGGTTTTGTATTTGATATGCGGGGTATTGTTAACCCGGGCCGGTTTGACGAATATAAAATATTAAGTGGCCAGGATAAACCCGTGCAGGATTTTTTAGAACAACGTACGAAAATGAACGAGTTCCTGAACAGCGTATGGGACCTGGTTGATATTACCGTGGAAGAATACCTGAGACGTGATTTTCAAAGCCTCATGATTAATTTTGGCTGCACCGGGGGCCAGCACAGAAGCGTCTACGCTGCAGAGCAAACCGCCCGTCACCTGAGAAACAAGTACAAAGTAAAAGTTGTACTGGAACACACCAACACAAAGAACTGGATGAAAACACTACCCCATTAACAATCCGCAATCCGCAATCCGTAATTCATAATCCGTAATCCCATGAAAGCAATGATACTCGCAGCCGGCCTGGGTTCAAGGTTAAAGCCATGGACAGACAAGCATCCCAAAGCCCTGGCACGGGTAAATGGGAAGTCATTGCTGGAGCGTAATGTTTTGTACCTGCAGCGCCATGGTATTTTTGACATCATTGTGAATGTGCATCATTTTGCCAACCAGGTTGTGGAGACTGTGGAAGCCAACAAAGGCTGGGGATCTGCTATTACTATTTCCGATGAAACGGATGCCGTGCTGGAAACAGGCGGAGGATTAATAAAAGCCCAATGGTTCTTTACCGGAGAAGCCGACCTGGTACTGATGAATGTGGATATACTCACCAACATGGACCTTTCTGCCATGATGGCCCGGCATATCGCAGAACGTCCTTTGGCAACATTGGCGGTAAGTGACAGGGATACTTCACGTTATTTTTTATTCAATGAGTATGGTATACTTTCCGGGTGGAGGAATGTAAAAACGGGAGAAGAGAAAATAGTACGGGAAGCGACCATCTTGCAGCAGCAGGCCTTCAGCGGCATTCATGTGATAGATACGACCCTGTTTTCACTGGTAAAGCAGACGGGCAAATTTTCCATGGTGGATGTTTACCTGGATGCGGCACGTGAGCATCCTGTAAAATCATTCGATCATTCAGGTGCTGATTTTATAGATGTAGGAAAGCCTGAAAGTGTGACTGCTGCTGAAAGAATGTTCCTTTGATCCGATAACTTGACAAATATGGGGGTAGAAACGAAAGGTCCTAATTTTAACAAACATAAAAAGTGCGAAAAATGCACTGGTGGCGTGGGTTACAGCCGAAATTGAAGATTTTTTAATTTAAAACGAAACGTCCAAAAAGGTAGATTATTGGTTGATTACAGGCCGATTGCCGGGGCGGTTTGAGGGCGGATAAGTAGATAGCTTAAATAGCCTTAATGCTGCGTAAATAGGGCGTTTAAAAAGAATTGATACGATAATTACTGGGGGCTATTACTGAAAGTAAAAATGTGGACGTTTCGTTTTAAATGCAAAGTTGGGCATCCAGTTGGGCATCCAGTTGGGCATCCAAAAAATATGGACGTTTCGTTTTAAATTCAAAAAATACAGCCCATTACATTTCCATAATTATTAAAGAATCGGATAAATCCAAACCGTTAGCTTAGGTTCAGGGTCTACATCTGGGGACCATTCTCCCTGAGTTATATCAAGATCAAACTGTTTGGTTCGCATAAATAAACGTCCCTTTTCTTTAATACAATCTACAGGTACTTCTTTTGATAAATCATCTATCAACTTTTGAATTTTAGATTTATAACCACGGAATACTATTTCTTTTATTGCCCCCGTATCATTTTGAGCCTTGCAGCTAAAATAGGCAGTTCGAGAACTATCTAACCATTTGTAACTTGTACCACTCTGATATTCGAGTTGATAAAAGCGAACTCCTAAATACTTTTCTACTCTCTTACTAAATTCATTAACCGAACGGAGTGTCTTCATCCATTCAACACATTGAGATTTTGCGTTGATAGTAAAACAGGCGAACAATGCTAATATTAATGATTTCATATTACTTTGTTTTTGATTCAATGAAAGTAATCCTTGCTTCAAGGTCTATCATTCGATTGTAAATGTCGGCAGGTTGCTTCATTTGTCTAGATAAGAACGCAATTCCGTACCATAGTTCGATAACCTCAACAGGGTCTATTATGATTGGTGGGTATTCTTCCTTATGCTTATAATTATCGCTTTTCAATATCAACTTCCCATCAGTTGTAACCCTGTTTAAAATTCTTTTTACAACTACTCCATCGTTTCTTGTAATCACAACATACACCCTATCATCACGGATATCGTCAATTTTTTCTTCCCATCGAGTGATGATAATATCGTGATCATTAAACGTTGGATACATACTAAGCCCATCTATTTCAAACATTCTGTAAGTTCCTGAATTAAGACCAGGTAATCTATAAGATGGAAGTGTCGACATAAATCTTTCATCCGAATAGCCTGATAAATAACCAGCCCTTGCTTTAACCGGAACGAAAAGTATGTTTTCATCCCCCGTATTATCTACTGTAATTACGTGCGGTAGCTTTTGTTTTTGATGTATCG
>CBDDIT010000049.1:0-146537 GCA_965229175.1 Sediminibacterium sp. | reverse complement strand
CCCGGTAAGGTTAGGTGCAGTCATACCGTTAGGCCGGTTCTTTCCGCTGGCGGAAAGAAGAGATAATGGCTATGATCAACAATATCCAGATCAGGGCCGATGAACCTATCGCCGCTTTATTACTATTAATGAAGGATATGGGCTTGAATTCAAATGTGACAGCATGATCGCCGGCAGGCAGTTGTAACCCCCTTAGCACATAATTGGTTCGGATAATAGGCGTTTCTTTGCCATCTACTTTCGCTACCCATCCATCTTCATAATACACTTCGCTGAATACAGCAAACCCACCGGTTTTGGAAGAGGCCGTATACTGAAGAATATCGTTGTCATTGTAAAGCAACTTTACCACAGCGGCACTATCCGTGTTGGCCAGGGTAATCTTTGACCGGTCCAGTTCGTCTACAATCGCAGTATCCTTCGGATTAAAGTTGGTCAGTGCTTTCATCACCTCATTAGGCCCCTTCTTATATTCAACCCCTTTCACAAACCATGCCGCGCCGAGCGCATCCGGGTTCTGCTGAACAGATACCCGTTGGTTATCCTGCTGTGGTGGTATAATAAGATATTTTGTGTTCAGCATGGCCAGTACCGGCATGCAGTTAGGGAAATTATACAACTGCTTCTCAATCAAATCCTGGTAAATACTCAACTTGGCAGGATGGTACCCCCCAACAGAACGATGGAAGTAAGCCGACTGCGAACCCGCATTAAATGCGTTTCCAATGCCCTGCGAAAGGTCCAGTACACGGTAGTAGCCCGTGTCTTTCAGAATGAGTTCATCTGCGGGTGTGGGTTTAAAAACATTTTCATACTCGCCGCTGTCCTGGTAGTTGTCGGCGTTCAGGTATTTCACATCAATATTCATCAGGTCGATGAAACTGAAAACGCCTATTACCGCTATTACAACCGCCGCCTTGATCCTGCTTTTCAGAAATAGCCATACGCTCACTCCCGCAACAATCACAAACAGAAGGGTGCGGAGAAGGTCGCCCAGTAAAATACTTTTCCTGTCATCTTTTAACCCTTTGATAAAGGCCTTAACCGGCTCTTCCAATCCGGCTTTTTGTTGGGGATCCTGAATAGCGGCAATACCCTTTGACAATTCTTTGTCGGAAATGCCTGAAAAATCGCCTGTCAGGTATACGAGCAAAGCCAGAACAAATACAGCACCTATAACGATCAGGCCTTTCTTGTACTTCTTAAACATCGCGGCATGGTCGGGTTCCGTGAGTATCTTGTTTAGGGTCAGTACCGACATCATACCCAATAGAAGGGTTGGTATTACCAGTATCATACTTGGTGCCCTGAATTTGTTATACATGGGCAGAATATTCAGCAGTGCAGTATTGAATCCTTCGAAGTATTTTCCCCAGCTCATGAAGAAGGTCAATACGCAGGCGGTAAGTATCCACCATTTATATTTATTATCCAGTATAACAAAACCTATCAGTGCCAGGAAACAAACAATGGCGCCGGCATAGGGTGGGCCTGAGGTACCCACTCCGTCAATACCACCCCAGTAAAACTGGAGGTAGCCCTGTATGCTTTGTCCCAACTGGCCGGGCATCTGTTGCAGTGCCTCAATAGCTTTTGACTTTTCTTCGGCTATTTCCAGCTTACCGCTGCTTCCGCCATATAGTTTCGGAAACATCATTACCAGGGGTTCTGTTTTGAATACACTATAGCTTAAAGCGTAGTCTTTGCTAAGCCCGGTTTTGGTAACTGTTCCCTTATCATCACTTAATGCGCTGCCGCCACGAATGGTTTTTTTCGAATATTCATAGGTGGTTACCAGCGTAACAGCATTGGCTGCAACACCCAGTAATCCGGCCCCCGCCACGATTGCCAGGCTGAGGAACAAGTGTTTAAAGTCTTTTTCCCTGATCCAGCGAACCCCGTAAAAAATACTTACGATCACCGCCAGTAAAAGGGCATAATAGGTAATCTGCAGGTGATTGGCACTGATGAGCAAACCGGTGAAAAGAGCGGTTAGTGCTGCCCCCCACAGGTATTTTCTTTCATAGAGTAGCAAGAGGGAGGCGATGAATGCGGGCAGGTAAGCGATCGCCATCATCTTGGTATCATGGCCCACGGAAATAATAATGGGGTTGTAGGTAGCGTAAGCGTATGACAATGCCCCAAAAATGCCGATATAAGGGTTTACCCGTAAAACCTGGCTCAGGAAATAGAAAAGAACACAGGCCAGGAAAAAGAAACTAATGGGTTTGGGGAGATTCAGCGTAAGAACATGATTGATATAAACGATCGAAACCGGGTTAGTGCCAACACTGGTGATCTGGAACGCGGGCATACCACTGAAAATGCTGTTAGACCATAACGGAAACTCACCATGCTTGGCCTTGTATTCAAACGAATTCTGGGCCATTCCCTTCCACTGCGTCACATCCATTTGCTGTAATACCTTACCCTCCAGGGTAGGTTTACAGTAAATAACGGCTACCACTACAAATACCACTACCGCTATCAGGTGGGGTAACCATTGTTTCCGGTCAATTTTTTTCATCATTTCTGGGTTAAGTGCAGCAAATTAATGGTATTTTGAATGAAATTTTTTATGAAGGGTCTTTTATTTTTGTCAAGGCTGGCTTTCCTGTGTAACCTTCTCTTTGTCATTTGTTTAGTGCTGAGATACCAGGGCGACTTTATACGGCAGGACGATATAAAAAGCCTGGTAGGCATACTCGGTTGGTTCATGGCACCATGGGTGAACCTGGCGGTGAATATTGGGTATGGAATCAGGCTGATCCGTAAACAGGTTGTTCCCCTGGCACTGGCCGTTGTGAATGGTTTGTTTTTACTGGTGCAGGGATATATACATTTATTTTAAATTAATAGCATGATTCATCAGATACTGAGAGATAAACCCACCCGTTTATTCGTTTCCATAGCTGCTTTTTTTGTGGCCAATGCCCTAATTGCAGAATGTATCGGCGGGAAAATATTCTCACTGGAAAAAACGCTGGGGCTGCATCCATCTGATTTTACCATATTCGGACAATCCGGACTGGCCTTCAATCTAACCTGTGGTGTATTACTGTGGCCGCTTGAGTTCATTATTACAGATATAGTGAATGAATACTATGGCCCGAAAGCGGTGCGCAGGATCAGTTATACAGCTGTGGTACTGATTTCCTACGCGTTTCTAATGTTTTACCTGGCGATGAAAATAGCTCCCGCAGATTTTTGGATTGGCTCGAAACAGGAATCTGGAATCGCCAATATGCAGACCGCTTTTTCAGGTATATTCGGGCAGGGCATGTGGATCATTCTGGGTAGTCTTACGGCATTCCTGGTGAGCCAGGTAATTGATGTTACCGTTTTTCACCGCATCAAGAAGGCGACAGGAGAAAAATGGATCTGGTTACGGGCAACCGGATCTACCCTGGTATCGCAACTGGTAGACAGTTTTGTGGTGCTTTTTATCGCTTTTAAAATCGGGAATGGCTGGAGCTGGCAGCTGGTGCTGGCCATTTGCCTGGTAAACTACGCCTATAAATTTACGATGGCGATTATCCTAACACCCGTGATTTATCTGATTGAAAAGCGGATTGAAAAATATGTGGGACACGAAACGGCTGTAAAAATGAAGCTGGCAGCCATGGGAAAAACGCAGGAATAGAAAACTAAAGGAAATGACTATTGTTCGGCCGTAAAGATCAGGGCCGCAATCATAACAAACAAAGACACTACATACTTAATTAATTTAATCATGGTGAAGATGGTTGAATTCAGGAATATGGGGGTCTTGTCAATACAAAGACTCCATTCTGCCCGTAAGGGTTGGGTTAAAAAAATATATTTTTCCGGCCAACCTTTACCATCTTTGCTGCATCCAAAAACTGAAAAGCATATTGGTTGACATTTTACCAAATATCATTAAGAAATGTATCCGTGGAAACCGGGATGCACAGAGCCGTTTGTATCACCTGTATGCGCCCGTGATGTTTATTGTATGCCAGCGATACGCCCGCAGCAGGGAAGATGCCGAAGATATCTTGCAGGAAGGGTTTATCAAAGTATTTATTAACCTTGAGCAATACCGCGCGGAAGGTTCTTTTGAAGGATGGATGCGGCGCATTTTTATAAACTGCGCCCTACAAAAATACCGCTCTCAGACCAGCCTTCATGTTATTACGCTGGATGAAGAACATGAGTATTTTTATTTTGTGGATGAACAGGTAACATCCGATCTGGGAGTGAAAGAGCTCATCAGCCTGATACAGTTATTACCCGCCTCCTGCAGAATGGTATTCAATCTCTACGTTTTTGAAGGGCTTAAGCATAGCGAAATAGCCCGTCACCTGGGAATTTCGGAAGGCACTTCGAAATCCAATCTGTTTGACGCCAGGAAGCAATTGCAGAAAGCGGTAATAAGAAGCAGGCAGGTAGCCAAAGCAAACACAGTTAGTAAGTGACAGAAGACAGGAAACATATAGACCGGCTTTTTTTCAAGGATCTCGACCAGCTTGCCGAAAGACCTCCGGCAGCTGTCTGGTCGGGAATTGATGCGGCTTTGTCTGCGCATCAGACCCTGAAGAAAAGACAACGGAACAGGAGAGCTCGGAATTCTCTGATCCTATTGCTGTTCCTGCTGGCGGGCACTTCAGTGATGGTTGGCTGGCCCGGTAAAAACACCGGCGAAAGGAATCCAGGGCAAATAGCGGGGCCGGCAAAGACAGGTATCCTGGCAGAGGTATTGCCACTCGCAAAAGGAGCTGATAAGGGTACGGGTGCAAGGAAATATACCGGTAACAAACCTGTACAGAAGACGCCCATATACGCTGACCCGGAAACCCATACAGTTGCTCAGGAAGTCTTTATTAATCATTATTTTGAAGACAATGATAATACGACAATCCATTCGCCATTTACGTATGCTTCACTGGTGGGTATCGAGCATACGGGTTTTAGAGCTAAAGATGCACCCGATAACCTGCCACAGACTGCCCCTATTGCCGGTAAAACCTCCGCTAACCTGGATCCTATGATAGTGGTTGCCGGTAAAAAAGCGGTTCATAAAAACAGGTTTTCGTTGATCGGATTTTTTGCACCCGATATAACAACCCGTAACCTGGAACAGGACATAGCTAATACGCCTGATGAAGGGAAAGACCAGATCATGAAAACAGAAAAGAACGGTATGCTGGACTATACTTTCGGGGCGAGGGCAGAATACCGTTTGAACAAACATTTCAGCTTGCAGTCGGGACTTAGTTTTTCCAGGAATACCATAGATATCGCGGCAAAAACGGTATATGCCAGGTTTGATAAAGCCGGATTTCTTCGTTACAGGTTTAATATGTCGTCGGGCTATTCATTCTTTAAATTGAAAAAGATACCTGCACCCCAGTTTGCGGGAGACAGCGCGCAAACGGATGCTTCCAGCAGTACGTTGCATTATATCAATATTCCGCTGGCCCTTAAGTATAATTTTTCTCTTTCAAAGCGAATCGAACTGTCTGTCCAGGCGGGTATAACTGCCCGTTTTATTGCCTGGGAGAGTATTGCAACCACATACGATTATAACGGGGCAAAAGAGAGAAGTATCAGCAAGCAGATTGAGGGTTTAAAGAAAAGTTATTTTAACGGCGTGGTAGGTATCGGGGCTGAGTATGCTGTTAACAAACAATTCTCTGTGGTATTGTTCCCTTCTTTCAATTTTGCCACCAGCTCTATCAACCGCGATGCCCCGGTAAAGGCTTATCCCAATACATTGAGCCTGGCCGCGGGGGTGAAGTTTAATTTTTAGGTCGAAAATCCTGAGGGATAAAAAGCGGGATTTTTTCGAGGGGGGATGGACGATTTTTTTTATATTGAGTGGAGAAAATCATGGTAACCAAATAATTTTTGTATGAAGCGTACACTCATCCTTGCAGCTGGGCTATTTATACTGGCTCCATTTTCGACCGTAGTGTTTTGCCAGCAACCACCCGGTGTAATGGAACCCAGTTCAGCACCCATGAACCTGGCGGATTTTAAAGGAACGCCATTGCCCATTCGTACCATGTTCAATACAGAAGGCGACCCTTTTTTCTTACCGGATTACCACCCGGCTACGGTGAAACTGCTCAATGGCAAGAAGTTTGATAAAATACCGGTAAAGCTGAACTTCGAAACCGACGATGTTTATTTTAAATATGAGAATAGCCAGGAATTAATGCTCACCGAAGCGATTGCATCGGTGGAATTTACAAATGTGGGCAATTTAAGTGTTGTAAAGGCCTTCCGGGCTGGTTTCCCGGTGATTGATGGCCATTCGGCCAAAACGATGTACGAAGTGCTGTCTGATGGCAATATAACACTGCTGAAAAGCATGAAAGTGAATTTCAGGGAGCAAATTCCCTATGGCAGTTCTGTTGTGCTGCGTACCTATGAGAAAGTACCCGAGTATTACCTGTATTCTTCCAAAAAAGGCATGAATAAAGTGAAAGACCTGGACGGGGTTTTGCAGGTGTTGTCTGACAGGAAGGGCATGGTTAGCAAATATGCCGAAGATCAGCATATCAAAGTGAAAAAGGAGAGTGAGCTGGTGAGGTTGGTAGCCTATTTTAACTCTCTATAGGTAGCAGGCAAGCTGCTTGTAGCCCGATTATTCTACGTGTTGACTAAATAAATAAGGATCACTTTGCAGTGATCCTTATTTAGTGAAAGGGAGGTCCCGAGCGGATTCGAACCGCTGTAGAAGCTTTTGCAGAGCTCTGCCTAGCCACTCGGCCACAGGACCTTTTCTGTTACCGGGGGCGAAAATAAAGCAATCGAAGGAAAATTAAAATTCTAAGTTGTAAAACCCGAAATTTGCGGCCTAAGACCTGACATTATGAACCGGATTGCAGAAAGTGAATTGATTATTAACCCGCGGGGTGCCATCTACCACCTCGACCTGAAGCCAGAGGAGCTGGCTTCTACCGTTATCACCGTGGGCGATCCGGAGCGTGTGCAGGCGGTGAGCAGGCATTTTGATTCGATTGAGCACCGTTCAAGCCACCGGGAATTTGTTACCCATACCGGATTTATCGGCAAAAAGCGGTTATCAGTTGTTTCTACCGGTATCGGAACGGATAATATTGACATCGTGCTGAACGAGCTTGACGCACTGGCTAATATAGACCTGGCTACCCGAACGGTAAAGCAGCAATTATCCCATCTCACTATTGTCCGGGTGGGTACTTCCGGCTCTTTACAGGCCGATGTGCCGGTGGACAGTTATGTAGCCAGTTCGCATGGATTAGGCATCGATAACCTGCTTAATTTCTACCGCCAGGAGAACAATGCCGAGGAACTGGATATACTGCAGGCTTTTAACCGCCATACACAAATGAACAGCAGCCTGGCTGCACCCTATATTGCTTCGGCGGGACCTTCTGTACAAAAGCATTTTGTGGAAGGCTTCCATACCGGTATTACAGTCACCTGCCCGGGGTTTTATGGCCCGCAGGGCCGGGTACTTCGTTTGAACCTGCAGGATCATACATTTGTTGATAAGCTTACAGGGTTCCGCTTTGGCAACCACCGGATCACTAATTTTGAAATGGAAACCAGCGGTATCTATGGATTGGGTAAATTGTTGGGCCATCACTGCCTCAGCCTTAGTGCCATTGTTGCCAACCGTGTTGAACGGGTGTTCAGTAAAGACGGTAACGCGGCAGTGGAAGGCTTGATTACAAAAACATTGGAAATACTAAGTGGCAAATGACATTAACTTTTTACAAATACCAGGGTACCGGCAATGACTTTGTTATCATGGATAACAGGGAAGGGAGTATTACGCTTACTACAGAGCAGGTAAACCATATTTGCGACAGGCGTTTTGGTATCGGGGCGGATGGGCTTATGCTGTTGAATGCGCTCCAGGGCTACGATTTTGAAATGAAATATTATAATGCCGATGGCCGCGAAAGCAGTATGTGCGGAAACGGTGGCAGGTGCCTCACCCGGTTTGCGTATGATACCGGGTTACACCGGGATAAGTATCGTTTTTTGGCGATTGATGGGGAACATACCGCCTATATAGCCTCGCAGGGCTGGGTTCACCTGAAAATGCAGGATGTAGACCAGATCAATGAAACGCATGGCGATTTTATTCTGAATACCGGCTCACCGCACTATGTGCAGCCGGCAACAGATGTAATGGATATGGACGTATATGCCATGGGAAAGCAAATCCGCTATAGTAAAGAGTTTGCGGAAAAGGGTATCAATGTGAATTTTGTGGAAAGCGAGCACGACAGGATCATTGTAAGAACCTATGAGCGTGGGGTGGAAGATGAAACGTTCAGTTGTGGAACGGGCGTTACAGCCGCTGCACTGGTGTTTGCACACAACGAGAATGGGTTTAACCGTGTTGAGGTACAAACCAAGGGCGGCCATCTTGCCGTAGAATTCGATAAAACCGGCGAACAATCCTTTCAAAACATCTGGCTCTGCGGCCCCGCTGTATTTGTCTACAAAGGCCAAATAGACCTACCATAAACCAAGAAACCAACAAACCAAGAAACCAACAAACCAAGAAACCAACAAACCAACCCCGTGATCCAGTATTTCAAAAACATCGAAGGACAAACCATTGAGATCGACAAACCGGATATGGGGGTATGGGTTAACCTTGTGCCACCGTTTAAGGAAGAAGAGTTTATAGAGTTAAGTGATGATCTTGGCGTGCCGATAGAATTCTTACGTGATTCACTGGATATTGATGAACGGCCAAGGTACGAAACGGAGGACAATGTGAAGTTCGTGGTTATTAAAACCCCTACGGAGAACAACTCCTTTAACGATAGTGACGCGTTCTATATCACCATCCCCATTTGTATTATTCTTACGCATACCCAGATCGTAACCGTGAATTCATTCGACAATGGCGCGATCAAGAAATTCCTGAACTCTTTCCAGAAGCGGCATCCTGATAAGAAGAATATGATGATACTGAAGGTGTTTGAAAAAGTGGTTCAGAATTTCATGGAGTTCCTGAAAGAGATCAATCACCGGCGGAACCAATATGAGAATAGCCTGTATAAGAGTAACAGTAACGAAGATTTATTGAACCTGATGCGGATTCAAAAAAGCCTGGTGTACTTTGTAACTGCACTGCGCAGCAACGAGATACTGATGATGAAGCTGGAACGAACCAATTTTTTAGGATTGAATGAAGAAGAGAAAGAATTTCTGCTGGACCTGATCGTAGATACCAGCCAGGCGCTTGAAATGGCCAATGTATACAATAATATATTAACAAACACACTGGATGCTTTTGCCAGCATAATCAGCAATAATCTCAACAGTGTAATGAAACGGCTTACGTCTATTACGATCATTCTTTCGGTGCCGGCCCTGGTGGCCGCTATTTATGGAATGAACGTGGAAATACCGTATATGCACTCTGCCCACGCATTCTATATTCCCATCCTGCTGTCCATTTTTGTTTCAATTGTGATCAGTTGGTATTTCATGAAGAAAAAATGGTTCTGATATGGCACTTTTCAATGTACGCGTCTACGGGGTTTTGCTGGATGCCGGCAACCGGCTGCTGGTAAGTGATGAGTTTATCCGGGGGAATTATTTTACCAAGCTTCCTGGCGGCGGCCTTGAAATAGGGGAGGGGACCCGGGATTGCCTCAGACGTGAATTTAAGGAAGAAACAGGGCTCGACGTAACAATAGGAGAGCACCTGTACACTACCGATTTCTTCCAGATTTCGGCCTTTAATAATAAGGATCAGATTATATCTATTTACTACAGGGTTCATGCCCCCGAACCGATCCTTATTCCGGTTAAAAGCAGCCCATTCGATTTTTCGCCCGACCAGGTTGCCGACCCCAATGGCGAATCGGAAGTGTTTCGCTGGATCGAATGGGAAAATATCAGCCCCGATCAAATGTCGCTGCCAATTGACAAGGTTGTAATGAGCCTGGTAAGGAGCGTTACTGATTAACGTACCACGTACGACTCGTGATGTTGTACTTTTTCCTCAAATTCCAGCAGGATTCCATAGTCTTCTTTGTAGTATTTGGCTTTCTGGTAATCATCTCCTGCAAAAGCTTTAACCGCGTCGAGTTTCTCCCATTCAGATACGGTCCAGAAATGGCATACCGTTTCCTCTTCCTGTTTCCAAACCCTTACAGAAAGGTTGCCCGGTATATTGGTGTATTCTTTGGTGCCTTGTGTAAGTAGAAATTGCAGGTATTTTTCTGCGTTCGACTTCGCCGTAACGCCATGCCAGATGCGTGTGATCATAAATGGGGGAATTGATTTAAAATATTGACGATCAATAAAATACATCACAAATATAGCCCCTGGCCTCCTCCCCCCAAATAAAAAACCGGAATAGCGGGCTATTCCGGAATATGATCCGTTGTCAATTTACCATTTCAATGTTCAAATCTATTTTTTTACGGCTTTCTTAGCTGTTTTTTTTGCGGCTTTCTTTACAGGTTTTGCCGGGGTTGCTTTTTTGGGAGCGGCCGGTTTGGGAGCGGCTTTTTTAACGGGCTTCGGCTTGGACGGCTTGTGGTGAAGACCATCTGCCAGTAGCTTACCGGCTTTTTTTACCAGCTTATGTAATTTCTTTTCATCTACCAGGTCTTTAAATCCAGCTAAAATCATGTGCAGCTGTATGGTCAGTTTTTCGCGGAGGTCCTTTTTCGGATGTATTTTTTTTTCTTTGTTTGGCATAGGTGCTTTTTTAAATGATAACATAAAGATAATATATTGTTTAGCATCCTTATGTTAAGCTTTCAGCCTTCCTCTTTCCGTCTTTAAGCCCCCAAACTGCCATAGCGGTAAGTATGGGTGATAATTCTTTGCCTGAAGGACTTAGCCTGTAATCTACAAAGGGAGGAACCACAGGTCTGGCGCGACGAATGACGAGATTGTCGGCCTCCAGTTGTTTCAGGTGTTGAATAAGCATTTTTTCTGTGATGGCTGGAATGGCTTTCCGGATCTCGCTATACCGTTTAGGACCCGACAAGAGCTGGTAAATGATAATAGGCTTCCAATGCCCGCCTATTTTGTTCATTACATAGGTTACGGGGCATTGTAGTGTTGCCATAGCTTTATTGGCGTTTCGTGTTGAACTCTCTTTAATCTTTGTCATGTATACATACTTTAGGGTAAGTACTTGTAAAAAAGTAAGTACAAATATACCTTTGCTTCCTAAATAAAAAAAATATGAAAATAACGGTAACAGGGTCATTGGGAAACATAAGCAAAGTGCTCACTGAAAAATTAGTAGCAGCTGGGCATATTGTAACAGTCATTAGCAGTAATGACCAAAAAAGGGAGGTGATCAAAGCTTTGGGTGCGGTTCCGGCTATCGGTTCAGTGGAGGATGTTGAATTTTTAACCGGTGCTTTTCACGGAGCGGATGCAATATACACTATGGTGCCTCCCAGTTTTCCGGCTGAAAACTGGAAACAATATATTGCCGGAATAGGACGGAATTATGCTTTGGCAATAGCAAAAGCAGGGGTTAAGCATGTTGTTAATTTAAGCAGCATCGGTGCACACCTGGCGGAAGGTGCCGGGCCAGTTTCAGGTATTTATCATGTTGAGCAGCAACTCAATGCCCTCGAAAATGTGAATGTACTTCATTTGCGACCTGGCTATTTCTATAACAATTTTTACAACAGTGCGGGAATGATAAAAGAACTGGGAATAATGGGCAGTAATAATCCCGGCAGTACCGTGATGGTTTTGGTAGACCCGGCCGATATTGCCCAGGTGGCCGCTCAAGCTTTGCAAAGCCTGGATTTTTCCGGCAAAAGTTTTCGATATATAGCAAGTGATATCCGAAGTTCCGCGGAGGTGGCAACAATCCTTGGAACCGCAGTGGGTAAACCTGAGCTTCCCTGGGTAGAGTTTTCGGATGAACAATTAAAAGAAGGAATGCTCAGAAACGGTCTCACCGAGGAAGTGGCCAACAACTATGTTGAAATGGGAGTGGCTGTACGAACCGGGAAACTATTTGAGGACTTTTCAGGCAAAGCCAATGGAACGAAGCTGGAGGAGTTTGCGAAGAGATTTTCAAACTAAATACCCGTTCAAAAAATCAGCCATCCCCGCGCCTTCCACCACGAAATCCACCGGTGCTTCATTTATCGCCTGCTGGGGCATGAATGGGACTTCGGCGGTTTGAGGATTTTGTACAATGCAGGTGCCTCCGTATTTTTTTACTTTTTTTAATCCCTCCACGCCATCGCCATTGGCACCTGACAGAAGGATAGCTGTAAGATCCGGCCCATATATTTCTGCAGCCGACTCAAACGATATATCAATACTGGGTCGGCTGTAGTTTATTTTTTCCGATACATCCAGTGAAAAACTATGGTTGCTCTCGAAAAGCAGGTGGTAGTCGCCCGGTGCCAGGTACACATGCTGCGAAAGAACAGGGTCTTTTTCCTCCACCTCCCGGATAGGCCATGCTATCCTGTCTGACAGCAAATCGGCCAGTGAAGAATCATAGGATGATTTCCGGTGAAGCACAATCACGATCGTTACAGCCAGGCGGGTATCCAGTCCCGACAGGAGGCCCAATACCACTTCCAGGCTGCCGGCAGATCCCCCGATAATGACCATGCCGGAAGAGTTTACCGTGTTTTCCGCCATATCTTTTCTTTGTTTTCCACCTGTTTAAAATACGTGTTAACCGTTGAAAACTTCAGGCTCTCCTTAGACCCTAAAGCCAGGAAGCCACGGGTTTGCAGGCTATCTGTGAAGAGGTTGAGTACCCTGTCCTGCAGGTTTTTTTCAAAATAGATCAGCACATTCCGGCAGCAGATAAGCTGGAACTCGTTAAATGACCTGTCGGAAGTCAGGTTATGAGTTGAAATGATCATTTTTTCACTAAAAGCCTGGTCAAATTTGGCCAGGTTGTACTTGGTTGTATAATACTTCGAAAAGTCGCGGGTGCCCCCTGATCTACTATAATTCTCTTCATACTGCTTCATCTGCGCCAGGGGGAATATTCCTTTCCTCAGTACTTCCAATACGCCGGGGTTGATATCAGTAGCATAAATAAGCGATTTGTGCAGGAGATTGGCTTCCTGCAATAATATCGCCATGGAATATACTTCCTCGCCGGTGGAACAACCGGCATGCCATATCCTGATGAAGGGATAGGTTGCCAATACAGGCAGTACTTCCGTTCGCAGGGTTTTATAAAACGGCGGATCGCGGAACATCTCCGTAACATTAACCGTTACTTCCTCTACAAAACGGTGAAGATAGTCGCTGTGATTTGTCAAGCGGTAACGGAATTCAGCTATAGACGGAAATTTGTCCAGCGAAATCAACCGGTTGATCCGCCTTTTTAAGGAAGCCCTGGAATAATCCGTAAAGTCATAGCCATACTTATCCAATACTTCATACAGCAAAGTCTCCAGGTCCTCGTCCAGTATCTGCAATGATCTTTCCACTATAATGGGTTTAACCAGCAATCAATGTATTCATTGCCTTTTCTAATTCGTCAATATTAACGGGCTTGGATATATATTCATCTGCACCGGCTTCCAGGCAGCGTTCCCTGTCTCCTTTCATGGCCTGTGCGGTAACGGCGATCACCGGGATATGACCGGCGGTTTGATGGCTGCGTATCAGTGGAATGGCCTGGTAGCCATCCAGGTCGGGCATCATCATATCCAGCAGGATGATACGGATATCCTTTTCCGTATTAATTAGCTGGAAAGCCTCTTTCATCCCCAACGCGCTCAAACAGGTGTACCCCTTCGCCTTTAATACAGCGGAGAGAGCAAATACGTTTCGATTGTCGTCGTCTACTATTAGTATCTTTTTCAAAACTATGTGGTACGGTTTTTGGTTTGTGGTTGTTTTTGGGTTGTTGGCGGCTTTTTTATCCGTTGCGCGAATCATAGAGCCATACGCGCAGGAGGGATAATAACTGGTCGATATCAACCGGTTTGGTGATATAATCAGAGGCCCCCGCATTGATACACTTTTCGCGGTCTCCGATCATCGCTTTAGCGGTTACGGCGATAATGGGAAGGTTGGCATATTTGGACATCTTCCTGATCTCGCGGATACTGGTATAGCCATCCATCTCAGGCATCATCATGTCCATCAATATCACATCCACTTTGTCATTGTCGGTTAGCTTTTTTATCGCTTCTTTACCATCAACAGCTGAAATCACTTCAATGTCAAAATCCTCCAGTGCTCTTGTCAGCGAGTATATATTACGTACATCATCATCAGCCACCAATACCTTTTTCCCCTTCAACACATCGTACAATTTACCCAGTTTCTGAAACTGCATATCCGGCTCGGGCCTGGTGTTTTCGTTTACCAGGTGCAGGAACAGCGAAACTTCATCAATCACACGCTGGTAGGAGTGTGCGGTTTTTACAATAATCGAGTCAGCATACTGACGGATCTTTTTTTCTTCCGATAAGGAGAGGCTCTTGCCCGTAAATACGATGATGGGCAGGTTCTCCAGTCCCGGCATTTTCTTCACCTGTTCCAGCGTTTCGTAAGCGTTCAGTGCGGGGAGCTCCATATCCAGTATTACGCAGTTCACATCCTGCTCCTGTAAGGCTTTTATCCCTTCATTTACCGAGTTCCTGATTTCTGAATTTACATGATAGGTTTCCAGGAAATAAGCCAGCGCACGCGCGTGCTTGGAATTCTCTTCCACAATCAGCACTTTCTGCGGATTGCGCTGTAGTATATACTCCAGCTTCTGGAAGATATCCTGCATTTTTTCAAAAGCCATCGGCTTGCTGATAAAATCGACCGCCCCCTTGCTCAGGCTTTTGATCTTCATTTCATGGGATGACATCATATGCACCGGTATATGCCGCGTAAGATTGTCATTCTTCAACTCATCCATCACTTCCAGCCCGTCTTTTACCGGCAACTGAATATCCAACAGGATGCCTACCGGTTTATAGGTTCTTGCCATGGTCAGTACCTCGTCGCCCCTCACACAAACCACAGCTTTATATCCCTGCTTACGGGTGTACTCTACCAGCGATTTGGCAAAATGCGTATCGTCTTCCACTATCAGCAATACCTTGTCGCGGGAGAGGATATTACGCCGGTCGTCCGGTACCTCGGGGGGTATCACATCGCTCAGGTACTGTCCACCGGCTATTTCCGCATGGGGAACCAGGGGCTGAACCGTTTCCTGTGCCGCTGGAGGCCGGGACGGAACCGGTTCCTCTGTAATGGCTGGATGGTAGCTTACCGGAATGGTGAGGGTGAATGAACTGCCTTTATCAACTTCACTTATCAATGATATTTCTCCTCCCAGCAACTTTGATAATTCGCGGCTGATCGACAGACCCAGGCCCGTACCGCCGTATTTCCTCCGGGTAGAGCCATCTTCCTGCTGGAAAGCTTCAAATATCAGTTGTTGCTTATCCGGTGAAATGCCGATGCCGGTATCCGTAACCGTAAAAGCTATTCTGTTGTCCCGGGTTACAGCAATATCAAGTGTAACCGATCCCTTGGCCGTAAACTTCAACGCATTCGCAATGAGATTCTTCAATACCTGCTCGAGACGAAGACTGTCGGTATGTACTTGTGCCGGAACATCTTCAGCGAGGTGGATACTGAACTCAATGTTTTTTTCATTGGCCAGGGGAAGGAATACTGAGCGGAGATTGCCGGTAATATCATGCACAAAAACATCTTCGAACTGCATTTCCATTTTACCTGCCTCAATCTTCGACAGGTCAAGTATTTCGTTAATGAGTGCCAGAAGGCCTTGCCCTGAACTCTGTATTACTTTTGAATATTCGATCTGGTCGGGCGTAAGGTTTTTATCGGTATTGTCGGCCATTAGTCTCGACAACAGCAGGATTGAATTGAGCGGCGTGCGGAGTTCATGCGACATATTTGCCAGGAACTCGGATTTGTACTGGGTGCTGGCCGCCAGTTGCTCGGCTTTGTTTTGAATGAGCAGGTTCCTTTCATTGATAAGCTGGTTCTTTTCTTCCAGTTGTCTCGCTTTCTCTTCCAGCTCACTGTTGGCATGAATCAGTTCTTCCTGCTGCACTTTCATTTCTTCATCTGATGCCTGCAGTTTCTGCGCCTGTATTTCCAGTTCGGCATTTATGTTTTCCAGCTCATTGTGTTGCGCCTGCAGCTCTTCGGACTGTGATTGTGTTTCCTCCAGGAGCTCCTGTAATTTGCTCCGGTTGGCGGCCATGGCAAGGCTGGTTCCAATGGCATGGGATACCGTTTCAAGAAAAATGATATCATTGGCCGAATATTCGTTCAGAGACGCCAGCTCAATAACACCCGTTACTTTCTCTTCATAGAAAACCGGCACGGCTATTACACTTTTTGGCCTGGCTTTACCCGTAGCGTAACTGATAACAATATTTGTTTCGGGTATATTATCCAGGTAAATGGTTTTGCCCGAAAGTACCGCCTGACCGGCAATCCCTTCACCCGTCTTTAGTTCCTTGCGGTCGCCGTCGCTTGCAAATGCAAAACTGTTAGCCAGGTGAAGCAGACTATCTTCCAATGTATACAAGGCCCCCACGGTGCTCCTGGTATAGGCCGCGATAAACTGTATGATCTTGGCACTGAGAGAATGTATCTCCATATCACCGATCATTTCCGTATTCAGTTTAGCAATGCCTGCCTGCAGCCATTCCTTGTCCGACAGCAAGCCAAAAGAGTAGGAGAGTGAGCCTGCCATTTTATTGAGGGAAACAGAAAGGCTACCGAGACCGTCATCTCCGTCATCGTTTACCCGTATATCATAATTCCCTGCCGATATGTCTTCCGCAATGCCCTGGATGATATGGATCCGCCTCGCGATATCGGCATCCTTGTCCAACAATTCTTTTTGCAGCCGTTGGCGCTGATTAAAATCATTGCTGATCCTGATAAAAAATACAACCGTGATCAGCAGTGAAAGCAATGCCGCTACAATAATAAGTAATGGTGTATTAGACGCAAACTGGCTGAGCTGGCTGGTACGGCCCTCCAGCAATGTTTGTTCCCTGTCGACAATGGATTTCACAAGCCTCCTGGCCTCATCCATGTAAAATTTGCCCCGTTCCAGGTCTCCCGCATTTACATCGGCGCCCTGTTTTTTCAAATCAATCAGGATCTGTAGTTGTTTTAGCCGTTGTACGATCACTTCATGCAGGTCATCGCAGGCTTTTTGCTGCGTGGGGTTGTCGATGGTTAACTTCTTAACCAACTCCAGCTCATTAATGGCTTTATCATACGCACCGGTATAAGGCTCGAGAAATTTTTCTTTCCCGGTGAGCAGGTAGCCACGTTGCCCGGTTTCGGCATCCTTCAATGTAGATAAGGTATTCTCTATCGACTGTATCACTTTGCCGGTATGCTGCACTTCGTTCACGCTTTGCAGCAGGTTGCCAATACTGATATACGAGGCTACAGAGCTCACAATCAGCAGCAGCATGGATACCCCAAAGCCAATCAGCAGGTTACGTTGAAATGATGATTTCATATGAGTCAGGTGGTTAACTGTTTCAAGGGTAAGGTTATGTAAAATGAGCTGCCTGTGCCCGGCTCGCTTGTAGCGGTTATCGATCCTTTATGCGTTTCAGCTATTTTTTTTGCGATGGCCAGGCCAATACCGGTACCCGCGAAAGAGTCTACCGAATGCAGCCGCTGGAAAATTGAAAAAATCTGTTCGGAATACTGCTCATCAAACCCAATCCCATTATCCTTCACGGTAATACGGCAATACCTGGCATTCCCTTCATCCGGCAACGGCGTTGGATCTTCCGGGTGGGCCAGGAAAACCGAGCTGATATCGATAACCGGGCTGATATCCCGCCGGGCAAACTTTATGGCATTGGCAATTAGATTCTGAAACAACTGGCGCATCTGCACCGGTATCATCTCTATATGCGGCATTGGCCCGATCGTAATAGCTGTGTGGGTTTCCGCAATCAGGATCTCAAAATCTACCAGTATATCCTGCAGTATTTTTTCCAGCCCGGTATATACGAACTTTTTAGGGATATCAATGCTCGAGTAAGCCAGCACATCATTCACCAGTGTCAGCATCCTGTCGGCAGAGTGTATTACTTTGTCAACATACATCGCATGTTTCTCATTACCGGTCAATACTTTGTCTTTAATCAGGTTACCGAAGATCTGGATTTTGCGTAGCGGCTCTTTCAGATCATGCGAGGCGATATAGGCAAACTGCTGAAGTTCGAGATTCTTTTTGCCCAGCTCCGTATTGGCATTCACCAGGTTTTCAGTACGCTCCAGGATCTTCTGTTCCAGCGACTGATTCATGATATTCAGCTGCTGCTCCGCATTCTTCCGGGTTTCTATCTCCTGGCGAAGTTCCTGTTGTATTTCTTTTAGTTTTTTGTTTTGCTCGTGCAGCCTCGTAAATGTTTTTACCTTAAGCAGCAATATATCCGGATCAAAAGGTTTGGTAACATAGTCGATACCGCCGGATTTATACCCACGCGTAATAAATCGCTTATCAATGTTAACAGCGGTAAGGAAAATAATCGGAACTTCTTTGGAGCGGCTGTAGCCCGTGATCGCCTCCGCCACTTCAAACCCATCCATGCCCGGCATCTGTACATCCAGAATAATGAGTTCGTAGTCCGTATTGAGTATTTTTTTCAGTGCTTCTTCACCTGAGTAAGCGGTATCCACTTCAAACTTCTGAAGCTCCAGCACGGTTTTAAGCGACAGTATATTTTCCTTACGGTCATCAACTATCAGGATCATCTTTCCGTAGAAATTTTAGGATAATAAAAGCGGGTAAATATAGTGATTTGGCAGCTTACCGCGACGTGTAAAATAATGGCAAGACCCTTTACAGCAAAGGATTTGAGCCGATAACGGGTAAGTAAAAAACGGGCTTCGGCCCGAAACACTTGTCCCTATTGGGTGGCATGATTTTTATGTAGGAAATCCCACGCTGTGCCCGCTATTTTCAAATCCTCGCTGTTTTCCGTGAAATTCACCGTTCTTTGTTGCCCCAATCCGGTTACATCGTATGAAATATTCTCAAACTGTCGGTATTATTGCGGCCTTTTGCCTGGTAGGTATTTGCTTTCTTCCCTGGAGCTATATAGAAAGCCGGCATATTACTATCACGGGCTTTGACGCAACCGGCACCAATTATGGAAAGCCGGGAATGCTGAATACCATCCTGGGAGTATTGATGGTTGTACTGTTTGCCATACCAGCTATCTGGGCTAAACGCACGAATGTATTCCTGGCGGCACTTAACCTGGCTTTCTCTTTTCGAAATTATCTCCTGCTATCCGCCTGTATGATGGGCGAATGCCCTGAAAAAAAACCGGGCCTTTATTTAGGGTTGATATTTTCTTTGGTGATCATGGTCATGACACTATTACCCAGATTACCTGTTGATCACGATACCGCTAACAGGTAGCACGCCAGGAGAATTCATCTTATAAGCTATCCAGTGATTTTGCGATAATTCCCACGCATTCCATTACCTGTTCCCGGGTAATGGAAAGGGGTGGGGCAAACCTTATTTTATCGCCATGGGTTGGTTTGGCCAGCAACCCATTCTCTTTTAACGCCAGGCAAAGATCCCAGGACGCGTCTGGATTGCTATGCCGGATAACAATAGCGTTCAGCAGACCTTTGCCACGTATGGTGGTAATGAAGGGCGACTGAAGTTTAGACAATTCATTCCTGAGTAATGCCCCCATACGTTCTGCGTTCTCAGTCATTTTTTCTTCCTGTATCACTGTCAGTGCCGCTATAGCAACGGCGCAGGCCAATGGATTGCCTCCGTAAGTCGATCCATGTTCGCCTGGCTTGATATTCATCATAATAAAATCATCCGCCAGTACAGCCGAAACCGGCATGGTACCGCCACTGAGTGCTTTGCCCAGTATTAAAATATCCGGTCTCACATTTTCATGGTCGCAGGCCAGCATCTTACCCGTACGGGCCAGTCCGGTTTGTATTTCATCCGCAATCAATAATACATTATAACGCGTGCATAGCTCCCTTACACCCTGTAAATAGCCATCATCCGGAATCACTACACCGGCCTCGCCCTGTATGGGCTCTACCATAAAGGCGGCAACATCATTTTCCTGCAATGCCTTTTCAAGGGCCGCAAGATCATTATACGGTACCAGCTCAAACCCGGGCATATAAGGGCCAAAGCCTTTATAGCTGCTGGGATCGGTGGAGGAGGAGATGGCGGCCAAAGTTCTGCCCCAGAAATTCCCTTCCGCAAAAACGATCTTAGCTTTATTCTCCGCAACACCTTTTTTAGCGTATGCCCATCTGCGCGCCAGTTTAATGGCCGTTTCACCACCTTCCACACCCGTATTCATGGGTAATACTTTGTCATATCCGAACATCCGGGTAATAAACTGCTCGTATTTACCCAGCAGGTTATTGTGAAAGGCCCTTGAAGTAAGCGTTAGCTTTTGTGCCTGTTCGGTAAGTGCGGCAATAATCGCAGGGTGGCAATGCCCCTGGTTCACCGCCGAGTAACCACTCAGGAAATCGTAATACCGCTTTCCATCCACATCCCATACAAAAACACCCCGCCCTTTCTCCAGCACAACCGGCAAAGGATGATAGTTATGAGCACCATATTTTTCTTCCAGTTCAATATAGGAGAGGGACATTTTTTTAGGGATTAGGGGGTTAGGAATTAGGAATTAGGAATTAGGGGTTAGGAATTAGTTGTTAGTAACTAGTTGTTAGTAATTAGGGAGTACCGGTTGTTTCTTCGGGGATGAGAATGGGGGGATGACCCATTTTTTTTATTGGGGCCTTCGGTGATTGAGCAGGTCGAGATGGAGGCGAAGGAGTGGCATAGGTTGCTAAAATAGGAAAAAATATTGGATGCTGATCCCGGTTACCAAATATTCAATCTCTAATCGCCCATAACCAATCCCCAAAAACCAATCCCCAAAAACCAACACCCAAAAACCAACACCCAAAAACCAACACCCAAAAACCAAACCCCACATCTAGCATCTCTTCCTTATTTTCGCACAAAACCACTCCATTGTCGCCCAGCGTAGCAGTTGTTATCCTTAATTATAATGGCCGGGAACATTTGCGGAACTTTCTTCCGTCGGTGTTGGCATCTGTGTACGATAACCTGCGGGTGATAGTGGCGGATAACGCTTCAACAGATGATTCACTGGCCCTGGTTCGGAGTAGTTTTCCCTCGGTAGAAATACTGGAACATGGGTATAACGAAGGCTTTGCAGGCGGGTATAACTGGGCTCTCAAAAGGGTGGAGACGGATTATTATGTGTTGCTCAACTCGGATGTTTCCGTAACACCGGGTTGGATCAGCCCTGTTATTGAGCTGATGGAGAGGGATAGCCGGGTGGCGGCCTGCCAACCCAAATTATTATCTTATTATCAGCCGGGCAGCTTTGAGTATGCCGGCGCTGCGGGTGGGTGGATAGACGCGTTTGGGTACCCTTTCTCAAGGGGAAGGGTATTTGATGTTTGCGAAGAAGATAGGGGGCAGTATAACCACACGGAGCCTGTGTTCTGGGCCTCCGGAGCTGCCATGTTTGTGAGGGCGGGTGTATTTCACCAGATGGGAGGATTTGATGCCAGTTTTTTTGCGCACCAGGAAGAGATAGATCTCTGCTGGCGTATGCAGCTGGCGGGTTACCACATTATGGCTTGCCCGGCATCGGTGGTGTACCATGTAGGTGCCGGTACCCTGCCCCGGGGCGGGCGTAAAGTGTACCTGAACTTCAGGAATAACCTGCTGATGATAGGCAAGAATATGCCACTACAGGAAAAAATCTGGAAAATACCGCTAAGGATAGGGCTGGACGCGGTATCTGCCTGGAAAGGTTTGCTCTCGGGCGACCATCATTTTTTCCTGGCCATCAGCCGCGCGCACCTGAGTGTGGCCAGGCGATGGCTCAAGCCCGGAAACAGGGCCCGACAGGGTACAAGGCCCTTACACCAGTTAGACGGGGTGTATAAAGGCCTGGTTATCTGGGAGTATTTTATCAGGAGAAAAAACCGTTTTGGTGAAATTGTTGGAAAGAAGATTTGAGGATTAAGCGGCTTACCTTATTTTTGCACTGCAATCACTAACCTATGTCACACGAAATTCACGAAGAGTCAACCGAAAAAGATTTTACCAAAAACTGGGTAAACTCATCAAGGTTTTTATTTTACCTGCAGGTTTTCTGCATATTGGCTTTTGTTTTAGGTGGTTGTTACCGCCTGTATAACCAAAGTTATCAAGGACATCCTGACGTAGAAGTGCAAAAAAGTTCACAGTACAAGCCGGAATACAAATAAAAACCGGATAAAAAATTTTGTCAGGAACTTGGGATGGCTATTTTTGCACTCCGAATTTAGTTCTTGATTCTCCACCGAAGCGTCAGCAGAGGTGGATAGGTAGCAAAACACCAAAGTTGAGGTTAGGTGGTTAAAACCGGCTTAGTTAAAGCTTCGGTGGTTAAACCGCCTCCGCTAAAGCTTCGGTGGTTAAAAAAAGGCGAAAGTAGCTCATTTGGTAGAGCACGACCTTGCCAAGGTCGGGGTGGCCGGTTCGAGCCCGGTCTTTCGCTCTAAAAAATCCCGTCCGCCGGTGGCGTGATGGGTTTTTTTTTGCTTGTCCACCACACCTTCAGCGAAGGTGGACAAAATGGGTAAGCCCTGGTGGTGGAATTGGTAGACACGCAGGACTTAAAATCCTGTTCGCCGCAACGCGAGTGCGGGTTCAATTCCCGCCTGGGGCACGAATTACAGCCGATCAGAAATGATCGGCTTTTTTATTGGGGTGATACTATCAGTTTGTACAGAAGCTGCACAAGCAAGCGGTGATCTTGCAAGGGATATCTGAAAGATGAAAAGACAAGGAAGTTCTTACATAGTGCAGCTTCAAATTTTTTTGCACACTCCGGGAACTGGATAATTAACAAATTTCATCGTGGCCCTTGTGTATATTTAACTATAAATATTACCGATATGTATAGCAGAAACCGCGGTTCCTATGGGCTCATCAGGGTATTGGTGATATGTCTTGTTTTCTTCTCGCTTTCTTTTGAGCTGATGGCTTCGCCCGAACCCAGGATCATGCACTGGACCATAAGTGGTATCGACCGCCAGGCACTGGTGTATGTACCCGAAGGGGCCAGGTTGAATGCTGCGCCGGTTGTACTCGTTTTTCATGGACACGGTGGAAATATGAATCAGATATTGAGAGGGCGGGATTTTGACAAGTTATGGCCGGAAGCTATCATTGTCAGTCCGCAGGGATTGAATACCCCCGGCAGGCTAACAGATCCCGATGGGAAACTTCCGGGCTGGCAAAATGCTGCCGGGCATATGAATGACCGCGACCTGTTGTTTGTTGACGCTATGCTTGCCACCCTCCGGGATGAGTACAAGATTGATGATAGAAGGATCTATGCCACCGGTCACTCGAATGGCGGCAGTTTTACATACCTATTACTGGAAACCCGGCCCGGGTTATTGGCAGCCGCTGCACCCTGCGCTGCAGCTGCAATAGCGGCCTTACCACGCATCAAACCGGCACCGCTGATGCACATCATCGGAGAAATGGATCCTTTGGTTAAACCGGAATGGCAGGAGATAACAATAAAGGGAATGATGAGGAAAAATAGCTGTAGCAATGAGGGCACAGTGTATGCGCCGGATGCCACTATTTACGCTTCCGGTACCGGCAATCCAGTTATTGTATATAAGCACAAAGGCGGACATGTGTTTCCACAGGAAGCGAATAAGGTGGTGATCCAATTCTTCAAGAGTATGGTGAAGCCCTGAAGGAAGGGCTATTTCCAAACACAGGGGATTGTATTCTCTATTCCCCCAAACGAACCCCCACCCGTATCGCTTTCAGTCCTGTTATTCCCTGTAATTCTTCCAGTTCCAGGTGCTCTATATCATCCAGCAGGATCTGCTTGTCCTGCAGGTAGTTAATATAGCCGATATATTCGTCGCGCTCTTTTTTATTAAAATATACCAGCGCAATTTTTCCCGGTTGTGTTAATCTTTCATGGGTATTGAGGATATGTACTTTATCAATCCTTTTCTTCACCACCTGGTACCTTATATTATATCCCCCTTCTACATCAAATCTTTTCTCATCATTCCTGAAACTGATACTGTTGGAATGTATAAAGATCAACTGGGTTGTCTGCAGCTTCCTGCCCATTTCGGGCAACAGGGCATGGGTGAGTTTTGCCAGGGCCGCCATAGCAGTTACCTGCGACAGGCGTATGTTTTTCAGGTATAAAGGGTTAAATTCTTTCAGCGGGGCAATCGACTGACCAATATAAATATCGAATTCAACGCCGTCGGTTCTGAATTTTTCGAAGTAACAGGGGTACGACTGCTGCGCTTCATCTTTAAAGTATTCCAGGTACTGATTCACAGCATTGTTAATGGTTTGCATGGCAGCTTCCAGGATACGCCTGTTCTCAAAAGCCTTTCCATGTTCCTGGTCAATGGCCTCATAATAGGATGCGATGGCTGTTTGCAAGCCGGGACTGGCGTTTTTGAAATACTGAAGAAATTCTTCCACCTCGTTATCAATAAAATCCTGGATCTTGATATACTCATCATCCATTTCACCAACGGATAATGCGCTTTCCCATTTTTTGCATTTAAAAATGAGCTTATCGGCAATGGATATATGTTCATGCTCCCTGATTGCGGTGAGGGTCTCCACGAGAATATTCAGTTGTACGCGCAAATCGGCCAATAAAGCCAGGTTTCTTTCGTGCGTGGAATTGCGTATATCTATCGCACCGTATAGCGGATATACGTCTTTGAAATAGATATCAGCCAGCGGTTCCTTTCCAACTTTCCTGGCTTTCATCACCTGGAAGGCTACTTCATTAAACTTCCACTGCACAGCGGGTTGAATAGAAGTAAACCGGTTACTGATAACGGCATTGATCCTGGTTTCAAATTCTTCAATGTTTCGCTGGAGCAACTGCGCCAGGAGGGGAGTGGCCTGCTCAACCCGGGTCATTACCCCTTCATCCAACGCCCCCGGCAATGTGCTGTAAGCTTCCAGTATCCCGGCAATCTTATTATTGTAATATACAGGCATTAACGCGTAAGAAACGATACCCGCCTCCTTAAGGAAGCCGGCCATGGTGTTAGAGCTTGTATCAAACGAGCTAAGATCGCTGTAAAAAAAAGTGCCGGGATTAGCCAGGTAATTTTCCGCCGTTTCTATACAGGCTTCCTCTGTTTTGCCCACGGCCATCATAGATCTGATCAACACGCTTCGCTCAATGATGTCCTCATTAAACACCAGCCGGTTATTAACCCGCAGGGCAGGCAGCATATCAAATGATATTTCCTTTTTTTCAGACAATGCCCGCAGGGAACGCATGATTTTATCATAGGATTCCGTGCTTTCATAGTCTGGTTGATTCAGCAGCATGCCCTTGATATCTTCCAGTATCTGGCCGGCCGTAATATCTGTTAAGGTTACAATAGAAAAGCCTTCAAAACGGAACAGGGAAAGTGGCAGCAACTCATATACCCTCTCCCAGTTAATATGGCCATCTACCTGGTAATCGTGCTGAAAGGTGTCGGGGCTGAGTACGGGTAATTTTTTAGTGGGATGGATTTGAACGAACCGGGTATCGATGTTAACCCTGTAATAGCGGGGCATGCCGGTTACTTTGTCTTCAATCGCATGCACCATTTCGCACCGGGGTGAAAGATCCAGGTGATACAGCTGGTTCAGCACAAGCGAATATACCATCTGCAGCTTCTGCTTTTTCTGTTCCTCCCAATCCGTGCCTTCCTGAATATCACAAAATATTTCCCCGGTTCTGTCATCCCGCAGCAGGTTATACAATGCGGTTGTTCCGTAAAATATCTGGGGAGCCAGTGGTGTTGAGAGTGCCCAATAGGATTCTTTTTCATCCGCAATAACGGGCATCATCAGGCTATAGATAAGCGTTAGCTCCTCTTTGTATTTTACTGCTTCTTCTAGCGTCAGATCGCTTCTGAGATGTACATTGTCGGTAAATCTTTTCAGAACATAGGTAAAGAACTCTTTTTTTACATTCTCTTCTGATCGTATCCTGTTCTCCAGGTAGATGATAAAATGCCTGAACGTTAGTACAATATCGGCACCATTGGCCGGATCGGTATCTTTTTCTGTTATATCAAGAATAGTTGCCTGCATACAATATATTTTGGGCCTTGTGACTGTAGCTACCGGGACAAGACGTTATAACAACCTTTTTATTGTTAAAACCTAAATCCCAGCGTCATATAAGGGTACCACCCCTCTTTCGAATATCCTGCCACAAGCTGTATAACTGCCATTTGTGCAGGAGCGAAATACAGGCCGCCTCCCACACCCTGGTGGATTACCGGGCTGTCGAAACCTTCCGCCCACACTTTCCCGGCATCGTAAAAGCCTACCAGGCCCAACTGGCCGGGAAGGATATAACTTCCGATCTTCGCGATCCTGATCCTGGCTTCCAGGTTATTGTACAACAGATACTGCCCCGCAAACCTGAACTGGCGGTACCCCCAAAGGTTTTCATGCCCGCCCAGAAACAATGACTGGTAAAATGCAGTTTTACCAAATGTAGCTCCTCCACCCAGGCGGTTGGCTATCACCAGGGCGGACTGCCTGTCCAGACTTTTATAGAAAGCAATTTCGGGACTTATCTGCAGAAATGATTTTGCGTAAGCATTCATGCCGCCATAACCTGTTACAGCAATATGCGCATAAACACCATCGGTGGGCAATATCGCGTTGTTCCGGCCATCGCTGATAAAATTCAGTTTGATGCCGGCGAAAAGTTTTTCGTTTTGAATCGTCGTGCTGTCGTAGGTACCGATAAGGGATGGGGTATTGATTAACCGACCCGCATTATCATCTTTATCAAAGCGGTATAATTGAATGGAGGGCCCCGCCGAAAAAGACAAGCTGCCATTCCGCCAGCGTAAGGCGGGATTGGCTTCATACAGGGCGAATGTGGTTCGGTAATAATGCACCCAGTCACCCGTTTTAGTAAACCCGGTTCCATTACCCCGGCCAAAATAGTTCTGTGTATTGTCAGGTGCCAGTATTTTTGCGTCGGCAATAAAATCGGTCTTTCCCCAAACATTCAGCCATTCTCCCTGGTAACCGGTACTAAAGGCATCTGTGGTAAAAGAATGCATAAAAGAAAACTTCTGCCTGTTGCTGTAAGGTACTTTCCTGAATCCCTGGTTAATAAAGGTCATAGAGAACCCCAGCAAAACCCCGTTGTCCTGGTTGTATCCCGCATTAATGCCGGGTATGGCTTTGTTATAAGGATTGGAAGCAATATAGGAGGTGTTGGCACTGTCATTCGACAGGTACAGCCGCAGTCTGGCACTGTCGCCCTGCACCTTTATCCCGTTCTCCTTCCCGTATACAATCACTTTTTGGGAACTGTTAACGATATGATACACTTTATCTCCTTTCTTACCCACGATCCGTACCCTGATAGGGGCGCGGTGATTAATATAAATACTATCATCCCCCTTGTTTACAAAAATTCTTATCTCCCTGGTTACACCGGGATAGAAAACGCGCTTATACAGCTGGTCTGACAGGTTCCCTTTTTTGCTGATTTTTTGAATGGCTACCATAAGCCCACCGTCCTCCGCATCTGTAATGGAAACAAATTCATTTTTATCTGATGTCTGAAGATCTACAATCCTGTTGAGAAAATGATAGTAGGTATTCATCGCTGCCGCCATATTGCTGCGCCGCTCTTTCCACTTAGACAAGAGCAGGTCATGTCTTATTTCATAAGATTCCCTGGGAAGCCTTTGCAAAGCTGCTTCCAGCACAGAATCTGTCATGGCCGCCACAAAATCCTTTGTCAGGTTCATCCACTGATCTTCCGAAAACCCGCTTAGAAAACGACTGTTCAACTCATTGTTGGAGGTGAAAAAATCATTGATATTCCTGATGCTGCCATTAAAATGATGAAGTTTGGGTACAAAAGGTTTTAGCGATACCGTTGTGGGCAAAAAGCCTTCCATCACATGAAAAACCTGGTCCCTGTCACGGGGTACCGCTTTATAGTACTTGTTTTTTCCTTCCTTATCATATGCCCATCGCCACTGGTCTTCATGCCTGTCCCAGTCGCCGATAAATACATCCACCAGGCGGGCTTTAAAAAACAGCGTACTGTCAAACCCGTTGTCATTATCCTTTACCAGTTCTTTGAATAACTTGGGTGTATTATCCGATTTGCCTAACGGTTCCCGTTCTTCCAGCAGGCAAACGGTATTGGCAAAATCTTTCTCAAAAATTCCCAACGCGGTATCAGGTGCTACAAAGCCGATCACCGGGTTCGCATGCGGTATACCGGCAGCCTGGGCGATCACGGGAACTACCAATGCAGCGTAAGGATGCTGGTCGCTCATCGCGTCAACAAAAATGTCTTTTGCAAAGGTCTCGCGGATTTCTTCCGGCAACACTTTATCCGGGTACTTGTTTACGCTTCTCATTACCCATTCCTTTCCCTGCTTGTCTTTCAGCCTGAGTGAGCGTGACTGGTAGCCACCCCCCCGCTGGATAGGTATCAATCCGCCTTTTATAGTCGAAATCTGGATAACCGGCAAGCTGGTTTGCCTGGCCCATTCTTTCCGGTAATTTTCTCCAAACAGGGAACGGTGCAGCCTGCCAACGCTGTCGAAGGAAGGGTGTACCTGCACCTTTATACTATCGGGCCATACCGTTTGGCGTGTACGGTTTTCCTGCTGCCTGGTATCGACAAAATCTTTGCGGTAAGCGTATACCGGCTCCACGGTGGTATCGTTCATTGCAAAATATGTAAGGAGAAGGGTATTATTGTTCAGCTGATCGGCTACAACATAACCGAAAGACTTGTGTGCAAACAGGGCATCCTTTCCTTTTTTTACATAGGCGTTTTTGGCACCGGCACCGCTGATTACCTGCGTAAAATTTTTATCGGCAATCAATTGCAGGCCATGCTCATGCCCGGCAACATGCACCAGGTTAGGAAACCCCTCAAAAACACCATCCACCTGCTTTATCATGTCTTTGTACAAGGGGTGACCGGCTTCTTCCGGGCTTACAAATGAAGTTCTGAGCAGGGGGTAAAGGGAACCAATCAACGGAAGGGGGATATACAGATTCTTGTTGGCGGCAGTAAGGGGAAAGACGTGGTCTTTCCATGAAAAATAGCCGCCGTGTGTTCCATAACTTTTAAAAGGGTGGTGGGAAGCCAGCAGGATGGTTTTAAACCGGTTCCTGTAAAACAATTCCTGCATTCTTTCAATAACCTCCTTTTTGTCATGGGTGAGGCAATCCACCTCAGGATCGTTTTTACCATATGGAAATAACCACCATTCACTGTCCCAGGCAATAATCACAAAATTGGCTGAAACGCTAATCTCTACCGGGTCCGGGCAACCATTGGGCGGAACCAGCTTTAGTAAGGAGTCTTTTTGCCTTTCCAGGTACCTGCCTTGTTCCTGTATTTTGGCCAGGCCGTTTTTACCCATTTTATCCCAATCATGGTTACCCGGTACAAAATACACCGGGGCATCCTGGGAACGCATGGGTAAGAACTGGGCTTTGAGTATCGACCGGGTGCGGGCGGTATCTCCGCTACCCGGTAAAGCCATACCGGTAGGGTATACATTATCGCCCAGGTAAATCACGCTCGTTTTTCCTTTTATGATTTGTGAGGCGGCATGTTGAAGAATGATTTGCTGCCGGCTGTTTAACTCTCCCGCATCACCTATCAGTATCACGCGTGATTGAATGGAATCCTGCCCCATACACCTGGCACAAGCAAGAATCAGGCAGAATAGGAGGCACTTATATGTTACACCCGACAGTTTCATGATAGCGTTGTCATGGTTTATAGATGAACTTGATAATATTTCCTTTGCCGCTGCCTCCTTCATTACTGATATACAGGTTGCGCGCACTGTCGAATGCAATTCCCTCGGGCTGATTGAAAACGGATTTCGGTAGAGGGTAAACGCTTTTCACCTGCCAGTTTGTATCTGCTACTACCAGCATACTGTTAACCGAAGAGAGAATAAACCATTCATTGGAAGGCTGGTTACGCGTCAATGCAGATGGATGAAAGCTGATCTTTTTTTCGCCCGATAGTTTTGCGATCTCATGTACATTCAATTGAAAATACCCCTTGGGTACTGGTCTTCCGCCTGGCTGTATAGAAAGTATGCTGCCACCGGCTGATTTTTCTTTCTGATCAGCTTTACAATGCTTGCAAAGTACATATAGCAATTGTGTTTCAGGATCGGCAAACAATCCCTCATATTCTCCCTTTGGCAACAGGTCTTTCCAGGAATTCACACGCGCGATATTTCCACCCAACGCGTCCTGTAACGCAAACGAATAAAGGGTGCCATCGCTTCGCAAAATAAATACCCATCCATCGCTAACCGCTATATCTTCATAATCTCCCTTTGGCCCGAATGGGGTATGGGCAACGGATTGATCGCCTGGTGTAAAATAATACACTTTTCCTTCTTCATCCTGTATGGCCATTATCATTTTGCTAGTGGGCAACGCAAAGCTGATACCCGATATTTCCCTTAATTGTCCGGGTAGTTGGAATATCTGCCCCGCGCTTATATCATAATGCGGAATGGGTATAACCCGTTGCTGACTGTTCGCACAGGCCAGCATAAATACTAGGGGTAGCCAACAGCTATACTTTATCATTGGTCTTGTTTATTTTGAAGTGTCATCTCCCAGCTGAATCAAATTATAAATGGCGTCCTGGGATCGGATATCACCAGGCTGGGTATCGAACGGGATATTTTCCATGGCAGCGTTTATCATAACCGCAGCGGCTGTATCTGCCAGTTGGAGATGTATCAAATCCTTCACCTGCTTTTGTAATGCCGGATCATACAGCGGGAAGCAAACCTCAATCCTCCTGTATATATTCCGGTTCATCCAGTCTGCAGAGCCCAGGTACATGCGTTCCTGTCCATTGTTGTGGAAAATAAAAACCCTGCCATGCTCCAGGTACCTGTCTACAATACGCCTCACTGTAATATTTTCGCTAAGCCCCTGTATACCGGGTACAAGACAACAGATGCTGCGAACGATCAGATGGATGGTTACGCCTGCAGAACTGGCTTCATATAGTTTGTTAATCAAGGTCCTTTCTTCCAGGTTATTCAGTTTTATCGTTATGCCGGCGGGTAGTCCTTTTCGTGCATGGTGAATCTCGCGATCTATCAGGTTCAGAAAACTGCTTTGCAGGTTGAACTGGGAAACCAGCAGGTGATGGAAAGGGATAGTATCCAGCGTACCCGGCTTTTTTCGCTTTGCCAGGAACATGAAAACCAGTTCCAGTTCCCGTGTGAGTCCGGTATCGGTGGTTAACAAAATATGGTCCGTGTAGAACCTGGCCGTACTTTCATTTAAATTACCCGTAGCCAGTAATCCGAAAGATTCCGTTCTGTAACCCTGTGTTCTTTTTACCAGGGCAATTTTCGAATGCACTTTCAGGTTGGGAATGCTGTAAATGATCCTGACCCCGGCATTTTTCATCCGCTTTGCCCATTTGATATTATTGGCCTCATCAAATCTGGCTTTCAGTTCTACAAATACCGTAGCCTTTTTGCCATTTTTAGCGGCACTGATCAGGGCATGAACAATACGCGAATCGCTGGCCACCCGGTACATGGTTGTATATATTTCTTCAACCTGCGGGTCGATAGCAGCCTCATTAAAAAAACGTAGAACAGGATCATAGGACGAATAAGGGGGATGTACCAGTATATCCCGCCATTTCATCCGGCTGAACAATGATTCCCCATTGGCAATTGGATAGCTCAACGGTTTCCTGGCCGGGTACAGAAAACGTTTGTCCAATACCGGGAAAGTGGCAAGATCTTTCAGGTTATGATAATTACCGCCCTCCATTTTCGCCGCGTTGAAAAGGCCGAAGTTGGCAATGATGGCTTGTAAAAAATGACTGGGAAGACCAGGTTGGTATAAAAGCCTGGTAGCGGTTCCAAGGTCCCTGAGGGTTAACTGGTGTTCTATTTTCTGGGCAATATCACCTTCCAGTTCATCCTGTAAATCGAGCTCGGCATTCCTGGTTATCTTGATGCTGTAGGCTCCTGTAACAGGGGCGGAAGGAAACAGCAAATGCAGATGGTGCCTGATAATATCATCAATGAACACGATGTATTGTTGCCCATCGTACTCCATACAATAGAACCTGGCTATTTCAGTGGAAGGGATATTAACGATAGCGAATCGGTTACCGGCCGGTTTATCCAGTTCAACCCCCAGGTAAAGTCCATTATTGGCAGGAAAAAAGTTATCCGTTTCATCCAGGAAGTTGATTTCAAGATAAGCGGCTATACAAGTAAAAAAGTACTCCTGCAAGGGGCTTTGCAGGAATGAAGGCAAGGGTTTGTTATACCACAGGTGGATCCCATGGCTACCCAGTTGGGGTATGATCCCGTCTACCAGTATATGCCCGAACTGTTGTTGCTGGCCGGTAACCATCTTTTTTGCATTGTCATAAGCACTGATCCTGCTATCAGGTAGTATTTCCAGGGCATTTCTTTCCTCACTTACATCGCGCATGGCCGCCAGTACCGGCATTCTCACCCGGTAAAATTCGTCAAGATTGGAAGAATAAATGGATAGAAAGCGGAGCCTTTCAACCAGGGGCAGGGCTGCTTTGCCAGCCTCTTCCAATACACGTTCATTAAAACGTAGCCAGCTCAGATCCCGATTGAAAAAAATAGATGGTTTCATGGTCTGCTATTTCCACATGATAAAAACAGCTACATATCCCAGAACTGATACCACAATCCCAAACATAAACACGGTATAAGCCAGCCGAAGCAGGCGGTACTTACGGCCCAGCACTACACCCTGTGAATAGACGTCTTTTATAAGTGTACCGTACAGGAATTCAGTATCGGCCATAACAGTTCTCATACCCGACTCATATTCCTCCAGTTTCATTTTATAAAAGTTCCCAAAGAACAACAGGTTCACTTTCTTCTGTTCCAGGTCTGCACTATTGAATACACCACTGGGTATGGATGGCCTTGTAGCGATGATTGATATAACGATGGTAACCACACTGATGGTTAACAGCGCGAAAGTGGGCAGGGTAAGAAAACTGTTCTCCTCCAGTTTCCTCAGTACAAGACTGATGATAGCCGACAGTATAATCGAATTTACGGTGATCAGGATATGGGCCTTATTGTCTGCCATATCACTTAAACGCTGGTTATTGGCCGATGTAATGCGGAACATGGTTTCAATACCTCTGCCAGGCTGGGCTGATGTTTTTTCCTTTTTCGCGGTAGCCGCCAACCCTGCTGTATCCTTTACAAATGATTCGGGTATGATATTTTTACCTGCCTGTTTTTGAAGAAGGTTGTCGAGATTTTGCTGTTTCTTTTCTGACAGTAATAACTGGCAGTAATCGGTGTGGTACTGGTGGTTTTGCAGCAATTCAATAGTTGATATTCTCCATTCAGATTTGTCTATATGCCTGGCATGGGTCAGTTCCAGTTCTTTGCGTAACAGCCTGCTTCTTTCTGGCAGGTTGCTTCCTCCCAGGTGAAACAGATCTGCGTCACATACGATCTTTTCTAAAAGCGTTACCGGCCTTTGCGGCATCTGGGTGGAGAGAATGCATCGCTTTACTATATCAATGATGGCTGCATCCAAAGCTTTGCCCTGTAAAAACCTTTCCGCCATCTCAGCACCCTCGGCCTCGTGGCCGGATGTTTTGCCGGCAAAATAGCCGATATCATGAAACCATGCGGCTATCACCACGCATAGAAAATCAGTATCGCCCAGGTGATAATGATTGGCTATCCGGATAGCAGCTGAAACTACATCCCGGGTATGTTGCAGATCGTGATAAAGCAGGCTGGCATTGGGATGTTCCTTCATATACAGGGTAACATAGTTCCCGGCTTCATCTATTAATTCGGCGTTTGTCATTATTTTCATTTAATCTGTCAGTAATCGGGTGCAGTCCTGTCCCTTCCATCAAATTACAAAATTATTTGCCCTGATAGCAGAAAGGATTGATATAGCCATCATTATAATCCAATTGTAAAAGCAAGTCCGCCTCCTCCTTCTCCATAATATGGGTTTACTGTAAGCGGGTGGTTACGGTTCCTGTTTTTGTGCAGCTCGGGTACTAATATGCCCGAGGAAGCACCTACCAGCAGGCCCACTATCACATCGGTTTTGAAATGTTTTCCTGCCTGTATCCTGTAGTAGCCCACCAGTGCCGGAGGGATTGCCGCTGCAGTATATACAAGAACCCGGTTCCATCCCTGGATATGGTGGTAGTCTGTATACACTTTGGCCATAAAAAACGTAGCGGCTGCACTAAATGAAGTATGCCCGCTGAAAAATGAACTGCTTTTGCCCGTTCCCGTTTTTACAGCCAAATCAACCAAAGGGTTATAGGTTAAAGGTCTGGCCCGGCGGACGGAGAAGCCCCCCAAAAAATAAACAGCATTATCCGCTGCATGGGTTGCGAGGTAAATTGAAAAAAGATCCAGCCAGTCTCTGCGGATATCTTTGTCCAGAGCCAGCAGCAAAGGAGAAAACAGGGAAATGTTCAACAACAGGTCAGACCGTGTTTCCGCTGTTTGAAACCCCGAAGGGTTAATGCGCGTTACCGGCCTGTCGAAAGAATTGATCCTGCTGGCATCCAGCTTCGCAACATCACTGGCAGTCATTTCGGAAGCTATTTCCAATTGCCTGAATCCGTACATAGATAGCAACACACCTCCCGCCGCAGCAGGAAGTTCGTAACGGGTATTTACCTTGTAAATTTTCTGATAGCTGCTGTCACGCTGCGCCGTTGCCGGGGGCAGTTGAATCAGCAAAAATAAAACGGTCGTATATAGTCTCATGTAAATCAGTATGCCGGACCGGGCAAAAATATGGTTTATTTGATACGGGCAATTTTGCTTTGTTCATCCGTCCGTGGTGCGTTTTTATGGCATCTGTCGTAATATTAAATTTTAAATATATTTTTAGGTGCATGAGAAATGTTTTCATACAGATGAGATGGCGATCCTGTATTCTTCATCGGGTCAGCATCACTGCCTTCGTCCTGTTCCTATTTAGTTTTATATCTGCCGAAGCCTGGGTATATCCCGAACACAGGCATCTTTCTTTCCTGGCCATTCAGCATCTTTCACCTCAATACAGGGCTGACATGGATCGGCTGTGGCTGCTAGCCAGAACCGGGTATGAAGCCCGGCTGTCGGAATCAGTTATTCAATCGGCATCCCATCATAACCAGGTTGATTATGCCTCCTGGGCAGCTATTTCAGGGGATCATAGTTGTTCGCCTTCAGACATGCTATCGACTGTTCTGCAATCGGCCTGGATACTGAAGGTGGAAAAAATTACAGAGACTTTCGGAAAATCCCTTGCGCTGGCGAAGAACAATGAACAGCGTGTGAACGCGGCCCGGCTTTCTGATGTCAGGTTGCTGAAGGCAGATGAGGAATATGCAACCCGCGCCGGGGCCAATAGTGTGCATTTCCTGCTGCCCAGGCTGGCAGTGAATTTGTCTATGAAGCAGTATTTCGAGTCATGCGTTGCCGCGTCGGCAGCACCCAATGCATTAGCCACTTACGCCTGGTTTCATACCAGTGCACTGGAGAAAGCATTCCTGTATCAAAATGAAACGCAATTAACACCGGCCCGTAAAGCCGGGCTGATGCTTTCGGCACTGGCGGATGAAACGTTTGCAGCTCATTTTTTGCAAGACATATTTGCTGCCGGTCATATTACCGGTTCCTGGGGCAAGGCATCACAAAAAAAGGGTACCCACGATCATTATAATGAAGCGGGCCTTGAGGTAGAGTCCTGGTCGGGAAAGCGGATGATTGTGATGGGAGACTCTTACCTGAAAGAAGAAGATGCCCTTCAGGTTGCTGCAGTGGTGAGGGCCAGCCTCGAGCAACTGATTGATGCGGCGTATGGAAGAAACCAAAGTTCACAATCAAACTTCAACCCTGATGATACAAATGAGTGTGGGTGTAGATATTCCTTACCATGGGCGTAATCTTCTCTCGCCTTCTGATCCTGTACCGGAACTCAAGAGCGTTGCCTATGCCGGCATCAGGATTATATTCAACTGGAGAAGGTACTTGTAATATGAATAGTTACGCAGGTCATTTGGAATGCAGTCTGTTTTCATGCAACCAGTCAGGAGGGTTGATCAGCTTTGCTGCGTCCAGGGGTTTTGAAATAAATCCACGTACATAAGGATTGCTTTCAGCCCGGGCAATATCGCAGGGATCGGCAGACGAAGAGAGAAGATATATGTGTATTGGCTTTTTTACCTCTTCGGGCAACCTGTTAAATGCATCCAGGAATTCCCAGCCACTCATACTGGGCATATTGATATCCAGGAAAAGGGTAGTTACCGGTTGCGGCAGGGCATAAGCCAGCCGGATAAACGAAAGACAGGCTTCCGGCAGATCGAAAACGGCAACCATGGCTCCGGATATGGTATGTTCAATTACCATTTTGCCAATCATATTGTTAAAGCGGTCATCATCAACCAGTATAAACCTTCGGTTTTTTTTCATTTGTTAAATTCTACGGTAAAAGTGGTGCCTGTATTCACTTTGCTGTCGATGGCTACGGTTCCACCCAGGGTTTCTACCTGTGCTTTCACCATAAAAAGTCCCATTCCTTTTCCTTCAATATGGGGATGAAAACGTTTTATACAATCCAAACACCTGGCCACCTCTTTTCTCCAGGTCAATACCCATTCCATTGTCAGAAAAAATCAAACCGATTTGTTGTTCTTTGTTATAACTGGTAATAGTAATGATGCTGCGTTCGTCTTGTCTCCTGTATTTTATACTGTTGGATATCAGGTTATAAAAAATACTGTGCAGGTAACTTTTTACACTGGTGAATTGATTTACAGCACTAAAATCATACCGGATGTCGATGCCGCCAGACGCAATCAGGTGATAGATACTGTTCTTTACATCTTCCACCAATTCTGAAAAAATCACCTTTTCCTTGATCCAGTTCTGCTCGGATTTCACCTGCAATACATTTGTCAGGTCTTTTACAACATTATCCAGCTTGGTAACGGTTTCATTCAGGCCGGTACCCAGCATGGATTTCTCCGCTTCACTCAGGCCTGGCTGGTTCATCAGATTGGTTACACCCAGGATATTGGCAACCGGCGAACGAAGGTTATGAGAAACGATGTAACCGAACTGTTCCAGGTTTTTGTTTCGCTGGATGAGGTCATTGGTAATCCGTATCCGCTCCAGTTCTGCTATTTTGCTTTCTGTTATATCGTGCGAATGACAGGCAGCACCCACAATCTCTGTACCATTGCTGATGGGACAATAGGATATTTCAGACCAGATTTCAAAAGGTTGCTCTGTGTGGATTATTTCTGTGAATGCTTCCCCCAAAAAAGCCCTTTCATAAGCACTTTTAAATGAATCAAGTGTTTTGTTACTGAACCCCCTGTGAAAAGCAGTACTTCCTGTACGGATACTGTTATTTGACATGGTTTTCACCATTTCACTAAAGGGCTCATTAAAAGTGATGAGTTTAAAATGGGTGTCAACGCTCCATAACAGGTCCTTTGTATTATTGATAAGGGCTTTCAGGTTATTCTGATCAAACTCACGCTCCTGGTCGTATTTAAACATACGTGCTGCAGTGGCCTTTTGCTTTTTAACTTCAGACAACATGTCAATGGCAAATGAAATGTCGCTGGTTACCTCTACCAGCAATGCTATCTCCTCTGCATTAAAATAACAAGCGTCGGTTGAATACAAGCTCAGGGTTCCAAACACTTCACCCGCTTTTTTAATGGGAAGGATCATGCACGACCGGATATCAGCAATATTTGTAAAAGGAGCACATATTCCCATGTTCGAGGGATTATCGTACCTGCATATGTAATAATTCCCCGTGCTACGCACCTGGCCCCAGGGGTCTTCCTCCTGGTATGAAAGTTTTCTGATCTTGTCGAGGTCAGTTTTAGGTGTGCCGCATTCATCCGCTAATGATAGTTCTTTCTCCTGCACATGGTATAAGCCGATCCAGGCGGTCTTGAATTTTCCGTATGCAAGGGCAATACTGCACGCGTTTCGGAATAATTCCTTTTCGCTTGCTACCCGAACGATCTTTTGGTTTACCTGGCTGATAAAAGCATGCAGGTGGCCGGCTTTTTTTATTTTTTCCTGGTCCTCCTTTGTAGCGGTTATATCCTGCACCAGCGAAATAACGGCTGCCAACTTTCCATCTGTATCCTTCTCTACCGAATTATACCATTCACACCAGATTAGCTGTCCATCCCGCCTCATGTTCCGGTTTTGTATGTGCATCCTTTCCCATTCGCCTGTATGGAACTTTTCGCACATTTCCTTTACCGCTGGAAGGTCATCCTTATACACCTGGCTCAAGCCATCCATACCCTTGTCCCTATATTCTATCGCAGTCCAGCCAAGTATCTCCTCCGCTCTCTTCGACATGCTGATAACACCCAGAACGGCATCCCATTTAATGTAGCCGATAGGAGTATTTTCAAAATGAAAAAGAAGGCGGTCATGGTTTATCTGCACAGGTGCCGGCAGCGGCTGTTCCAGCAATTCATGCGGGTTAATTTTTGGCATAGTTGGTGTTTAGCGCGTCCCATGATAATGCTGGATAAACATTAGTGCAGGTGACTCTTAAAGGGAATTCTGCTAAAACAGCCTGGGGGAATAGTGATGGTGTATAAATATAGTCTTTAAATTCCAAAGCAGGTTAAATAAATCAAAACCGGGGAGGGGCTATTTGCCTGTGTTTCTTTTAGAGCTTGGTTTTCCTTTTATACTGCGGAATTTACGCTGGTAGTGATCCACTATTTCAGATAATTCGATCAGCAAAGAACCTGTAAACCATTTTTTCTTAACCAGTTCTTTTAGCGGGAAATAAATTATTTCTTCGAGGGTTTTGAAGCCGCGGACCGTTACGGCTTTTATAAATTCTATGCTAAGCCTCAGTTCAGTAACCGGTTTTCTTAGCCATTGCCTGTAACCGGGTGGGTTTTTGTTCATGGTACTCATTATTCACTTTAGATGTGCAAGCTAGGCTTATGGAGGAGACTGAAATGTTAATTAACGGACCGATGGCAGACTTTTTGCAGTAAAACCGCTTTACAGCTCCCAATATCAATAACCTGATACTACCTAAACCCCGGAATGTGTATGCATACTTTTTATCAAATGCCTGTTGGCGAGGTACTGGCTCATTTTGGATCTTCGGATACGGGTTTGGATGAAGGCGTTATAGCCGGGCTCAGGGAGAAATACGGCGAAAATAAACTGGCGGTTATTGAACAGAAGAGCAGGTGGAAGATCTTTATTTCGCAGTTCAAAGACGTTATGATCATCATACTGATCATTGCTGCGGCCATATCATTTATTGCCGGGGAGCACACGGATGGAATGGTGATCCTGGCCATTATTATCGCTAATGCCTGGATGGGGTACTCACAGGAAAATAATGCCGAGAATTCCGTCAGGGTATTGAGAAAAATGTCTTCCCAGTTCAGCCTTGTGCTAAGGAACAATAACGCGGTAAAGATAGATGCCGGGGACCTGGTGCCGGGCGATATTATTCTTTTGCATGCGGGTGATATTGTGCCGGCAGATGCCAGGCTTATCAGTATTCACTCTCTCAAAACAGACGAGTCATCCTTAACGGGAGAAAGTATTCCTGCCGATAAGCAGGTAAAGCAGGTAACAGGATCGGACTTGATGGCGGGCGACCAGATAAATATGGTTTTTAAAGGTACCCATATTACCAACGGAACGGCGAGAGCGGTGGTAACGGCAACAGGCATGGAAACCGAATTAGGACGAATCGCCGGCTCTTTGTCTGTTGACCCGCAGCAAAGCCCCTTGCAAAAAAGGCTGGGGCTTTTCAGTAAACAACTTGCCATCGTGGTGATTGTAATCTGCGCAATTGTTCTTTTACTTGGTATCTGGCGCGGAATGCCTTTCTTTCAAACTTTTCTTACAGCTTTATCCCTGGCGGTAGCCGCATTACCGGAGGCACTCCCGGCAGTGATCACCATTGCCCTGGCTCAAGGGGCCCGGAGGATGGCTGGTCAAAAGGCTTTGATGAAAAATCTTCCCTCTGTAGAAACACTAGGTTCGGTTAACTATGTGTGTACCGACAAAACCGGAACCCTTACCGAAAACAGGATGAATGTTGAAAAGGCAGAAGCCGCAACCGGGAATGAAACCTTGCTATTCCAGGCTATGCTGTTGAACCACGAAGTGCGTATTTCAGAAAAAGGACTAATAGGAGATCCAACCGAAACAGCATTGGTTAAATATGCGCTCGAAAAAGGTATTAAGAATGAAGAGCTGATGGTACAGTTTCCGCTGGTTACAAAACTGCCTTTCGATTCAGACAGGATGGTGATGAGCACATTTCATCAGCAGGACAACCGGTTCATATTATTTGTAAAAGGGGCACCGGGAAAAATGCTTGAAAAACTGCGAACCTCATCCGGGGAGAATCTGGCCTCGCTCAGGGAAAAGAATGAAAAATGGGCCTCAGAAGGGTTAAGGGTTTTGTTTTTTGGATATAGGGCGTTTGATCAACAGCCAACAGATATCCATCCGGGAATGGAAACAGACCTGGAGTTCCTTGGCGCGGTTGCCATGATTGATCCGCCCCGTGCGGAAGCCATTGAATCGTTGCGACTGTGCCGCCAGGCGGGCATACGCGCGGTAATGATAACCGGTGACCAGCCACTAACGGCGCAGGCCATTGCCAGGCGGCTGGAATTAGCTGGTTCAGAAGCGGTTCAGGTTACCAGCGGGGCCGATCTGGCTAAAATGAGTGAACCGGACTTTGAAAAGGTCGTTAATAATATTACGGTTTATGCAAGGGTATCTCCTCATCAGAAGCTGAGTATTATCACAGCTTTGCAGAAAAACGGAGCTTTTGTAGCGATGACCGGCGATGGGGTAAATGATGCGCCCTCACTGAAACAGGCGGATATCGGTATCGCCATGGGTATTACCGGAACGGATGTTTCAAAGGAAGCAGCTGATATGATATTGCTGGATGATAATTTTTCGACCATTGTAAAAGCCATCCGCGAGGGAAGACGGATCTATGATAATATCCGGAAATTTATTTTATATGTGCTTTCCTGCAATCTAGCCGAAATACTCATTATCCTTTCAGCACCATTGCTGGGTTTCCCCATTCCCTTGCTACCTGTACATATACTTTGGATCAACCTGGTTACGGATGGCCTGCCGGGAATAGCATTGGTTGCAGAATCAGGAGAAGCGGATATCATGAGCCGCCCGCCCCGAAAATCTACAGAGAATGTATTTGCAGGGGGAATGATCTGGAAAATCGTAAGCTCCGCCTTGCTTATGACAATTGGCTGCCTTATCGTACATTATTGGTCGGTTAATAAAGGATATAGTATCGGCGCGCAGCAAACCATGGTGTTTACAACTTTATGTTTTATACAACTGGCCAACGCTTTGTCGGTCAGATCATCGGCGCACCTGATTCTGACCGGCAAATGGCTGCAGAATAAGCTCATGCTGGCCGCTATTGCCGGTACCATTCTGCTGCAGATACTCATCATAACTATTCCCTTCCTGCAAAAGATATTCAAAACCGCCTCAATAGACGCAAGTGCCTGGTCTGCTATACTGCTGGTAACAGCAGGGTGTGTGTTATGTTTTGAATTGATAAAGGAATGGCAGATAAGAATGGCAGGGAAAAGGAAAGGATAGCCAACTTGCTTACCATCCTGTGGTTACTTATCTTTAAGGGTAGTTCAGCAAATCCACTATACCAATATGAAGCAAGAACTGATTTCGCAGTACCGCGCCGGTTTGGCAATGCTGGCCAACACCATTGATAAATGCCCTGATACACGCTGGGCCGACAACCATCATCCAAGTCCTTTCTGGCAGGTGGTGTACCATGCCCTGCACTTCACCGCATTATACACATCAACCGACGAAGCGGCCTTCACTCCCTGGCGGGATCATCTGCCCGGTATCCATCAATTGGGAAGATGGGGAGATAAAATGGAGATGAGGGAGTTTATGTATACCAGGGAAGCCATGAATAATTACCTCGACGCGATCAGTGCCTCAATTCCCGATAAAATGGCCGGACAGAATATGGAAGAACCTTCAGGGTTTGACTGGCTGCCGATGAACAAACTGGAACTACATCTTTATAACATACGCCACCTGCAACATCATACAGGGCAGCTGGTCGAGCGGCTTCACCAGTATGGGATTTATGGGATTAACTGGGTAAGGGGCTGACCTGGAATGATATTATAGTTTGCTTGTAATATATTGAGCCAACTCCCATTCGCCCTGGAGTCTTTTTGCATCTGACAGCTTTTGTAAAGCTTCAGTAACAGGGATTTTGTAGTCATTGGGGATGGCTTCCCTGAGAGCCAGGATATTATCCAGTGCTTTTATACAATCCGGAGAACTACGGATCTTCGCCAGGTAGTGGATAAAAGGGACTGTTACAGACAATTTATATCCGGTAATACCCATCATTTCATAAGACCGGAGAATGGATAAAAAGTCAGCCGGAGAGCCGTATTGCATTAGAACGGAGAGTAGATTAGTAGTTAGTGACCGTTTGGAATCTGACTGTATTAACCTGCGGGCGATATCCAGTGCCTGCAGGCTGTCTACAATGGCTAAAGAACCCAGTGCCGCCCCGGCAGCAGAATAGGAAAGGTCGGTAGTAGCCGCAACAAAGGTATTTGCATACTGTTTTTTATGATAGGTACCCAGCAGCTCCAGTGCCTTAGACCGCACCAGGCCTGAACTATCTTTTACAGCCAGGTGAAGGAGAACAGGTGCTGCACTTTCTTTTAATCTTTCGGGTACTTTGTTCCAAATCTTCACCAACTGTTGCAGGCAAAACAACCTGATGCCGGTAAAGCTGTCTGATAAAGAACGCTGAATAAGATCTATAGCGGAAGGCTCGGATAAATTAATAAGGCACTCCTTTATCGCCTCCAGCCGGTCAAGATACCGGCCCGCATGAAAATACTGGTAAATGTAGCCGCTTAATGGCTTATGATCCTTCTTTTCCCAAAGCATATTTTTTTCTGCGTCCACATTTACCAGTTCCGGCATTGAAGCGCAATAAAAGTGAAAGCTGTCTTTTTGGTTCGACGCCCAAACAGCCTTGCTCGTTTTTTGGCCATTATGATAGATATCAATTTGCAAAGGAAACTGAAAAACGCTGCCAGTTTGGTTCTGCTCTATTATAACCGACAGCTTCTTTTCAGAATCGTTAAAATGATAAGAGATATCCACTATCGGATGCCCGTTTCCAAAGAACCACTGATTAAAGAACACATTCAGGTCTTTGCCGGTAACTTCTTCAAAAGCCAGCCTTAACTGGTGGGCTTCCGCTGAACTGAATTTATTCCGGGTCAGATAAAGCCTGATACCCTTGAAGAAAGCACTGTCCCCAATATATTTTCTTAGCATGTGCAGGATACAGCCACCTTTTTGATAGCTTACATTGTCAAACATATCTTCCTGATCGTTATAATAAAAACGAACCAGGTTGCGGCTGTGCTCCCGTTTTCGTGAAAGATAAGCCTGCATATCCTCAAAATTGCCCTCATCGGCTTTGTCGATGCCGTATTTATATTCGCGCCACAAATAAGTGCCATAAGAGGCAAATGACTCATTCAATGCTAAATTACTCCAGCTTTCACAAGTTACATAATCGCCAAACCATTGATGGAACAACTCATGAGCAATGTTGTTCTCCCAGCGGTTCTCATCCGCAAGTTCGCGGTCATTCTGCTGGGCCGCTTCGCCGTGTACCGTTACCGAGGTGTTCTCCATGGCAGTACTCGTAAAGTCCCGTACTACCACCTGTGCATACTTCGGCCAGGGATATGCTACCCCGGTTAGCCTGCTAAAGAGCGCCATCATTTCGGGGGTATTTCCAAATATTTTTTTGGCAACACGGGCATAATTCTTTTCAACATAGTAGGTTACCGGAATATGCTGGTAACGATCCGCTATGGTTGAAAAGTTGCCAACACACATAAAGAAGAGGCACGGCGACAAAGGCATATCCATCTTCCATCTATCCGTTCTTGTGTTTCCTGGATTCTTGTGTTGACTCACCAGGACGCCATTGCTGATCGTAAGGTATTTGTCAGGCACCGTCATTTGTATGTCAAGTGTCCCTTTTTGATTGGGCTGATCGAGGGTAGGACACCAGTAGGATGTAAAGTTGGTCTCACCGTCAGTCCATACCTGCACAGGTTTGTCTTTTGCTTTCTCATCCGCATTAATGAAGTGAAGCCCGCTGGACACAGGCTTAGTGTTATAATGTATAGCAACGGTATAGGTTTCAGTCCTGTTATATACCCTGTTCAATTGAATTGCGATGCTTTTTCCGTTATAAGTGAATTTCAGCGGTGTTTTTCTGCTGCCTGATACCCCAAAAATGTTTTTTATTTCCATTTCATTTGCATCCAGTAATAAAGAGTCTGTGGCGTAGAATTGAGGCTTTAACGTGATGAGTACTTCACCGTACAGAATTCTTTTTGGGTAGTCAAAATTCACTGACAGTTTTGTATGAATAAGCCGGTTGATGATGGCTGGTGTTTCCCGATAGGACTGATGCTGCGCGTACAATGAGGGGAAGGCAAATACAAAAAGTATAACCAGGAGATTATTCTTCCTGATTTTACTGGGGATCGTTTTTATGAATAGCATTGAAAAGTTTTATTTTGTGTTGTAAAATTGCATTGTCAGCACTATCAACCCGTACCTTGTTGGGAAGTGTATCCGATTGCTTAAGATCATACTTTAATTCCCGGAAGAGCTGAAGTATTTTTTCTTCCTCTATCTTCTTCAGTACCAAATTCCGCATTGGAAAAGTGTCGTTAACCGGAATATTAATGCTTTCGTCGACCGAGAGCGTTGTGCTGTCTAACCCTTTGAATAGTTTTACCAAGCCCGCTTGTACAGTTACAGTTGTGGAATTTGTATCACTTCTCACCATACATTTTGTGCTCCATACTTTTATTTGTATATCATTAACCTGGATAATAAAAGGCTTTCTGATATCAGGTGATATGGTAAATATTCCGCTTCCTTTAAGCGAAATATCTCTTGTTTTCTCCGTAAATATGGCCGGAAAGAAGATGGAAGAATTCTTTTCAAGTTCAACAACAGAGCCATCCGGCAGTTTCTCCGTCCGGGAGCTGTTGTCTGCAGTAATATTGATAATTGTTTCTTTATTTTTCTGAGCGGCCTTCCTGAATGCCCCCTGCATCCATAAGCCCGCACAGCCTGCAACCACCAGCAAAATCGCTGCCGCCTTCCATCGGGTGCTGTATAATTTTTTAACTGGCACGGTTTTCAGTTGATCCTGAAGCCGCTTCCAGGCTTCGTCTGTATCAGGCTGTTCATCACTGGCTATTTTCCCGGTTTCATGCCAGATTGTTTCCAGTTGGGTATAGTACGCTGAATTCCTGGTATCAGCTGCCCGCCATTCATTTACGAGTTGGGATTCGACTGGCGTGCAGTTGCCGGTAATATGTTTTGCGAGCAGCATTTCAATGTTCATAAAAACATGTTTATGGAAGCCATAAGAATTAACGGTAAAAGATCTATTAGTTGGACCCTTAGCAACTGCAATGCCTTACTCATTTGTGTTTCTACGGTTTTTACCGATAATTGAAGCTGGTCAGCGATTTCCCTGTATTTCAGGTCTTCAAACCGGCTTAGTTGAAATATGATCCTGCATTGTTGTGGCAGATTCTTAATGGCTTTTCTTATCCGTTCTTCCATTTCGTGTAACATAGGCAGTTCCTCGTAACTGTTAACCGATACCTGCTTTATAAATTTGCTATGTGTTATTTTGTTTTCCCGCTGCTTCAGTTGATTCAGGCATGCGTTATGTACCGACCTGTACAAGTACGGTTTAAGGGATATGATATCCAGCTTATCTTGTTTTTCCCATATTTTTAAGAATACCTGTTGAACTATATCTTCCGCCTGGGCATTGTTTTCCAGGAATGAAAGGGCATAGGCGTGCAAGGGTTTAAAATAAGTTTTAAACGCTGTTTCAAAAGCCTTTTCGTATCCTGACAACTGGGTCGGCATGTTATGGTTCTATGACAAACAAAGATCAATATACCCTTAAGCGAGTGGAAAATAAAGTTGGCTTTTCGTAACCGGAATCAAAAAGTTGGCGGCAATTTTACAAAATCTTACCTTTTCTCCCGTTTCGACTAACCAAAACTAACAGCAATGACTACCGCCAGCAAACCGCGGATCACTTCGATTGACCTTCTCAGGGGTAGTATCATGATTATCATGGCATTGGATCATGTTCGTGACTATTTATTCGCTGATTCATTCTTTTACGATCCGCTCGACCTTGAGAAAACCAGTGGCATACTGTTCTTTACCCGCTGGATTACCCATCTCTGCGCGCCCTTGTTTATGTTATTGGCGGGAACATCGGCCTTTATCATGTCGCAAAACAAATCCCGGAAAGAGCTGTCCGGGTTCCTGCTGAAACGGGGATTGTGGCTGGTACTGCTGGAGATGTTTGTTGTAAACTTCGGCTGGAACTTCAATATCCGATTCCCTATGTTTTTCTTCATAACTATCTGGGCCCTGGGTGTTGCCATGATTGTGCTGGCCGGGTTGATCTATTTACCCCGTAAATGGATACTCGCATTTTCCATTCTTATTATTGGCGGACATAACCTCCTGGATGGTTTTCATATTCCCGGTAATAGTCCCGCTGCTTTCGGCTGGTCGATTTTACATGATCAGCAGTTCTTTATCTGGCATAATGAAATGTTCCTGGTAGGATATCCTTTATTACCCTGGATTGGCGTAATGCCACTGGGGTATTGCCTGGGACAATGGTATGCATCTGGTTATCCGCCTGAGAAAAGGCGGAAGAACCTGGTACGTACCGGCTTGCTGGCGGCCGTACTGTTTATTGGGGTAAGGTATGTGAATGTGTATGGCGACCCGGTACCCTGGAGTACCCAGGCCAGCCCGTTCAGAACCTTTCTGTCTTTTATGAATGTAAATAAGTACCCACCGTCTTTATTGTATCTCCTGGCAACCCTTGCACCAGGGTTTCTCTTCCTGGCTGTGGCGGAGAAATGGAAGGGTAAGGTGGTGAACCTGGTTTCCGTATATGGCAGGGTCCCGATGTTTTATTACCTGGTACATATTTACCTTATCCACCTGATTGCTATGATCGCATCGGCGTTAACACCCGGACAGGACTGGTCGATCTGGATACTAAAAGAACCGATATGGTTTACACAGGGATTGAAGGGTTATGGTTTTTCATTGCCCATTGCTTATCTTATCTGGATAGGAGTTGTAATAGGTTTGTATCCGCTATGCCGCTGGTACGACAGGTATAAGCAATCCCATAAAGAAAAATGGTGGTTAAGCTATTTATGATTAGAGGCAATTGAAGCGTCGGGATACCCGATGAGGTAGCTGGCTTTTATACCAAACCTGTTCCGGGTATGGCCTGATTGCCAGGTATAGCCTGCATCTTCTATCGAGTCGGCAATCTCCCTCAGTTCCTCCGGCCGGTACAGTCGGATTACCGATACCATACCGTCCCAGATAGTATATAAAGGGATAAAAGGAATGATATAAGTGAACAGGAGTCGCGACCATTTGAATGGCTTGAAAAAAGGGGTACATACAAGGAAGAGTATAGGATGAACGATCCAAAGCCCGGCAATGGCGAGTGGCTTGTTCCCCATTCCATCAAAGATTCCGATCGGTTGCCGGGCATTGACGGCATCGGCCAGAATTAATCTTACCTGCGCGGGCGTAAAATGGTGGATGGCGGAATACAACACCCGGAAGCCACTCAATTTTTGGGGTACCGCAAAAACATCAACAGGGTAATCGGCATAGTCTATCTTTCCCCGGGTGCGTTCCTTGATTAAACGATAGGAGGGCAGGTTGGGAAATTTATCTGTCAGTTGGATGGCTACCGCATCATTGGATAGCTTGCAAAGTTCATGGTAAACCTGCTCTGTATATCCGCCACCGCCCGAGCATAGATCAATAATATTTTTTTGACGGGTTTCGGCCAGGGCTTTGTGTAGCAGCGCAGTGGTGGGCCTGTATAGTTCAGCATACATCAAAAAATACCGAAGAAAGTCAGTGCCTCCCGAGCGGATGATATCGGGGAACCAGTTAAAGTCTTCAAACTCGAAAAGATGAAGGCGTCTGCGGTTAAAAATGGTTTTCTTCACGAAACAATATAACCGATATCCGGGTATTTTTAGTCTTCCTGTTTAATATCCGATTGGCAAATTTTCTTGAACATGGCCGACAGGGAAATGCTGAACACAACAAATCCGATATAAATGATATAGCCGGGTTGTATACTGGTTTTATTGGCGGTTACGCTCGACATAGTGCTATCTGAAAAATTAAGGCTGGAAAGGGTACTGTCTACAATCCCGTTAAATCCTATGAATGTCATAAGTATGGCCACTACCATCACGTTCGACATATCCCATTTGCTGGCTTCAAACGCGAAATAGTAAATGGTTTTGCTTTCGGCCCATTCGCGTCGTAATCTTGAAGCGGCAGTAGCTATCAGTTTCAGCAAAGGAAATAAAACAGAAAACATCAATACCATCATCCCCACGATAATCGAGTCAACCCTGCCTGAACCAATCAACAGGCGGGATATTTCAAGTATACTCTGGCTTTGGAAGAAAAGGTCCTGGTTGGTAAAAGATACCGCTTTGCTTACGAGATGCAGGTCGAGCTTTTCCAGTAAAGCGTCGATTTCGATAATCGTAGTGCTAACACCTGCCACTAAAAGGAACAATGCACTTATTACCGCAAGTACGGTCATCACACCCTGCAGGTTTCTTTTTTTCCTTGAAACAAAAAGCAGGAGCAGAATTATAGCAGCCGCTCCCAGCATGGCATAGGTATACCGCCAGTTAGCTTCCTTTATCAGGGCAACCCGTGTATCGATACTCTTTTCAAAACTGGCTTTGTCCCTGCCATCATATCTTTTATAAATCGAATCCATCAGGTATTGTGTACCCATGCTGGAGCTGTCATAAATTTTTCGTCCAATCTGCGCGATTGCCGTATCAGCGATATTGGCTAATCTTTTATAACTGGAAGGCTTGGTGATTTCAGCCATTAGTTTATTGGTAAACCCGGGTACTTCGGCATGTACCTGTTTGGGATCTACCATGGTTTTGATGGCAAACTTTTTCAGTTTGCCGCCAATGGATTTCTGCTTCTGGTTGATGGATTGGAAAGCCTGGTCAACCAGGTTATGCAGCGACTGGTTGATCTGGCTGCGAAGGTTTTCTTCCTGCTCCGGGGATAACCTGAACGAACTTATTTCCCCACTGGCGGCGGCCACCACCTGGTCGCGCCAAACATCCACAGATAATAAACCGAATGATACATTATTTACAAAAGCATATGCTTTTTTATATTCTTCGCGCTGGTGAGATAACCTGTGTACCTGGTAGCCGCACCATCCCTCGATCAGCAGCATTGCCACCACGCCCGCTATAAGCAGAGGTTTTACAAAAGCAGGTGCGTTCACTGTGCTATTTTTTTGCCCGGTCATATTATTGGATCGTGAAATTTTTGGTTATCTTTTTCAGAATAGCGGAGAGAACAAAGCCATATATCACAAATGCAATAAAGATGATATAGCCAGGTTGTACCGAAGTATTGTTGGTGGCAATGGTTGTTACGGTGTTATTTGCCTGTAATCCTGATAAAGTTGAGTGTACAATACCATTAAAGCCTATATAGGTCATCAGTATGGCAACTACCATCACATCGGCCATGCTCCATTTGCCGGAGTCGAATGCGAAATAGCGGATGAGTTTCTTCTTTCCCCAATTGTTCCTGCTCATCAGTACAATACCCGTAGAGGACAGCTTCATAAACGGAAACAATACACTGAACACCAGGATAAGAACCCCTACAATCTGCGAAGGCAGTTGCCCTGTCTTTAGTAATAACATCACCACATCAATGATACTCTTGCTTTGGAAGAACAAACCCTGGTCTCTGAAAGAAATGGCTTTGCCGAGAAAATGCAGGTCCATCCGGGAAATCCGGGCATCTATTTCAGTCATGGTTGTGGTTAATCCAACCGCGAGCAATATCATCGCTGATGCAACGGATAAAATATAGAGCGGAACATGGAGATCGCCTTTATGCCTTAGAAAAAACCATAGAACCAGTATTAATACGATACATCCCAGCATGGCATAGGCGTACTGGTAGGTATCGGCATGAATGCGTGTGAGCCTGGCCGTATGTATTCTTTCAAATGAAGCTTTGTTATCGGCCCCATAGATATGGTAAACGGAATCCATCAGGTGTTGTGTGGCGGCAACAGAACTATCATAGCTCTTCTTGCCCATATTAGCCAGGGCCGTATCGGCCAGCTTCGCGATCTTTTGGTAAGTGGTGGGTTTGGTAATCTCCGCCATCAGTTTCTGTGTATATCCCGGAACCTGGGCCTCAATCTTCTTCTGATTAACAAAGGTCTTAGCTACCAGTTTTTTAAGTTTTCCTCCCAGCGACTTCTGCGGTTGGTTGATAATGTCGAAAGCATGCGCAATCAGTGTGCGCAGCAACTGGTCTATTTCCTTTCGCAGTTCGGCCTGTTGTTCGGGAGACAGGCGGTATTCCCTGATCTCGGCACTGGCGGCTGATACGATCTGTTCGCGCCATACATCCACAGATAATAAACCATAGGAAACATTGTTCACCAGCGCATAATCGAGTTTATAGGCTTTCTGCTCGGCGGAAAGGCTATGTACTTTAATTCCGAAAAGCGATTCCATGATCAATAGAATAACAACGCCCGCTATCATTAGCGGCTTCGCATATGCAGGTGTTTTTCTTGTTGAGGATTCAGCAGTCATTGGTAAGGATAAGTTCAGCAAACGTTATCATTTTGCACGATTTGAGGCAATATATAACCATTGGTTACAGTATGAAATAATCATACCACCAGGCTGTGAGAGGTTATATTTCCGGATATTCCCGCAATAAAGCTTACCTCTGCATATGAATAAGACGGGTCCTATAATAGTAATTGAGGATGATTTGGATGACCAGCAGATGCTGGAAGAGATTTTTGAGGAACTGGGCTATGATAACCAGATCGAATTTTTTGCGGATGGTAACCTGGCACTGGATTATCTCAACCGGACCGATATTCATCCCTTCCTGATTCTTTCCGACATCAATATGCCGCGTATCAATGGTTTCGAGCTTCGGAACAAGATTTTTACCAATGAAGAGCTGCAGACCAAATGTATTCCCTACCTTTTTTTTACTACCGCCGCCGATAAAAAATCCGTGCTGGATGCGTATGCTTTGTCGGTACAGGGATTTTTTAAGAAGCCATCCACCATGCAGGGGCTGAAGGCAACGATTTTTAAGATTATTGAATATTGGAAAGAGTGCATTGCCCCCAGCGAATATGAATAGCGGTAACACATCATATGATGCCTCAGATTCCATCAATCAGCTCTTTTAAGATAGCCCTGTTTCGAATGTAACATCAGCTATACAGCTATGTCCTTATAATTCAATTAAAATCGGCTAACACGCTCCTGATCAATAGTTTCCGGTAAGAAATCATGGTATATTAGTAAGGTAATCGACAATCCTTTTTTATGACAAAAGACCAACTAAAAGACCACACGGGTCGTGACAGGATCATTATCGGAGTGATAGTTGCAGTGCTGATAATTAGTATCGCTGTATTATATGTTCTGTTACCAGACGGCCCCAAAGGCAGAAGTTAATTAACCGAAGCTGAAAAAAGCGGTAGGGGACTACCGCTTTTTTTTATTGCAGTTATAGCTTCGCCAGGTAGTCATCCAGGTTACCATGGGCCATTGTGAATCCTTCTTCAAAGCCCATTTCAACAATCTTCTGTAAGTCCTCTGCTGTGGCAAAAGTGATTTCAATATGTACCTGGGTGGTATTGACATCTTTTTCAGTAAACTTCACATCCCATTGCATACGTGGTTGCTCCGGATGAATGATTCCGTTTTCATCACAAAATGCGTCCAGGCCGGTATATCTTTCTTGCGGGCTGATTAATTGATAATCGGCCCTGCAGTAGTGGCGCGTTCCATCAGGACCTTCCATATAGTACAACCAATGACCACCTGCGCGGAAATCCATGGTTTTCGTATGCGCTTTCCAGGGTTTGGGTGCCCACCATTCGGCCAGGATTTCAGGGGTAGTCCATGCATTCCACACTGCTGCCAGGGGCCCATCAAACACTCTCTCCACCACAATTTTTTTGTTAGCAGGGTCTTTTGTCAGTACCGTTTGATTCTTTACCATGTTTACTTGATTTTTGAGTGATTAAAATAGCATCCAGTTGGCTGAAACGGGTGTCCCATAAGATCCGGAACTGTTCAACCCAGTTATCCAGTTCCTTCAGCTTTGTGGCTTCAAACTGGTAATAAATTTCCCGTCCGCTGGTATGTTGTTTCACAAGCCCGCATTCGGTTAAAATTTTAATGTGTTTGGATACCGCCTGCCGGGTACAGCTGAAATTCTCTGCCAGGGCATTGGGCGTCATAGCTTGTAAGGCCAGTAAGGTGATGATGGCCCTCCGCGTAGGGTCGGCTATCGCCTGGAAAACATCTCGTCTCATATAATTATATTTGCAATCATTCGGTTGCGAATATATGGCAACCGAATGGTTGCGCAAAATAAAATTTATATTAGGTCGTACACAAAATCAAGGGTAGGCCATTTATGAAACGGCTTGCATAAATAACATTGAATATCAGTTACTTATAAAAGTAATGCAGGCGTGTGGAAAAGGATTGCAGTTCTTTAACAGTTCCGTTTTATAATTTGGGGTATGCAAAATCAGTACACAACACTCGAAACCCTGGCATCGATTGTGACGGACACGCTTCATCCCACACAGTATGCGGTTACTACCCGTGAGATGATCTTGCATTCCAACCTGGGATGGGAGGAAATCTATTCTCACCTGTTGTTGTTGTCACAGGAAGACCTGGTGGTTATCAGCCCCGGTGAGCGGATCCAGTTTTGTATTACGGAAACCGGTTTGGAAAAAATGGCCGAACTGTCTAAAACAGGAAGCGTTTCTTTTCAGCAGCATGCCGGCTATATTCTCGCCTGAGATTGCCCTGGCTTCCCGGCAGCTTAGCTATTGGGAGATTGCTCCTTCACATCATCCGGCTCGTTGGTTACTTCCCCGTCTTTAAAAACAGGTGGGTTTCCGCCGGTACGTTCCGTTGAGTAATAGTTTTGTGGGGCCAGGGGTTCATCCGATTTTCCTGGCTCATGCCCCTGTATTTCAGCCGTTACGGCGCGAACGATATCCGCATTGGCCTCCGGATCGCCTATCCAGTCACCTCCCTTAGTCCTGGTAAGCGCAAACTGAATATTGTTGCTACCGCTTTCATTCAGATCAATCAGGTAATGGTCCAGCTCGTTTTCCTTTTCAATCAGGGTTGCGGTTCCACTGTAGAATATCTCATCAAGGTTAAATCCGATGTACATAATAGGTGTTTCGATTACTCCTGTAAAAATCATTCCAGCGTAATCTGCTAATCCTTCACCCGGTTCTGTTCGCTCTGCGCCCCGGTTGCGTTGTGCCTGCGTTGATCGTTGATGGCTTTTCCAAACCTGAAAACAACCGATAACGTAAAGTTGCGCGTATCATTGGCGTTCCTCCAGTTGGCTTCCGTATTTACAAGATTGTTGATAATCCCCCGGTTTACCTGTGTATAGAAAATATCATTCACATTGGCCCTTAAGGTAACAGAAGGAGATAGTTTCTTCGAAACGCCGGCATTCACCCGGCCCCGTTTCAGCAGGATAAACTGTGCGCTCGTTAGGTTACTCTGGTAATTTCCATCTACCTGCCCGTTCCAGCCCTTGCCCAGTTTCAATTGCCAGGTAGGTTGCACAAACCAGAAAGTTCCTTTGGTATCCAGTTTACCGCTATAGAAATTACTGATGCTATGAATATTGGTTAGTTCCGTATACAAAACAAATGTTAGCCATTTGGTTACCGGAACATTGCCATCCAGCGACACACTCTTGTTAATCGTTTCACCGATATTACCCGGGCGACTGAAATAAGTTCCATTTACAATCTCGATGGTTTCATTGGTATTATTGGTGGTATGACTATACTCAAAAGAAAGATTAAACAGGCTTTTATAACCATAGCTAAGCTTGATATTATGCGTATAAGCCGGTTGCAGGTATGGATTCCCTGTATAATAAGTAAACTTATCCAGGGGAGATATAAAGGGATTCAGGTCCTGGTAAAACGGCCTTGTGATCCGCTTTCCGTAATCGAGTGTAATTACATTATTGCCGGTACTGTCGAGCTTATAATTGATATAGGCGGTAGGAAACAGGCTGGTATAGGTTCTGCGGAAAGACGAATCAGGCTTTACGGCATTGCCCAGCTGCCTGCCGTCTGATATAGTATGTTCACCCCGCAGCCCCAACTGGAACGACCAGCGTTTACCCTCACGGCTGGCGTTGATGTACCCGGCACTGATGGTTTCCTTATAGATAAAATGATTGCTCTTATCATAATCAGGCGATGTTATGCCTCCCTTCGTATAATTATATACGGCTATATTATCCGTTTCGGTATGACTTGTTTTGATACCTGTTTCCAGTTTCAGTACCTTCTTAACCGGGTGGGTATAATCTATCTTACCTGAGTAAATGGTAATGCCGGCAGGCAGGTCGCCATTCAGTTTGTCCTGGTTGGTCAGCAACCCATTGGGTAAATAGGTATCATTATTAAATAACTGTTTATTGCCCGTAGTATAGTGAATCCGGTCAAAGTCGGCGGTTAATTCCGGACCACCTTTGCTGTATTGGTGGCGGTAATTCAGGTTGATACCCAGGTTGCGGAAAATGCTGGCCTGTGTGTTGTTAGCCACGATAGTAGAATCCAGCTGCCCCGATGCGTTCAGTATCCTGCTCTGGTTATCATTGTCGCGGTTGCCGTTCCGCCGAACGCCGGTTAACACGATTCCGAAGGTAGTTTTATCGGTGGCATAATAATCAGCACCCAGTTTCCCGGTAGCCGCAGGTCCGGTTTGCCGTATATAAGTATGTTGCAGGAAATCGGACTTGCGCGTTCCGTCGGGGTTTTTAAAATACCGGTTGATATCCAGATCAGAAAACCCGTTGGCATTATTGAAAGTGAGCGTTCCGAATGTATTAAGTTTATTATTGCGGTAATTGAAAGTAAAATTGTTATTGGTCCTGGCATATCTCCCCTGCGTATAGGCGGTAATAAAGGTTCCATTAAAGCCTTTGATACGGGTACGTTTGGTGCGGATATTAATTACACCGGCACCACCCGCTGCATCGTATTTGGCCGGAGGATTGGTCATCAGCTCGATAAAATCTATTGAACCGGCGGGGAGCGACCTTAAATAACTTTCCAGGTCGGCACCCGATAAATAAGTGGGCTTATCATCTACCAATATCAATACACCTGATTTCCCTTTCAGGCTGATGGCACCATTCTGGTCTACAATAACGCCCGGCGATTTTTCCAGCACATCCAGCGCGGTTCCCCCTGCGGCGGTAATCATGGCGTCCGCATTCACAATGGTACGGTCGATCTTTCTTTCCACCAATGGCTTTTGAGAACTTACCGTAACATTCTGCAACTGGTTGGTTTGAGATTCCATCACAATCGCAGGCAAATCCAGCGATGGTTTGTCAACCGAAAGGACTACCGTTGCACCACTGTACCGCGCAAACCCTGTCAGCGTTATCACTATCCTATAGCTGCCATATTTGATCCTGTCGAACACAAAAACACCATTGTCGCCAGACAGCCCCGTACGACTGATACTCGAATCCCGCGCATTCAGCAACATAACAGTAGCCCCTTCCAACGGCTTCTGCATACCATCTGTTACCTTACCACTCAAAACACCCGTATTGGTTTGGGCATGGGAACAGAAGGCTGATAAAAGAAGCAGGAAAAGGGATAGATACTGTTTACGCATTTTTGTTGGTTTATTGGTTTATTGGTGTGTTGGTAATTGGTTTATTGGTTTATTGGTAGTTGGTAGTTGATTTTATCGCTGTATGGCTTGATATAAAAGGTTACTATGCCCTCGCAAACCAGCAAACCAATAACCAACTACCAATAAACCAACAAACCAATAAACCAATAAACCAATAAACCAATAAACCAATAAACCAAGAGCACCAATATGCTTAAAGGTTGCAAAATACCTAAGCAATTAGTTATAAAATTCCCGGCTGTCATCACTTATTGCCGTTAAAGGAAATGATAGGAAGCAACGCGGTAAGGGGCATGGGGTGGACTATCGTGAGTATTTCTTATTTTAGTGATAATGAAAGACACACCTGACCGGCAGATAGGGGAAGCGAAAGACGAGCTTGCGTTTGCGATTGAGGCTGCGGAGCTGGGTACCTGGGATCTGGATCCGGTAACGGGTCATTTTACCATTAACGAGCGCTTAAAAAACTGGTTTGGGCTTTTACCGGGTGAGCAGGTAACAACGGAAGCCGTGGCTGTGTCTTTGGCTGAAAAGGACCGCATGAGGGTAAGGGAGGCGATGGCACAGGCACTGATGTATGAAAACGGCGGGAAGTATGAAATCGAGTATGCCATCATCAACCGGTTAACCCAACAGGAACGATTTGTTCGGGCCAAGGGAAAAGTCTTTTTTGATGATGAAAACAAGCCGGTACGGTTTAACGGCATTGTACAGGACATCTCGGCCGAAGTAACCAGCAGGGAACAAAGGCAGAAATTGCTTACCCTGGTAGATAATAGTGTGGATCTGATGTCGGTACTGGAACTGAATGGTACCAATAGCTATATTAATAATGCGGGAAGAGATATACTGGGCATTGACAGGGATGCGGATGTTAGTATCATCCCGATCACTCATTTTCATACGCCTGAACAGATCGCATTTGTAGAATCGGAGATCATTCCCAATGTGATGAGTAAAGGCAGATGGGCCGGGCAGTTTGCGATCAGGAATGGTAAGACAGGGGAAATTATACCCTTGTTTAACAATTGCCACCGGATAGACGACCCTTTGACCGGTACCCCCATTGGTGTGGGTGCCATTATGCGTGATATGCGTCCGGAGTTGCACGCAAGAAAAGAGCTGGAGGAAAAGGTAAAGGAAAGGACCAAAGAACTGCAGAATGCCAATGCGGAACTGGAAAGAAAAAATAACGAACTGGCTTCTTTTGCGTATGTATCCAGCCACGATTTACAGGAGCCACTGCGCAAGATTGTTACCTTTATATCACGGATAGAGAAAACGGGTATTGGCAGTGATCCTGAAAAAGAGAAAGAGTATTTCAGGCGAATAAAACTTTCCGCTACCAGGATGCAGGGCTTGATTAGCGACCTGCTTAGCTTTTCCAGCACAACCACCCATGAAAAGGTATTTACCGATACCGATCTTGGCGGAATAGTAAAAGAAGTTTTGGCCGATCTTAACGAGACCATCCAGCGTACAGGCACCACCATTGTAGTAGGCGATCTTCCATCAGCATCCGTAATCGTTTTCCAGTTTTACCAGCTCTTTACAAATCTTATTTCCAACGCCATCAAGTTCAGAAAAAAAGATCAGGCACCTGTGATAAGCATTTCAGGCAGTTATGTTGCGGATGGTGAAATGAACAGGCCGGTAGAAGAACAGGATAAAAAGTTCTACCGTATCACCATAGCAGATAACGGTATTGGTTTCGAACCGAAATATGCCACCCGCATATTCGAAGTTTTCCAGCGCTTGCATGGCAGGGAGGAATATGAAGGAACCGGTATAGGGCTGGCCATCTGTAAAAAAATAGTGGAAAATCACCGGGGAACTATTATGGCAGAAGGAGAGCCGGGGGTAGGGGCCAGGTTTCAGGTATGTATCCCGGTGAGTTAGGCAATACCTTTATTTGCAATTTTACGAAAGCAGGTTCTGCCTCGCCAGGAACTCAAGTTTTTTGTTGGCATCCAGCAGCTTTTCTGTCAGCTCCTGGTTTTTCCGACGCAGTTCCACTACTTCGAAAGCCTTCAGCACAAAATTTTTGATATCCTCTTCGTTCCAGGGTTTAGATAAATATTTATACACCTGGCCCACATTGATCGCGTCAATTACAGCGTTGATGTCTGTATAGCCTGTGATCAGGATCCGGATAGGGTCGGGGTGGGTTTCAATGATGGATTGAAAAAATTCTATGCCGGTCATTTTGGGCATCCGCTGGTCGCTTAAGATCACATGAATATTTTGAGTATCCAGTATTTTTTTACCCTCTTCTGCCGATTCCGCAATGAATACATTAAAAATTCGCCGGAAACTGGCTTTAAAGGAATGGAGATTATTTACTTCATCGTCTATGTAAAGGACGTTGATCGGGTTCGGATACATGGATTTGGGGATTTGGGGGATTTCAGTTATCGTTCATCCAATATAAAAGTAACTAAAATCGCAGAAACAAATAAAATACCGCAATCGTTTTGTTATTTTGTTTAAATTAGAAACTTATCCTATCTGATGAACCTAGATACTCCTTTCGACAAAGAAATCCGTATAAGGGTATTCAGGGCACCAGATGATCCCGCTGCCTGCTTGCAATTTATAGAAGGGCATAAAAGAGTACTATCCATTTATGGTATTGAAAATATTACCACCAATACCGAAGACTGGATGTTCAGGCGATCGGTTTTTGTAATTGTTGTGGAAACGATTGATGGCAGCAAACTATTTGGCGGAGCCCGGATACAGATAGCCGATGGCATACACCCGCTTCCTATTGAAGAAGCAACGGGTAGTATGGATCCGAAAATATATGAGATAGTTAGACAGCGGGCCCAAAAGGGCGCGGCGGAGCTTTCGGGGTTATGGAATTCAAAAGAAGTGGCGGGCTTCGGTATCGGCAGCCTTTTCCCATCACGCGTGGCGGTGGCACTGGCAACCCAGATCGGCATCAATACTTTTTTTACCCTTTGCTCGCCTACCACGGTACGTTTTAAAGATTGGATGGGAGGTAAAATCTTAACCGATGTTGGGATCAACGGAACATTCTACTATCCTAAGATCGACCTGTTGGCTACAGCGCTCTACCAGGAAGATATGTTTGATCTTCCGATAACCCATCCCAGGGAAAGGGAAAAGATCATGCACCTCCGCGCCAACCCCGAGCATATTGCCTCAGAAAAATCACCCTTCAAAAATTACTATATACACATACATTACGCCCTGCGCCTGCAAAACGTTGACCCTACCGAGTTTCACATCCAATACGAACCGTTTAACTAGCTTTGCGGTGAGGCGTGAGACGTGAGGCGTGAGACGTGAGGCGTGAGACGTGAGGCGTGAGACGTGAATCGTGAATCGTCAATCGTGAATCGTGGGGCGTAAGAGCCAAGGTGTTGGGTTAAACCCGAATCCTGATAAACAATACAATATTTTAAACAATAAAATTTTCACGATTCACGATTCACGTCTCACGTCTCACGTCTCACGCCTCACGTCTGACGCCGCACGAACCCTAAATGACTATGAAAAGAATCTCCCTTGGCATTGTAAGCAATATCCTGATGGTGGTAATTCCTTTGCTGGGGAAACCTTCTCTGATGCTGGACGGGAAGATTGTATTTATTGTAGCAGGTTGTATATTCATGTGGCTTACCCAGCCACCCGTTAGTGCACGGGAGACCGCCGAGAAAAAAGAAAGTGACCGGCTTACAGTGGTTTTGATTTTGGCCATGTCGCTGATAAGTGTTTGGGTACCTGTGGTTCACTGGGGTTATTTTTCAGATAGCCACCATGGGTATGACGCTATCACTATCATTGGTTTTGCTATGATAGTAGTTGGTATATCTTTCAGGGCATGGTCGGTATCCACCCTGGGCAAGTATTTCACGGCTACGGTTCAGATCAGTGAAGACCACAGGCTGGTAACCACCGGGCCTTATGCGCTGGCGCGTCATCCCAGTTATACCGGGGCCTTTTTAGCAATTACGGCAGGAGGGCCTATCTTACACAGTCTCCCGGGATTCCTGATTTCCTGTGCCGCCATGGGATATGCTTATTTTGTGCGCATCAGGCTTGAAGAAAAGGAACTGATGGCCCGCTTCGGGGATGAATACAGTATCTACAAAACGCATACAAAAATGATCATACCCTATGTCTGGTAACAGGTTGATAAATAGCAAATATGGAATAGCGGATCGCCGGCATTGGCCTTCCAAGCGCGTTCATGCCTGTCTTCTCTGTATTTTTTTTGTATGCTCCATTACCCGTAGTTTCCCACAGTCTCCCATCACCATCTCCGACGCTTACCCTTCCGTTGTACTGTCGAGTTATATGACGCAGACGGTAGACAGCGCCAAAATGTCAACGGTTGAAGATGTAATGAAGCAGGACCGGTTTATAGCAACCAATGGTAATATTCCCTTGTTTCCCAATGATATTAAAAGTGTATGGTTTCGTTTTTCGGTAACACATCAGTCGATCAAATCCCCACGGCTTTTTCTCAATATAGCCTATTCCAATCTGTCACGGGTGAGATTGTACGCCCTTGATAGCGGGCGAGCCACGCTGGTGGGTGAGGAGGGAAACGAGGTAAGGGGTAGCCAGAATGTGGCAGGCTCACCCAATCTCAGTTTTCATCTGCCCATGAAAAAAGGGGATAGCCGGCAATACCTGCTGCATGTTTACAGCAGGCATCCCATTATTGTTCCGGCTACTGTTTTATCGTTCGACGCCTTGCATGCTGCTATTAATTTTCAAACGATAGTAACCGGGCTTTACCTGGGTGTGCTGGCTGTGATGTTTCTGTATAACCTTTTCCTGTTTTACGCTACCAGGGACAGGAACTACCTCTATTATATCATTTATATTTTCTGTCTCGCCCTGGCGCAGACCACCCTGGCCGGGTACGAGTTCAGGTACCTCTGGCCGGGGCAAACATGGATCAGTAAGTATGCGGTTATTTTTAGTTCCACTTTTTCCGCGGTCAGCGGGCTGGTATTTAGTATGCACTTCCTGCAAACAAGGGTTAATACCCGGCGTATGCATCATTTCCTCCGCCTGGTGGTAGTTATCTACCTGCTGGGGCTGGTATGGAGCTTTTTTACAGACGACCTCGGACTGAATTACAGCATATTAAACTATAATGGACTTTTTGGCGTACTGGCTGTACTTGCCACCAGTTTCTATATCGCTAAAAAGAATTTCCGCCCTGCCTATTTTTATCTAACGGCATGGTTGTTTTTCCTTATTACGTTCATTATACTCATACTACGTAACCTGGCGATACTTCCTTATAATGATTTTACCACCTACATTATTTACCTCGGATCGTCACTGGAAGTAGCTTTATTATCCATAGCATTGGCCGACAAGATTAATGTGCTGCGAAAGGAAAAAGAAGCATCCCAGGAAGAAAGCATCCGTGCCATGGAGAAAAATCAGCAGCTGGTGAGGGATCAGAATATAATGCTGGAAAGAAAAGTGGCAGAAAGAACAGAAGAATTGTCTTCTTCCAACACCAGCCTTACGGCGGCCTTGCAGGATCTGAAAGACACACAAATTCAACTGATAGAAGCCGAAAAAATGGCTTCCCTGGGCCAGCTTACCGCCGGAATCGCCCACGAGATCAATAATCCCATCAATTTCGTAAAATCCAATATCGGGCCGCTCACGATGGATATCAACGACCTGGTGGCTGTTATTAATGCCTACGACCAACTGCATACAGCGGGGGAACAGGAATTACCCGCCCGGCTCAGCGAAATTGAAAAGATGAAACAACAGATTGACGTTGACTATGTAAAGCAGGAAATTGAGAGCCTGGTAACAGGCATACGGGAAGGAGCCGAGCGTACCGCCGAGATCGTGCAGGGGCTTCGCACATTCAGCCGGCTGGACGAGAGTGAGATCAAAGTGGTAAACCTGCATGAAGGTATTGACTCAACCCTTTTCCTGCTGAAAAACCTGCTCCCGGACAATATCACAATCCATAAGATGTATCGTGCCAATGGAAATATTGAATGTTACCCGGGTAAGATGAACCAGGTATTTATGAATATCATCAGTAATGCGATCCATGCCATCAAAAAAAAGAACCAGGCGGCTGAAAACGGGGCGATATTTATTGAAACCAAAGATATCGGCAACCAGGTAGAGATCCGGATCAGGGATACCGGAACCGGTATGAGTGAAGACACCCGGCGGAAAATATTTGAACCTTTTTTCACCACGAAAGAGGTGGGCGAAGGAACCGGTTTGGGCATGTCTATCGTTTACAAGATCATACAAATGCACCAGGGAAAGATCGAAGTTTTATCAACTGAAGGAAAAGGTGCCGAATTTGTAATAACTTTAGAACATATACTTCCGGTTTCCGCCACCTAAACACCCTTCATGAGTAACCACCAGGAGTCTAAAATAAAAGTATTGTACGTTGACGATGAACCCAACAATCTCCAGTCATTCAAGGCCGGGTTCAGGCGATATTATGATATTTACACAGCCCTGTCGGTTTCAGAAGCACTTACCATTCTTAATGATAATGATATTCATGTAATTATTGCCGATCAGCGGATGCCCAGGGCAACCGGTGTTGAGTTTTTCAATATCGTAAACAAATCCCATCCGGATCCTGTAAGGATATTATTAACCGGTTATGCGGATCTTGAAGCGGTGGTAGATGCCATTAACAAGGGGGAAGTGTTTCGGTATGTAAAGAAGCCCTGGGATGAGAATGAGCTGAAAACCACCATTCAGAATGCTTATGAAATGCATGCGACCAAGATTCAGCTGAAGAATAAGGTATCCGAATTACAGCGCGCGAATGATGAGCTGAACCGCTTTGTTTACAGCACCTCCCACGATTTACGCGCCCCACTGGCCAATATCATGGGTATTCTGAACCTCGCCAAACTTCAGGTACAGGCGGATGACGCCCGCAATTATTTCCAGATGATAGAAAGCTGTGTAACCAAAATGGACAGCTTTATACACAAGATTATTGAGTACTATAAAGGAATACGCCTGGATGATGTAAACGAAGACATCGACTTTAAAAAGATGTTTGACGAAAGCGTGGAGATGTGTCATATGATGAACCCGCAGATCGCTTTTGAAATCACAGTGGATCAGCCGGTTCCTTTTTTCTGCGATGCGTTCCGCCTCTCGCTGATCCTGAATAACCTGGTTTCCAACGCCGTAAAGTACCAGCGGGTGGAGGAAACCAATCCCCGGATCAGGCTTAGCGTGCAGGTAACTGCCCTGGAAGCCATAATTCACATTGAAGACAACGGGGTAGGCATTATTGAGGATCACCTGAATAAGATTTTCCAGATTTTTTTCCGCAGCTCGGACTTTAAAAATGGCCTGGGAATAGGCCTCTACATCGTAAAAGAAGCCCTTACCCGGATCGGGGGGGATATTTCCGTCAAGTCAGTTTTTGGCAAAGGAACCGAGTTTACACTGGTAGTGCCGAATCAAATGAGGGAAGAATAGCTGTTTCCTGCTCCGAATAGCCTATCTTGTTAGTATTGATCGCCCCGCCTCTTTGATCTTTTTCATGCTGACCAATCCGGTATAACATATTCACAGGGACTTTTCAACGCAAAAAATGAAGCCAGTTTCCATACCGGTAAAGAGAAAAGTACCTGCAGCCAGGGTAGCCAAAGACAACTCTTTTTTGATTGTGGCCATCGGCGCGTCTGCCGGCGGGCTGGACGCAGTCACCTCCCTGCTTAAAAAACTTCCTACCGATACCGGGATGGCATTCATCTATGTACAGCACCTTAGCCCGGATCATAAAAGTATTCTCACCACTATACTGTCAAAATCAACCCGGATGAAAGTGGAAGAAGTAACCAACCGGATCCTGATGCGGCCCAACCATTTTTACGTAATTCCACCCGACAAGGAAATGGTGGTGCTGGACGGACATATCAAGCTAATGCCTCGCAGAAAAGATAAGATTACCAACTTGCCGATTGATACATTTTTCAGTTCATTGGCAGAAAAGCATGGACCAGGCGCGATAGGCGTCATTCTGAGCGGGAATGGCAGCGATGGTTCCAGGGGAATCGTATCCATTAAACAACAGGGAGGAACCACGTTCGCGCAGGATGGTTCGGCAAAGTTCGTAAGTATGCCCGAATCAGCGGTGGCAACAGGCGCGGTTGACCTGATATTGCCGCCGGAACAGATAGCCGCTGAACTGATCCGCCTGGGGGAAGAATTCAAAACGAATCCGAAAGCCAGGACAGAACGGCAGAGCGGCCTGATTAACTCCAGCCCGGGACTCAAGGTCATACTGGAATTACTGCATAAAGAAACCGGGGTTGATTTCAGCCATTATAAGATGGCAACCGTTAAACGCCGTATCCTGCGCAGGATGCTGTTGCATAAGATCAAGACCTTGACTGAATACGCCAAACTGATCGCGAAAAAAAAGGAAGATATCAGTATACTTTACCAGGACCTGCTGATTAATGTTACCACTTATTTCAGGGATACGGATGCGCATGATTACCTGAAAAAGACGTTGCTGCCCAAGCTGCTCAAAAGCAAGAGTACAGGTGAAACATTAAGAATATGGATTCCCGCCTGTGCCACGGGTGAAGAGGCTTATTCCATTGCTATGGCCATCCTGGAGATACAGGGCCGCAGAACCGCCCATACCAGCGTAAAAATATTTGCCACCGACCTGAGTATACAGGCATTAAATAAAGCCCGAAGCGGCGAATATACACCGGAGGAACTTTCGGGCGTTTCTCCGAGAAGGCTGCAGCGCTTTTTTGTAAAGTTTTGGGGGAAGTATAAAATTGCGAAAGAGGTACAGGGCATGTGTGTGTTTGCTGAACATAATATCCTGCGGGATCCGCCTTTTTCAAGGGTGGATTTTATCAGCTGCTGCAACCTCCTGATCTACCTGGATACGGCGGCGCAAAAAAAAGTGTTCTCAACCTTTCACTATGCGCTAAATGAAGGCGGCTTCCTGATGCTGGGTAAGTCAGAATCGGCCGGAACCGCCAGCCAGTTATTTACTCCGGTAAACAAGAAATTAAAAATATACGCACGCAAGAAAAGGATGGGAGCACGACTGCTTCCCGATCTTTTGCCCCGCACATTTCCAGCGGAAATGCAACCAAGGCTTATGCCAAAATTTACCAATAAACAGGTATCAGTACCCGACAACCATTTCGGTAACGCTATAGACGCGGTATTGCTGTTACGCTATATGCCGGCCAGTGTTGTGATCAACCATTCCTTTGAAATTCTGCAGTTTCGGGGCGATACGGATCATTATTTGAAACACACACCCGGAAAAGCAAGCCTCAATATTCTGAAGCTGGCGGCACCCGAGATTGCGTTTGCGCTTCGCGGTGCAATTGCCGCAGCCATAAAAACCAAATTGCCCGTTCATAAGAATGGTGTAGAAGTTAAAGCCCAGGCTGGTATCCGGACTATCAACCTCGAAGTACTCCCTTTGAATGTGGAATGGGAGGAACCCCTGTTGTTTATCGTGTTTACTGAACCCCAGGGCGTTCCGGCAGCGGAATTGACCGGCAAAGCACGCAAGAGCACATCCCTGGCCAAAGACCGCCGGATACAGAAACTGGAGGAAGACCTGCTGGCTACCCGGGCAGATATGCAGGCATTTGCCAATGAGCAGGAGTCTTTTAATGAGGAACTGCAAAGTGCCAATGAAGAAGTGGTTGCCAGTAACGAAGAATTGCAAAGCGTGAATGAAGAACTGGAAACTTCAAAAGAGGAGATCGAGTCGGCCAATGAAGAACTGATCACTACCAACCAGGAACTACAGGCCCGAAACGACCTGCTGAATGAATCTTACGATTACTCCGAATCCATTATCGCCACCCTGCATGAACCCATGATCATCCTGGATAAAGAAATGCGGGTTAAGTCGGCCAACCGCGCATTTTATAAGAATTTCAAAGTGAAAGAAGATGTTACAGAAGGGTCGCTGTTGTATGATCTAGGTAATAAGCAATGGAACATACCGCTGCTGCGTAAGCTACTCGAGGATATCATACCCAGGAATACCCATTTTAGTAATTTTGAAGTAACGCACAGTTTTCCTGGGTTAGGCAAAAAAATAATGTTGCTGAACGCGAGGCGGATTCTTCAGAAAAGACATGATATGCAGTTAATATTACTGGCTATTCATGATGTTACCGAAGTTCGGAATAAAACGAGTGAACTGCAGCGGAGAGAAAGGGAAATGCTGGACAAGGATATTCGCGATAGGGAAGCTGAGAATATACGGCTCGAAAAAGCGGTGGAAGCCAGGACACGCGAACTGGAAGCGGTGAATAAGGAACTATTGTTTCAGAATGCCGAGAAGGAAAAACGGAGCCAGGAACTGATGCTGGCGAACGAAGAACTGGCCACTCAAAACGAACTGAAAGAAAAGCGGGAAGCTGCCCTGATCCTGGCGAATGATGAACTGGCCCTGCAATACCGCGCCAAGGAAAAATGGGAGGGAGAACTGATGGCTTTGAACATTGAGCTGGCCATACAGAATGGAGAAAAAGAAAGACAGGCGGCGGAACTGATGCTGATCAATAAAGAACTGGAAGCATTTGCCTATGTGTCCAGTCATGATCTACAGGAACCCCTGCGTAAAATACAAACCTTCGCAACACGCATATTAACCCGCGAAAAAGACAATCTTTCAGATAGCGGGAAAGACGATTTTTCACGGATGCAAAAAGCAGCAACCCGGATGAGAGTACTCATAGATGACCTGCTTGCCTATTCCCGAACCAATGTAACCGAGCGGAGCTTTGAAAACGTTGACCTGGCTGCTATAGTGGAGGATGTGAAGGAAGAATTGTGGGAAATTATTGTAGAAAACAAAGCCATCATCGAGAGTCATAACATGTGCGAATGCGGGGTAATTGTTTTCCAGTTTCGCCAGTTAATGCATAACCTGCTGGCCAATGCGCTTAAATTTAGCAGTAAACATCGTCCCTGTGTAATTATCATCAAAAGTTCGTGCATCAAAGGAAAAGAGGCTGGTAATGAACAACTGGAATCAGATACGCTGTACTGCCATATTTCAGTAGCAGACAACGGTATCGGCTTTGAACCCCGGTACAATGAGCGGATTTTTGAGGTCTTCCAGAAACTACACGGCAAAGAAGAATACCCCGGTACCGGTATCGGCCTCGCTATCGTAAAAAAAATCGTTGAAAACCACCAGGGCATCATCACAGCCACCGGCGAACCCGACAAGGGAGCGATCTTCGACATATTTATCCCCATCCCCCTAACTCCTAATCCCTAGTTCCTGCCCCCTTCCTACTCATAGCTATACACCATTCTCCCAACAAGCTTTTTCTCTTTGTCAAACCCGGCTTCTTCGGCTTTCAGGCCTTTTTCATTATAGGTATACTTCCAGATGATATAGCTCGCGCTGCTCAGGGAAACTTGTGTCATCTGGCTCACCCGGCCGTTCGCGTCGTATTCATACACGTAGTCGGGGAAAAATTTCCGTAGTCGCACGTTAAAGCGAACAATATCCGTTAACCGCTTCTTATCATCGTAATAATAATAATAGGTTTCCAGCGGCTTGCCTCTCGATGTCCATTTTTCTTCCGCTATCAATCCCGATTCATCTTTCTCAAATACCACTTTCACCGTATCCGTTCTATTTTTTATCCTTAGCATGGAAACCGGCAGCCCTGTTTCGCCATAGCTCCACTCATGCACTTCGTTTGTACCTGATTTTAGTGCCGTATCCGTTGCGGTAAAAACAATTTTCTGAACCTGTCCCTTTTCATTGTACGTGTATTCGGTTCGGTTATCGATGCCGGTACTGATAGACTGGGTTCTTCTGAGGCGGTTAAGCTCGTATCGGTTGGTGGTGTTTTCTTTTTTGCCGCCGGTAGTAACGGCACTGAGAACAATGGTTTTGCCGTCAAGGCTGATATCCTGTTCCAGCCTGAACCCTTCGGTAAGGGTATTGTCGGGCTCATAACTCACCGCCGTGATCTTTTTGATCTTATTCAACCGCAATAGTCTGTATTGTTCATTGCTGAGCTGGGTGGAAAGAACATCTGTAAAGTAATACTGACAGTACCCTTCCGCGAAGAATGTAAAACAAACCAGGGTTAATAAAAATTTCATGTGGCGGTAATATTTCCCCCAAATGTACACGTACAGTTTTCAACAATCCAAAAACATAGTGTTCATGCCCTTGCCGCAAACGTTTAGTTCTGTATTTTTAATCAAACGTTAACAAGTGTCGCATTTAAAAGAAAGAAAGGAAAAAGACTGCCTCAACTGCGGGGCCGAAGTACAAGGCCGGTATTGCCAGGTTTGCGGACAGGAAAATATAGAGCCCAAAGAGAGCTTCTGGCACCTGCTAACGCATTTTATGTATGATGTGACCCATTTCGATGGAAAATTCTTCAGTACCCTGAAATACCTTCTTTTCCGTCCCGGTTTCCTATCCCATGAATACCTGCGCGGAAGAAGGGCCAGTTACCTGCATCCTATCAGGATGTATGTGTTTACTTCGGCATTTTTCTTCCTGATTTTTTTCAGTTTTAAGAAAGAGGCGGACGTCATTAAGGTAGATTCGGATAAGGATACAATTACCCTGGCCAAGCGGATTAAAAAACTGGAGAAAACACGAAAGGCCGAGATGAAGGTGCTGAATAACGCCGCGCTGCCCGAAATTTCAAAAATACCCATCCGGCAGATCATAAAGGATATCGACAGCGATATAGCGGTGTTGAGAAGAGATTCAACCGTTTCGCCAGACAGTTTACGTACAGCCAAACTGGACAAGTACAACGGGTTTAACTTCCTGAGCAATTCCAGGCACAAGTTTAAAACGGTAGCACAGTACGATTCAGCACAGGAAAAAGCTCCGGCGCATGAAAAAGACGGATTTTTTACCCGCCGCCTGGTACGACAAAATATTCACCTCGCCGAAAAATACCATGAGAACGGGAACGAGATCATGCAGGCGATCATTGAAAAGTTCAAACACTTTTTCCCGCAGATGCTTTTCGTTTCGCTTCCCCTGTTTGCCCTGATGCTGCAGATGCTGTACGCCAGGCGTAAAAAGTTCTTCTATGTTAACCATATTGTTTATACCATACACCTGTATTGCGGAACTTTTATCATCCTCCTGGCTACCATGGCAGCAGAGGGCATCTTCAGCCTTATACATGTTGAAATGCCAGGCTGGATCAAAGCCGTATTTATTTTGTTGAACTTTTTTTACTGGTATAAAAGCATGCGCAATTTCTATGAGCAACGCCGCGGGAAAACCATTGCAAAATACGCGATCGTACTTTTTTTATCGCTATTGCTGATGGTAGTGATATTTACATTGTTTTTTATATTCTCAGTAATGGCAATATAGCTGCTGGCTTTTAGCTGTTAGCCGTTAGCTTTTGGCTTTTGGCTCTTGGCTTTTACTTTTTACTTTTTAATTTTTACTTTTTTATCACCGAACCAAAACCCCAGCCCTCCCCATGCAAACCGCAGATCAATTTTTAAGACTGGTGAAAATCATGGACGAACTGCGGGAGCAGTGTCCCTGGGATCGCAAGCAGACCATAGATACGCTCAGGCCGCTTACACTGGAAGAAACCTATGAACTGGCGGATGCCATTACAGACAAGAACTGGAAGGGCATTAAAGAAGAGTTGGGGGATATCATGCTTCACCTCTTATTTTACGCGAGGATTGGGAAGGAGCAGAACCAGTTTACGCTGGACGAAGTGATCAGCGGGGTTTGCGAGAAGCTTATTTTCCGGCATCCGCATATATATGGGGATGTAAAAGTTACCGATGAGGAAGACGTAAAAAAGAACTGGGAAAAGCTTAAAATGAAGGAAGGGAAAAAATCGGTACTGGGCGGGGTTCCGCCATCCCTTCCCGCCATGGTAAAAGCAACCCGTATCCAGGAAAAAGCCAAACAGGTAGGCTTTGAATGGGATAACCGGGAAGATGTATGGAAAAAGGTGGAGGAGGAGATGGGAGAACTGAGAGAAGCGATAGAACTGGATGAGCAGGAAAAGATAGACGAAGAATTTGGTGATCTGCTGTTTAGTTTGGTAAATTATGCACGGTTTTTGCGGGTAGACGCGGAAGGTGTGCTGGAAAAGACCAATAAGAAATTCATTTACCGGTTCCAGCAAATGGAAAGCATTGCAGCTTCGCGGGGAATGGACCTTTCGGAGCTTTCATTGGCTGAAATGGACGCTATCTGGAATGAAGTTAAAACGAAAACACGAGCCACTTGATCTCTTTACTGAAGAAAGCTGCTTATAAACACGGATACCTGCTTATTACAGCCGCCTGGCTGTATACCATCTCATTTATATTCATCAACTACTGGAGTTATCACGCTTCCCCGCTTAAGGTAAAAAACCTGCTGGAGGAGAGAATCGAACAAACGGAGGAGAAATTCACTTCTATCATTGCCGATACCGCCCTGTTATACAAGGTTGTTCAGGATACCGCAGGCATCGCAACCGGCAGAACAGGCGATATGGGCCTTTTTATTTATGAGAGGGATACACTCACTACTCCCGACCAGCTTGTATACTGGAACACGAACAAAATTTATATCAGCCCCGATGACCTGGCCCGCAGCGAGGGCAATTTTTTTGTGAATAACCGGAATGGCGATTTTGAACTGATCAAGAGAAAGGTCTTCCTGCGGGGAAAAGGCTATTCTGTATTGGGCATGATACCCGTACGCTGGTCATTTTTCATGGAAAATAAATATCTCCATACGGATTTTGCGGGTTACCCGGGCTTACAGAAACAATACGAGATCAGCAGGGATAGCCTTTCGGTTCCGGTGGTAAACGGTACGGGGTTGGAATTGTTCAGGATCAAAGTGAAAACCGGTAAATCCTTTATTGCCTATGATTCCGTAACGGTTGTGCTCCGCGTACTGGCAATCATCCTGCTGCTGATTTTCCTGCATTCACTGGCGGTGGAATGGACCCTGCATGACCGGTTCCGGAACGCTTTTCTTTTCCTGGTAACCGCCGTGGTATTGCTGAGGCTGATTACCTATTTTTTCCCTTTTCCTTTCGACTACAGTAAACTCCCGTTGTTTGATCCTGCTGTTTATGCCTCTAATTTCTTACACCCTTCACTGGGCGACCTCTTTGTGAATGCCGTACTGCTGTTCTGGTTGGTGAACTTTTACAGAACCTTCTATGATCATAAACCCTGGTTTGGCAAAACCATATCCCGCGAGGGATCGCAGTATGCAAGCCTGGTAACGCTTACCCTTATTTGCTTTCTGCTGGCAGGGGTAATTACCAGCCTGGTGAGAGATGGAAAGATATCTTTTGACGTAACCAATTTCTTCAGCCTGAATGTGTACAGCGTTATCAGTTTTGTACTGCTTTGTTTCCTGGTACTAAGCTTTTACTATTTTTCGCAGATCCTGTTAAAGCCAGTTGTTACCGGGCGGATGCCCCTGTATAAGCAAAGCATACCCATTGCGGTAACCGGCTTTACCTGCCTGGTAGCCTTTGTGCACGAAGCCCAGTACCCGGTATATCTCTGGGTACTTTTCTGGCTGTTCCTGTATGTAGGGGTAATGAACCTGAACCGGGCCGATATTGATCGCTCGCTGCTGCGTTCCTCGTATTTTATTTTTTGGGTGATGTACTTCACCATGTCAATCGCCGCGATCGTTATTTTTCAGAACCGGGAAGTAGAACTGGCGCAACGGAAAAGCATTGCAGAGAAACTGGCACTCCAGACGGATCCATCGGGCGAAAACCTGCTGAATATCGCCGCCACCAATTTCGACGACCAATTCCTCCGCGGAAAATTTTTCGCGGTTTACCAGGAGTGAATATTCCAATAAATATATCAAGGATAGCCTGGTGAGCCAGAATTTTTCAGGGTACCTGGACAAATACGATACAAGGATCTATACCTACGACAGCAATTACCATCCCCTGTTCAACGAAGATTCTGTATCCTACGCCGCTATCAAAACGGTGGTACTCAACCAGGCAAAAAATACCATTATTCCTGAATTGTATAGTTATGAGAATCCTACCGACGGCTTCAGTTATATATACCAGAAAGAAATTAAAAAGAAAAGGGATCACGGAGGGCTACCTGTTTGTAGTAATCCGTTCCAAGCGATATAAAAGTGAAGCATTGTACCCTGAACTCTTCAGCCAGTCGCAGGATTTCGCTACCGACCTCAACACCCACTATGCCTATGCCATCTACAATAAAGGGCATCTCATCAATCATTTTAATAATTATGACTTCCCTGCCCAGTTACCGGGCGATCAGGTAACTGATCTTGATTTTACTGTCAGGCAGGTGGAAAATTTTAGTGAGTTATGGTACAGAAGCGGGATGAACAAGCAGGTACTGGTGGTAAAAAAGAGTACCTGGGTGATCGAGGCGATCACCTTATTCGCTTATCTTTTCTGTTCTTTCCTCTGTATACTCCTGTTATTTCACCTGGGAACCTTTATCGTAAAAGCGCGTTTTAAAGCGAAAGAATTGGCAAAGATGTTGCGGCTTAATATACGGTCGCAGATACAGGCCACTATTATTTTCCTGAGCGTGTTTTCATTTATTGTGATTGGTATCGCTACGATTTCCTTTTTTATCTTACGGTTTAACAGCAATAATGAAGAAAGGCTTACCAAATCGATACAGGTAATGGCCAATGAAGTGAATACCCGTATGAATTCGCTGGTTGCCTTTGATGATGTGCCCGACAATGCGGGAATCAGAACAGGGCTGGAACGCGCTATTGCAGAGATATCAGACCTTCATAACGTAGATATCAATTACTATAATACGGAGGGAACGCTGCTGGTATCTACACAGCCCTATATCTACAACAAACACCTGCTGAGTGAGAAAATGGAACCCAGGGCTTACGACCAGTTGCGGAAGGCTCGCAGTATCCGTTACCTGCAGTCTGAAACGATCGGGGGATTTGAGTACCTGAGCATCTATGCCCCCTTATCGGACGAACAGGGAAATCACTATGCCTATCTGAATATTCCCTATCTCAATTCAGAAAATGAGCTTAACCAGGAGATATCGGGGTTCCTGGCTACGCTCATTAACCTGAACGCGTTTATATTCCTGATAGCCGGTGCTATCGCTTTCTTCCTTACCAACCGTATCACAGCATCCTTCAGCCTGATTGCACAGAAAATGCAGCAGGTAAACCTGGGCAGAATTAATGAGGGAATAGAATGGAACCGGAACGATGAGATAGGGATGCTGGTAGCGGAATACAATAAGATGGTAAAGAAACTCGATCGAAGCGCACGCGCCCTTGCCAAGAGCGAGAGGGAAGGAGCCTGGCGGGAAATGGCCAGGCAGGTAGCCCACGAGATCAAGAACCCGCTCACTCCTATGAAGCTTAGTATACAGTACCTGCAGAACGCCATCCGCAAGGGCGCCCCGAATGTGAAAGAGCTTTCGGAAAGCATGGCGAATACGCTTATTGAACAGATAGACCAGCTGTCTAAAATAGCCGGCGATTTCTCACAGTTTGCTAATATCGGCAATGCCCGTATGGAATTGTTTGATATCAGCGAAGTGATAGAATCGCAGGTTCGCTTATACAGTACCAATCCCCGCATCCGCCTTGAATGGGAGAAAGAAGAGGGGGAATACAATATCGTGTCCGACCGGGTACAGATGAACCGGCTCTTTACCAACCTGATCCTCAACGCCATCGAGGCAACCGAAGACTCGGCCACGCCCGTTCATATCATCATCGGGCAGCGGCAACAGCAAAATAAAGTGCATATTACGGTGCGCGATTTTTCGGGCGGAATTCCCCAGGAGATGAAGAAAAACATTTTCACACCCAATTTCACCACCAAATCATCCGGCACAGGCCTGGGACTGGCTATCTGCAAGGGAATTGTAGAGCAGGCAAACGGTGAGATATGGTTTGAAACCGAAGAGGGCGTGGGAACTACTTTTTTTATCCTGTTGCCCAAACATTAACGCTTGGCCTTCTGCTTCTCTACAAAGCCCTTAAATTCCGCCAGCGAATAACTACTCAGGTTATCCTGTTTGCGTACCCCGGCTTTCTGGGCGGCTAACACGCCATACCGGCAATCATTATAACCATCTGTAGAGTGGGCATCGGGGTCAATGGAGATCAGCACATTTTTTTCGAGAGCCGCCTCTATCCACCGCCAGTCGATATCCAGCCGCCGTGGGTGGGCATTCAGTTCAATTACAACATTATGCGCCGCGCAGGCGTCTATAATGGCTTCATGATTAACCGGGTAGCCATTACGGCTCAGGAGCAGCCTGCCGGTCATATGTCCCAGGATACTGGTATATGGATTTTCAATGGCCCTCAACAGCCGCAGCATCGCTTTTTCCTCGCTCATCTTCAGATTCGAGTGAACGGACGCAATTACAATATCAAAACTATTCAGTACGGCAGCCGGGTAGTCCAATGCCCCATCATTCAGAATATCGCTTTCAATGCTTTTGAATATAGTAAACGGGGCGAAACGCGCATTTAGCTCTTCCACCTGCTGGTGCTGCGCATATACTTTTTCCTCGCTTAACCCATTGGCGTAAAATGCGGTTTTTGAGTGATCGCTGATGACCAGGTATTCGTATCCTTTAGCGATGGCTTCCGTGGCCATCTCCTCCAGTGATTGCGCACCATCGCTCCAGTTACTATGACTATGTATGATACCCTTTATATCACCCGGCTGTATCAGTTCGGGCAGCGGCGCATCCATCGCCTGGGAAATTACTTTGGCATATTCTCTGCGAAAAGATGGAATCGGGTAAACAGCGGCTGCCTTAAAAATAGCCGCTTCATCTGCGTAGAAAATGCTGTTATCCCATCCGGTCATCTCGTTCCAGGCGTTTAAAAATTCTTCACTGCTGCCTGTTTCAAAAAGAGTAGCGGCTATATTTTCTTGGGAGCAACAATAAAAACCAAGCGTAACATTTTCCTTTCCCCTGCATAAAAAATGATCGGCCGATTCATCTGTCATGACAAAACCGTTTTCCTGTAAAAAATGTTGCAAGGACGTTTTGTCTGCAGTTGTTACCCATGATACAACAGAAATAATTTCCAGCTGCCGGGAAAACTCCCCGGTTAAAAAAAACTTTTCAACAGGGAAGAATTCTTTCAGTTTTTGGTCAATAATCGCCGCATAAGGTTCTATTTGACTAAAAAGGTAGCTACCCAGGCTGCCCATATAAAACTCGATGGCTTCCTTGATATTCTGCTGTAATTTTTCTCCGAACCCTTTATAAAGAGTAAGGCGATTTTCATTACAGGCGTATAATAATTCACCCAGGGATTCTATCTCCAGCTCCTTCCAGATGGTAGCGATTTTTTTCGGACCAATACCTTTTATGCCCAGCATTTCTAAAATACCCGGCGGTGTCTTTTCAATATAATCCTGCAGAACGGATAGCTGTCCTGTTTCTAACTGTTCCATTATTTTCTTGCCGGTAGATTCACCAATCCCCCGGATCGAGAATATTTTCTCCGCGGTTAGTCCCGACAGTGGTTCCGGCAGCTTGTCTATGGTGAAAGCCGCACTGGCGTAGGTTTTCGCCTTAAAGCTATTATCGCCGTGGATATCCATCAGCTTTCCTAAAAGAGAGAAATTTTCGGCGATTGCTTCGTTTGTCATGTCCTGGTTTTATGGTGCCCTGAAGGTAGAAAATAAAAAAGTCCCGCGCAATGCGCGGGACTTAAATCTATTTCTGCTGTAGAAATAAGAAGACTATTTCTTCTTTGCAGCTTTCTTAGCGGCTTTCTTAGGAGCAGCTTTTTTAGCGGCTTTTTTAGGAGCAGCTTTTTTAGCGGCTTTCTTTGGAGCAGCTTTTTTAGGAGCGGCTTTCTTTGCAGCTTTTTTAGGAGCAGCTTTCTTAGCGGCTTTTTTTGCAGTTGCCATGTTTTTTAGATTTAATGGTTAGTTAATACATTAAAAGTAAAAACATATTTCGAACTACAAAATTTTTTTTTTTACGCCACCACTTCAACCGGTGCCACAGAAACAGTTGTCTTATCGTTTCTTCCTTTCTTAAATTCTACCAAACCATCGGTTAAAGCGAACAAAGTAAAGTCAGAACCAACACCAACATTTTTACCAGGATGGTAAACTGTTCCGCGTTGACGGATGATGATATTACCCGCGAGTGCCGGCTGACCACCATATATTTTTACACCTAAACGTTTGCTGTGTGAATCGCGGCCATTCTTTACAGAGCCTTCACCTTTTTTGTGTGCCATATTTATTGTTTTTATTTCCTGCTACCCAGGTAACAGGCTAATATAATACGTAATGCAGAGCCTATGCGATGCTTTCAATCTTGATCCTCGTATAATGAGTACGATGTCCGTGCTTCTTGCGGAAGCCCTTCCTTCTTTTCATTTTAAAGGCGATCACTTTATCACCCTGTACGAGGTCGCTGATAATTTCTGCTTTAACGATAGCCTTTACCGCGCTACCTACAGATATCGCTCCGCTGTTGTCGGTTAACAACACTTCGCTGAACTCAACTTTGTCTCCGGTTTTACCTTGCAGGTGAGGAACATACAGGCTTTGACCTTCCTGTACTTTAAATTGCTGACCCGCGATTTTTACGACTGCTAACATAACTATCCAAAATTAGGACGGCAAAAGTAAGCGTTTAGGCTGAAAATACACAATGATTTGGCAAATATTTCTTGTCCACAAGTGGGGAAAGCCGGGTTTTAGCCTTGTGCTGCAAGCTTTGAGCTGCGAGCGGAGCCTTTTGATGTAGAATACCTGTCAGTTTCCTCGATCTTCGAACGGGCAATCTTAATGTTGGTTTAACCAAAAAGCTGGCGGCTCGCAGCTCAAAGCTCGCAGCTCTTAGCTACTTTTGCGGGTCTAACGATAACTATGAACCTGAAATCGCTGTTGGCGAAGCCCTTTGCCAATTACATATATAATAAGACCAAAAAAGGAACGCTTACGGCCCTGCAAGACCAGGAAGATATCCTCAAAAGCCTGCTGAAAACCGGGAAAACCACTGTGTTTGGTAAAGATCACGGGCTGGAGGGGGTAAGCGACCATGCTTCTTTCGTGCAGGCAGTGCCGTTGCGCGACTATGAGCAGTTGAAACCCTATATCAACCAGGTGAAGGAAGGGAAGCAGAATGTGCTTTGGAAAGGGCGGCCGATCTATTTTGCCAAAACCAGCGGAACCACCAGCGGGGTAAAATATATTCCCATTACCAAAGATTCCATCCCCAACCATATTAATACGGCCCGGAACGCCCTGCTTTGTTATATCGGTGAAACGGGAAAATCTGCCTTTACCCAGGGAAAAATGATCTTCCTGAGTGGTTCACCCGAGCTCGAGCGAATCGCTGATATTCCTACGGGCAGGTTAAGCGGAATCGTAAACCACCATATTCCCGGGTACCTGAGAGCCAACCAGTTACCGTCCTATACCACCAATTGTATCGAGGACTGGGAAACCAAGCTGGACGCGATTGTGGGGGAAACCGTGTCGAAAGATATGACCCTGATCAGCGGTATCCCACCGTGGATGCAGATGTATTTTGACCGGCTGAATGAGAAAACCGGCAAAAAAGTAGGGGAGCTGTTCCCCAATTTCAGCCTGATGGTACAGGGAGGGGTGAATTTTGAGCCGTATAAAGCCCGTTTATTCGAAAGCATAGGCCGGAAAATAGATACCGTAGAGCTTTTTCCTGCCAGTGAGGGTTTTTTTGCCTTCCAGGATTCCCAGGAGGCGGAGGGACTGCTGCTGAATACCAACAGCGGCATCTTTTTCGAGTTTATACCGGCAGGGGAAATATTTTCAGACCATCCAACCCGGCTGAGCCTGAAAGATGTAAAGCTGGGCGAGAATTATGCCTTGATTATCAATAGCAATGCCGGTTTATGGGGCTATAACCTGGGTGATACCGTAAAATTTGTAAGCCTGGAACCGTACCGGCTGGTGGTTTCCGGGCGTATCAAGCACTTTATATCAGCTTTTGGGGAGCATGTGATTGGTGAGGAAGTGGAATATGCCCTGCAAAAAGCAGCCACCGAAACCGGGGCCAAGGTTACCGAATTTACCGTTGCGCCTATGATACAGCAGGGTGAAGGCAAGAGCTACCATGAGTGGTTTATTGAATTTGAACAGGAACCCGGCGACTGGAGCGGCTTTGTAGAGAAAATAGACAATTACCTGCGCCAGAAAAATGTGTATTACGATGACCTTATCGGCGGAAATATACTTCAGCGGCTAAAAGTTACCCGGCTGAGAAAGAACGGGTTTATAGATTATATGCGGTCCATCGGGAAGCTGGGCGGGCAAAACAAAGTACCCCGGTTGAGCAACGACCGGCAGCTCGCCGAAGGTTTAACACCTTTTATTGCCTGAGCGTCCTACATTCACATCCCATTTATTGAAATTTGTTTAAGTTGAGCAGTAATTAATACCCAATGACAAAAAAGCGGATCGCCATATTTGGTTCAACCGGTTCTATCGGCACACAGGCACTGGACGTTATTGCGGCCAATCCCGACCTGTTTACCGCGGAAGTGCTGACCGCGCAAACCAACGACCAGTTACTGATTAAACAGGCACTCGCTTTTAGCCCGGCAACCGTGGTGATTGGTGATGAGCGCAAATACACAGCCGTAAAAGAGGCACTCTCCAAAACCGATACCAAGGTTTTCTGCGGAGAGAAGGCGTTGGAGGAAGTAGCTTCACAGGATAATTATGATATGATGCTGGCCGCCATTGTGGGCTATGCGGGCCTGAAACCAACGCTAAGGGCCATCGAAGCCGGAAAACCTGTAGGGCTGGCCAATAAAGAGACCCTGGTGGTGGCGGGAGATATTATTATGCGCATGGCCATGGAGAAAAGGGTTCCCATCATACCGGTGGATAGTGAACACTCGGCTATTTTCCAATGCCTGGTAGGGGAAGGACGAAACAAAATAGAAAAAATTATACTAACCGCCAGCGGCGGCCCTTTCCTGGGCAAAAAGCCCAATTTCCTGGTAAACGTAAAGAAAGACCATGCCCTGCAGCATCCCAACTGGGCCATGGGTGCCAAAATAACGATCGATTCCGCCACCCTGATGAACAAGGGTCTGGAGATGATCGAGGCCAAATGGTTGTTTAACCTTACCTACGACCAGGTGCAGGTAGTGGTGCATCCGCAAAGCATTATCCATAGCATGGTTCAGTTTAATGATGGAAGCATCAAGGCGCAGATGGGAATGCCAGACATGAAGCTGCCCATACAGTATGCCATGGCCTTCCCGCAGCGGATTGCGAACGATTTCCGCCGGTACGACTTTAAGAAACCTAATGTGCTGACTTTCGAGGAGCCCGATATCAAAACCTTCCGCAACCTGGCCCTGGCCATGGAAGCCATGAAACGCGGCGGCAATATGCCCTGCATCCTGAACGCCGCCAACGAAATAGCCGTATATGCGTTCCTGCGAAACAGAATTGGATTCCTGGATATGACGGAAGTGGTGGAACAAACCATGTCGCGCGTAAGCTTCATAGAAAACCCGGGACTGGAAGAGTATTTTGAAACGGACGGAGAGGCGCGTAACTTTGCGGCGTCTTTGATACATATGTGAGGGGTTAGGAATTAGGAATTAGGGACTAGGGATTAGGGATTAGGAGCCGGGGGTTAGGGATAAGTGGTAGGGGGGATTGAGGGGGGATGTTTATTTTTATTGAAAATTATTTAGCCATTAAAAGTTCGAGGTCTGGCATGAGATGCCGGATAATCGATATTCTTTTCTCGCATGACTTTATTAGCAATTGATTGGAGCAGTATTGGGGTTAAGGCCGGACAATTTGTGTTGTCGTTTTCCATATTGGTAGTACTCCACGAGATGGGGCATTTTTTTCCGGCGCGCTGGTTCAAGTGCAGGGTGGAAAAATTCTATCTGTTTTTTAATCCCTGGTTCAGCCTTTGGAAAAAGAAGATAGGCGAAACCGAGTATGGTATCGGCTGGGTTCCGTTTGGGGGGTTTGTAAAGATCTCGGGGATGATAGACGAGAGTATGGACAAGGAACAGATGAACCTTCCCCCTCAACCCTGGGAGTTCAGGTCGAAACCAGCCTGGCAACGACTGATTATTATGCTGGGAGGTGTATTTGTGAACGTGGTACTGGCCATCGTTATATTCATCGGCATCACCTGGGTTTGGGCCGAAGAAACCCTGCCCATCCGGAATGTAACCTATGGTGTACACGCCGACTCGCTCGCAAAAAGCATCGGGATAAAAGATGGTGACAATATCGTGGCGGTAGATCATAACCCGATGAAGAATTTTGGTGAAGTGGAGAAAAAGATAGCAGTTAGTGAGGTAAAAAGCCTGCAAATTCTCCGTGACGGCAAACAGATAGACCTTCCTCTTCCCGAAGGCTTCGCCAATAAGATGATCGGCTACCGCAAGACGGGCGGCTTGGTTTATCCAAGGGTTCCAGCCATTGTTGATAGTGTGATGAAAGAAGCCGATTTCAGGGAAGGCCGCCTGCAGAAAGGCGACAGGATGATCGCTTTTAATCATTTCCCCGTACAGTTCTACTACGATTTTCTGCAGCTTAAAAAGCCTTATATCGATTCGGTGGTCACTTTTACGGTACTCCGCGGAGGGGATACGGTGAACGTAAAGATGTTGTTGAAGGATCCAGGCAAAGTGGTCAGCTTAAGTTTTCGCCCCTGGCAAAAAATTCTTACCATCGAAACAAAAAGCTATACTTTTCTCGAAGCCGTTCCCCGTGGATGGGAGAGATGCTGGGCAACACTGGATGACTATGTAAGCAGCATCAAGCTACTGGTAACCGGCAAACGGGAAGCCAAGAACTCGCTGGGCAGCGTAATCAGCATAGGAAATACCTTCCCCGGTGTTTGGGACTGGGAAAGGTTCTGGACACTTACCGGTATCTTTTCTATTATCCTGGCCTTCATGAACGTACTTCCCATCCCGGCACTGGATGGCGGTCATGCCTTATTCACCCTCTACGAAATGGTAACCGGCCGCAAACCCAGCGATAAATTCATGGAATACGCGCAGATGGTGGGCATGGTACTGCTGCTGGGGCTCATGGCATACGCGCTGGGATTGGACTTTTGGCGACTGTTTAAATAGCGGTTTGTGGTTTAGGGTTTAGGGTGAGTTTATGGTTTTTGGTTTAGGGTTGTTGAGGGTAATAGTGAGGGTGGGTTTATTGTTTTTGGTTTAGGGTTGTTGAGGGGTTATTGTTTATGTTTTTTTTGAATTGTTAAATAGATTGAGTATTAATACTCTTTTCTTGAGATCTTTAGGGAAGTAGTTTTGTATAAAAACTATGGCTACCATTACTAAGATCGAGGACATGGAAATATGGCAATTAGCCAGAACATTTGCAAAAGATATTGGTGATATAACCGGCTCAAAAAGTTTTACCGAGGAAGTTTCTTTGAAGAAACAGATGAGAACTTCTTCGGGGTCGATAATGGATAATATTGCCGAAGGATTTGGAAGAGCCAGCAGGAATGAATTTATAAACCATCTTACAATAGCCCGAGGTTCTGCTCAGGAAGCCAAATCCCAATTATATCGCTGTCATGATCATCAGCTTTTGGATGATAATCGATTCACGCAACTGATGAATCAGTCGGAGACACTGGTCAAGCGAATAACCGGCCTCATTAATTACCTTACAAACAGTCCGCTAAAAGGTCCCAAGTTCCGCGGACGCTAAATAACCCTTAACTTTGCAACTTACAACAACCCTAGACTATAGACCAAAAAACTATAGACTGGTGTTTGGGGTCGTATTGGTTTCGACAGCATATGTTACGGTTGGTGTAAGCATGCAGTGCGTTGTGTAATTAGCACTTAAATCTGAATACTCAAACTTCAAATGGCAATACACAGTATGCCATGGCTGCTTAATCAGTGATTAAGTAACCATTTGGGCCGCCGCACAGGTTTGTCTCTTACCAGGTGCCGCCGCCGACTCAAACTAAAAGGGGCTGCCGCAACAGAAGGCTGTGACTGTTGTGTAAGATCATTCAGCTAAGTGCTCTGTTGGTTTGTTCATTTCCTGCAGGGTGCCGACAAATAATAATGAAATAAGCATGTAGAAAGCCAATGGTTACGATGTTTGGACAGGGGTTCGACTCCCCTCGACTCCACAGATTAAAGGAAACGTGAAATCGTTTCCTTTTTTTTATTTACACCTTTAATAATCATTTAATTATGAGTTGTAAAATCAAATAATATATTCCCGAGTTGGATGAAATGGAACTGTTATTGCCGGAAGATGAAATCGATATCTAGTATAAGCCCTCGGATGCATCGTCATTTAAGCCATTATCAAGCTAAATCGGAATCAATTGATCAATGCGATCGGATTTTGCACTTTGATGCTTATTTTTATTTTAAGAAGATTTCTGCGCTTAAGCTTTATTAATACTGTATTGAAAATTCCAGTACCAGTACCAGTGCGATCGGATTTTGTATCATAAACACAAGCAAAAGTTGAATCCAGTTCTCAAATCTTCCGTCTTCCTGGGTACCAATTTTATCGAAACGTGTTTCATTTCTTTCTATATAGGCTGAAAAGGGTAAAAAAATATTTTTTTTAAAATATTTGAAAGTTTGAAAAAATAATTTCACATTTGCACCCGTAAAAAATAAATAACATGCTACGCATACAAAAACATATTATCAGCAACTTATCATTTGATAGCAATGGCTATCTAGTGACTTGCGGGGCATTGTTTATACGATGGTAATTACTTCTTCAGTATAATCAAAGCCCTGCATCTAGCGGGGCTTTTTTATTTCACTAAAGTTAAAGAATGACGAAACGAATCAACGACATATTACACATGACTATGCAAATGTTTAACAACGGTTTGCAGGCCTTCCTGTTTGGTCGGAACAGAAAGTACCAACATGTAGTGCCGGGACTAATTATACTTGGCTGACCACGTCAGCAGAGGAGGTATGGACCCGGTCTTTGGCCGGGTCTTTTTTTGTCGTAACACTAATAATACCAAAAACAAATTACGATGAGTTTACTCTTATTGATACCCATACTTATACTGCTGATACAGGCATTCGCGTTGCTGTACATGCGCGTAAAGAATTGGATAAACAAATATCGAAACCGCAGGTCGGGATTATTTATCAATGACAAGATACAGGTAAGATCGTTCTATGTTCGCCGGTATAAAAAAATACCGAGGATACACTTTATCAGCGACCTGGATATTACAAAAGCTTTTCACCAGTTGTGCGCGTGGAAACACAGCAGCGTAGAAGTTATTCACCAGAGTAATTACTACAACTGGAAGCTGGGGCATAACGAATTTACAAGAATGGTTTTCTGCATCGGTGATCGTATGGTGGTTGAACTGGATTCTGATTGCGCGGAGATATTGTCTCCAGACACAGATGACAAATATCTGGAAAAACTGATCAATACCTTAACGGGTTGCAAATCAGAAAAGCAAGCGGATGAATACAACATCAATATCATCGTTGCCGGTCATGACGGCTTATCATTAAAGGAGCTGGACATTAACCCCGGCGCGCTTGATATCGGCCTTTACTACAACGATGATTTTTCTGAAGTTGACAAGTTGATTCGGCAACGATTGATGCAACCGAACGACAAAGGAATTGTGTTGCTGCATGGCTTGCCAGGAACGGGTAAAACAACTTATCTCCGGCACCTGATCGGCAGCCTCAACAAAAAAGTATTGTTTGTATCGCCAGATGTTGCTGCAGAACTGTCAAGTCCATCGTTTATCGAACTTCTGATCGATAATCCAAATTCTGTGCTTGTGATAGAAGATGCGGAGAATATTATCATGGACAGGAAATATAACAGCAATAGCAGTGTCAGTAACCTGCTTAATATCAGTGATGGGTTATTGAGCGATTGCCTGAATGTACAGATCATCTGCACATTTAATAGCGCACTCAGCACGGTTGACAATGCACTGCTCAGGAAAGGAAGACTGATTGCAAGATATGAATTCGGGAAACTTGAAATAGCTAAGGCACAGGCGCTGAATGATGCACTTGGCCTGGGTACTCTAATAACAAAACAGATGACGCTTGCAGAGATCATGAACCCCGGTACACCGGATCACGATGTTGCGCAGGTGCAGGTGATCGGTTTCCGGAGAAACCCGGTTCTCGAAGACTAATATTCTTAATATACGGTTGAAATAACCGGAAAAAGCTTGCTAAACGGCAAGACGGATTTTTCCCAAGCATCATGCAAACCAGGTGAGGGTATTTATGCCCCGCAGTGCAGGCGCAGTTGCGTACTGTATGCTGTTGCAGATGATGGTAAGTCCGCCAGAAGTTGTGTGTCAAGGGTTCGACTCCCTTTTCCGTTGACGACGGAATAGCTCAGTGGATAGAGCAACAACCTAGCATGGGTTCGATTCCCATTTCCATCCAGGTGGAATAGCTCAGACGGTTAGAGCACTACGCTGTAAACGTAGTAACAACGGAGATGCCGCTCCTAAAACGGCTCATCAACGAAAGCCGGTGCGAGGATCGGCAGGCAATGGCAACCTGTTTAGCAGCCAATGCAATTGATCTGCAAATTCTCCGACACCAGCAGGCGAAAAACCTGCAGGCAGAAAAGGTCGGTGTTTCACATGTTGGCTTTTTATCCCGGGATAAAAGCAGCATGCTGTAACGTTTATCCAACTGTCCGCAATTTTTACCTCCGTGAAAAGGAATGATACTGATCACCGGCTTTTAATTTTTTGACAATCAAAAATGACATACTATGAAAAGAGTATTGATCAATGCATATCAGGTAGGTCTGGTATTTAAAAACGGCGTGTATCGTTGCATGCTGAGAGAAGGTGTTTACTGGTTATGGAGAAAATCTGTGATAGTGTTCGAACTGTCCCGGCAATTTGTGCCGCCCGTAGAACTGAATATATTGTTGCAGGACGCAGCATTGGCGGATGCACTTTATATTGTTGAAGTAGGCGATAACGAGATCGCACTGCAATATGAAAACGGTTTGCTGAAAAACGTACTTGCACCAGGTAGATATGCATTCTGGAAAGGAATGATAGATTACCGCTTTGTAAAAGCGGATATCAGCAAGGTGGATATTGAAGCAGGTATCGACAGGAACCTGTTGTCTGCACGCATACTTGCACCCTATGTAAGAAGTTATACCGTGGAAAGCTATGAAAAGGCGGTTTTATTCGTGGATGGTAAATACAGGAACATACTCGAAAGCGGTGTTCATTACTGGTGGAAGAACAGCATACCTGTGATCGTAGGTAAAGCAGACACCCGCCAGCTGCAGGCCGAGATCAGCGGTCAGGAAATACTGACACGCGATAAAGCTGCCCTGCGTATCTCCGCGTTCGCCCAGTATAGAGTGGTGGATATTGAGAAAGCATTGCTGGAGAACAAGGAGTACGACAAACAATTGTACATCCTGTTTCAACTGGCGTTGCGTGAGTATGTAGGAAGGATTTCTTTCGATGAATTGCTGGAGAAAAAAGACGACATCGGAAACAACATACTCAACGATATACGGCAGAACGCGACCGCATTGGGAGTGGAAGTGGCCGGCTTCGGTATCCGTGATATTATTTTACCAGGTGATGTAAAAGATATTATGAACCAGGTACTGATCGCTGAAAAGAAAGCGCAGGCCAACACCATAATGAGACGTGAAGAAACCGCGAGCACAAGAAGTTTGCTGAACACCGCCAAACTCATGGAAGAAAATGCCATGCTATGGAAGCTGAAAGAACTGGAATACGTTGAAAAGATCGCCGAAAAAATCGGTACTATCAGCGTAGCGGGTAACAGTGACCTGGCAGGGCAGTTAAAACAACTGTTCATCGCGAAATAATAATGCGGGTGTGCCGGACTCACCACCGGCCCCGCATTTTTTAAAAATAAAAACAATGAAAAAGTTACACATAACAGCAAAAGAATTAAGAAAGATGGGATATCCGGAAAGCCCGGTGATACCGGTAGCAATGCATGCGATAGAAAATATGTACAGCTACGCAGAAAAAGAAAAAGCGCTGGAAACATTACAGTCAGTGCTTACATCGCCGGAAACATTCAGAACGCATGAAATACTTGGCAGGATCGTTGAAAAGCTGGTTCCACCAGACAAAAAAGCCTGGACTGAAATTTCCTTAAATACAACTGGTGTTCCCTTTAATACTTTTGGTGCAGAGTATATTGAACAGGGAGCTTTCCATCAGATGTATCATGCCGTAAAATTACCCATCGCGGTAGCTGGTGCCTTAATGCCCGATGCGCACCAAGGATACGGCCTGCCTATAGGCGGAGTGCTCGCAACCAGAAATGCAGTGATACCCTATGGTGTAGGTGTGGATATTGGTTGCAGGATGTGCCTCAGTATTTTTGATATAGATCCGAAAGAATTGGATAATAAAACATCTTATTTTTCGAGAGAGATCTCGGCCGCAACATTATTCGGCAGTGGTGCACAGTTCAAACATGCAGAAGACCATGAAGTGATGGAGAACAGTTTGTTCCACGAACTTCCCCTGTTGAAGTCATTGCATGGAAAGGCATGGAAGCAGTTAGGTACCAGCGGAAGTGGTAACCATTTTGTTGAATTTGGCAAAGTGATCATCGACGAAAAAGATGAAGTGCTTGGCCTGGAAGCAGGTATTTATACAGGCCTGCTTTCGCATTCCGGTTCGAGAGCCCTGGGTGCTAATATTGCCAACCACTACACTAAGATCGCAATCAGCAAACGCAGATTACCACAGGATGCAAAAAACCTGGCATGGCTTGATCTGAATGAATCTGAAGGACAGGAGTACTGGCTTGCCATGAACCTAGCCGGGGATTATGCAAGCGCATGTCATCATATTATCCATGAGAAGATCGCAACGCAATTAGGCAGGCAACCTGCTACCATGGTGGAAAACCACCACAACTTTGCATGGAAGGAAATGTTTGAAAGGGAGGAATTGATCGTGCATAGAAAAGGTGCAACGCCTGCAGCAAAAAATGTATTGGGTGTGATTCCGGGAAGTATGACGGCAGACGGTTTTATTGTAAAAGGCAAAGGCGAATTAGCATCGGTTAACTCAGCCAGTCATGGCGCCGGCAGAAAAATGAGCAGAACACAGGCAATGGCAAACATTACGCAACATGCATTAAAAGAAATATTGCAGAAGCATGGTGTAACACTGTTTGGTGGTGGTCTTGATGAGGCTCCGTTTGCATATAAAGATATCAATTCAGTAATGCAGTCGCAGCATGCACTGGTTGATATAATAGGAAAATTCACACCGAAAATTGTGAAGATGGCGGGTGATCACCCCAAACCCTGGATCAGTAAAAAGGGCTATACAACGAGGGAGAATAATGTACCTATATAAATAGCTATTTAAAGTTAATCTGTTGAAGGAAGAGAATTAAAGGATACAGGGGTTCGACTCCCCTCGACTCCACAACGCATTGCAAATATTGCAATGCGTTTTTTTTAAGAATAAAAATCGTTGAGATTAATTGCCAGCATGCTATAAACCGGCATTTGTTGATATCGGTACTGCCCGCCAGTTTTTCGTATTTTCATCATGAGCTTTTCCAGCTATACACCCTGTGTCGAATTACACCCTTTTGTAAAGTCTTCGCCATTACGGAAGCCGAAGCAGAGGAAATATATACCAGCTTACCCGATTCAGGCGTCGTGATCGGTTTCCAATATGCCGGACGCCTTTCTTACATTGAAAATAATACGGCATAGGCTAAGCAAGCCTGTCCGCAGGATACACTGCATCAAACATCAATATACCAATGACCTGTCACTTTCAGTGAGTAATCTTACCAATACAGTCGGTAAAGCAAATTCCGCCGACTTGTTGGTAAGGTCGTTATCGGTAATGCCCCGCGCTTTGCTGGAATTTCCGGAGAGGTACAATCGGCCGCCGGCTTTAATGATTATGTCCAGGTGCTCACGTAACTTTCCGGTTCCCAGTCCCGCCAGGTTATCCAGCACGTTATCGCGGAGCAGTTGTACGGCATCGCCCGCCAGGAACAGGGATACGGTATTACCCTCTTCAATGGCTGTTCGCGCTACTAAGAAAGCAAGTGCCGCCTTGGTGGGGTTTTCAGGCCCAACCGTTACATGGATAAGGATCTTCATTTTGTTTTTGTTTAATGGATTTGTTTGTGCAGATGCCTGTAATGACGCAATGGTGATTGCGCATCCGAAAAGCACTGGAAATAGAGTGCTGATTTTCTTTCGCATGGGTTTATTTTTCTGCAATGATAGCCGTGGCTGCATAGGGCAACGGTATCAAAAGATACATAACCAAAAAAATAATCTTGAAAGCGGTCACTTCAATACGATGCACCCCCGTGCAAGGCTTATCTTTTTCTCATGCTCAAACTGTTTGAGGATCCGGGAGATAACAACACGGGTTGTGCCCAACTCATAGGCAAGTTGCTGGTGGGAAATAGCCACCCGCTTGGTATCGTCTGCCTGGCTCTTCTTTAACAAAAAATCCATCACCCGGTCAGGGATATGATCAAATGCCAGTGCTTCGAAAGAATGGATGAGCTGATCATAACGCACCCGGAACATCTCCATAACAAACTTGTTCCATGATGGATATTTCAACTGCCATTGTGTAATGAGTCCTGCGGGGAAAATGAGAACATCGGTATCTTCCATAACAATGCCGTGTGAACTGCTTTTATTATTGAAATAAGCTGCGGCAAGCGACATGGTACAGGTTTCTTTGGCCCTTACGTAATAAAGCAGTATTTCGCGATCTTCTTTTTTCTGGAACACGCGAATACTTCCGGTCAGAACAATCGGAAGGAATTTTACGTATTGCCCTTCGCGAACAATTGTGTCTCCTTTTTTAAAGGTGGATACCCCGCACATCAACAGCTCTTCCCTGAACCCTGGTTCGGAGAAAAAAGGCAGCAGTGAAAACAGATCATGGCTGTTATTACTCATGGATCGGCTTTTGATGTGGCTTTCAAGTGTGATATTACCGGTCTATCTTATTTCACAATACTCTTAAATGCAGATCCAAAAATCAGGTAGCCTGTATTACCGCCAATCGTGCCTTCATTCTGCCCCCAAAGAAATGGCCAGTCATCATAGTTTTCAAAATGATCGGGCTTCCTGAATAATATACCGGGTGCAACATTGCCCGGGATAAAAGAGAAGTCTGCCCTGTTATTGCCATAAAAAACGGCTTTGGGGCGCGCTGCACCCACTGCGGCTACCAGTGAATAATTATGATAGGGATGGCAGCCAAACAGCCAGTTAGTGGCTTTGAATGCGTGGCTGGCATCTATAATATCCGGGAAATTTTGGTTGGCAAAACAAATAGTGGTACCAAAGCTTACGATAGCACCGCTGCCGGCCCAGTTGCCAAGTACAATGGGTACCCCGTATGGGTTTTCTTTTTCAAGGCTGTCGATGTATGCTTTGTACTTAACAACATAAGGACGAAGTTTTTCCTTGAAAGACGCATTCATGTGTGGAATAGCATCCAGTGCCGTAGCGATGTTAATACTCACATTCCGGTCAAGTGCGGGCCATAAAAGCTCCTGGAATTTATCCGCATATTCTCGCTCCCCGGTTGCAACAAATAGCTGGAGATTGGTTGCCATATTGGCTGGCCCGCCACCGGGGCCGGCGTTGTTGGATGGCTGTTTGGCCAGTAAGTCTGTTGCTTCTTTCAATAATCTTTTTGACTGGGTTAGTGCCCGGGCCGACAGGTCATCATTATACCCCTTTAGTGCCCGGCTTGCCGCGGCAAACGTGGTGGCGGCCCTGAGGTCCAGGCGGGGATTGCGGCTGGTAAACGCCCACATATCGTCTTTCACGCCACTGGAGCGGCCATCGGCAGCCACCTGGTAAGGACCCAGGTTAGGGTTATAAGGAAGGCCGTCCGTTATAGCACTGGCATCGCCAAGATGGTGATAATTATCCAGCACCGAGTTGGAAAGGGTCTGTGCCATATGACCAATGAGCTCGGCCTGCGCTATCAGGTTCAGGGTACCATGCTCGATAAACTGCAGTATATCCGGTGTTCCATCCGGGCGGTGTAGATCAACATAACGCTGTTTCTGATCAACAAATGTCTCATCGCGTAAGGGCTTAAACGATTCCCATATTTGTACAAGGTTCTGCACCACGCCAATATTCGCTCCTGTTTCGATATCAAAATCTCCGGCATCGAAATAACCTCCCACGTTTAACCCCGGGATCAGCTCCAGCGCTTTATACCTGGTGTCGGTTGCGGTTCCCTGGCTATGCATATCAAAGTGGTCGGTGTTGGGTGGGGCCTGCCGGTAACCTTCCTTAAACGGCTCTCCGTGCCAAACCCGGTAAGCTTCGTTAACAAACATATGATTCATGTGAATAGGAATCCATACATCACTGGTGGCGTCGGTGATCTTGTCGTAAACGTTGTTTTCGATTAAAAAGTTATTGGTTTTAAAGTCTCCATACTGGATATAATAGATGCCCGGTGTTGTAACCGACGAAAAGTCAAACTTCACGTAATGATATTTGTAATAATCGCCCCAGGGTTTGATGTTACCGCTGAATACTTTGGAGGCGTTACCGTCATCACCAATTTTATACAGGGATGCACTGGCAAGCGGTTTGTCCTTTTTGTCAAGTTCAATCACAGACACTTTGGGTTGGGCCGGCCTGTAACCTACCTGTGAAAAGCCGATATTGGGTTCTCTTACCCAGCCTTCAATGGCATTGGGCTCTACTGTCCAGGTCAGTACTTTGCCGGTTTTGCCTGCGGGAAGTATACTGCGAACCACAAACCAGCCATTTTGGGCCAGCATACGGCCGTCAAAAAGCATCAGGTCAGCATCCTTAGAAGTTATTTTAATCAAACGTGAGGGATCATCAGGTGCCAGCAAAAAGCTATGCCCTGTTTCCAGCGGCAGCGGATCGATAAATCTTCCGGTACCCCTGTCATCAGAGGTATTATATCCTTTAAACTGCTTTGGTTTTTCACTATTGGGCTTTGTAACGGTATTACTCACTGCATAGCGGGGAAAACGGTTGTATCGCCCGTCTGCCAGGTAAGTTTTTCCCCAGTATTGCGAGGGTAAAAATTCAAGGTTGAATCCGGCACTTCCCTCCAGTGCTTTGGGCAGGGGATTGTCCAGGAAAACGGATATCTCAACTCCCTTATCCTTTGCTGTGACAACCACTCTCGATTCAAAATTATATTCTGCGTACCGCAGTGTGGCTTCAATGGTTTTTGAGGCGCGGTCTACCTTCCGGTTTAGTATTACGGGAACAAGGTCCCACTGTTCCGGGGTGCTGGAAAGCCTCACAGCCCCCCCTTGGGAGGTTCTCACGCCATGATGGATCAATTCGATACCGGCATTTTTTTCATCGTTGAACCCGCCTGTAAACAGGTTGCTGTATACCAGTACATTTACGCCCTGCCGCTCGAAATATTCAAGTTCATTGAGTTTCAGGCCTTGTGCCGAAGCAATATGAAAGATAGCGGTCAGGCATAATGCGGCAAGAAAAAGTTTTGCTTGTTTCATGGTAGAGGTCAGTTTTTGTAACTGCCCTCCCAATTTCATAAATCTTTGATAGATAACCTAAAAATATTGATGGGATTATCAATTTCCCAGCCTGTTCTTTTCCTCACTTGCGCCCTGTTCAATTTTTTTGGTATTGAATTTTTTGCCAATGCTAAAGTTATAATTGAAGCTAAGGCCGAAATTCCGTGTCTGCCTTTTCTGGTAGAACTCCGAGAAGGAACCCAGGTAGTTTGTTTGCTCGGTTTCTCGGGTGGTGTTGAAGATATCCGAAATAGTAAACCGCAGCCTGGCTTTTCCTTTCATTATCCTGCGTGAAATAGTCAGGTCGGTATAACTATAATCGCCCACCCGGCTGTTGGCGTTCACATACGGCGAACGGTATTCGATCATGAAATTGATATCAACCCATTTGGGAAAGCTAAGTGAGTGCGTTTGACGGAACGAAAATGTGTTTTGACTATTATGAAAGGTTGGGGTGGTATAGTCATTGTGAAACGCCGAAAAGCTGTTATAGGTTGTCCATGCTTTCACGATACGGATGGGGGCTTCTATATTCATTCCATATCCTGTATTCTTATCCAGGTTCATGTATTGTACCTCGGATTGGTTGCCAACGGGCGTGGTGAGCTGCGAAATGATATCTGTCGTCAGCGATAGATAGCCTGTCAGCGACCACCCGTTTTTCATCTGCCAGCCCATTTCAAAATTATGGGTGTATTGTGGCAGCAGGGCAGGGTTCCCTTTAATTGAAACAACCGTGCTGAGTTGCAGGCGATAGGGATTGAGCTCATTAAATCCCGGACGTTGCAATCTTTTTGCATAACCGAAGGTAAGGGAGCTGCCTTTGTCTTTGTCTAATACCTGGGATATGAACAGGCTTGGGAAAAGGCCCGTGTATGTTCTTGAAAAATTGGTACCCGCTATCGTGGAACTTCCTTTCGACAAGGTTTGCTCCACGCGCAGACCGGGCTTGAAACTGGTGGTATGAATGGTTTTGTCCAGTGCCAGATAACCCATCCACAAGTTTTCCTGGTAGTTAAACGGCGACATACCAACCAGGTTGTCTCTCTCAATTCCCGCGTACTTTATACCCGTTGCAAATGTCAGATTGTTTCTCAATACCTGTGTATAGTCCGCCTGGAGCGATCGGATACGGGTCTTACTGGGTGTATTACTAACCAGCACCTGGTTCTGCAGGGGATCGCTGTACAGGCCGGTGAATGTATTCACCTCTTCCCTTGTGCCATGGGTATATTCCGCCTTCAGCTTCAATGCAGAGCCTGCTGTATCTGTTCTTACCTGGTAAAGCACATTTGTGCTGGTCTGGTCCAGGTTACGTATCCAGTCGGTTGCATTGGTGCCTGTTATATTTTTGCCCGACGCCGAATATTGCTGGATATCATTCAGGAATCCATGGTGCATCCTGGTTCCGCTGTATGCATGTTGCAGGATGAGCGACTGGGTTTTGGAAAGATCGTAGGAAACACTAAGCCTGTATTGGTTCCTGTCATTGTCATTGTGTCTTGTGCCCACTGTTGTGAAATAACCGCCATCCGCAAACCGGTTACTTGTATTTCCGTAAGAATTGTTGATGTCTTTAACCAGCGAGAATCCTCCCGACATATATAGGGGCCCTGATTTGTAGTCGCCTGATGCGCCGCTGCCGTATAGTGGTTCCTGCCCCTGTTGTCGGTATTGGGTAAAAACGGAGCCGGTGAGCCCGTCTTTCCTGGCTTTTTTCAGAACAATATGTACAATGCCACCTGCACCCGCTGCTTCATATTCAGCGGATGGGTTGGGTATCACTTCGATCTTGCTGATATCTTCAGACCTGAGCGATCTTAGATATTCCGCAAGTTCATCACCTGACATTCTTTGTACTATATCATTCACCATCACGGTAACCGATTGGTTACCCCTGATGCGGATGCTCCCGTTGTTATCCACCCACAAACCCGGCGAACGTTGCAATACTTCCAGCGCGGAATTGCCATTGGCAAGAAAGCTGTTTTCAACATTAATGATATACCTGTCGGCTTTCCGGGTTACCAGGGGCTTATTGCTGGTAACGGTTACATTGCCAAGGGAGGCTTCTGCCCGTACAAGTTTAATATTTCCCAGGAAAGAAGTGTCGGGATAGATAAAAAATCGGGTATAAGCAGTATAGCCTACCAGGGAAACGGTAACAGAAAAATGGGTTGCCGTGTCTTTTGTAACAAAAAGATCAAACCGGCCGTACTCATTGGAAGCTGTAGAGGCAAAACGTTTGCCGCTATGATGTAGGATGACCGAAGCGAACGATAAAGGCGTTCCCTGGCTGTCGGTTATTTTGCCTGCCAGCCTTACCTGCGCCAGTAGCCGATTAGCCGTACAGAACAGGCAGAAAAGTAAAATGAATTTGCCTCGCATACAATAGATTTAAAAAAATTGGGGACAGGATAAATATCCATCCCCGCAGAAATGAAACCAGTTATGAGACTGGTATGGTAAAAGTAGATGCGAAGGGCAGTGTTGTAAAACGTGATTGAGCAGTTGGCGGTAACGGGTGTGTAATCAGCGATAAATGATGCCGTTATTTGCCGGGGAGAAGTTTTTTAAGCAGCGATTCTTTTTTGGAACGCGATACGTCAACGGATGATCCGTCGCTCATGATGAGGCTTCCTCCTTCTCCACGTACATAGGTGCGTACTTCATCCAGGTTTACAAGATAGGAGTGATGCACGCGCAGGAACCGGTGTGTCTCCAGCATTTCTTCCACTTCTTTCAGCGTGCGGGATATCGTAAGTTTCTGTTTATTGCTGAGGATAAGTATCGTGTAGTTGCTGCTGGAGCTGCAGTAAATGATATCACTTACCGCTATGATCTGAAGCCCTTCCATCGTAGGCAAAGCGATACGTCCTGTTGAAGTAGTGTTTGTCCTGTCAAGCCTGGAAAGTAAAATATCCAGTTGCTGTGGCAGGGAAGGAGTGGCCCGTTGCATGAATTTTTCTACAGCGGCTTTGAGTTCTTCTGCATCCACCGGCTTTAAAAGATAGTCAAGCGCGCTGAAACGGATCGCCTGGATAGCGTACTGGTCATAGCTGGTGGTAAAGATCACTTCAAAATGGAAGGGACGCAGTTCCTGTAGCAGGGCGAAGCCATTAAGGTGTGGCATTTCAATATCCAGGAAAACCAAATGCGGCTGATGTTGCCTGATAAGTTCCTTTGCGTCGCGCGGGTCATTGCAAATAGCCATTACCCTAACCTCGGGGCATTGCTTTCCCAGCAGTGTTGCCAGTGCCTGCGAGGCGTAAGGCTCATCATCAACAATGATAGCGCGTATCTGTTGGGGGCTCATGATATTTTGTTTTTGATAGACAGTATAATGCGGGTTCCGCTTGCTTCTCCCAGTGTATTTTTGAGGTCTTCAATAAGGAAAGTACCTGCCGTTTTTGTCTCGTTATTGAAAAGGGCCAGTCGTTGGGTGGTTAGGGCGAGTCCGTATGATCCTTGCTTCTCTGCTGAACGGTTTGCGAGTTGCGCTGCTTTCTCCCTGCCAATTCCATTGTCGGATATCGTGGCTATCATCGCGTCTTCTCTCATCGACAGGTCTATAACAAGCTCCCCTTTTCCTTCTTTGTGCAATAAGCCATGCCAGATAGCATTTTCACAGAATGGTTGCAATATAAAAGACGGTACCTCGATCATCGAGGGTTGTATGGCCGCATCATAACGGATATGATAATCGAAGGCGTCTTTGAAACGCAGTTTTTCCATATCCAGATAGAGCTTGAGCATTACCAGCTCTTCTTCCAGTGAAATGGTCTTCTTTTCAGAATTCACCAGCACCAGGCGGATCAGTTTCGCAAACCGGGTCAGGTAGCTGGAGGCTTTATCTGTATCGCCATTCAGGATAAAATGATTGATTGAGCTCAGGCAGTTGAAGATAAAATGCGGGTTCATCTGCGCACGCAAGGCCTGCATTTTCAGTTCGGCGGAACGTTGCCGCAGTTTCAGTTTTTCTGTTTTATGCCGCAATACCAGGATCAGGATGACAAACACCGCAAGTACGGTGAGCGCAATAAATCCCCATTTCAGTAAATGTAATTTCGCTTCCTGCCTTTCGCTTTCTGTTTTTCTTTTGAAGGAATATAGCTGGCCTTTCAGCTTGTCTGACAAAATCGAGTCTTTCAGCAACACATATTTTTTATAGTACTGAAACGCTTTTGAGCTGTCTTTTTCTTTCTCGTATACCTGCGATAAAAGCAGGCTTGCATCGCTGATGAGCTGATTTGTTCCTTTTTCCGTTGCCAGCTTTAGTGCGCCGGTAGCCATAAACCGCGCCGAATCGAGGTGGCCGTTTGCCAGGTAAACTTTACCCAGGCCAATCATGGCAGGTGTAAGGATAGGAGCATCCATCATTTCCAACGCGCCGGGGTAGGCTGATTGCAGGTAATGGTAAGCACTATCAGCTTTTCCCTGCAGCAGGTAAGATTCTCCGATCTTAAGTTGAATATTGCGTGGATAAGGATGCCCGGGCAATGCCAGCTTATATTGAAACAAAGCCGAATCAAATTGCCGTTGCTGCATATATAAGATACCCATCTGCCGGTGAAGTTCGCGGTAGGGATATCCCCTTGGTACGGGATCCAGCTCATTGGCCTCAAAGTAGTACTGCCGTGCAGTTGCGAAATCCCCAATAGCGAAATAAATTTGCCCCAGCTGGATAAGGGCCAGAACATCGTTTTGCCTGTCGCTGCCTTTACGCGCCATTTCCAATGATTCGATCACGCTCTCAAACGCCTTTACATAATCTCCCAGCTGGTCATATAAATTACTGGCAATACGCAACGCAGAGGGAAGCTCCCAACTGTCTGTATTTTTGGCCCTGCGAAGGTAGAAAATACCCCGATTCACGCTATCTATCGCGGGTTTAAACTCCGACATATACCATAGGGCCTGCCCGGTACCTTCAATGCTTTTACCCATCAGGTAATCATCATTCAATAGCCTGGCATAATACACGGCCGAATCATAACTGGCAAATGCTTCTTTGGCCTTGAACTGACTAAGGTAGTTATGGCCTCTGCGAAGAGCGGTAAGACATTTTACCAGGTTCGGCGGCTTCTGTGCGCATGCCGGCCCGGATAGAAGTAAACAGCTGATGAAAGTGCACAGGATCCGTACCATACTCCGTAGGGTGATAAACGGCTAAACTAACGATATATTTTTTACCCGGCCATAACGGGCCAGCCGTTGGTGGGAATGGATGAGCAATTGGAGATAGAGGTGATATTGGCGGATATTGCATCTTGCCTTATCTTGATGGCGTTTTCTATTCAAAGCCATCGAATGCATTTTAATTTTGGATTGTACAGCTCCGTTTTACTGGCTTTCTTTCTGCACGGCCTGGTGTTTTCCATATTGCTGCTCAACAAAGCTATCAGGTCTGAAACAAAGTCCGACCGCTGGCTGAGCCTGTTTACTTTTTTAGCTGTATTGTATATCACGCCTTTTATGCTGGGATATGCCGGATGGTATACCCGGCAGCCCTACCGGGATATCCTTTTTTATATCCCGTTTCAGCAGAATTTACTTTTACCGCCCGTCCTGTATTTTTATATCCGGACACTGCTCGACCAGTCTTTTTCCTTTTCAAGAAAAGACTGGATTCATTTTATACCCGCCGCGCTCTACCTGGGATATTCACTGTTGGTATTCCTGGCAGACAAGCTCATTCTCGGGGAATATTATTTTTACAGTGATGGGCAGGATAAAGACCTGGCAACCTGGTACCAGGTTGCCGGTGTGCTGTTTTTAGGTTTTTACCTCGTAAAAAGTCTTATACTATACCAGCGATACCAGGCGATCAGTTATAATATGCTCAGTTTTGCCGACACCGTAATGCTACGGTGGGCCAGGCGTTTTTTGACGGCATTTCTCTTACTGTTATCTATTCGGTGCATATTATTTATCTATAACCCCGAATGGGATTCTTTTGGAAAGAAATTTTGGTACTACCTGGGGTTTTCAATGCTGGTATACTATATCTCTGTCAGCGGGCTTCTTAATACTGTTCAATCCCACACATCTTTAAAGGATGCCAAACAGGAAGATGAAGAAAAAGAGAATGAGGAAGAAAAGGGTACTCCCTACACAGGACCAACAGCAAGTGAGTTACCCGGGCTTTTACTGTGGAAGGAAAAAATAGCGGATATAATGGAAACCGAAAAGCTTTATGAAAATCCCGAATTGACCCTTACAGAATTGAGTGACCATACCGGCCTCCATAGCAAAAAGCTGTCAAGGATTATCAATCAGGGCTTTGGAATGAATTTTAATGACCTCGTCAATCACTATCGAAGCCAGGCTGTCATAAAAATGATAGACAATGGGGAACATACGCTCCAGACCCTCCTCGGTATTGCGTTTGAATCTGGCTTCAACTCAAAATCTACTTTTAACCGGGCATTTAAAAAGTATTCTGGTCTCACACCCAAGGAATATATCGCCAAAAGGAGATCAAAATAGGTGTCAAATCATGATTTGAGGCGAAAAAAGGAGTGGGGATGACCAATTTGCACCAAAAATTATACATGAAGATTTTTTCCGGTATTTGTGCCTGCTTGTTGTATTCCCTGGCTGTACATGCCCAGCCTGTTGTAGTCAAACTAACTCCCTTGCTACGACAAAGATTAGACAGCATTGCTGTTCAGGACGTTCCGCCATTCGCGCCCGGTATTGCAACCGGGATTGTCAGCAGGGGTTCGGTGGTATACCGGAAGGTAGCCGGATGGGCCAACCTGGAAGACAGTACACTGATCACCGGTGCGTCGCGATTCAATATTGCCTCCAACGGAAAGCAATTTACGGCCCTGGCGATTCTTTTACTGGAATCAGAACAAAAGCTCCGTATCACAGATGATATCAGGAAATACCTGCCAACCCTTTATCCCGGTATCGCATCACCCATCACAATCGCCAACCTGTTAAGCCATACCAGCGGTATCCGCGACGTTTATGATCTATGGTCTTTGCAGGGAATTACCTGGTGGAAAAATACGTTTTCTAACAAGGATGTTTTCGCCATGATCGAAAAACAGCGTGACCTGAACTTTTCACCCGGTTCCGGATACCTGTATAGTAACACTAATTATATTCTGTTGGCGGAAATGGTTGAAAAAATCAGTCGCAAGCCTTTTGTTGTATTTACCCGTGAGATGTTTCAAAGACTGGGAATGAACAGCACATCTTTCGAAAGCGATTATACCCGGATCAAAGGGCCGGTTGCAAAAGCCTATTTTAGTTTTGATAAATGGACAACCTACGATTGGATTTGGAATGTTTATGGCGATGGGAATATCTTTTCTACCCTGGACGATCAACTCCTTTGGGAGCAGATCTTACAGGGGAAATCCATACCTGGGATACAGCGATCAATTCTCAACAAAACCCAGGAATGGATAGCGGGGTCTTCAACAAAGCGATATGGGTACGGCCTTGAATTTGGAGTGTACAAGGGGCTGCCTTACCGGTTCCATGAAGGTGCAACGGGTGCCTGGAAGGCAACGGTAACCAGGTTTCCCGGAAAGCAGGTTTCCATTCTTACCCTCACCAATACGGGTAAGTCAACACCCGACAGGCAAACCCGTCAAATGGCAGATGTGATATTTGAGTTGAAGGCAGATGACCGCTATTTTCCTGTCCGTCCGTCTGCAGCTGGAAATTATACAAGCGATGAAGATATTGCAGGTGTTTATCAAACAGACAATAATTTCACTTTTCAGTTTGAACTGCGCGATTCAGTTATGTATTTAAAAAGATACGGGCGAAGCGATATTAAACTTGAACGGGAAGCCGCAAATATTTTCCACCAGGCTACTGATACGGCATTCAAGCAGGAATTTAAACGGAATGAAAGAGGAGAGATGGAAGTTACTGCCTATTATACTTCTCATGCTCCTTATAGCCTGACAAAAATCAATGCCAACTGGTCAGGATATGATGCCAGTCAGATTACCGGCGTATATGTAAATCAGGAAACAGGTGTTGCTGTGGATATTACTTATTTGGCAGGAAAGGAATATGTTGTGAAAATTGGCTCAAAGAACCCCGCTACAGGTTTACTATTGTCGCCGGGAAAGTTGTTAGTGGGTGGCTATGCACTCGATTTTGATCACCCTGGGCAGGCGAAAAATTTCTTATTAAGCGGCGGGAGGATTCAACGGGTGAATTTTATAAAAAAGAGTAATTAGTGTATTTGCTCTATTTCACCGATCACGGACAATGGCGTAGATAAAATTTGAGGCGTGATCTTTTCCTCCTGTAAATGATGATAACCCCATTGAATAATCTTTTCCAGCACGGGAACCAGTAGCTCTCCTTCAGTTGTCAAACTGTACTCAACTTTTGGTGGAACCGATGGAAATATGCGGCGTTGAAGGATGCCCTTTTGTTCAAAAAAGCGCAATTCCTGGGTGAGTACTTTTTCACTGATACCCGGGAGGCTTTTTTGTATGGCAACAAACCTGAGTGGTTTCTTACTGAGGTTGAATAAAATGCCGATCTGCCATTTCCCGCCGATGTATTGAAGGGCATGTTGCACGGGGCAACCCCGGTACAGTTCTTTTGTATCCATGTGACTATTATTATTACCTGAAGGTAAGTATATTACTGTTAGGTAGGTAGTGGGATTTTCATCGCCCCAAGCTGTAATTTGGTCTGTAAATACTTATTATGGTAAACGAGGCAGCAATATCCAGGAGAAATCTCCTTCAACAACTGGCAATGGTAACAGCGGGTGCCGGTTTGGTTCAGATAGCCGCCTGTAGTGAACCTACCGGCAAGCAAACCACCACCCCGGCCATACAGCCACTGACGCCTTTTTATCTTCCGCCGGAGGCGGCTTTGGAACCGGGGCCGGGCGGCCTGAATATCCGCACCTGGGTTAGGAGCAGTCAAACCAATCGCCAGTTTTCCTGTGTGGAAACCGCCGTTGCTCCGCGGCAAATGGGCCCGGCACCGCATGTTCACCAGGCGTTAGATGAGATCATGCTGGTGCTCGAGGGAACAGCAACCGTTATGGTGGATGGAAAAGTAGAAGAAATTAAAGCTGGCGGCTGGCATTTAAGGCCGCGCCAGCTGGAACACACTTTCTGGAACGGTTCAGATAGCCCCTTGCGTTTTATAGATATGTACTTTAACCAGAATTTTGAAGATTTTCTGGAAGAACTCTTTCACCAGATATTTCCTGAAATGATGCAAAAGCAACTGACACCGGCTGATCCGGAAATAGCAAAGAGACTGGCGGATCTTGACAAGAGATTCGGGATAACCACTTTTGCGGAGAAAAGGCAACCTATAATGGAAAAGTATGGGCTGAAAGGTTAAGCAGTTCCGGTAACTCGATGTGCAAACCTTGTTTACTTTTTGATAAACAAAAAAATAAACCCGAATATGGAAGCCACCTGCGCTATCCAAAATACAAACATCCATTTGATAAGCTCTGATTTGGTTTCGCCTATTTTAATATCCAGCCGGGATATTTCTTTGGCAAGATTATCTTTAACGGTACCCAGGTCTTCTTTTGTTACCAGTGTGTTGGACCTTTCTGCAAAATGTTGATGGTACTTATCTTCAATATAAGTGGCAAGATGTCCGGCTGTTTCCCTGCCCAATTTAGCGGCAAGAAGATCATAGAGTTTTGTGATTGATATAAGACTACTCATGACATATTATTTTACTCAAAATTAAATACATGCTTTTGGATATCCATTAGGTGTTTTACGCAGTTATTTTAACATATCTTGCCCGGAATATTACCTGATGGATTACCCCGATAAGCTGGTTGCGATAACAAGCGAATTATTGCTTTACATGCCTGATCCTGAATACGTTCAGTGTACCTATCGGCAGTTGTTCGCGGACAATCCGGAAACCCCATTCCCCTTTTGGGCAAGGTATTGGCCAGCCGCCCGCGCACTGGTCGATTTCCTGCAGGAAGAATGCCATTATATAAAAGATAAGCGGGTGCTGGAAGTGGGTGCGGGTATCGGGGTGCCCTCTTTCAGCATCGCCAGTAAAGCCACCGAAATTATTATCAGTGATTATTCCTCTGATGCGGTGGAACTGATGATGAAAAATATCGCTTTTCTGGGATTACGGAATACATGGGCAGAATGCCTCGACTGGAACGATTTTCCCGAAAGCATGAAAGCGGATGTACTCATCTTAAGCGATACCAACTATGCGCCTGATCAGTTCATTCCCTTATTGGCCCTGGTAAATAGGTTCCATACCCAGGGTGCTACCATACTTATCGCCACCCCGCAACGCATAACAGGCAGCCCTTTTATCACGCAACTGGAGCCCTTAATGAGGCGGTCAGTTATTAAATGGGTAACAGGGCAGGATGCTCCCATTCCTGTATCCCTTTTTATTCTGTAAGGCCGGAAAAATAGCTACAGGCGATCGTTTGGTTCCTGTCCCGGTCATTTACAATAGAAGCCGCTTTAACGGAGGCGTTTATATGCACCACCCATAAACGTATGTCAGTGATGTTGGCAAATGGGCAGGCAGCTTCCGAACCACTGAAAATAATACTGGCGTTGATAAATGGGAGACGATATCAAATGGCTGTTCCGATTGGTACGATTATTTAAACAGGAATACTGACTAAAATAAAAACCATGAAATTTACACTAGGATTACTGGTTGGCGTGGCCGCCACCGCTTTTGTTGCACATTACCTGAATTCGCGGGAAGGACAGGCCCTGGTTGACAGGGTTAAACAGGATGCCGATGAACTCGGTGATAACCTGGTTGCACTCAAAGAAGGACTGATTGAAAAAGGCAAATCCCTCCTGGGCCAGGAAAAGCCAGCCGGGGAGCAATCTGAGATCGTTATTGTGGTGTAAGCTTCTTTCAGCCGGCTCTTTTATGATTAATTAAGAGATGCGGTAAAATCAGTTGCTCTTGCAACGGTGGGTTGGGACAGCGGAGAAATACTGTTGACAGTTTTCGGAGCGTCATAAAAGAGCCGGTAATTATGTTATAGCGAAAATTATACCATTTCAGTTTCAACCCAGAAACCGGATCACGTAGCCGAGAATTGTAGAAATTTATCCCAATACGGAACTGGATCGCACAGTTTTTTACACATTTTTTTGGTTTGAGAACCTGCCATAGGGATCACTAAAAACAAAACCGGGTTCCTGTTTTCAGGACCCCGGTTTTATATAGGTAACTATACTCTTTTATTTACCGTTATCTATTCCAACCATAATGGTCCGGTTATAGAATCTTTCTTCCGGTAGTGTGTTGTTAAAAGGAGAAATTCCTTTGTCCTTTCCAAAACCGTATGTCTTAAACGATACGGCTTTACCCTGTAATAGCTCAGTAAGTAATCGCTCAACATTCGCTACCCTGCTTTTCGAAAGGGCCAGATTATATTTGTCGGCACCCGTTGCATCCGCATATCCAAAAATGGTTACGGTGGCATGGGCGTCTATCAGCGGCGCAATGGTTTTTGCCAGGAAATCCTGGTAAGCCATAGGGATATCAGACCTGTCAAATCCGAACAGTATACTAAAAGGAGGAACTGTCTGCTTCGTATTCTCAGCACTAGCCAGGCTCAGAGCGGCCTCCTTGGTAATGACCATACCGGTTTTGGTTTCGCCGGTCATGGTCACCGTATAATTGCCCACGGTCTTGTTGTTTAAAAGAGTTGCCGCAGGTATCAGTACTTCATCCTGTTGATAAGGGCCATAAGCCTGCCTGCTTCCGTCTTCTGCCACAACCTGTAACGACCATGTTTTCAATACATCACCGGCATTCCGGTTGGTGAACCGTACAGTTTCCTGTGCGATGGTATTTCTTTTACCGGGAATCTCCAGTTCTCCCACCTGTGTCAATAGTTCCGGGGAAGTACTGTTGATATCAATCCTTCGTTCTTCTGCCAGCCTCTCCCGGTTAAACGTTTTACCGCGGGTAGATACCTTCTCTTTTGAAATGGATATCCGCGATGCTTCAATACCGAATGTAGTTACCAGGTAGCTTTGTATATTTTCAGCCATAGCATAATTCACCAAAGCGTCATTTGTGTTTCCCTGTAAGCTAACCGTAGCGGTTGGGTACCGGTTCATACGGCTGCCCAATACGTTTAAAATATGATGGTACGCGTTCATCTGGCGTTTAGAACGGTCGCTGCCTGCTATCTCACCTTGCTGTAATTGGTCTTCTGTAAATGCAAGCGCATTGGAGGGGGGCAGGGTGATATACCGGCCTGGTATCGAGCTTGAATTGGCATCAAAAAATACAGCGTTTAACAGGGGTAATAATTCATGACGCAACACAACAGGCAATAACAATTTAGGTGCTGTAATGGAAAACTGAACTTCCTTTGGCGCAACAATGAAACCGGGCCTCGGCGTAATCACCGCTATGGTTTCGGGCTTGGGTGATGCGATCGGCTTAGCTGGTATAACAACCGCTTTTCCTATCCCGAATTTTATCGCAAGCCCGGCTCTTACCGAATACATCGACCAGTCGCCCGAAGTTCTTGGCTCCTGAAGTAAGTCGGTCTGGAAAGATGCGAAAGGGGAGACCGTCATCTGAACCGGCGCATTTTTTGCCGAAACGGGGATATCAAACCCGAAGCCTGCCTGCGCTGAAAATACAAACTTGCGTATATCGCTTAGGTCGGCCCGGGTGTCTGTTTGTTTATCCTGTTGGTAAATAAAATCCTTGGTCAGATTGATGCTGAGTGTTGGCCCGGCAAAGACATAGAACGCGGATGCGAATGGTGCTATTCTGATGGCGGGTTCAATGGTAAGATAACTTAGGTTGGTTGTAAGATCCGCCTCACAATTGCAGGGTGCCATCACGTGGTTAAAGCTGCCTCCCCGGTTATCGTACGCAACGTTCAGCATGGCTCCCCACCGCTTATTGGGCCGGTATTCCGTTAATAGTGAAGCATAGGGTCTTACGGATTGACCATCGTGAAAACTGGTGGGCACACTGAAGCTACTGGTAAGTTGTTGTGTATTACCCCTATATACGTTCAAAGAGGCGGCGCCTGATTCGCCAAACCACCATTTGGGTTGAACGCGTTGTAGTTGTTGGGCGGAAGCCGAACCTGCACTTAGCAGGCAGGCGAGGAAAATACCGGTAAATAGATGCTTATTATAGAAATGGAACATATAGTGTATTTATAGAAATGATAAATGTTAGGCTTTGCTTAGTGTATTTTGCTATTGAACATTGAGGGTAGTGTTTACAATTTTTACGGTTCCGCCGATGGAGAGAATTCTTCCGTTGAGCACAGAGAGCGTAGCTACACCCGCAGACGACATAGTGATATTGCCTGAAGCCACAACCGTTCCTGTCATAACACCACCACCAGATGGATTAATGGTGGCCGTGGTGCCCACGTACCAGAAAATATTGGCCGCCACCGCGCCATTCAGCAGAACAATGCTTCTGGATGTGCCGGCAGTACCCACATTCAATGAGCCGGTAGTTTGAATGATCCAAAGTGCGTTCGGGTTACCCTTCGCGTCAAGTATCAGGTTACCGGCGGAAATGGTAAATGATCCGCTGGCCGACTTGTAAGTTCCCGGTGCCAGCGTAAGTCCTCCCAGTTCGCCTGCATTGGGATCGGTGCCCCCCGGTTTTGAAGCGGGCGACGCACTGTTATATGCGGCTACCGCGCCGGCCAGTGCCTGTGTGGCTACTGTTAATGATGTGGTGCTGCCTGGTGCGGGTGGGCCTGCATACAGTCTTCCCGTTACATTACCCCGGTTTGCGGAGGTTTCTGTATACACATCACCTGATATTCCCTCATGAAACCCGGTAACAAGCGTAGAAGCCGCCGTACTTCCCACGCTACCATTCACCAGTGTATTGGTACCCTGGTTAATAACGCCGGCCGTGCCAAATGCGCCAAAGATGGAAATACTACCGAGTGCCGGCGGAGGTGTTGTAACGGGTACAGTAGTAAAGGTCCAGGTAAAATTACTGGCCATCGCGTTCCCGGCCAGGTCTCTCACGGTATTTACTATCGTGGCCGTATACAGAGTATTATTCGAAAGATTGGCCGAAGGCGTAAAAATCGCGTCGCGGTTGCTATAGGTAACAGCACCGGTAATGGTAGAGGTACCCGCTTTTACAATAAAGGACGAGGCATTAACAGTAGCGGCATCCATTACTTCACTAAATGTAGCGGTGATGACCTTATTTACAGGTACATTAACGGCACCATAAAATGGGTTAACAGAAACCACAGTCGGTGCCGTCACATCCGGAGGAATGGTAGTAGTAAATGTAAAGCCGTAGTCCTTTGCCAGGGGATTGCCCGCCAGGTCCTTGGCACCGGTGGTAATAGTTACTATATAGCTGGTTGCCGGCGCAAGATCGGCATTAGGCTTAAAGCTGGCACTTGTACCTGTATATACCACTTTTCCGGGTATGGCCACCGAGCCATTCTTTACAATAAATGTAGCGGTGTTTACGCTTAACGGATCCATCGCTTCACTGAAATTCACGCTGATAATTTTACCATAAGCTACATTGGTAGAGCCACTGGAAGGGTCAGATGAAATAACGGTGGGTGCCGTAAGGTCAAAACTGCTGCCGGTGGTAAAGGTCCAGGTATAAGGACTAACCAACGTATTACCCGCCAGGTCGCGCGCATCTGTTGTTATGGTTGCGGTATAGCTGGTATTAGGTAAAAGATTGGCGGAAGGAGAGAAGGTGGCGGAAATACCGGCGTAAGTAACGGCTCCGTTTACGGCGGTAGTACCGTGCTTCAAAGTAAAGCTCGAAAAATTGATAGAAGACGGATCCATGGTTTCGCTGAACACTGCCGTAATTTTGGTATTCAGTGATACAGCTGAAGCATTGTCCGCCGGTACTGTTGCCACAACCGTAGGGCTTCCCAGATCAGTATTATCCCCGGTAGTAAAACTCCAGGTAAAATCACTCACCATCGCGTTACCCGCCCTGTCACGCGCGGTTCTGGCAATCGTTCCGGTATAGGTAATATTAGGTAAAAGATCCGATTGCGGGGTGAAAACAGCTGTGGTACCCGCATAGGTCACATAACCGCCTACAGCCGTACCACCACCCGTTGTGTTGCGTACACTGAAGCTGGCGGCTGCCGTAACGGAGTCCATAGATTCACTAAATGTTACCGCAAGCTTTTTATTCAGCAGGACTCCTGTCGCCGAATTAGGCGGATCGGTTAAGGTAACCGTTGGTGGCGTCAGATCCGGTCCGTTGCCCGTTGTAAACGTCCAAACATAGTCACTTATCATCGCATTGCGGGCCGCATCACGAACACCAGTGGTAATTGTCGCCGTGTACCTTGTGTTCTTCCCAAATTCTGTTGTGGGAGAAAAAGTAGCCGTTGATCCGCTATAACTGATCACCCCCGCTACCGGGATACTGCCATTGGCCACTGTAAATGTGACCGCTGTTAAAGTAGTTGAGTCAATAGGCTTATTGAACGTTGCCATGATCACAGCGTCTATAGCAATGCCCACCGCTGAATCAGGAGGATTGGTGGAAACAACCTCCGGGCAAAGACCCGGAACACTCACCAGGTCGGCCACTTTTCTACAGGCTACTGCCAGTAGCAGCACCAAAAGGGCGATAAAAATGCCACTGAACCGGGTATGGCCCACATGGGCCGAAAATCGGGAAATTCTTCCGTTTAGGGGGGTAAAAACTCTCATAATAGCTTATTACTGGCTGATTCCTACTGAATTGTGGAATGAGCGGTTTCACCCTATTATGCGAATAATATGCCATCATGTAGTATATATACTACGTGTATCAATTACCTCACTACAAAATGATGTTCAACCTTTAATGCTGATGTTAAGCCCCGATTTCCGTTATTCAACCGGCATATTCTCTTCCGGTTCCCCAAAAACATAGTGATTGAACCATTGCCAGTTATGCCAGATGGCTGCCAGCCTTTCCTTAGGCTTGGTAATACCATGTCCGAAGCCTTTATAAACGATCAGTTTGGAGGGAATACCCCTGTCCTGCAACCCACGATACAGCTCATACGCATTAGGAATGGGTACCCGTTTATCCAGTTCCCCATGTTGAATCAGGGTAGGGGTGCGGGCTTTATTAATATTTGTCATGGGTGAAGTACGCAGGTAAACATCCATATCCTGCCAGGGAGTGGCTTTCAGATACTGCCGGGTAAAAGGAGTAATGTCTGTGTTCACATAGTAAGTGACCCAGTTAGATATACCAGCACCCACAGAAATTGCTTTGAACAGGGATGTATTGGTTGTAAGAAACGCGGATATATAACCACCCTGGCTCCATCCCATACAGCCCATCCTTGCGGTATCGATAAATCCTTTTTTGGACAAAGCTTCAACACCGCTTACTACATCCCACATATCACCGATACCCAGGTTCCGTACATTTAGCGAGCGGAATTTTTCACCGTAACCGGCACTGCCCCGGTAATTTACGCGTAATACCAGTGCACCCTTTTCCACCCATTGCATAATCGGGTAAACATAGGTAGGCGTTGGTTCCGGCCGGTCGGTTCCCGTAGGGCCGCCATGTATGACTACCAGTAACGGGTATTTTTTCGCGGGATCAAAATTTTTCGGCTTCAGCAATACCCCTTCGATAACCGAACCGTCTTTGCTCTTCCAGTCCACAATCTCATTCACAGGTATGTTCCAGGTAACGATTTGCCTGTTGAGGTCTGTAATTTTTTTCCAGCCGCTTTCAAGTTTTGCTGCATAGAATATTTCAGGAAGATCTGTAAAATTCCTTCCGACTATAGCTACTGCCTCACTCTTTTTGGCAAAGCTGATATTACCGGTATTGTCAAGCGGTACGGCCACGGGCTGCGACTTACCGGTGGCGGCGTCCATGCGGTATACCGCAGTTCTCATTTTATTGGCGGCACTCAAAAAAATGCCGTCCCTGTTCCAGGCGTACACTCCCTTGTTCTCATCTATATCCGCACCTATTTCCCGGCTCTTCCGTGTAGCCATATCATAGATAAACAACCTGCCATTCCGGTAAAAATGGGTTACCGAGTCGTCTACCGAACTACGATAAATAAAAGCGGTACCATCCGGGCTCCATTCTGCAAATGCATCGCTTGTTGGGTTCGCTATCAGCACTTCTGTTTTTTTCGTTGAAATATCGATGATAGCAATATCACTGTACAACGATGAGTTAATCAGCGGGTTGGGTTGTTTATTAAAAATGATGGCACTGCCATCCGGCTTCCAATCGAATCCCGCCACCGTAAAATTGCCCTCGGTCAATTTCTTCGCTACCGGCACCTTATAACAGTCCAGCCTCCTGCTGGCTGAATCCTTTGTGGCGTAACAAGGATATAACCCCGCCAAAATCACCGAATCGTAGTTATAATCCAGCAGCCATAAATGACTCAACTTATATTCCTCACCTTCAACGGCAAAAGCACCATATCGCTCCTTCAATGCCTTTTCCTTTTTGCTGTCGGGCTCCGCTTTTGTATAGGCTATTTTTTTGCCATCCGGGCTAAACATATAATTACCAATGCCATCCTCGTCTTTTGTTACCTGCAGGGCTTCGCCCCCATGTACAGGTATAATAAACAGCTGCGTCTTATCCCCCCTGTCGGCAAGAAAGCTTACATAGTTATTATCGGGCGTAAACCCGGCCGCGCTGCTCCCTCCCTTGATGGTTCGGGTTAACTGAACCGGTGTTTCCCCGTCTTTGGATAACCACAGTTCAGTATCATACCCATTGGCTGCCCAGTCTGTAGAGGTTACCCCGTACACAATGTATTTCCCGTTAGGTGAAATAACAGGTGCACCTACCTGTCGCAGGCTCAGCCATTTTTCAAAAGGTGCGGAAGCGTTCTTCTGTGCCGTAACAGTACTTAGGAGAAAACAACCCAGAAAGGCGAAAATAATTCTCATAACAAATAATTTGGTACTTAAATATAAGCAATTTAGAATCCTCAGTCCGATATGCGCCCATGGCACGGTTTTATACCACTCAACCATATGAAGAAGAGTGAATTTGAAGCGATGATCCGTCCCATTATTATCATTGATGATGATGCCGATGACCTGTTCCTAATGAAAGACGCAGTAAATGCAATTGGATGTCCTAATCCTGTTATAACTTTTGATAAGGCAGAAGAGGCACTTGATTATTTAAAACAGGCAACAATATCCCCATTATTAATCATGTGTGATACGAGGATGCCCAGGATGGATGGGGTTGCTTTTCGGAGTGAAATGTTAAAAATCAAGGCATCGCCGGCCAGGATTCCCTTTTTTCTGCTGTCGGGTGCTACGCATGAACTGACGGCCCCGATAATAAAAAAATTAAAGGTGAGTGCCTGTATTACAAAAGCCAACAGCTACGAGGGAATAAAGAAAATACTGAGGCAGGTGATCGCTTTCAGGCCCATGAAGCACCTGGCCAGCCTGGCTTTCTGATGCGTTGTTCCCATACAATCAAATCTGGCTGTATTTAACGGACAGAATGTATCATCATACTACCTTTGCTGTAACCGATATGGCAACTGTACTTATTATAGATGATGAAGAAAAGCTCCGGCTATTGCTGGCGCGTATTATTTCCCTGGAAAATTATAAGGTATTGCAGGCCCCCACATTGAAAGCGGGCCTGGCGATGCTGGGTAAGGAAGAAGTTGATATTGTGCTTTGTGATGTTAAGCTTCCCGATGGCAACGGGGTAGACGCAGTAACAGCTATAAAATCCCGCTGGCCTGTGGCCGAGATCATCCTGCTGACGGCTTTTGGCAATATAGCCGATGGCGTCCAGGCCATGAAAAACGGTGCTTTCGATTACATTACGAAAGGGGATGATAACGACCGCATTATACCGCTTCTCCATAGAGCGGTTGAGAAAGTAGCCTTGCAGAAAAGGGTGGAGGAACTGGAACTGAAAGTTCAGAAAAAGCAGGGCTTCGATGCCATTATCGGGAACTCCACCGAAATTCTCGCGGCCATCAACACCGCAAAAAAAGTTGCGCAGACCGATGCTACCATTTTACTGATGGGCGAAACGGGTACGGGCAAAGAAGTGTTTGCCCAGGCGATACATATGGCCAGTAAGCGGTCAGCCAGGCCATTCCAGGCACTTAATTGCAGCGCATTCAGCAAAGACCTGCTTGAGAGCGAACTCTTCGGATACAAGACCGGGGCTTTTACCGGCGCGGTGAAAGATAAAAAAGGACTGCTGGAAGCAGCAAATGGAGGTACTTTGTTTTTAGACGAAATTGGCGATATGGCACTCGACCTCCAGGCTAAAATTCTTCGGGTGCTGGAGAACCACAGCTTTATGAAGGTGGGTAGTACTGAAACCACCCATGTGGATGTCAGGATCATTGCCGCTACCAACCGGAACCTGGAAGATGATGTAAAAGCCGGTAGTTTCCGCGAAGATCTTTACTACCGGCTGAATGTGATTAGCATTATCCTGCCCCCTTTACGGGAAAGAAAACCGGATATCATGTTACTGGCTCAGCATTACCTGGGGGAGTTTACCCGTAAAATAAATGCCAGGCCTAAAACCATGAGTCGCGGGTTTGCTGAACAACTACAACACCACCCGTGGAAAGGCAATGTACGCGAGTTAAAGAATATAATGGAGCGTGCGGTGATATTGTCCGGTACCGATGAGCTAACAGTTGAAGATTTGCCGCAGGACATTCAGCAGGAAGCAGCAGCAACTACCAATCTTTTTGAACTTTCCTACGCCGAAAAGCTTCATATCCGGAAGGTATTAGGCCATACCAACGGTAACAAAGCCGAAGCCGCCAGGCTTTTAAACATTGGTATCGCTACATTATACAGGAAGATCGAAGAGTACAAACTCTGATAAATCCTATCAAAATGATAAATCGCCCTTCCATTATGGTAGGGTTTTTTATGCGCCCCGTTTCCAACCCAATCCGGCTTAATGTCTGAAACTCAATGCCCATAAGGGTTCTGGCTCACCAATCACTGATTTTGTTAGTAAAGGCATGTCGTTTGGATACTGCAACCAAACGAAAATATATGCTAACAGTTATCCTGATCACCGCCGGTCTCTTATTATTCGCTGCCTTTTTCAGATCCATACATTTTTTTGATAACATCTAAATTCTTCACATGACAGTCTTATTCATTATTTCCATAGCGGTATTTGGTTATATCTGCTATGTATTGGTTAAACCTGAAAAATTTTAAATGATATGAGTACAGAGATTTTGGGTGTGACAGTGATGTTCCTGTTGATGGTACTGATAGCCATCCCTCTTGGCCGCTATATCGGTAAAGTATACAATGGAGAAACAACCTGGCTGGACGGGTTGGCTAACCCCCTTGACCGCCTTTTTTACAAAGCTTCAGGCATTCGCCCGGATGCCGTTATGAACTGGAAGCAACACCTGGTGGCACTCCTTACCATCAACCTGGTATGGTTTCTCCTGGCCATGTTCGTTTTGCTGAATATGTCATGGTTACCGCTGAACCCGGATGCCAACCCTTCCATGAGTGCTGATCTTGCTTTTAATACGGCTATCAGCTTTATATCGAATACCAATCTTCAGCACTATTCAGGAGAAACCGGTGTATCCTACCTGGGGCAAGGGGTGTTGATGCTATTCCAGTTTATCAGTGCCGGTGCCGGTATGGCGGTTTGCGCCGTTGTGTTTAAGGCAATGAAAGAGAAGCAGTCTGATGGACTGGGAAACTTCTACTACTTTTTCGTAAGAAGCTGTACCAGGATATTATTACCCGTTTCCATCGTAGTGGCACTGATACTGGTATGTAACGGAACGCCGATGACTTTCAAAGGCAAAGACCATTTTATTTCCTTACAGGGAGATACGGTACATGTTTCGCGCGGGCCATCCGCCGCAATGGTAGCCATAAAACAGGTGGGAACCAACGGAGGTGGATTTTTCGGCGTTAACTCGGCCCATCCCCTGGAGAACCCGAATTATTTTACCAACCTGGTAGAAAACGTTTGTATCGTTCTGATACCCATTGCCATGCTATTCGCATTGGGATACATGCTGAAGCGAAGAAAGATGGCATGGATGATTTTCGCTGTGATGAGCGCCGGATTCCTGCTGTTGCTCATCCCATCCATCTACCAGGAGATGAATGGCAACCCGGCTATCGGTAAAATGGGTATTACCCAGCAACTGGGTAGCCTGGAAGGGAAGGAGGTTCGCTTCGGCTCCGCCGCATCTGCTTATTGGGGTATTACCACAACCTGCACCTCCAATGGATCCGTCAACGCCATGCACGATAGTTTTACCCCCCTCACGGGTATGTTTGCCATGCTGGGTATGATGATCAACTCGTTTTACGGTGGCGTAGGGGTGGGTTTCCTTAACTTTTACATCTTTATCATCATAGCTGTATTCATCAGCGGCTTGATGGTGGGCCGCACGCCAGAGTTTCTCGGCAAAAAAATTGAGGCCAAAGAAATGAAGATCGCAGCTATTATCGCCCTTTTACATCCATTTCTCATTCTCGCAGGTACCGCACTATCCAGCTATTTGTACGCTCATGACCCCGTAAACTATGCCGGCTGGCTTAATAATCCCGGTAACCACGGGTTTAGCGAGATGCTGTATGAGTACACTTCTTCATCCGCCAATAACGGTAGCGGGTTTGAAGGGCTGGGTGATAATACGCCATGGTGGAATATTACCTGCGGCATCGTAATGCTGCTGGCCAGGTTCCTGCCCATCATCGGGCCACTGGCCATCGCCGGCATCCTGGCTAAAAAGAAATATGTTCCTGAAAGTGCCGGTACCCTGAAGACAGATACCGCAACATTCGGCATCATGATCTTCGCCGTCATTTGCATCATCGCAGCCCTTTCTTTCTTCCCGGCACTTACACTGGGACCCATTGCGGAATATTTTGGAATGAAATAAAAACACTATCATGTCAAACAAATCAAATAAGCTCTTCGAACCCGCTTTGGTAAAGGAAGCGTTGAAGCAGTCCTTTATAAAGCTTAATCCCCGTCTGCTGTTCCGTAACCCGGTTATGTTTACCGTAGAAATAGGAACGGCCGTAATGTTCGGTGTTTGTATCTGGATCATAACCGGGGAAAAGAACCAGGGAAGCCTGTTGTATAACCTGGTTGTTGCAGGGGTATTATTGCTCACCCTGCTATTCGCCAATTTTGCAGAAGCGATTGCCGAGGCAAGAGGTAAGGCACAGGCAGACAGCCTGCGTAAAACCCGTGAAGAAACACCCGCCAAATGGCTGCAGCCGGTGGGCGACAATTTTGTGAATGAAATAAAGATCGTTCCCTCCTCCCAATTGAAGAAAGGTGATGTGTTTCTTTGCGAAGCGGGGGATCTGATACCCATGGATGGCGAGATCATGGAAGGAATAGCCACGATCGATGAGAGTGCCATCACCGGCGAATCCGCACCCGTGATACGGGAATCAGGAGGGGACAAGAGCTCAGTAACAGGCGGCACCAAAGTTCTGTCAGACAGAATCAAAGTAAAAGTAACCACGGAACCCGGGGAAAGTTTTCTCGATAAGATGATCGCGCTGGTGGAAGGTGCTTCCCGTCAGAAAACACCGAATGAGATCGCGCTAACGATCCTGCTGGCCGGGTTTACACTGATTTTTGTTATCGTGTGTGTAACACTAAAACCATTTGGCGACTATGCCAACACACCCATTACCATTGCCGCTTTTATTTCATTGTTCGTATGCCTGATACCCACCACCATCGGGGGCTTATTAAGTGCCATTGGAATAGCGGGTATGGACAGGGCATTACGCGCCAACGTGATTACCAAGAGTGGAAAGGCAGTAGAGACTGCGGGTGATCTTGATACTTTATTGCTGGATAAAACCGGTACCATCACCATCGGGAATCGTAAGGCCACTCAATTCTATCCTGCCAATGGCATTCAGGCAGACCACTTTGTACGGTCGGCCGTACTCAGTTCCATGGCGGATGAAACACCGGAAGGAAAGTCGATCATTGAGCTGGCGGGGGTGAATCCGGCTATCTACAACATACAGGCTCCCAGGTTTATCCCGTTTACAGCCGAAACAAGAAGCTCGGGCGTGGATGTAAACAATACCCGGATTCGCAAAGGGGCTTATGATGCCATTCGCGACATCGTAGTAAAGTCGGGAAATCCTTTCCCTTTGGAAACCGCAGAGAGGGTTACAGCGATCTCTTCCAACGGAGGCACCCCCCTGGTAGTTGCGGAAAATGGAATGGTATTAGGCGTGATCGAACTGCAGGATATTATTAAGCCCGGTATACAGGAAAGGTTTGAACGATTAAGGAAGATGGGAGTGAAGACGGTAATGGTTACAGGAGATAATCCGTTAACAGCAAGGTTCATTGCTGAAAAAGTGGGTGTAGACGATTTTATTGCAGAAGCGAAGCCGGAAGATAAGATGAACTACATCAAACGCGAGCAGCAGGGAGGCAAGCTGGTAGCCATGATGGGCGATGGTACCAATGATGCTCCGGCACTGGCACAGGCGGATGTGGGCGTTGCCATGAATAGCGGCACAGCGGCGGCCAAGGAAGCCGGTAATATGGTTGACCTGGATAATGATCCCACCAAGCTGATTGAAATTGTTGAGATAGGAAAGCAATTGCTGATGACGCGGGGAACACTCACAACTTTTTCAATTGCCAACGATGTAGCCAAATATTTCGCCATTGTTCCTGCATTGTTTATTGCCGCCCTGCCCGGGTTACAGGCCCTGAACATTATGCGCTTGCACAGCCCCGAAAGCGCCATACTCTCAGCGGTTATATTCAACGCGATCATCATCCCGTTGCTCATACCCCTGGCACTTAAAGGGGTTGCCTATAAACCGATCGGTGCCAGTGCATTGTTAAGACGCAATCTCCTGATTTACGGCCTTGGCGGTGTTATGGTTCCTTTTGCCGGTATCAAATTAATCGACCTCGTGGTAGCAGCCTGGTTCTAACATTTTAAATAAAAAGAAAAATGAAAACGAATATTTTTCCCGCCATACGGCTAACCCTGGTTTGTATGGTGGTGTTCTGCGGCGCCTATTCACTGCTGGTACTCGCCATCGCAAAAGCGGCCCCCGGTAAAGGTGAAGGAGAAACCGTATCGGTTAACGGCCGGGTGGTGGGATATAAACTCGAAGGACAATTGTTTACGGCTGATAGGTATTTTAACGGTCGCCCCTCAGCCGCCGGTTACAATGCGGCCGGTTCATCCGGCAGCAACAAAGGCCCATCCAATCCCGACTATTTAAAAACCGTGAGCGACAGGATAGACAGCTTCCTGGTGCATAATCCAACTATCCCGAAACGCAGTATTCCAGCCGACCTGGTTACTGCAAGTGGAAGTGGGCTTGATCCTGATATTTCCCTGCAAGCGGCCCAGGTACAGGCACAACGGATCGCGGAAGCGAGAAAGATATCAAAATCAAAAGTTGATGAACTGATCCGTACGCATACAGAGAGCTCATTACTCAACGGGATCAAAAAAGTAAATGTTTTACAGATCAATATCGACCTGGATACCATCAAATGAAACAACAGATGAAAAAAACAATATTATTGATGGCCTGGTTTACAATATCCGGCTATCTTTTCGCACAAGACTCAACGAAACCATCACCTTTAACTTACTCAGGTTACGCAGAACTGTATTATCAATACGATTTCAACAATCCGCTAAACAATACAAGGCCCTCCTCTATATATAGCTTCAACCGGAACAATGAAACAGCGTTGAACCTGGGCTATATCAAGGCCAGCTATACCACGGTCAGTACAAGAGCCAACCTGGCCCTGGCTGCCGGTACGTATATAAATGCTAATTATTCGGCTGAACCGGGCGTATTGAAGAACGTCCTCGAGGCGAATATCGGTGTAAAAGTTTCCCGAACCGCTGACCTGTGGGTGGATGCGGGAATTTTCCCGTCCCATATTGGTTTTGAAACTGCAATCGGTAAAGATTGCTGGAACCTTACCCGGAGTTTACTGGCTGAAAACTCTCCTTATTTCGAGTCGGGCGTAAAGCTGGGCTATACTTCTCCGAACGGGAAATGGTACCTGAGTGCGCTCTTACTGAACGGCTGGCAGCGCATACAGCGTATTAATGGAAATACTACCCCTGCCTGGGGTACCCAGGTTACCTATAAACCCAACGAAAACATTACCCTGAATGCAAGTGGTTTTTGGGGAAATGATAAGCCCGACAGCGTTAAACAGATGCGTTGGTTTCATAATTTTTACGGCATCCTTCAGTTCCATAAAAAATGCGCGGCTACCGTTGGTTTTGATATCGGGTCGGAACAAAAAAGCAAGAGCTCATCCGGTTCAGGCACCTGGTACAGCCCGGTACTGATTATTAAGTATGCGGTAGCCGGCAGGAGCACTATCGCAGCAAGAGCAGAATATTACCGGGATAAAAATGAAGTGATAGTTGCTACCGGAACTCCCAACGGTTTTCAGACCTGGGGATTCAGTGCCAATTTCGACTATCAGGTTACCCCCCGTGTTTTGTGGAGAGTGGAAGCCAGGACACTGGATAGCCGCGACAAAATATTTGAGAAGCGGAACGCCGGCTTTACTGAAAAAAGTACCACTATTACTTCTACCATCGCCGTTAATTTCTAGTTATGGAAATTCCGCAAAAAGGTAAACTTAAGGTATACATTGGAATGAGCGCGGGTGTAGGCAAATCTTACCGCATGCTGCAGGAGGCACATCGACTGCTGGCAGCAGGGGTGAATGTAAAAGTGGCCTATATTGAAACCCATAATCGGGAGGAAACCCAGGCACTGGTGCAAGGTTTACCTGTCATCGCCAGGCGGGAGGTTTTCTATAAAGGGAAGAAACTGGAGGAATTGGATGTTCAGGCGGTACTCCTGTTGCAGCCCGATATTGTGATCGTTGATGAGCTGGCACATACAAATATACCCGGCAGTAAGAACGAGAAGCGCTGGCAGGATGTGCTGGATATACTTGATGAGGGTATTGATGTGATAACCGCCATTAATATCCAGCATATTGAAAGTATTAACCAGGAAGTAAAACAGATCACGGGAGTGGAAGTGCAGGAGCGCGTACCGGATAAGATTCTTCAGATGGCGGATGAAGTGGTAAATATCGACCTGACGGCAGATGAGTTAATAGCGCGGCTAAAGGAAGGTAAGATCTATGACAGGAATAAAGTTCAACAGGCCCTTCAGAACTTTTTCCGTCCGGAAAAAATCCTTCAGTTACGGGAACTCGCACTGAAAGAAGTGGCCGGGCAGGTAGAACGAAAGGTAGACTATGAAGTGACCCGGGATCAGATGTTACGGCATGAAAAGTTCCTGGCCTGCATATCCAGCAACCCTGAAACAGCGCGTCATATCATCCGCAAAACTGCCAGGCTGGCTTCCTATTATAACAGCAGTTGGTTTGTTTTGTATGTGCAAACGTCAAAAGAAAGTGTTGATAACATACCGCTGGCTGCTCAGCGGCACCTGATAAACAATTTTAAAGCCGCTACCGAAGCCGGGGCTGAAGTGATACAGCTAAAGAGCGCTAATATTGCAGAAGCTATTATGCAAACCTGTATCGAAAAGCAGATCACAACGGTGTGCATCGGGAAACCGCACCTGAATCTTATACAGGTGATACTTAGCACGAGCATATTTAATAAATTGCTGAAACGACTAAGTTTACACGACATCGACCTAATCATTTTATCATGAGTTCCCGGCTGAAAACAAAAATATCACTAGGGGTTGCTTTTTTATTTGCCTTGCTGCTATTGGTAGGAGGTACAGGGTTTTATTTTCTGAACAGGACAATCAATGAACAGAAGGAGATACTGAAAGATAATTACGAAACGATTGAGTACACAAAGAATATGCTGCTGGCACTGGATAGCAGCAAGGGAACGGCCCTGTTTGAAATCAATTTAAAAGAGCAGGAAGGAAACATAACAGAAAGGGGCGAAGGAACGGCAACACAGACGCTAAGAGCTGATTTTGAGCAGTATAAAATCCATCCGGATTCAATTGCCCTGAAAGCGCAGGTAAGAAATGATGTAAACAGGATTATGCAGATCAATTTAAGCGCTATCCTGGATAAAAACAGGATCATCGCGCAGAGTGCCCAGCATGCGAAGCTTATCATTACTATCCTCCTTACCGTTTGTGCAATGATAGGATTTACCTTTGTGTATAATTTCCCCGGATATATTGCAGACCCCATTGCAAGGCTCACCCTGGGTATCAAAGCCATTGCCGGCAAAAATTATGATGAGCGGATACAACTTAACCGGAGCGACGAGTTTGGAGAGATGGCAACTGCTTTCAATTCCATGGCAGAGGAACTCGATAAATACGAACATAGTAACCTGGCCCGGATAATGTTTGAAAAGCAGAGGGCGGAAGCTGTGATCAATTCACTGAAAGACGCCAGCATTGGTATTGACAAGGATGGTACCATTCTTTTTGCCAATCCGCTATCCTTACAATTGCTTAACCTGCAGGAGGCGGACCTAGTAGGCCGGAAAGCATCACAGATCAGCCAGCACAACGATTTGTTCCGGTTTTTACGGGAAGAGAAAACGGGTCAGCCTTTCAAGATCGTAATAGAGGGAAAAGAGGAGTTTTACAGCAGGGAGGAGATGGAGGTTACCAACTCATCCGGCGTCATGGGTACCATGATTGTTTTAAATAATATCACCCCCTACAAACAACTGGATGTAGCCAAGACCAATTTTATTGCCACGATCTCCCACGAACTTAAAACACCGCTGGCAGCCTCTGATTTCAGCCTGAAACTACTGGAAGATGAAAGGGTGGGTCCGTTGAACAGGGAGCAAAAAGAGTTGGTGGAAAACATAAAAGCGGATAACAAAAGGTTACTCAGGATACTGAGTGAGTTGCTGGACCTGTCGCAGGTGGAAAGCGGTAAAATACAGCTGCATATCACCACGGTGTCCGTTCCGGCTGTGCTGTCGGATGCCCGGGAAGCGGTAGCATCTGCAGCGGCTGAAAAATTGATAGATCTGCGTTCCGGCATGGAAGATGGGATTCCGGAGTTGATGGGAGATGAAGAAAAAATAACCTGGGTACTGATTAATTTTCTCACCAACGCCATCAAGCATTCACCTGCCGGGTCAACCGTACAGATAAACGTATCGGCGGGGGCCGAAGGTGTTGTATTTAGTGTTACAGATGCGGGAACAGGAATTCCGAAAGAGCATCATGAGAGGCTCTTCGACCGGTTTTACCAGGTGCCCGGTACCGCACAAAAAGGAAATGGACTCGGGTTATCCATCAGCAAGGAGTTTATTACCGCCATGAATGGGCGGATTGGGCTGGATAGTGAGCCGGGAAAAGGAAGCCGTTTCTATTTTATACTCCCTACCCGCTAGGCTGATCATTTTCTGCGTTTACAAGCTACAACTGGGCTATCTTCGCAATAGCACCTAAACGGGCATCCCTATGCGCACAGTATTGGTAATAGACGACGAGATTGATTTTTACCTGCTCATTAAGGATTACCTGGGCAAAAGGGACTACGCCGTGTTCTCAGCGGCCTCTCTCTCGGAAGGTATGCGTATGCTGGAGGAAAGGCCTTACGATGTTTTATTGCTAGATAATAACCTGCCTGACGGGTTTGGCTGGAAGCAGGCACCGGAGATAGAAAAAAAGTACCCCAAAATGCGTATTACACTCATCAGTGCCTACGAATCTATTTTCCTGGTTACCACTTTATCAGGTGTTCCGTTCAGGATCATGGAAAAGCCGGTTAGCCTCGAAACACTGATCAGCTACTTTTAATAGGTTATATGAGATTCTTATCCATCCTGATCCTGGTATCATTTGTATCCTGCAGCAGGCCCGCATTCAGAAGCCGCTGGACCAGCGCAAAGGCGCCGGAAGAATTTGTAGTTCGGTTTGAATCCGCAAAAGGATACTTCGACGTTCAACTTCGGCGTGAGTTCTCCCCTAAAGCGGTAGACAGGGTATATCAACTGGTACAACATCACTACTACGACAATGGCCTTTTTTACAGGGTAGTTCCGAAATTTGTGGTGCAGTTCGGTAATACCGACTCCGTTAAGCAACAGGGCTGGCAAAAAGTAAAACTTCCGGATGAACCGGTTGTTTATAAGAACAAAGCCGGTACCATCAGTTTCGCCAGGAGCGGTAAAGAAACCCGCAGCACCGAATTGTTTATTAATCTTCAGGATAATCCTAAACTGGATACCATATCCTATAACGGCGTAACCGGATTTCCTGCTTTCGGCAATGTGATACAAGGAATGGAAGTAGTGAAATCCCTTTTCGGGGAATATGAGAGCCGTGTTTTTACACACTACGATCTGATGTATAAAAACCGTAGCCGGTTCCTGGATACCTTCCCCAAACTGGATGTCATTTCGAGGGCTTACATTTTAAAAAAGTAAGTATTATCACTGGATAGGTGAGATACGAGATGAATCACCGGATATTTTTTTCCCGGAACTCATATTATTTCGTATGTTCATTCAAAGCTAACAGGTACAATATGAGTGAATTCATCTCCGGGATCCAACAGGTAGGTATTGGCGTAACCAACGCAACGGAAGCAAAAATGCTGTATAAAGATCTCTTCGGGATGAATGTGTTGATATTCGAAGACAAAGCGGAAGCCAGCCTGATGACACAGTACACAGGACGGGAACTCCACTCAAGGCATGCCATTCTTTCCCTCAATATGGGCGGAGGAGGTGGGTTTGAAATATGGCAATTCATGACCCGGACCGGCCAGAAACCTGAAAATATACCGGTGATAGGTGATACAGGAATCTTTGCGGTAAAGATTAAGACTTTCGATGTTTCATTGTCCCATGCCAGTTTTTCCCAAAAAAAAAATTGCACCGTTTCCCCGGTATATGATTCGCCTGAACACCGGAAACACTTCTGGCTGGAAGACAGCTATGGCAACCGTTTTAATATTGTGGAAGGAGATGACTGGTTCAAAAAAAACGAGCACTGTGGCGGAGTAGCAGGTGCTGTAATTGGAGTTAGCGATATGGAAGCGGCCCTTTTCTTCTATAAAAAGCTGGTAGGGATTGATGAGCAGGTGTATGATATTACCAGTGACTTTACTGATTTCCCGGGGAAGTACAAGACAGGGCAGCAATTCAGACGGGTACTGCTAAAGAAACAGCCAGCTGTTAATGGTGCTTTCAGTACTTTACTGGGAGGTGTGCAGCTGGAGCTGGTACAGGCGTTGGATTATCAGCCGGGTAAAATATATACCGACCGGTTCTGGGGCGATTGTGGATTTATCCACCTGTGTTTTGATGTGCTGAATATGGATGCCCTTAAAGAACGGTTCACGGAGAATGGCTTTCTCTTTACCGTTGACAGTGCTGAATCCTTTTCTATGGGAGAATCGGCGGGCCGCTTTTGTTATGTGGAGGATCCGGATGGAACCCTGATAGAACTTGTAGAAACCCATAAGGTACCGGTGATGAAAAAATACGGGTGGTACCTCGACCTAAAAAAGCGGAAAAGCAATAAGCCTTTGCCGAGATGGATGGTAGGGTTGCTGGCTTTGAATAAAATTAAATAGCGCACAGATTCGAACAAACCTGGCCCTGGTTCGCTTATGCTTTTCTGGTTGTGCCTTTGTCCCCTGCCTTTGTGCGCCATCTAATCCACCCGAAAAAACCTACCTTTAAAATTCCCAAAACCATCCCCAATGAGAATACTCATCCTCCTGCTGATAACCTGCGCAGTTAAAGCCCAAACCTTCCGCATCAGCATCGACCCATCGCTACATACAACCGAACTCGACGGAAGACTGCTGCTCCTTCTTTCCAAAACCGATAAATCAGAGCCCCGTTTCCAGGTAAGCGATGCAGCCAACACGCAATTGGTATTTGGTACCGATATAGACGCCTGGAAGAAAGGCACAACCCAACTGATGGATGTGCAGGCAGTTGGCTACCCGGTAGAGAGGCTAAAAGAAGTTCCCGCCGGAGATTATTATATGCAGGTGCTTTTACATAAATACGAAACTTTCCACCTCAAAACCGGTCATACCGTAAAGCTGCCGATGGACAGGGGAGAGGGCCAGCATTGGAACATGGCACCGGGCAATATTTATTCGGCTCCTGTAAAGATCCATTTTGATCCCGCTACTGCCAATGAGATAAAACTAAATATCACAAAGATTATTCCGGCGATCAAAGAGCCTGAAGACACCAAGTACATCAAGCATATTAAAATTCAGAGTAAACTGCTTACGGAGTTCTGGGGCAGGCCGATGTACCTGGGTGCGCATATACTAGTCCCCGAAGGGTTTGAGGAACATAAAGACGTAAAGTATCCGCTTGCTATTTTCCATGGACATTTTCCCGCCAATTTTGGAGGCTTCAGCACCAAAGAGCCCGACCCGAACCTGAAACCGGATACTTCAACACGTTTTCGGATATCGGGCTACAACAAGATTGTACAGCAGGAGGCATATGATTTTTATAAGTTATGGACAGGGCCGTCTTTTCCCAGGGTATTGGCTATAGAGATTCAACATGCAACGCCCTATTATGATGATTCTTATGCGGTGAACTCAGCGAATATGGGACCTTATGGTGATGCCATTACCTATGAATTAATACCCGAGATAGAAAAGCGGTTTCGCGGTATCGGCAAGGGCTGGGCCAGGTTTATGTACGGAGGATCCACCGGCGGATGGGAAGCCCTGGCCGCACAGGTGTTCTATCCTGAAGAATATAACGGATGTTATGCTGCATGCCCCGATCCTATCGACTTTCAGCACTTCACCACCTTCAATATTTATAAAGATAAAAACGCGTATTACCCGGAAAGCGACTTTAAAAGAACACCAAGGCCTGCCGCGCGTGATTACCTGGGCCATGTTTCCGCTACGGTAAAAGAAACCAACCAGCGCGAGATGGTACTCGGCAGCCGGACACGAAGCGGGGAACAATACGATATATGGGAAGCCGTTTATTCTCCCATGGATACAGACGGATACCCCAAAAGAATATTTGACAAGAATACCGGCCAGATTGATTCTTCAGTAGCCGCCTATTGGAAGGAACATTTTGATTTGGCACATATCATCCAGCGAGACTGGCCCAGAATAGGGAAGAGCCTGTCTGGCAAGATCAATATTTATGTAGGTGATATGGATACTTATTACCTGAACAATGCGGTGTATACTGCCGAAGAAATGCTGAAAAAGCTGAACAATCCTAACTGCAATTGTGTGGTGGATTATGGCGACCGGGCCGAACATTGCTGGAATGGCGACCACTCACTTCCCAACTATATCACCCGATTACGTTACCATCAAATGTTCATTACCAAATGGGCCAATGAGTTAAAAGCCCGTGTTCCCGCCGGAACTGATCTGAGTTCCTGGAGATATTGATCGATTAATTGGATGGATCATCTTCCGGGAAATCCTCATCACCTCTTGGCGTTGTATCTTCCGGCCTTGATGGGAACGGAGAATCAGATGGAGAAACATAAATAGTCTGGTGATAGAACTTAGTGGAAGGCTTTAATTCGTTCAGCTTTTCCTGGAAAGTTTCTATGTATTTGTTCTCCTTGTTATTCTTGTTGAAGATATCTTTCAGTTGCGTAAACAGATCCAGTGAGCTGGCATCGAATACGGAAGTCTCAAGGCTTAATAGCTTGATATTGGCTTCCACAAACTGGTTCATCTCGGTGTTGATAATGGTACAATGAATATTACCCTTAACTATTGAGTCTTTTCTCAAATCCACGCGTAGACTGTAAACGGAACCCTCAAATTCGCCCTCTATTTTGATGTCATTGCAAATAATCACCCCCTTAATGGTTCCGGTGGCGGTGATATGAATCATTTTCTTACTATAAAGAACCCCATTAAAATTACCGTCCAGGATAATATCATTCTCGGAATCGAGGATACCGGATATATTGGTAGAACTGGTAATAATAAGTTGCTTGTCTTCCGAAACCTGGGAACTGAAGCCTGAATTCGGGTCGTGCAGCAATTGTTCTCTGAATTTATTCATGGGTATTAATTATATAGTAAAAATACAGGTTTTAGCAACTCGGTGTAAAAGGTACGGCTAAGTTGATAAATCAGGACAAATTAATGTCAATTTTTTATTAATTCCGAAAACATTTATCCCTAATTCTCAATAATCCCTCAAATTAGTTATCTTGACATTCCCTTAATTATCACTGAATTATAGTCTATGCTTTTCAAGAAAAAAGAAAGTCCCTCAGAAATGCTGCCTGCCGTACAGGTAGTATCGGGAGGGGTGTATTTTGGTATCATTAAAACAACGTCCCCCATCAGGATCGAAGGCGATTTCAAAGGGATTATATTCTGCACCAATAAGGTTATTATTGATAAGAAAGCTACCGTTAACGGGGATATCCTCTGTCATGAAATAGTGGTAGGAGGACTGATTGACGGTAACGTAATCTGCAAAAATAAATGTGTCCTGAGCGACGGAGCGGTTGTAAACGGGATCGTAAGAACGGCAAAATTTGAGAACGGAGACGACAGTTCTGTCATTGGACCCGTATATGTAAGTAAGGAGAACACAAATATCGACGTAGATGAGTACTATGAACTCTTTAATAAGAAGGAAACACTCGAAAAAATCAAGGCCGAATATTTCTCTCTCCCGCAAAAATTGATCCTGATCACTTAGTTGTATTAAACTTATATCGAATATGAAGTGGCTGAACGGGGGAGCAAACGGATACTTCAGGCACAGGAACAGATCCTGCCCGGGTATTTTGTTGCTACTCTTCTGCTCATTAGCCCCGCTGATCCATTTATCTGCGCAATGTCCACCCAACCTCGGATTTGAAAAAGGAACCTTTGACAACTGGATATGTTCCAGCGGAAGGATAGACTCGACCGGTAAAATAAGTTTATCTGAAACAGGGCCTGTGCCGGGTAACCATACCCTGTTCAAGAACACACTTCCGCAACAGAAAGATGCTTTTGGCGGGTTTCCGGTTACATGTCCGAATGGAAGCGGTTATTCCATAATGCTGGGTAATAGCCAAACCGGTGCCGGTGCCGACGCTATCAGTTATACCCTTACGGTTCCCGCCGACAAAAATTCGTACAGTATTTTATATAATTATGCCGTTGTATTTCAAAATCCGGATCACTCAGATTATCAGCAACCGAGGTTTACCGCAAAAGTATTTGATATAGATGCGAATGACTATATCGCCTGTTCTTCCTTTGATTTTGCCGCTTCATCCAATCTCCCGGGATTTAAACTGGCGGGTAGCTTCAGTACCGGCGGAAACCAGGGTGGACAAAATCCAACGAGCGTATATTATAAGCCATGGTCGCCGGTTACCATAACCCTGGAAGGATATGCCGGGAAAAAGCTCAAACTAGAGTTTACGGTGAATGACTGTACCCGCGGAGGCCACTTCGGGTATGCCTACCTGGACGTGAATGAGCAGTGTGCGGGACTCATAGGAGGTAATGTAATATGCGCCGGCTACAATTCTACCACGTTGGTAGCGCCATATGGATTTCAGTCGTATCACTGGTACAACCAGGATTTTACAAAGTTATTGGGTAATGAAAACACGCTCAATTTGAAGCCCGCGCCTTCGGCCAACAGTGTAATTGCGCTGCAGGTTTTTCCCTATGCGGGTTCTGGTTGCGTGGATACCCTGTATACCACGATGAATTATTTAAATGTTCCATTTACATTTAAAACCATTGATACTTCATCTACCTGCGCGCCGCTGACGATCGACCTGACGGCCGCACGCGTAACGGCGGGTAGCACGCCAGGCTTGTCTTTTTCGTATTATCTCGATTCCACCCTGAATAATTATGTACCATCCGCCAAAACAATTGACGAAACAGGCAGGTATTATATAAAAGCCACCAATGAAGAAGGCTGTATTGATGTGAAGTCCGTATCGCTCACGGTAGACAAAATACCTGAGATCAGCATTTCCGATCCCAGGCCCGTCTATTATCCCGACAAGGTAGATATATCGAACCCGGCCCTGATCAAAGGTGATATAGACAGCCTGCGTTTCAGTTACTGGAAGGATGCGTTAACCTCAATACGGGTACCCTTTGCCGAAGCGGTTGATTTAACCGGAACTTACTATATCCGGGCCACTACCTTATTTGGCTGTACGGATGTTTACCCGGTGAAAGTGAATATCCTGATACCCACACCCCCCAACGCTTTTTCACCCAATGGGGATGGGGTACACGATACCTGGCAGTTTCCCGCATTAAGCGTGTACCCGCAATGCCGTGTAGACATCTTCGACCGGTATGGCCGGCTCCTCTTTCATTCTATCGGCTACGAAAAACCTTGGGACGGAAAATTCAATGGCCAGCCATTGCCCGTAGGCACCTACTACTACGTGATCAAGCCTTCCGATAAACTGGGTACAATGTCGGGTAGTATTACCTTATTGTATTAATCATTTTCAGATTAAAAATCACACGTACTTGGTTACTCCCGGCACCGCCACCGGGTAAAATCCATCGGCATTGGGAAGTACCGGCGGAAGCGCATCCCAGTCGTAGGATTTGGGAGCGATGCTGATGCCCGATGCCAGGGCTTTATCCCATTCCACCACCTGGCCGCTGTAAGTTGCAAAACGGCCCAGGATGGAGGTCATGGTGCTTTTGGCACCGTTCTCAGCATCCATGAACTTGTATTCACCTTTGGCGATAGCCGCAAACAGCTCATCGTGTTCCTGCTGGTAAGCGTTATTCTCTGTTTTCCTGTCGAACTGGTATAGCACCTTGCCAGTGGCATCTACTATATTGGCCGCTCCGCATTGTATTTTTCCTTTGGTGCCTACCAGTAATTCATCCACACGACTCATGGTTCCGGGAATATGCCGACACTGGCTGTTCAGTATGGAGCCATCTGCATACTGAAATTCTACAAAATGATGGTCAAATATTTCTCCATGATCTTTTCCTTTACGCACCTGGCGTCCGCCCATTCCCTGGGCCCGTACGGGGTAGCTTCCTTTGAACCAGTTAATCACATCCAGGTTATGAATATGCTGTTCGGTGATATGATCTCCGCAAAGCCAGTTAAAATAATACCAGTTACGCATCTGGTATTCCATTTCCGTCTGGTTATACTTTCTCGGCCTTACCCACACACCATCATTATTCCACCAGGCCTGGGCTGACGTGATGTCTCCGATCATGTCTTTCCGTTTGAACAACTCACGGTAAGAATTTTGGTAATGTCGTTGCAATCCTACTACAACATTCAGCTTTTTCTGTTTGGCAATGGCCGCTATATCCAGCACTTTCTGAACGCCCGCCGGATCTACCGCTACCGGCTTTTCCATAAACACATGCTTATTCTGTGCAATGGCTTCTTCAAAATGAACAGGCCTGAAACCCGGTGGGGTTGCCAGTATAATTACATCCGCCAGTGCAATGGCTTTTTTGTAGCCATCAAATCCTGTAAATTTTCTTTCTTCCGGAACATCCACCCGTGATTTCAAACTGATATTTTTACTGGATGCGGATTCATTGTCGCCGTCTGCCGTGAGAGATTTATAACAGCTGTCAAGATTATCCCTGAACGCGTCGGCCATTGCCACGATTTTTACGTTTTGCTTGCTCAGTAAGGCCTGCCTCGCGGCCCCGGTGCCCCGGCCTCCGCAACCCACTACCGCTATTTTGATCACATCGTCCGCGCCGGAAAAATAATTGGCGCGGGAAACCAACGGAGCAGCTATTATGCCACCCGCTAACAAACCGGTTTGCTTTACAAAATCCCTTCTCGAAGAACGTATTACATCATTGGACATAGCAATTGTATTTAATGATTATTTACCAAGATACTGTTTAAAAAACTCGTTCACCTGTTCAGTGGAAGGCTGCTTTTCGGGCCTCACAACACGAAAGCCCACCCAGGCCGCTTCCGTTAACCACCACTTGCTTTTAGGAATCTGGGGATCCCGCCGGTTCCATTCAGGATCTGATTTAAATCTTTTCGCCACACGCAAATCCTCCGCGGATTCTGCATAACTTCCGCCACGCAGTGTTTTGGGATAACGATAGGTACTTACAGCGGCTACAGGGTCTTTACTATTGTCTTCTATTTCGTCATACCTGCCCCCCGCATAATGATCCAGTGTCCACTCCATAAGATTACCGAGCATATCATACAGGCCCCAGCCATTCGGGAGCTTCTGCCCAACCTTCTGAAATTTCTCACCACTGTTGGAATTCAGCCAGGCATACTTACCCAATTCACCGGGATCATTTCCAAAATAATAAGCGCTTAGGGTACCTGCGCGGCAGGCGTACTCCCATTCGGCTTCGGTAGGCAGCCGGTAAAATATCCCGGTCTTCTGGTACAGCCACCGGCAATACATCAACGCACTGTATTGCGACATACTATTGGCCGGGTATCCGCCTTCTTTTCCCATACCCTGGCTGAAATCAATATACTGTGGGCTGGGGCGGGTAACGGCGTCTACATCAACATTCAGGCTGGTGGCTTCGTCTTTTAAAAATATATCAAACTCGTCCCGGGTAACTTCATAAGCTCCCATCCAGAAACCCGATATGTTTATAGTTCGTTGCGGCCCCTCATCCATTCCGCGGCCTTTCTCCGAAGCCGCACTTCCCAGCAGGAATTTACCGGCTGGAATGGGAACCATTGTAAACGATAGGCTGCTATTGGGAAGAGTTTGCCGGTAGCGGGTAAAACCGGCATTGTTCTGCGCGGAGATAGACAAAGACAGACAGGAATAAAAAAGCAGGATCGTCAATTTTTTCACATGGCAGATTTGGGGGTTTCAAGATAGGAATTATTGGGGAATTAAAAATGTGCGGTAGGATAGCCCTTATAGAAGTAGTGAATAAAAAATATTGTAGTGCTGCTATTGATATTACTACATTTATTGTATAAAAAGGGAATCATGGAACGCAGAAAATTCATGCAACAAAGTTTACTGGCCGGCGGGTCTTTATTGACATTTTCAGAGATAATGGGAAAAGAAAAGGGGATTGCCGACAGTGCTAAAACTTTTAATTGCAATTATGCATTCCATGATGGGATGTTTAAAAACAACGGAGGCGCGGATTTTATCGACCAGATCAGGTATGCGCATAGCATGGGCTTCAGGGCCATTGAGGATAATGGAATGATGGACAGGCCGGTTGAGATGCAGAAAAAAATAGGTGGTACACTGTCAGAGCTGGGTATGACAATGGGTGTTTTTGTGGTGGTGTTCGACAACTGGCCCCTGCATACCAATATGGCCGGAGGAAAGAAAGAATGGCGTGACAAGTTTGTGGCCTACTGCAAAACCGCTGTTGAGGTGGCAAAGCGCTGTCATGCCAAATGGGTAACCGTAGTGCCGGGAAACTATGATCGGGGCTTGCCCATGGGAATACAAACCGGAAATGTGATCGAATGTCTCCGCCTGGGCGCTGAAATATTTGAGCCCCATGGCATCGTAATGGTATTGGAGCCCCTGAGTGACACGCCCGATTTGTTTCTCCGAACCTCCGATCAAACTTATGCGATTTGTAAAGCCGTTAACAGCCCCTCGTGTAAAATACTGTTCGACATGTACCACATGCAGCGAAACGAGGGGAACATGATAAAGAATATTGATCTGTGTTACGATGAAATTGCCTACTTCCAGATAGGCGATAATCCGGGCAGAAAAGAACCCGGTACCGGGGAGATGAATTATAAAAATATCTTTAAACACATCCACAACAAAGGTTACAAAGGTGTATTCGGAATGGAACACGGTAATGCTACTCCTGGCAAGGAAGGCGAACAAGCCCTGATAAATGCCTACCGGGAGGCGGATTCATTTATCTAAACCAGCAATATCCATACTTCCAACACACAAAACCTCAGCTGCTGTTCCTGTATCCGGGTAGGGTAGTGATCGTATTCGTTTCGCTGTATCTGATAATATTATTTTTTGCGATGATAGTTATGTTCCTCTGCGGAAATCTCCCGGAAATGAGCTTCAATTATCTTACCTTCGTGCAGCAAAATTACCTATGCACTGATGAAGGCAAAGCTGAAGCAACTGGCGCAACAACTGGAAGGGGAACTGCACATCGATACTACTACCCGCACCCTGTATGCCACTGATGCCTCGGCTTATCGTGAAATGCCTTTGGCTGTTGCCATTCCCCGTACAAAAAATGATATCGAAACGCTGATCCGTTTTGCGAGGGAGAATAAAACATCGCTTATTCCCCGTACTGCAGGAACCTCATTGGCCGGGCAGGTGGTGGGAAACGGTATCGTAGTTGATGTATCCAGGCATTTTAATAAAATTATAGAACTGAATGCGGAGGAAAATTATGTGATTGTTCAGCCCGGCGTGATACGGGATGAGCTGAACCGCTTTCTTGAGCCGCATGGATTGTTCTTTGGTCCCGAAACCTCCACCGCCAACCGTGCGATGATAGGAGGTATGGTGGGTAATAACTCTTGTGGTTCCAATTCGATCATTTATAGAAGTACACGCGAACACCTGCTGGAAGTGACCGCATTCCTGAGTGATGGTTCCGAAGTGGTTTTTGGCGAGTTGGACCCCGACGCTTTCCACGAAAAATGTGAGCTGCCAACGCTGGAAGGCAAACTATACAGAAATATCCGGAGTATACTGGGTAACTATGATAACCAGGTTGAGATCAGGAGGCAGTTTCCAAAGAAATCTATTGAGAGACGGAATACCGGTTATGCGATTGACCTGCTGGTGGAAACAGCTCCTTTTACGGCAGGTGGCGATGATTTTAATTTCTGTTCCCTGATAGCAGGTTCTGAAGGAACACTTGCGTTCATAACGGAAATAAAACTTACGGTGGTGCCTTTACCACCCAAAGAAACAGGCCTTTTATGCGTGCATTTTAATTCGGTTGATGAAGCACTGCGCGCTAACCTGATCGCTGTAAAACACAAACCCAGTGCCAGTGAACTGATTGATCATTATATACTTGAATGTACCAAAGACAATATTGAACAAAGCAAGAACCGCTTCTTTGTAAAAGGTGATCCCGGGGCCATACTGGTTGTTGAGTTTGCTAAAAACACCCGGGAGGAGGTATGGGAAATTACCAAAAAGGTTGAAATTGAAATGCGTGAAACCGGGTTAGGCTATCATTTCCCGGTGCTTTTTGGAAACGATACCAAGAAAATATGGACACTGCGAAAAGCGGGCCTGGGTTTGCTCAGTAACCTGCCGGGCGATGAGAAAGCGGTACCGGTTATCGAGGATACAGCCGTTGCTGTGCGCGATCTGCCGGCCTATATCCGCGAATTTAATCATATTCTCACCCGGTATGATCTGCATGCTGTGCACTATGCACATGCCGGATCGGGTGAGCTGCATTTGCGGCCTATTATCAACCTCAAAACAAAAGAGGGAAATGAATTATTCCGAACCATTGCCCAGGAAGTAGCTACCCTGGTAAAAAAATACAGGGGTTCTTTAAGCGGAGAACATGGCGATGGGAGGTTACGGGGGGAATTTATTAAACAGATGGTGGGAGAGAAGAACTATGAACTGTTCCGCAATATCAAAGATTGCTGGGATGCCGATCATATCTTCAATCCCAATAAAATTGTCGATACCCCGCCGATGAATACCATGCTCAGGTATGAACCCGGCCAGTTTACCCCGGAATTCACCACAACATTTCGCTTTCATCGCCAGAATATACTACAACATGCCGAACAGTGTAATGGCTCGGGCGATTGCCGGAAAACCCATGCCGCCGGTGGTACCATGTGTCCGTCTTTTATGGCTACACGTGATGAAAAGGATTCCACACGCGGCAGGGCCAATATTTTACGGGAGTTCCTGACCCATTCCAACAAGCTAAACCGTTTTGATCATAAAGAGATTTATGAGGTGATGGATTTGTGCCTGAGCTGCAAAGCCTGTAAATCAGAATGCCCGTCGAATGTTGACATGGCTAAATTAAAAGCGGAGTTTTTGCAACAGTATTATGATGCGAATGGCGTGCCTTTCCGCTCTAAACTGATTGCCCGGTTTTCGGCCTCCGCCAAACTGGGAATGACCATGCCCCGGGTTTATAATTTCTTAGTGTCCAATCCGCTTACCGGAAGCATCATTAAGCACTTTGCCGGGTTTGCAGTTAAGAGATCCATGCCAAAACTGGCGCGCACCACGTTGCAAAAATGGTACCGGCAACATAAGAAAAGCAATGATATACGCGGAACACGAAAGGTGTATCTGTTTTGCGACGAGTTCACCAATTATAACGATGTGCATATTGGTAGTAAAGCTATTTTATTGCTGGAACGGCTGGGTTACGAAGTAGTGATACCACAGCACGAAGAAAGCGGGAGAACCTGGCTTTCCAAAGGACTGGTCCGTGATGCAAAAAAAATCATCAACCGGAATATCGAACTACTATCACCCTTCATTTCAAAAGACACACCTTTAATTGGTATTGAACCCTCGGCTATATTAACTTTCCGCGACGAATATCCCGACCTGGCAACGGATGAAAACCTGGTTGCGGCAGCAGCGTTGGCAAAACACTCGTACACCATAGATGAATTCCTGGCGGCGGAAATTACAAAAGGCAATATCACTTCGTCTTCGTTTTCAAAAGAAGAAAAAATAATCAAACTGCATGGACATTGCCAGCAAAAGGCGGTTTCTTCCACTGCGTTCACTACACAGCTATTATCCTTACCCGAAAATTACAGCGTTACGACCATACCATCCGGTTGTTGCGGAATGGCTGGTTCCTTCGGTTTTGAAAAAGAACATTATAACCTGTCGATGCAAATAGGAGAGCTGGTGCTTTTTCCCGCCGTTCGTGAACAGCCCGATGATACGATTATTGCCGCCCCGGGTACCAGTTGCCGTCACCAGATCAAAGACGGCACCCGTAAGAAAGCACTGCATCCGGTAGAAATATTGTATGATGCGTTAATAAGTTAACTAACGATTGTTAATGGCTGACTTTTATACGATTTCCTTTCCGGAAACCTATTCCTGTGCCCAGGGTGCAAAATAATTTTGTTAAGTGAATAATTATTCACTTAAGTTTGTTTCTTGAAACCGCGCGATGATAAGAAGATCGAACAGGTATTCCAGTCTACGCTGGGGCTTGTAAAGGAAAAAGGGCTGGCCGGCATAACCATGTGCGAGATTGCCAAAGTGGCGGGGATGGCTACCGGAACACTGTATATTTATTTTAAGAATAAGGAAGAGTTGGTAAGCAAGCTTTTCACCGAATGCAGAAAAGCTTCCCTGGAGAGCTATTTTACCGGTTACGATCCTTCTATACCTTTCCAGCAGGGCTTCAAAGTGGTATGGATGAATATTCTCCGGTTCAGGCTGGAGAATTTTGAGGAAGTACTGCTGATGGACCAGTTTTATCATTCCCCTTTTATTAACGACTGCACCAAAGAACTTACCAAACAGTTAAAAGCACCCATGTATGAACTGATCGACAGGGGTAAAAAAGAGGGCTTCCTGAAAAAAATGGATTCCCTTTCCCTGCTGATCTTTATGATTGGCACCATACATGAAGCTGCCAAGAACGCGCATTACAGCCGGGAGCCAATGACTAAGAAAGTAAAAGAAGCTTTGTTCAACATGTGCTAGGATGGAATGAAAGCGTAGTGATAAACTATATTGTTACTGAAATGAAAATAATGATACGATATTTTTTTACCCTTGTGCTGGCATTCCAGTTGCTGGCAGGCCAGTCGCAGGCACTGCCGGATTCTTCTTTACCGAATGCAACGTTGGAGGCCTGCGTGCAGTATGCACTTACACACCAGCCGGCAATACAACAATCATTGCTGGATGAAGCGATTACCGAAAAACAGATACAAGCCAGGCTGGCAGACTGGTACCCGCAGGTAAATTTCAACTATAACCTCCAACATAATTTTGAGTTGCCGGCTGCCTTTTTCAATGGCAATTACCTTCGAAACGGCACATTCAATTCATCCGGTCTTGCCGTAGGAGTTACCCAGAGCATATTTAACCGGGATGTTCTGCAGGCAAGTCGCACCGCCGATGATGTTCGACTGCAAACCAGGCAGAACACCAGCTTTAATAAGATTGACATAGCCACCAATGTAAGCAAAGCTTTTTTTGACGTTTTGCTTACCCGGCAGCAGGCTTCTGTTTTGCAGGAAGCCATATCACGGCTTGAAAAGAGTTTGAAGGACGCCGTAAGCCAGTATAAAGCAGGGATCACGGATAAAACCGACTACAAAAGGGCCACCATTGCGCTGAACAATGCCAAAGCTCAATACAAACAATCCAATGACCTGGTGGTAGCCAAACTGGCTTACCTGAAACAGTTAATGGGCATGCGGGATAGTGCTGTTCTTCAGTTACAATATGATACAGCCCGGATAGAGAAAGACGCTATGGCCGACACAGCCCGGGGATTGACTTATGAAAACCGGATTGAATACCGCCAGCTGCAGACACAGCAACGTTTACAGGAAGCCAACCTGAAATATTATAAAAATGCTTACCTGCCCACCATTTCTGCTTTCGGGAACTATAATATGGGTTTTCTGGCCAATGATTTTGGAAAAATCTATAACCAAAGTTTTACCAATTCCAATATCGGCCTGCAATTATCCGTACCCATTTTCCAGGGCAATAAGCGGGTTCACCAGATAAGACAGGCCGAATTGCAGGTAAAGCGGGTGGGTTGGGATATACTGGCTTTAAAAGCAAGGGTAAATACACAGTACGCGCAGGCACTTGCGCAATACAAGGGCTACCTGGGCAACTACCTGGCATTGAAAGATAATGTTGTGCTGGCAGATGATGTGTATAAAACACTGGACCTGCAGTACAGGTCGGGTATTAAAACCTACCTGGATGTGATCATCGCCGAATCGGACCTGCGTACTTCACAACTGAATTATTATAACGCCTTGTTCCAACTGATACAAAGCAAGTACGACCTCGACAGGGCACTGGGCAACATTCAATATTAACCAAGTTTAAATTCTCAATTATAATATGAGACAATCCATTCTGATCGCCTTTTTATTCGCTACACTGGGAGCCTGCAAAGGCCCAACCTCGCAGGCTCCGAAAGCACCGCCTCCAACACCCGTAACGGTATACGAGGTAAAAAAGGAAGCTGCTATGTACTACGATAATTACCCGGCCACCATTATCCCGCTTAACCAGGTGGAGTTGAAAGCGCAGGTAACCGGGTACATTACCGGCATGTATTTTACGGACGGGCAGCATGTAACCAAGGGACAGAAGCTGTATGATATAGACCGGCAGCAGTACCAGGCGAACTACGACCAGGCTGTTGCCAACCTGAACGTACAAAAATCCGCACTGGCAAGGGCACAGCAGGATGCAGACCGGTACACGGAATTATTGAAACAGGATGCAATTGCCAAACAGCGGGTGGATTATGCGCTGGCAGATCTGCAGTCGGCCAAAAGCCAGGTAGCAGCTGCGCAGGCAAACGTTTCCCGTTTATCCAATGATCTCCGTTTCTCTGCTATCTATGCGCCGTTCGACGGTACTATAGGCATTTCCCAGGCGAAGGTCGGAACCCTGGTAACCGCTAACCAGAATGTACTGAATACGGTATCATCGGATAACCCGATGGCGGTTGATATTTTTATTGACCAGAAAGAGATTACAAGGTTTATTAACCTGCAGAAAAACCCGGGAACCGCGTCCGACTCAACTTTTACCTTATTGCTGCCGGATAATACGGTGTACAGCAAAACAGGGTTCATCAGCCTTCTCGACCGGGCAGTGGATCCGCAAACCGGAACGATCAAAACAAGGCTGGTGTTTAATAATTCGGAGGGGCAGTTGAAGCCCGGTATGAACACAACGGTGAGAGCAAAAAACAATCATCGCGGTGAATTTATTCTCGCGCCTTACAAAGCTGTGGTGGAGCAGATGGGAGAATTCTTTGTATTTGTGGTGGGCGACAGCAGCAAAGTTTCGCAACATAAAATTACACTGGGTACCAGGATCAATGATAAGATAATTGTAAAGGAAGGATTGAAAGAAGGGGACAAAATTGTAACAGAAGGGGTACAGAAATTAAAAGAGGGCTCGGTAGTAAATACGGCACCGCCAAAGCCCAATAAATAATTAAGCGAATAGTATGATTGCAAATACATTTATCAAACGACCGGTTACCGCCATCGTTATTTCAGTGGTGATTGTACTGCTGGGGGTTTTGTCGATTATGAACCTGCCCATCAGCCAATATCCTGAAATTACACCTCCCACGGTACAGATCACGGGCAATTTTACAGGTGCCGATGCACAAACTGTTGAGCAAACGGTTACCACCCCTGTAGAAACCCAGGTGAACGGTACACCGGGTATGGCTTACCTGCAGAGCAATAGTACCAGTGACGGACGTACCACTATTACCGCAACCCTGAAAGTGGGAACCAATGCGGATATCGCGGCATTGGACATTCAGAACAGGGTAGGTATTGCCACACCGGCATTACCGGATGATGTGAAGAGGCTGGGACTGATAACGCGTAAACGGAATCCCAGTATATTGATGCTGGTGGCTATGTTCTCGCCCAATGCCACGCACGCCGCGCCTTTCCTGGATAACTATACCAATATTTTTGTAAGAGACGCGCTGCTCCGGGTGCCTGGTGTGGGCGATATCTTTACCCGTGCGGATGATTTCAGTATGCGTATCTGGCTGCAGGCAGATAAGCTTGCCCAACTGGGTATTACCGCTTCTGAAGTAATTACTTCTTTACAGGAACAGAACTTACAGATAGCTGCCGGTTCTGTTGGCGCACCTCCGCAGAATTCTGTTCAGGCTTTTGAGTACACGGTATTTACTAACAGCCGTTTGAGTACGGAAGAACAGTTTGGCAACGTAATCGTTCGTACCAAACCAACAGATGGCTCTGTGGTTCATCTGAAAGATGTGGCACGTATCCAGCTGGGAAAATTCAGTTATGCCAGTAATTCATTCGTAGACGGTAAACGGGGTTCTTACCTGCTGGTTTACCAGGCACCGGGTAGTAATGCCATTGAAACAGCGAAAGGCGTTTATGCGGCCATGAATGAGTTGAAGAAATCATTTCCGAAAGATATCGATTACGTAGTGCCCTTCGAAACCGTTTCTGTTGTAACCGTCTCTATTGATGAGGTGGTTACTACGCTGCTTGAAGCTTTGGGCCTGGTGGTGCTGGTAGTGTTCTTATTCCTCCAGAGCTGGAGAGCTACACTGATTCCTGTACTGGCAATCCCCGTTTCTATCATTGGCACTTTTGCCTTCTTTATCCCGCTGGGTTTTACCATTAACACACTTACCATGTTTGGTTTTGTACTGGCCATCGGTATCGTGGTAGATGATGCGATTGTGGTGGTGGAAGCGGTTCAGCACTATATAGACCATGAAAAGCTATCGCCCAAAGAAGCTACCGCTAAAGCGATGAAAGATATTTCCGGGCCGGTTGTGGCTATCGCCCTTATCCTGGCCGCAGTATTTGTGCCCGTTGGCTTTATACCAGGTATTGTAGGCCGGTTATACCAGCAGTTTGCTATCACCATCGCTATATCAGTATTGATTTCTGCCTTTGTAGCGCTCTCGTTAACACCCGCCCTATGTTCCTTATTCCTTAAACCGATGAATATCGATAGCAGGTCAACCGGCCTGAATAAGTTCTTTTACAAGTTTAACAACTGGTTCGCGCGTATAACAAACGGGTACTCGGCCGGGGTTAAGAAAACGATCAAAGCCGCTCCATATGCGCTGGTTATGCTGGTCTGCATCATGCTGGGTACCGCCTTACTATTCAAAAATAAACCTACCGGATTTATTCCCACTGAAGATGAAGGCCGTTTATTCGTTACCTACGAATTGCCGGAAGCGTCTTCCACCTCCAGGAGCCTGGAAGTGTTGAATTCGATTATGCAAACCTTTAAGGCAACACCGGGTGTTGCTCACTACGCGGCACTGGGTAGCTTTAATATCATCACAGGTGCCACTAAATCAAACAGTGGTACGGTATTTACGCAGTTGAAACCCTGGGATGAACGAAAAGATAAATCGCTGCAGGTAGCGGCAATTATCGCAGACCTGCAGAAAAGGTTTGCCGCTATCAAAGGAGCCAATATAGTAGTGATCTCGCCACCCGCCATTCCGGGCCTTGGGCAAACCGGTGGTTTTACGTTTGAGCTTGAGCAAAAAGAAAGTACCGATGATATCAAACAGTTTGAACAGGTAGTTAATAATTTCATCGGCGAGATCAACAAGCGTCCGGAAATAGCCCGCGCTTATTCATTTTTTATGGCAAAAACACCGGGATACAAGGTAGAAGTTGACCGGGAAAAATGTAAAAAGCTGGGTGTATCTATCGCGGATGTATATAATACGATGCAGACTTTCCTGGGTAGCCGGTATGTAAATGACTTCACCATATACGGACGGAATTTCAGGGTTGTAGCCCAGGCGGATACCGTATTCAGGTCGGATATACGGAAACTGGATCAGTATTATGTAAGGAACCAGTCGGGACAAATGCTGCCGCTGAGTACTGTGATCACCTATACCACTACGGAAAGCGCGCCCCTGATTACCCATTACAATCTTTTCCGGACAGCGGAAATCAACGGTAACCCCAAAGACGGGTACAGCAGCGGACAGGCATTGCAGGCCCTGCGTGAAACGGCCGATAAGGTTTTACCTGCAGGTTATGGATATGAGTTTTCGGGTTTGAGTCGTGAGGAAATCAATGCGGGGTCCAGCACCGTTTATATCTTCTCCCTGTCAATCTTGTTCGTGTTCCTGTTCCTGGCAGCATTGTATGAAAGCTGGTCGGTGCCGTTTTCGGTATTATTTGCGGTTCCTACTGGCGCATTTGGAGCCATTCTAACCCTAACACTTATACCATCGCTTACGAACAATGTCTATGCCCAGATCGGCCTTGTAACGCTGATCGGACTGGCGGCTAAAAATGCTATCCTGATAGTTGAATTCGCGAAAGAAAGGGTAGATAGCGGTATGGACATCATACCGGCCACCATTGATGCGGTAAGACTGCGTTTGCGACCTATTATCATGACTTCACTCGCTTTTATACTGGGTGTATTACCATTGGCATTCGCAACCGGTGCCGGTGGAGTGGCCAGGTCAACTATAGGCTGGACGGTACTGGGCGGGATGCTGGGAGCTACCATTCTCGCCATATTTATTGTGCCGGTATTATTTGTAACGATCAGTAAACTGGCATACGGCAAGAAAGGATTGGCCAGGATCAGGCAAAATGCCGCCGCCAAATTAAGTGAGTAGCACAAAAGCTGTTGTTAATTGTCAGATGGCGGATACAAGGATTTATTTCAGGAAGGATATATAAATCTGCCGTCTGGCCATTAACAACTGCGTTTAAATTGCCGCATTATAACCGATATTTGTTTCGCAATGGACATCGCCAGGGAACTAAAAAAGCATTTTGCGGAACACAAACTAAAATTAACCTTACTAGACAGGCATGCCTATGCAGGCGATGCGGGTTTTTACTACCTGCTGCCCCGGGCGATCGTTCAGCCGGATTCGGTAGAAGATATCCGGCAATTGTTTTCTTTCTCGCATCAGCATCATATTCCCCTTACTTTCAGGGCCGGAGGTACCAGCCTGAGTGGTCAATCGATCTCAGATGGAATACTGGTAGATATAAGCAAACACTGGAAACAGGTGACTCCTTTGGAGAATGGTGAATTTATTAAGGTGCAGCCCGCCGCTATCGGGGCGCAGGTTAACTGGCACCTGCAACCTTATTCCAAAAAAATGGGTCCTGACCCTGCCTCCATTGGTGCTGCCATGATGGGTGGCATTCTTTCCAACAATAGCAGTGGAATGTGTTGTGGAGTAATACATAACTCATATCATACCCTTCATAGTATTTCCTTCGTTCTTCCTAATGGCAACCAGTATGATACTTCAGTAATGGAGGATTATGAACGGTTTCAGAGCTACGATACTGCAATCTACAATGGCATCCTGGCACTCCGGAACAAAGTGATGGCTGATACGGTACTGGTGCAAAAGATCAAAAGCAAGTACAAAATAAAGAATACGGTTGGTTACAGTATCAATGCTTTTATCGACTATTCGCATCCGCTGGATATTCTTGCTCACCTCCTGGTAGGTGCAGAAGGAACCCTTGCGTATATAGCGGAAGCGGTACTACGTACGATCCCTGATAAAACGTATAAAACCACCGGCATCCTATTTTTTGAAAACCCGGTTGTCGCATCTGAATGTATCCCGGCGCTAAAAAGTACCGGAGCGGAAGCCCTGGAATTGATGGACAGGCCGGCTCTTCACTCAATAGAGCATCTTGATTACTGTCCTGAAATAGTGAAGAGCCTCCCTGAAAACGCAACGGGCATTTTATGCGAGTTCCAGGCATCCAGCGAAGAAGAATTACTCAGCCTGCTGAATAAAGGAGAATCGGTTATCACGCAATTGCCAATACTCGCCAAGCTTGATTTTACCCATATTCCCTATGAACAGGCAAAGCTTTGGAAGCTGAGGAAAGGAATGTACCCGTCTGTGGCGGCTGTAAGGGCAAAAGGAACCACAGCCATGCTGGAAGATGTGGCGGTTCCATTGGAAAGCCTGGGCAAAGCGGTAACAGACTTACAGGCATTGTTTCAGCAATTTGGGTACACCAACGCTATCATCTTTGGTCACGCCAAAGAAGGTAACCTTCATTTCCTGGTAACACAACCGGTAAATACAAAAGAGGAGATTGCCGTTTTTGAAGCTTTCAACACAGCATTGGCAGCACTGATCATTCATAAATACAATGGCTCTTTAAAAGCGGAACACGGCACCGGCAGGCAGATAGCACCTTTTGTAAAAGACGAGTGGGGTGATAATGCATATGGTATTATGCAGGACCTTAAAAAGCTGCTGGACCCGGAAAACCTCTTAAATCCCGGCGTGATCATTAATGCCGATGACCATTGTCACCTCAAGAATATGAAAACAATGCCGGTGGTGGAAGAAGAAGTAGACCGCTGTGTGGAATGTGGCTATTGCGAATCACATTGCCCCAGCCGGAACTACACCACCACACCCCGCCAGCGCATACAAATAAGACGGTCACTACTTCGCCTGAAAACCGAAGGAAATATGGCCGATTACCATACCCTGCGCAAGCAATTCAAATTTGCGGGCATGGATACCTGCGCCGTAGACGGAATGTGCGCAACGGCCTGTCCCGTAGAAATTAATACAGGCGACCTGATCAAAAGACTACGTCGGGAAAATCACTCCCCACTGGCGAACGCAACAGCTTTGCAGGTAGCCAGGCATTTTGGAATGGTGGAGAAGCTCGTAAAATTCGCTTTGTATGCAGGTAATGCAGTGAACAGGATTGCCGGGAAAAGGACCATGACACGTATTACCCATGCCATAAAAACATGGGCTCCTTCGTTCCCACTTTGGTTACAATCGGTTTCAAAACCGGTAAGGATTCGAAAGAGTGAATCGCATGATACCGACCTTGTTTATTTTCCATCCTGTATTACCCGCATGATGGGAGCGGATTGTAAAGACAGTACATCTATTGATTCCATTGTAACGGAACTTTGTGAAAAAGCCGGGTTGAAGGTATTTATAGCCGGTCATACAACAGGAGTATGCTGCGGACAGCTATTCTCTTCCAAAGGTTTTATGCCTGCGTATACAGCAACCGTTAATGCTACCATTGAAAAACTCTGGAGCTGGACCCGGCAGGGTGCCGTGCCTGTTTTAATGGATGTTACTTCCTGCACCCATTCTTTACAAGGGGCCAGGCCATATCTTACCGATAGTAACAAAACCTGTTTTGACAAACTGGTATTTATGGATAGCATTGATTTTGCCGCGGATCATTTGCTTCCGCGATTATCCATCCGCTCAAAAAAAGAGCGTATCGTTTTCCATCCGGTATGTACCGTATATAAAATGAATGGTTTGATGCAGAAGCTTCAGTTAATCGGTAAAGCCTGCGCTGTAACCGCAGAAATACCTATGCAGAGTGGCTGCTGCGGAATGGCGGGAGATAGAGGGTTCTATTTTCCTGAACTGACTAAGTCTGCCACCCGTGAAGAAGTGGAGGAAGTGAAGACCCGGAAATATGATGGCTACTATTCCTCTGGCAAAACCTGCGAAATGGCGATGAGCGAGTACTCGGGAGAAAATTACCAGTCGGTATTTTATCTTCTGCGCGACGTTGTTGAATAGTTTTAGCCCCCGCAAGTCAATAATTTTTTTAATCGTTTGAAATCTTGCTGATGGATGTCACCGTACCCGGTCTTATCGAAAAATATGCTCTTCTCCCGCACCCGGAGGGAGGCTATTATAAAGAAATGTATCGCTCAGCCGGCATAATACCCCAGGCTGCCCTGCCTCCGAATTTCAACGGAGACCGGTCTTTCGCTACCGCGATTTATTTTTTACTGGAGCAGGGTAATTTCTCTGCTTTTCACCGGATTCAGAGCGATGAATGCTGGCATTTTTATGCGGGTCAGCCCCTGCATGTACATGTTTTACATGAGAATGGATCTTACCAGCTGATAACTTTGGGAGGAAACGAAGGCCAGTACCAGGCAGTCGTTCCGGCGGGCAGTTGGTTTGCTTCTGAAACCACGGGCAACTTCTCCTTCGTAGGATGCACAGTGGCACCGGGGTTTGATTTTACTGATTTTGAATTGGCGAAAGCAGCGGCATTAGGCGATGCGTATCCGGGGTATATTGCTTTGATTGAAAGATTGTGCCGACAATAAATCTTTCAACAAGGGATTGTTTTTTTGCAGGCTCGCAAAGGCGCGGTGGCGCAAAGGAAATACGGCGGGTGGGGTTATCGATGGGAATAAAAATGAATGATGAGGTAGCCGGTAACGCAAATAGTTAATATGGCCAGTATGGCTATCAGCAGCCAATTATCTCCGCCTTTCAGTCGGCGCTTGTTTCTACGGGTTATCCGTTTTCCGGTTTGTTTTTGTAACTGACGGTTTAATTCCTCGGTATAGCGCGCGAGAACAGCCGGATCAGAGAAACCCTGCAACCCCTCGATGGCATCATTTACAAAGGAAGAATCGGCCATTTGCTTCTCAACCGCAAAACGTTCCTCCTCCGAAGCAGTGCCCTCCAGGTACCTGATCAACTCATCGTGGCCGGGTTCTTCACTATCCTGTAATATGTGTTCCAGATCATTCATGACTTTTGACTCATTTTCTTCTCAACCAGTATTTTCAGGTTGCGCTTCCCATTCTGAATATTGCTTTTTACCTGCAAGAGACTAAATCCAGTATGTTCGGCTATCTGCTGGTAGCTCTTTTTTTGCAGGTAAAATAAAGTTACACAGGTTTTCTGCTCCGCGTTCAGTTCTTCCAGCGACTTTTCCAGTAAAACAAAACTGGTTTCCCTGTCTTGGATGGCTTCCTGATCACTGTCTGCCGAAGCGAGTTGTATTTTTTCTTCTACTGGTATAAAAATATTCTTGTCCCTGAGTTTCATGAGGCAATGGTTCTTTGCCACCATGTACAGCCAGCTTTTAAGGTACGATACTTTATATTTAGCCAGCTCAGTAATGGATTTCAGAAAGATTTGCTGAACGGCGTCCTTGGCGGCTTCTTCGTTCTTCAGGTATTTCATACAAACACCTAACAGCAGCATAGTGTATCGTTGCAATACGACCCCCAACCATTGGTTGTTGCCATCGCTGTAGAATTTTTCCAGCAGCTCGTTATCGGTCATATCGTCAAATCGCCTGTTACTCACTTTATTGAAAATAAAGCATTTTATGTATAGATGCAGGCTTTCTAAAATTCCATACCTTGAATGTAAATTATAGGTATGTCGTTTGCAGTATGCATGGTACCGGTGGCACCCCTGAGAAAGGAGCCCGCCCACAGAAGTGAAATGGTGAGCCAGCTTTTATTCGGAGAAGCGGCGGAAATAATAGGAGAGACAATCCTTTTCTTTCAGTTACGCTGCCAGTATGATAATTATGAAGGCTGGTGCCAGAAAACACAGGTATTGATAACAGACAAAGACAGGCTGGATCCAGCGGATCGGCGTTTGGTTGGCGACTGGGCGGGTTTGGCCGCCATCAATGGAACTCCCATTCATTTATCACTGGGTACACCTATTGCCATTTTCGGGCCAGGCGAAGTTAACATGGGTAAATACCTGCTACAATACAGTGGCAATGCGTATGAACCGGCAGCATCAGCATTTACCCTTGAGAACCTGGAAAGAATCAGCTCGCTTTATCTTAACACGCCTTATCTCTGGGGCGGCCGCTCGGTATTTGGGATCGACTGTAGCGGGTTGGTACAACAGGTGTTCCGCTTCTTCAACATGGCGCTTCCCAGGGACGCCTGGCAGCAGGCTGAACACGGCGAAGTAATAGGATTCCTGCAGGAAGTTCAATGCGGCGACCTCGCTTTCTTCGACAATGATGAAGGCAGGATCACACATGTTGGCATACTATGGGATGAACAAACCATCATTCATTCTTCCGGCAAAGTCAGGATAGACCCCATCGACAATATGGGAATTATCAGCAGTGATACGGGCGAACGTACGCATAAGTTGAGGTTAATTAAGCGATTGATGCGTTAGCTGGGGGATGAGCTGTGAGCTGCTAGCTACGAGCTACTAGCTACTAGCTGTGAGTAGGGGAGATTCACGGACACGGCTGAGAATAAAAAAGCAGCCCTGTAAAAAAAGGCTGCCGGTAATATGAGAAGAAAACGCCTTAAAATAATCTAAGGGCTTTCGCAAAATAGGTAACGGTGCCTGGAAGTGCCAGCCAGAAGAACTCGCGGTACACTACCAGTAAAACGATCATGATCGCCAGCCAGAAAAAAACAAAGCGCCCAATATTTACCTGTGGATTGATTTGCTTCCATGTAAGTTTTGATTTTCAGCAAAGATAAGAAGGAAGGAGCATTTTCCCATTTTCAATCAATAGTTTGTGCAATATTTGTTGCTATTTGGGCAGGGTCCTTTGCGGGTGTGGATTTGCTTCGGTCGAAAAAAAGCATTTTTATCGCAATCAACATCATAATCACCGCAAATATCTTTTTAACTTTTGCATCACTGAGCGAGATAGCCAGCTTGCTACCCAGCAATCCCCCCACCACAAAAGCGATAGCCACAACAATTGCATAGTTAACATTCAGATAGCCCTGTTTATAATACTGCATAACAGCCAAAATCCCCACCGGCAATAAAAGAATACCCAATGAAGTACCCTGTGCCTGTTTTTGCGTCAAGCCAACAAAAAATACCAATGCCGGAACAATAATCACCCCACCCCCAATCCCAATTAACCCACTCAGAAAACCAGCACAAAGCCCCACAAGAATAAGTATTATAAGGGTAGTCATATTCATATTATTCTTTTTAATTTATTCAATTATATCCCATATAACACTAATATTCAATCACTTGCCACAAAAAAAATCCTAAAACCAACCCCCAAAAACCAACAAACTAAAACCAACAAACTACCCCCAAACGTCTCCGGTAAAATACAATCGCTTCTTCAATAATACTCAGTGCCTTGGCTTTATCGCCAAAGTCTTCCACCAGTACGATCTTATTCTCCAGTTTTTTGTATTCCTCAAAAAAATGGCGTAGCTCGTCAAAGAAGTGTTTAGGTAGTTCTTCAATATTGTTATAATGGTTTACACCCGGGTCTGTTGCCGCAACAGCAATAATCTTATCATCCGCCT
>CBDDIT010000048.1:0-138081 GCA_965229175.1 Sediminibacterium sp. | reverse complement strand
GGAACGATTTTTATGGGTTAGGAAAACAAAGCCGATCTTTGGCTGATACGAAACCCGGTAAAGGCAATACATATTTCGATGACGGCCCAGAAAAATAAGGTTACATTATTATACGCTGTGCTGGTTGGACTTTGCATTGGCTGCTGTGCTGTCTCCCATGCCTCCGAAGCTGCGAATACAGATACAACGCCTCTTTCTTCTAAAAAAATGGCCCTCGATTTCCTGGATAAACAGGGTGTATTGGAACCCAGCAAATTCTGGCCGAATGTTGCACCAGCAGCCTTCCTGCTCAACATCCGTAAAAACATAGAAAACCCGCTGGGTATCTATGAAGGCAGAAGTACCAATTTTTGCGCATATGCGGCAATTTCCTATTTACCCCTGCATTATGATCCCCTGGGTTACACTAAGTTTTTGATCAAGATATATAAAGAGGGTAAAGCCGTGTATGGAAAGGAATATTTTGAACCGACCGCTGAAGTAAAGATAGCGGCCGGCACACTCAGCTTTAAGGGTGAGCTGGATGTGCGGCCGGCAGACCAGCTCTGGTTCCTGGCACTGGCCGATCATTTTAAAGGATATCTTAACTGGCTCGACAGGCGTTTTAATCCCGGTGATGAAAATAAAATGTGGGCTGCGGTGAATTTTTCAAAATTTAACCGGATGGTGAGACGGCTGTTTAACTACCGTGTTAACGCAATAGGCTCCGACCTGCTAAGGCCCGGCGTAAGGGATGAATTCGAATACCTGTCCGAACGCCTGCAAACCGGGTCGGTGGCATTGTTTGTAAACAACCTCGACCTATATAAAAAAAGTCACACCATGATCAAAGTGGGCGTACCTACCCATTTTATTATCCTTCTCGACATTGCGGAAGTGGACGACAAAATTGCTATTACCTATTGGGATTATGGTGGCAGAAGCCGCCAATTGCTATCGCCTAAATTCCTGGATAAGATCATATTCGGCATATCACATATCACCCAAAAAACACAGGATGGTCGCTAAACGGTTTTATATCCTGGTCTTATGTGGCATCATGCTGGCCCTGTGCTCCTGCGCATCGCGGAAAGTATTCTCCACCCATTACTTTTATGAGAATGAGAAGGCACTTACCCAGATCGAGCAATCGTACAGGGAACTCTACCGGCAAAAACGCTTTTCGATTGCGTTTACAGACCGTGCTTTTAATTTTATCTCCCTTGAAATCATCACCGATTCCATTAAATATATTTATGAGTTTGGAGCCGATGAACCCAGGCTGCAGGATACGCTGATCAAATACGCCATGCCGGCAAAAGGGATCACCGAACTGATGCTGAAAATGAGGTCCATCCGCTGTATCTGGATCAATAATCTTGATTACTATACCAACGGCCAGCGGCGGTCCCTGGTTTTTATGTCGATCCGCCACCTGGCCATTCATCTTCCTTTCACCTATGAGAAGTTCTATGTACTCACTTTCTACTCCCAACCCCAATACTTCGACAGTGAGGGCAGGTTGCTGGAAAGGAGGCGTTTGCGGAAGCTGAGGCGCATTAATGACGAGGTATTCCGCCGGATCAACGACAAAGTTTGCTACACCATCTCTGAAAGATTCCGATAACCCAAAGGCGCGACTTCTTGAACGGACCAGGCTTACCTAGGGCTAATTATAAACGCATGAGGATAACTAACCCCGGCATAGATATTTCAGTCAAACTATCTTTGTACCTAATAACATGAGAATACTATGAGTTTACTGAATATTACCAAAAGAGCTGGAGCTATGGCTCTGGCATTTGCCGCTCTGACAGCCTGTAACAGCGGGACAGACACGAAAAAGGCTGCCGATAGTACGGTAGTAACTGCCGCCGCCAAACCGGGTCCCGGTACCCCTATTACAATAGATAGCTCTAAAAGGTATATTTTCCTTACCTGGGATGATTCCCCTCAGCCTCCGGGAACGCTGAACTGTAAAAATGTATTTAAAGCAGAGGGCATTAAAGCCACTTTCTTTTCAGTAGGTTTTAACCAGGTAGGGCCCCAGAAAAGACGGTTGATCGACTCCGTCAGGAATAGTTACCCGCAGTTCCTGCTGGCGAACCATAGTTTTTCACATGGCTTCCGGGACCAGTATGCTAAATTTTATTCCCCTGCGATGACCGACAGTGCCTATAATGACTTTATGCGCAATGAAAGCGAATTAAAGATCCCGGTTAAAATAATCCGGCTACCCGGTAATAATACCTGGGCGTCTAATGGCGATATCCATGGCCAGAAATCGGAAAACCCGCTGATCAAGCGACTGGATAGCGCGGGTTACAAGATCATCGGCTGGGATGTGGAATGGGGCCAGCAGGCCAAAGCCAAAGCACCCAAAGAGAGCGCAACCGAGATGGTTAGACGGATCAACCAGCATTTTGACGACGAAAACACCAATTATCCCAACGCGATCGTGATTTTATCCCATGACCGCCTTTTTGAGTCAAAAGCCCATGCCGACTCCCTGGCCCGCTTTATCCAGCTCCTGAAACAGGACCCCAGGAATGTTTTTGAAACAATTGACCATTACCCGACGGTGCAGAACAAGAAGTAAGATACCGTGAGGCGTGAGACGTGAGGCGTGAGACGTGAATCGTGAATCGACAATCTGGGATATGGGTTTAAAAGCCCTGGTGCCCGGTTTCACAGTTTGCCGGTTCCCCCCCTCAAGCCGCACGACTCACAGTTCCCATTCACGATTCACGATTCACGATTCACGCCTCACGTCTCACGTCTCACGTCTCACGCCTCACGCTCCGCAGGATTTTCGCCGACCGGGTAACCGTTCGTCCAAAACCGGACAGATGTGTCAATTCATTCATCCTGGAAAACGGGCATTATGATTTCTTTAAGAAATCGGCTGTAATGCTTGCTGGCATTGAGTTGTAGCCCATTCCGCCAATTCATTAACATTTCCGTTAACACCGTTCATAATATGGTGCCTGTAAATGCTGTAACTAATCACAATGTCCTGCGTCTATCTATTGTTCGTTTATACTTTTGACTTATCAAATTAAAACAACAAACAAGAAATATTTTTTAAAAAGACTAAAACAAACTACCATGAAAAAGTTATTTATCTCAGGTTTACTCGCATTAACCCTTATTACCAGTTCTTTTGCCGCCCCTGCATCCGGCAGCAGGGCAATGGATCATTTTACCAGCTCTTTTGCAAATGCGAAAGGGGTGTCATGGAAAATTACCGACAGGTTTGAAAAAGTCAGTTTTACGCTGAATAATGAGAAAGTGGATGCCTTTTATGACAATAACGGCGAAATGATCGGGATCAGCAAAACAATGGCATTTGATAAGCTGCCAAAATCGGCCCTTGAAACCCTTACTACCAAATACACCTTTCCTGAATACCAACTGAAAGACTGTATCGAATTCACCAACGCTGACAACGAAAAGAACTTTTATGTTTCTTTCGATACCAAAAACGAAAGCATTGTACTGGAAATAACAAAAGCGGGTGGCGTGAGTGTTATGTCCAAGACCAGGAAATAAGATGGCAATTGTCACCTCAAATTAAAAAGGCCGTATCCTGATGGATATGGCCTTTTTTAATTTGAGGATGCCCCGATAACAAGCTACCCCATCTTCAAATTTTCAAATGGCCACATTTTTGCCCCATTTTCAAATTCCACCTACCCCGGAAAGCTGATCTTGCCCATACTCACGGCAGGGATATCCTGTTTTCCGTTCCCGATATGGGTATCGCCTCCGGCAACGGTTTCGTTGGCCAGGATGGCGAAAAGGATGGCTTCTTTGGCATCGGGGTTGATCGCCAGTGCGTCGGTTGTATAAAATGTATTGCCAGGTAAGCGTGTTTGGATATGTTCCATTAGTAAAGGGTTGTGCATCCCGCCCCCACTGGTGTAAATAGAAAAACCCGCGCGGCCTTTCAGGCTTCTTTGAACAGCTTCCGTTATGGTTATGGCACTAAAAAGGTTCAGTGTGGCCATTACATCTCCATCGGAAAGATGGGATGCGCCGGCAACCTGTATCGCGTGATCCAGGTACGTGAGATTGAATAACTCGGGGCCCGTGGTCTTGGGAAAACCCTTTTCAAAAAATAAATCCCGCTGCAGTTCTTTCAGCAACCCTTCATGCGGAGTGCCGGTTCTTGCTATTGCGGAATCTTTATCGTAGGGTATTTGCAGCTTATGCTGACAGTAGGCATCCATCATCGTATTACCCGGGCCGGTATCGGTGCTGAATATGCTGGTGGCATCCATATCACCAGGCAGGTAGGTGAAATTGGCAATGCCTCCGATATTAAGCATGATCCGGTCCTCACCCCGCTTGCTGAAAATAAAATGATCTCCATACACAGCTAATGGTGCCCCTTCCCCTCCCGCCGCTACATGCTTCTGCCGGAAATCACTAACTGTAATAATACCGGTGGTAACCGCAATATGATCCCCGTCACCAATCTGCAGTGTTGCGTTACCGAACCCCGGCTTCTGATGCAGCAGCTGAGGTGCATGGTAAATCGATTGGCCGTGACTGGCAACCAGGTCGATACTCGTTGCAGGAATATTCCATTTATCCAGGCAACCCAGTATCATTTTACCATGCTGTTCTCCGATCCATGCATTCATCAGGCATACCATTTCCAGGTCTACCGTTTTTTTGGAAAAGATTCCCCTTACCTGTTCCTTAAAATAGGGGTTGTAAACAATGGTTTCGAATGCTACCAGTTTAACGGATGTGTGTAAGCCGTAACCGGTTATCTCGCAAAGGGCAATATCCAACCCATCCAGTGAGGTTCCGCTCATTAAACCAATGATCATTCGCTTTTCAGCCTCTCCAATCGCATATAATTTTTTGAGATATTTATTCATTTTTTTGCAGGTTATTGGGCAAATTAAAATATTTTAATGCAACAATATGCGGTTTTAAATTGTCTTTTTGCGTGAATCTGTGTATTTTCAGTATAACTAATTGCCATTGAAATGCTCAAAAAGGAACGCCAGGCCTATATACTTCACCAGGTAAGTCTGCACAACAGTGTACTTTCAGCGGATCTTAGTACAGAGATGCAGGTTTCCGAGGATACCATCCGGCGCGACCTGAATGAGCTGGCGGGCAGGGGTAAAGTTATCAAAGTACACGGAGGCGCGCTTTCCAAATCTTTCAACAGTTTTTATCTCCGGACCGATGTGTACCATGCCGATAACAAGAAGCTGGCCGCCGCTAAGGGAGTTTCGCTAATCAAAGATGGTATGTTTGTATTATCCGGTGGTGGTACCACGCTGTTGGAAATGGCCCGCATGTTACCGGAAAACCTGAAAGCCACTTTTCTTACTGTAAGCATCCCTGCAGCCTATGAATATGCGCAGCACCCCAACATAGAAGTTATTTTTATCGGTGACAAGATAGCCAAACGGTCGCAGATCGCGGTTGGCGGTGAAGCGATCGCCCGTATCCGCACCATTAAGGCCGATCTTTGTTTTCTCGGGGCCAATGCGATTGACAGTGAAATGGGTATTACCGATAATGACTGGGATGTTGCGCAGGTTAAAAAAGCTATGATAGAAGCATCTAACCAAACTGTAGTGTTGTCTATATCAGAGAAGCTGAATACCCATCAGCGTATAAAGATCTGCGGAATGGCTGAAATCGATTACCTCGCTACAGAGCTGGATAGCAGTAACGAGTTGCTGGAACCCTATCGTCAACTTGGATTAAGAGTTTTATAATTTTGTTCACCACCTAAACCAACGCTATGAGCACAAAAACTAACAGTATGCAGGGCAAATGGAAAAACCTCTGCCTGCTTATTGCCCTCAATATGCTGGCTGCCTTTAGTTTCGGGCAGGTACGCATCTCCGGCAAAGTAAGCAGTCCCTCCGGTGCTTCTACCGAATCCGTTTCCATTACAGTAAAAGGCACCAAATCGGGTACAACGGCCGATGCAACCGGTGCTTACACCTTTAACGCCCCTCTTACGCCGGGGAACTACACACTGGTTTTCTCAGGCATCGGTTTCCAGGAGCAACAGGTGGCATTGGTGGTGGGAGCTGAAAAAAGCTATACCGTTAATGCACAACTGGTTGATAAAGTCTCTAAACTGGATGAAGTGGTAGTAACCGGTAACTCGCAAGGAACTACCCGCCGCCAATTAGGTAGCTATATCAGCTCTGTTAAAGCGGAAGACCTTAATAAAGGTGCTTCCGGTAATATACTCGCTTCCCTCCAGGGTAAAACAGCTGGTGCCCAGATCACCCAGAATTCAGGTGATCCGGCAGGTGGCATAAGCGTTAGATTACGCGGTATCAGTTCCATCTCTTCTTCTTCGGAACCACTGTATATTATTGACGGCGTAATTGTTAACAATGGTACCAACCGGGTAACCAATACCCAATCAGGTTACGACGGCGGAACATTTGTTGGAAATGTGGGACAAAGCAGGTTGGTAGATATCAACCCGAATGATATTGAAAGAGTTGAGGTATTGAACGGTGCTGCCGCTGCCGCTATCTATGGTAGCCGCGCGAATGCAGGGGTTGTACAGATCTTTACCAAGAAAGGAAAGACCGGTGAGCCTTCCATCAGTTTCTCTACCAGCTATATGGCAAGCAGCCTTCGGAAAAAACTGGAAGTGAACCGCGCCCCCATTAAATTTGGTGGCCCTACAGACGGCCCGGGTGCCGTAACACAAGATATCCTTACGCCAGCCCTTACCACTACTACGCCGGTAACGAGGTATGATTACCAGGATTATATTTTCCGCAACGCCAATGGAACTGATAATAACCTGTCTATCAGCGGTGGAACTGATAAAACAAAATACTTTGTTTCCGGTTCCTACTTCTATAACCAGGGTATTGTGCCTAATACAGATTTCCAGCGGTATAGTTTCAGAAGCAATATCGATCAGGTACTGAATAAATGGGCAAGTGTTAGCCTGGGATTGAACTATGTTAACAGCAGTGCCAACGAAAAGCCGGATGGCAACTCATTTTATTCACCCATGAACTCGGTAACCATTATCGGTAACTTCCATAATATCTGGCAACGTGATGCTTTGGGAAATATTCAGGCCGTTGGAGAACGGGGCAGGGCCAATCCGGTATCTGTTATTGAAGACATTCTCCAAAAGCAAAGCACCAACCGGTTGATCGCCAGCCTTGGATTAAAACTAAACCCGGTAAAACATCTTACCATCGGTTACACCATGGGTATTGATAACTACGCCCAAAATGGAACCACTTATATTCCACCATTTGCTTACAATGTGAGCACGGCATTCTGGGGTGGCGGCTCAACCCTTGATCCCACGCAAAACGGGTATTCTAGTACGGGAAACAACAATTTCTTTGCCATTAACCATGATCTGACGGCAACCTACAATTTCGATATCACTTCCAAGATAAACTCGGTTACACAAGTTGGCTTTTCACAACAGTATGAAAAGAACAATTATTCCCTTTTACAGGGCCGTGGCCTGGCACCCTTTGTGCAAACGGTAAATGGAGCGAGTACCATACTTCCAGGGGTGGATGATAGAAGTGAAATATCTGTATCCGGTGCGTATGTGCAGCAAAACTTTAAATACCGGAACCAATTGTTTGTAACAGGAGCTGTTCGGGTAGATGGTTCTTCTGTGTTCGGTACGGAACAACGCAACCAAACCTATTATAAAGCCAGCGGTAGCTATGTGATTTCAGGTACTGATTTCTGGAGCAAAATGGGCGTGTCTAAATGGTGGGATGTATTTAAAGCGCGAATTGCATATGGTGAGAGCGGAAACCTGACAGGTATCGGTGCTTACTCCCGTTTCAACACCTATAGTTCTTCCTCCTATATAGGAAGAACAGCATTAAACTCAAGTTCAACCTTAGCCAATGAAAATGTAAAACCAGAAAGGCAGCAGGAAACAGAGTTTGGTCTGGATCTTTCATTCCTGGGCAACCGTTTGGGATTAACAGTAAACGTTTACAATAAAAAAGTAAAAGACCTGCTGATCAACCGTTTTATCGCGCCAACTACCGGGTTTTCAAGCCTGCTGGATAACTATGGCTCTCTTGAAAACAAAGGATATGAATTTGTATTAACAGGTACTCCTGTTGCCACCAAAGACTTCAAATGGGATATCACCGGTATCTATAACCATAACAGGAACAAAGCGGTTAGCATTGGCCAGGCACTTACCCTGCTGAGCACGAATGCAGGAGCCCCGGTGGCCATTATTGAAGGACAGCCGATTGGTATATTCTACGGTACCTTCTTTGCTACAGACGGAAATGGAGCACTTCTTAAAAACGCTTTGGGAATTCCTACGCAGGAAGCCGGTGTTCAAAACAGCCCGCTGGTATATACACCCGGCAGAACGGGTGGCTTACCATCCGGAAGCACCGTACGTAAAATCATTGGTGATCCTAACCCAAGTTATACCGCCACCTTAACCAATGAATTCACTTACAAGAAGCTGAGCTTACGTGTTCAGATAGACGCGGTGCGCGGTGGTAATGTTTTCAATGCGGATTTCCGTACCCGCCAGGGTGTTGGTAACGGTAAAGTGGCCGAGCAGGAAGACCTGGGACAGGTGCCCAGAGGCTATATTGCCGGTATTTATGCTATTGAACAATGGCGTATAAGCGATGGTTCTTTCACCAAACTGCGTGAGCTGGCACTGACGTACAATTTTGGAAAAATAAAAGGATTTTCCGATCTGAGCGTAAGCTTCAGCGGACGCAACCTGATAAGCTGGGATAATTATAATGGCTACGATCCGGAAGTGAACGCGGGCGGTCAGAGTACGATCCTCCGTGGAATTGATTTTGGAGCGGTACCTATTCCTAAAACCTTTAAAATAGGCATCCAGGCTAAATTTTAATCCCTAAAACTTAATTGTATGAAAAAGATAATTCAAAACATATTTTACACCGGCTTCGCGGCAGCTCTTCTCGTGAACGCCACCGGTTGTAAAAAAGATTATACCAATCCCTCAGCCGCTACCTCTGTTCAGGTATTGACAGCAGCGAAAGGACTTGCGGGAACAGCTGTTGGATTACAACGTACCTATATTGCCAACGTTGCTTATGGCCTCTCTGATGCCAATGGGCTTACCACGGGTGAAACCATTCTGCTCAATGCAGGGAACACTTCCGAACTGCAATTGGTTACGGGTGGTAATGCTGTTGATGGTACGAATGCACTGCTGGGAAATATCTGGACAAGCAGTAATAAAGTGATCTATGACGCCAATAACGTTATTGCAGGTGCTGCGCAACTGACCGATAAAAGCTACGCAAGCGGACTGATCGGGTATGCCAGTATTTTTAAAGCCTTGTCCATTGGCGCACAAGCTGAATTATGGGAAAAAACGCCCGATACGGTGGGGATCTCAGCAACAACCTTTATCGACAGGGCAGTAGGCTATGCCCGGGCTATTGCGGCAATAGATAAAGCCCTGGCGGCTATTTCAGCCAATGCTATCAGTTCAACCTTCCTCACGGATATTCCTGCAGGTGTTGATATTGTAAACACACTGTACGCCTTAAAAGCCAGGTATTGCTTATTTACAGGAAACTATGCGGCAGCTTTGGTGGCCGCCAACGCGGTGGACCTCACCAAAAGATCAGTATTTAATTTTGAATCGGCCAACCCCAATCCATATTATAATACCGTAACCTCCACCAACAACCTGTATCAGCCCGTAGATTCAACCCTGGGGCTTCCACCGGCATTAGCACCCAACCTGGCCGATAAACGTATACCTTTTTATACGCTGATCAATCCAACGATCAATCCGCGGTTCCGCCTAAATGGCTTTTGGATCCTGGGTACGACAGCCATCCCTTTTTACCTGCCGGGTGAAGTTACCCTGATCAAAGCGGAAGCGTATGCCCGCCAGACAACACCTGATCTTGTAAACGGCTTACTGGAACTTAATAAAGTGGTTACCAAAAAAGCCGCTGCGGATGCAGTTGGCGTAGGTGCCGACCTTCCGCCCATTGTTACCGTAACCGCCGCACAGTTACTGGATGAAGTGTATCGCAACCGGTGCATTGAATTATACCTTTCAGGCCTGAAGCTGGAAGATATGCGCAGGTTTGGACGTCCGCTTACCGAGCGCAAACGCAACCTGTTCCCCTATCCTTTCCGCGAAAGGGATAGCAACCCCAATATTCCGGCAGATCCATCGTTTTAACCTGTTTGAAAAAAAAGACCCGCCTGGTTGGCGGGTCTTTTTTTTACAGTGAAATTTTCAACTTTTCAGATTCTCAGATTTTCAAATTAATTTCCTCCCATGAATCTTACTAACGATCCTATTTCTGTTGCGACCGCAAACGACATCAACGAACTCGTAAAACTGGTAAACAGCGCATACCGGGGGGAAAGCTCAACAAAAGGCTGGACTACCGAAGCTGCGTTGCTGGATGGCATCCGGACAGACCTGGATTCGATGCGGAAACAACTGGAGACACCCGGAGCGGTTACCCTAACCTATACTGAAAGCGGAAACGGCCTTGTAGGATGTGTTTACCTGAAAAAAAAAGCGGACAAACTGTACCTGGGTATGCTTACCGTATCCCCGATTTTACAGGCGAAAGGTATCGGTAAGCAACTGCTGGCGGCGGCGGAAAACTACGCCAGACATCAAAATTGCAAGGTAATTACCATGACAGTAATTTCTGTGCGGCGGGAGCTGATTGCCTGGTATGAAAGGCATGGCTACCGCAACACAGGCGAAACCCGTCCCTTCCCCACCGGGCCAGAGTTTGGTATACCCAAACAGGAACTTGAATTTATTGTAATGGAGAAAAAGTTGTAGGCACATTTTTTTAGCATGGGCATTAAATTCTTTGTGGGTTAAATTCAATAACTTCAAAGACTCTTCTCTGCGCCAAGGAAAACATGCCCGATACGATCTATGTACCTGTTACACACAAATATTGTTAAAAAGGGCATTATCGGCGCGCTGCTATTCTTTTCATCGCATTCCCTCACCGCCCAAAACCGGGAGCAGCCCGACACTGTCTTCTTCCTCGCCAATAAGAAGGGCTTGTTAGGGAAACTGGGTAAAAGTTTGTCTGTAAATGTTCCCGAGCCCATTCTTCCACAGCGGGGCGTAGTGAAAAATGAAACTGAATTTGCCAGGTACCAGGGTAAAATCATACGGAAGGTATTGATCAAAAAAACCGGTTTTGTACGTACTATTAATGATACGGTACGTGTTTCCAGGAACCTGTTTAATGAAATTGGTGATGCCCTCCACCCTACCACCCGGAAAAGGGCGATACTTAACAACCTGTTCTTCTCGCCGGGCGATACCCTGTATCCCTACCTCATAGCCGATAACGAACGTTTCCTTCGTACGCTTAGTTATTTACAGGATGCGAAGATTTCTATCCAGGAAGATGACAACTCCCAAGATTCTGTGGATGTAATTATTATCTGTAAAGACGTGTTCCCGATAGGCGGCAGTATGGAAGAAGGTACCGCCAAATTTGCCAGCTTCGAAGTAAATGATGACAACCTCTTTGGAACTGCCAACCGGTTACAGCTCAAAAACTATTTTAATGTTGACAGGAAGCCTTCCTATGGATTCGGCTTTGAATTTGTAAAAAGAAACCTCCTGGGATCTTTTCTCAACATCACGCTCGGTTACGATAACGCGGCTCCCGCCTTTAACAGCGGGCGGCGGGAAGAAGAAGCCTGGTATGTACGGGGAGAGTTACCCCTGGTGAGTCCCTACCACGTATGGACCGGCGGTTTTGATATCGGCAGGCACCGGTCGCAGAATGCTTTTCTCACAGACTCAGTTTACCAATCTGATTTCCGGTATGGCTATAATCTTGTTGACGCGTGGCTGGGATATAATATAGGGGCCAGAAACCAGTTACAGGAAAATTTTAAATCCCGTTTAAAACGTGTTGTGGCGCTGCGGTTTACAAACAGGAATTTCTATGCAGTTCCGGGATTGTATAAAAATACCTACCAGGTAAACTACAGCAATCTCACCTCTGTGCTGGCCTCCTTTAATCTTTTTGAGCAGGACTTTTATCATACTAATTTCTTGTATGGATTTGGAAGGAATGAGGATGTACCGGAGGGATTTAATATAAGCTTTACCGGTGGATGGACCAACAGGAACAATGTATCGCGCCCCTTCCTGGGGTTTGATTACCAGCGTAATTATTTCTCCAACAAAAGCAATTATTTTAAATACAATTTCAGGGTGGGTGGCTATTACAACGGTAACCGGGTGGAAGATGTTAGTATTTTGAATAGTATCGAACACTTTACAAAGCTGCGGAAACTGGGCAACAGCCGCTGGTTTCTCAGGCATTTTATCAGTGCCAGTATTACCCAGTTGTTCAATACCTATCTCAATGAGCCCTTACGCTTATCCAGCGACTATGGAATACCCGCGCTGTTTAATCCCGACCTCCTGGCGTCTACCCGTGCTACTTTGAACTCAGAGTCGGTGTTTTACAATACCTGGAAGTTGGTTGGGTTCAGTTTCGCCCCGTTCAGCTTTGGCAATATCACGTATGTGAAACCCATCGGCAGAAATGTTGGACTGGGTGATATATACACAGCCATCGGAGGAGGTATCAGAAGCCGGAATGAAAATCTTGTATTTGGCACGCTGGAACTGAAAGCCTATTACTACCCCCGCATAACGCGCAACATGAACCAGTGGAATATCACCATCAACTCGGATATCCGGTACCGCTACAATACCCAACTGATCAAGCCGCCGGATTTTGTGAACGTGAATGACAATAGATAGGGATTAGGGATTAGGAATTAGGAATTAGGAATTAGGAATTAGGAACTAGGAATTAGGAGTTAGGAGTTAGGAATTAGCTGTTAGCTGTTAGCAAATAACGAAGCCGGTATCAGTTAGTTGATACCGGCTTCTCTTTTTGTTGTAACACTTAATTCCTAATTCCTAACTCCTAACCCCTAGTTCCTAATTCCTAACTCCTAACAAAACTTATTTAACCCAGAAGCTGATATCCAAAGTTCCCCAAACCAGCGATACTTTCCCATCGCTACCAACCAGGTAAGTCAGGTTTTCTACAGGAGTTGCGGCTTTGGCGGGTTTTACTTTTACGCGGAGGGCATCGTCTGATTCTTTATAGTCGAACGCGCCGCTTTGTTTCCACACTTTGCTGAAAATAACGGTAAAATCAGCACCATTGTCGAGAGTAAAAAAAGCATATTTGCCGGCCGGTAATTTCTTGCCTTCCACAGTAACATCTTTGCTTACTTCAAAAACAGTGGCTGCATTGGCCCCGGAACGCCATACCTGGCCCTTCATGGGTTCAACATCTTTGCCAATCGTACGGCCTTTCAGGCGTGGGGAACTGTAATCAATTTTGATAACGGCCCCGCTTTTCAGTGTACCTGTGGCAGTGGCAGGCGGGCTGGCCGGCTTTTCCTGCGCTGCTAATGAAAAGGAGCCCAGGAACAGGGCCGAAAGAATGCTGAATGATACTAGTTTTTTCATATGTTATGTTTATGGTTATAACGAAAATAATGACCAAAGGTTTACTGTATCCTATTTATTTGATAAGAGGTACCCGCTGCCGTCATATCCCAAAAAGGCTTCCTCCGGGGGCAAACAATCTGTCGATCTTTTCTTCTACCATGGCATCTTTTATCACGGGTGGGGCATGGTGGGGTTTGATGCGGGCATCCACTATCAGGGGGCCATGGCAGCCCCAATGCTTGTTGGCTGTAAATGCGGCCACACCATATATATCGTGGGACGGGTTGCAACGGGTATAGGCTATCCACAGATAATTCTGCAACTTATCGGCCACAAAAGCCGCATCATCGCAGAGTACCAACATGATCACGCCCCGCAGCTCGTCAAGCTTGCCGTTCAGTTGGTCATTTAAATCCTTGATTTCTGCCTGTGCCGCGGGATAATCAGTAAATGCGGTAGCCGTGTTGATGGCTATTACACCCGGCATTACAAAATGCGCCCGGCCCGGTAACAAGTTCATCAATATGCCTGGCAATTCCTGGCAAAGCTCCCTCTTTGGCTCACCATAAGCGGCAAGCACTACTTTGCTCCCGCTATTCAGGCCGGTGCCGGAATAGTCGAGGGTATCGATGGTGGTATGGGTATGGAAATGTATATCGCGCGACAAATCTATCCGCTCAAAAATATACGAGAGATAGGTCCTTATATTATGCGTAGTAAGCTGTTGGGTATCATCGGCGGTAATAAACAGGAATTTAGCCAGGCTCAATTGCCCGGTTCCGAGAATATGATTGGCGATGGTTAATATTTCTGCAGGCTGCTTTGCCGGCGCATAAGGTGTATACCGTTCGCTGCCGATGGCCAATAGCAGCGGGTGCACACCGGCCGCGTCTACTGCGTGCACCTCTTTCAGGCCGGGTATCTCGTTGGGTATGGCATCGCCGGTAAGTTCATGTATCAATTGCCCGAAACTGGTATCCTCCTGCGGCGGCCTGCCTACAACGGTAAACGCCCAGATAGCATTCTTCTTTGCATACACTTTATGAACCCTCATTACGGGGAATGAATGCTGGAGGCTGTAATAGCCCAGGTGATCCCCAAAAGGGCCTTCCGGTTTATTCTCGCCCGGATATACTTCGCCCGTGATCACAAAATCCGCATCCGTACTTACCGCAAAACCATCGCGGTATACATACCTGAACCTTCTGCCGCCCAGGACGCCGGCAAAAGTCATTTCGCTCAATCCCTCCGGCAGCGGCATGACAGCAGCAACGGTATGCGCAGGCGGTCCTCCCACAAAGCAACTGACCCGTAAAGGCAGGCCTTTTGCATTTGCTTTGGATTGATGAACGCCGATACCCCTGTGCAACTGGTAATGAAGTCCTATTTCTTTATCCGTTTCATACGCATTGCCATTCAATTGTATCCGGTACATACCCAAATTAGCATGCATAATACCGGGTTGCTCTATATCCTCCGTATAAACCTGCGGAAGCGTAACAAATGCCCCCCCATCCATAGGCCAGTGATGTATCAGCGGAAGCTCGCTTACCCGTATTTCTTCATACAGCACCGGTTTCGACAAGGGGTTTTTGAGCGGGAACGCATGTAACGCAGCAATACCGGTTGACAGATGTTGAATGGGATGTTTGAATGCCTCTGCAGGATGATTCTTTAAGGCGATTAATTGCTGAACCGTTTGAAAGGTACGCCTGAAAATAAATTTACTCCTGTCAATCGTGCCGAAAATATTGGATGCCGCCCTGAACCGGGAGCCTTTTACTTTTTCAAATAGTAAAGCGGGCCCGCCTTTCTCATACACCCGCAAATGTATGGCTGCCATTTCCAGGTAAGGATCCACTTCCTCCTTTACACGCACCAGGTGACCGTTCTTTTCGAGATCCAGTAAACAGTCTTCAAGGGAGGAATAGCTCATGGGTGCAAAGCTAGGGAATAGTAGCAATCAGCAGGTTGCAAGGGTAAAAAAACAGGTGTACGACTTACAACTTACAACTATCTTTACGCCATGACAAAGCTTAGTGTCAATATCAATAAATTCGCAACGCTCCGCAATAGCCGCGGGGGGGATAATCCGAATGTATTGCAGGCCGCTATTGATGCGCAACTGTTTGGGGCGGATGGTGTAACCGTACATCCGAGACCCGATGAAAGGCATATCCGTTACGATGATGTACGACAGATCCGCAGGATTATAACCACCGAGTTTAATATTGAAGGCAACCCCACCGAACAGAAATTTGTTGACCTGGTACTGGAAAATACACCGCACCAGGTAACATTGGTTCCGGATGCACTTGGGCAACTCACCAGTGACCATGGGTGGGATACCATTAAACACAAAGACTACCTGGCAGATATCATAGGTGTTTTTAAAAGGGCCGGTATCCGTGTATCCATTTTTGTAGACCCGGTAGTGGAAATGGTGGTGGGTGCCGCCGCTACAGGAACCGACAGGATCGAATTGTATACGGAAGGATATGCTTCTGATTTTTTGAAAGGCCCTAAAGAGAAAGCCATTGCTCCCTATATAGCGGCTGCCCGGCAGGCGGCGGAACTCGGGCTGGGCATTAATGCCGGCCACGATCTTGACTTACAAAACCTACCCTATTTTGCCAACAATATTCCCGCCCTGGACGAGGTAAGCATTGGTCACGCACTGGTCTGCGACGCCATTTACCTGGGATACGAGAATGCCGTACAGATGTACAAACGGCAGTTGAGGGGGAATTAGGAATTAGGAATTAGGAATTAGAAGAAAGGGACTTGAGTCGGGTATTAGATAGAATATAAAAACCATTTTTGCAATCGGCAAATCCCTAATTTGAACCATCTTCCCTTAATAATTAGTAATTATTAATTGCTAATTATTAATTACTAATTATCAATCGCTCATGAAATACTTCCTGCTACTTGCCTTATGTTTTATCTCGCGAAACGGGTTGGCGCAGAAAGAAACGCCGCTGCCTCCTCTTCCCAGCCGGGAGCAGTTGGACTGGCATGAAAAGGAATTTTATCTTTTTATTCATTTCGGCCCCAATACTTTTACCAACAGGGAATGGGGGCTCGGTAATGAGGATCCATCGGTGTTCAATCCCTCTGCCCTTGATTGTGAGCAATGGGTACGGATCGCAAAAAAAGCGGGAGCGAAAGGGATTATTTTAACGGCCAAACATCATGACGGATTTACTTTATGGCCCAGTAAATTCAGTACACATACGGTCAGGGAAAGCAAATGGCAGGATGGTAAGGGAGATGTGGTAAAAGCATTGGCGGATGCCTGCAGGAAGCTGGGGCTGGACATGGGGGTATATATATCGCCCTGGGACAGGAACCATCCCCTCTATGGTACGCCGGCCTATAATGAAGTGTACCTGTCTACTATGAAGGAGCTGCTTACGGGTTATGGCCGGTTCTTTGAGCTGTGGTGGGATGGTGCCAATGGAGAAGGTCCTAATGGAAAAAAACAGGAATACGATTTTAACCGGTTCCAGGATTCCGCTTTTGCCTGGCAGCCGCAGTTGATTATCTTCAGTGATATTGGCCCGGGAATTCGCTGGTGCGGCAATGAAAACGGTATTATCAACAGTACCAACTGGAACCTGCTGGATACGGCAGGCTTTAAGCGGGGCGAAGGAGCACCACCCACCGACACCCTCAACCGGGGTAATATGTATGGCAAACACTGGATGCCGGCTGAGGCAGATGTGTCTATCCGACCCGGATGGTTCTATCACCCCGAAGAAGACAAGAAGGTAAAGACACCCGAAACCCTGTTTAACCTCTACCTGCATTCGGTAGGCAATGGAGGCAATCTCTTATTAAATGTTCCGCCCGACAGAACCGGCAGGATCAATGCCATAGACTCCGCAGCGTTAATGGGTTTCAGACAAATCCGCGATGCTGCTTTTGCCAACGACCTGCTGGTAAATGCCAGGCTGAGCGCAAATACAGGAAAGCAGGCAGGGTTGGTTACTTTAACTGACCATAATACCAATAGCTACTGGGTTTCCGGGAAAAAAGAGAATACTGAACTGGTACTACAACTTCCCGACAAGAAAAAGCTGAATACACTGGTACTGGAAGAAATGCTGTCATTCGGCCAGCGTGTAATCTCCTTCAGCATTGAGGTATATGATGGCAGTACCTACCGGCAGGTGTATTCCGGCACCACCATCGGCAGAAAAAAGATCGCGCAATTCGATACCGCCGAAACCAATACAATCCGGATTAGGATCCAGCAGGCCAAAGCGGCCCCGGTACTCAGGAATATTGCCGGATACTTTTTGCCGTAGGTTGTGAGTCGTAAGTTGTGAGTCGTATGTTGTGAGTCGTAAGTTGTACGTCGTAAGTCGTAAGTCGTAAGTCGTGTGTTGTATGTCGTAAGTTGCGGGGCCGGGTCTTTATAAAAATAGTATCTTGCCTTCAATACCAAAGCCATGGCACAACTGACACCGCTGGTAGGCATCATAATGGGAAGCGATAGCGACCTTGTTATTATGCAGGCTGCCGCAGATATACTGAAACAGTTTGACATCCCTTTTGAATTAACCGTGGTATCGGCACACCGGACACCGCAAAGAATGGTTGACTATGCTGCTACGGCAAAAGAGCGGGGCCTCCACGTTATTATTGCCGGAGCCGGTGGCGCGGCCCATTTACCCGGAATGGTGGCTTCCATAACAACATTACCCGTGATAGGTGTGCCTGTTAAATCTTCCAATTCTATAGATGGATGGGATTCTGTATTATCCATATTGCAGATGCCAAACGGCGTACCTGTAGCCACGGTTGCTTTAAATGCGGCCAAAAATGCGGGAATATTAGCGGCGCAGATCATCGGCACGGCCAACGGTGCTGTCTCCGCATCTATTGCGCATTATAAGCAGGAGCTTAGCCATGAAGTAAGCGGTAAAGTAGCTGCCCTGAAAAAAGACTGGCCCAACAGCTTTGATGAATAATTAAGGAATAGCGAAAACACCAAACCCGGGCGCAAGACCAAACGAAAGTTTGTAGACGGTCTGTATCCAGCCCTTTCCTTCGCGTGCATAGTGTAGTGAGAAATTATCAACCCGCTCCTGCAGGCTCTTACCGGGGAAAAGTTCCTGTTTTATTGCTGCGATCTGCTTTTGCTGTATCTCATACCGGGTACGTTCCGCCCTGAGCACTTTCTTCTCCAACTCTTTTATCCGCTTCACGGCCTGTACCTCCAGTGCCGCAACATGGTCGGTAAGGGTTACGTCCACCGCATCTGTTATTTTCTTCAACCCGCTGTAAAAAGCATGGGCATCTTCTGTTTCTTTAGCAAGATCCAGTTGGTTCTCGCTTTCCCGTTTCACAAGCGTGTTCACCAGGGTAAATTCTTCCTTAAAGAGGTCAGCATAAGTAAACCCTAATTTCTCAACCCGTAAAGCCTGTTCTTTGTTCATGAACAGGAATGAATTCCGCAGCACCAAAACCGGGTAGGGTATCTGTACAGCAGCAAATACCTGTTTAAGTTCCAGCCAGTAAGCCAGTTCCCCCCCTCCTCCGATAAAGGCGATATTGGGCAGTACTGTTTCCTGGAAAGCCCCTCTTAATATTACGTTGGCACTGAACCGTTCCGGGTATTGTTTCAATTCCTGCAGAATTTCTGTTTGTGTAAAGGTCAGTGCCGAAGCCTTTACCTCATACCTCTCTCCCTCCAGTTCTATCCTTTCGCGCTTATTGTCCAGCAGGTAAAACAGGTTAATTTCCCTGCCCCCCGCCTGCACCTTATAGTGCTGCCCCAGTTGGGCGATCGTATCAGCCACTATTGTATGAGAGAACCCTTCTAACAACTCTTTTTCAACCACCGGCTGAAATGCTTTTTTAAGCCTGGCGTTATCCGGTATCAGCACAACCAAACCGTAGTCTCCGAATAAAGTATTTACAAGCTCCAAAGTGGCCTGTTGAATCGTTTTACCTTCCGCATACGCTTGGGTAAACAATTCATGCAATTCCTTTCCATAGGGAAGCACACCGGCCTGCCCGTTAATGGCGTGGATCAGTTTAATAAGGCCTTTGTCAACTTTCATTCTTCCCACCGCACCCGTTTGCCGGGTTTCCCATATTAACTTTTGCCCGCCCACATTTACATATCCCAGCTCATCCAGGTCGGCATCTTCGCTACCCATATAATAAACAGGTACAAATGTATACCCGGGCCATTCCGCAGAAAGTTCCTCGGCCAGTTTAACGGCGTGGAGTATCTTGTAAATAAAATAAAGTGGTCCAGTGAAAATATTAGGCTGGTGGGCGGTTGTTACCGTAAACGTGTTATCATTCGCGAGAGCTTCTATGTTCCGCTTTACTTTCTTCGGCAGCACCAACCCTTCATACTGTTCGTTCAGTACTTCCACCAACAGCTTACGGGGGGTGGCAAATGCTTTGCGTGCTTCCAATGACTGCCGGATGCCGGCGATGGTAGGCGGATGCTGATAAAAAGGCCGGAGTTGGGGTGACTGTGACAGGTAATCTGTAACGATCTTAGAAAAATATCCCGTGCTCGCGTATGGTAAGTAATTAACTGCCTGGCTCATAATAAAGGGTAAAAGTACAATTTAAGGAACACCGAATCCGCCATTCATCCTTTTTTTATCAGCCGAAGCGTGCCGGGTTGAAAGCTGAAATATCCATAGAAGTGGGTTGTTCATTGATGATCTCGCTGACCAGTTTGCCGGTTCCCGCCCCGAGACTCAATCCCACCATAGCATGACCGGTTGCCATCACAACGTTTTTCCACTGGGGGGTGCGACCGATATAGGGCAATCCATCCGCAGAGCAGGGACGGTAACCGTACCATATTTTTTCAGCCGGAGGCATACTTATCCTGAATTCGGGATAAAAACGCTCCACCGCATTCAAAATTCCCTGTACACGGTTCATGCGGGGAGGTGTTTGGGTGGAAGTAATTTCCATCGTTCCGCCAAACCGTATTTTATTTCCATCCATAGGTGTAATGGCAACCCGGCCTTCTACCAGCACGGCAGGATGGTTTACTTTATACGGCGAGTCTTCCAGCGTTACCGAATATCCTCTTCCGGGCATCAAAGGTATCTTTACATTCAGTTTTGCCGCCAGTTCCCGGCTCCAGGAGCCGGAGGCGATCACCACCGCATCGGTATCGTATACTTTGCCGTTAGCAAGTACCTGGGTAACCGCTCCTTTTTCATTCCTGAAGCCACTTACTGTTTCATTACCCTGTAATTTTACCCCTTTTTGTTTCAGCGCCGCCAGCAACTGGCGCATCAGTTTATTGGGATAGAGATGCGCATCACATCTAAAAAGAACAGCCCCTAAGGCGTTGATCCGGGTGTGTGGCTCTAACTGTTGCAGGGCTGTATAATCCAGCAACTGCGTATCGCTTAATCCCAACTCATGGGCTTTTTCCACCAAATGCCTGGCATGCCCGGCCCCTTTTGGCGTCTGGAAAATTTCCAGCAACCCCTTCTGCTCATACGCAAAATCAAAAGCAGGCAATGCGGCCCAGTCCTCGTATAATTTTTTACTGATGATGGCTATATCCCGCAGGGGAACAGCCGATCTTTCCACATGTTCCGGCGTTGCGGAACGCATAAACTTCATCCCCCAGTCGATCAGGGCCCCATCCAGCCGGGGCTGAACATAAAACGGGCTTTTCGAATTCCACATCCATTTCAGGCCCTGCTTTACAATACCGGGGGTAGCTAATGGAACAAAGTGGCTGGGACAAACATACCCGGCATTGCCATAAGAACAATTGTTACTCATATCCGTCTGGTCCAGCACAGTTATATCGTGCCCTGATTCGCTTAAATAGTAGGCACTGCTTAATCCGATGATTCCGCCGCCGATAATCGTTATTTTCATACTAGTTGTAAGGGAAAAGGCTTTATTATCATTTGTTCACAAAATAATTCTTCAATCTGGCAATCATTTATACATTTGTTACAGGAAAGATCCTGCTGCCATATGGAAACTTACGGAAAAATATTACTCATCGCCATGCCCGCATTTTTATTGCTGGTATTATTTGAAAAATGGTATGGGTGGCGTAAAGGCAAAGATACGGTTCGGAACATGGATATGGTGTCGAGCCTCAGTTCCGGTATTACGAATGTTACAAAAGATGTATTGGGATTAAGTATTGCGTTGATCTCCTATAGCTGGATGGTAGAACACCTGGCTATCATTCATGTAAGGTCGACTTTCCTGGTTTACCTGGTTGCGTTTCTTGCGCTCGACTTCACGGGCTACCTCACCCATCGCATTGATCATGAATTTAATTTTTTCTGGAACAGCCATATCATTCATCATAGCAGTGAAGAGTTCAACCTGGCCTGCGCATTGCGCCAGAATATTTCCATTTTTATCAGGGTATTCGCCATTTTTCTGCTGCCGGCGGCATTACTGGGTGTACCGGCTGAAGTGATTGCCGTTGTGGCACCCTTGCACCTGTTTGCACAGTTCTGGTATCATACCCAGCATATCAATAAAATGGGTTGGCTGGAAAAAATAATTGTTACGCCTTCCCATCACAGGGTTCATCATGCCATTAACAAGGAATACCTGGATAAGAACTACGGGCAGATATTTATTTTCTGGGATAAATGGCTGGGTACCTACCAGGAAGAACTGCCTGATATAAAACCCGTGTATGGGATCACCCGGCCCGTTCGCACCTGGAACCCGATCAAGATTAATTTCATGCACTTGTGGCTGATGGCGAAAGATGCCTGGAAAACGAAAAATGCCGCTGATAAATTCAGGATATGGATGATGCCTACCGGTTGGCGTCCGGCAGATGTGGCTGAACAGTACCCGGTGTATAAGATCGAAGATGTTTACCGGTTTGAAAAGTATGATACCGAGGCGAACCCGGCCTTCTCTGCATGGGTTTGGGTACAGATGATAACTGTATTGCTGATGGTGAGTTACCTGTTCGGAAACATTGCCGGCATTGGCTCTCCTGCCATATTTGTATATGGAGCTTTTATTTTCCTGTTTGTGTACGCGTTAACCGAGCTCATGGACCGCAACCGTTACGCATGGGTTTGGGAAATACTGAAAACCTCTCTGGGTGCGGGCATACTTATATTTTATGGCGACTGGTTTGGATTGAGTAAATATTTTTCCGCGGCCAATATCGTTATGATACTCTATTTCCTGGTATCTATTAGCGGAACCCTGTACTTTGGTTTTGAAGTAAGACGCAAAGTAGCCAGGCTCCGCCGTATTCATTAACCACGCGTCAGCTCGTTATCCACCCATCTCCAGATGCCCAATGGATTTGCCTGTTTCAAGGCATCCGGCAATAAGCTATCCGGGCAGTTCTGAAAACATACCGGCCTCACCCATCTTTTAACGGCACCAATCCCGACGGCGGTAAAGCGGCTATCGGTGCAGGCGGGATAAGGACCGCTATGAACCATGCTGGCGCAAACCTCAACTCCCGTAGGCACGCCATTGAAAAGAACCCGGCCGGCGATCGCGGGCGCGATGTTTAACAGGGAGGGATAATCTGCAAAATCTTTATCAGTTCCCATCAAACTTGTGGTGAGCTGGCCTTTCAGCGATTTCCATACTGCTGTTAACTGGTGGATATCCTTACATTTTACCAGGAGCGAGTAAGGACCGAATACCTCTTCATGCAACAAGGGGTTGCTAAGGAACACATCCGCAGATACTTCGGCAACGGCCGGCAGGGCTTCCAGTTCAGCCGCGGCAGTGGCGGATTGGGAAACCAGCGTAACCCCCTTTTCTCCCAATGCGGCCTGCATTTTCTCCTGGTAGGCTTTGTGTATCCCCGTATGGAGCATTTTGGCGGGAGCGATAGCGGCGATTTCTTCCGCCAATACGGTGAGAAAGCTTTTTAACCCCTCATTTTCTATAGCGATCATCAAGCCCGGATTGGTACAGAACTGCCCCACGCCGAGTGTGATAGAACCCGCGTACTGCTTGGCGAGGGCGGCAGCGTTATGCGTGAGCGTATCCGGCAATAACAAAACCGGGTTAATGCTACCCATTTCAGAGAAAACGGGGATCGGCTCTTTACGCTGGGCGGCATAATCAAACAATGCCCTTCCGCCAGCGGTTGACCCTGTGAAGCCCACCGCCGTTGTATGAGGGTCTTGTACGAGTGCTTTACCCGCTTCAAATGAGCTGTCGGTAACATGCTGAAAAACGTTCGCAGGCATTCCCGTTTCTTCAATCGCTTTCTGTATCGCTCCTGCTACCATCACCGAAGTTTGTAAGTGCGCGCCATGCGCTTTTACCACCACCGGGCAACCGGCAGCCAGCGCACTGGCCGTATCACCCCCTGCCGTGGAATAGGCGAAAGGAAAATTGCTGGCACCAAACACCACAACCGGCCCCAGGGGAAATAACATTTTTCGTATATCCGGCCTTGCCGGTGTTCTGTCGGGAATAGCGGTATCCACCGTTGCCTCTACCCAGCTTCCCTCGCGAAGCATTTGCGCAAACATACGCAGCTGACCAGTAGTTCTGGCACGCTCGCCGTTCAGACGGGCTGTGGGAAGATGCGTCTCTTCAGAAGCTTTGGCTATCAACGCATCTCCCAATGCTTCTATATGGGCCGCAATGGCATCCAGGAAGGCAGCTTTCTTTTCCGCACTTACCAGTTGGTAAGCCGCGAAAGCTTCCGCTGACTGCTCCATGATCCTGCTAACAGGTAAATTATCGTTTGTCGTATTCATATATTTAAAATGCTAAGTGTAAATATTCAGGCAATACCGGCCGGGTGGCAATACCTGTGTTGATGATGTGTAAAATACGTTCCCTTTCTTCACCCGCCAATGTTAGCCTCGGGCCCCTCACCTGTTCAGACCCAATACCAGCCTGTTTCTCAGCCAGCTTAATGTATTGTACCAGTTTAGGATGAATATCCAGTTCCAGCAGCGGCATGAACCAGCGGTAAATGGCGGTGGCTTCCTCGATATGTCCGGCTTTTACCAGCTTATACAAAGCGACTGTTTCTTTAGGAAACGCGCAAACCAACCCGGCAATCCATCCACTGGCACCCAGCACCAGTTCTTCCATTGCCAGGGGATCCACACCGCACATAATGCTAAACCTGTTACCGAACCGATTGATCATCCGGGTAACATTCGTAACATCACGGGTAGATTCTTTTACCGCCTGGATATTGGCATACACTTCCAGGTCGGCAAACATATCCAGCGTCATCTATCTTATAATCTACAGGGTTATTGTAAATGATGATTGGCAGGTCGGTCGACTGTGCCACGGCGGCAAAATAGGTTACCGTTTCGCGGTGATCGCTTTTATAGCGCATGGGTGGTAACAGCATCAGCCCTTTTGCCCCCCATTTCTTTCCCAATTCAGCTTGTTTCAACGCTTCATTGGTACTACCCTCGGCGATATTGAGTATTACGGGAACCTTTCCCTCCAGTTTTTCAACAGCGAACTTTACCAGGGTTTCTTTTTCATCCGTTGTTAATACGCTGGCTTCACCAAGCGAGCCGCCCAGGATAATACCGTTAACACCGGCTTCCAACTGCAACTGAAGGTTTCTAGCAAACAAAGGGAGATCCAGTGTATCGTCCGGTGTAAACTTAGTAGTAAGTGCGGGAATAACTCCTTTCCAATCAACCGCCATATTCTGATTTGTAGATTTGTGAATTTGAAAATTATATTCTTTGGGCCAAAGTTAGACTATACCACTTCACCTTCAATGTCATAATCATAGGCTTTGGTAATACGTACGTTTACAAACTCACCGATGGGCAGTTTTTTTGCAGAATGTATCACCACTTCATTGTCAACTTCCACACTATCAAATTCTGTTCTCCCCAGGTACCTGCCCGCCTCTTTTTTATCAATGATCACCTTAAACACTTTCCCCAGCTTTTCCTGGTTCTTTTCATAGCTGATTTCCTGCTGTACTTCCATGATCTCCTGTGCCCTGAGTGCTTTATCTTCCGCGGGCACATCATCAACCAGGTCATAGGCCGATGTGTTTTCCTCGTGACTATAATTAAAAATGCCAACCCTGTCGAACCTGTGCTCCTGTAAAAAAGCTTTCAGTTCTTCCACATCTTCTTCCGTTTCACCGGGAAAACCGGCAATCAGCGTGGTCCTGAGGCATATACCCGGCACTTTTTCCCTGATAGCGGTAATCAACTCTCCCATTTCTTCACGGGTGATATTCCGCCGCATCGCTTTGAGCATATTATTGCTGGCATGCTGCAAAGGCATATCCAGGTATTTACAGATATTGTCGCGCTCCCGCATTACATCCAGTATCTCCATGGGGAACTTGCTGGGATAAGCATAGTGCAGGCGGATCCACTCCAGTCCTTTCACATCGGCCAGTACATGCAATAACCTGGGCAATTCCCGTTTCTTATAAATATCCAGCCCATAATAGGTAAGCTCCTGTGCTATGAGCATGATTTCCTTAACCCCTTTCCGCACAAGTCCTTCAGCTTCGGCCACCAGCTGTTCAATTGGCTTACTGATATGCTGCCCCCTCATGAGGGGTATGGCGCAGAAAGAACAGGTGCGGTTACAGCCCTCACTGATTTTTAAATAGGCATAGTGTTGCGGTGTACTCAGTAAACGCTCGCCGAGTAACTCGGTTTTATAGTCGGCATCAAATTGTTTGAGTATCTGCGGCAGTTCCAGGGTTCCAAACCAGGCGTCTACCTCCGGCATTTCCAGCTCCAGGTCGGCACGGTACCGTTCACTTAAGCAGCCTGTTACATACACTTTATCCAGCTTTCCCCTCCGTTTGAGCTCCAACTGGTCGAGAATGGTATTGATACTTTCCTCCTTGGCCTTATCAATAAAGCCACAGGTATTTACAACGGAAATATTGTGATCCAGCCTGGTATTCTCATGCACAACATCAAAATCATTGGCCGCCAGCTGGCCGCTCAGCACCTCACTATCTACCAGGTTTTTACTGCAGCCAAGGGTAATAATATTGACCTTGTCCTTTTTTAAAGTCTTTGATTTCATGAAAGGCGAAGGTAATCATTTTAGGAAATGCCCGCAGCCTTGCGGATCCTGGTAAAGAATCTGCCTGACTACGGGCATTGCCCAATGGAAGAAAATAAGGGGTAACCCTGCTATTTGTCGTAAACAGCCTTGGTAGTTATCTCTCCCTGTGGTGTGGTTCGGGTAATATTAACTGTTAAATTCTTACCGTCGGCACTCAGGCTCCAGCTCTCTACCCCTTTGATATCGAAACTTTGTCCATTGAAGGTAACGGCCAGATCGTACGATATCACCATCGTATTGCCATCCGCCGACCATTTTAAGGTTGATTTCTTTTTTGAAGTCTCAGTGGTAAGTTCAGTCTCTTTACCACTGAAAGGCAATGTTTCTGTAGTGGTATTTTCCTGCCCCTGCATTGAGCTTGTTTTAACAAGAACTATGGCATCCGCTTTCTGCTCCGCAACTATTTTGGTGGCTATACCGCGGCTGCCAAACTGCCCCAGATCACTTTTGCCTTCATTCAGTTTCCAGGTGCCTGAGAAATCAGGCTGATATGAAGATGGCATAAAGGAACAGAATACTGCGACCATTATAATCGCTGACAGTAACTTCCTGGTGTTCATCATTTTCATAATATGCATTTTATTTAAAGATAAGCTTTCTCCTGAATAACAAAAATTGCCAGTGTTTTTCCCTGTTCAACCGTTTCCCCTTTTCTTAAGAACCCGGCCTTGATAAGCACTTTCTGGGAGGGTTCGTTTTCCGGGTTTGTTATTGCGAATAACTCCTGTTTACCGCTTTTGGCAAAGAAAAAGCGGGTGCCATGCAGGGTTAACTCGGTTGCATATCCTTTCCCCCATTCCCCCGGCAACAGTGCATATCCTATATGGAAATCGGCTTCACCGGCCAGGTATAGAAGAGAGAAAGTTCCAACGATTGTACCCCCGCTTTTCTCGGTTACCGCGTACCGCCCGATTACCGACCCATCACGATACAGGTTGCAATTCTCCTCCAGGAAAGCATCGCTGTCGGCCCGGCTTTTGGCCGGCCTTATATATTTCATCACATCCGGGTTGCCATTGATGCCAAAGAACCCTTCCGCGTCTTCGAGGGTAAATCGCCTTACGGTCAGTCGTTCTGTTTCAAATAAAAGCATGGGGCGTGGGATTGCGGATTTCGGATTTCGGATTATGTTCTACGGATGGCGGATGATGGATTGGATTATTTTGGGAGCGTGTTCCCTTGAGTTTTCTATGAAAAGGCTATGGGTATTCATTCCCCCGCAAATTACCCCTGCAAGATAAATGCCGGGAACATTGGTTTCGTAGGTATCAGGGTTATAAGTGGGTGTGAGTAGCTCGTCTTGCGAAAGTGTTACGCCCAATGTTGTTAAAAACGACAGGTCGGGTTGGTACCCGGTCATGGCTATTACGCGGTCGTTTTCCAGGGTTATCATTCCTTCCGGGGTTTGTATCCTTACCGAGTTGGGTTGGATAGCGCTAATGGTTGCGTTAAAATAGGCTTTGATAGACCCTTCTTCTATACGATTAAGGATATCGGGACGAACCCAGTATTTTACGCGTTTGCCAATTTCGGGCCCCCGTACTACCATCGTTACTTCCGCGCCTTTGCGCCAGGTTTCCAGTGCCGCGTCTACGGCAGAGTTGCTGGCCCCTACCACCACCACTTTCTGGAAAGCGTAAAAATGGGGGTCTGTATAGTAGTGGGTTACTTTAGGAAGTTCTTCGCCCGGCACATTCAGCAGGTAGGGAATACCATAGAAACCTGAGGCAATCACAATATTTCTTGCCTGGTAGTTTCTTTTTATAGTAGACACTGCAAAGTTCTCCCCGGTCTTTTTCACCGCGGTTACTTCTTCAAATAAATGAATATTCAGGGAAGCGGAAACCGCCACACGCCGGTAATATTCCAGCGCCTCGTTGCGGGTGGGCTTTGCATTGTTGCTTACGAACGGCACCCCTCCTATTTCCAGCCTTTCAGAAGTGGAAAAAAAACTCATGTTCACAGGATAATGATACAGGGAATTCACCAGCGTCCCCTTTTCGAGTATCAAATGCGATAAGCCTTTGCTCTTAGCTTCCAATGCACAAGCCAGCCCAATAGGCCCCGCTCCAATAATAATAATATCATACGCTGTTGCCGACATAAAAAAAATTAAAAACCAGCCCCTCCTAACTCCTAACTCCTAATTCCTAACCCCTAATTCCTAACCCCTAATTCCTAACCCCTAATTCCTACTTATGTATCTCACTCGAAAAGTGAAACGTAATATCAGGATTATTGGTGATCTCCGTATTCAGGAACCATTCGCTTTGAGCCAGGTAAACGGGGTGTCCGTCTTTGTCCTGGGCAGAATTCTGCTGTTTGAATCGTAAGAAATCTTCCAGCTTGGCCGGGTTATTACTGGTAAGCCAGCAGGCTTTATAAAAAGGCAGTGACCTGAATTCGCAGGCCGCTCCATACTCCTGTAACAACCGGTACTGTATCACTTCAAACTGTAATTCTCCCACACAACCAATGATCTTCTTATTGCCTCCGAACTGGGTGAATAACTGGGCAACCCCTTCATCCGTTAACTGGCTGATGCCTTTTTCCAGTTGCTTGGTCTTCATCGGGTCTTTATTCACCAGTTCTTTAAATATCTCCGGAGAGAAGGTTGGGATACCGATAAAATAAAAATCCTCTCCTTCCGTAAGTGTGTCGCCTATCTTGAAATTGCCGGTATCAAATAATCCCACTACATCCCCGGCGTAAGCGTCCTCAATTATATCCTTGCTGCGTGCCATAAAGCTGTACGGATTGCTGAAACGCATCTCCTTGTCCAGCCGCACATGATGAAAGTATTTGTTGCGCTCAAACTTCCCGCTGCAAACCCGCATAAAGGCGATCCTGTCGCGGTGCTTGGGGTCCAGGTTGGCGTGAATCTTAAAGATAAACCCGCTGAACTTGTCTTCTCCTACGTCTACCGTACGGGTAGAGGTTTCACGGCTCCTCGGAACCGGGGCGATACGGATGAAAGTGTCGAGCATTTCTTTCACCCCGAAATTATTTACCGCGCTTCCGAAGAAAACCGGTGCTATTTTTCCATCCAGGTAATCCTGTGTTTCCAGGTGCCCATATACCCCGTCTATCAGTTCCACATCTTCCCTTAACTGTTCCGCATCCCGCTCGCCTACCTTGCTATCCAGCAGGGCATCCCCCAGGTCGCTGATGGCAATGGTATCTTCTTCATCGGCCTTGGTACTGGCCGTAAATAAACGGAGGCTCTTATTATCCAGGTTATATACCCCTTTAAATTCCTTACCACTATTGATGGGCCAGGTCATGGGATGCAATGAAATATGCAGCTCCTTCTCAATTTCTTCCAGCAGGTCGAAACGGTTCTTACCATCACGGTCCATCTTATTAATAAAAACAATCACCGGCGTATCGCGCATCCGGCATACTTCCATCAGCCTCCTGGTTTGCGCCTCTACCCCGTTCACACTGTCAATCACCAGTATTACACTGTCTACAGCGGTGAGGGTCCTGTAAGTATCCTCGGCAAAATCCTTGTGCCCGGGCGTATCCAGCAGGTTGATCAGTGTGTCACGGTATTCAAAGGTCATTACGGAAGTAGCTACCGAGATACCCCTCTGCCGCTCGATTTCCATAAAGTCGCTGGTCGCATGCTTCTTAATCTTATTGCTCTTAACGGCACCCGCCACCTGTATCGCACCTCCGAACAGCAGCAGTTTTTCTGTTAATGTAGTCTTACCGGCATCTGGGTGGGATATGATGGCGAAGGTCTTACGCCTGTTTATTTCTTTCTCAAATTTCATGTATAACGCTAAATGGCGGCAAATATACGGCATTAGGGGGCAGTGCGAGCTGCGAGCTGCGAGCTGTTGGCTGCTGGCAATAGGTCCCGGCCAATAGCTAATAGCTAGCAGCTTGTGGCTCGCAGCTCACAGCTTTAACCCTACCCATTCAACAGGCTAATACTTCACAGGCACCGCTTCGGCTTTGCCGTCGCGGATGGTAACTATCCAGAACTGGTTGTATATGCTTTCATCCAGTGATGGGTACCTGTTCTCTTTGATCAGGAGATTAACCAAAGCAGGGATAGAATTCGAATGGCCGGCCACTACCATCACTTTTCCTTTGTTCTGCAAAAGACGCTCTGCAAATGCGGCCTGGTTACGGGGATCATAGATCTGTATACCCAGGTTGAATTTCCTGGCCAGGGGAGCCATGGTGGACTTAGTGCGGGTATAATCAGTGGAATAAATACTGTCGGGCTGGTAAGCAATTAACACACCCGGAATGCGGTCGGCTCTTTTCAGCCCGTCTGCCGAAAGCGGCGGATCGGCTTTCATAGCCGTTGATCCGGCGGCGGAAGTATCTTTTTCCGCATGGCGGAAAAGGATGATCGTGGTGGTTTGCGCAGAAGCCAACGTGCTGATTGTCAGCAGAATGATGGCTGTAATGAATAATTTTTTCATAGGTCGGGGCATTCAATAAATGACTTTATTTTCCGGTTCATTTGTATGAAACGGCTGCCGGGGGGATTGGAATCGGATATCAAAATACTAATATAATAGCAATTCTTTCACAGATCAATTAAATAAGAGGGTTTATTTTTATCTTTCACTACATCGTTCCCATCACCAACCGAATTTGTTTTAACATGAAAAAAACTCTTACCCTACTTGTTCTCGCATTATCAGTATGTACTGTTACCATCCAGGCCCAGGGGCTAAAAGGCCTGGTAAATAAAGCAAAGGAAGCCGTTAGTGGCGGTTCTTTAAGTACGGGCGATATCGTAGCCGGCCTCAAAGAGGCCCTTTCGCAAGGGGCTACCAAGGGTTCGAATACCCTTTCGCAGGTAGATGGTTTTTTTGCCAATGCGGCTTTAAAGATCCTGCTTCCTCCTGAAGCCCAGAAAGTTGAAAGTACCCTGCGCAGGGTTGGCATGGGTAAACTGGTAGATGATGCCATTCTCAGCATGAACAGGGGTGCGGAAGATGCCGCCAAGAGTGCCGCTCCTATTTTTGTAAATGCCATCAAAAACATGAGTGTAGGCGACGCGGTTGGTATTTTGAAAGGAAGCGATACGGCAGCCACCGGCTATCTCCGGGAAAAAACAACCCCGGAACTTACTACCGCTTTCCGTCCTGTTATTGAAACCTCATTGGCAAAAGTAGATGCCACCAAACACTGGAACGCGCTGATCACTGCCTACAATAAAATACCGATGGTATCCAAAATAAATCCCGACCTCACGGCCTATGTTACCGATAAAGCCCTGGGCGGCATTTTCTACCAGGTAGCCCTCGAAGAAAAGAATATCCGCAAAGACCCTTTAGCCCGGACTTCAGAAATATTGAAGAAAGTGTTTGGGAGTAATTAGGGACTAGGGGGTAGGAATTAGGAATTAGGAGTTAGGAACCAGGAGTTAGGGATTAGGTGGGAGAATTATTTTTTGTTACTAAATATCAAGTAAAAAACGGCCCTAAAACAGGTGCCGCTTTTTTATATCATAAGGTAAATTACTAACACCTAATTCCTAACTCCTAATTCCTAACTCCTAATCCCTAACTCCTAATTCCTAACCCCTATTCCCTAAATATCAATCGCCTCTCCATACGCTGCGGCTGTTGCTTCTTTTAAGCCTTCGCTCATGGTTGGGTGTGGGTGTATGGCGTTGAGGATTTCGTGGGCGGTGGTTTCGAGTTTACGGGCTACTACGGCTTCGATGATGAACTCGGTTACATTCATACCGATCATGTGGCATCCGAGGAACTCGCCGTATTTGGCATCATAGATCACTTTTACAAAACCTTCGGTGGCACCGGCAGCACTGGCTTTACCACTGGCCATGAACGGGAACTTGCCTACTTTGATGTCGTATCCGGCTTCTTTGGCCGCTTTCTCGGTAAAACCAACACTGGCTATTTCAGGGCTGCAATAGGTACATCCCGGGATATTGTTGTAATCCAGCGGGTCTGGCAGGTGATTATATTTCTTTTCATTGTAACCAATATGCTCGGCCGCATTGATACCTTCTTTTGTGGCTACGTGCGCCAATGCCTGGCCGGGAGAACAATCCCCTATCGCATAAATGCCCGGAACGGATGTTTGCAGGTATTTATCCACTACGATCTTTCCTTTTTCGGTTTTGATACCATTTTCTTCCAGACCGATATTTTCAATATTGGCTACTACGCCTACAGCACTTAAAACAATATCCGCTTCCAGCACCACGGTGCTGCCATCCTGCTTTTTAACGGTTGCTTTTACACCGGCCCCGCTGGTGTCTACCGATTCAACGGAAGAATTGGTGAGGATATCAATTCCCTGTTTCTTCAGCTGCTTTTCCAGCTCTTTGGAGATATCTTCATCTTCAACCGGAACGATACGAGGCAGGAACTCAACAACCGTTACTTTAGAACCCAGGCTATTATAGAAATAACCAAATTCAATACCTATGGCACCACTACCCACCACGATAATGCTTTTCGGTTGTTCCGGAAGGCTCATCGCTTCCCTGTAACCAATTACTTTTTTACCATCCTGTTTCAGGTTAGGCAGCTCTTTTGAGCGGCCCCCGGTTGCGATAATGATATATTTTCCCTCCACCACTTGCTTGCTTCCATCGGCGGCGGTAACTTCTACCTGTCCTTTTGCCTTCACTTTTCCATACCCCATTACCACATCAATCTTGTTCTTCTTCATCAGGAACTGAACTCCCTTGCTCATTTTATCGGCCACCCCACGGCTACGTTTGATAACACCCGGGAAATCTGCCGTAACACCGCTGGCATTGATGCCGTAGTTGGTGCTGTGCTTCATGTATTCATACACCTGGGCACTTTTCAGCAGTGCTTTGGTTGGGATACAACCCCAGTTAAGGCAAATACCACCCAATGCCTCCTTTTCAATAATCGCCACTTTAAATCCCAACTGTGAAGCCCGAATGGCAGCCGGATATCCACCCGGACCGCTACCTAAAACAATTACGTCGTATGCCATAGAATGATCGTTTATATAATTTGATATTATGCGGTCGCAAAAATACGGAAAAGAAACAGGAAATAGGAATTAGGAACTAGGAACTAGGATTTAGGAATTAGTTCCACTAACAACCCTAATTCCTAATTCCTAATTCCTAGCCCCTAGCTCCTAATCCCTGATCCCTAATCCTCAAAAAATATCCTTACTGTCTGGTAAAACCATTTATTCTCCATGCTGGAGCCGGCAGCCTGCATTTGTTCATTGAAGCCCTGGAGGCCGAACAGGCCGGCGATATTGCCGTTGCGGAGGGAGATTTCGAGGTAACCGGCCGAATTGAACCAGGCCAGCTTCTCGGTTTCAGATACGGCGGTATAGTTATCACTGATGGTTTCTATGATCTCATTCCTTTTGAAAACAATTTTAAAGCTCCTGCCCTTCCGGTGTTCATTGAACTCGCCGCGGGTAATGTTGATGACCACATTCTCGAAATTATCAATGAACAGTATCTGCCCTTCCATCCAGTCGGGCCCCAGGGTGGCCCTTAGCGGGTACTTTTCAACGACCTGGCTTACCAGCGGGCCGGCATCGGCAATATTTCCGCTATCAATGATGGCGGTAACCTTTTCGGCCAGCTTCTGGGTCATTTCGAGTAAGGTATAATGACCATTCAATTCTATGGCGTGCATGGCAGCAGGCTTTTGCCCGGTGATCATGGTGAGGATGCCATTATCCGGGCAGATAATATACTGATCCAGGTATTTGGCTACCAGCATGCACTTAACAGGAGATTCGAACAGATTGATGATAACGATATGAAAGGTACCCGGCGGATAATACCGGAAAGCATTGTTGCAGGTGTAGGCTGCCTGGGGAAAATTAGTCTGTGAAAGATAGTGCGTGATATCGGCGATATTCAAAGAAGGCACCAGGCTAAGTAACTGACCTTTGATGGCCCCTACGAGATAATCCCGCTGGCCGATGTCTGTTGTTAACGTTAGAACTGGCATGGTGAACGTTAAACGTTTTAAGTGGAAGGTTATTTCACCAACTCGCCGTTTTTAAAGAAAAATTTCCGCACCAGTTTATCGGCCCATCCCGGGAAATATTTGTTCATAAATACGGTACGTTTGCCCGTAAAAGTGAGTATCAGTGTCCTTTTTCTCTTTTCAATCGCATCCAGTATATGCACCGCGCATTCTTCCGAACTCATCATGGCAGTTTCATCCATGGGCGATTCGCCATGCGACTGACCGTCTTTGTTCAGGGCGGCATTACGGATATTGGAGGTAGTAAAGCCCGGGCATACCCATAATACATTGGTGCCGCTATCCAGCAATTCGGTACGCAAAGCCTCGAGCCAGCCATTTACGGCAAATTTGGATGCGGAGTAGCCACTTCTGCCCGGTAAACCCCGGAAACCCGCGATAGAGGATATACCAACAATGGTTCCTTTGTTGGCCGTAATCAAGGGCAGGGCAAACTTGGTACAGTACACGGTGCCCCAGAAGTTGATGTCCATCACTTTTCGCAGGGTATCCAGCTCTACCTCGGCCACCAGCGAGCGCATGGAAACGCCGGCATTATTGATGAGAATATCGATCGTGCCAAACTGTTTTACGGTTTCATCTATAAAACGCTGGCAGTCCCCTTCCTTGCTCACATCCGCCGCATGAATCAATAGGGGCATACCGGGGTGCTGGGCCTGTAAACGGTATAATTTATCGTAATTACGGCCACAGGTAGCTACCTTGGCTCCCTGTTGCAGGAATGCTTCCACCAGGGCCTTACCAATTCCGTCGGAGCCCCCGGTTACCACTATCACCTTTTGTGCAAATACAGACATCTGTTTCTTTGTTAGATATGCAAAAGTACGCAGTTAGTTCATCAGTTATTGACATGATTGTGGGTAAATACAATAAAATAAATATATAAAAATTTGGCTGGTTTTCTATTTCACCTATTTTTGCACTCCGAAAGAAAAAAGGCTATGCCTTTGATTCAGCAGGAAAAGGTCAGATTCCGTAGCTCAGTTGGTAGAGCAATACACTTTTAATGTATGGGTCCTGGGTCCGAGTCCCAGCGGGATCACAACTAAGCTTAAAGCCTCTTATAAACATTGATTTATAAGAGGCTTTTCGTTTTGGGGTAAACATAGGGTAAACTTTCGCTGCAAAAAAATTTTCTGTTGATTAAAAACGAAAGTTTTTGCTCAGCCTATTCTCCACTCCCTGCACAATCTATAAACCCGTTAACGCATCCATCCTTCGATCTTATAGTTCTTAGCCATTAATTTCCGCTCCTTCCCTTTTTCGTCCGGCCTAAACCAAATTTCAAACCGCGCTGCATATGGCTTCCCCCAGTCTCCTTCATAGATCGTAAAATCACCCTTACAACTGAACTGACGCATAGAGTCGGTATTGTTAAACACTGCTACAGAAGATCTGTCCGGTAAGCGATGAGTTGACAAGGCATATTCCTGTGTAATTTCGAAAGCCTTGAGGTATATCGTACCGGGCTCCAGGTTTTTGCACCAAAACTTATAGGTATAGATACCTGGTTGCATCCCGTTGTATATTTCAAAATCCATGTGGTCTGGAAAGTAGGGTTTGACGGTATCTATATCACCCGTCATTCCATATAGATCGCCTTTGGGAAGGTTAAGTTCGATGCCTGCCGGAATTTTCAGATTATCCGCCCATTTATCACCATCGACCTGTTCCATAAAATATAAAAAGGTTGCATAGGACAGGATACCGGCAACAACAACCCCAACAATCAAAAATGATGCAATGCCCTCAAACCATTTCCGTTGGACAAGATGGATTATTGCGGATAAGCCAAGCAATACCAAAGAGAGCATTGAGAACCCTAAACCAATATTGGCAACGATATGGCTATTACATAACTCCCCGACTATCGTTACAGCAATGAAGATCAGTAATAGCAGAACCGGTCGCCACCAAATCTTAAAAATATATAAGAGAAATTTCATCGTTTATTCAATCTGTTGGTAGTAAGCTTTAATTATCATAGTGCTTGTCGTCAATCTTCACCCCATCGCTGAATACCCAAACAACAGAGACCCGGCTAAAAATTGAAATACTATAGAAACGAAGATCCCTCAAAACCAAAATTACAAAAACACCAAAAGCTACGCAAGCGATCTGCCATTTCGCTTTAAGACGGATGCCGATGACCGGGGATTAATAATAATTTAATTATCCGGCCGCTTGCCATACTGAGTGTTATTCATTAATTTAATTTCTCTCCCTAGCGTCCAACTATACCGACTATCTAAATAAAAAATCTTATTAGTGGAGACCTGATCCCACTGTAAAAAACGGGGCGTCACCGAAAAGCCAAACGAGTAGGAACTAAAAGCAAATTACAATGACACAAATGCAACCCATTCAACCTCCGGCTCCTACCAATAGTAATTTACCAGTAGGAGCCATTGTTAACTTTGTAGGTAATACTGCCAATATTCCGAGCGGCTGGGTATTATGCAATGGACAGTCCGTTCCATCCGGCTTCCAGTACAGCGGCCCGAAAGTGCCCAACTTAGCCGGGCGCGCCGTAATTGGTGAAGGCACATCTCCGGCTTCAGGTACTCACTATACCGTTGGACAAACAGGCGGAGAAGAACAACACCAGTTGACAGTACCTGAACTGGCCAATCACGAACATTTTTCAGATAACCAAAATACCCAAGGAGACCAAGGCACCAACATCTTTATACTTGGTCATGCTTCGAAATCGGACGCCAAAGGATATTCGGTTTTTATACCGGATTCCCAGGGTTTGCAGGGGGCCGGATCGTTATGGGGGGATGTGGGTAGTACAGACCGCACCGACACCACAGGAAATGATCGACCGCACAATAATATGCAGCCGTACCATGTACTTTACTTTATCATGTATATCGGCCTGCCCACCGCAAATGGGCTAATCACAAATCCTTAATTTATTCCTTTACAACTACAAAGAAAAATTATGTTCAAGAAAAACGATCCCAACTCCTTCACGGCGTACCATTCTTTATATGATGGGAAGTCTAATCTTATCGGCTACCTGATAGCCGAGTACCGGGTAACCAGCTATGATAAGGTACAAACACAAAACAAATCTTCGTTACAACGGCCTGCCGACAGAAGTTACCTGTTGCATTGTACCCAAAGAGTTGTCATCACCAACTCTTTGAATATTTCACCCAGCAAAGAAGTTACTTCCTATAACAACTACCCGGTGATGATCAATACGCACCTCAAAGTAAACAACAGTGCCGGCAACCAGGGCCTGAACATACAGGTACTGGATTACTCGCCTCAAACCTTGAATACTAAAGTTCAAAAAGCCGGATCGGTGGGAAATTCACAAGGACAAACCCTTGAAACAGACAAAAGCAGCACAGTAGGTTCTTCCACTTCCGAAAGTAATAGTTATGGTGCCACCGTTTCGGTTGGCCTGACGGAATTGTCTGACAGTGCTTCGGCCAGTTACGACCATTCATCGTCATTCTCGCAGGATCACTCATCTTCATCCGGTAGCAGCACAAGCTACAGTAATGGCAGGGACGCTTCCAATTCAGCATCCATGAGCGTCAAAGACTGGGGTGCCTATGGTTCTATTGACCCTGCCTACCAAAGCCCCAATTGGATCTTCGCCCAGGAATATCCCTGGGATGTAATTGAATGCACAAAAACAAACGGAACAGTGAATCCGAACAACAAAAACCAGGTACCGTTAAATGTTCCGACTGACGTTCTTTCCAGGCTATATGATGGGGTATGTTTGTATCCCCCCAGTCAACTGTCCCTGTTCGGTATTAATTTTGTAATGAAGACCGTTTGGCTGATTTCACTTGACAATACCGCTCCGGATGAGGTGTCCATTGAACACAAGATATTCTACAGCACCGGTTCCCATGTATTGCCTGACCCAAATAACAAAGCAACAGTATACCTGGACGATTCCCCCGCCGAGCTATTGTGTGGTTCCGGTGCAATAGTAACCCCATTGGATTTGCCACTAATGGGCCTTGCTCCGTTGGGACTACCTAATAAACCCGCCATCACAGGCTTTTTACCCAAAAATTTTGTGGTTGACCCGTCAAATAATCCATTTAAAATTATTTCCCTTACAAACACGCTACTCATAGAGGACTCTACTAGCTATACGGCCTATCCAGCGTCGCCTTATTTTTTCGTTTCAGAAACCGCACTGACGGCCAGATTAACGACGCCCCTACCCGGGCCTTTAAGCATTACCGCCTATTTCAAAATAGTGGATACAGTGAACGATTATAAACTATATCTGAAACATTGGAAAACAGGCACTACGGGTATCAGGCTTACTATTACCATAAATGAGGACCCGGATTCAGCGATCATAAAATATGTGGATGCTTTGGAAGCAACCGGTGGAGAAAACAACCTTCTGTCGGTTTCGCTACGCGACCAAAATTTTTCATCCGTAGACTTTCATGACTATCTGCAATTGGGCCTAAACTCCATACAGCTATCCATTGAACCCATTGACAACAAATATGGTGCGGACTGTGGTTATCAGCTCCGGGCATTGTCCATTGAAAACATCTAGGCTATGCCACCTTTTTATCGAACAATACAGCAGGTCAAGTATAAATCGTACCAGAGCCATCATGACGCTGACTTGGAACTTTCAAATCTGGTAAGCTCACTTACCTTAACAAAAAAAGATGCCGGATACAAACAACTGATTTCTTTCTTAGGCTGGCAGCAAACATTGCTGACAGGCCTCGCCCAGCAAAACGATCATCTTAAGGCACACTGGAAAAAAATACTTGGTTTGGTAGATGACTTCTTTAATAATATAAAGAAACCAAATTTTAACATTCAAAAGGACAAAGAAGATTTTAAAACTAAATGGCGAGAACTGGCTACCAATACGGATGAACATTTGTCTACCCAAAGCATGTATATCATACTGCATACTTTACGAAAGTTGCACAATTCTTCCCAAACGCTGGCAAGCAAGCAGCAAATTGATATGGATGTTGTCCGACACTTTGCGGTTGTGGCCAGTAATTTCAGGCTACCAACCAATGAGACCGGGCATAATGTGACGCTCTCCGGTAACCAAGCAAATAGCAAAATGCAAACTTACCAACTTGCCCATCCCAGGGGACCCAGCGACTCAATCCATTTGTTGGGAAATTCGTCCCCGTTGCATTCTGAATTTGATATTACCCGGCGGTTTTTGGCACACGCTGCCGGCGCAGATTATCACAATCAAAATCAGTCGGATGGTACAGGTACCTTGCTTACCATATTGAAGGAGGCGGTAAAATTTACGCTAGGATTTGTGGCAAACCCATTCTCCAGTGAAAACACCATTCAGACCACAAAATTCGATCACAAAGCTCAAGTAGCTTTCTTTCATCGAAGAGAAAGGTTAAAAAGCCACTTGCGGGTATTGCATGGAGGGCCACCCAAATCAGTTGTCTTACAAAAGTTCAACGATTCTCAATATAAAAAATATCTATCTCCTGCGGCCAAGGCTATGCGGGAAACTACAGATCTGAACGGGACAGTACGGCAAAGAGCAACCTCACCGTCTTTGAGCAGAACTGACCCGGTATAGCAGTTTCCGCGGCTTAAAAAATGGCTGGCAATAAATTCCATATATTCCATGGTAACGTGGAATATCGCCTGGAAACTATAGATTTGGCAAATAAAATCAATCAATGGAGCCCACCGCAAAACTATTAGAAGACAGCCTGCTTATTATTTGGAATGAACGTGACGCAACAAAGCGCCTTGCCGCCATGGCCGATATCTATTCTCCTGATATAGCATTTTATGAAGCCAATGACGGACCGCCATTCCAGGGCTATGAAGCGATCAATAACTTAATAAAAAATTTACAAGCCACCTGGCATCCGGATTTTGTTTTCAGATTAACCAGTTCGGCTAAGGTCAATCACCAGGTGCAACAGGTATCCTGGGAACTCGGCTTACCGGGTCAACCTGCAGTTGCCAACGGTATGGATATTGCGATCACTGAAAACGGAAAAATACAGTCACTGTTTCTCTTGTTGAACCAGGGGTAAGCGTGTCCGGAATCCCGCCGATCATTACCATCAAAAGGCCATAATCACTCTCTCAAGCCGGGTCAACCATTGCCTGTGAGCCAAACAACACGATCCGGGTATCCGTCCGGACCTATGTAAATTGTTTGCTGCGAATACATCCGCAAGAAAAGGATATAGCAGGGCTTCTCACAGAGATTCTTTTGTCAAAGGCATCAGAACCCGTTAATCAGTTCTAGGTTCGCTATTCCTTTCGAATCACAAACGCATCCACTTCTTTTCCCGCACCCGTTAGCTGTTTTACCACCAGTGATTTGCCTTTTACCTCCGCAACCGTAAAACTGTGCACTTTGGATATAAACTGCGTGGTAAAGCCCTGCCATGAATCCCTGTCATCCTGCTGATCGGTATTGTACAGACCCTGGCCACCCGCACCGGTTACGATATAAATTACTCCGTTGGGCTTTGTTTTATCTTTACCGTTAAAGTCTTTGTCGAGTATCCACTTGCCCGTTACGATCTTGCCAGCCGCTGTTTTAGCACTGCCACTCACCAGCTGATTACCGGTTTTACCATCGGGCTTAAATGTTAAGGGATAACTGCGCTGGTAATTGTGTACATGCCCTGCAAAAACTATATCCACTTTTCCCGCTTCAAACAGCGGCGATAAAAGCCGCATCTGCTGCTGCTCATAATGCGCACGCGAAGAATTGAAGCCGGGCTGGTGCAGCAATACAAAACGCCATTCCGCGTTTTTTGCATCCGCCAGGTCTTTTGCCACCCAGTCTGTTAACTCTTTATCTGTCCAGTCAACATAATTATTCAGATCTATTACCAGCCAGTGCGCATTACCATAGTCATAAGAAAAGTTTGCCATCACCGGGTAAGACTTACCCGCTGTTTCCAGGAAGGCTTTCTTCTTTTCTTCCGCACCTTTTAAAGGAGGATAGAGAATACCTTCTTTACCGGCCGGGCCATTCAGGGGTTGTTGCCAGTACTGGTAATAAGCGAGTGCATCGGGAAACCGGTCGAAATCGCGGCTTACCAGGTCGTGATTGCCCACGGAAGCCACGAAAGGCACACTGCTCATCAGGGGAACTCCTTCAGGTTCCACGCGGGAAGTGTTATAGATAGGCCAGAAACGTTTATTATATTCAGATAACAACCCGTTGTCGTAAACAATATCACCCGGGATCAATACCAGATCGGCCTTAGCGTTATAAACGCCTGTTGCTATCTCTTTGGCTTCCTTGGTTCCTGCGCCAACATCTCCGAATACCACAAAACGGTATGACTGGTCTTTTGATTTCGGTGCATGGCCATCAGCTGTAAACTCGGTTTTACCATTCCTGCTAACACGATAGCTGAACATTGTGCCGGGAACCAGCTCCGTTAAGTGCGCCTGGTAAACCCGGTGAGCGGCCAGGTTAGCAACCGAAATGGTTTTGAACACGGGCGGGACCGCCGTTTTCCAGGCGGCTGATTTCCCATCGGTATATTCTACTTTCCATTCTGCCTCCGTATCGGGAGTGATCCATAACAGTTCCAGCGAATGGGCGGAGGGTTCATTGCCTACCTGGAGGTAAGGATTGGCCACAAATACACTTTGAGAAATACCCGCAACGGAGGTTACTACCAAAAGAATAAAAAAGAAAATATTTTTCATACGTAATGATAAGCACCGGCAGCTTACCAGGAATCAGCCGGATGAATGATAAGAATTACTTAACAGCCCCAAGATACTGCATCACTGGCAACAGCAAAATAGATAAGCGAACTAATGCTACCATAAAACTGTAAAAAAAATCGAACCGTTGCATTATCTTTGCAAAAAATAGTCCCTCCTTGCTCATCAAACAATTCTTATGCGCCTTACTGCTACTGGCATTTTCCTGCCAGGTGTTTAATCGTGCCTGTATTGTTACCAGCTATTATACCAACACTGCCGCTTACCTGAAAAACTGTGAAAACAAGGCAAAGCCGATGCTTCACTGCAATGGTAAATGCCAGATGCTTAAAAAACTGAAGGCGGAAGAGAAAAAAGACCAGCAGAACCCGGAGCGGAGAACGGATACAAAAATGGACCCGTATTGCTCGATCAACAGCCATTCGGGTATTTTATTTTCGGCCGCACTGGCAATTCAAGACCTTCCCTATATTTCCAACGGCGGAACTCCGGTAAAAATGCCAAGGAACCTGTTACGCCCCCCTGCATGTTAAATTGAAGAGCTTACTGACTCTTACAGGCTTCTCCATCATTATTATTTTTATCTTAACTCTTCAGCTATGAGATCACATGCTATGTTATGTGCTATCCTGCTTTGTACAATAGGTACCGCAACATTTGCAAAGGATACTGATCCTTCTAAAGCAAAAATTGTATTTCATTTCACCCATACGGTTGATGGAAGGACACTGCAGCTGGCCGACAGTTTGCACCCTTATCAAAATGCGGCCGGGGACGATTTTTTTATCACTACCTTCAAATACTATATCAGTAATGTAATTCTTACTAAGACAAATGGTGAAGCTGTATACATTCCAGATTCCTACTTCCTGGTAAACGCCGCGGATTCCTCTACTTTTTCTCAGGAACTCACCGGTATACCCAAAGGGAAATATAACACGATCAGCTTCACGATTGGTGTTGACAGTTCGCGCAATTTTGAAGGTGCGCAAACCGGTTGCCTTGATCCTGCAAAAGGTATGTTCTGGAGCTGGAAAACGGGCTATATCTATGTAAAGTTCGAAGGAAAATCCAGCCAGTCCACCGCCAGAAACAATCGCCTTACCTTTCATATCGGTGGAGCCATTGCACCCACCAATACCATCCGTACCGTTACACAGTCATTGCCTTCTGTCATAAAGATAAAGAAGCACAATACGGTTGACCTGGATCTGACTGTGAATGCCGCGGCGATGTTCAAAGGAAATATGACGGTTCGTTTTGCGGATTTGAATTCCACCATGGGTGGCCCTAAATCGGTAATTGTAGCCGATAATTATGCCAACGGATTGTTCCAGGTAACCGGTGTACACAAATGAGGATGAAGTTGCTTACGATAGTATTATGCGCTGCAGCAATCTTCTGCATTTCTGCGGATACGCGGAATGTCGGCTTCCCTGCCGATGGCAGCCGAGATCGTATCCGGCTATGGGTTCCCTCCAACTTTCCGCAACCGGTATACGCATTTAAAAACAATCCCGTTTCTGAGGCTGGCTTTGAACTCGGCAGGGCTCTGTTTTATGATCCCATACTTTCACGCGATAATTCTATCAGCTGTGCCAGTTGTCATCAACCCTTTGCCGCTTTTGCGCAATTGGATCATGACCTGAGCCATGGTGTAGACAACTGCGAAGGTACCCGTAACACCCCTGCCCTCTTTAATCTTGCCTGGCAAAAAGAATTTATGTGGGATGGTGGCGTAAACCATATAGAACTGTCGCCGCTGAACGCATTGACCAATAGCTGTGAAATGGCCAACAGTCTTGATACTATTGCGGCCAGGCTAACTAGCAGCCAACGCTATGCTTCCCGGTTCCATCTGGTATTTGGAACTCAGCTGATCAACTCGCAAAGAATCCTCCGTGCGCTGGCCCAGTTTACCAGCCTGCTGGTTTCTGCCAATACAAGGTATGATCGGTATGTGAGGGGTGAACCGGGTGGAACGCTTGATAGCCGTGAAAAAAAAGGCTATATCCTTTTCAAGGAAAAATGTAGTAGCTGCCATGCCGAGCCACTATTCACTGATTTATCTTACAGGAATAATGGCCTGGACGAAATTTCAGCTGACCCCGGCAGGGATACCATTACAAACCAAGCTTCAGATAAAGGCAAATTCAAAGTGCCATCGCTGCGAAATATACAGCTAACGCCGCCTTATATGCACGATGGCAGGTTTTCCAGCCTGGAAGAGGTGTTGCAACACTATGCCAGTAGTGTTAAGCCACACAGAAACCTCGACCCGGAACTCAAGAAAATGAGCCAACCAGGTATCAGACTAAGCGGGCAGGAACAACAGGAAATTATCGCATTCTTACAAACATTGACCGATTCTTCATTTGTGAATAATAAAATATTTCAACAACCTAAACCACTTCAACAGTAAAACATGAAACAGTTATTATTCTTACTTACGGCACTATTGCTAACCCTGGGTGTATCTGCTAAACAGCAGGAAACTGATTTTTCCAAAAAAAATCCTTCCAAAAAAACTGAGATTGTGGAGGTATCCTGCGGTGAATGTAAATTCAAAATGAAAGGGGCTGGCTGTCACATGGCCATACGTATGAAAGGAAAATCATACTTTGTAGATAATGCAAGTGTAGACGCCTTTGGAGATGCGCACAGCAAAAAGGGTTTTTGCAAAGCCATCCGGAAAGCGGAAGTGCAGGGAGAAATATTGAAGAGCAATCGTTACCAGCTTAGTTATTTCAAGTTCATCAAATAAATAGATAAGCAAAGATATAAGTGCTGTATCGGTTTATAATTTCAAAATTCTCATTTACATTTGCATCAGAATTGAAAAACCTGCTCATCATATTAGCTTTTTCCGGTATTTTCTTACAACCCTTTAGCCGGATGCTGGGTAGCCACTTTTTCCAGACCTACCACTATTACCCATCGTCGCAAAAAGGAAAAGACGGACAACAACTCAGTTTTTGCGGAACTGAAAAAGCAGTTACAAAAGAGATACAGAAAGATGCTGACAGAAAAGATAAAACGAATTCCGATCAATCTAATTTACCCGAGTTTCAGATAATTACGCATGAAACAATAGCGTTTAAGGCTCCTGTTTTCAGGTCTGTTATTGTTTACTTTGATTTTGCCAATCACGATATTCCATCGACCCTTGGCAAAACTATATTCCAACCTCCCCGTTTCAACGCCTGATTGTAATTGAACTACCTGCTTTCCCAATATGTGGATGGCGTGTATAGGTTACAACAATTTTCCTTTCTATTATCATTGAACATTGTCACCACAAACGGCTACAGTATTGCCGTCTGCGGCAGACGTATATTTTTCTATCCTTACAATCACTAGAAATGAAACAGCGCACAGGTTTCTTTTTCAAACGGGTTCGTGGGTGGTATTACTATCAGGAACTCAGGGAACTAAGCACTATCGGATGTATGTTCCTTTTGGGTTGGCTGATGTATCGCTACGGGGAATCGATTATTGAATTCACGTCTACAGAAAGAGGGCTTCTTTATTGCCTTTCATTTCTGCTATCCATAGTGTTGGGTCTTACACTCAAGCTATACTATCGGATAGTCGTTATCAAATACCATGAAAAAGATGTAAAAATAAAACTATTCGAAAATACGGTTACCAGCAAAGAGTGCTTGTAAACCCAAAAGACAATAACAGGCTCTTTGCATCACTATCTTATTATTTTTCTAACCCTTATCGCATCCGGAAGATGCGCAAACAAAAACATTCACCATTATGAAACGCATTTATTTGTTAGCCTCCGCTTTTATATTATTTTTCACATCCTGTACGAAAGAATCTCCCGTTGCAGAGTTTGCAGGGAAAGCAACCCTTAGTTTCGATGCCAGGGTAGGTAGTGCTGATTTCACACTGGGCAACAACTTCACGGTTGGCACAAAGACATATAATTTTTCAAATCTCCGCTACTGGATCAGCAATGTATCACTTATTGACGCAAAAGGTGTGGAATACGTGGTACCTAACTCGTATTACCTGCTGGAAGAAACCGGTAATATTACCCTTACCGATCTTTCTGACCCGATTACTTATCCGGCCAGGAAACGGGAAGATGTGGTTATTTCAGATATCCCGGTTGGCGATTATAAATCAATCAAATTTTCTGTTGGGGTAGACTCAAAATACAATGGAAATATGAGCCTGCAGGCAGGTGAATTGTCACAGTACAGCGGTATGACCAATGTATCGTGGATGTGGCTTACCAGCTATATTTTCACCAGTCTGAATGGAACGGTAAAAGAAGGTAGCAACACCAAAACCTTCAAGGCCGAAACAGGTTTGAATGCCAATTACAAAACGGTAACGCTCGATTTGCCGACATCGGTTCGCATCAGTACCGCCAAAGCAACATCGATCAAACTGAATGTAGATGTTGCAAAAATACTGGAAGGAATAGACCTTATCGCAACACCAACCGTGGGTGCTTCACAAGCTACTGTAATGTCGGCTTTGGCAACCAATTACGCAACAAAGGCTTTTAGCGTAGTAACTGCCCAGTAAAAAAACTACATGATAAAGTTGAAGTATTATTCATGTCTGTTCTGGATTGCGGGATGGCTTATTTCCTGCAACAAAAAGAATGATGTTATACCGGTACCTCAGGCAGCTCGTCCAGAGGTACCGGTTAATTTTCCTGAATGGACGGATGATCCTGATAACCCGCTTACACAAGAGGGGATTGCATTGGGAAGGTTATTGTTTTACGATAAGCGCTTATCGGGCAACAATCAGATATCCTGCGCCAGCTGCCATCACCAGGAGCTTGCTTTTTCCGATGGTGTGGCTCTCAGCAAAATGGGAGCATCCGGGAATGTATTACACAGGAATGCTCCTGCACTGATGAATATGGCATGGGTGAACCATGGCTTGTTTTGGGATGGGGGCTCTGCCAATCTTGAATCACAGGCATTGGGGCCATTAACAAGTGCAGACGAGATGCACCAGGATTTGAATGAACTGGTAAGAGAACTAAGCGCCGACCCTGACTATGTTCGGCAATTCCGTTTGGCTTTCAATGCAGATATAAAAGATGCAACCATCATCAAAGCGCTCGCGCAATTTCAACGAACTTTTGTTTCCGGCAACTCACGGTATGACAAATACAAAAGAAAAGAAGCGGGCGGTACCCTTTCAGACACCGAACGGGAAGGCCTCACGCTGGTACAGGAAAAATGCCAGGGATGTCATAAAGGTGAGCTTTTTACAGACAATGACTATCATAACAACGGGCTCGACAACGACTTTAGCAACAATTCTTTTGAAGGCATTTTCCAGGGTCGCTCAAGGGTAACATTTGATCTTGCAGACCTTGGCAAATTTAAAACCCCTACCCTTCGCAACAGTATGCTTACTGCCCCTTATATGCACGATGGAAGGTTTAATACCCTGGAACAGGTATTGGATCACTACAGTACTGGCGTAAAGAACAGCACTACCCTGGACCCGGTACTGCGTCAGCAAGGCTCACCGGGTATAGTGCTGAGTCAGGGAGACAAGCTGAAAATCATCGCATTTATTAAAACCTTAACGGATAGTGCTTTTATAACCAACAAAGCATTGTCTAAACCATGAATATCATGAGAACAAATATTGTATGCGCTTTAGTAGCTTTCCTGGGGCTTGTATCCTGCAACAAATCGGTTGATAACACAACTCCTGTTGACAATACGATAAAGTCAACCCTCACTTTGCAATTTGATAATGTAGCCGGGGCTTCCAATGTACAGCTGAATACGGGTACTTATACCAACTCATCCGGAGAGAAATTTTCTCTTACGATGCTTCAATACTTTATCAGCAATATCAAGTTTACAGCAACAGATGGTACTCAGTATGTGGTACCCCAGGACAGCTGTTATTTCCTGGTACAGGAAAGCAATGCAGCCACTCAGTTCTGTAAAATGAATATTCCGCTAAACGAATACAAATCTGTAACCTTTATGATCGGTGTTGACAGTTTACGCAGCACCATGGACATCAGTAAACGTACCGGCGTTCTCGACCCTGCAGCACTAAGCCATGACGATGGAGGAACGTACTGGGGCTGGAACAGCGGTTATATTTTCTTCCGCATGGAGGGTATTTCCAGTGTGGCTCCCATTGATCCTGCCGGGCTGAACAAATTCAGGTATCATATTGGTGGATTTGGCGGGTATTCAACACCCTCACTCAACAATATAAAGATGGTTACATTGGATCTGACCGCCAACGGCACCGCTAAAGTAAGGGAAGGACGTACCAGCAACGTACATATTATGGTAGACATTCTGAAAATGTTTACAGGAACAACCCAGGTTAGCATAGCGGCATACCCAACCGTAATGTTTGCAGACTATAGTGCCAATATCGCCGCCAACTATGTTAGTATGTTCCGGCACGATCACACAGAAAACTAAACAAAATGAGTAAGAAACTAATAGTACTGGTAATTCTCGTAATGGCAGTTGCATGCAGCAAAACGGCGGTAGATACATTTGCCGGATTTGTATCACCCTCTCATTTCCCTAATCCGGAATACCGGGTTGATAACAACCTGGTTACAAAAGACGGCTTTGCATTAGGGAGAAAACTTTTTTATGATGGTATTCTTTCAAAAAACAACCAGGTGAGTTGTGGCTTCTGCCATATCCAGAGTGCCGCCTTTACGCATCATGGACATGATGTGAGTCATGGAATTGATGACAGGCTTGGAAAACGCAATTCCCCTCCTATTATGAACCTGGCCTGGCGTAAATCCTTTATGTGGGACGGCGGGGTAAATGACCTCGACCTCCAACCCATCGCACCTATTACCAATCACGTTGAAATGGATGAAGACCTGGGCAATGTATTATCAAAACTACGCAATAGTGCCACCTACCCAGGCTTATTCCGGAAAGCCTTTGGAACGGATGAAATTACTACCGCCCGGTTGATGAAAGCACTCTCGCAGTTTATGATAATGTGTGTTAGCAGTCATTCCAAATATGACAGTGTACTGCAAAACCAGTCAACTTTCACCGCCGATGAAAAAGCGGGGTATCAAATTGTTCAACAGAAATGTGCAGGCTGCCATAAAGAACCTTTGTTTACCGATGAAAGTTTCAGGGACAATGGAATTTACATTGGTTACAACAATGATTCGGGAAGGTATTCAGTAACGCTTAATCCTACAGATCTCTATAAGTTCAAAGTACCTTCCCTGCGTAATCTTGGCTATACCGCCCCTTATATGCACGATGGCCGATTTTATACGTTACAGGTGGTATTAGACAGCTATTCATCTGATGTACATAACAAGCCCAACCTGGATCCCCTGTTAAAACAAAACGGCGTATTGGGAATCCCATTGTCCGCCACGGAAAAAGCGCAGATTATTGCCTTTTTGAATACCCTGAATGATAAAACATTTATTAATAACCCGCAGCTGTCTGAACAATAGTAAACGTTATGAAACTGATTAGCTTTCCACAAATCTGCCTATTTATATTTCTTACAATCCTAAGTGTGCCCGTATTCGCATGCGATATCTGCGGATGTGGCGTGGGAAGTAACTACATTGGCATTCTTCCTGAATTTTCAAAGACGGTTTTGGGTTTGCGGTATCGGTATAACTCCCTGCGTACCCATATCAGTGGAGGTACGGTAACCTATCTTACTACGGATGAAATGTACAGAACTACAGAACTATGGAGTGGCTTCCATATCAGCAAAAAAATAAGGATAATAGCCACCATTCCTTATCATTTTAATGAGCGGGTAAACCAGGGAAAAACACTCAGTAAAAATGGACTGGGCGATCTGTCCCTAAACGGATTTTACCAGTTACTGAACCAGCGGAAAACAGTTTGGAACCATACCCTCCTGGTTCAATCCTTATGGTTGGGTGGCGGTATCAAACTGCCAACAGGCAAATATGACCCTGTAGACAAAGCACCACTGGCCGATAATACCAATCTTTTCCAGTTGGGAACCGGGAGTATTGACTTTTCTGCCCATCTGATGTATGATATCCGTTTACAGGATGCCGGATTAAATACCATTCTTAGCTATAAAATGAACACCGCCAACAACCATCAATACCGGTATGGCAACAAACTGGCCGCCACCATTCAGGGGTACTACAAGTTCAGGCTGCTGAAAACTGTAACCATCGCGCCCAATGCAGGCATACAATATGAAACCGCTCAAAAAGATGTGGATGGCAAATACAGTGTAGATGTATCCGGAGGAAACGTATTAAACGGCACATTGGGCGCGGAAATTTCAATACAGAAAATCTCTGTAGGCTTCAATTGGCAAAGCCCTGTTTCACAGAACCTGGCGGGAGGCTTTGTGAAAGCCAATAGCAGGATGATGGCGCATATATCCTTTATTATGTAATTTTGGCTTAACAGTTGAAAGTCTTCGCGTTAACGCAGAGAACTGGTCTACGCAAAGCATTTAGTTTCTTACATTTACGGCGCATGAAACCGCAACGAAAAAATACTCCCACAAAATGGGTACTGCCTGCCCTGGTTATCATTATTGCCATTGTAGGATATTTTGTGGTATTTCCATCCAACCCGGCGGGCGAACTGCCGCTTATTGGTGAACCAGGGCATACAACGGGTTCCTTTTCGTTTATCAATCAGGATGGAATACCTTTTACAGATATTGACGTGAAAGGTAAAATAAGGGTTGTTGAATACTTTTTTACTACCTGCCCGGCTATCTGTCCCAAAATGAATAACAATTTAAAGGCAGTGTATTCGGCATTTAAAGACAGGCCAGATGTGGTTATATTGTCCCATACCGTAAATCCACAAACGGATAGTTCCCGCCTATTAAAATCTTATGCAAATAAATACGGCGTTACCGACAGCCGATGGCAGTTTTTAACGGGCGATAAGGCGGCTTTATATAAAATGGCTGCAACCGATTACCTGATGGCAGCCGATACTATTGCGGCAATGGATGACCAGTTTATTCATACGCAATATGTTGCGCTGGTGGACAAGAAAAACCAGATTAGAGGATTTTATGACGCAACGGATACAAAAAAGATTGAAAGGCTGATCTCAGATATCAAGCGAATCCAACAATAGCCGTTCTACCTGTTCTGGGCTGGCTACCTTCCTGTCACAGTCAATGATCCCCATACTTCTTCTCTCCTGCTTCTATCGCTATGGGCAACCTGTTCTGCGGGGGCGGTAAAGGGCAGGTGGCAAAATCAGTAAAGGCGCAGGGGGGATTGTAGGCCTTATTAAAATCAATAACCGTTTTACCATCCGCATCCGGCCGCTTTACATACAAGAACCGGCCGGAAGGATAGGTTTCGTTCACATTGGTTTTATCACCAAAGATCACAAACAGATCCGGCCCCCCTTCGTCCAGCGCGTCGAGTGTATACACTTGCCCCTTCACGGTGAAGGATAATTTACCCGCGGCCTTCTGCAAATTGGTCTGCCCCCAGTACATTGGTAATGGAGATACGGTCTGGAAGCCCCCTCCTTTTGTACAACGGCATCTATTTTCCAGTCTGTAGTAACCGGGTACCTTTCTATTCCCCGGAAGGCGGTCAGTTCAGGACTTTTCAGGTCGCGTAACCGCACCCCGATCTTTTCATCCCGTTTAATGATGGTCCATCTCAGGTTGCCATAGGCGGTAACAGGTGCGCGCGAGGAATCTTTATGAAAAATAACCCGGCTTTCTACCGGGGTGTTGTTTACGGTAATGACCACTTCTTTTGCCGGAACCACCGTAACGGTATTGTCGCTGCCCAATTCAAAATACCCTGCTATAGCGGGAATAGTGCCTTTGGGAAACACAATATCATTGGAAGCACCGCTGCCGAAGGTATTTTTCCCCGGCTTCAGCCAGTAAAGACCAACCAGGTTTAGCCAGCCGTTTTCCCCTTTTCAAGCCTTCCACCCTATCCCGGTGCCATTGGTCAACCGAAGAGCGATAATCACCCGCAGCCTGGGAGAATGAATTGATACTCAGCAGCAGCGCGAAGAGGTATAAAAAAGTCCGGGTAGGCGTTTTCATATTGATTTATTAATCTACTGTTTAAGTAGACAAATATAAAAAACAGGGCTATTCATCCCAAATCTGTTTGGATAGCTATTGGCATACGGGTAGGCTACCAGCGAACATTTTGGATAACCGTTCGCTGGAAAGGATGAGCGGTTTGGGGAAAATTAATGCTTTTGTACCTTTAGGGTATGAAACTACCGGCAGGTTTACTCTCCCTTCTGATGCTTTGCATGATGCTTCAGCCAATGCTGGTGGAATGCCAGGCAAGGCAGGCGGCGGAAAAGATGGCTGCCAGCTGCCGTGAGTCCTGTTGCCGCAAGCAAGAAAGTACACATACAGCTCCAAAATCTTCCTGTGCCGAGAGCAAAGCGAAAGATTGTGAAAAAACAAATACCTGCAACCCTTTTGCCTCCTGCTCTCAGTGCACTTATACGGATGCCTCTAAATTTTCATACAATGGACCTTTAGCGTCGTCTCCCATCAACCGGCAGGTGGCACCCGCCGAAAAAACGGCTGTTGGGTTTTATGCCAATTGCTGGCAGCCTCCCGAGCAAGTGTAATGGTTATAAGCTTCAAACACAATTTTAATTAATTACACTTAATCATTTTACGATGAAAAAAATACTCATGGGCATGATCGCCCTTATGTTAATAGGCAACGCTTCTTTCGCAGCTGATACATCAAGACCTTCTAAAAAAGCGAAAGCAAAAACTTCCTGCCAGGCAAGCGATTGCAAGGCCAAGAAGGATTGCAAAGACAAGAAAGACTGTGCAAAGCCATGCACTTCAACATGCGGTAAATAATTCAGCCGCTTAATTGATGCCCGCCGGAAATCCGGCGGGTTTTTTATGGCCTGTCTGGTACACAGAACACCGGTTATGGGACGGGGTGCACTTAAAAACGCATTAAAATAACCAACTGGTTCATTTCCCGGCATTTTAATATGTACTTTACCTGAAAGCCGTTTTATGAACAAGGGCATGGTACTGTTTATAATGTCTGGCGTCTGCTCATCGGCCTTCGCCCAATTGAATTCTATTTCGGTAGCTAGCCCTACATCCGGGATGAACTATGGCAGCGTGAGCTATTATGATCCTTCACGGATCGGGATAAGAAAAGCCGCTTCCATCAACTATGAAGATATTGACGGGAGCCCCTATTGGAGCGATGATTGGCGACCCGCATTTCTGTTTCTATCCGGTAACAGCATTGTTAAGCTGAAAAGTGTTAAGCTAAATCTGTACACCGGCACGGTGCTGTATAAGGATGATCAGGACATAGAAATGGAAGCGGCCCCTGGTCAGATTGTTAAGCTTGTTTTCCCGGACCTGAAAGACTCTACCAGGAACCTGGCTGTTTTTAACGAATTCCGGGACGAAAAAATGCCTTCCGGATTTTCCTACTACCGTGTAATAGCGGACGGCAGGTGGAAATTGGTAGAGTTAAAAAAGAGCGCTGATAAGAAATGTTCCCGGCAATGCCATGTCGGCAAAAAAAATGGAGTCTAGTTTCTATAGCGAATCCAGCTATGCCATTGTTGGAAGTAACATGTTATCCCCTGTTAAAACCCTTAGCTATACCCATATTTCCGGAATTATTCCTCTGGATAAAAATGCGGACCAGTGGTTGAAAGAGAACAGGAATTATCTCAGGAAAGAAGCAGAAGTGGCTGCGTTCCTTACCTATTACAATTTGAGATGACAATCGACTGGCTGGCTTTACCCAAAAAACAACCGGGGCCATTCGGCCCCGGCGTTGGATTGCATATTACCATAACCAAATGCTAGTAACCAGGGTTCTGCACCAGGTACCCGGGCAGATTGGAAGCTCCGTCTATCGCGGTCTGCGGAATCGGGAACACCCGCTTTTTCGGATCGGTGTTTGATTTTTCAGTCCAGGTGCCTTCGTATTTACCAAAGCGGATCATATCCGTACGACGCACCATTTCCCAATAAAATTCAAACCCTCTTTCCCGGAACAACAGGTCCAGGGTAATGGCAGGCAGGGCGGCAGGGATCCTTGTATCTGCGGTACGGGCCCTTCTTACCAGGTTTACATCCACCAGCGCGCCGGCAGCGTCTCCTTTTCGTAATTTGGCTTCCGCACGCATCATATAGATATCAGCCAAACGCAGTATCACAATATCATGCTCCCCAAAAATTCCTTCCGCTTTGTGATGTTTTACTGAATTCATATTTCAACACGCGGTAGCCGGTATTGTAGTCACTTCCTGCGGTTGTATAATCACACTGTTCGGTGAATTCAACCGGTTTGGTGTGGTTTACTACGGGTATCATAAAACAACTTACCCACCAGCATTTTTCCATTGGTACATTTTACAAATGCGCCATTCACTCTTTTCAGGCCATATTGCTGCCCTCTCAGTATACCACGGTTGGTATTGAAGGCCGCCGCATCTACGCAGGAATCAGCGGGATTGGAATAGATAGAAAGGTTCTCTTTGTAAAAACGGCCATCCACCGTTGCGGGATCTGCGGGCGCATAGGCATTTACCCAGGTACGGTAGAAATCCGGTGTCAAGCCAGGCCCATCGGTACCGTTGGCTGCAGGATATGCGGGTATGGGAAACTGGTCGCCTGAAATAGAAAAATATGCCATCCTGTTATGACCATTCAGGTCGGCGCGCTGGTCTACCGCAAAAATCAGTTCTTTATTGGTATGATTGGCATCATCAAAAATGGAGAAGTAATTAGGAGATAATGAATGCGCACCACTCGCAATGATTTTATCTGAATACTCGATTACTTTATCCAGGTCTTCCTGTTTGAAGGTAATATTGGTATTATATACATCCCTGTACACCGCCGCATTCAGGTGAAGACGGGCCAGCAAACCGTAAACGGCGTTCTTCGTGATACGTCCGGGACCGGTTGTATTATCCAATACCGGCTCTATGGCCAGTAACTCTTTCTTGATATACTCGATTGCCGGATCGCCGCGCAGGATAGTGGAGGTAGCTCCTACATCATCTTTTACAAATACAAGACCAAACAAATCGAGTGTGAGCATAGAGTAGTAGGCACGCATACCCCTTGCCTCTGCCAGGAATATTTTGGCATTTGGATCCGTATTGGAAGGAAGGGTATTGATAGCGGTAATAGCGCGTGAGATACCCTGAAGGATATTGGTCCAGGTATTACGTACATTCACGTCGGAACTGATGTTCTCATGTTTATGTAATGCCATATAAATCCCGTTGTCACCCCAGTCGGTTCCACCCCGATACGGCAGGATGGCTTCATCCGTTGATATTTCCTGCAGGGCAAAATAGTTGGTGTGCAGGAATACATCTTCCAGTTTGGCATACACCGGTGCTATAATACCTTCCGCGGCCTGCTTATCGGTAAGACCGGTGGCCGATGATTCATCCAGCACCTGCTCGGTGAGCTTGGTACAGCTGTAGATAATTGTGGTACTCACAACCAGTAACAGCACTTTAAATATTCTCTTTGTCATTGTCATCTATTTTAGAATGAAACATTTAAGCCAATAATGAAAGTCCTTGCTTTGGGATAACTCAGGTAGTCGATACCATAAGAAGAGATACCGCTTACGGTTCTGTCGGTATTCACTTCCGGATCATACCCTTTATACGGAGTAGAAACGAAAAGGTTTTGCCCGGTTACAGATAAACGCATTGAAGAAACCCATTTTTTAATACCTAATTTTTCCGTATTGAAAGTATACCCTACCGCCAGGTTATTCAAACGAAGGTAGTTGCCTTTGTACAGGTATCTTGAACTTACAGGGGCAGAGTTGTTTACTGATTCTTTGGCTTCCGCTATGGCGTCAGGGGTAACATTCACATTCTTAGAAAGTCTCAATTTGTAAAAGTTGGCATTGGCGGTATTATCATAGATTTTATTTCCAGCCACACCATTGAAATTGATATTGAAGTCAAACCCTTTGTAGTTAACTCCACCATAGAAACTATAGATCACATTTGGCAAAGCGGTTCCCAAAGGCAGGCGGTCTTTATCGGTTACGATACCATCGCCGTCCGTATCGCGGAAAGTGCTGATACCTGCCGCATCAAAGCCGGTCCATTCTTTCAGGAAGAAAGTACCAATAGGCTGGTCATTGATATAACCATTGATCACAGCAGAAGTTAAACCGGAACCTGATGCGGAACCGGAAGAAATAACCGAATAAGGTGAGTTTTTAACGGTATTGGTAAGGTAAGTAAAGTTACCTCCGATATTATACCCGATTCCGTTGCTGAGCTTCTTGGTGTATTCCAGTTCAAATTCAATACCCTTGTTAATGATAGACATGTTAGGCACATTGGTCCAGAATGTACCTGCCGGTTGCACAGGATCAGCCGGGATCACTTCCAACAGGATATTGGTTGATTTTTTGCTGAATACATCAATGGTTCCGTTCAAAGCCCCGTTAAAAAATCCGAAATCCAATCCGATATCAGTTTGTTTGGATACCTCCCACTGGATATCAGGATTTGCCAGCCTTGAGTACGTGGTTCCCGCCGGATAGGCACCGGTCAGGTAAAGCGGGTAACTGGTGCTGGCAGATACCGTTGAAGTGAACAGGGGCTGTGTGATCTTGGATGGGATCTCCTGGTTTCCGGTTTGTCCCCATCCCGCCCTTAGTTTCAGGTTGCTGAAAGGTGAATTTCTCATAAATTTCTCCTCCGATATCTTCCAGCCCGCTGAGAAGGAAGGGAAGTAACCATACTTGTTATTCGCCCCGAATTTGGAGGAACCATCCGCCCTGAAATTAGCGGTAAAGAGGTACTTGCTATCGTATTGATAGGTTACCCTTCCGAAAAATGATTGCAGTTCATTGATCAAAGCAAAACCACCCGGCTTGTTATTGGCAAGGGTAAGGTCCTGTCCTAAACCCGGATTGTAGATAGGATCGATCGGTGAAATAGCAAAACGGTTGATGCTGTAATTTCTGCTCTGTAAAAAGATCTTCTGGTAAGAATGACCGGCCAGCGCAGATACCGTATGCTTGTTTTTATTCCAGTTATAAGTAAGGTAGTTCTCAATCAGAGAGTTCCTGTTAACGGTATTATAGGTTTCCAGCCTTCCGTCGCGGAAAGGAACGGTATTGGGCAATGCCTCGATATCGCGTGCGGAGGTAGCATTATCAATTCCAAAGTTCACCTTGTAAGAAAGTCCTTTGTACAGCTTGAGGGTACCGGTAATGCTTCCGATAAGGCGGTTGATGGTAGTGATTTCCCTGTCGAGATCCAGGTTCATCAATGGGTTGTTGATAACGGTATAGGCAGCATATTTCCCGGTTGCGGGGTCGATAGCCGCATAGGTTGGGTTATTGGTTAAAGCGTCGCCGATCAGGCCCTGAACGGGTGGCCGCTTATTATTGGTTGCCGCGTAATTGATATTAGCTTCCACAATTAACCTGTCGTCCAGGAAACGCTGTGTTGCATTGAAGCGTCCGGAATACCTGTCGAGCGAATTGGCTTTAATAATACCTTCCTGCTTTTGCATGCCAAAAGATGCGTAGTAAGTAAGTTTATCAGCACCACCGCTCATGGTAAGGTTATAGTTCTGTGTTACCGCGTTACGGTAGATCTGGTCCTGCCAGTCCGTACTGGCCCCTTTATCATCGATGGTAGCTCCTAACTTTGGCACTTCCGCGCGAAACTGGGCCGCTGACAATACATTGATCTTCCTGGCAAGCGATGAGAAACCTACGCTGCTGTTGAATCCCAGTGTTGAAACACCAGATTTACCTCTTTTGGTAGTAATGAGTATAACACCATTGGCACCACGCGCACCATAGATAGCGGTAGCCGAGGCGTCTTTCAACACATCCATGCTTTCGATATCAGCGGCGTTGATGAAGTTCAGGGGATCCCCTCCACCGGTACTGGAATTATCCAGTGGCAAACCATCTACCACGAACAATGGGGTGCTACCTGTTCTCACCCCCCCAGGGCCACGAACCGTGATACCCAGGATTCCGCCAGGTTCACCGCTGGCGGAGGTTACATTCACACCAGCCACTTTGCCTTGCAGCAACTGTTGGGGCGCATTGATGATCCCCTTATTAAAAGATTCACTTTTTAATGATTTCACCGAACCGGTTACATCCTTTCTCCGCTGTGTTCCATATCCTACCACCACTACCTGGTTCAATTCCGCTGAACTTGCCTGGAGCGTAACATTTACGCTGCTGCGGGCACCAACGGCTATCTCCTGTGTCTCAAACCCAATAAAACTGATTACCAATACACTGCTGCTTCCCGGTACCTGGAGAGAAAAAGCACCACTGGCATCGGTAGTTGTACTTTTGGTGGTTCCTTTAATGCTAATAGTAGCACCCGACAATCCTTTACCTGCCGCATCTTTAACGGTACCGCTTACAGGCTGGTCGTAATACGCCCCCCTATTCCCTGCCGCAAAAACGTGTACACTCGGAACCGAGCCTGCACAACCCAGCAGGGCAGCGAATACATACTTCAGGGTTCGCTGTGACAAAAAGAATTTACTCATTTGAAGTAGTTTTTGTTTTGGTTACAAAAAATGCAAATAGAAAAAATAACTGTTTATAGTAACTGGCAGGTTCAATAAACAATAGACGCCGTTTGTCGCGCAAAAATATCGTCTGAACATCCGGGTACTGACGATTGTATGTTACTAAAATATTAACATACAATTCGTTATTGGAATCAGAACTTCAGCGTGGCCGGTAGATATTTCGCAACCAGTGCCTCATAATAAGGTTTTAATTCCGCCCAACTCTTCTGGTCGGGATTCTTAGAGTAGAGATCATAAGGATTGAACAGGTCCACCCATTTGAACATCTCATGGTCATGTGCATCCATTAAATGATCATAGGCTTTCTCCCTGTGCTGCGAGTAGAAAGAATGGTAACGCAGCATATACAGTCCTTCTTCGGGAATATAGTCTTTCATCATGTGATAAACATACTCATCATGTCCCCATGACATATGTACATTTTTCAGTCCGCAATGGGGTTCATATACGCCGTACTTTGTATTAAACCGGCTATCATGAATATCCGGATTGAGCTGAAAGAACTCAGGATAAACAATTTTATCAGAAAAGGCGCATCCCACCGGGAAAGTGTCTCCTACAACCGCCCATTGAGGCTCGCCAAAAAGGCATAGCACTTTTCCCATATCATGGATAAGGCCAACCAGTACGAACCAGTCTGGATGTCCGTCCCTGCGGATGGCTTCCGAGGTTTGCAACAGGTGCTGCATCTGGTCCAGATCGGTATCCGGGTCTGAATCATCTACCAGTTCATTAAGAAAATTGAAAGCTTCCCAAATGGGCATTTCTCTCCTGTTAAACCGGAGGTAGTCTGCTTTCTTTTCCACAACGAAGTCATAGGTCTGGTAGGTATGGTTGAGTTTGTAAAACTCTTTTACCGTATCCCTTCCCGGTTCGTTGTAATTACGAAACTCATCGGTGGATTTATTGGTAGCTATCGCATTCGGATCAGGATAGCGCTCAAGTACGTCCATTTCCCACTCGTCGAGGTTGGCAAGAGGCGAAATCACGTCTTCAGGTAGTTGGTCGGTTACTGACATGGCAAGCAGTGTTAAAATTTGAAATTATGGCTGTACTAAAATGAAGTTTTTAAACCTGATAATATTCATTTGCACGATCTTTTTTTACTTAACCGATTAAGTTAACCAAACAGGGTACCCCATCAATTATAAAAAACCTGGCTTTTATATACACCTTTTCTATAATTTACATAAAATAGCAGGTTCTGATGGACAACATCACGCTTAAAATGTTAGCCAGGGAGCTTAATCTCTCCACCGCCGCCATCTCAAAAGCGCTCAGGGATAGCCATGAAATCAGTACACCAACCAAACAACGGGTGCAGGAACTGGCCAGTCGCCTCAATTATATCCCGAATGCCTATGCCGGTAGTTTACGGCGCCGGAAAAGCAAGACCATCGCTGTGGTTCTCCCCGAAGTGGCAGACAGCTTCTTTTCGCTGGCGATTAACGGTATTGAATCCGTAGCCATCGAGAAGGGATACCATGTACTGATCTATCTTACCCATGAGGACCTTTCGCGTGAACAGGCCATATTAAAAGATTTCCAGAGCGGGCGCGTCGATGGCGTACTAATGTCGCTTACCGCTGAAACCTCCAGTTACCAGCATATTTCCGACCTGTATGCCCGCGACATACCGCTGGTATTCTTCGACAGGGTTTGTGATGAAATAAATACGGCCAAGATAACTACCGATGATTTTGAAAGTGGTTATACAGCTACCCGGCACCTGATCGATTGTGGCTGTAAAAGGATTGCCCTGCTGTCTATTTCCAATTGCCTGTCGATCAGCCATAAACGCTTCGAAGGATATGAACAGGCATTAACGGACGCAAATGCGGGTTATGCCCCCGTAAATATTCTTTGTAAAAACAATTCAGCAGATAATTACCAGTTTCTCTATGATGTGCTGGCATCCGCTGATCGGCCGGATGGTATTGTGGCCACGGTTGAAAAATTAACAACCGATGTGTACCTGGCCTGCAAAGACCTTAAACTGAATATTCCGGGTGATATCAAAATCGTTAGTTTTTCCAACTTATCCACCGCCAGCATTCTGCAACCCTCCCTTACCACCATCACCCAGCCCGCATTTGAAATGGGTAAGGCAGCGGCAGCGGCCCTGTTTAAATCACTGGAAAAGAAGAATGTTTCTTTGCCGGAAGAATGCCAAAGCATTGCATCTGCATTAATAATCAGGGGGTCTACTGTGGCTGAAGGGGCTGATTAATGCCAGCAACATTCGTTGGAATGTAATTCTTCGTATTTATGGTTATTCATCGTTTTTCTGTTGCCCTTACAGGGCAATCAACTATTAATATTTTCTTTGGCTACAAGGCGGTTGCCCCTATGGGGCATGGGACATTGTTTGGTGTGAGCCTGTCTGTAGTAAACAAGATTATGAGTTCAGGAGCATGACACTACTGAGGTGGGGAACGCATTATTGCGCATCTTATTTGCCCCATAGGGGCAAGCGCTTTGTAACCGTCATAACGGTATCCCCAATAAATTGCCCTGTAGGGGCAACAACAGCGGGCCCGAACCTATTATCAGGCTACAATGTGATTGCCTCTTTGGGCAGGGAACCCATTTGGTATAATCCCATTTCTATTAAACAACGTTATGCCTCCCTGCATATGCCGTGAGGGAATGGAACGCATGCTGGCATAGGATTTGCGCCATAGGGGCAACCGCTTTGTAACGGTCATAACGCATCCACAATAAATTGCCCTGTAGGGGCAACACCAGCGGGCGGCACACGATGAAAACTGCGGAAAATACGTAGTAATAATTCATTGCCTCCTTTAGCAAAGGATGAATCATTCGCGATAACTTCATGCCATGACAAACACTTATACCCAAGTGTATATTCATATTGTTTTTGCGGTCAAATACCGTGAAGCGTTGTTGAATCCGGAATGGGATGAGCGACTTCGAAACTACATTACGGCCATTGTTCAAAACAATGGCAACAAAATGCTGGCAATAAACAATACGCCCGACCATATACATCTATTCTTCGGCTTACATACCGATCAATCTATTTCCGTGCTGGTTCAAAAGATAAAAGCAGACTCTACTAAATGGTTGAATAAAGAAAAACTTACGACCCACACATTTTCATGGCAGAGCGGGTATGGCGCATTCACTTATGCAAGATCGCAAATTGACCAGGTTGTAAAATATATTGCTACTCAAAAAGAACTCCATAGAAACTTTCATTTCCGCGATGAATATATTGGCCTGCAAAAGGGTTCGGAGTTAAATATGATGAAAAATACATTTTTAAAGACCCGGAATGACTCCTAACTACCATGTCCCATTCGCCCCTCCCATTGTCATTTTCGGGTAGCCTGTTTTTACAAATGATATGTATTTTTGACAAAACAGCCTGATATGAAAGCTGCACCCAAGAACTTTTCAGCCTATTGCAAGCCATTTGACGCTCCTATTAAAGCGCGGTTGCAACAAATGCAGGAAACCATACAAAAAACGGCCCCTGATGCGGAACCCGTTATTAGCTATGGAATGCCGGCTTTCAACTTTCACGGAAAGCTGGTTTATTTTGCCGGGTATAAGAATCATATCGGCTTCTACCCGATGGCATCGGTGATTGAAACTTTCCAGAAAGAAATTGAAGCCGGGGAATATAAATGGGCCAAGGGTTCTATCCAGTTCCCCCACAACCGGCCACTGCCCATTTCATTTATTACCAAAATGATAAAGTTCCGTATGAAATACAACCTGGAAAAAGAAGCGCTCAAAAAGCTCCCAAAGAAAAAATAAAAGCGCTTACAGCTTACTGCTTAATTCTTCCTTTGTCAAACCCTTTTCCTGGATCAGTTTTATCTCAGCCTTGTCTTTGGATATGTCCTGGCGGATCAGCCCGAAAAGGCTCATATATATATTAGCCATCCAAACCAACGCAAAACCTGCGATCAGGTATCCTTTCCAATCCGTCATCAATAGCTTAAAGTCAGTAAGAACGAGAAAAAAAAGGGTTACATAATGACTGAAGCAGTATTCGCAAGTAAATAGATAGAACAACTTGCGTTCGAGGATGGTTTTTCCCTTTTTACTTCGTCTTACACAGTATTCCCGGGGCTCGCGAAACACCTCTTCATGGGTAACGGTCCACGCCACACTGGCTATCGGGATGGCCAACAGAAAAAGCCAGGCGATCTGAATATGTATTTCCATCACAATCGTTGGTTAGTTACCCTCTCCCTACCTGAAATTTTCATGCCAACAATGAATTGGGAACTACGACTTATAACTTACGACATACAACTTACGACGTACGACTTACGACTTACAACTTACGACTTACCCCAATATAACTTGTTCCATAAGGGTAACGCTGCGGCCTTGACAGGAGTTTATTGGCTTCCGGGTTGTTTTTGAACTTTTCTGTTTTCGGATCAAAATACAGCTTCTGACCGGCCATTTTCATGGCGGCATGTCCTACCAGGCAGGCGCTGCAGGAACGGTGCGCTACTTCGATAGGGCTGATATTAGGCTTATTGTTTTTAATACAGTCCAGCCAGTTGCGGTGTTGTTCCGGGCTTTCATACAGGTGGATTTCATTGGGACCGATTACAGACTCCAGGATTTTAGGATCGCTGGCGTCAAGGGCGGCATAGGTACCGCTATTTGATTTTGGGTCGCTGGAAGTTACGCCACCGCTCCGGGTGCAAAATATCCATCCCTTCGTTCCTTCGAATTTGATACCATTCTGGTATTTGCCGTTAATTACCATGTTTACCCCATTGGCATATTTCATGCTTACTTCAAAATCGCCATGCACGTTCCACAACCCGCTTTTGGGAAATTCAACCTTTGCTTCGGCCTCAATGGGTCCAGTGTACTCGGTATTCATTCCCCAATGGGCGATATCAATATGATGTACACCCCAACCTGTGATCATACCGGCGCCAAATTGCTCCAGGCGCAACCATCCAGGCCTTGAATTGACATCCGTTAGTGAATGTACGCGATCAAGTGTGTAGTACACATACGGGGTAGATCCTAACCATGCATCATAATTGAACCTTTCAGGCACCTTCATTTCCGTGGTATTTCCACCTGCAGGATCACCGGGCAAGCCTACTCTTACTGTTTGTAAAGTGCCGATCCTTCCATTTCGAACCAGCTCGCAGGCTTTTTTAAACTGCGGCCAGGGATCTATTGACCGCTGCTGGCTGCCCAACTGGAACACGACATGCGTTTTCCGGATCATATCACTCATCGTTCTCCCCTCTTCAATGGTAAGTGATGTGGGCTTCTGGCAATAAATATGCTTACCTGCCAAAGCCGCTTCAATAGCCACCTGCGCATGCCAGTGATCAGGGGTGCTGATGAGTACTGCGTCGATATCCTTATTGGCCAGGAGATCCTGGTAATGATCATATCGCTGAACATCTACATAATTGGCCTTGCCTGTCTTCTTTGTATAAAAGTCCTCAATGAACTTCTTACCGCTATCCTGCCTGGACCCATCAAAGTCTGCCAGCGCTATTACCCGCGCGTCATCATACTTCATCGTGGAGGGCAAATCGTGAAGCCTGGCAATACGTCCGATACCAATCTGCCCGATATTAATCATGTTACTGGGGACATTTTTTCCAAATACACGGGAAGGGACAATTGTTGGAAAGCCCGTCATGGCAATTGCCGTAGCGGCCGTGGCTTTTGTGGATGATGCCAGAAATTGCCTTCTCGACATACCGTTGTTCTTTTTCATATGCAAGCATTCGATGGTTATCCTAAATATACTGCCTTTTCGTGAGACGTGAGGCGTGAGACGTGAGGCGTGAGACGTGAGGCGTGAATCGTCAATTGAACAACGGGGTCATTCGCCTCTCAAGGTTCACGCCTCACGATTCACGGTTCACGATTCACGATTCACGAGTGTTACCTGTTAACGTACAGCTCGTTGAATAGCAACTTAAACGTTCCATGCGTTTGCGCGCGGAAGGTAATTTCGGGTCCGAACGCGTACAATTTACCGTTGCCTACTGTTGCTACAAAGGCGGCAACACCGTCTTGCAGGTAGGATTGTCCCCATGCCCATCCACTGCGCAAAGGCTTATTGGTGGCGAACCAGGCGAGTGGTTTTGCAATTCCTTTGGCTGCTGCGGCAGGGGTTATATTAAATACGGGACTGGCATCAAAATACACATCGGTTTCTTTATTCATGCCCCAGGTAGCTTCATTGGCCGGATCCAGGGTAACCTGCAAAACACTGCCGGGAATATAATATTTCTCATTCGGCAATCTCCTTTCCTGCCCGTTAACCATTTCCACCAGCGCATCGCGCACCGGTACGCCTAAATGATAAGCAAGGTTGGTACTGGATCCGATAGTAACTACATTGCCACCGGCTTCCAGGAATTTTTTTAATTCCGGGATAGATTTATCAACTGTTATTCTGCCGATTCTTTGCCTGAACTCCTGGGGAATATCTTCCGGTTTAGGCTCCCTGCCAAATCCACCTCCCCTGAAACCGGCTGTACCTGCATTAGGGGGCGGAGGAATGGCTCCTCCCACAAAAACAATCACATCATACTTACTGCGAAGGTTGCCCGTATCTATGTCTTTCGCATAGATGATGTCAACCGCAAAACGATACTGTTCCATGATATAGCGAACCCATCCGGAAGGCATGGACCCTCCGTAGTTATCCCAGATAGCAATACGGGCTGTTCCGATTTTTTGCAGGGATGCCGGCTTCTTATCAATACCCGCTGCTATAACGCCATGCTCAATCACTGCTTTCTCAACAAGGGCTTTTGTTTTGGTGGTAGCAGGAACAAAGAATGAGCCCAATCCCGCGTCCGATCCCTTTACAGAGTCCGTTAACCGGAATACTTCAGCCCCTTCTTTCAAAAGTTCGTTTACAACGGTGTATGACTTGTTAGCCTTGGCTTCCAGTAAATAGCCCTTCGCCCCGGCTCCGGCAGTTATCGTGCCTTTTACGGTTTGCAGTTCTCCAAACGGAATTCGCTGGAACGGACCATCAAACGGATCGAGTAGCCGGTCGAATTTTACGCCCATGGTATAGGCCAGCGTCCATCCGGCAGCGTCATAGGGAGGAATGGGCGGACCGCCGGGATACGCAAAATCATTCGGGTGATCCTGCGGCTCAAACATATCCAGTACATGCGGACGGAAAGCCTGGTTGGTTTTCACCACATAGGAACCCGCGGGGTATTCTTTACCAGCGACCGTAAATGCTGCCGTTGCTTTTTGCACAATGATCCCGTTACCAATCAATGCGTTGATAAAACGGGTGGCTCCCGCCAGGTCTTTCTGATCCGCCGGGATAATGTATCCGCGGGCGTCGCGCGAGGCCGGGTTTTTCATTACGCTATCAAAGAAGCGTACCGGGATCGTATTCTCACGTCCGCCACCAGCGGGCGTTGCAGCAGGGGCTGTGGAAGATCCGGAAGCCTTTAACGACTGCTGGTATAATTCTGTAATTTCCGCACTTCGTTTGGGCGATAATGTCCAGTAATCTTTCTGACCACGCTCTATTGAATTTTTGCCCATCTGGTAAATATTATACAGCAGATCATCGTGGTAACGCTGTGCATATCCTAATACGGCATAATTAAGTGAAACGGAATAATCAATTGACTGACGGAATTGCCATTTCTGCGGGGTTACCGGAAATGGGGTTGCCCCACTGGGTATCAGGCGTTGCGGTACCAGGGGAATGGTGGCCGGAGTCGGGCTTCCTATGATCTCTGTTAGTAATCCCACCATGTTATGGAAATAGGTGGTGGTACGCAAGCCCCCGTTATACCAGGTAGAATACACGGAACCCGCGCGCTGCGTATACCCGGGTTTGCCCTCAGCGTTCAACCGGGTGTTCATGGCCGCTCCTACCGCATCCAGGCTTGTCATCACCAGCGGATCAAATACATAGTTAAACGGATCACGGTAGGGAGGGCCTGCCACAACGGACCCTGCGGGGCCGGCCTGGTGATGATTATACATGATCTGCGGAAGCCACTCTACAAATAGCTGGCGCGCTATATTCTGTGTTTCTTTGAGATTGAGCATGTAGAAGTCGCGGTTATTATCATGTCCCGCATACTTCTCGTACAACCTGGGTAACTGGTCGGTTGTCCTCTTCTCTGGTTTCGCCTCCCGCATATACCAGTTGGAAACCAGCTCCTGGCCATCGGGGTTGGCATGTGTTATCAATATAATTACCTGGTCCAGGATCCGCATGGTTTCAGGGTCTTTCCGGCTTACCAGCTGGTAGGCGGTCTCTATCAGTTGATGAGCCCCCACAACTTCCGTCGCATGCAGCCCGCCATCAATCCAGACCACTGTTTTACCCTCCGCTGCCAGCGCACGTGCCTGATCATCGGTAAGGTTCTCCGCATGGGCCAGACGCTGTGAAATTTCTTTGTACCTGTCAAGCTTCTTCAGGTTCTCCGGCGATGTTACAATCAGCATGAACTGCGAACGGCCCTCTTCGGTCTTTCCGAGCTCCACCAGCTTTGTCCTGTCGGAAGCGGCCGCTATCTTCTTAAAATAGGCTTCTGTCTGCGTATAATTGGCTAACATATAATCATCGCCAATGGTAAACCCAAAATGCTCTTTGGGTGTGGGAATCGTTTGTGCATGGATGTTGCTGACTAAAACAAACAGCGAGAAGATGAATAAACAGGAATAGCTTTTCAGTTGCATCAGTAGTAGTTTGGTTGGTTCGGAATGAAATAAATATAGATGATTTTGATCACATTTATCCACCGCCCCGGTGAACCTGAATCAGCAATCGTTCACCACAGGAATGGCCCCTTTTTTCGTTCAGGATACCGGACGGCCATCCAATCCCATCCATGATCTGTGCCGGGGCATTTGGGCCAAAATCCCTAATTTCCGTCTTAAAAATAAACCGTATGAAAACCATCGGCCTCCTGGTTCCATTGGATTACAGATTACTGAGTATTGCCGCAATACTGGATGTGCTGGAAACTGCCAACAGGCTTTCGGTGGAAGACGGTAAGGAAAAGCCCTTCGAAATCACCCTGTTGCAGTTACCCGGTGATGAGGAGCGCAGTGATTCTTTTCATGGTTATCCCCTGCTTCCCATGGGTAGCGGTATAAAAACGGATATCGTCCTGATCCCTTCATTTGCCACCACAGATATGCAGGCCACCCTGGCAAAAAACCGGCCGTTTATTCCCTGGCTGCAGCAGCAATACCGGTCCGGCGCAGAACTGGCCAGTTTTTGTACCGGTGCCTTCCTGTTGGCTGCATCCGGGTTGCTGAACGGCAAATCGGCTACTACACATGTGGATGCTTCGGGAAGTTTCGCCGCCGCTTTTCCGGAGGTAAACCTCAAAGCGGAACAAACGCTTACTGCAGATGACAGGCTATACACCAGCGGAGGCTCCACTTCTTCCTTCCATCTCCTGATCCTGCTCGTGCAGAAAATATTGCGGTAATGAAAGGGCGGTACAGATTGCAAAGATATTTGCGGTTGATATGGACAGGTATCACCAACGCTATTTCGGCACTTTCCGGCCCAGCTATTCGCACACAGACGAGCTGGTTGCGCAGATACAACGCAACATTGAAGTTAACTATATGGAAATAGAAACGATTGAAGGAGTGATCAAAGATATCCCTGCCAGCAGGAGGAATATCGTGCGAAGGTTTAAACAGGCCACGGGTGTTCCTCCTATCGAGTACCTGCAACAGATACGCATTGAATCTGCCAAAAAGCTTTTTGAGCAAACCAACCAGAATATAGCGGAAGTGGTAATCAATACCGGCTACACCGATCCCAAATCATTCAGAAAAGTATTCAGAAAGATTGTTGGCATGACCCCGGTTGAGTACAAGGAGAAGTTTAAACTGCGGTAAGCCGGGAACGGTTAGCAATTGCCAATGTCCAATGTCCAATGTATCAGGAGTGTGGTTTGTTATGCTGTGTACATACTTCTCCAACGATCCCTGGACATTGGAAATGGAACATTGAACATGGTTCACCGGTTAAATCAGCTTATTGTCCACCGCATACTTTATCAGTTCCAGGTTATTCTGGAAATTCATTTTATCGAGGATGCGGGATCGGAAAGTGCTGACCGTGTTTACGCTTACAAATAACTCTTTGGCGATATCCGAAACTGTTTTACCGCTTGCCAGCAATTTAAATACCTCCAGTTCCCTGTTGGATAAATTTTCTATGGAATGAAGTTCATTGGAATGGGAAAAAGAATCCGCTAATATTGCCGAAACATCCTCGCTCAGGTATTTTCGTCCGGAAAGGACATGGTTTACGGCTTTAACGAGTTCCAGTGATGCGGCGTCTTTGGTAAGATAGCCACGGGCACCCGCTTTAAAAGCGCGGACCGCATACTGTTCGGCCGTATGCATACTCATGATAATAACCGGAGTGGATGGTGAGATGTCCTTGATCTGACGAACCGCTTCGAGGCCCGAGTCGCCGGGCGGCATGGTAATGTCGGAGATCACCACATCCCATTTTGAGGCCTGTACCTGTTTGATCAGGTCAACGGTATCGCTTACGCCCAATATTTCCGCAATGGGAAAAGAGTCTTTTAATACACGGATAACGCCGTCACGTACGATCGTATGATCGTCTGCAATTAATATTCTCATATGGATAGTTTGTTTAGTGGTACCACCAGGCAGATGTTTGTGCCTTTTCCTATTTCGCTTTCAACTACCAAATCCCCGCCTATGGATAAAGCACGTTCCCTCACTCCTACGAGGCCGATATGACTAGTTTTTACCCTTGTGTCAAACCCAGTGCCATTGTCCCTGATACATAATTCCAGGTTGCCTTCCACGGTTCTTATTGATACCATTACCTTGCTGGCATGTGCGTGTCGCATCACATTGGTGAGTGATTCCTGGCAAATCCGGAACAGTTCGGTACGAATTTCAAGGGAGGCGTTGCGATCATCAAAATCTTCTGAAAATGTGCACTGGATATTATTAAGCTGTTGAAATTCGGCGCATTGCCACTTAAGAGAATCGTTCAAACCCAACTCGTCGATAATGCTGGGTCTTAGTGCCGTTGCAATTTTTCGGGTTGTTGTAATCATGGTTTTGGTGATGGATACCGCATGGTGTATTCTTGAGTTTGCCTTTTCATCCAGCCCTTTCACATTCAGTTGCAGCCAGTCCAGTTCAATTTTCAAAGCCGACGCGAGTTGCCCCAGCTGGTCGTGAATTTCCCTGGAAATGTACTTCCTCTCATCTTCCCTGGCGTTCTTAAGGTGAGTAGAGAGTTTCTGAAGCTCGATATTAGAATGCCGCAATTGTAATTCCGCATGTTTCCTGGCTGAAATATCCGCCAGCATATCGCAGGCCATATCTTCCCCATTGATGTCTTTAAATATTACCGATGACATTTCGCAATGGAACCGACGGCCATCTTTTTTGATCCCGATAAATTCTCCATAGTTCTTTCTGTCCGGATCGCGAAGGCCTATCCAATCAACACCTGTTGTTTCGTGCAGATCGAGAAAAGCATTTCTACGCATTTGCTTGAACTCTTCGCCGCTATATCCAAAAAGGTCGGAAGCCGCTTTATTGGATTCCAGTATCAATCCCTCCGGCCGGGATAGGAAAATGGCGAATAAGGAATTATCAATTACGGCATGGTATTTTTCCTCATTGGCTTGTATTGTTTCGGCAGACGCTCTCCATTCTTTTCTTCGGTCTGCTTCCTCCATTTCGCGCTTCACCGCCTCGCTTAGCCTTATCAGCCTGTCCTTCATGAGGTAGTCGTTCACCCCGGCTTTCATCATGGTTACGGCAATCTCCTCTCCAATCGTACCGGAAACAAGAATGAATGGGATATCCATGCCCGATGCTTTCAGTACCGACAAAGCCTGCGGCCCTCCAAAGCCCGGAATATTGTAATCGGATATGATCACATCCCACCGCTGCATTCGCAGGGCCTGGCGCATTTCATCGGCTGTTTCCACCCGCTTACAATTCACCCCATATCCCCCTTTTTCAAGCGAGCGGACGATCATTGCCGCATCATTTTCCATGTCCTCGCATAATAAAAGCTGTAATGTTCTTTCCATATACAAACAGTTTCAATCCAACAAAATAAATTCTCTATACTGCCGGGGGTGGTTCATTCAGTAATAGCCAGTAGATACCCAGTTGTTTGATCGCCTCAGCGAACTGGATAAAATCAACCGGCTTACGGATATAGCTGTTTACCCCCAGATCATACCCGGCAGCAATATCCTGTTCTTCCTTGGAGGAGGTGAGGATCACTACCAGCAGCCGCCGGGTAAGTTCATTGCCTCTTATCCGTTTCAGCACTTCTAATCCATCGATGACAGGAAGTTTAAGGTCGAGTAATACAATAGCCGGCAGTTCGGCACTGTTACGGTCCGCATAGGTTCCAGTGGCATACAGATAGTCCAGGGCTTCCTGGCCATCTTCGGCAACTACAACGGGATTGAGAATATTGGCTTTCTGAAATGCCCGTTTGGCCAGCTCAATATCGCTGGGATTGTCTTCAACTAATAGAATGGTTCTGGTTTTCATAGGGATATTTAAGAAATGGTAAAATAAAAAGTTGCTCCTTCCCCAACCGCCGCTTCCGCCCAGACCCGGCCGTTGTGGCGGTTAACGATTCTTTGTACGGTAGCCAGCCCGACACCGGTTCCCGGGAACTCGCTCTGGCGGTGCATCCGCTGAAATGCACCAAAGAGATTTTTCGCATTGGCCATGTCAAAACCAACACCATTGTCTTTCACATAAAATACCCGGCTGCCATCAAGATCAAAATGGCCGAAAGCAATGCGTGAGGGAGATACCCTGGCGGTAAACTTGCATGCGTTGCTGAAAAGATTGGTAAGCATAATCTCCAGCAGGTTTCCATCTCCCATAACACTGAGTTCGGGCTCAATATCAAATGCAAAATTCCGGGCAGGGTATTCTTCCGTTAACCTTGTAGCCACACTATTGGCAATTGCAGACATGTTCACCTCTTTCAATTTCAGCTCTGTTCTGGATACGCGGGATAGTTTCAGCAAATCATCTATCAGCTCGCCCATCCTTTGTGTTTCACTTCTTACCCTTGCCAGGTACTGATGCGCCCTTTCATCAAACTGGCTTCCATAATCTTCCAGCAACGCGAGGCTCCAGCCATCAATACCTCGCAAGGGTGCACGTAAATCGTGGGAAACGGAATAGGAAAAAGATTCCAGTTCCTTATTGGCTGATGCCAGTTGCTGGGTACGTTCCACTATCCTGTCTTCCAGCTCCCGGTTTAATTGATCCAGCGATTGCTGCGTATTTTTCAATTGCAGTTCCGCTCTTTTTCGTTCTGTAATGTCAACGGAGAGAATAAAAATACCGTCTGGGATAGGCTGATAGCTCAACTCAAACCAACCGGTAGAACCGTCGGGAAACTCGAACTCATTCTCCAGGTGAATGGCTTCACGTCCATACATACATCTTTCAAACACCTTAAAAATCGGCGCGTTTTCAATGCCGGGATAACGTTTCATTACAGTATGGCCAATCAGTTCCTCACGGCTGAATTTGGAATACTGCAACAGTGCGTCATTAACATAGATATACTCCCAGTTAAAATTTATTATCTGGGCACCCTCCATCATATTGTCAAGGGTATAGTGAAATTTCGACTCCGCTTTCAACAGGGCTTCCGTTCTTTCCTCCACTCTTTTTTCCAGGGTATTATTCAACTGCAAAGCTTCCTGCTCCGCTCTTATCCTTGCATTAATGTTGCGAACGATCAGTACCAGTAATACTGCCAGGATCAGGAACATTACCACGCCAAAGAAATAGCTGGTACGCCGGATGTTCGCCATACTGTAACGGTTGTCTGCCGTTCTTTTGGAAAGCAGCTTTTTTTCCTCGCCCTGAATTAGCCGAATTGTTTTACGGATTCCTTCCGAAGTGGCCGCCCCTTCCGAAACGATCAGCAGCAAATCTTCAGTCGCCAGTTTTCCCTGTTGCCGTTTCTCTATAGCATGGGAAAACTGCAGCAACCGGTCGAATACCAACTGTCTCAATTTCCTTACCCTTTCATTCTGCAGCGGGTTATCCATCGTAAGGTCCTGCAGCCATTGAATATCGGCAAACCCGGCACCTGTCCAGTTATCCAGCGAATCAATGAACTGTGGCTTACCGGTAAGCAGGTAGCCCCTTACGGCAGACTCCATGGTAGCAATGTCTGCAACTATTTGCTCGGAACGTTGCAACACCTCGTTGGTGTGCTGTAACCACTGAGATGAACTCTCAAAATAAGCGTCATTCCTGTTGTAGATGGCGAGTACCAGTATCATTACTGTCATGATCAGTATAAATCCCGCCACCATCTTCTTCCTGAATGAAATAAAGTGGTAAACCGCAGTATGTAGATGGTAGGCTCCATAGCTTATCCCCATAAAAATAACGGTTGTATGAACCGCCATTTGCGACAGGCCTGGCGCGTCACGGAAATAGGGCAGGCCGAACAGGTAACCCAGGAAAGAGAAAAGCGACGACAGGAAAACGATCCAGATAAAAAGCCAGGAAAAGAAAGCGAATTTTTCTCTCCCTTTGTCCAACAAAACAAGACTTATCAGCAGGAAGTTAACAGAAGCGGGAACACTGGGTCTGCCGGGATGAATCCCATCGGCGGCTGCATAACCTGCCCTGTAAAACAGCTCATCAATTCCCAGGTTCAGATGTAATACATGTTCCAGCAGTGTAAGAGATGCGATCAGTATTACCGGAAGGCAAACAGCAAAACGGAGACCCTGCCTATTACTATTACCTGCAACTGCGAGTGCAATACCCAGTAATCCAAAACAAACTGCGGTATTGAATTTCATGGGAACCCATCCCGGGAATACCGTTTTTAAAAGGGTAATATCGAAGAACCATCCGGTGATGACAAGGCAGCTTACCAGGACAGTAAGTATACCTAATGGCAATGCAATATCCTTTTTAAGGGTATTCATGTTGTATGGATAGGACTTAAAAAAAAGGATACCAAAGCATATCAAAATACTGATACACTTTTTGTTCGGGGGAATGAAACAGACTGTTAACTCGAAATTACTTAGCTATAAATATACAAAAAAAGTCTGACAACAAAAAATATTTAGTCTTTCCAAACCACCATTTGCTTGTGCAGCGCAACCAGCGTTGCCATTGGGTCTGTGCAAAGACCGGGATGAACTTTTGAAGTTTGCAGCATGGTGCTGCGTGTACCTGTGAGCCAGCGAAAACGTGAGGCAATATCCATTGCACCGATCGTACCACTTTCCAAGGTATTACCCATGCAAATATTTTCAAAAGCGACCAGGTGCTGCTTTATTGCCGCCAGGTCCGTTGCCGGGAAAGCGGCAAAACGTTGTTCATCCAGTGAGATGATGGAACGCAGGAATTTCTTATCCTTACAATACAGGATCACTCCCACATTGAGAAACTCTTCCCGTTCCACTTTTGGCACTACGCGGATAACGGCATACTCAAATAAGAATTCTCCTGGCATTATTAGCTTCGTTTAAAAAAATGTCCGCGTTAGCGATCCTGGTATTGAGAAACTGCGCGTACGTATCCTTCCATTGTCCGGGTTCACCGGGTTCAGTCAGTAACAGCCATTCATCCGGAATCTGTGCTATAATCTCGGCTATCCGGGCGGGAGTAAGCAGGGTACGGATCTGTGGGTCAACTGTATCCAGTTCACTGGCCATCGGTAATAATACATGGTCTTTCACCTGTATAAAAGGCCGCCTGGCGGCTTCTTCCCAGGCCTGCCCGGAATGGTGAAAATAAAAAGCCGCACCATGATCTATCAGCCATAATTCTTTATTCCACCAAAGCATATTGGTATTCTTCGCCGTTCTGTCTACATTGGTAATCAGGCAATCCAACCACACGATCTTTGAAGCGACTACCGGATCTACTTTGGTGACAGTGGGGTCAAAGGTAATGGCAGATGAGAGATAATGGAGTGCCAGGTTAAGCCCCACACTCGCCTTCAGCAGGTCCTGAATTTCCTCATCGGGTTCTGTGCGTCCAAATGCTTCATCCAGTTCAGCGAAAACGATCTCGGGTACTTTTAATCCCATCGCCCGGGCAATTTCGCCGCCGATCAGCTCTGCAATCAGTGCTTTAACGCCCTGCCCGGCTCCCCTGAATTTGAGTACATACAAAAAGCCGTCATCCGCCTCCGCAATAGCGGGCAGTGAACCTCCTTCACGCAGGGGTGTTACATAACGGGTTACCTTAACAGTTCTGAGCTCCATTTACCAACAGGGTTTCTGCGGTGAAGATATGAAAAACTATACCCTGGCTTCGTTTTGATCTCTGCTGAGGTATGAATGTACCTTAGGCAATGTTCCAAAAAGAAAGAGGCTGTCTCAAAAGGGCGGCCTCTTTTTAGTTTTCAGGGGTTGGTTTTGCACATATAGTGTCAATAAAAAGAGGTGTAGTTAGATACAATAAATGCCTTGTTTTTTGTGTCTATAGGGTATGGCAAAACGACAAAAGCTCAAAGTGGTATTCAAGCAAAGCCACCAGGATCAGTTGATGCTTCTGCCTCCTAATCTTGACGAACTGATAAGTGGTGATCATCCGGTTCGGGTAGTTAGTTCGGTGCTTGATAAGGTAGACATCAGCCAATTGCTTGCGTGTTATAAAGGGGGCGGCACCACCAGCTACCACCCTCGTATATTGCTTAAGGTGTTGGTATATGGTTATATCAATAATATATACAGCAGCCGTAAGCTGGAAGAGAGTGTAAGCAGCAATATTTACTTTATGTGGCTTGCCGGGATGTCAAAGCCGGATCACAATACCATCAATCGGTTCCGGGGCGAGCGTCTGCAAAAGACCTTACAGCCGATCTTCACACAGGTGGTGCTGTTGTTGTGTGAAGAGGGGTTATTGAATATCAAGGAACTGTATACGGATGGCACCAAAATAGAAGCCAATGCCAATCGCTACACTTTTATATGGGGCAAATCCATCAGCACTAACCGCAACAGGATCAAAGAACAATTGAACAGCTTATGGCAGTACGCGCAAAGTGTTGCTGCGGCAGAGATGGATGATACCGACCCGACCACTTTTGATAAGATAGATGCAGAGAAAGTGACGGCTACCATTGAGAAAATCAATGAGGCATTGAAGGATAAGCCTGTCAATAAAGATGTAAAACAAAAGCTGAACTACGCTAAAAAGAACTGGCCCTCAGCCCTGGAAAAGTACGAACAGCAGGAAAAAATACTGGGTGAAAATAGAAGTAGTTACAGTAAAACGGACAAGGATGCTACCTTCATGCGGATGAAGGAGGATCACATGAAAAACGGTCAGCTAAAGCCTGCCTATAATGTTCAGATCAGCACGAATAATCAATACATAGCCTCCTACACGATCCATCAAAACGCCACTGATACCAATACCCTGATCACACACCTAGACAACCACATCCAAAACTTTAAAAGTAAACCCAATAACATTACTGCCGATGCAGGCTACGGAAGCGAGCAGAACTACCAATGGCTGGAAGATAAAAAGATAACAGCCTATATAAAGCATAACCAGTTCGACAGAATGCAGCATGCCGGAACGCGCAACAAAGCCTCTTTTACGGTTGGTTTATTGGAGTATGATGAACAAAAAAATGAATACATCTGTCCGATCGGCGAACCGATGAAGCATATTGGCTGGAGCATAGAGGAAACAAAGGCTGGTTACCCCCAGATTATTGACAGCTATCAGGCCAAAAACTGCAAAGGCTGCTTTTTACGGGATATCTGCCACCAGCAAAAGGGAAACAGGGTCATTGAGGTGGCCAATAACTATCGGCGACTGAAGAAAAAAGCCGAAAAGCGCTTGAAAACAAAAAGAGGAATTGAAAAACGTAAACAACGATGCTTCGATGTAGAACCCGTCTTCGCCAATATTAAAAATAACCATCACTTTAAGCGCTTCATGCTACGAGGAATCGACAAAGTGAACGTAGAAACCGGGTTACTGGCCCTGGCACACAACCTGAGAAAGAAAGCAGCGTGAATTAGGCTGTTTTTGACTCCCCCCCCAAAAATTAGTCGCTAACAACCCCCCAAAAAAACCGCCTCAATTTTTTAGATTGAGACGGCCTCTTTTATTTTCAACACGCTAACCATGCTCTTTTAATTATCCCACCATACCTTATCGGTAAGCTTGGCAGCATGTGCCTCCTGTGGGTTGGTATTCATTTCACTTTGCGGATAGAGGAACCTGCGCGGTGTGGCAGAAAGGGCATTCGGAGGAAGCGGAACGGTAGGGAAACCTGTTCTTCTCCAGTCGTTATAATTTTCCACCGAAAGGAAATTGGCGATCGACTTTTCTTCCATGATCCTTTGCAGTGCATTGGCTGCCGTTAGTGTTCCCCGGTAAGAAGCCAGGTAGGTATTCTGGTCGGCAGTGGCTACACCCATCTTGGTTAAAGACGCTTTAACGGCTTCCACATAGATAGGCTGAGCGGCGGCAAATCCACTTTTAATCAGCGTAGCTTCCGCTTTCAGGAACAAAGCTTCTGTATAATTAAATACATACCCCGGTGATCCGGCCGCTCCATAAAAATTACCCAGGGTGGAGAAAGTATTGATATTAGGCAAAGCTCCCACATATCCTATTTCCCTCCCGCGATATACTGAACCTGTAGCAGACAAAGCTATCAGCATAGGCAAACGTGGGTCATTCCTGTTAACCAGTGTATCTACGATGGTTTTCGCCATAACGATAGTACTTACCGGCTTCATAACAAGGTTCCAGCGGCTTTCAAAACCCGCCGCGCCTGTATACGGAAACTTAGCGTCATCCGCATTGGACGTAAGACCACTGGCCAGTGCCGTTAAGGCAAGATCTGCCTGGGTAGCCGCAGTGTAACCCGGTGCCTTGGTAAGGTGCATGTAGTAGCGGGCTTTAAGTGTGTACGCCAGCCTTTTCCACTTGGCCATATCACTTCCTTTCAGTGTTGAACTATAGTAGCAGAAATCTTCGGTTCCGGGTTTCAAAGCAACATTCTTATCAATATCCACAATGGCCTGGTCTAATAAAGACTGTATTGTTTTATAGATATCTTCCTGTTTATCATATTTAGGATTTAAAACAGAAGTTCCTTTAAGCGCTTCGGTATAGGGTATATCACCCCAGGCGTCTGTAGCGATACCCAGTGTAAGTGCCGTAAGAATCCTGGCAATAGCAGTATAATTATAGCTTCCGTTTGCTTCCGCTTTACTAGTCAGAATACGGAGATTTTGCAATACCGTAGAATACGTTACCGACCATGATGAATTGGCATCGCTTGATGTAATCTGGTAGGTACCAAAATTAGGAATAGCCTGGTTCAGCGCGATGGTCTGCATCAGGAAATTGGTAAGCGTTGGCCATTGCACACCGTTATCAGATCCGGCCGTAATGCTATTGGCTATATTAAACTCAATCGGGCCGAGCAACAATTTTTCGGGAACATCCGCAGGTCGGTTAGGGTCCTGGTTTACATCAATGTATTTTTTACATCCCGTACCCAGCAAACCGGCAAGTAAAACAGTTGAAAGAAATATCTTTTTCATGTAAGATTTTTTTGAGATTAGGGTAAGGTTACTTTAGCGTTACATTTAATGTAAGGTTGAATGAACGTGAAGTTGGTGTTGAGTATCCATATACACCCTGCGATCCCGCGCTGGATCCATAACTGCTTGTTTCAGGATCAGCACCCGTGAAATGTGGTGAATAAATAAACAGGTTCCTGGCAGTAAAACTCAGTGAGGCTGCATTGAACGGAAGTTTCCGTAAAGTGGCCGGCTTAAACTGGTAGGTAAGGTTCACATTCCTTAACTTGATATAAGAACCATCCTGTATTACAGACTCATAAATCAGGTTCAAACGTTGATAATATAATTTTGCGCTTACCGGTGTGGTATTCTCTTTTCCATCAGACTGCCTTACACCAGGCACTACCCTGTCTTCACGGTTCTCGGTAACTTTAGGCGTTCCATAAAAGAACCCATACCGCTCATCAGAATTCAGGATATCGCCGCCTTTCCTCGTATCAAAAAAGAACGAGAGAGATATATTATCATACTTTACCGTACTATTCAATCCTCCCAGCCAGTCGGGTTGTGTATTTCCAATCTTTATATTACTGGTGGTAGCAAGTGGCAAGCCGGCATTGTCTATCAGGATTCTTCCATCCGGACTACGCTGATACCCGATATTATAAAAAGTTCCGAACGGCTCTCCAACAAAAGCCTGTGTCTGGCCCGTAGCCAGTGAAGCCTGGTCTTTATAAATACGCACAATATTATTCTTGATCTTTGTAAAGCTGATGGTCATATCCCAACTGAACAACTTGGTCTTTACCGGAACCACATTAATTAACGCTTCAATTCCCTTGTTGGTCATATCCGCCGCATTCACCGTTGTTGATCCAAATCCGGTTGCATTGGATGTGGTAACCGAAGTGAGCAGGTCGGTATGCTTCCTGTCGAAATAGCTGATTTCAAAACCAAAACGGTTACGGAAGAATTTTGTCTCCATACCAATCTCAAATTCTGTTGTTGTTTCATTTTTCAACAGGTCGTTGTTAGCGGTAGTACTCTGTACAAATCCGGATACACCATTGTAAGGGAAGCTTCCCGCCTTTACAAATGGAGTTACCAGGCTGTACGCACCTACGTTATCGTTACCCACTTTTGAGTAAGACACCCTTAGTTTCCCAAAGTCGAGCGAAGGCATTTTTAGAATTTCTGAGAACATAAACCCTACAGAAGCTGATCCATAAGGATAAAAATTACGTCCATCAGCCAACACTGATGTTCCATCATACCGTCCTGTTGCCGACAGGTTGATGAGTTTTTTATACTCCAGGTTAGCCTGGAGATAGAAGCCCACTTTCCTTCTCAAAGAATGACTTTCAGATGCAGTAATGGTGGATGCGTTAGACAGGTTCTGGAAACCATTGATAGTAAGACCTGTTCCGGTGATACTATGGTTCTGGGAATAAGTTGAAATGATATTATTACCCAATATCACATTCAGGTTCCAGTCATCGCCAAATTGCTTTTTGGCATCCACAATGAGGTCGTGATTGAACTGGCGGAAATTGCTGGCAAAATCAGTAATAGAACCGGTAGTTGCCAATAATGTACTGGGAGCCTCATAATACTTTGTTTGCTCGGCAAATATATCCGCGCCCAGTCTTTCTGTAATACTCAACCAGCTTAATGGCGTATAGGTAAAGTTTACTACCGGTATAAACCGGTTAACAACAGATCCGTCATGCACATTGTCCAGCACCCAGTAAGGATTGTTCCTGGAAGCCCTGAAAAGGCGTTGTTGCCCTGAAGCATCATACACCGGTAAAAGATTATAGGTTAATGGAGCAGTATAGATCGTCCATAACGGGCTAACGAGGTCATATCCTTCCGGCACCCTGTTATTCAGGCTATTGGTATAGTTAAACTGTATGGTTGACGTGAGCTTGCTGGAAATAGCAGTTGTATACTTTGCAAAAGCTGTATGTCTCAACAGGTCGGTTGTTGGGATGGTTCCTTTCTGGTTAAGATAAGAATAAGAAAGGAAATAGTTTGATTTACCCTGACCGCCGCTCACACTAATGGTATTGGTAAGTGTAAGACCTGTTTGGAAGAACTGCTTGCGGGGATCCTGGTTATATACCGGCGCGCCTCCTACTTTTAAAGTATCGATCAATGGCCCCCAAACCGTACTGGTTTTACTAATGTCGCCATCTGCATAAATCCCGTTGTCTCCTAACGCATATTTGGTTTGTATAGAGGGCATAATGGGTTTCTCAAATGAAACCTGTGATGTGAAATTAATGGATGGTTTTTTCAGAGCCGAACCATTCTTGGTAGTGATCAATACCACACCTTTCGCACCTGCAGAGCCATAGAGTGCCGAAGCGGCTGATCCTTTCAATACGTTAATACTTTCAATAGTAGCGGGATCAATATCGGACAAACGGCTCATGCCCGCGCCCGGACCTGCGTTACCTGTTTCAGAATTATTAATGGGTACACCATCCAGTACCATCAGCGCTTCCGATCCGCCGGTGATAGAACCCTGGCCGCGAATTACAATACGGGAAGAACTGCCCGGTGCTCCGGTAGAAGATGTGATCTGAACACCTGATACACGGCCGGTTAACGCGTTCAGTACCCCAGGCTCTTTGGTAGAAGTAATAACATCACCTTTTACCTCCTGGGAACTGTAGGTTAATTGCCGCTTATCACGTTTAACGCCCAATGCGGTCACCACCACTTCATCCAATTCACCAGCACTCCTGGCAAGAGTTACAGTTACAACCGCCTGGCTTCCTACCGTGATCTCCTTGTTGGCAAAACCAACACTGGATACTACCAGAACGGAACCCGCAGCAGCCTGAAGCTTAAACCTGCCTGATTCATCGGTTTGCGTTCCTTTACCCTTCACGTTCTTTACTGTTACTGACGCATTGGGCACGGCCTGACCCTGATCATCAATAACTCGCCCTTCGATAAGTTTTGTTTGTGAGAAAGCACCCAGGTACAGGAATAGGAGTCCCATACACAAAGACAATCCTCTTGTCATTTGTCGTTTCATAGCAGCTATTTTGGTTTGGGTTATTTCACTCCTCTATGAATTAACCAGCGGGAAAATTGCATGTCGGAGTGATTGTGATTAGAACTTAAAGATATCTTTAGTAAGCAGTGGGGAATTACTGATTCTTGACAGAGAATTTACCAATATTAACTTTTTTTGAAAAAAAGATGATTTATGTATTAATTCTTGGGCCAGCTAGCACTTCTATCGTGTTTTTAAGTAATAAAAAATCATATTGAAATAAAAGCCATTTGTGTATCAGCCGGGTATTTTAATGATTTCAACTTCGGTTAATCCATTTTTATTTGGGCTCACCTGTAGAACTGAACCCAAGCCTGATAATTTCATCTTCGATACCTGTCTTTTATTTACCTTAAGCAAATAGTTGCCCTTTACTCCTTTCAGGCTGATACCAACGCTGTGAATATCCCGTGTTCTGTTTTCCAGGTAAAAGCTAATCGTGTTTGTGTGGGTATCCATTACTAACGGTTTCTCCCTGGCAAAACCATCCCTATCCAGTTGCAGGTCTATTTTATGATCGCCTTCCCGTAAAAAGAATCTTCTTCGCAGGCCATCTTTCAGCATAACTTTCATTTTACCATTATTCCTGGTAAGTTCACCTCCGTAAGCTACCCAGCCAAATATCGGATCGTTGGTAACTACTGTAGCTGCCATACGGGTAGCACCTCCAAAGCCCAGATCAATCTCTCCATCGTAAAACCAAACTCCCCTGCCCTGCTGTTTCTGTATCCATGGTATGGCATACTTCTGCGGCTCGAAAGCCCAACCCGTTGCCCCATCGTTTTCCTTTCCCGGATACCAGTATCCGTAATTGGATGCTGCCGTGCCAGAATTGATAAGTGCAAATGAACTTAAATATGATTGATACCCCAACCGTATATAATCTGAAGGATCACTGCTGTATTGCAACGCGTAGTCTAATATTGACCAGCCGCCCATTTGCGACATATAGCTTAAGGTATAACTATCACTTCTTCCCCTGAAATCGCTACCCAGGTAATAATAAGCTGGTTCTACCGCACCCCGCAAAGCGATGTTAGCCTGTAACTGCCTCTCCATGAACTGCATGCCATCCTCACTGCTGATATTGGGATGAGAATACCATCGTTTCAGGTTCTTATCAAACCAAAGGTTACTATCCGGCTGCATTTTGTGCTGTACTGCATAACGCGCCAGGGCATGACTAGATTCAAAAGCAGTAGCATCTATTGCGTATTCAGAACGGAAGGGATAAAGATCATCGTAGAGAAAATATTTTACTTTCTTTTCCCACTCGCTGGTAAGAAACGCCGCATCTTTTGCAAATCCCTCATTTCGTAAATCGTTTATCAGGTCGGTTATTACCAGTTCGTTATAACATCCCCATTTGTAGGTTTCATACCAGGGCAGTATTTCATAAGGGTATTTAAAATAGGCTATGGCTGTCTGTTTTGCTCTTTCCAGGTACCCGCTTTTATCCAGGTAGTGCGTCATACCCGGGTACATTTTGGCTATCTGGTACATCTGGTAGTACAGCATGAAAATATGCGGGTAGTCGTAGGAACGCCACACGTGCATCTTGTCCTGGTTCTTATCAGCCGTATTATTTTTCCTTCTTACACTATCGCGGTTTATATACCAACTGGGTGTACCATAAACACCATACGGATATGGATTCTCCTTGTCGGTACGTTGCAGACCACCCCAAATAAAATGTTTTATATAATATTCAATCGCATCAATCTCTTTCTGATCGGGGAAGAACACATTCTTCGCCGCTACAAAAGGTGCTTTACAAAGTGCGGGATCATCGCAGGTTAATAAGTAGGTAAGGCGACTGGTATCAAAATAATCGGGATTATCTGGTCCTCTCAGTTGCATGTTCTTCATATCATATACACCAAACAGCCCGTTGTACCATGCAGCACTGTCTTTGTGCTGCTGTTTGTTTACAATAAAAGCCGCCCTTTTCTTATAGAGTGTTTCCAACGGCTCTGTAACAAAAAACTCCAGGTAGGTTGTATATCCCTTTCCATACCGTATGGTTAGTTTATTCTCTCCCAGGTGTGAGAATCTGACTTTATACAAATGAGTGCCTTTATTCTTCTCTCCTGCATAAATAAGTTTTGTTTCAGTTGCAAACTCCGCAAGAATCGTATCAATTTTATGACGGGTTCGTAACGCTATCATAGCATCCAGGTCGGTCGGGATACTCATTCCCGGCATTACCTGCACATCTATCAGGCCTTCTTCTACCAGTATATTCCTGATGGCTTTATAGTCTTTTGCCCATCGGAATGTAAAGCCATAGGTTTTACTTTCCTTAGCTCCTATATTAACTGAAGTATGAGGTTGTTTCCAGGTTCCGCGCAATTCATTGTTGCCGGATAATGCGGAATGAATGAAAGCCTGGAATGCCCCCCTTTCTGGCGGGGCAATTGCATTGGTTGAAAAATATTCCAGGGCGGTACCTGGCTGCGGAACCATTACCAGGTAAGGGCCCAGCCCCGTTGGACGTTGCCAAAAAATAAATGAGTTATTGCCGGAGATAAAAATGGTGTTTTACTACCCTCTCCTCAAAAATTTCTTTTGGATTTTCCCCACCACCCATATTGTAGAAAAAAGGAAGCACAAGATCATCTATCCTTATAACGCTTTCACCGGTATTATGTAAGTGAACAAGCCAGGTGAGTGAACTATCCTTTCCGCTCAGTGAAAAGGATTGAGACAACTGCAGCGGGGAAACTGAGCCAGCGGGTGAATCAAAGCTACTGATAACTTTTCCATCGGATATAAACCTAGTTGCGCAAGCGGAGGAGGCTCTGATGGAATCGAGCTTCTTATTGTAGCTGTACCGTATCGTTACTTCACCAAATAACTTTCCTTTCCTGATATAATTGGTGGCATGCAGATCACCCGGTTTACTTATTTCACTAATGCCATATTTGCTTGTGCGTAACTGAAAAGCCGCATTGGCAAACTGCTTTTCAGCAATGGTCTGCGCCAGGGAGGTAATTGCCAACAGGCAATTACACATGAGGGTTATTAGTATAAAGGAGCATTTTGCTTTCATAGAAAACGCATTAACGAGCCTGATGTATATTTGACTGGAATGCTAAAACAGAACCGTTGTTTTTGTTACCATTGTAACTGACCAGCTTGCTGATTCCTTCGGGCAATAACACTACATTAAACGTCCGGGGGCTGGTATCCAGTGCTGTATATCCTTCAGGCGTACCCGGCAGCAAAGTCAGTTGCTTTTGCTTGTCATTCCATTTCATTTTTATCCAGCTAGCTTTTTTCTCCAGGTATTCCTGGCTAATCCCATCATCATCATACAAAGTGAATTCGCCATTGGCTCCCGGATACACGGTAATTGTTGTAGGTGCCGATACGGGTTCCGCGGTATACTGCCGAACCGGATCGGTTGGTACAATCGCACCCGCCCGAACATAGATAGGCATAACGGAGAGGTCAACAGCCCGGGTGATCGTCTGGCCTCCGATTTCTTTTTTATTCGTCCACCAATCATACCAATCGCCTTGCGGCAGATATACTTTTCTGGTAGTAGCTCCTTTTTCGAAAACCGGTGCCACCAGCAAATCAGCACCCCACATATATTGTGTGCCCATTCCTCTTGCGGCCTCATCATTGGGGTAATGAAGCCACATGGCGCGCATCAGCGGCAGGCCGGCATTCCTGGCTTCCCAGGCAAGTGTGTAGGTGTAGGGCAATAATTGATAGTGCAGCTCGCTGTATTTGCGGGCAATAGGTTCTATACCCGGGTTATTCAACTCCGACATCAGTGGTGGGATCCTGTCTTCGCTTGGCCCCATATAGCTAAGACCCCAGCCCCAGGGAAGACGGGTTCTCCAGGTTCTTCCATGTGATCGGAAAGATCCACAAAAAGAAGCAAACTGGAACCAGCGTGCATACAACTCTCCCGTGGTTTCAACTGAGGAATAAAAACCCCCAATATCAGAACCCCAATAAGGGCCGGTACTGAGGGAATAGTTGATACCAACAGCAATCTGACCTTCCAGTGTTTTCCAGGAGGATTCCGTATCTCCCGACCATACCCAGCCACCCCATTGGGCAATGCCAGGGTATCCATTACGCTGGAGGCTCCAGGGACGCCGGTTCGGCTGGGTGGATAGCTGGCCCTGGTAGTACAGTTGGTGCCGCTTGATACGTTCATACAGGTTAAACCAATCGCCCTCATCCGGCCAAAACCCATCGGCCCCTTTGTTTACCAGCGATAGATGTTGCTGCCAGTAATTCTCTATATGGCCAGCATCCAGTATCTCATCCGGTTGGGCGGGTATGGATCCATGCAAGGTAGGTAACCGATCCCGGTCCCAGGGAACCATATGCAAGATCACTCGAACATTACGCTGGTGCATGTCCTTAAAAAAATAGGAAATATCGCGTGAGAACACCGCGGGGTTAGGTACAAAAGAAGGTTGCTTTTCATTCCAGCCTACCGGCGCAAAGCCTGTACCCAGGTAAATAACCGCATCCACGGGAATTTTTTTCGTTCGGAAAGTATCCACAATGCCGATCATCTGGTTTTCATCGATGAGCGTACGATGCGACTGCATATAGCCCAGGGCCCATTTCGGCGGCATTGCGGCAGGGCCGGTAATGCGGGAGAAATCTTTCATGAAAGCAAGGGGATCATGACCGTCAAAAACAAATAGATCGTATAGTCCGGGCACTACCTGATCCAAGGGCGGCAAGCCCTTTCCCTGGTTTAAGCCCTGGTTCGTTTGTGTTTGCGCAATATGCTCATTACCGGCCGGCTTCCAGGGTATAAATGTTCCGCGCAGGCTGTCTCTCAGGTCCACCAATACCCAGGGGGCTGCTACCAATAGCCCCCAACCGGCGGTACCTACCAGGATCGGCACAGGGTTCCTGGACCCATACATATCGGCTTGCCAGCGGGGTTGCATGCTATCCAATGATCCACGCCGGTCGAATTGTACGGCCTGTGACCTCCAGTTAACACCCCGTACAGGCTTGGGGCCTCCTTCCCCCATCCCCAATACCGGCTTGCCGCCGGTCTGGAAAGAAACATTACCATTCTCCTCGAAAACAACCCGCTGAATCAGCTCTCCTTTTATATTGGTAACCCGCACCGAAACCGGGGCCGCATTCACTTCCACCACCAGGTTACCTATTCTTTTCTTTATGGGAGAATGAATATTGCGAATACTTAATACCGGCGTTGCGGGTTTAGCAGACTCCTTTACAGCAGGCGAAAAAGGAAAAGCCATTCGGTATGCCACCGGTTTAAGCGTTATCCGTATAGCATTCGCGCCGGCATGCCGTATGTCGAGCTGCGCCGCTTGCCCATTCGTGGTCACCTGCTGTGCCGCCACACTATTCCCTACGAGGAGGAACACAACAAAACATGCTATCAGGTAAGTGGCGCGGTAGCTCATAGTAGGTCATTTGTACTTTTCCCGTCCAGGTTCAACCATTACCGGGTCTCCTGCCCTGGATACCTGCTAAAGTTAAAATGATACCACGCTACCCGTGTTTGCGGAAATAAACATATTATTTCCTTTATTTAGCTTTTTTGGGCGATCAACTCAGTCGGCGCGTACCCAAAATGTTTTTTAAAAGCGAATGAAAAGTGTGACAAATTCTCAAAGCCTACTTCATAGCAAACGTCAACCGGTTTCATTTTCTTTTCAACAAACTGGTAATGAGCCAGCTCCAATCGCTTTTGTGTAAGCCACCGCTGCGGGGTTGTATGGAATACTTTGCCAAAGTCGCGCTTAAAAGTGGTAAGGCTTCTTCCCGTGAGATATCCAAACTTCTCCAAAGGGAGATTGAACATAAAATTCTTCTCCATATAATCTGCCAGGTCAATTTTACCCGGCTCTTCAAAATTGGCCAACACATTATCTATTCCTGCATCAATAGCCCTAAGAATACTGATTGCCTCTGTAATTTTAAGCGAAGCAATATTCTCCGGTAGCTCTTTCATGGAAAAGTAGGGTACTAATGAAGACAGGCAACTTTCTAACAAAGGATGATGGCTGAAAGAATATATTTTCTTGGATTCCAGCGGCTTTGGGTTTACTTGTAAGCCCGCATAAAAGTTCCTCAGCCTGCCTGGCGACAAGTGCATCACTACCGTTTTGTGCGGCTGCCCATCTTTAGGATAATTAATAATGGTTGCCAGCTGGTTGCGGGGGATCAAAAAAATATCCCCTGTCTTAAAATGATAAATAGCATCCGCCTGTACAATTTTTGTTTCGCCCGAAATGAACCAGATAAGCATGTGGTGATCGAACATGATGTCCGACTTGAAAAACTTGTCTTCGTAGCAGGAAAGCTTAATATCGTCCGTAATATATTTTGCCTGGTATTCCATTACTATGTTTTTAATTGCTTTTTCCTGGCGCAGGAAATTACGAATACTAAAATAGAAACAATCATATATATTGTTTTATACCGACTGACCGCCATCGATCAAAAAGTTCGATCCCGTAATAAATGATGCGCCATCCCCTGCCAAAAAACTAACCATCCCAGCTACTTCTTCGGCCTTGCCAAGCCTTGACAAAGGGATACTGTTTATTATTTGCTTTTCTATACTCTCATCCAATCCGAGTTTGCTCATAATTTCCGTGGCGATTGGGCCGGGACTCACAGCGTTGACCCGGATCTTTCGGGGTGCCAGTTCGAGCGCGGCAATTTTCATTACCGCGTTGATGGCCGCTTTACTAGCCGCATATACGGAAGCGCTTTGTGGAGAAATAGTGGCAGAGGTAGAAGATAACAATACGACAGACGCATTATCATTCAGAACAGGAATGAACTTACTTAATGTAAAATAAGCCCCTTTGAAATTTACATTCATAATTTCATCGAAAACACTTTCCGCCATTAACTCAATGGCGGAGAATTTTGTGATACCCGCATTAATAAGAAGAATGTCAACCTTTCCGAACTTTTCAGAAACGTCTTCTACCAGCCGTTCTATATCTGCTAAACTCGATTGATCTGCTATGATACCTGTAACGCCTAATTGAGCCGCAGCCGATTCAATCGCTTCTTTTCTTCTGCCGGTAATAATTACTTTCGCTCCTTTTTCGCAAAGTACTTTTGCTGTGGCAAAGCCAATTCCACTGTTGCCGCCTGTAATAACGGCAACTTTATTTTTTATACTTTCCATTTTTCTGTTTTTCGAGGTTAATTGATGCTGAAAGAAACGCCTGTCATTCTTTCACTCAGTGTCCAAAGCCGCTTGGCCGCTGCCTCATCCAATGAATAGTGCTTTACGCCTTGTGAAATAGTATCGTCAGCAGCCAGTGTTGCGATGTCTGCGTCTTCACAATACACACCGCCAATGGTATTCAGTAAAGGGCTTGTGGCACACCAAACCGTAGTGGCAGCACCCTGAGGAATGGTTTTTAACGAGGCGGCTACTTCCGGCAATAGCTTACCATCAGCATCGCAGAAACCCATTTGCTGAAACAACTCCAATGATGCTTCCCTGCCCAGTTCCGTTCCATTGATGGAGCCGGGGTGAAGGGAATAGGCTCGTACATGGTGCGATTTTGCGAGGTTATCCAACTCAACGGTAAAAAGATTGCTGGCGGTTTTTGACTGACCATAGGCTTGCAGGGTTTCATATTCCCTGTGATCGAAATTAGGGTCGTCAAAATCAAAGGAAGCAAACTGGTGACCCTGGGATGATACATTAACTACCCTTGCGCCCCCTGATTTTACAAGGGCTGGCCAAAGCCGGGCGGTAAGCTGAAACTGCGCCAGGTAATTAGTAGCCAGTTGCGATTCTATGCCGCGGCTATCTTTACGCAGCGGCACCCACATAATGCCCGCATTATTGATCAGCAGATGCAGAGGCCTGCCGGAAGCGAGGAATTTAGTGGCAAATGCGTCTATTGACGCGGGATTCATTAAGTCCATCGCTTCCAGTTCAACATGACCGATGCCCGCCAGGTTTCTTTTGGCTTTTTCAATATCTCTCGCGGGTACTACTACGGTTGCTCCGGCCGCGGCCAGGGTTTTGGTGGTTTCCAGGCCTATCCCTGTGTTACCTCCTGTTACAATCGCAATTTTACCCCTGAGGTCAATACCCTTGATCACATCACTTGTGGTGGATGCCGCGTTAAAACCTGTAGCCAATGGCCGTTGTAACACACCGTTGTAATTGTTTTGTTCCATGTTTTTATTTTTTTGTTGGAACAAAAGTAGAACGGGCAGCCAGGGAGGGCTTTGTTCAAAAGTCCTAATTTACTTTGTTGAAAAGGCCATTCTTTGCAAGCCGGTGCTGGCTTCGGGAAATCTTTTCAAACAACACTTCTTGAACCTGATTATCATCAGTAAAGGTCATCTTATCTATACAAGCTCCCCCTTGCAGCAGGATTAATCAGCCGGGTTCCGTAGACGTTATCTTCTTTTTGTGCTTGATCCCCCAGTCTGCCAAACCGGAAATAACGGCTTCCAGGGTTGTGCTGTAGTCAGTGGGCACGTATTCAACTACCACGGGTGTCCTGTCGGCCAGAACCACCCTTTTTACCAACCCGTTTAGTTCCAGGTCTTTCAATTCACCTGAGAGAACCCTTGCTGAAATACCTTTAATGGTACGTTGCAGTTCATTGAAGCGTGTTTGCCCGCTAAGCAGTGCAATCATTATTCTCAGGGTCCACTTGCCCCCAATTACATACAATGCGTCTTCTGTAGCTGATAAATGCCTGTCGCACTGCACTTCAGAAAACACCAGGTTTTTGTCTTTTGATTTAGCCATGGTTGTATCGGGTAACCAAAAAGTTACTACTAACCTTTTGTTTACTACTAATTTTTTATTAGCTAATATAAATAGGTTTGCGCAATAAAAACCAGTTAAAATGAAAGCCACAAAAATTACCTATTACACCACTACCGCCCTTGTTTCCTTTGCCATGCTGTTTTCTACCTATGCCTACTTAACAAAACCTGAGTTAAAAGCGGGGTTTCAACACCTGGGTTTTCCAGATTATTTCCGGGTAGAACTGGCTATTGCGAAGTTTATAGCCGCCATTGCGCTTTGGCTTCCGGTTAGGCTCCTGAGAGAAACTGCCTATATCGGTTTGTCGATCAGCTTTGTATCCGCATTCATTGCGCATACCGTTGTGGGTGACCCTTTTGGTACTGCCATTTCTCCGGTCGTTATCTGGGGTATTCTTATCGTTTCGTATGTAACTAAATCCAGGCTCTCCCGGGCGGCCTAGCCAGGTTGGCTGCTCGACCATTTCCAGCTACTGCAGGGAAACATTTCCCATAATCAACATTTTTTTATTGTTTATCAATAATTTTTTATTATTTTTGATAAATCAACTAAAAAATGAACGTTATGTCAGGAAAAAGAATCGACATTGTATTTACGATACTTCATATTATCGTTTGGCTGATTTTCGTTGGTCTGAGCATAGAAGCCGGCGGACTGATTGTTAATTTTATTGTTAGTGTCTTCAAACCCGAATTTGTAGGTAGGCTCTATCAGAAATTGGATATAAGCAAGATGTATGAGCAAAACCAATGGGCTTTTTTCAGTATGTATGGTTTTGTTTTGTTCATATCCGTTTTAAAGGCATTGCTTTTCTATCATTTGATAGAACTGCTGAATAAACTGGATGTATCCAAACCATTCAGTAGCTATGTTGCCGGCAAGATAAAGAGCTTTGCCTATTACACACTTTCCATTGGCATCATCAGCCTGATTGCCAGGCAACTGGCTAATAACTTATTATATTATGGATACGAAACTGACAAACTAAATCAATTTTGGGAAGATGGCCCGGCTTTCACTTTAATGGCCGCCGTAGTATATGTTATATCACAGATTTTTAAAAGAGGTGTTGAACTTCAAAATGAAAACGATTTAACTGTATAACGATGCCAATCATTGTAAACTTAGATGTAATGATGGCAAAGCGAAAGATGTCGCTGAATGAGCTGTCTGAAAGGGTTGAGCTGACTCTTTCTAACCTATCCATTTTAAAAACAGGAAAAGCGAAAGCGATACGCTTTAGCACGTTAGAAGGTATTTGCAAGGCACTTAATTGTCAGCCTGCCGACATTCTTGAATATGTAGATGAAGCCCAACAATAATCCGGGTTGAAAGGGCAACATTCTGTTAGTTGATAAACTTATGGTGATTTTGGCTGAGCTAAGACTGCTGTATGACGCCTGTCTCCTGCTGCCAGTTACCCATACGCTGAAGTAGGGCCTTGCCACAGGTAATGATATGTGTCAGGTACTTACGGCCCGCGTTTATACCGAAGTAGTGGTTGATTGCATCAAAGTTCAGTTCCACTCCCGGGAAGAATACTGCTATACAAAGCACCCGGGTCAACTCCTTTATCATCTCCCACATTTTTTTCATACACCCTGATTTACGCGTAACGTATTAAAAATCAAGTGCCAACGGTTTTTGTACAAGAACAGCAAGAAATTGTGGAAATACCACGGCTTTGGGTATGCTTTTTTTATTACCTGGGTAGAAATAGAAACATTCCTCACTTTTAAATTGATACCCTATGTTACGCTGGACAGTCATCTTCTTCATCATTGCAATTATTGCCGCAATCTTTGGTTTCGGTGGTATTGCCGCGAGTGCCGCTGGCATTGCGAAAGTTCTGTTCTTTATATTTATCATTCTCTTCCTGCTTTCCCTGATTTTCGGCAGGAGAAGTGTTGATTAACCAACAAGAACACCCCTTTTTCAGGCCATCCTACCGGATGGCTGTTTTTGTGCGTTGCCCCTCCCTGCCAGCCCAGCAAACTCTATCCGACCCAGACCCAAACAAAAAAACCATCCATAGCCCTAAACTACACCCTAAACAAAAACCCTAAACTACCAACCCCAAACAAAAACCATAAACCAAAAACCCCAAACAAAAACCATAAACCAAAAACCCTAAACAAAAACCATAAACCACAAACAAAAAAGAGGCTCCATCAGGAGCCTCTTTCTATTCATTCAACGCTATCCGCGATTATCCTTTGCTTTTCAGTTCAGGGTGTGGAGCTGGTACATAGTTAGGACCATCATCCATTGTTCCCTGAAGATCTACGTTGGCTGAGTTGCCGTCTTGTTCGTAGATGAACTGTAACCTGCTTTCAGCGATACCTTGTTTTTCAACCAGGTATTTGATCACTGCGTTTACACGATCCCAGCTTAATTGTCTTGCAGACTTGCTGGCAGTGCCGTATCCGATTACTTTCACTTTACAATTAGGGTTTGCTTTGATAGTTGCTGCAACACCGGCTAATGTATTTTGCGCATCTGATGTTAAGCGTGCATTCCGGCTGAACGTTACACCTGGTAAAGTTCCGATGGTGCAGGTTGGAGCGGATGCTACCGGCTGATTCTTCATCATATCGCGGATCTCTTTGCAACATGCTGGTTCAGGACAAGTACCTACACCGTCTGTGTTTACAGGGAAGCAGCTAAGTGGAGTCAACACTTCTTTGTCTTTGTAATCAGGAACGCCGTCTCCGTCTGTATCTTTTGCACGTCCGTGAGTGTCAACTGCAGCACCTGCTGGTGTGTTTGGCTCAAGGTCGAATTGGTCAGTTACACCATCACCATCTGCATCAGGCAATACTGGCGGTGGAATTTTCATGTGTACCGGGCGATTCAACTCATTATAGATGAAGTTGTTGCCATTAAGCCACCATAAAGGTTGTACTTTCTTTGCGGGGTTGCCCAGGTTGATGTTTACACGGAAGCTGGTAAAGCCAAGGTAGTCATCATTATTACCCGCTTTATACGCATCCAGGTAGTCATATCCTGAGAAAGTGAAAGTAAATTTATGTTCCAGGCCAATATTTACTTTATTGGTCAGCTTCCAGGAGATACCACCACCCAGGTCAAGACCATGGAACAGTGAGTAAGCGTGCCTGTTGTTAATTTCTGCACCGCCCAATGTTCCGATCAATCCAGACTGGCTATTAGGTTGTCCGATACCATAGAAGATAGAGTAGCCATTAGGCTGTCCACCACCGGGTATAGGTGTTTGATACAAAACCCTGTGTGCTGTTAAGCTATAACCGCCCAGGAGGTATACATTGGTTCTTGGATTGCCTCTGTAGTTGCTGTAAGAATTGAGCGATGTAAGAACATCCAAACTAAACTGGTGAGTTTGTGCTTTGTAAGCCACCTGTGCCGGGTTGATAGACAAACCATATGCACTGGGGGTACCAGAGTTAAGCAATCCTGTTAAACTGGCTCTCAATGAGAAAACGTGATCCAGTGCTTTTCTTAAAGAGATAATTCCACCGAAACCTGCGTTTCCGCGAACATCACCTGCTATATAAGATACGCCGGCACCAATACCGAGTTCCCACATGCTGGTTGGTTTGGGAGGATAAGGGTAGTCGTTTGTGATAAACCGACTGTACTGTTCTTTGCCGGATGCCGGTACAATAGAACTGTCTTTCCAGCTCCAGCCCCAGTCCGTAGACATGGTGCTCTGTGCATTCCCAAAGAATGCCACAAGGAGGAAGAGTGATAATGTTAGTAATTTCCTGGTACTCATAAGAATTGATTTAAAATGATGGATAAATATTTGTTTGTGGTTTTTTGTTAAAAGGTTTTAACTGATTTATTTTAACATCTTATAGAAATTCCCATACCTAGATTTTGTAATCGTTTTTGTAGAAAAACAGCCTCATTTTATGAGCTTCTTGCTTGCAATAGGTAATAATAAAAGGCTGCACCACCAGCTTATCAACAAAATGGGGTATCGCTTACACACGATCGAATGAAAACAGCGATAAATCATTATTCCTACGCCCCGCAACGCTATCAGCCAGCAGCTGCGCAGCTATCACACTGAAAGTGATTCCATTGCCGCCAAAGCCCAACGCGAATAAACTATTAGGCAGTTTGGGATAGTTCCCTATAAATGGCAATCCATCTTTGGTGGAACCAAAGATGCCCGTCCAGCTGAATTCTTTTTTAAAAGGAACTCCGGGAAAGTACCTGGCAAAATCCTTTACCAGTAGCCCGCTTTTCCGGCCAATTAAAGCGTTCATTTTTTTCTCTTGCATGATGGGTTGGTCCCTGCCACCTATGAGAATGCGGTTATCGTCGGTCATTCGCATATACAGATAAGGGCTGGCCGTATTCCAGTATATACCAGGGTTGGTAGCAATATCCTTTTCACCGAGCTGTTCGCTAACCGTGGCATAGGTAGCCGAGAGGTTAACAATTTTCTCATCAATATATCTTACAGCCTCATAACCGGTTGCGTATACCAGTTGCTTACAACGGATGGAACAGCCGCTGTTGGTGGTTAGCAAAACATCTTTCTTTCGATGCTCTATGCGGGTGATAAGTGTTCTGTCGTATACGTCTACATTACCCACGTTATACTGGTGCAGAGCATGTGTAAGGGTATATGCATTGGTTTGGGCCCCCAGCTCAGAAACGATCGCAGCCGGTGCCTGCAGCAAGTATCTTTTTTCCAGTTCCTTTTGCTCCAACCAGTGTACGCTAAACCCGCTTTCTTTCCTGGCAACAAATTCCCTGTGTAAAGCCGATACATCCTTTTCAGTGGCCGCGAAATAAATACTGTTATTCAGTCGAAAATCAGGATACCCGATCTCTTCTGCTATAGATGCAAGCTGAAGAATAGCGTTGGCGCACAGATGGTAAGCCCGCTCAGCCTTTCTCCTGCCGATCTTTACAGACAGGTCGGTTAATCGTTCATCAATTTCGTACTGAAGAAGGGAGGTACTGGCGCAGGTACTGCCCAGTCCAATAGTCCTGGCATCCACCACCAAACATTGGATACCCAATTTAGCCAGGTAATGGGCCACCAGTGCCCCGGAGACGCCGCCACCCATTATTACAATATCTGCCCGATGATCTTTCTGAAGTTGTGGATAGTCAAACGGAAGTCCGTGCCTGATCAGATTGTAAGGATATCCTGCGCTTAGGTTCATGAAATATAGGTATTTGTGTCCGATCGGTAAAAACAATGCCAGCTCCTGCCTTACCATCAGGTTATCCCTTTCTTCCTGCGGTATTAGCCGTATATTTGAATACCCCCTTCATTTCCTAAGAAACCACTATGAGTACCAGCCTATTTATTTTAGTAGCCGAGGATGATGCGGACGACCGTTTTTTAATGCAGAAGGCACTGGATGAGCTGGGGCATGCTGATATGAAGGTGGAATTTGTTGAGAATGGGGTGGAACTGCTGGACCATCTTGAGAAAATAAGAGCCCAGACTATTACTAATAAATATCCCCGTTTCATTTTACTAGACCTGAATATGCCGAAGATGGATGGCAGGGAGGTACTCAAAAACTTAAAAAATCACGAAGACTTTAAAAAGATTCCCGTGATTGTTTTCAGTACTACTAAAAACCAGTTGGAAGTTAAACGCTGCTATGATCTCGGAGCCAATACGTATATTGTTAAACCGGTAAACTTTGATCAGTTGGTAAATACCGTGCAGCAAATACGTAATTACTGGCTGGAAACTGCTACACTGGCTGATCTTTTGTAAACTGCTTTTTAATATTCGAAAAGAAGTTCCCTCCTTTAAAAAGGCCTGCAATTCTGGTAAATATATTTTCCTTTTCTGCCACTTCATGAGAAAGGAAATTTTTTACGATGAAAGGCGTTACCAGCTTTACAATAAACCCTGCATTTCTCAGCAATACTCCTTTCAAAAGAAAGTTAACACCGATATCGATACCGGCATTGAATAAGGGGTTGCTGGTATCTTTTGAAACCAGCTTCTGAATCCACTCCCACGCAAGTTTCGCAGGCTTTAGTTTCACTTTAATGTCGGCAAACTCGGCTTTTACCAAAACTTTCTGTTCGGCCAGCAGAAGGGTCAGGCGTTGCTTTTCTTCCAACAACTCCTTATATGAATGGATATTGGTCATATGCTCTTTATCACCAGGTTTTTAATAAACGGATAGAACAGGGTTTTCCTTGTAAAAAAAAGGATCAGGAATATCAGCAGCACGAAGCCACTAACGGCAAAAAAACCCAAAGGCAGGTTATTCAATACACCACCCAACCACAAAGAAGCTCCCAGTCCTGCGAAAAGCAGAAAGAAAAATATAATAAACGCCGCAAGCATGCTGAACGATACTACAGAAGAGGCATCAGCTGTTTTTTGGGCAACGTTAACTACCGTTAATTTATAATAGGTATCAACATAATCTGCTACCAGCTCAACAATACTGGGATCTTCTGCGGTCTGCGGCTTGCTATCAGCGTAAACATTTTCCATAAGAAAATTACTTTAATTGAATGAGTGAAAATAAAGGCGAGCCCAAAAGGACCCGCCTCGTTCCACTACACTTATCCAACACTCTCTTTTACGCGCTCGGCACGTTTTGTAACATCGTTTACAACTCCTTCAGCCTGCCTGCTAACTGTGTTAGCAACACCGCTGATCTTTTCCTTACCGGTGGCGATCAGATCGCCTACGGTTGATGCCAGGTCGCTGGCAGAATCACTGATTTTTTTACGCATATCTGCGCCTTTCTCAGGGGCCAGTAGTAACCCGATAGCGATACCAGCTGCAGTTGCTCCCAGTATGCCGAAAATGATTTTACTTGTGCTCATAGTTGTAGATTTTTAGTTTTTGAAGATTTCTACATACTTTTAAAATAATTGTACCGTTATTATAACGGGTAAATCACTGCACCCACTGAGGAAAAACCTCTACACTGTATATTGATTTGCAATGATTTAGCAATGGCACACTATTAGAAACTAACTGATTATGAAACGTGTTTTGATAATTGACGACGAGATAGATCTTTGTATGCTGATCCAGTCCTATCTCAGTAAAAAGAATTACGAGGTACATACGGCCCACTCACTGTCAGACGGTTTTAAAAAACTCGACACTATTTCTCCCGATGTTCTTTTGCTGGATAATAACCTTCCGGATGGGATGGGATGGAAAGAGGCCGACAAAATACGCCGCAGGTTCCCGTCCATGAATATTACACTTATCAGTGCCTACCAGATGCCAAAAGATTTTAAGGAACAAATCAGCAACGATATACATATCCTGGAAAAGCCTATTTCCCTGAATGATATTGAGAAATACCTGTGAATTAATTGGTTTTCTTTCCCGCTACAATTAATCCGATTCCCAGTAAGCCCACACCTACCCCGGCATATACAGGCCACCCTATAGATTTGTTTTCTTTTTTGTTTATCTCAAGTGGACCCAGGTCAACCACCTTTTTTTCCTGTGTAAAATTGATAGTCGTAAAAATGCACATCAATACGCCCAGGATCACCAGTACAATTCCTGCTGTTTTCATTTGAAGTATTTTATTGTGATAAATTCGTTATTTCCCTTCGGAGAAAATATTTTCAATCTTGTGCATCAGCGATGAAACCGGCCCCTCCATTTTATTGGTAGTATCATCCAGCGTTGTATCATTCAGCATCTCACCAAGCTGTAACTGCGCGGGAATGTATACCAGGATACTATCGCGTTGTCCGCTCATATAGTCCTTAATGGTATCTGCATTGGCATTTTCTCCCACTTGTTCATGAAGAATGATCAACGCAGCATCAGCAGATAAACGAACCAGCTTTTCAACTTCAGCTTTGCCCCAATGACTGAATGTGGCTACATGCTCAATTGTAGCCCCCAGGTTATCACCATAAATATCTTCCAGCCAGGTATCCGTTTGCCCCTTCATCTGAAGGCGCGTGGCACCCGCCGTTGTCCTCGTCATCTTATAGAGCCCAGCCAAAGCCGTAACCACCGCTGCCTGGGTTACTGGAAAATGAAGCGTTTCATTATCCACTCCCGCATTCGGGTTATTGGGGTCTATTTTCTGAAGCGATGGAAACAGGAGTTTCTTTTGTACTTCTTCCGCAATATTGATAGCCATAGTAGGTAGTTTATCCTAATAATGAAAATCTTATGCCCGGGATTAGGGGTTAGGAATTAGGGATTAGGAACTAGGAATTAGGAATTAGGAATTAGGAGTTAGGAGTTAGGAACTAGGAACTGGGAACCAGGAATTGGTGTTTGATAAGTAGTTGTGTTGACTATTTCCTGGTTCCTAACCCCTGGTACCTAACTCCTAATCCCTAACTCCTAATTCCTAGTTCCTAATACCTAACCCCTAAAAAATGTAGACCTTTTTCCCCGGTACGCTCTTTTCATTTGTGCCCTGAATACGTACAATTATGAATATATATCCGCCCCTTGGCAGGTTCTTTGAGAAAACAGGGGAACAGGCAAATTTCTTTTCCTCCTTCTTCAGAAACATCTTTAAAGGTGGTTTTGAGTGGGATGAATTCCTGCACCAGTGTTATGTAATCGGGTACAGGTCACTAGGCATTGTAGCGCTCACAGGATTTGTTCTGGGTTTTGTTTTTACGCTGCAATCACTGCCAACGTTGAAAGAATTTGGCGCACAGGGATATGTTCCCGCCATGGTGTGCATCTCTGTGATACGCGAGATCGGACCGGTGATCACAGGACTTATCTGTGCCGGCAAAATTGCTTCCAGTATCGGTGCGGAACTCGGTAGTATGAATGTTACGGAACAGATAGACGCCATGGAAGTTTCAGGTGCCAGCCCGGTGCAATACCTGGTGGTAACAAGGATAATGGCCTGCACCTTTATGATACCGCTGCTCACACTTATTGCCGATGCCATGGCACTGATAGGCGGATATGTAGGGATGAACACGGCCGCTCATATGAGTGTTGACCTATACTTTATCAAATCCATTGAAACATTATACTTCTCAGACCTTATACCTGCTTTCGTAAAATCAATTTTCTTCGGACTGGCTATTGGCTTTGTGGGATGTTATAAAGGCTACACTTCCAATAAAGGAACTGAGAGTGTGGGTCTGGCCGCCAACGCCGCGGTGGTATCGGCATCCATTTGGATTATTGTGCTGGATGCCATTGCCGTTCAAATCACAAGCGCATTTGTCTATAACTAAACCCCGCTGCTTCTCATGGAAAACGAAAATGTAATAGAGATAAACGGGTTGCGCAAAAGCTTTGGAGACAAAGACGTTCTAAAGGATATCAACCTCAACCTTACAAAAGGCGAAAACATTGTGGTACTGGGAAGATCGGGCCAGGGTAAATCCGTCATGATCAAATGCATTGTAGGTATGATTTTTCCGGATGAGGGTTCACTCAAAGTGTTCGGTGCTGAGATTTCAGGTATGACGGAAGACGAGTTGAAAGAAGCACGTAAAAAAATTGGATTTCTTTTCCAGGGCGGTGCGTTATATGATTCGATGACGGTTCGCGATAACCTTGCCTTTTCTTTAAAAAGGGTTTTGAATATTCGCGATGAAGCCGATATTGAGTCCCGTTCAAAAGAGGCGCTGGAGGCAGTGGGACTGGCAGAAGTAATTGACAAAATGCCCTCGGATCTTTCGGGCGGTATGCGTAAACGTATGGCATTGGCCAGGACATTGATCGTAAGGCCGGACATTATTTTATACGATGAGCCCACCACTGGCCTGGATACCATAACATCCAAAGAGATAAGCGAGCTGATGCTCGACGTTCAGAAAAAGTATCATACCAGTTCTATTATTATCACACACGATATGCAATGCGCCCGAATAACCGGCGACAAGATCGTGATTCTGAATGACGGTCAGTTAATTGCCGAAGGAACCTATCAGGAACTTGAAAACAGCAACGACGATTTTGTTAAACAATTTTTCAAATAATTACAATGGACGACACTACAAAAAAAACCGATTCTAAAGCGACACAGAAAGTAAAAACAGGCATTTTTGTGGCCGCAGCCATCGCCATTCTTGTTGCCGCAATATTCCTGATCGGCAATCAGAAGAACCTCTTCGACAGTACTTTCACCATCCGTGCCGATTTTAAAGATGTATCCGGCCTGCAAATAGGCAACCTGGTGCGGTTTGCGGGTATCAATGTGGGTACTGTCAATGATATTGCCATAGCTAACGACACAACGGTAGAAGTTACCCTGCGTATGCGTGAATCTGTTAGAAAGTTTATCAAAAAAGACGCCATGGCCAGCATCGGCAGCGATGGATTAATGGGCGATAAAATCATTCAACTATCATCGGGAACCATTGGTAACCCGGTTGTTACAGATGGTGCCCTTATAGCTGGTAAAGACCCTATGAATATGGATGCCGTAATGACCAAGTTAAATGCCATCGCTACCAACGCGCAGGTACTGACCAATGGTCTGGCGTCTATCGTTACAAAGGTAAATAGCGGCGAAGGGTCGCTGGGCAGGTTGCTCAATAACGACAAGCTGGCTAAAAATCTCGAAGGTACCATTGCCAGTACACAGGAAACCGTTAAAAGCATTAAGAAAGGTGCCGAAGGTTTCAGCGAAAACATGGAAGCCGCTAAAAATAATTTCCTCCTGAAAGGGTACTTCAAGAAGAAAGAAAAGAAACGTATTGCGGATTCAACAAAAGCCGCCAAAGCGGCGTTGGAAGCGGGGAAAAAGAAGAATTAGCTAATTGTTTAATTGTTTAATTGTTTAATTGTTTAATTATCGAACCATTGGATGAAAAAAATATTCTGCCTTTTACGAAATACTTCAGCAATTACCCAATGGGCAAATAAATAAGAAACCTCGCTCCCTTTCCTAACTCACTTTTCGCGGTAATGAATCCGTGGTGGTTTTCTACGATTTTTTTGCAGAGTGCGAGGCCGATGCCGGTGCCTTCATAACTTTTTTTGTCGTGCAAACGCTGGAAGATGGTAAAAATCTGATCGGCGTAATGTTGTTCGAAGCCTATGCCGTTGTCTTCAAATACCAACTCGAGGTATTTTGATTTGTCATGCAAGCTTTCATGAGCCTTTACTTCTTCCGCGGTTAGCTGCCTGCAGGAGATACTGATCACCGGGTCTTCCTTTGCAAATTTCAGGGCATTGCTGAATAAATTAAGAAACAGCTGGTTCAGCTGCAGCGGAATGCCCTGTATTACGGGCAGGCCTGCGGTGGTAATCAACGCACGTTTCTCAACAATTAATAGTTCGAAATCTGTTTTCGTGTTTTCAACGAGTTCATTCAGGTCTACCGGTTCGAACTGTTCACCGGTTTTAGAAAGCCGGCTATAGTTCAGTACTGATTTAATCAGGTCTGTCATACGGCGGGCCGAGGCGTGGATCTTTTCAAAGTAACTATTCGCAGCTTCTTTGTCGTTACTTTTCTCGGCCATCTCGGTAAAAATCTGGATTTTTCGTAAAGGCTCCTGCAAATCATGGGAAGCCACATAGGCAAACTGCTCAAGGTCGCTGTTGGAACGTACAAGTTGTTGGTTTACTACTTCCAGTTTGGTATTCGCGTTTTCCAGTTCGCTGGTACGGGCTTTTACTTTCTGCTCAAGTTGCTGGTTAAAAGAACGGATTTCTGAATTCTGCACCTCTATCTGGGTAAGCATATGGTTAAACGCGTCGGTAAGTGTTCCGATCTCATCCTCTCCCAGTTTCATTGCACGCACGGAGTAATCGTGCTCATCGGAAATAACGCTGGCCGTTGAAGCCAACTGGAGTATAGGATCCGAAATAGTTTGCTGAAGACGCCTGGATAAAAAGTAGGCAACCAGGAATGACAGGGCGATCACCAGGAATGCGATAATGCCATATAATCGCAAGCGGGCATACATGGCACCCATATCATATTGGATATATAGGGTACCCAGCCGTTTATCAGCTTCCACTACCGGCTGGAAACCCTCTAACCGCAGACCGTCAAAACGATATCCCTCTTCTCCCGGGCGATTGGGGATTTCAAGTATGGATACATGCAAAGGGTACCTGGCAAAAAGATGACCGTTTTTATCATACAACGATGCAGAAACAATATTCTTTTCCGCCTTAAGCGCATCCAGCATATCATTGGCGTCGGAACGACTATCGAATGCCAGTGCGGCTGTACTGTTATCAGCAATGATCCTGCCCAGCGTAGAAAGCTGCGTTTTGGTAACATCGCGATAGGTAAAAAACTCGTAAGCGAAATAAGATGCGTAGGTAAGGAACAGCACAACGCTGCAGGTCACCAGGATCACACGCATCAGTTTATTCTTTATCGACTCGCTCCGTCTCTTCATTTCGGCTGATTCTTGGGATCAAAAATATCAGAAACACGCAATAACTTGGAACTGATGAGCAGTTCAGCTGACCTGGCGGCATCGGGATTAATCTGCAGTCGTATCTTATTACTCTCGGTAAACAGTCGGATCATCCCCCCCATCCGCACAAAATTATCCCGGTCGCTAACTGTCAATACATGACTACTAACCGCCAAAAGATTTTCCCGCAACTTATCCGCTTCAGCAAAATTGATAAACAAGATATGGCAATTCTTTACATCCTTTACCTCACGATAACGCTGTACAATCAGCGGGTGACCATTTACTTTTTCATTAGCCACCGTTTCATCCAGATAACTGCCAAAGGGATCATCACCCAGGATGCCGATCACAAATGGGGAGGAAGTGGATGCAAATGCGCTTTGCGGCCATTCGACAAACTGGGTGAAATTGAACATGAAGACAGCTTTTACCTTGTACTCTTTAGACACGGCAGGCTGCGCATGCGCCAAACGGGTATCCGCTGCCAGTAGCAGCAACAGCATAACCAATACCCTGGCCAGGCTTTTTATAAAATGAATGATATGTAAAGCATGATGTCTCAAAACCGGTAACTGATCTTAGCTGAAACGTTCATAGGTATTTGCCTTGAGCCAAACTCTGTATGATATTCTCCTCCCAGATTCTGCCCTAGTATCGCGAACATAAAATGCCTGTCTTCCCATGCCAGCCTGGAATCAAATGTTGCATAGGGGGGTACACGGCTTGTATTAACCAGGGGGCTCGCCACCAGGTCTACATACCTTGCCGTGATATCAAACTGTAAATGCTTTGTAAGATTCATTACCGACTGCATCATCAGCTGGTTATTGGGATCCAATGCTTCAATAGACGCGGAATTCGCTATAACGTTTATATTGGTGGAGGTAAATTTCTTGTCCATGAACGTATACCCCGCCCTTATCTTCCACCAATCGGTTGCGATTGCGTTAACGGATAATTCAACACCCCAGTAGTTGGCTTTCTGGTCATTGGCAAATATGAAACTGGTTGGCGGGTTAGGATTGGTGTTGATGCTACGAAGCCGGTCGTACACATTGTAAAAAGTGGCAATGGAAAGGAGTACTCTCTCTATCGGCCTTACCCTGTAACCCAATTCGTAAGCTACCACTCTCTCTGAATTAAAGTCACCATTAGGGGTTGAGAGCGTTGCGGTGCGCTCGTCTGTTTCAAAACGACTGGGCGTTCTCACAGCTCTTGAAATAGCTCCCCATAGTGTGTGCTTCTGGGTGGGTGTAAATGCCATCCTTGCGCTCGGCTGTATTTCAAAACCGGTATAGTTATTATGAATGAGTTTGGAACCTACCGTTAGTTCCAGCTTACGCGGGATAAGACTAACCTGGTCCTGCACGAAAACATTCACAAGGGTAAGTGCCTTTTCTGCCGGTATAAAACTGATGCTGGGGGCGTTACGTACATCATCATCCATATAACGGTACCCTACGCCCCATAAAATCGTGTTGCGCCTATTCAACCGGAAGCGGTGCTGGACGTCGATATCATAGGTATTCAACTGGTCGCGAAAGAAAGCCCTTTTGAGGTTCTTCCAGGTACGGTCGTAATAAGCCTGTAGAACCAGCTCCGAATGATCAGAATAGGTATGCACCCATTTAGCGGTAAGGTTCTGCCCGTTCTGTTCGGAGCTGGTGGGAACTTCCTCTAATCCACCGTATAGGTTTCCCTGTACAGAAAGCGTATTTTTCGCCGAAGCAAAATAGTCCAGCCGGAAACCGCCCTGCGACATATTCCATTGGTCATCGGCACTTGTTCCTGTACGAAGCCGTGTAGCACCCTGGCTGAAACGCTGGCCGTAAACCCGCATATAAAGGTTAGAATCCAGCCTAGCGCCATATCTCACCGCGAAATGATTCTCCAGCAAAGTACCTATAGTTGCTGACGCATATAAACCCTGGGTTTCACGGGCAGTTTTGCTCATGATATTAATCACCCCATTTACTGCATTGGCACCCCATAAAGTTCCGCCGGGGCCACTTACTACTTCAATCCTGTCTACATCTTGCAGCATCATATTCTGTACATCCCAAAAAACGCCACCAAATAAAGGCGTGTAAACAGAACGCCCATCTATCATCACCAGCAATTTATTGGAAAGGGTATTATTAGAAAGAGTGGCACCATTGAACCCCCTCGACGCGATCGCCCAGTCATGCGAATTGGTTTTTCCTACATGGAGATTGGAGGCGAGCCTTAATGCCTCGGGTAAAATGCTGGCGGTAGAACGGCGGATATCATCGCCCGTTATAACCTGTATGGCGGACGCTACTTCGGTTAATTTTTCCGGGGCTTTGGATACCGAAGTGACTTCAATATTCATCAGCTCCTCCACTGATAATTTCTTCAATTCGCTCACTGCGGGCAGAATGGTTTGGGCGGATACAAACGTACCCATACCAAAAGAAAGGCAAACAACAGCAAACCAGAACCTGCCTTGCCTGCTTCCGGGCTTACGGGAAGCGACCGGTTTTTTTTCCCGCTTCAGCAGTCTTACATCATTTCGCATAAAATGACATTTAATTTTGGAGACTCACCTGCATCGCTACAAGCTATGCCGGACATAGTTATTCATGGGTAATATTTTCCACACTTTTCTGTGACACATACCCTTTCCCTGCCCGCTTTGCCCCATTACTTCCGTTTGAACCCCAATTATAGGTAACAAACAGGTATTTACAAACAAAAACAGACCTGGCCAGTAGTAAGCTGCAATAACTATGCTGCTTTTTCTTCACACTTTAGCGATACGTATACCAACGATGAGTGGTAACAGATCAACTCATCCAGGCGGATTTGTTAAAAAACCACTTAAATCTGCCGATTACATCAGCCACACTCGTCTGACAGCAGGTATCTATCATCAATCCTCCGCTCTTTCCCCTTTCATGGAACGGTTTTAGTTATTCTCTCTGCAATGGCAAATGCCATCATAAAACACAACCTATGAAAAAACTTCTATTTATTATTTTGGGGATTGGCCTCGCCATTGGCGCTAATGCGCAACAGCGTGAGACCATTGTGAAGTCAAAAGAAAAAGCTGAATTGCGCCACGATATCCGGGTGAAACGCGCGCACAAGAAAGCGGTATTCCGTAACCTTTCGAAAGGAAAGATCAAAGCGGCGGGTAAACAACAGGATATTGTAAACACTAAAAGAAAAGAAATACATGAAACCACAAAAGACCTGCGTGCAGTTGGTGTAAAACACCCAACCCATGAGGCGAAAAAAGAAATCCGTAATCACAAAAATTAAAATCCTATGAAGACACGTAATTTTGTAAACATCCTTGGATCGTTTCTACTGTTAGTATCGCTGGTAACTGGCTTTTCGTCCTGTTCTAAGGATGATACAGGTGCACTAAGTCTAACCGGTACCGCTAATCTGATGATAGTGAATGGCGCGGAAGGCAGCGCGCCGCAGGATTACTACTCAGATAACACAAAGGTAAATTCCTCTGCTGTTGCCTACGGCACAAATACGAGCTATGTAAGCACAGCGGCTGGTAATCACACCGGGCAGTTCAGAACATCGGGCTCTACCACCGTTAACGCTTCCAGTAATGTGACTTTTGAAAGGGACAAGTACTACACAGTTTACCTTACAGGTTCGGCCAATTCATCCTCCACCTTTTCCAGTGAAGATGATATGAGTGCTCCTCCTGCCGGTAAGTCAAAGGTTCGTTTTGTGCACCTCAGTTCGGCAGTTACTTCCGCCATTGACCTGGGTATCACCGGCGGCTCTAAAATCATTTCATCACTGGCTTACCAAACAGCGTCCGCCTATCAAACAGTAGATGCCAATACGGCTTTTACTCTATACCTGGCTGGCTCCAGCACTGCCTCCCTGGCTATTCCGGCAGCAGTTCAAGCGGGCAAGATATATACGATTTATATTTCAGGCGCAACCACAGCTACGCTCACCTACCGTGTGATCGTTCAAAACTAATAGTCGCGAGGCGTGAGACGTGAGACGTGAGGGACGTGAGAAGGGAAGCATGAAGCGTGAGATAGAATTTAATTCTTTCTCACGCTTTTTTTGTCTTTGAGATAAACTAACTTTACCATTCCTCCTTATTCACGTCTCACGTCTCACGTCTCACGTCTCACGTCTCACGTCTCACGTCTCACGTCTCACGTCTCACGTCTCACGTCTCACGTCTCACGTCTCACGTCTCACGTCTCACGTCTCACGTCTCACGTCTCACCCCGCCCAGGCGAAAATTAAAAACCCCGCTGCCGCGCTCATCACTGCAAAAGTCAGCCATCCGAGGAAATTCTCCCTTCTGGTATTTACAAACGATTTCATGATGGCTGGATTATTGGCGATATGGATGATAACCGCAATCATCACCGGGGCCGTAAGTCCGTACAAAACAGCAGTATACAACAGTGCCTGGATAGGGCTGATACCCAGGTAGTTGATGGTAAGCCCCAGTAAAAGCGAAATAATAATCACGGCATAAAAAGACCTCGCTTGCTGGAAAGTTTTATCAAGGCCAGCTTTCCAACCGAGGGTTTCGGAAATGATATACGATAAACACCCGCTCAAGACAGGTATAGCCAATAAGCCTGTTCCAATTACCCCGAAGGCAAACAGGTAATAAGCGAAATCACCGGCCAGTGGTTGCAACGCCCGGGCAGCCTGTTCGATGGTATCTATGGTATGAACCCCGTTCTTAAAAAGAACCAATGCAGTTGTTAAAATGATGAAGTACATTACCAGGTTAGAGAAAAGCATCCCGCTATTTACATCTCTTTTTACTTCACGTAACAGCTTCTTATCCACCATAATCATTCCCTTTTTTTGCCTTTGCTCCTCAACTTCCATAGTCGCCTGCCAGAAAAAAAGATAAGGTGAGATGGTGGTTCCGAGTATCGCCACCAGGATCCCGAAGAATTCCTTGTTAAACTGAATAGCAGGAATAACGGTGTGTGATAAAATATCCAGGATATCTCCTTTCGCAAAAAAAGGCACAATAAAATATACGAGTAATGTGATACACAGGTACTTCAAAACGGAAGCTATCTTACGGTAGGGCAGATAGATAATAAGAACAATGAGCAAAGCAGTAAAGAAAACGCTGAAAATGCCGGCATGTATGGATGGAACCAGGAGGTGCATCACAGCACCCATACCGGCAATATCAGAGCCGATATTGAGTACAATAGCCGGCGCTGAAAAATACCATGGACCAAACTAACCACTTCGGATAGTATTTTTTCAGCGTTCCCGCTAATCCTTCCGAAGTTACCAGCCCGATTCGGGCGCACATTTCCTGCATGGCAGACATTAATGGAAATGTGAGCAGGGCGGTCCAAAGTGTAGCGAAACCAAACTGCGCCCCGGCCTGTGAATACGTTGCTATACCGGAGGGATCGTCATCTGAGGCCCCGGTAATAATGCCTGGCCCAAGTGTAGCTAAAAGTTTTTTGAGCCTTTTCAACATGGTTTGCCTTAATTATTTCACGCTATCCCCATCTCTTCCAGCGCTTGCAAAGGAATATCATACTGCTGCTTATTATCTGTATGTATCTTCAGTCGCCCTTCCGGCCCATTGTTTCCGTGGATATAATACTTTTTCATAAACATTACTTTCCCGGAATAGATAGCGGTACGCTCCAGCGTTTCATAACTGCGAAGCATGATGGCCAGGTAATCCTCATTCCTGATATCTGTAAATAAGTGAATAGATCGCTGGAACCCACCAGGCATTTCAACCACTTCATGGTAATAGTGCGGACGTTCTATTTCGGTATACAGGCGTTTGTTCAGCTTTTCTACGTACACCGAATCCGAATCAACAACAACAATATGTATATCTGGCATAACAACGTATTACTGCTAAAGTATCACTTTTTAGGGATATTGTTGTTGGCTATTAGCTATTGGCTATTAGCTGTTGGCTGTTGGCTGCTGGCTTTAGATGCTAATAGCTAATAGCCAATAGCTAATAGCCAATAAAAATAGCTAGCAGCTAATACCCTAACTTTACTACATGAAGATCAGCAACTCCGATATGATCAAGCTTTCCGAGATCAAGCAATATTTCCTGGAACCCCCTCATTCTTTCCGGTTGTACAGCCATGCTTTGCCGCAGGCGGAACAAGCTATCGGTATCATCAGCAAATATCCTAACCTCGAAAAATCAGTAGCCGGTATGAAGCAAAGCCTGGCAGCTATGGCCGACCTCCAGAAGAATATGGACGCGCTGCAAAAAGAAATGAAAATATTTGCCCGGCTTTTTAATTCTATTAACCAGCATTAGGGGATTTTAGTCTAGACAAACCCCGACATTACCGACACATGCCCATCCCCAATAGCCACCTAGGCTTATTTTACACGATGAAGCCGCTGAAAATACCGGTTGTTGCCGCGCATGCAGCGGGCTGGATACTTTTCCAGTGCCTGCCGGTTGTCTTTATCATGTCATTTGCCAGGAACACCAACCTGGGTGAACTTATACTCTCTTACCAGTACCTGCTGTTCTGTTTATACTTCATTGTATTGTTTTATTTGCATTGTTACGTACTGCTTCCCAGGCTGCTGGGAAATGGAAAATGGATTTTGTATGTAGCAAGCCTGCTCGTATTGCTCGCAAGCGCGATATACCTTGAACCTTTCGAGCAACTGATGCGCAGGCCGAGACCTGATAGTTTTGAACAAAGAAGACCGTTCCCGGCTGAAAATGCAAGAGATACGCCCTTTCCCTTTCCACCGGAGGAAAGGCTACGCATGGAAAGAAACGGGCCACCCGGTGAGCAGATGGGTCAGAAAAGCGATCGTGGCGGCATGAGAAACCCGGGAAAAAGGGGGCCAGCTGTAGACATCATCAGTGTTTTCCTGTTCATTATCACATTATGCCTGAGTGCAGCCATTGATATCGCGCGTCGCTGGCGAATAACCGAGCAACGCCTGGCAAGAGCTGAGGCCGACAAAGCAAATGCTGAACTTTCCTTTCTAAAAGCGCAGATCAACCCCCATTTCCTCTTCAACACACTCAATAACATCTATTCCATGGTGATGATGGGCCATGAGCACACCGGCGAATCTGTATTGAAACTCTCTAATATACTACGGTATGTAACGGAGGAAAGCAAAGAGGACTATGTTTCATTGCAAAGCGAAATCGATTGTATTTCAGACTATATTGACCTCCAGCGTTTACGATTGGGTAAAAAAGTTTCGCTGGAATATGCCGTTACCGGCAACCTGGAAAACAGGAAGATTGCGCCGATGGTATTGATGACATTCATAGAGAATGTTTTTAAATACGGTATCAGCAGTCATGAAGAAACTTCTCTTATCATACGGATCAGCGTAACAGGGAATATCATTCATTTCTACTCACAGAATAAATTATCAGGCGTTCCAAGACAGGAAGAACGAACAGGGATCGGCATTAACAATACCCAAAAAAGACTGGCTCATCTCTACCCTGGCCGGTATGAACTGGTAATAACCCGGGATAATGGGCTGTTCACCGTTGACTTAACCATTCAGGACTAAAAACAAGCGGCATGGAACTTAAATGTATTGCTATCGATGACGAACCTTTTGCACTGGAACTGATCAGACAGTATGTGGCAAAAGTACCCGAATTAAAACTCATCCATACTTTTGATGACGCGATATCAGGTGGGGAATTCCTCAGGGAAAATAAAGTGGATCTGCTTTTTATTGATATCAATATGCCGGATATTACCGGTATAGAGCTGGTGAGATCACTGGAAAACAAGCCCATCACCATTTTTACCACCGCTTATAAAAAGTTCGCATTCGAAGGCTTTGAACTGGAAGCGATAGATTACCTCCTGAAACCCATTTCGTTCGAACGCTTTTCAAAAGCGGTGCAACGCGCCATTTCATTCCACGAATTGCGTTTGCCCAAAAATGCAGACAGCAATGAGTCAGGCTACTTCTTTGTTCGTTCAGAATACAAGATGATAAAAATAGAGCTCAATGATATCCTTTATATAGAAGGACTGGAAGACTATATACGGATACACCTGGCCAGCGAGAAACCCGTACTTACCCTCATGACACTAAAATCCATGCTGGAGAAGCTCCCGGCAGAAAATTTCAAGCGCATACATCGGAGCTATATCGTGCCTGTAAATAAAGTAAAATCTATCCTGAACCGAAAGCTCACCCTCAGCAACGGAACAGAATTACCTATCAGCGATTCGTATGCTTCTTTTATTTCGGAATGGACGAAGAAATAATTTATAATTATCAGTTGTATTAATTGTTCCTCAGGCATTTGCCAACGCTCTGTCCAAATGCACATAGCCACCATCCACATGGATGATCTGGCCGGTGGTATGGCTGGATCTCTCGGAGAGTAGGAACAGTACCATGGCCCCTATTTCTTCGCGGGTGGTCATCCTGTTTCCAAGAGGTATCCTGGCATTGATTTCCTGTAATTTCTTTTCCGGCTCCGCAAGGGTTTGTATCCAGGTTTCGTAGGCTGGCGTCCAGCATTCCGCAACTACTACTGCGTTTACGCGTATGCCATGCTTTAACAGTTCTACCGCCCACTCGCGGGTCAGCGCGTTTCGTCCACCGTTTGCTGCCGCGTACGCGGATGTATTTCCCTGCCCGGTTTCCGCAGTTTTGGAAGTGATATTTACAATGGCACCTTTCGACTGTATCAAGGATGGCAGGGCATAATGCGCCATCAGGTAATAATGTACCAGGTTACGGTGCAGGCTTTCCATAAATTTCTCATAATTGCCGTTGGCAAGACCTACCCCATCATTTACCCCCGCATTGTTTACCAATCCGTCAATTCTCCCCAGCTTGTCCAATACCGAACGAATGGCGGCCTCTGCAGCCGAAGGTTCCGACAGCTCCGCTGCCACCTGGGCCGCCCTTCCTCCTCCGCCTTCAACGGCTTTTACCAGTTGCAGGTTATCCTTCTCATTCCTGCCTACTATTACCGGGATGGCGTTCTCCGCCGCCAGCAACCTTACGATGCCCTCGCCGATGCCTTTTGCTCCACCTGTTACGATGATGACTTTATCCTGTAAATTCAGATTCATGATACGCTTGGGGGTTTACCGGTGAAATGTTCCCGGGAACATTTTTTATGATTTTTTCCATTCTATAACCTGCTGTTTTGCGGTGCCGAGGCCGTCTATGCCCAGCTCGATACTGTCGCCTGGTTGTAAATAACGCGGGGGTTTCATCCCCAGCGCAACTCCAGCCGGTGTACCGGTGGAAATAATATCTCCGGGCAATAAGGTCATAAACCTGCTGATATAGGATACAAGGTAGGGAATACCAAAAATCAGGTCGTCGGTATTGCCATCCTGCATCATCGTACCATTCACCGATAACCACAACCGTAATGTATGCGGATTGGGTATTTCATCCTTTGTTACCAGCCAAGGACCTATTGGCGCAAAGGTATCGCAGCCCTTTCCTTTATCCCAGGTTCCTCCCCTCTCCAACTGAAACTCCCGTTCGCTTACATCATTGTGCAAACAATAACCCGCCACATAGTCCATCGCTTCTGACTCTTCAACATAGCTGGCCCTCTTACCTATTACAAATGCCAGTTCCACCTCCCAATCCGTTTTTACCGAATCCCTGGGTATCATGATCACATCATCAGGGCCGGTAATGGCGGTGGTAGATTTCATAAATATAATAGGCTCGGCCGGCAGTGCCGCATTGCTTTCAGCGGCATGCTTGGCATAGTTCAGCCCGATGCACAATATCTTGGACGGCTTCGCAACCGGGCATCCCAACCGTATACCTTCCGCCAGCAATGGCAATTGATCGGTGGATAACCCGGATAATTTTTCCAGCCCTCCCTCCGCAAAAAACAATTCATCAAAATCAGTTACCCAGGCCGATACATCGTAATTTTTCCCTGCTATATGTACCCCGGGCTTTTCTTTCCCCACTTCCCCAAAACGAATTAATTTCATAAGTAAATTTTAGCGTCTCCATCGCGCCCTCGTGCCCTTGCGGGTAAAACAATGCGCTGTATTTATAAATTAAGCTGAACAATCGTATCTATTTCCGCCGGCAATTTATTATCAAGATAAATAAATAAACCTTCCGGCTCCTGTTTAAATGTAATGGGCGTTCCATCTTTCAGCAAGAACGCGCTGATTACTTTGTCTTTTAATTGCGGAACAAAAATATACGGCAGCCCGTTTCTTTTCAGCACATGCACAAAATAGGTTTTCTCCTTCCCGGTTACCACGCCCCAATCCTGTGATGGTACAATGTTGCCGCGGGTTCCATAAATACTGTTTCCATATTGTTTCATCCATCTACCTACGGCAGCCAGCGAATCCGTAAATTCAGATTGTATCTGGCCACTGGGCATCGGCCCGATATTCAGCAGGAAATTAGCGTTACGCCCCGCGGCGTTTACCAGGTAATGAACCAGCGCGGGAACCGATTTGAATTTACGGTCCGTCATGTTATATCCCCAGGCATCATTCATCGTTTCACAGGTTTCCAGTGGGAGCTGAGAAATATCTGCGCCACCAAACCCTGTTGTATTCCCTCCCGGCAGGTCTTTCTCGAACATCTGGAAATCTTCCCCGGCTATGGGCGACAAATGATGATTGTTTCCAATCATGCACTGAGGCTGTAGTTTGTGGATCAGGCTGTAAATTTCATCGTAGTGCCAGTTTACTTTAGAAGCCAGGGTCTTATCGGTATCATTATCCAACTGATCCCAATGCCCGTCAAACCAGATCCCCGATATCTCTCCATAATTGGTCAGCAGTTCTGTCAACTGGGCCTTCATAAACTTTATATAACTCTCCCAATCGCTTTTACCCGTGCGTCCCGTACCCTTACCGGTCTTGCCCGTCTCGCGTTGATAATCATCGCGGTACCAATCCAGGAGCGAGTAGTAACAAAATAGCTTGATGCCCTGTTTATGGCATTCTTCGGCCAGTTGTTGCAATACGTCTTTGCCATAAGGGGTTTTGGTTATTTTCCAGTCTGACTGCCGGGTATCCCAGTTACTGAACCCATCATGATGGCGGGTAATGAAAGTAATATACTGCATACCTGCGCTTTTTGCAGTGGCAACCCATTTCTTAGCGTCAAAATCAACCGGGTTAAACGCCCTGATCAGGTGGGAATATTCGTTTACGCGGATATTCCGGTTGTTCATTACCCACTCGCCGCTACCCAGTACACTGGAAGCGCCCCAGTGGATGAACATACCGAATTTCATGTCCTGGAAATGCTTGCGCGCCGCGAGATTAGCCGGCGTTGGGTTATAACTTTGTGCCTGAAGGCATAGGACCAGCAATAGGGCGCTAATAAGGGTTGATACCTGTTTCATAAGCCATTAATTGTTCAGTTTAACAAAACCACCGTCAATCGGGTAATCATTGCCGGTAATAAAACCTGCCTCATCGCTGCAGAGGTATAGTGCCAGGGAAGCTACTTCTTCCACCGACCCCATTCTTCCGATGGGCTGGCCTGCGGATAGTTTTTCAAACATTTCTTTTTCCCTGCCGGGATAATGAGCAGAAAGAAATCCATCTACAAATGGTGTATGTACCCGGGCGGGTGAAATAGAGTTGCAGCGGATGTTTTGATGAAGATAATCACGCGCCACGCTTAATGTCATGGCGTACACCGCGCCCTTACTCATGCTATAGGCAAAACGGTCTGTGATTCCTACCAGTGCCGCAATGGAGGCAATATTCAATACAACCCCGCCGCCCCTTTGCTGCAGCAACGGGATGCCCGCATGCAAGCAGTTGTAGGTGCCTTTAATATTTACCTGGTAAACCTTATCAAAGTCCTCTTCGCTGGTAGTGGTTACTGTGCCGATATGCGCTATGCCCGCGCAATTAACGAGTATATCCATCAGGCCAATGGATGCAAAGGTATTTGTAACGTTTTCCTGGTTGCTGATGCTGCAGGTATGAACCAGGGCTTTTCCTCCGTGCGCACAGATCTCATTCACGGTGTCTGTGGCCGCCATTTCGTTTAGCTCGATAATATGAACAAAAGCACCCTGCTTTGCAAATAGTATCGCTATAGCTTTCCCTATACCGCTGCCCCCACCTGTGATAACCGCTATTTTGCCAGTGAGATCGAACATACCTTCCTTTGATTATACGAGTGTAAATATTTTATTCATGAGTACCCATTTTTCTCCCGGTGCGGCAAAGGGTAAAGCCTGTTGAAACCGCCACATCAGTGCTTCCCATTCCTGTACTTTTGTGTTTGCCGCGTCTGCTTTTTCTTTGGAGTCAAAGCTGAAACCATCTTTTACCTCCATGATCATAAACAAACGGTTACCCGCGCGGTATATTTCCATTTGTTCAATTCCGGATGAAAGTATGCTGTCCAGGATTTCAGGCCAGACCTTACGGTGCCATTCTTCATACTGAGCTATCAGCGCCGGCTCCTCTTTCAGGTCCAGCGCGAGGCAATACCTAGTGAGCATGGGATGTTTGTTTAACTACACGGTATCCGCGTACACCAAAAAATAAAATCACCACAAAACACAACAGCGGAACAATATATCCCAACTGTATATTATTGGATATATCGGCAATATAGGCCAGCAGTGGCGGCAGGATAGCACCGCCCACGATTGACATTACGATCAGGCTGCTGCCCATTTCTGTGTCCGCACCCAGGTCTTTGATACCTAAGGAAAAAATAGTGGGGAACATTACCGACATAAAGAAGGTGATGCCAATCATGGCATATATCGCCGCCATTCCTTGTACGGTAATAGCCACAAAACAAAGTAATACATTGAAGAGAGCGTATAAAGCCAGCAGTCTTGCCGGCTTTATAAACCGCATAAAGAAAGTACCGGCAAAGCGTCCGATCATAAATGCCATACCACCTCCCCATCCCAGGTAATCAGCGGCTTTTACCTTCTCAATACCCGCTGCCTTTACAGCATACAAGATAAAAAAGCTGAATACACATACCTGTGCACCCACATAAAAAAACTGCGCAGCAATAGCCCAGCGGAGGTGCTTATGCTTGATAGCGGCCAGTATGCCTCCGCGCTTAGTGGCGGCATGTTCATCGTGTATTTCCGGTAACCGGATAAAAGCAAACACCAAGGCAATCAATACAATTACACAACCCAGCACAAAATAAGGCGTTTTAACGGATGCCGCCTCCGATGCCAGTGCTGCCCGCCTGGCAGTATCGTTCATTACGGATAAGGCCTCATCAGAATAACCCTTGGTGAGAATCATACGCGCGCCGATAATAGGTGCCAGCGTGGCGGCCAGCCCATTGAACGACTGAGCAAAATTGAGCCGCTGCGTAGACGTAGCCGGATCGCCCAGCAATGATGCATAAGGGTTGGCCGCTGTTTCCAGTATGGTAAGTCCGCAGGCTATGATAAACAGTGCCAGCAGGAAATACGTGTATTTTTGTGTATCTGCGGCGGGAATGAATAAAAACGACCCGGTTGCAAATAAAGCCAGCCCGGTAATGATACCTACCCGGTATCCGTACTTTTTCATAATAAATCCTGCTGGAAGCGCCATTGCGAAATAGGCGATGAAAACGGCAGAGTCGATCAGCGAAGACTGCAGGGTGCTGAGGCTGAATGAACGCTTTAAATGCGGTATTAAAATCGGATCCAGGTTATGTACAAACCCCCACATAAAAAACAGCGAGGTAACCATGACAAACGCAAACCGGGTGTTGTTTTTTACAGCAGACATTCAGCTATCATTTTTCTTATACCGAATCGCACAATCCGGCTATTAAGATAAATGAAGTTTTGATAACAGCGGCGGATTTTTCGTGAGGCGGGAGGCGTGAGACGTGAGGCGTGAGACGTGAGGCGTGAATCGTGAATAAGCTTATATATGTCATCCTCTCTCACGCCTCACGTCTCACGTCTCACGATTCACGGTTCACGCCTCGTTCCGGCGTATAGTTCATATTCCAGCAAGCGGCAGTCGATGGTGGCGTTGAAAAATTCAATACGGCGGGAAGGTTTCAGCCTGATTTTTTTGGCGAGATCCAGATTGCCGGTGAACACATAAGCGGTATATCCCTTGCAACGGTTTTTGAGGAAATCACCCATCCTTGCATAAGTCGCGTTCAGCTCTATTTCGTCGCCCAGCCTTTCACCATACTCCGGGTTGAACATGATGATGCCGGGTTCTTCGGGGATGGTTGTTTTTTCAAAGTCACATACTTCAAAGCTGAGAATATCCTCTACACCGGCGGCAACGGCATTGATCTTGGCTATCCCGATGGCCTGTTCACTGATATCGGAAGCGATAATACGGGTTCCCTTCCATTCCTTCACCTGCTGCCCGGCCCGCTTTTTTTCGGCGTCATACACTGCGGCATCATACCCCTTGATGAACATAAACGCGTAACTGTTCCTCAGCAAACCGGGAACGCGACCCGAAGCCAGCAATGCCGCTTCAATAGCCAGGGTTCCCGAACCGCACATAGGGTTGATAAAAGGTGCTGAACGGTTCCATTGGGTTGAAAGGATAGTAGCCGTGGCCAATGCCTCCAGCATAGGTGCTTTGCCCGGCAGTTTACGGTAGCCATGCTTGGCCAGGGTTTCGCCCGATGTATCTATAAATATTTCCGCCTCACCATGCTTCCAGAAAAGATTGAATACCGCACCCGTCTGCTCAGAGCCGGTGGATGGGCGTTTACCGGTTTTATCCCGCATATGATCCACAATCGCATCCTTCACCCGCAGATTGGCAAACAGGTTGGTAGAAATAGTAGTGTGAAACACATTGCTGGTTACAGTAAAATACCCGTCGGGTTCTATAAAATCCTGCCAGGGTATATCCAGCAGGTTCCGGTACAGTTCATCAGGGTGATCGCAACTAAAAGATTTCAGCGAATACATTACCTGGCTGGCGCAACGCAGGTTTACATTCAGCCGGATACAATCCCCCATCGTTCCCCTGAGCTCCACCCCCGTTTGAAAAGCCCGCACCACCACAAACCCCAACTGCACAACCTCCACCTGCAATGCCGGGGACAACCACTTATGACAGGTAATAATAATTCGGCCAGGTGTAGTAAATGGGTTCATACGAACAAAAGTAGGGAATAGTCGTAAGTCGTAAGTCGTAAGTCGCGAGTCGCAAGGCAAAACTCAAAAGCTGTTGGTCTGACTTACGACTTACAACTACTCAAATTTGCTTATTTTTAATCTATGACAGACTTCAAGCGGCCGATGCAGATCAGGTGGAGTGACCTGGATCCGAATTTTCATTTGCGTCATTCTGTTTATTATGACCTGGGGGCAACCCTGCGTACCATCGTCTTAACGGAGTATGGCATTACACCTGCGGCCATGCATCAACACCAGGTAGGCCCGGTACTCTTTAGAGAAGAAGCTTTTTTTAAAAGGGAAATACATTTCGGGGACCCGGTGGAGATGAGTTTCGCGCTGCTGAAATGCAGGAAAGACATGTCGCGCTGGAGCATCCAACATCAATTATACAAAAATCCTGAGACCCTCAGTGCCATCATCACGGTAGAGGGTGCCTGGATCGATACAGCTCTGCGCAAACTAACCGCCCCGCCGGAACAGTTTATCGCTGCCTTCGCGGCGTTTCCCCGCGCAGAAGCGTTTGAATGGCTGTGAGGGACGTGAGGCGTGAGACGTGAGGCGTGAGACGTGAGGCGTGAGGCGTGAATCGTGAGACGTGAATCGTGAACCGTGAATCGTGAATCGTGAATCAATTTTCACCTTGAATGCCCTCACGCCTCACGTCTCACGTCTCACGATTCACGGTTCACCAAAAAAAATCCCGCCGGAAGGGCGGGAATCAGTTTAGAGAACGCTGCTCCATCCTAAATGAGCACTTTTCTTTTGGCGATGAATGGCCCAAAGATCAATTACACCAAATTTAGGAGTTGCTTTCTTCACGCTTTTTACATGGGCGATATCAGTTGCAACGGTTTCTTTTACTTCACTTACCAGTTCTTTCAGTTGGTTGGCTTCTATTTGGACAATAGAAGGCATGACATTACTCTTCATAATATTCTAATTTTTATTATTTCGTTTTTTTTACGGAGCTATAACGGGAGAAAACAACACATCAATCGTTAGTAGAAGGCCTTCAAGATTACTCACCCAGGGGGATTTATCGTGTATGGCTCCGTTTCAGGGTGCAAAAGTACTACTTACTCAATTACTGAGCAAATAAAACTGTAAAAACATTGTTAATGTGACTGGAAATCAGCTCACTTGCCAACCAGGGATTCTTCATCCGGTTTGGATACATCGGTAAGTGCAACTTTACCCCTGTTACTTCTCACAATGCGCGAAAACAGTGAAATTTCCTTGTCGAAAAGAAAGCGGAAGAAAAGCTTTGTCCAGGAAGTATGATAGGATAAGGTATCATAATACGAAGGAGCATCTTTACGCACCTGTGGGAGCTTATTCCAGGGGATGGAAGGAAAATCGTGGTGTTCGTTATGATAGCCAACATTGAATGAAATACGGTTCAGCGGGCCATAATAACTATAGGTCTCCTGCTCGCCCTTGGTTAGATAATGTTCCTGAATCCACCTGGCTCCCAGGGGATGCAGTCCCACGGAAAAGAAAAAGCTGCATACCAGGAATAGGGTGGCTTTGATGCCGAAAAAATAGGTAATGGCACCGATCGCTACCACCTGCACCAGCCAGTTCAGGGCTGTCCATTTATCAAATGGGTTGATCTCGCGTAAACGCGAAAGCCTGAATACCTGGAAAATAGGGTAAAACAACAGCCAGATCATCTTGCCTATAAAATAATTATCTATCAGTTTCGCTTCCCAGTGATTGGGAAGATCACCATCCAACTCGTGCACACCCTGGAAAGAATGATGCTTGATATGGTATTTCTCAAATGAAACCGAGCTGGCAAAGATCAACGGAATATTGGCAAATATACCCGCTATCCTGTTGGCATTCGGACTCTTGAAGATCAGTTTATGCGCACACTCATGAATCATTACAAACAATGAATGGTCAGCGAACGCTCCCAACAAATAGGCCGCCCCTATCACCAGCCACCAGGATTGATCGGCCAGCAATATAGCCATGGCCACCTGGAAACTGACAAGACCAATAATGGCCCATATCGTAAAAGGATTCTTCCCGATCAGCTTACGCATATCAGGATGCTCTTTCAATATCTCTTTTGTCCTGGCACGATGCGGCTCGGCATAGGTTACAGACACAAAACCCTTCCTCGCTGCTTTAGCTTCCTTTAGTTCCATTATTGTACTGTTTTGAATGACCGATGGCAGCTAAGGTAATTTTATTCATCAATAAAGCCAAAAGCATTGGAAAACAAGGCTTTTTTTTAACCAGTCACGCGGAAATAACCCCAATAATTAAACAATATTAAAAATAATATAATGTGTCATGCGGCGTAGGCCTCTTTTTCATATCTTCCCTCAAACTACGCTTATGTTACAAAGACTTTGTTTTTCTGTACTGTTGATCGTATGTATAACCACGATCAGCGCGCAGAAAAAAAACCTTACCCCCGATGATTACGGAAAATGGCAAACCCTGGGTGCCACCGATATTTCTCCCAACGGTGCCTGGATATCCTATGCCATTACCGTGGCCGAGGATAACGATACCCTGTTTGTTGTTAACCGGCTTACCCACAAAGTGTATAAGCTCGAGTTTGGCCAAACAGCGGAATTCTCAAAAGACAATAAATGGATAGCTTACCGTATCGGCCTCCCTTTTAAAGAAGCCGAAAAACTGCGGGAACAAAACAAACCGGTTGAGTTCAAGCTGGGATTGCTGAACCTGGAAACGGGTAAGAAAGAAGTGATCCAGAATATCGCGCGGTTTGGATTCTCACGTAGCGGGCAGTTCCTGGCAGCTTACCTGGCACCACCCAAGGAAAACAAAGACAAAGGCAGTGTATTGCTGGTGAAAGACCTTTCGGCAGGTACTACCCACACCATCGGGAACGTAACGGAATATGCTTTTAATAAAAAAAGCGACTACCTGTCTTATATTGTTGAGTCAGCCAATATAGCGGGTAATTCTGTAGAACTGCTGAACCTTGCCACCTATAACCTGAAAGTGATCGCGAGCGACACGCTTAAGTTCTCAAAACTAAGCTGGCAGAAAGAAGGAGATGGTTTTTCTTTCTTTCAAACAGTTAAGAATGACGGTTATGAAGAAGAGAACGCTGTTATATTTACCTATACCCATCTCTCACAATCCCCTACCCTTAAGAAATTTGACCCTGCCCAATCCGCTTCTTTTCCCAAAAAAATGCGGATACATAACGGATCCAGCCTGCAGCTGAGTGATGATTTGAGTTCCGTTTTTTTCGGCATTAAATCTTGGACACCTAAGCCCAAAAAAGAAGAGAAGAAAGCCACAGATAGCTCTAAAACAAAGACTGCGGACAGCACCAAACCCAAAGCAGATTCGGTTAAAACCCTTGCTGCCAGGAAAGATAACGGCGACAAACCGGCTGCGGTTGATATATGGCACTGGAAAGACCCTGAAATTCAGCCCAGCCAGAAACTAAGTTATACAAGAGACAAAGAAGCCAGCCTTTTATCGGTTTGGAACCTGGACAACAACAGCTTTTACCAACTGGCCAAAGAAGAAACCCCGGATGCATTGCTAACCGGTAACCAGCAATATGTAATTACGTCGACAGACAAAAAATACAAACCGGCCTTCAAAGAAGACCATGCGGATTTTCATTTGGTGAATGTAAAGACCGGCAAGGATACCTTGCTGTATGAATATATGCTGGATGGTTTTGCAACGGGACCCCGCTCCTCGCCTGATGGTAAATACCTGTATTATTTTAAAGACAAAAACTGGTGGGTATATAATATTGCCAACGCGCAAAACACAAACGTCACCCAAAACATCAAAACCAGTTTCTGGAACACCCGCGATGATCACCCGGCCACCAAACCTCCTTTTGGTCTTGGCGGATGGTTGAAAAACGACAAGGCTTTACTGTTGTACGATGAATACAATACCTGGCTGGTTCAGCCCGATGGCAGTGGGGCGCAGAAGATTTCTGACGGGGAAAAAGAAGAGATCGTTTACAGGGTTACCCGCCTGGATTTCGAAGACCCTTTTCTTGACGACAGTAAGCCCATCTTCTTCTCGGCCTATGGTGATAAATCCAAGAACTTCGGGTATGCCAAATGGGAAGCCGGGAAATTCAGCCGGCTTATTTATGAAGAGCGTTCCATTTCGCGTTTAGCGAAAGCAAAAGATGCGCCCGCATTTACCTGGGTATCGCAGGATTATCACGAATCCCCGTCCTTATTTGCCAGTAATAATTTTGATGCCCCGGAGAAAATCGCTTCCACCAATCCGCAGCAGGTCAACTATAACTGGGGCAAGAGCAAGCTGATCAGTTTTACCAATAAAAATGGCAAAAAAATGCAGGGGTCCTTGTTCTACCCTGCTAATTACGAACCGGGCAAACAGTACCCGATGGTGGTGTATATCTATGAAATCCTGTCGAATGGCGTTCACAATTATATCAGGCCCGGCACCCGGAGTGCTTATAACACCAGCAACTTTACTACCAACGGCTACTTTATTTTTCAGCCGGATATCGTGTACGAAACCAACGATCCCGGTATGAGCGCTGTAAACTGTGTAGTTCCCGCTGTAAAAGAGGTATTGAAAACAGGAATGATCGATAAAGATAAAATAGGCATCATGGGGCATAGCTGGGGTGCCTACCAAACATCGTTCATTATTACCCAGACAGATATTTTTAAAGCAGCCATTGCCGGCGCGCCACTAACAGATATGATCAGTATGTCATTATCCATTTACTGGAACAGCGGCACGCCGGATCAGAAAATATTTGAAACCAGCCAGGGCAGGTTCGATGGACCCTGGTATGAAAGAACAGATGCCCATATCCGCAACTCGCCGATGTTCAATGCCTCAAAGATCAAAGCACCCTTACTGGTAGCGTTTGGGGATAAGGACGGAGCGGTTGACTGGCACCAGGGGATTGAAATGTATGGAACCATGCGCCGCATGGATAAACCGCATGTGATGCTCGTATATGCCGACGAAAATCATAGCCTTGCCAAAAAAGAAAACCAGATAGATTACCAGAAAAGACAGCGCGAATGGTTTGACCACTACCTGCTGGGCAAACCTGCCGAAAAATGGATCACAGAAGGCGTTAGCTATTTGGATAAAATGAAAGAACGAGAAAAACTATGACCCCTGTAAAAACTGCCATACTCTCTTTTGGAATGTCGGGCCGGGTATTTCATGCGCCTTTTATTCACCTGCACCCGGGTTTCGACCTGGTAGGCATTTGGGAAAGAACCAAATCGGAATCGGTCACCTTCTATCCTTATGTTAAAATATACCGTTCGCTGGAAGAGATCCTGGCTGATGATGCGATTGAACTGGTGATTGTGAACACACCCACTGCCACCCATTTTGAGTTTGCCAGGCGTGTACTGGAGGCGGGTAAGCATGCTGTGGTTGAAAAAGCGTTTACTACCACCGTGGAAGAAGCCATCGCGCTGAAAGAGCTGGCGGAAAAGAAAAAGCTGAAACTATCCGTATTTCAGAACCGGCGCTGGGACAGTGATTTCAAAACCGTACAAAAAATTGCCAACGAGGGTTGGCTGGGTGAGATTGTGGAAGCCGAGTTTCATTTTGACCGCTTTAAACAGGAACTAAGTCCCAAGCCCCACAAAGAAGTTCCGGGCCCTGGTGCGGGTATATTGAATGACCTGAGCCCACACCTGATAGATGCGGCATTAACTTTATTCGGACCACCCCATGCTGTCTTTGCAGATCTTCGCATTACACGGCCGGGCTCTAAAGTGGACGACTATTTTGAGATACTGCTATATTATCCATCCTTGCGTGTCCGGCTAAAATCCGGGTACCAGGTGCGTGAACCTTTCCCTTCTTTCGTACTGCATGGAAGAAAGGGCTCTTTTCTAAAAAGCCGCGCCGATGTGCAGGAAGCGTTACTGATGGAAAACCATATACCCACTGCCACCGACTGGGCCATTGAACCTGAATCGGAACAGGGGTTATTACACACGGAGAAAGATGGAAAACTCATAAGAGAAAAAATACCTACGCTATATGGCAACTATTATGATTACTACGATGGCGTTTATCGCGCGATCACCCACGATGAGCAGATGCCGGTAACGGCAGATGACGGCATAAAAGTAATGCAGATCATCAACGCTGCCATTGAAAGTAACCGGCAACAGAAAGTAATTCAACTCCCCTGAAAAATCATCCGCAATCCGTAATCCGTAATCCGTAATCCATAACCCGCCATCATGAAACGCTTACTTCTTTTGATAATCATTTTTGCAGCCTGCAAAAGCAAAACAGAATTTAAATCTATCGCAGTGAAATATCCCGTAACGCAGAAAGACAGTTCCGTTAAAGACATTTATTTTGGCACTGAAGTGGCCGACCCCTATCGCTGGCTGGAGAATGATACATCGGAAAACACAAAAGCATGGGTAAAAGCTGAAAATCAAGTAACCCAGGATTATTTCGCCCGGATCCCTTTCCGGGACGCGATTAAAAAAAGGCTGGAAGATTTATGGAACTACGATTCCTATTCAGCACCTGTTAGGCATGGCGCATACACTTATTTTTATAAGAAGGCAGGCCTGCAAAACCAGGCGGTTGTTTACCGCCAGAAAGATGGAGACAAGGAACCGGAGGTTTTTCTGGATCCCAATACATTTTCCGCCAACGGAACCACTTCTCTCGCTGGTATGTTTTTTACCAGGGATGGCGCATTGGCCACTTACCTGGTTTCGGAAGGAGGCAGTGACTGGCAGAAGATGATTATTGTGGATGCCCTGGCTAAGAAACAATTGGGTGATACGCTGCAGGATATTAAATTCAGCGGTGCGGCCTGGAAAAAGAATGAAGGGTTTTATTATAGCAGCTATGACAAACCGAAAGCAGGCAGCCAGCTGGCAGGGATTACAGACCAGCATAAATTATACTATCATGCAATGGGAACACCCCAAGCCCAGGATAAGCTGGTATTTGGCGGTCCCGACAAGCCACGCAGGTATATCAGTGCGGATGTAACGGAAAATGGCAAATGGTTGGTGATCTATGCGGCCAACAGTACCTACGGGTCTGAAATTTATGTGCAGGACCTTACCCAACCGGGATCACCCATTGTTCCTGTGCTAGATAATATGAGCACCTCATCTGCTATTATCGATGCGGATGATGAATACTTTTATATACAAACCGATAAGGATGCACCCCGGAGCAAGGTGGTAAAAGCACCTGTGCAGGATCCGAAACCGGCCCATTGGCAAACCCTGGTGCCTGAGCAACCGGAAGTGCTGGGTGCCAGCGTTGCAGGTGGCAGCCTTTTCTGCTCTTACCTGAAAGATGCCATTTCCAAAGTATTTCAATACGATATGAAGGGCAACAAGATCAGGGAGATTACATTACCGGGTTTGGGTTCAGCGGATGGGTTTTCGGGGAAAAAAGAGGAAAAAGAAACCTACTACCGCTTTTCTTCCTATGTCAATCCATCTACTATCTATAAACTCGATCTGGCATCAGGAAAAAGTGAAGTATATAAAAAGCCGGAAGTAAAATTTGTATCGTCTGACTATGAATCCAAACAGGTTTTTTATACTTCAAAGGATGGAACAAAGATCCCGATGATCATTACCTATAAAAAGGGAATACAACTCAACGGTACCCATCCGACTTTACTGTACGCCTATGGCGGTTTTAGCGTAAGTATAACGCCTTACTTCAGTACAAGCGATATTGTATTGCTGGAAAATGGGGGCATTTACGCGGTGGCCAATATAAGGGGTGGCGGAGAGTATGGTGAAGACTGGCATATAGCCGGAACAAAAATGAAAAAACAAAATGTATTCGATGATTTTGCCGCGGCCGCACAATACCTCGTGGATAATAAATATACTTCCAGAGACAGGCTGGCGATACAGGGTGAATCGAATGGGGGCCTGCTGATCGGCGCAACCATTACGCAACACCCGGATATCTGTAAAGTGGCTTTCCCGTTTGTTGGGGTGATGGATATGCTACGCTATCACCAGTTCACAGCCGGCGCGGGCTGGGCCTATGATTATGGCACTTCCGCTGATTCCAAAGAGATGTTTGAATACCTCAAAAACTATTCGCCCGTTCACAATATCAAAGAAGCGGCTTACCCGGCCACATTGGTGATGACGGCCGATCATGATGACCGGGTAGTGCCCGCCCACTCGTTTAAATTTGCGGCCACCCTGCAGGAAAAACACAAAGGAGACAACCCGGTTCTGATACGCATAGAAACCAAGGCGGGCCATGGAGCGGGCCGTTCAACCCAGCAGGTAATTAATGCGGAAGCCGATAAATGGGCCTTTATGTTCTATAATATGAAAGTGGACCTGGCTTACTGAAAATGGTAGTCCACCGCTTTAAACATTTTCCCGGCGTCGAAACTTTCGAGGTACCAGGATACGCCCACGTTTTGAATATAATAGATAAAACCAACGGATAACTGTGAAGAATCATTTCCCGGAACGGTTTTCTCAATCACCAGCTTATTGGCGAAAGCCGGTATATCTTTTATTTTCATCGGCGGCATAATAGAATCCCAAAGGGTTCTTGACGCATTGCGGATGGTGGCTGTGAACTGAACCGTTCCCGGGTCATTCGAAAAATCCTTGTTCGTAAACAGGGAAAGCCTTACCTGCCTGGGTGTTACCGGCTCAGCAACCGGGAGCTTTTCCACTTCGTTTTGCTTCCGGCAGGAACCGGCTGTCAGTATAATAATAGCAAGCAGAGAAAGGGTCGTAATGTTTTTTGCAAAATTCTGCATCAGACTATATTTTATTCGAGCGCAAACCTAAACAGGCTGATCTGAGAAAAATTGTGAAAAGTACATGAACGGTTTTCTCCTTTTGTCATCGGTCATCCAGCCTAAAACAACAATGCCACACTTCTCAGCATGGCATCATTAAACAGGTTTGAATTATCGGGATTACATCTTCTTGGCATCTTCCAGGAACTGGGCCAATCCCAGGTCGGTTAACGGGTGTTTCAGCAGCCCCAGGATAGAACTCAACGGGCAGGTGCAAACATCTGCACCCAATTCAGCTGCCTTGATAATATGCAGGGCGTTACGGATAGAAGCCGCCAGTATCTCTGTTTTGTAGCCCTGGATATCATAGATCTGCCTCATCTGGCCAATCAGCTCCATACCATCCCAACCCGTATCGTCCACACGTCCGATAAAAGGAGATACATAGGTAGCACCTGCCTTGGCAGCCAGGATCGCCTGACCGGCAGAAAATACCAGCGTACAGTTGGTACGGATGCCATTATCGGTAAACCATTTGATAGCTTTAACGCCATCTTTGATCATAGGTACTTTTACAACAATATTCGGATGGATGGCCGCCAGCTTCTTTCCTTCTTCCACGATCGTTGCAAAATCAGTAGATAATACCTCGGCACTGATATCGCCATCCACTAACTCGCAAATTGCCTTATAATGCTGCGCGATAGCCGCTTCTCCTTTAATCCCTTCTTTAGCCATCAGGGTAGGATTGGTGGTAACACCATCTAAAATTCCCAATTCGCTGGCTTCTTTAATCTGGGCGAGATTGCCCGTGTCGATAAAAAATTTCATAATAGTAATTTACGGATGTACGAACCGCAGATACACAGGCTATTTCCTATGTTCATCCGCCATTCGCAAATGGGTAAAAAAAAGTGGCAGGCTACTCACATCGCACCGCTACAACCGCCTATCCTTGCTGCATTCCTGCCCTGGGGAGGTTCAGCAGGAGCTGGCCGTGTAAGACCTGCCGGCGCGAAAGTAATTAATAATTAGTAATTAGTAATTAATAATTGGAAGAAAATGAACACGCATCTAGGAGGCTGTTAGGGTTGCCCACCCGCCAGTCTGTATAAATATAACTTATTGCTACCCAAAAAAATTGAGTTTGATGGTGTAACGGCTATATTTCTCCGTGTGTTGGTCACAGAGGCTTCGGGTTTCCTTCGTTGTTTTGTTGTTTCCCAAAGCAATCTGCTTCGATAATGTATGAAAAAACACCAAATGAAATCCCAAGTAAACAAAAATAAAACCTAACACTTCTAAATGGAAAGTAAGAGAACCAGCAATTGCGATGAAGTTCCCAGACCATAGCTAAAATGCTAGTTTGAAATATCGCTGTAGCTTGGCGTCGAAGGCGTATTGTTGTTGTGAAGCACCAAAATAGAGTAAATCTTTAATTTGCCTCGAGACAAGGTAAATCGTATGCTGATTAGTGGATGACAGCTGTACAAATTGGCTTCATTCAGAATTTTTTAGCCACTTGCCAATCGTAAAAAAAGCATATAAAATATTTCGCTTAGGAATACTTGTGTAATCAAGCAGTAGTAATATCACTACATAAATGTGGAAATAAATCTACATACTAAAATTAATTCAGGCATATATTTTTGGAATGTAAAGCTATTATAAAATGGCTGTAGCAAAATTCTTGGTTTAGAAGAAATTGATACGCTAACAATAATTGCTACTCCTTAATGGAGCCCAAAATTTGCCAACAGGTAAATAAAAAAGGAGGTTAGAAGAAAGAAAAATTACCTCGGGCTTTAAACACCACGTGCAAAAATAAAGCCTGGTGCCTTGCAGTATAAGCAAGTATAAAAACCGCTGAATTTCTGATCAAGGTGTCAAACAGATCAGAGTAACCTAAATTTTAAGAAATGGAAAAATTATATCTACCTAAATGGCATTAATCTATCGCAGATTGGTTCCATTTCATAGATTAGAAAACAGTTTATTTTGATTTATTGAAGTATTTCTTACCTAAAAAACTAACTTATGAAGAAAACAATTATCTTTTTATTTCTATTGGGTGTGGTCTGCTCGACTATTTTTTTAGCATGCTCAAAATCAAATTCAGAAAACGAGTGGGTTGCTACATTCGAAACTAATAAATATTCAACTATAACAGATATTTTCAAGTCTGTGAATAAGGCAGAATTGATAAACGCCACATCGAACAATAATTTAGCAAAAACGAACGAAATCACCATCGCGTTAGCGAGTAAAATTGCCTCTTTTGTTTTTGAAAAATATAAGATGGATGTCAGGAAAGATTTTATTAATGATCCCCAAGGTGTAATCATACTAGGTTTGTCTTTAGCAGCGCGTGAACATGAAAACGGAACAATTATTGTTAAAACTACGTCTACTGACAATGGTGTTATCATTAATAAAGCAGATTTAAATTGCTTTTTTGCGGTTGTAGGCGGAGTAATAGGAATAACTGATGCCAGGAATATTTGGAAATCAATAACAGCCGGGGCTAGCGAGGAAACCATTCTTGCTGCTGTCAAAGTAATCGGTAAAAGGGTAGCTGGCATAATTACCGTGGGCATAATGGTTTATGAGTTGGGAGAATGCTTTGATTGGTGGTAATAGAGACTATTTTTAACGCTAAATACTACAGGATATGCTTAAACAGATAATAGATTATTTTGTAATTTTATTATTGTGTATTGCAACAGCGAGCCATGTTTTAAAAATCATATACATATACCTAAAGCCCAAATTTTTAACGAGATATACGTTCATTTCCAACCCTACACCATCACGCACGTATTTAACCATGTATTATTTGTTAACTATTCTCGCGTGTATTGCAGGTATACTTTACAAGATTTGAAAATATTACATAAGTAACTACCTCAATTAACCGCTGCGGCCAATTGAGGTAGTTACTTGATCCAATACGGTTTCTTTTGTGTTGTTTAATATCAACTTTTGTGTTTTTGTTGGCTTCAAAAACACGAAAGTTGATATTTCTTCAAAATCCACTGGCCAGGTTTCTGGAGTTGATAGTGGAAATTCCTATTAGCTCATCATACCGGCTGCTGAAAGAGCGGTAATAGAACAGGATGGTGTACTCGTTTTCTGTTTCCCAATAGTTGCCTTCCGTTAACGACAGATCCGCTTTTGCGCCGGCATTGCGGTCCTCTCTGGTGGCGAAAATATAACTGTAGTAGCCTTGCTTTAGCAACAATGTTTTGGTGTAAACACCACGCTGTGCATCATACACCATTTTTGAACCTGCACCCAATTCATTGGCCGTCATCTCCCCTAACAGGTAAACGCTTTTGCCCGGGTAGGGCTGGTTATTTAAGGGGGTATAGGTAAATGTAACGTTCGCATAATCACTCTGCCACCAGGGATTGATATATTCACTGGTACCGATTTCCTCCCAACCATTGCGGTCTTTGTAGAACGTATAGCGCAAACGGATACGCTCCGGGTCAGGTTTTATATACACAGAAATGGGCTGCGTTGAAGCGTCTACCCTCTCCATCCTTTCCGACTGAAAACGAAAACTCTGCAAATCGGCCCAGCGGTATTCCTTTCCTGCCGGGAAAACACAATCCTGCTCACCATTGTATTCCATGATATTATTCCGGATAAACGAAGGCTGGATGCCCTTCACAGCATTATCCCATCGGTAGTTTTGCAGTACAACCGCTTTTACCATTTGCGGACTGAGTATATTCAACTGTTGCGTATTTACAGAGAACTGCACTTTCTGGTGCGTATTGGTAAGCTCAGGATCAAAAGCCTGCATCACCTTGGCACCGATCACCACTTTCTTGTCTACAATCAGCAGCCTTTTGGTAAATGCCAGTTTGGAGGTATCTGCATCCAAAAAAACCTTCAGCAGGTAATTGCCGCTTTTGGTAGGTATGCTATTATGTTCGGGCAGTAAAGCCTGGTAATGTACATACCGGGTAGTGGCAATACTCGACACCCGGTATTGGTTGAGGCGATTCTGTAAAAAACCTTTGATATAATCAAACACATTTACATCCGCCGGCGTCCAGTCGGCATTGCATAACTGCCATGTATAATAGTAATTTTTAGGTACTCCGCCCAGGTCATCAAAATGCAGTTCCAGCAGGTCGGATGAATTCAGTGTCAGCAATGCCGGCGAAAGCTGGTTATTCTGCTGAAACAGTTTTACAGAATGAATATTATCCATATAAATATGGTCCGGCATACGCTGGGCGGAAAGGCTTGCCGCACCGGCGAAAACAAGGATCAGGCTGATTAATAAACGCATGGGGCAAATTTCGGTATAAATTTACAACATTATCATGAGGGATAATAGCACCTCAATTGCTTTTGCTGTATTGGCATAGTCAGTGTAGTTTTGATTTACTTAAACACCTGCTTCTTGAACCTCGCATTCACTATTGCCAAACGGGTTTCTTTTAATGGTCAGCGCTCCTTTTCGGGGTTTATTATCCGCTTGTCCATTGCCGCTACGGCCCTGAGTGTGATGGCGATGATTATTACCCTTGCTTTCGTCAACGGTTTTCAACAGCGGGTATCAGAAAAAGTTTTCAGCTTCTGGGGTCATGTGCGGGTACAAAAATATGAACCCAACCGGTCGCTGATATCCGAAGAAAGCCCGGTAGTAATGAGCGATTCCGTAGAAGCCATTATACGAAATGAACCCGGTGTAAAACAGGTGCAGCGGTTCGCCACCAAATCGGCTGTAATTGAACGCCACAAAGAAATTGAAAATGTTCTGCTCAAAGGTATCGAACGCTCGTACGACAGCACGATGCTGAAGCCCTATATAACCGAGGGCCGCTGGCTGCAATTTTCCGATAGCCTTTACAGCCGGGAGGTTATGATCTCAGCCCAACTGGCCGCAGAGCTGAATATAAAACTGAAAGATACCGTAACGCTATACTTTATTTCAATTCTTGACGGTACACGTACCTACCGGAAATTGCAGGTTTCGGGCATCTATAGAACAGGCATTGAAGAATATGATAAACTGTTTATCCTCGGAGACCTGCGACTAATTCAAAGGGTAAACAACTGGGAAGCCAACCAGGCGGGTGGGTACGAGATATTCCTTCAAAATTATAAATCCCTGGATTCGGTCAGCAACCGCCTCACAGACGCACTTCCCCCCGAATGGGTGAGCCGGAGCATCCGGGAAGTATATCCCAATATTTTCGACTGGCTCAATATCCAGGATGTAAACCGTAACGTTATATTTATCGTAATGGCGGTGGTAGCCATTATCAACCTTGTTACCTGTCTGCTGATTTTAATACTGGAACGTACCCGTATGGTGGGTATCCTCAAAGCCCTGGGGGCCACTAACGGACTGATACAGCAGGTGTTTCTCTACAACGCTTCCCTTATTACACTGCTGGGCATTGGTATCGGGTTTATCGCCGGAACCGGCATCTGCCTGTTGCAACAATATACCGGCTTTATCAGGCTGGATGAGTCTGCCTACTATGTGTCTACCGCGCCCGTAAGAATCATCTGGTGGCAGGTAGCGGCTGTATGTGCCGCAACAGCCATCGTTTGCTATCTCTCCCTAATCATCCCCACGCTGGTTATCCGAAAAATCAACCCGGTTAAGGCGATACAGTTTAGATGATTGAGGATTGAGGATTACAAATTACGGATTACGAATTAAGGGTTGCGGATTATGGATGGCAATCGGCAATCCCCTCTTGATATGCGATACGATAATCCCCGCCGCCACTGCTGCATTTAGCGATTCGGCACCTCCGGTTCGGGGGATGGTGACGGGATATGTGATATAAGGCTGGATACTTTCCCGGATGCCCTTGCCTTCATTACCTATTACCAGCACGGCTTCCTTTACAGGAGGCTGCCCGTACATGTCGCGGCCATCCAGCACGGCACCAAAAACAGGTACGCTGCAATTCTTCAGGTAGCCGGCCAGCGAACCATACTGCACATTTACCCGGATAAAGCTACCCATGGTTGCCTGTATTACTTTGGGGTTGTATAGCTCTACCGTATCCTCACTGGCTACCAGCTGGTTGATACCAAACCAGTCGGCTATCCGGATAATCGTACCGAAATTGCCTGGGTCCTGAATACCATCGGCTATCAGCGTAAACGTACCAGCCACTGAAGGCAGCCCGGTGGCCGCAGGCTGCTCAACAAGGGCCAGTACCTGGTTGGGCGACTGCAACAGGCTGATCTTTTGCAGTTCGGCAGGTGAAACGACAACTATTTCCTTGTTCGCCATCTCCTGTCGCATGGCCCATTCTTCGAGCGCATAAACTTTTCTTACCGCGTAATGGCTGTTCATCAGCTCGCTCACCAGCTTGTCGCCTTCCGCAATAAACAGCCCTTCAGCCTCTCTTTGTTTTTTATGGCATAAACTTTGAATATATTTGAGCTCATTCTTGCTTAACATTCCTATGCGTTTAATGGTTAATAAGGCAGTTTTTTCCTGGTTTCTCCTGTTTTTTATCGTGTTCATCAGTTCCTGTAGCCTGGAAAGAAGAACGCATGTAAGAAACTATCCCATTAATAAACCATTTGTTTACGATAATAAAGTTGTACTTAACGGCAATATACCCAAAGATGAGAAAAACAGGTTAACCCTGGAACTGGATAATTATTGGGATGACAGCCTGAAAGTTCGCAAACTACAGAAGTTTGGCGGTATCAGCTATGTGATCAAAAGTCCGCCGGTATTCGACTCGGCCAATATCAACCGTTCCGTCAACTTCATGAATGCCTACCTTAACTCACAGGGATTCTATTATGCTACCTTTAACGATACCGTTAGGATTGATACGGTAAAGGACCAGCTACGCGCCAAAATCCAGATGAATATTGATGCGGGTAAAAACATTTCAATTGACTCGGTTTCTTTTGATCTGGCTGATAGTAACCTGCAAAGACTTACAGACTCGGCTTCCGGGAGTACGTTCCTTAAAAAAGGATCGCCTTATACCAAACAGGTGATTGGTTCGGAGCTCGACCGGCTGGTAGGTTTATACCGCCAGAACGGTTATTTCTATTTTACGCGCGAACATATTTTTGCGCATGTTGACAGTACCGACAAGCGATTGCTGGAACTAACCCTCGACCCTTTCCGCCAGGCGCAGATTATTGCCGATGCGGCGAGAAGGCGGAAAGAAAATCCCAACTGGGATATAGCCATTGAAAAACGGCCTATTTTCGACTCGTCCGTACTCAGGCAATACCGTGTGGGCAATATATATTATTACCCGGAAACAAAATTATCAGATATTTCCGACAGCCTGGTTAACCAGCCCGGCTTCCTGGAATTCAGGAGAAGGGAACTGGTAATGCGTTACAAGAAAGGACTGTTTAATTACCGGCCACTGCGCGAGCATACCTTTATGCGGAGAGGGCAATTGTACGATGAAAACAACTACTATAAATCCATCAACTCGCTAAACCGTGTTGGTGCCTGGCAGCAGGTAGACGGCTTTGCGAGAACCCGTGATCAGGATAGTTTAGACATCTATTTCTTCCTGATACCGGCAGTAAAACAAAGTTTTTCAGTAGACCTGGAAGGAAGCCGGAATACTACATCTGACTACGTGGGTACGGGTAACCTATGGGGTATCTCTACCAATTTTTCCTATGCCAATAAGAATGTGTGGAAACGGGCGATACAATCCATTGCCACATTTCGTACAGGGGTAGAACTGAATATCCTGAAGACGAACCAGGATAAATTATTGCAGACATTCCTGATTACGCTGGGACATACCTATGTGTTCCCCGGTCTTGTTCAACCTTTCAGAAACTGGCGGGTGCTGAACAGGGCGGAAAATAAACGTACCCTGTTTAATGTAACCGGCTCCTATGTGGATCGTACCGATTACTACCGGCTGCGCTCGCTGGTAACCAGTTGGGGATATGAGTGGAAAAAAGGAAATAATGTATGGCTGTATAAACCTATTAATATAGAATTATATGGCATTGATAAACTGTATAAGCTGGATACACTGTTGGCCCTCAATCCTTTTTTGAAAGCTTCTTTTAATGAAGGAAAGATTGTTGGACAAAGTATTTCGCTGGTAAAGAACTTTACGGCTAAAACCAATCCCGATAAAACCCACTACATACGACTGGGTGTGGAAGAGTCGGGCGGGTTGTTTGGTTTGTTCAATGCATTCAAGGATGAAATCTACCGGTACGTTAAAATAGAGGCGGAGTACCGGCAAAGTATCAAGCTGCTTAAAACACGTGAACTTGCCTACCGGGCGTTTGCAGGGGTGGGATACAATTATGGAACGGACCCGGTGATAGGACAATCCCTTCCTTTCTTTAAACAATTTTATGCGGGCGGGCCATACAGTATGCGCGCCTGGGGATTGCGTCAACTGGGTATGGGTAGTTCTATCCGAAGTGATACTATCTCCACCTCCAACTACCGCGACCGCTTTGGCGACATGCAACTGGAGGCCAATATCGAATACCGCTTCCCGCTTACGACACTTGCGGGTTTTAAGATTGGCAGTGCCATTTTTGCTGATATCGGAAATGTGTGGAACATTAAACAAACCACATCCGACCCAGAGGGGCAGTTTGCCTTTAAAAACCTGATTCGGGATCTTGCCATTGGTGTAGGAACAGGACTCAGGCTTGATTTTAACTACTTTCTTATCCGCCTGGACCTGGCTTATAAAGTGAAGGATCCCGCGCGGCAGTATAACAATGGATGGATGACAGGATTTTATTACAAGGAAAAAAGAATAAACGGCCTGGAAGTAAATAACCTGGCCCTACAGCTCGGTATTGGACTCCCCTTCTGATCTGGTTAATTGACGGACAGATATCTCCAGCTCTTCCAGCTCCTGCGCATCTGCCAATTGAAAAACGCCAATTCGGGTTCTGCATAAGCTGCTCATATAGCCACCCACCTGCAACGCCGCGCCAAAATCGTTGGCCAGGCTCCTGATATAAGTGCCGGTAGAACACACCACCCGGAAATGCACAACAGGCAATTCTATTTTTTTGATGGTGAATGAGTAAATGGTAACCGGCCTTGGCTCGAGTTTTACTTCCAACCCTTTCCTGGCAGACAGATACACCGGCTTACCGTCCTTTTTTATCGCTGAATGCTGCGGTGGCACCTGCATAATCTCTCCGGTAAAAGCGGCTGTAGCGGCATGTATCATTTCAGGAGTAAGCGATGAGATATCCTTATGGTCCTGGGGATCACTCTCAAGATCATAGGTGGGCGTGGTGGACCCTAAAGTGAAAGTGCCCGTATACTCCTTCTCCATCCCCATATATTCATTGATCTTCTTGGTAAACTTGCCGGTGCAAACAATAAGCAGCCCGGTAGCCAGGGGATCCAGCGTACCCGCATGCCCCACTTTACTTACACGGGTAAGGTTACGGATCTTCCTTACCACATCAAAAGAGGTCCACCGAAGCGGTTTATTGATCAGCAGCACTTTACCCTCCAGGTAAGGATGCAGGGCAGGATGAACAGAACGTTGCTTCATTAATTAGTAATTAGCAATTAGTAATTAATAATTAAGAACGAGTAAGCGATTATCATACAGCACAAAAACAAAAATCATCAATTACTAATTATTAATTACTAATTAATCAATAGGCCCGCGCAAATAAAACCCTCTGTGTAGAAGCATTGCCGGTGAGGATACATTTACCGTCTTCCTGCGGATTGTTGAGCGGTATGCAACGGATAGTTGCCTTGCTCAGTTCCTTGATTTTGTCTTCTGTTTCTGCCGTACCATCCCAATGAGCGGAAATGAATCCACCCTTGGTATCCAGTATCTGCAGGAACTCTTCCCAGTTATCTGTTCTGGAAATATGCGCTTCCCGAAATTGTTGGGCTTTGTTAAACATGGCCGATTGTATCTCGTTCAGCAGGTTGCTGATATACGCTTCAACGCCTTCAACAGGCACCGATGTTTTCTCTTTTGTATCGCGTCTGGCGATCTCTACCAGGTTGTTTTCCAGGTCGCGTGCGCCTACCGCCATTCTAACCGGAACACCCTTCAACTCGTACTCGGCAAATTTCCAGCCCGGCCTGGCATTATCCGAATCATCATATTTAACGGAAATGCCCAGTGCTTTTAATCTGGCCACAATGGGCAGAATGGTTTGATCCAGCAGGGCCTTCTGCTCATCACCCTTGTAAATCGGAACGATTACCACCTGCAAAGGAGCGATCCTGGGCGGCAGTACCAAACCATCATCATCACTATGCGCCATCACCAGCGCACCAATCAAACGGGTGCTAACGCCCCAGCTGGTGGCCCAAACATAATCCAGCTTATTCTCTCTGTCGCTGAACTTAACATCAAAAGCCTTGGCGAAATTCTGACCCAGAAAATGCGATGTACCAGCCTGTAAAGCTTTTCCATCCTGCATCAAAGCTTCAATACAATAGGTGTCTTCGGCACCGGCAAATCTTTCATTCGGACTTTTAACACCCTTGATCACGGGCAGTGCCATCCAGTTTTCGGCAAAATCGGCATACACGTCCAGCATCTGTTTGGTTTCCGCTATCGCTTCCACTGCGGTTGCATGCGCCGTATGACCCTCCTGCCATAAGAACTCGGCCGTGCGAAGGAAAAGCCGCGTGCGCATTTCCCATCTGACTACATTGGCCCACTGGTTAACCAGTATGGGCAGGTCGCGGTAAGACTGTATCCAGCCTTTATAGGTACTCCAGATAATAGCTTCGCTGGTGGGACGAACTACCAGTTCTTCTTCCAGCTTGGCTTCCGGGTCCACCATCAGTTTACCTTTATTATCAGGATCCGCTTTCAGACGGTAATGGGTAACAACAGCGCATTCCTTGGCAAAGCCCTCCGCGTTCTTTTCTTCCGCTTCAAAAAGGCTTTTGGGAACAAACAGGGGAAAATAAGCATTCTGGTGACCGGTATCCTTAAACATCTTGTCCAGCACATCCCGCATATTCTCCCAGAGCGCAAAGCCATAAGGCTTGATCACCATACAACCCCTTACCGCACTGTAGTCGGCCAGGCTTCCTTTAATGATCAGGTCATTGTACCATTGCGAATAATCCTGTTCCCGCGAAGTAATCTCCTTACCCATTTTACAATTTCTTTAACATATTATTTAAAAAACTAACAACTGTTGGCAAACATTTTGCTGTTTATTGGCAAAGCAGGTTTGCAAAACACGGCAAATGTAATGTAACTTAGCCTTATCTAATCCTTAATACTGACGCTATGAAACGCACTATTCTCTTCGCAGCACTGGTTACCGGGCTTCTTTCTTCCTGTTCTACCGCTTATAAAGCCGGTCAGACACCGGATGACTTGTATTATTCACCAGGGCGTGATATGGCAACGGTAAGGGAAGAGAAAAAGCAGAAAGAGGATGAGGGCGAGTACCAGGAATATGTTAGCAGTTCAGATGACCGCTACCTACGCATGCGTGTTCAAAACCGCTCGCGCTGGAACCAGCTTGACAATTTCAGCTATTGGTATGATAGCCGCTACGACTTTGCAAGCTACAGCTACTATAACAGCTATAATGTCTTCAATCGCTGGGGCATGATGTATGATCCGTTTATGTATGGATATGGCTCCGTCAATCCTT
>CBDDIT010000047.1:0-112574 GCA_965229175.1 Sediminibacterium sp. | reverse complement strand
GTAATTGTAACCTGGATTCTTTACCCGGCTTTTGAAGGTGTTGCTTAAATAAAGGCGGCTCCGGATATTGCCTTGCCCCCGCCTGCATGGCCTTTTCCTTCAGGGTTGAGGGATGTCTCTTGTCTGCAGCAGCCACCTGTGCCTGTATTTTTTGATGTTTTTAGCGGTACGGTTAGCTTCTGAACGGAAGTTTGCTTTCATACCATAGCAGCCACAAAAAACTATGCCATTGCCATTTGTGATTACGGCATCACCTGGAACCAGGCATTTCGCAGCGCAAGCTGTTCGGCTGTTGCGTTCGGATCTGTTGTAAGAATGTTGTATCTTTTTTGCGGCACAAACTGGATGGGTTGCTGAAGGGTTATATGTTCCGGCTTCCCGTTTATACTCCGTACAACTTCTACCGTTAACAGGTCGCCCGGTTGGCCGTACCCGAGACCTTGGCCGTTACCGATCCGAAATTTTTGGTATTGATGGCCGTACCGTTAACGGATACCAGCGTATCGCCCAGGTGATAATCCATTTTCTTTCCAAATTCGTCCAGGTTCAACATACCTAAATAAACGCTGTTGCCAGCTGCACGCGGGCGGAATCCGCCGAAGGAAAATACCTGTACCGAACTGTCTTTTGTCCAACGGATACCTGTTGAAGCAAAAATATCTTCCAGCGGCAGCGGGGTATTTCCACCTACATAGGTTTCGAGGAATGACCGGATTTCAGGATACGTGAGCTTACCAATTACCGAAAAAAGCTCCGGATCTTTAAAAGGTTTCCCTTTGCCATACTTAGCGGAAAGGTCCTGTACAAGGTTCATCAGTCCATATTTGCCTTTTGAGAGCGCACGTAATTTCACATCCAGGCAGAGATTAATAAGGGCACCTTTCTGGTACACGTTGCCGTATTGTTTCTCATAAGCCGAATCCAGTACATTTTTGCTCATAACTGTAAATGGAAGCGTATCGTTATAACCATTGCGCGATGCCGTTATTTTGCTGCCCATGACGGCAAGAAAGCGATCGATACTGGTCAGCTTTGCCTGTAACTGCGCTTTATGGGCATGGTATTTCTGTTGAGGCCTTCGTACAGCCAAAGATGTTCCGACATTTTGGGAACCGTGAAGTCGAAATACTGAATTTCTTCTGCGTGTACATTCAAAGGGGTTAGAATATGAAAAAATTCATGTGCGGCAACATCTTTAAAATTCTGCGCAAATATTTCAGGATTGGACTCGCTAAGGCTATACAGGGAAGAGTAAGAATGTTCCAGTGCACCGGAAGCATTAGAGAGAGGTTGTTTATCGAAAAGATAAATCAGGTAAGCGTATTTGCTTACCGGCAGTTTTCCACCGAGGTAACTCACCTGTGCACGGGTAAGGCTGTCCAGTTTGGTAGCCAGGAATGCCGAACTGATCAGCTTATTGGGGGAGTACACTGAGATGAGTATATCCGCGCCGCCCACTCTAATGGTAGTGGTATCGGGTCTTGTATAGAGGATGGGGTTATCGGCAATATCATGATAGTTGATGCTGGTAAAAACATCCTGGTCTGCTGCCTGGTCAAGGTCTTTCAGGGCGGTAGAGCCATAAAAGTCGGGTTTATGTTTTACAGTAAGGCTGTATGGTAATTCCTCCATACCCGTCAGGTAACCCATTACCGTATAGGTGTTCAACACATACGCGGTATCGTGCTGAACGCTGCTGCCGGTGGGTTCAAATACTTTCGCTTTCCGTGTTCTGTCGTCAAATGTATCATCAACCTGGTAAGTGATCCTGTCCAGCCTGTTAGCATCTTCAATCTGCCAGCTGTTATCGTCTATCCGGCTAACCTTCAACTCATTCCCTTTACTGTCAAAAGCCTTTACATTATTGGCGAAGTAGCCATAGTCATCATTGGAATAAGTACCCGGAACGGTTTTAGGTAAGTGGAATACAATCGTTTTTGACTTTACCCGGGGTGTTGCCAGTTCCACCCAAAACTTGTCGTCCGAAGACTTGTTCAGGTCAATAGTATATTGGTATCCCTTCGTTTTTTGCGCCGTTGCGGCATTGATTACCAGTAGACCGAATAGGATGAAAAGGGTTCTCATAGCCTGTTTTTACGGTAAATATGTTGAAATTTTGCAATAAAAACACAAAAAAACGGATAAATGGCGGGTCAGAGGGGCCATTATCATCTCTTTGCACAATATTTTGTATCCATCTCCGTTATAATAGCGTAACAATTGTTAACTATTAACCAAACAAACCCATCAAAATGGCAACAGCAAAGAAAGCCGCTAAGAAAGCAGCACCTAAGAAAGCGGTAAAAAAAGCAGCACCTAAAAAAGCAGTAAAGAAAGCAGCTCCTAAGAAAGCAGCCAAAAAAGCGGCTCCTAAAAAAGCGGTAAAAAAAGCAGCTCCTAAGAAAGCTGTGAAAAAAGCGGCTCCTAAAAAAGCGGCAAAAAAGAAGTAAACATCAGCGGGAATGTAATGGTAGTTTAGTAAGTACCCTTTATTTCCCAGGTAGTATATTGTTCCGCAGCTTATCGAGAGATGGCTGCGGATTTTTTTTGGCTATATCTATCCCGTCTGAACGGTAGGAATAAAAAATAGGCTGTCTCTCAAAGGCAGCCTATTTTTTGATTTAGAAGTAGTAATCAGAACAGGAACTTACATCCAAATGACAATGGTGTGGTAAGTGTTGGGTTGCTGCCACCCAGTGCGGTGTTATAAACAGATTCAACAGTTGCTACATGAGCGAGCGAAAAATCTGTAACGGTGGTTTTGCTGCCCGTCTTTGGCGTTAAAGTGGTTACAGAAAAATTGGCCAGGTTATAAGAGAATTCCACGGTAAAATGTTTACCTAACACCATATCAAACCCACTGGAAGCCGCCAGGCCAAACTGGTTTACTTTTAAGCTGCTTTGTTTTTCTTTACCGGTAACAATAGGAGCGGCCAGTTGGCCGATAAAGAACAGTCCTCCGCTAATGTTCCAGTATTTTCTTACCAGTGGCTGAACCACCAGTAAATTGGTATTGGCGTTTACCACCGGTCCGTTTTCAGATTTGATGCCGGCATACCCCGCCGCCAGGCCAACTGCCACTGAGGGGGAAACAAAATTTCCAACTATCGGTAAAACGGTAAAATTGGTGCTTTTGGTTGTTCCTGTTTTCGTTTGCTGGTAGCCAAATTGCGAAGTGGCAAACCAGGTACCCTGTAATCCTTTCTTTTGTGCGTGGGCAGCCAAGCTAAGTACTGCCAAAAACGCTACTGCGATCATCTTTCTCATAAACTTTGATTTTGTTTGCACAAAGCTATTTTCAGCTCTAAGGCTGAAAAATGAGAGATTTCATAGGGTAGTATGATTTATTTCAGTGGTTATAAATGAATGGAGATATATCTTTGTATTTTTTCTTTTGATCAGATGCAAAGGTGAGGCAAGGTTCAGGTCTTATTCCTTTTCCTTTCCTGGATTTGCCGTATCTCTTCTGTAGATTCCATGGAATCGGGATCTAAATCCTCCCTGTCTTTACGGTTTCTGCGGATTAGAAAGATAAGTAAGAGGATAACCGCTAACGCAAGGATGCTCAGCACTGCTATATTTCTGCCTTCCATGGTGGATCGGGTTTAGTATCCTAAAGTTAGAAAGATAGTAAAGGTGCAATATGTCTAAATTGTTACCATAGTGTTACTGCAAGGTTAGTATGCACAGGTTATTCTCGTATCGGCCGGGTCTTTCAACAGGATATACACATCTATCATTTAATATGTAAGAGATACTGACGCATATCTGCCTTCCGATCTGTGTTGAGGTACTTTATTTTTTCTCTAATTATCTTTTACATCTTCCCACCGGTAGTAGGGATATTGGTGGTGCTGATTTTGAAACGCTTTACCCGCAAGAGTTTGAAAGATTGGGAATGGTTAAATGTAAGCTGCAGATGATGCGGTTTCTGGCGCCCACCACGAACTGGCGAATCGGTACCTCCGTTTGCGGAGGACTGTCGCTGATCCACTATAACAGTTTTAAAGTAGCCGCATCCCTGGCAGCACTAAAGGAACGCTACGAACTTGAAATGCCAGCGTATTTGGAAGCGGGCACTCACGTAATGGTATCGCAGAACGGGAAAGGAGAATTGACGGTTGGAGATTCCCACGAGTACGGAAAAACCTTTGATCCATTCGATAGTGCCAGGATAAACCACCTGATCAAAGAGTATCTCGATGGGTTTATGGAGAGCAATGATTGGCAACTTGTTCAGTCATGGAACGGTGTGTATGCCAAAATGCTAAACGGACAAACCGATGTTTTTCTTAATCCCGCACCGGGTGTGTATATAGTGAATGGAATGGGCGGCGCAGGAATGACGCTTTCATTTGCTTTTGCGGAGGATGCCATTGCCTCGTTATAGTTTTGCTGATGGCCTTAGTTTATGTATACGAGAACTAATATCTTACAGTTGAATGCTAGGGTGACCTCCTCCCCAAAAGCTGGACGTTGTTAAACTAGGAAAAGGGTTAAATAGCGGTGGAGCGTGCTCCGTTGGGGCGCCCACGAATCTACAGATGGATATAAATTAAGCCAGCTAAAGAAAAATCTACCATTTGCAGATACAAGCAATTTATTTTTAATTTATATTGTACTATATCTGAAAATTGTTTGGCCCCCCTTTGTCGTTACGGCAGCGCTGAATGCGCGGTGTTTTTCAGGACTTTCATGGAGATAGGTATGCACCGCGATGGTAATGTGAGTGGGGTGCGCGGAGCGTGGAAAGGCTGATAATGTAGGTACAGGAGTTTATGCGGGTTACCCTGCTTTTTCCCCTTAGGTGAAAATCTAATCAACTTTGCTCTGCTTCGTCGGGACATTAAAAGTATTGGAAAATTTGCGGGACTACGGCAACCAATGTAATTTGGCCTTAGCTAAGCGGGGTTGTAGTGGCCAAGCCAAACATTCGTAAAGCCTTTAACCTTGGCGGCAATTTCTAAATCTAAAACCAAAACATATGGGAAACTTAGGCGCACAAGAACTTCTTTTGATCTTGCTTATTCCAATTGGACTCCCTGTCCTTTTCTATTACCTGGGTCAGAGATCTGGCTATAAAAAAGGACAATTAGACTTATACAAACAACTTGACGAAGAACGGAGAAATAAATCCTGAATCATTTTGTAGTCACAACTAATCATAATCTAACATGACACTGCTTGCAATCCTGTTCCCTTTTCTTTCATTTATTCTGAGAGGGAAGATATTTACCGGTATTTTATGCCTTCTGCTGCAAATAACGTTGATTGGCTGGATTCCTGCTGCTATTTGGGCAGTTGTTTCACTACAAAATTCGCGAGCAGACAGACGGACTGAGCGAGTGATAAAAGAAATGCGGCGAAATGCACGTTAATTCCTTCATGTTCTATGTGAGAAACCCTGAACGGCCACTAACAGTGCTTTTGTAAAGGCTGGGTGACAGAATCTGGCCCAACGATAGTAAGAATTCAAACAGACTTTTGTCCTCCTTCGCCAGCGAGCATTAAAATTGGTCGGAAAACTTGCAGGGCTAGGGCGGCCAATGTAATTTGACTTCAGCTGACCGAGGCTATGGTGGTCATGCCAGCAGTGGGATCACGGATGGCCCAACCTTCGCAAAGCCTTTAAGGTTAACGGCAACTTATTAAAATGCCCTTACAGTGAATCTATATTTTATAAGCGGACTCGGTGCCGATGAGAGAATTTTCCAGCGGCTCTTACTTCCCGGGGATTTTACAGTTATTCATATTGAGTGGCCTCAATTAGACACAGACGAAACACTTCAGACTTATAGCTTCAAAATATCCAAACAGATTGACACATCGCAAGATTTTGCTTTGATTGGCGTTTCATTTGGTGGACTAGTAGCAATTGAACTTATGAAGGTTGTAAATCCGGCAAGCGCAATAATCATTTCAAGTGTTGCTACTAAAAAGGAGATTCCTTATATGTACCGGCTGTTAGGAATGTCTGGGCTTATTAAATTAGTACCAAAGTTTGCTCTTAATAAGGTTTATCCATTTACTTACTGGTTCTTTGGTGTATCGGATCCTTCTGACAAAAAGTTGTTGAAACAGATTGTTTCCGACACTTCTCCCGGATTTCTCAAATGGGCGTTAAACGAAATATTTGTGTGGACAAACCGGGTTAAACCAGAGGGTGTTTATCACATTCATGGGCGAGCTGATCGATTATTTCCGAGTTGGTTGACAAGAGCAGATGTGCTGGTTAAAAACGGAGGTCATCTGATGGTGTACACAGACGCCGGCACGATTAGTAGCCTAATTCAAGAGAACCTCGGCAGCCGTTGACATTGGTTTTGCAAAAAGTTGGGCGACAGAATATCGCCCATCAGCTGTAGGAATTCTAATCGGCTTTTGTCCACCTTCGCTCGCAGCATAAATTATTTGAAAAACTTGCAGGGCTACGGCGGCTAATGTGATCTGGCTTTAGCTAATCGAGGTTGTAGTGGCAAGGCCAGCAGTGGGGATCACGGATGGCCCGACCTTTGCAAAGCCTTTAACGTTAGGCGCAAGCAAAATCCAAGCTGATATTCCGTTAAGATTTTCAATAATTTTTAAGAACTGTACGTTTTAATGTACTAAATATCGTACATTTGGTTAAAATTTATAACTATGCAGGCCGTATCAGTGACACAATTAAGAAGTAATATGAAAAAGTACTTGGATGACGTTTCAAAGTCGTCAGATGTACTAGTTGTGTCAAGGTCTGCTGAGGAGGAAGCTGTTGTCATTCTATCTATTAAGGAATACAATTCTCTTAACGAGACCGGACATCTTTTGTCTACTTTCGCAAATCGACAGCGTTTACACGACTCGATCGATCAACTGAAAAAAGGTAAAACCCGAAAATTCAAAGTGTAGAACGCAGTTATGAATTTTGAGTTTACGGAAAATGGATGGGAAGATTTTCAATATTGGATTGAAACAGACAGTGATATTGTCGAAAAAATAAAGGATCTCCTAAATGAGATAAAAAAGACTCCTTTTCAGGGAACAGGAAAACCTGAACCTTTGCGATATGACTTAAAAGGATATTGGTCAAGAAGAATTACTGGAGAGCACAGACTGGTATATAAAGTCGAAGGTAAAAAAGGACTAGATCAAAAATGCTACATTCTTCAATGTCGATTTAATTACGACTAAAACCTGCGCCTAACATAGGTTTTGCGCAAGTTGGGCGACAGAATTTGCCCCATCGATATTTGGAATTCTAACCGGCTTTTTTTGTCCGCCTTCGCCCGCCGGTATAAATGTCTTCAAAAAACTTGCGGGGCTGCGGCGGCCAATGTAATTTGGCTTCAGCTAATCGGGTTGTAGTGGTCAAGCCAGCAGTGGGGGCACAGATGGCCCAACCTTCGCAAGGCCTTTAACGTTAGCTGCGAGTAGTTGATACTTTCCGTATTTTAAAAGAGAATACTTTGGACAGGATTCAAATGATGCATTTATGATTTACAATTATGGATCAAGATTTTTTTTCTAATTCTCAGCCATTCATATTAACTGTGGTGGGACTCATCACGCTTGGAATATCCCTTTTTCGAAAATCAGGAAATTCTATGTTGAAACAAAATGGTATTCCTGTGGAAGGTATTGTTTTTAGACAGGAATTTGACGAAAACGTTAGACAATCTTACGACAATTCATTTTCCCCAGTGAAAGACAAAATCACAATACGCTTTTTGACAAACACGAATGAATGGATCACTGGCGTAATTAAACAAGACTTTCGATTATTCTATACAGGACAATTCAAAGACGGTGAGACTATTAAAGTTTACTATAATAAGGACAATCCATCCGATTTCTACGTTGACACCAAACAATCTGAGTTTGTCGGCAGGCTTTTTATAGCCTCGATTGGGCTTGTCTTTTTGTTAATCGGGTTGTACCAGGTTCTAGTTAACTAAACCATTCCGCTAACATTGTTTTTGAAAAAGTTGGGCGACAGAATATTGATTATCACCAGTTGGATTCTAGTCAACTTTTGTCCGCCTTCGCCTGCGAGCATAAAAAGTGAATGAAAAGCTTGCGTGGCTACGGCGGCCAATGTACTTTGGCTTTAGCTAATCGAGGCTATAGTGACAGAGCCAGCAGTCGGATGACGGATTACCCGATCTTCGCAAAGCCTTTAACTTTAATGGAAATGTAAATGGAACAGTCTACGAAATATAAAAGAAAGGTCCAGGTTGTTTTCTGGGTATCAGTCATTTCTTCATGGCTAACATTTTTGTTTTCATTCTCTATTCCATTCGGACTTTTAATATGGGTTTGTACATTGCTATTTTTGTTTTTCAAAAGCAATAACCTGAAATGGTATCTGCTGTTAGCTTCTTCATGGACACTCGTACCATTTTGGAGTTTTGTATCAGGAAGTAAAGACTTTTTCCAAGGAAATGCAACTATCGAAACTTTTGGAAAGCCTGGTGCTGAATTTTATAATCTTGACCCAGAACTTCGGGCTTGGAATGCTACGTCCGGCTGTGTTGTCATGGGCTTTGAACCATTCACACAGATTCCCAATAATTTAGCAATTAAGTTTTGGACTTCATTATTTGGCACCCAAAAAGGTGTTTACAAAGGTGTTTATCCAACGAGAGACCAAGCAAAAGGATTGATTAGTAACGGTGAGGTTGTGAAACTATTCAAAAAGGCTGATACTTACCTTATTAGTTACAAGAATCAAATATTATCTTTGGGATCAGACAACTATGACGATTTAGATGTTTTGAAAAAAACTACAATTGCGAAAGCATTTGTCCTGAATAATGAGTGTCTAATAGTCGAGTCAACTTCTGACTCCACTCAAAGTGTAATCTTACTTGCTGACAGAATTAGCGGAAAAGTATTTGCTAGGTATTACGAATATCATTCCCGTTGATAAAACGAACACTGCCACTAACACTACGTTGCAGCAAATGATACAGAGGAATAAAGTTATTCAACTGCAGCAAAAATCCCAGCATCAGTTCGGGCTGTAAGATCTGGACCATCAGCTATTGGAATTCTAATCGAGTTTTATCCACCTTCGCCCGCGAGCATAAATAAGCAATCGAAAACTAGCAGTGCTACGGCGGCCAAGCCTGGAGTGGGATCATGGATTACCCAACCTTCGCAAATCCTTTAACCTGTGGGCAAACTATTTGCAAAATTCGAGCAAATACGTATCTTTGTAAGAAACACACGTATTATGACGGCTAAGCTGACATTGACAGTTGAAAAAGAGGTAATCGACAGGGCTAAGTCATATGCTAAAGATACCGGTCGCAGCCTTTCGGAACTCATTGAACAATACCTGGACAAAATTACCCAGGAAAGGACAGAGCAAAAGGTGTCTCCTAAATTGAAGAAGCTGATTGGTGCAGTCAAGCTACCAAAAGATTTTGACGAAAAAAGCGAGCTTCGGTCTTATTATCAGAAAAAGCATGTATGAGAAAGGTCTTTTTGGACACAAATATACTGGTAGACCTTATCGCTGATCGTAAACCCTTTAGCAAGTATGCGATCGATATTTTTGACGCAGCTGAAAGTAAAAAGGTTAAGCTATTTACCTCTTCCCATTCAATAGCGACTACTTATTACCTGTTGAAGAAGTACCAGGATGATAAAACCCTGCGAAGTGTAGTGCTGGGTTTATTTGACTATCTAACTGTCATCCCTGTTGATGCATCAATATTAACGAAAGGACTGAGATCTAAGCACAAAGACTTTGAAGATTCGATTCAAATCCATTGCGCTATGACGGTTGATAACATTGGTTGCATCGTAACAAGAAACATTAAGGATTTTAAAGGGAGTGAGGTAACTGTTTTTGCGCCAGACGATTTTTGTGCTACACTTAAATAGGTCTGCCTATAGCATTGGTTTTGTAAAAGTTGGGCGGTAGAATATCTTCCATCATTCGTTGCTATTTTCCGTGCTTCATTTATCCGACCAAGCAGTGCATGTTCACAACTCGTTATTTGTAATATTTATCTATGTCCAGACCTTCAATGTATGATAATTTCCAGATGCTACTTTCTTTAACAAAGCGGACCTCGTAATTATTGCCACCCCATTTAAGAGTGCATGTGGTTTCATTTAAATTAAAATAGGAGAAGTTTAATGATTCCCAGAAATTGGGTGCATCGTCTTGAAAGAATGTCCATGAGTCTGATTCTTGGAAAGAGAAATTAATTTCATTTTGTAATTTAGGAACCGCTGAAGTTAGCCTTGTATTAATCAACTCTCCAAGTTTTTTGTAATTCTGTATAAAAGATTCAGAGAAAAAACCAGCGTCCCTTAGAACGGATATTGCTGATTCAAGTGATTTCATATTAATTCGCACTTGCAAAGAATCTTCAATTTCAACGTCAAAATCCAAGATTGCTGTATTTTTTTCATGCCATTTATAAACAGTTTTGAGAAGGTCAACGACTTTAATGCTATCTGTACTTCTTTTTTTTTCATAGTAGAGTTGAGTCGAACTGGTTTTTTTAGTAGAATCATCGTCAGATTTTGAAGATTGTTGGCAACCTATTGATAAAACAAGTAGAGTCAGTAGAAGAATGGGGAGTGTATGCGCTGGCGGCTTTCCTTTTGGCGTGAGACCATCCTGCAAAAGCACCTGTGTTTCCTGTTCAGTAAGGGTATAATCTTCTATAACGGTGGAGTGATGGGTAATAGTATATTGGTAAAAACCACCATGATCGATGGCTTTATTTAATCCGCTAGATATATAGCGTTTAATGAGTTCTGTTATAGTGTCATCAACGTTCATGCCTGTAGCTTTCTTTATTGTAAACGGCCTACTATATAAATTTTATTTCCACACAGCGTGTTCTTCGCAGACCTCTCCCGAAGGGGGACTCTGCGTTCCCGCATACCCGGGTGTTGCAAAAAACACGAAAGATTTCCGTTGCTTTTCAAACACTGCTATTGTTTCTGAAAAAAACAACGCCTACTCTGTCGATATGGTCTTTTAAATCTTTGTGCTTCAGTGAATCATAGTTAATAACATCTACGTGATAGGGGATAGGTAATTCTTCATTTAAAATGGCGCTTATATGCAATGCCGTTTCAGACTTACACCCCCTTCCTTTAATCGTTAGGTCAATATCACTCCCCTTTTTATAATTTCCTTTTGCTCTACTGCCAAATAAAATAACCTGTTCTACTTCTGGGTATTTTGAAAAGGTGTCTATTGATAGTTGATAGCTTTTATCCGTAATATCGAATCGGTTCATACTTCCTTTTTAAGTTTTAAGTAGACTTCCTGCAATTCTTCAAAATACTTGTTCACGATAAGGTTATAGGCTAATTCAGCTTCTTAGACAGATGATTTTGAAAAATTGGCGTCCTCTTTCTCAGGCTTAAAGATAAAACAGTTAATGGTTCTTGTATCGATATTTTATGCCTCCCCAATGAGCAAGCAGTTAATGCACCTGCGCACTCACCCAGGTACTAACTGTATTAGCAGCCGTTTCCAACACAATTTTGTAAAAACCGGTAGCATTTATGCGTGGCACAAATGCAAAAGAATGGTTCAGCACAGAGGTTTCTCCCGCCTCGTAATACGTGTCGATTCCCCCTGTAGCATACGCATTGGTATTGCTTACCCGGATTTTTACTTTTTCCTTTTTTCCAAAAGAGGCCCATGAAACCACGAGCGAGTCACCCCTAAAAGCCGCTTTGGGCAGAGCAATAGAAACATTTCCTGTTAGTGGCACCCCGTCTAACTCCAACAATACCTCCCTGGCCGGCTGCAGCTGCAGATGCCTGGCAATGGTAGGAAGAATATCTGTAATGGCAGGCTCACACCGGCTATAATATTCATTCAGGTGTTGCGCATTGGTAACAAGCCAGGTGGTTCGTTCCCGGGCCGATTGACCACCATGATTGCGCCCGGTGATGCTGTCCCTGCCATGATCGGTGGTGATAATAATCAGCCAGTCTTCATTATACTGGTGTTTACGGTATTCAATTGCCTCCCAAATTTTACCCACCTGCTTGTCCATCATTTCCACGGCTGCTTTCAGTTGCTCACTGTTGCCGTAACGGTGTCCCATATCATCCGTATATTCCAGGTAAACCCAGGAAAGATCGGGCGCATCATTCCTGATGGATTGGGCAGCATCTGCCGCTACTTTTTCATCAATCAAATGAATGTAGCGACTATCACGGTCGTGCGGAAACCGCAGGGTATCCAGTTCATGTCCATCTGATACATAATCTATACGAAAACCGCCGGCCTGCTGCAATCCTTCGCCTACCAGTTTTGTTCTGTTATCGGTCCAGGTAGAAAATATCGCGGTTTTTTTGCCCGGATATTGATCCTTTAGTAGTTTGAAAAGGGTGGGGTAATGATAGTTCGGTTGCCTGATATCATTACCCCAAACATTGTGTTTATTAACCCATGTACCTGTAATCAGGCTATTGTAGCTAACCGCGGAAATGGTTGGTGTTTGTGAATATCCGTTTTTCAATCCGCCTACATAGGCCCTCTTATAACCGCCAGACTGCGAAATCTTTTCAAGGTTGGGATGCGCCACCTGTTCCACGATATCCGCCGGGATGCCATCTGCGATAATAAAAATTGCTTTTTTGGCAGGCTGTGCCCGAAGCAGGGAATAAAATAAACAGAAAGTAATAACAAATGTTGTTCTCATTGATAAAGGCGATTCACTATAAAAATATGGCAGATAAATCTACATCTTCACCTGCAGAAGATGAAAGCAACATTATTAATTTATCAATACCAAATAAAATAGCTTTTTTTAGTGCATCGATCAAATCTAATCCTCCGGTCCTAAGCCCCTGGCTCTATATTTCTTTTCCGTTAAGATTTCAGCAGCCTGTACACCCATATCCCCAGCGCAACGATAATAATAGATATATAAATCAGCTTATTATACCGGGCCAGCCAGTTGGGCAGATAGATATCAAAATTGTCACGGGTAGAGTTTGAGTATCTCCGTGCCAGTATGGTGAGCGGGCAGAACCCCTTGCATACAACCAACACCAGTCCTTCCAGTAAGATAAGACCGACAGAGATCCATACATACCTGTCGAGCCGGCCGGTTAGTGCCGCGTATAACAGGTAAAAAATAACCACATTGAAGAAAATCCATACAATGGTATGGATGATCTTAATGAAAGTCAGTTTTGTAGATCCGGAAATGCGCATGGTAAGCGCAATTTACAAAGAATACCAGCTGGATTATTGCGTATTGCATTTCCAGAACACCTGCATATCCTTAACGGCATCGAGATAAGCCTGGTATGCGGAAGCATTGCCTGAGTGAAGAAGTTCTGTACCATCCTGTTTATACACGATATTAATGCCATTGCATAGCGGATCTGTGATGCGGATTTCAAATACCTGCTGGTCAAGGTAAATACCGCTACGGAACTCAACCAGGCAGGTGCAGGAGGCAAATTCTTTCTTTTTTTCTTTCAACCAGCCGATATCTCCGGGGCTGAGGCAGGTAACAATCTCAGGGGCGGGTTCAGCGGGCTTGGTGCAACTGCCTGCCAGCAACAGTATGGACATAAAAATGAGGATCGCCTTCATAAGGTCTTTATACATTGACACAGGACTAACAGTATCCGTTGCGTGAAGGGGCAGAATCTTTAATTTGCTGAAAATAGATGGAACGCAGGTTTTTTGAGCGCAAGTAAGCGTACATTTAGTGTATAAAAAAGCAATATATGACAACAAAAGAAGTAGCCGCAAAGTTTTACGCGTACATGCAGCAAGGCGCATTTGATACCATCTATACCGAACTATACAGTCCCGACATTATCAGTGAAGAAACCCCGGGTTCGGATTGGGCGATCGCACGGGGTATGAAGGAGCTGCATGAAAAGGGAAATAAGTGGAGAGAGATCACAGAGGAAATGTATGGGGGCACTACAGCCGAGCCAGTGGTAGCCGGCAATTATTTTACCTGCTACATGACCATGGATTTTAAGCCCAAAGATGGTGAACGTACCACTATGGAAGAAATAGGACTGTATAAAGTGGAAAACGGAAAGATTGTTTCGGAGAAGTTTTTTTATTAAGGGATAACATTACCAGGGCTATGAAAAAAATTCTGCTGTTGCTTGTTCTCGCATACTGTCTTCAACCTGCGCGCGGCCTGGCGCAGTATGATAACGATAGCTCGCATACGGTTCCCCCGTTTAAAATATTTGACAACCTGTATTATGTGGGAACGGATTTCGTATCTGCTTATATCGTGAAAACCGATTATGGGCTGGTATTGATTGACGCGTTATATGGGAAGTTCACGGATCATATTTTTACGGCTATGAAAAGCCTGGGACTTGATCCGATGGAGATCAGGTATATTCTGTGTACGCATGCTCATTATGATCACATGGAAGGGGCGGAAGCAATAAAGAAAGCAACTAAGGCAATGATAGGTATGACGGATGCCGACTGGAAGATAGTGGAGGGTACATTACCAGACGATTATAAAAGTGTGAAGTCTTTTCCCGTTCGTGATCTTGTGATCGGGGATAGCGATACCATTTCGATGGGTGGATACTCATTCTATTGCTATGTAACCCCTGGTCATACCCAGGGAGTTTTGTCGCTGAGTTTTCCTGTAAAAGATGGGCCGAAAACCTACCAGGCTTTTATGTTTGGAGGAGTGGGATTGAATTTTAAAGGTGTTGGGCGAACAGAACAATACCTGCGCAGTGTGGAACGAGTGATGGCTATGAAGAATATTGAAGTGAATATCTCCAACCATCCGGATCCGGGTAAGATATTGGAAAGGGCGAAACAACTGGCTGCCCGCAAGCCGGGAGAGCCGCATCCTTTTGTAGCACCGCGGGAATTTGGGGAATGGCTGCAGAAACTGCATATAAAGGCTGAGCAGAAATTGCAGGAAGAGAAGAAATTGAACTGAAAGACTGCGTAATCCCGCAACTGTGAATAAAATTAACCCGTTCTTTTGCAGCGGATTTGTTCTGTTGCTTATCTTACTGGTATGGAAACACGTTACCAGACTTTACAAACGTTATATACGCTTGTGAAAGAAACGCCTAACCCTACACAATATCAATGCCTGCCCAGGCAACTGATTCTTTTTCTGCATTTCGATTGGGCTACCATTTATACACACTTACGTACCCTGGAAGGGGAGGGTTTGGTAACCATCAGCCAGGCCGACAATATCCAATTTTCCATCACAGAAGCAGGTATGATAAAAGCCGGCGGGCTGGAAAGCAAAAAACTGAAAGCCGGGGCCTGACCCGTGGGTACGTGTTTTCACCTCCCCTTGACGTATAAATACCTATTGTGGTGATCAGTAATTATCACCATATTGCACCCGACCAAAACACCGCCCCCCGATGAAGGTGAGAAATTACATATTCGTATTTTTTCTAATGATAGTGTGCCTTGCAGAGGCGCAGCAAAATGGAAGAGCAAAAACGGTTGTTGCTCAATGCTGCACCGATGTTACCACAAAGCTTCAGATTTCAAAGCCATTATTTTTACAAAGGGTTGATCCCTTTCCTGCTACGCCTTTGTATAGTAACCTGCGGCAGCATGCCGGGAGACCCCATCCGCTGTCAGGCGCGACGGTAGGAATCGATAATTTTTTCTCGATACTGACAAAAGACCCAACGGCTACGGGCCTGAAAATATATTTCGGAGCATTTGCAGCTACAGGTAATGTTGATGATAAATATGCGGTTGACAATACAAATATCCTGGTTCCCATTTTCGTGTTAACCAAACAGCAGGACACGGTAGCGCATCACGATTGCAGCGGCTATTATATTTTCGATCCCCGTACGCAATTGTTGGTTCCCGTGTTAAAAGAATCTGTACGGATCTGGGTTAACAACTACCGGAAAAATCTTGATATGGTTACGGATGAAACCCGGTCGTTGTGGTTCAATAAGGCGGATGTAGTGCAATGGAAAAATGTGCTGGATTGCCGGAAAAAGTGCTACCCCGCCATGAAAGAGATGATCATGTATTGGGGGATTTACGAGGCAGATGCAGACGGAATGACTGGTATAAAGAACAAACTTACTTTGCTTTTCTATGTGCCTGGTGAACCGGATAGTTATAAGGGCCGATTTGGAGATGGGGGTGCCTATGATACATCAGTCCCTTGCCCTCCCGGAGATAATTGCAGTGGTGATGAGTTCGGGTAATAGTTTGAAGCCTTATGTTTTATTTTTTATTGTATACATACCTGGTTGTTGTAAGCTTAGCCTTTTTATGCGGCCTGGTAAGTTTTCGCTATACCGTTCCCCAACGGTTTACAATATTCAGTTATTTTCTGGCGCTTACGCTGGTTATTGAACTAATGGGCAACATTTTTATGCAAACCTTGCATGTTCGGGGGAAATATCGCAATGGGATGTATAATGTGTTCGCCCTTTTTGAATTTTTGTTTTATACCTATTTCCTGTATGCAAGCAGTTCGCAGAAGCTGATCAGAAAGCTGATGATTGCTTTTGTGGCCATTTTCCCTGTTGCCTGGGCATTGCTTGTTTTTGATGCAGGCGGCATTTTTCAGTTTCATGGAGAAATGATTGCGACAGGTGGCTTTTTTATTGTTTGTTTTTCGCTGGCTTATCTTTATTTTCTATCCGGTTCGCCTGAAACCCGTGATATCTCGCGTATTCCCGAATTCTGGATCGCTATTGGGCTTATTTTATTCTATTGCTGTCAGACCCCATACATGGGGTCTATCAATTACCTGGCAAAAAATCACATGGCTTTGGCTAAATCCATCTTGTATTTGTCGATCTTCATCAATACATTGATGTACGGTTTGTTCGGATATGCGTTTTTATGCCTGAAAAAGAATTATTCATAACTATTGTTACTACCATTCTGCTGTTTGTAGTTAGTACGGCAGTTATCATCATGTCTATCGTCAGATATATAAAGAAGAACTACGACCACCGGCAGGAGCTGGTACGCATGGAAATGGAGGTGCAGGAACAAACCCGTAAAAACCTGGCAGCTGATCTTCATGATAATATCGGGCAGCTGCTAAGCCTTACCAATGTAACCATTGGCTCCATCAACCTGCAGGATACCGAAAAGGCAAAAATCAAACTGAATGATGTTCAGCAGCTGGTATCCAGGTCGATCCGTGAACTCAGGCAGCTGTCACGGGTAATACATGGCGACCTGGTATTGCAGGATGGACTGGTGGCGGCCATCCGGCAGGAAATCGGCTGGCTGGAGAGAAATGGCTTCTACCAGATAGGTTTTACCAATGAAACCAGCACCCTCACTGCCAGTTATCCCGAGAAGGACCTTTTTTTATACCGCCTTTTACAGGAAGGACTTAATAATGCCATCAAGCATTCCTCCGCCGACAGGCTGGATATCTTCCTGTTGTACCAGGATAATCATCTTGTACTGGAGATAAAAGACAATGGCCAGGGCTTTGACCCCGCCGAAAAAAAAGAACATCCGCAGGGACTTGGCCTGTTGGGTATGCACAAACGCGTAGATTTACTGGGTGGGAAGCTCGATATCAGGTCTGTGAAGCAGGAGGGTACCACATTGCATATCAGTATTCCTTATTCAAACCCCCAACATGACTCCGATACAAATCGCCATCGTGGATGACCATGCCATGTTCCGCAGGGGAATTGCCAACCTGCTGTCAGAACTGGAAGGAATAGAAGTGATTTTTGAAGCCTCCAATGGCAAGGACCTGCAAAGCCAGCTTCCCCTTCATCCCGGCGTTTCGGTTCTGCTGATGGATATCAACATGCCCATCCTGGATGGCTATAAAGCTACCGCATGGGTTAGGGAGCATCACCCGGGAGTGCATATACTGGCACTGAGTATGCTGGATGAAGATATTGCGGTAATACAGATGTTGAAAGCCGGTGCCGGTGGCTACGTATTAAAGGAATCGCAGCCCGCTGAATTGTTCAGGGCCATTTCTGAAATCCACACAAAAGGATTTTACCTGAATGAAATGGTTTCAGGTAAAATGTTACACAGCTTTCAATCCGCCAACAGGCATACCGATGACGCCAAACTTACCCCAAGGGAAATAGAATTCCTGAGATTATGTGTCTCTGAACTCACTTATAAAGAAATAGCCGAAAAAATGGGCATCGCTTCCAGGTCGGTAGACAATTACCGCGACAGTGTATTTGAGAAACTGGGCATCAAGAGCCGGGTAGGGCTGGTACTGTACGCGTTGCGGCAGAATATTGCACAGTTGTAGGTCTGCTCTATTCGATCAGCCATTCACCCGCAAACTGTCCACAGGATTGGCAATTGCCGCCCGGATAGCCTGAAAGCTTATGGTTAACAAGGCTATCAATAATGCAACAGCTCCCGAAAAAGCGAAGACCCACCAACTGATGACAGTTCGGTAAGCAAAAGCCTGCAGCCATTGGTGCATGATCGCATAGGCGATAGGGAAGGCCAACAGGCAGGCTACCATAACCAGCCTTACAAATTCCTTTGAAAGCATTGCGGTTACCTGGGCTACAGTGGCTCCTAATACTTTCCGTATCCCGATTTCTTTTTTTCTTTGCTGCGCAGTAAACATAGCCAGACCCAATAATCCCATGCAGGCTACCAGTATCGTAAGGCAGGTAAAGATACCCAGCACCTGACCTGTTTTGGTTTCCGAGCGGTAGGTTCTGGCAAGGCGATCATCCAGGAAGGAATAAGAAAAAGCATCCGTGGCCCCCAGTGATGCCCATTGCGCTGATAAGGATGCCAATAGCTTTGCCGGGTTGCCGGTATTCAGCTTTGCAATCAATACGGAATGATTGGGGGCCAGTGTCATCACCAGCGGAGAAATACTTTCATGCAAGGAGCGGAAATTAAAATCCTTAACCACCCCAATTACTTTGTAAGTTGTTGTGATCCCCTGGTTGTCAGCATGCGTAAGGGTTCTCCCTATAACTTCATCACCCCAACCAAAAGCATTTGCCGCCATTTCATTCAAAATAACAGCGGAAGAATCAGTGGTCATATCAGCACTGAAATTCCTGCCTTTTTTCAACCGTATGCCCAATGTGTTGATATAATTTTCATCAACATCATACCTCAGCGTTTTCACCATATCCGTTGGACGGTTATCAGGCGATACAAAGAAGTTATTATTGTTGCTCGGGCCGGCGGGGAGATAGCCGGAACTGGTTACACTGGATATTTGAGGGTGTTTTAACAGCAGTTGGCGAAACACTTCCTGGTTATGTCCCAGGTTTTCTGTGTTCGAAATAATCAGTACCCTTTCTTTGTTATAGCCAAGGTCTTTATTACTCATAAAAGACAATTGCTTAAATACAACCATGGTTCCTATAATCAGTACGATGGAAACAAAGAATTGGAATACCACCAACCCCCTTCTTAACCCCAGGCCCTTGCTATGGCTGATAAAATTATTTTTCAGTATGGCAACCGGCTTAAAGGAAGAAAGATAGAAAGCGGGATAACTACCGGCCAGAAGCCCTGTTAACAACACGCAGAGCAGTAAAAGGGTTGCCCACTTAAACGAGAAGCTAAACTGTAGTTGCTGACCCGCCAGCGCGTTAAAAACAGGCAAACCCACATTCATTAGTAACAGCCCTATTGCCAGTGCGATACAGGATATAATAACCGATTCAACCAGGAACTGTGTTACCAATTCTTTTCTTCCGGAACCCATTACTTTGCGAATGCTCACTTCCAATGCACGTTGGGAAGCTCCCGCGGTGGATAGATTGATAAAATTGATACAGGCAATCAGCAGCATAAAAACAGCGATGGCACCGAATAGGTAAATGTTCTGGATAGTACCTGCAACACCCAGGTTATTGGGATAATCCGGATCGAGGTGAATCTGGGTAACGGGTTTCAAATGAAAGCTCAGGTCATTGCCTTTTTTCCTGAAATCTTGCAGCGAAATACCCATCGCCTTTTGCATCTGCGGCCCGAGGTATTTTTGAATAACCAGGGGGAGTTTCGCTTCCAGTTTTTTATAATCATATCCTTTCCGCAGAACAAGAAAGGTATTGAAATTGGATGTCATCCAGGAATTCTCACTTGCCTCCGGCAGGCTGGCCATCGAAGCAAAAAGGTTGAAATGGAAATTTGACTCGGCTGGTATATTTTCCATGATACCCGTTACCCTGAAGCTTCTTGCCGCATCATCCTTAAACTGAATGACACGCCCGACAGGGTCGGCACTGCCAAAGAATTTATAAGCCAGTTCACGTGTAATCACAACGCTATTGGGCTCCTGTAAAGCCGTTGTAGCATTGCCGGATATAAGGGGAAGAGTGAACACCTGGAAAAAATTGGCATCCACAAACGCAAAAGGATCTGATTGAAATAACCTGCCCTCAACAACCAGTTTGGGCTGCCCATACGCGCGTATCCTGACAGCTTCCTCCACTTCAGGAAAGTCGGCTTTCAATTGCCGCGCAACCGGGGCCATTACCGACCCCTCGTTCATACGCTGTCCCTGCACATTTCCCCGGAAGAAAACAGACACCATCCTGTCGGCTTTTTCATGATACCGGTCATAGCTCAACTCATGAATAATATACATTGTAATCAGCAGGCAGGTGGCAATGCCTACTGATAGCCCGATAATATTAATAGCGGAAAATGCTTTGTTCCTCCAGAGTTTCCGGAATGCAACTTTCAGGTGATTAATGAACATACACTGCAAATTTACACTTCTGAAACAGCAAGCAAAGTGCCAACGGTTTAACTGATTATAAATCAATCACTTGCCATAGATCGTAAACTTGTGTGTGTTCGGTTTTGATACAGTACGTGTGCGGTATCAGCCCGGGGGCAGAAATCTTTGCTTACCCCCGGGCATTCGCTACTTTCCCCGTATTAGTCTCGTGTTGCTTTAGCGTAATCAACATATTTATATCTACCCAGGATGGTTCGCTCCAGCTTGAGATGATAGGTTCCTCCCTCAAATTTACCTGAGGTTGAAATAACCTCTTTCCTGGCATCCATCTTCGGCCCTTTATTTTTTTCAGTCAGTAATTCGTTCATTACCCTGCCATCCATTGATGAAGGAATAGGTAGTTGATGAATATGCAGTACCGTAGGGGCTATATCCACATTGGAGGTTGGCAGCTCACTCTCAAATGACCTTTTAAAGCTTGGGCCTGAGGCAAGAAGTGCTATATGCACCTCATAGGGGCTAAACCCGCCATGACCCGCCACACCACGGCTGAAGCTGGTTCCAGCGTATCCCATCGCATTTTTGTTGTCATTCCAGTTATAGTCTACCAGGATATCTCCTGAGCGTTCCGGGTGATTCCAGTGAATGGCGTCAAACGAAAGTGTTCCTTCAATATTCCCCTGTACATCCCCGGGGGTAGCGGCCCGTGTGAATATGGCACCTACCCAGGGTTGTGCCTGCAGTGTGTGAACGATCTTTTTAATAGTATCCATGTTATGATCCTTTACATAGATAGCGCCCTCGGCAATTACAACATCTTCACTGTCCTTGTCTTTTTTCAAACCCTCTTTGATCAGAAGTTCGCTTACACTGTTCTTACCCGTATGCGTAACAAAGCCATGGTCTGTTGAAATGATAATATTAAAATTCTTTGTAAGCCCTTTGCTTTCCAGTTCGGCAATGATACGTCCAAACTGCTCGTCTACCGACCTGATGGATGCCATACTCGACGGAACGCCTATACCATCGCTATGTGCCACACCATCAGGATCGGAGTACCATATTGCGCTCACCAGCGGCCCGTCCAGTGTAAGTCCATATTTAATCAGCGCATCTGTAATCCACTTATGCTGGGCCGAATTTGGTTTGCCATGTGGGGGGATAGGGCCTATTTCGGCAAGTACTTTTGTTTTCAGTTCCTCCGGAACCACCATACTGGTATTGATAATACCGCCTCCGCTTACGGTGTGATTCTGAAATAAAGCCTGCCCCGAAGAACCCGAACTGAATACCATCATTTTTTTACCTGCCTTATTGAGAATCTCTCCCAATGAAGTGGTAGTAAGCAAATGGCCGTTGGTAGCCGCTGCCACTTTCTGCATTTCACTTGCTTCACCGGTATTAAGACCATGTTTTGCATCTACCTGGGGAAAGTAAACAGTATTTCCCAGAATGCCATTCGTAGCAGGGTAACTGCCCGAGGAATAGGAAGAGGAATTAACCCTTGTAACCGTAGGGTACACACTATGATGCTGCTTTCCATAACTTCCCCGTTTACTAAAAGCATAAACATGGGGCATGGCATCAGGGGTAATATAATCGGGTCGCAAGCCATCAAAGAATACGATGAGTGTGCGGATGTCTTGTTCTGTTTGTGCATAGGTATTGCTATAGGTAACAATAGCGATGCAGAGGAACAGGTAGCGTAGGGTATGTTTCATTTTTTTTAGTTTTTATTGATCCCACCAAACTTTTGTGTTGCTGTTATCTTTACCTCCTATGGCCGATACTGCGGCCGCATAGTTCTCAGGGTTCAGCGATTGCAGGTAAGTTGGGTAGGGAATGCGAGAGGGGAAACTGTTTTCAGCCGGAATACCAGCACCGCGCGGGAGTACCGGGTAACCGGTTCTTCTTTTTTCAAACCATGCCTGGTAGTCTACAAAAAAGTAAGCGTAATATTTTTGAACCATAATCTGCTCCAGTTGCTCCTCCGTGGTGCCGGTTGATTTATAGGCAACTCCCGGTTGGGTAAGAAAGTTAGCTGGCATTACCGCACCCCATTGATTCATCGAAGCCGCTATCCCGTTTTCATAATGTACCTTGGATGTTTTCCCGGTATTATAGCCTTTCAGTGCCAACTCTGCTTTTATAAATTCTTCCTCGGCATAGGTAATCATAACACCCAGGTTGGAGGATGTTTTCAATGCATCGGTATAGCTGGAATTGGCTCCCACTACATATTGAACCGTTGTGGGATAACCGCTTTCTATTCCCTGGTAAACACTCGCGCCGCCTACGGTAACCGGGATAGCCCAAATAGCCCTGCGGGGATCATTGTCCGCATTAAGCTTGCCAAGAAAGAATTTTGTAAAGTAAGTACCATCTCTCCAGTCCAGCTGCCTGGCCGTATAATACGGGTTGAAAAAGGGTGTTACATTCGGGTACCGGAAAATGCCGTCATCCGCATTGGAAGTAAATACGGGGTATTTTACCGGATCTGCCAGTATAGCGGTAATCTGCGCTGATGCGTCTGTTTCGCTGTTCTTTTTTAAGAGACGTAACAGCAACCGTAAACGAAGCATATTGCAGAACTTTTTCCATTTCTGTATGCCCGTATTTTTTCCTCCCGTTAGCGCATTTGACGCGTAGATATTATCGCCACCAAATGTGAGTGCTTTGCTGTCATCAAAAAGATCGTTGGCGGTGGACAGGTCTTTGAGTATCTGCAGGTAGATATTTTTTTGCGTATCGAATTTGGGCAGAAAATTGCCACTGGCCGCTTTGTTAGCTTCAGCATAGGGAATGTCGCCGTAAAGGTCTGTCATAATAGAATACGACCAACACTTATAGATAAGGGCTATGGCTTTGTAGTTTTTTTCGCCTAGCTTTTCGGAGCTGGCTATGATGTCATCAATATCGGCCATGTTTCCATAAAACCCGTTCCATACACCGGCACCCGGATTAATATAATAGCGATGAACGCCCTCACTGTTACTGCTTCTGGGTGCGTCTACCTGCATCAGTTCGTGGGTGAAGTTACGGGCCGCGCTAACACCCGTGTTCACCGTTTTGTATTGCAGTTGACCCAGCATAACGCCAGGATTTACATCCACCGGCCGGTTAGGATCTGTGTTGATTTTGTCGAAGTTTTTTGTGCAGGCGGTGAACAGGGATAATACCACCAGCAACATGTATATGCGATAATTTGTTTTCATAAACTGGGTTATCGTTTAAAATTTTAGGGTAAGGTTAATACCGATCGTTCTGGAAGATGGAAACTGCATAAGCTCTACACCCGGCGTAAGCGTGCCGCTGTTCAGGTTGCCACCTTCCGGATCGTAACCGGGAAAAGAGGTAATATTGAACAGGTCCCGGCCATACAAGGCAAGACTGGTTTGCCTGATTCCAGCCCGTTTCAGCCATGTTTCAGGGAAGTTAAACTCAATCCGTGCTTCCCTCAGCTTTAAATAACTCGCGTCAAAAACATTCATCTCCGCATTATTGATGGCATACACGTTTTCATAATACGCGCTGGCCTGAACCGCAACAGTATTGGGTACATATTTGCCGGTAGCATCCAGTACTACACCATCTCCCACAATTCCGTTGTCGCGTCCCGGTAACGTAGTTTTTAATTTTCCCAGCGTGGCCGATTTGTGATTGGTTTGAGAGAACATGCTGCCACCATGCTGGTAGTCGAACAATACGCTTATCCTGAATTTTTCAAAAAGAAATTCATTGTTCCATCCGGCTTTCCAGTCGGCAAAGGCGTTGCCCCATACCTTGGTGGTTACATCAAGCGTGGCCGGCAGCCCTGTTGAGTTATAGATAATTTTTCCCTCGGGTGACCGCTGAAAGCCACGGCCATACAAGTCGCCCATTCTGCCACCCACACGCGCTTCAATGGTAACGTTTCCGTCATGACTATAGATCACCTGGCTGGTAACGCCATTGGCAAGCTCCTTCACATAACTGCGGTTGCGGCTCCAGTTCAGGGTCGAGTTCCATTTAAACTTACGGGTTACCACGGGTACGCCCTTCACCTGTAATTCAACACCATTGCTTTCAATCAGGCCCGCATTGATCAGTGCGTTTGAATAGCCCGATGTTGGATCAAGCGGGATAGCGATGATCTGGTTACGGCTTTTATTCCGGTATACAGCAAGGTCGAATGATAACCTGTTCTTGAATAAGCGCAGGTCAAGCCCCACTTCATTGCTGGAGGTGATTTCGGGTTTTAAGGACGGGTTGAAAAGCGTGGATGAGTTAGTGAAACTATTTCCATAGATCACGTCATAGTATTTAGAGGTCTGGTAAGGCCTGGTATCGTTACCCACCTGTGCCCATGACAGCCTGAGTTTTGCAAATGAAACAAAGGATGGCAGGTTAACCATATCGCTGATAAGGAAACTCGTGCTTACAGATGGATAGAAGAATGAATTGTTGCCATACGGAAGCGTACTGCTCCAGTCGTTTCTTCCCGTAAGGTCAACAAATATTCTTTCCTTGTAAGACCATTGCGTAGATGCATAGATGCTGTTAATTGCTTTTTCTGAACGGGATGGATCCGCCACGGCCTGGTTAAGGCTGTTCGAAACCTGGTAAATACCCGGCTGCGCCAACTGATCAGCATATAACCCGGCGAAATTGTAGGTCTGCCGCATGGCGTTGGCCCCAAGGGAAGCACTGTATTTTATGTTATCGTTTACCGCGTCCTTATAAGTAAGCAATGCGTCGGTGTTGATTTCGTAGCTGAATACATTTTGTTCGCGATAACTGCCTTTCGGAAATTTGGTCATGCTGTAGGGCCGCTGCTGTGAACGGAACTCAAACGACATATCAACGCCTGATCTTACCATCAGCTCCAGCTTCTTCGAAAACTCGTAGTTGGCCGACAGGTTGCCAATTACACCATGCTTATTCAGTTTATTGATGTTCTCGTAAATATCCAGGTAAGGATTGTCGGGGCCGGTATTAAAGGGATTCTTTTGCTGAATACCCACCAGCCCGGGCATCCAGTAAGGTTTAAACCAGTTGGCATGGATATTCGGCGCCGTTCCTATTGCCAGGAAATACATTAATGTTTGGTTATTGTAACCGGCAGAAGGAAGGTTATCACTTTTTTTGTTGGTATAGGTTGCTTTACCGTTAATGCGGAGTTTATCAGAAACCCGCTGGTTAACGGAGAGGGCAGCTGAAACCCTTTCATAACCGGTATTAGGAACTATCCACTTGTTTTTGAGTTGTGAAACCGAGAGCCTCGCCGATCCTTTATCTGTTCCTCCTTCTATTGAAACACTATTGTTGAAGGTTACGCCTGTCTGGAAGAAATCCTTGATATAGTTCGGGTCAGCCACCCAGGGTGTACGGGCTGTTGCTTTGTTGTCGGGTGTATTGGGATCGAATTGAAAATAATTCTGGCCATTGAATTTAGGTCCCCAGGCACGTCCGGCAGCCACATTAGTACTGGTATTGATACCATCCGGCGAATCTCCGTAAGAATAGTAGGCCATCGTTCTGCCTTCACCATATTCGTACTGGTAATCGGGCCATCGGTTAACCTGGTCAATGCTGATATTGGAATTAACCGTTACCCCGATTCCTTTTTCTTTTCTGGCTCCTGATTTGGTTGTTATAATCAGTGCTCCGCCCGCCGCCCTGCTTCCATACAAAGCAGTAGCCCCGGGGCCTTTCAATACTGTTACAGACGCTATATCATCCGGGTTGATGTCTGAAAGGTCTGAACCAAAATCAACAGGACTATCGGTAGCCAGGTGCGCTTTATACCCGGTTCCGGTTATTTTGCTGCTAACCGGCACACCATCAAGTACAATCAATGCCTGGTTATTGTCCAGGTTCAAAGAATTTTCTCCTCTCAGCGTAATCCTCGAAGAGCCCATTGGCCCCGACCCCGTTCCCTGAATATTCAAACCGGCAACCTTGCCCGATAAGGAGTTTACCCAGTTATTCGTTCTGGCATCCTTAACGGCATTCTCTGTTACCGACTGCGCGGCATATCCCAGCGACTTTTCTTCCCGCTTAATTCCCAGTGCCGTTACCACCACTTCATCTAACTGGTTCTCTTTCACCCGCATTTTTATGATAATCGAATTGTTTTGGCCCTCTGATACCTTGAATTGCTGAATGGTTGTGTTCGCATAGCCGATATAAGAGAATCCTAGCTGATAAAACTGTCCCGGCGTGAGCTGCCTGAAGGTAAAAATGCCTTTTTCATCGGTTGTTGTCTCCCATTTTTCATTGGCACCCGACCGGCTGGCGGTAACCGTAACACCGGACAATGTATTTTCCGCTTTTTCCGAAATCACGGTTCCTGTTACTATCGCTTTTTTTTCCTGCGTAAAAGCTGTGAAAATACTTACAAGTAACATTACCAGGGTAAGGCAGCCCCGTTTGCTGGATTCTTTTACTGCATACATGGGAAGATGAATTTTAAGTTTGAATTATCTGTTTTCAGTTTCTTGTATGGTACCGGGTCGTTTGACTATAAAACCACTATCCGTTTTTTGTAACACCAGGCCATGCATCCGGCTGATCATATTCAGCAGCGATTCAGGATCATCTGTTTTGGATACAGAACTGGTAAGCGTCATATTCTTCAGATCCTTCCTGTCATATTCTATCCTGATAGGAAAGAGCTCCTGTAAACGGCTGAATACTTCTGAAAGTGGAGTATTGATAAAACTTATTTCACTGCCCACCATGTTAACCGCTTTTGCGGCTTTCGCCGTATTGCTTTCAGCAAGCTGCTGGGTAGGACTGTTCTCTTTTATAATCGGGTAACCAAAATGGAGTTCCTCGCCCGGGTGCAGAATCTGAGTACTGGTGTTAGCACCCAGGTTAGATTTTACTTCTATCACCCCTTCATACAAATGAATATCAATATGATGGCGGCCCGAATCATAGCTTACCATGAACCGGGTTCCTACAGCCCGTGTTGCTATGTCGCGACTGTAAACAGTAAAGGGCCTGCTTTTGTCTTTTGCAACAGAGAATATGGCTTTTCCTTTCAGGTATATCTTCCTCGCGGTTACATTGTAATCCGCTGCCAGCCGAATAGAAGAGCGACTGTACAATTCAACCTCACTATGATCGGGAAGGGTAATGGTTGTATCTCTGTTAGTAGTGTTGTTGAAGACAACACCGGCCATGTTATTGGCGGGAATGATCTTTGCCGCAACTTGTATTTGATGGTCAGCACGATTGCTTTGCAGCTTCCAAATCAAGCAGGTGCAAAGAAGTACCGCAATACTACATGCCACAGCCAGCCCTCTCTTTGTAACCAGCCTCTTTTGCAAAGAATATACAGGGGCAGTATTTGTTTGAATCGTACTGAAGAGATTCGAAAGCAATGTTGCCGACATGGCTGCCGGCATCTGGTAGGTTACATTGTTCCATCTGTTTTTCAGAAAAGCATCCAGCTCTTCGTCTGTACACCCGTTGAGCCAGTTTTCCACTTCTTCTCTTTCGCTGATACCGCAGAGCCCGTCAATAAATTTTTGAAATAATTCTTCCGTCATAATCGCGATTGGCCAGTTGCCTGAATAATCACGTTACACAGTAAGAAAAACCCTAGCTCTGAAGGGGTAATTAATAATTTGGTAATCTGGGGAAGCTGACGGACTGCTTACTTTTGATACCAGTATACATCCCGGTACTGTGAAACAGAAACGAGTAACGGGTGGCTCTTACTTTATAAATTTCCCCCACAGTGCGTAAGACGGAAGACAAGCTAAAGGTTTTTGAGGCCATTTTTTACGAGACAAATGACAGGCTGTATTCATTTGTAAAGGGAATATTGCATGATGATAGCCGGGTGCAGGACTGTTTGCAGCAGTGTTATATGAAGTTCTGGGAATCGATGGACAACATAAACACCAGTGATGATGTTTTGCCCCTGCTGTATACCTATTCACGAAATATTACGATTGATCATTTTCGTAAGAATGCGAAATACGTTTGGGTGGATGATCTTTCTGTGTATACAGAAGAGGCGGGACATGAGAATAGCACCGAAATGTACCTGACTGAAAAAGATAATGTGCAGCAGGTTAACCAGTTGCTTACGGTACTACCGCCAAAAAGAAGGGAAGTATTCCGGCTGGTTAAGTTACAGGGACTGAGTTACAGGGAGGCGGCCGAATATTTAAATATCAGCATACATACGGTAGACAAGCATATGCAGGAAGCGTTTAAGGCTTTAACCACTGAGAATCTGATCAGGATTTGCATAGCATTCTATTTTTCCAACAGGTATGGGGGCTGACAGTGTGTAATAAGACATATATATATGCTTAGCTGACAATGGTCCTGAAAGTCAGGTTAACCCTGGGCTTCATAATTTTTACCGATGGTGGTAGCCGGTGCAGCCAATGCCTTTGCGTGGAGCCTTTCATTACCAGCATGCTGCCATGCTCCAGCAGAATAGATACCGTTTCTTTGGTTTGTTTGTGCCGGAATTTGAATATCCGTTCTGCTCCCAGGCTAACAGAAGCAATCGCACCATCAGGGGCCAGTTGTTTTTCCGCATCGCTATGCCAGGCCATGCCCTCATTCCCATCATGGTATAAGTTCAACAGGCAGGAGTTGAATAATTCCCCGGATTGTGTTTCCGCTATCTTTTTTAACGCCAGCAGCTCTGTTGTCCAGGGCAGTGCTGTTTTGGTGGTGTTGGAGTAAGTGTAGGAGAAAGGCTTCTCACCGTACCAGGCAACTTTCCGCTTGGTAACAATCAGCTTTCCCAGCATTACGGCGGTATCATGCTGCCATTCGATACCCGTAAATAGTTGCGTAAAGAACTGGTTCGCCTCCGCCGGCGTAAGAAAGGAGGGATGATAATGCACGATGCCATCATAGGGCAGCAGGTTTTGGGTAGTATCGTAACTGTCGGCGAATAAAGACATAGGGATGCGGTTAATACCGGTATCAAAAATACTGTATCCCGGTTGCATACCATCAACGCATTAGTTTCACCAACGTTAACGCATTGTGCACCGCGTCTCCCAATGTATTATTGAAGTAAGCATATACTTTTTCTCCAGCCGATTCAGCCTGCTTCATCTTTGCAGCATAGGATTGTAATAACGGTTGGTTATAACTGCCCCTGTAATCCCCCTCAACACCATGAAACCTGAAATACCGTGTACCGTTGGGTGCCATAACAGGGGGACTGGCAGATCTGGGCATATCCTGTTCTACCAGTATGGCGTTTTGCTGGCTGAGTAACTCGTACACTTCAGCTATGTACCAATCAGGGTGACGGAATTCTATGGCAAGTTTCCAGCCTTCGTTTATTTCGTTGATGGTTTCCAGCAGGTCTTCCAGGCGGGTAAAGCAGTCCGGCCTGGTGCCGCCGGGTAGCTGAACCAGCAGGCATCCCTTTTTGGCACCCGCCGCCTCAAATACTTCCATGTGCCTGCGAACAGCATCCCGCTCAAAGGCGAGCCCTTTGTTATGAGTGATCTCTTTTCCCATTTTCATCGAAAAGCAAAACCCATCCGGTGTTTCCGTCACCCATTTTGCCACCGTGCTGTACCGGGGCAGCTTGTAAAAGGTTTGGTTTACTTCCAGGCTGTTGAATAAAGTGGCGTAGTAAGAAAGCCGGGTAAGACGCCTGAATTCGGCGGGGTAGTGGCTTTTGTTCGCAACGGGCAATACGATATTAGAAGTTCCGCAATACATAGAGTATCGTCCCTCAAAAAAACATACCCTCGCGGGATTCCGGGCGGGCCAACCGGAAAAAGAAAGATTTTTTTGGAGGATTCAACTATTCCCTGTTACCTTTGTCTAACGGTGTTAAATTATTTAATGCCTGTCAAACAAGTGAAACGTGGCCAGTAAAGAGCGAATATTACGATTGAAGGAAGAAACAAGGGTGAATATCCTTGACGCCTCTCTTGATATTGTGAAGGAGGAAGGCTGGCAGTCACTCAGTATGCGAAAAATAGCGGACAAGATCGAGTACACGGCACCCATTATTTACGAGTATTTTGCCAATAAGGAAGCGATCCTGAATGAACTAACCCGTCAGGGCTTTGTAAAACTGGCGGCTCAGATGGCAGAAGCCAGGGATAAGCTGAGCAACCCGGTAGAACAACTGGAAGCTATGTGGATAGCGTACTGGAACTTTGCTTTCGCTGAAAAGGAGCTGTACCAGGTAATGTACGGAGTAGAAGTAAACTGCTGCTCGTTTGAAAATACCTGCCCCGATATACAAGGCCCTGCTAATATGCTTTGGGATAAGATTGAGGAGATCATTCCGCCTGAAAAAAGAAAGGAGGATTATATCTGTACCAAGTATTATACCTTTTGGTCAGTTGTGCACGGTTTGATCTCGATCAACCTGACCCGCCAGGTAAGACCGGACAGCGCGGAAATCAATAAACAAGTTTTAAAAGATGCCATTGGTGGTATCATTACATCCATGCAGTAAAATAGTTTTTTTTTGACCACCAGTTAACGCTGTTAAACCATTTAATCATGTTACTTATAAAAATTTTACCCAATAACAATCTTTACAGGCATTTTTTTATCACCATTAATTAACACTGTTAGAAAATTTAATCACGTTATGAAATACCTATTCGCCGCAGTATTCCTTCTTTTCGCCGCTTGTGCCGGTAACCAGCTTAACCAGGCCCAGGTACCGCCACCCGCTTTACCCGTTATACAGCTGAGCACCGGGTCGGCTACTACCTGGCAGGAGTATCCGGCTTCGGTAGAAGGCACCGTTAACATAGAAATCCGCCCGCAGGTATCCGGGTATCTGGAAAAGATCTTCGTGGAAGAAGGAGCTTATGTTAACCAGGGCCAGCCGCTGTTCAGGATCAACAGCAATGAGTTCAACGAACTGGCCAATAATGCCTCCGCTTCCATACAGGTAGCGCGCCAATATAGAAAGGGCGCAGGTGGAAGTGGATCGTATCCGCCCGCTGGTGGAGAACAAAGTGGTGGCTGATGTTCAGCTAAAAACCGCGGTGGCCAATCTTAACGCCGCCAAAGCCGCCTATTCGCAGGCCGTATCTTCAAAAGGCAGCGCGGATATTACCGTAGGATATACATTGATCAAAGCACCGGTTAGCGGGTATATCGGGCATATTCCTTTTAAACAGGGAAGCCTTATCGGTCGCGCCGAAGCGCAGCCGCTCACCGTTCTCTCGGAAGTGAACAATGTACACGCCTATTTCTCCATGAGTGAAGCCGATTTTCTTGCCTTCCTCTCCGGGATCACGGGAAAGAGCACCGAAGAAAAAATAAAGAATATTCCTGCCGTTGAACTGCAGCTACCGGACAACACCGTATACAAAGCGAAAGGCCGTGTAGAGCTGGTTGAGGGTCAGTTTAACCGTACCGCCGGCACCATCAGCTTCCGCGCCATTTTCCCTAACGCTGAAAAGCAACTGCGCTCAGGTATTACCGGTAAGATCCGTATCCCTTCGCTGCATGAAGCACAACTGGTAGTTCCGCAGGAAGCCACGTATGAAGTGCAGGATAAAATATTTGTTTTCGCACTGGCAGACAGTAACAAAGTTATCAGCCGCCAAATATTCGTGACTGGAAAATCGGGCAATAACTATCTCGTAAGCAAGGGCGTGCAAAGCGGTGAGAAGATCGTATTCAGCGGGCTTCAGCGTTTACGGGATGGTGTTGTGATCACACCGCAAAACATTTCATCAGACAGTGTTATTCACGCATCACTTTAACCCGCCACTTAACAAAACCAACAGCATTTTATGTTCAGAAAATTTATTGAAAGACCGGTATTATCAACGGTGATCTCGATCCTGCTGGTACTGCTCGGTATGGTATCGCTTTTCTCTTTACCTATTACACAGTTTCCGGATATAGCCCCCCCGAGTGTACAGGTTACCGCTAATTATCCGGGCGCAGACGCAGAGGTGGTAGCCCGTTCCGTGGCAACGCCGCTGGAAGAATCCATCAATGGAGTGGAAAACATGACCTACATGACTTCCAATTCCAATAACGATGGTACCATGACGCTGAACGTGTTTTTTAAATCGGGAACCGATCCCGATATCGCGGCGGTAAACGTACAGAACCGTGTTGCCAAAGCCAACAGCCTGATACCGCAGGAAGTGTTGCAGGCGGGACTTACCACGCAGAAGCAGCAGAATGGAATCATTATGTGTATTGTTTTGTATGGCAGTGATTCTGCTTATACCGAAAGTTTCCTGCAGAACTACGCCAAGATCAACATGCTGCCGCAGATACAACGTGTGCATGGGGTAGGACAGGCAGTTATTTTTGGCGCCAAGGATTACGCTATGCGTATCTGGCTGAAACCCGATCGCCTGGCCGCTTACCATTTGTCAACACAGGAAGTGCTGGCATCCATCAAAGAGCAAAACCTGGAAGCGGCACCGGGTAAGTTTGGGGAAGGAAGTAAAGAAGCTTTTGAATATGTAATTAAATACAAGGGAAAGCTTAACAATAACAAACAGTACGAAGACATCATCCTCAAGGCCAATGCCGACGGATCGATGATACGGCTGAAAGATGTGGCCCGCGTTGAATTCGGCTCCTTCAGCTATACCGCTACAGCCAAGGTTGATAAAGGCCCTTCTACCGGGATCCTTATTTATCAAACTGCCGGGTCTAACGCCAATGATATCCTAACCGAAGTGGACAAGATATTGCAGGAAACCATCAAGGTACTACCCAGCGGCATCAAAACATTTGTTCCCTATTCGGCCAAGGAATTCCTGGATGCCTCTATTGAAAAAGTAAAGCACACATTGCTGGAGGCATTCATACTGGTGTTCATTGTAGTATTCCTGTTTCTTCAGGATTTCAGGTCTACACTGATCCCCGCTATTGCCGTTCCGGTTGCGATCATGGGTACTTTCTTTTTTATGCAGCTGTTTGGCTTCACCATCAACCTGCTTACCCTCTTTGCCCTGATACTGGCCATCGGTATCGTGGTGGATGACGCGATTGTGGTGGTGGAAGCCGTGCATACCAAGATGGAGAATGAGCACCTGCCGGCTAAAGCGGCCACGCTGAAAAGTATGAGCGAAATATCCGGTGCTATTATTTCCATTACACTGGTAATGGCCGCGGTATTTGTTCCGGTAGGGTTTATGACGGGTCCGGCCGGTATATTCTACAAGCAGTTCGCTTTCACACTTGCCATCGCCATACTTATCTCCGCATTGAACGCCTTAACCTTAAGTCCCGCCCTGGCCGCGTTACTGCTAAAAGGCGATCAGCATCATGCGGACGCGCGTCCAAAAGGATTGAAAAGAAGATTCTTCCATGCATTCAATACTTCGTTCACGCACATGACGCAGCGATATACGCAAAGCCTGCGGTTTTTAATCAAAGCGAAATGGGTAGCGATAGCCGGGCTGGTGATCATAACCGCCACAACCGTATACCTCGTTAAAAGAACGCCATCAGGGTTTATTCCTACAGAAGACCAGAGCATCTTTATTTATTCCATGACCATGCCCGCAGGCTCATCGCTGGAAAGAACAAGAAAAGTGGTTGACCAGGCGGATAGTATTATCCGGACGGTGAACGGGGTGGAGAAAGTGTATAGCGTGGCCGGTATGAATATCGTTACCAATGCCACTAGCCCGATGAGCGGGCTGGCATTTGTAAAACTGAAAAAGCCCGGAACCCGCGGCAACGCAGAAGACATCAATATGATATTGGGCGAGGTGAACCAGAAGCTGGCGGTGATATCAAAAGCGGAAGTTTTCACTTTTACGCTGCCTACGGTTCAGGGATTTGGTAATACCAACGGGTTTGAATTGTTGCTGCAGGACAGGAACGGCGGAAAGCTGGAAGACCTGAATAAAGTTACCAATGCATTTATTGGTGAACTGATGAAACGCAAGGAGATCGCCTATGCTTATACCACTTTTAATACCGGTAATCCTCAGTACCGGGTTAACATTGACGAGAGCAAGACCAAGCAGCTGGGTGTTTCGATAAGTGATCTGTTGCAAACGCTGCAGGTATATTATGGAAGTTACCAGGCATCTGATTTCAACCGTTTTGGCAAGCAATACAAAGTAATTCTTCAGTCAGATGTGAACTATCGCCTCGATCCTGCAACGCTGAATAATGTGCAGGTGAAGAACAGGCAGGGTGAAATGATACCTGTTACAACACTGGTGTCACTGGAGAAAGTATATGGCCCTGAAACGGTAACACGCAATAACCTGTTCAACGCGGTTACCATTAATGGTATACCCAAGCCCGGATTTAGTTCAGGTGAAGCGTTGAAGGCAGTGCAGGCGGTGGCCGATGAATCCCTGCCCCGGGGTTATGGCTATGAATGGTCGGGATTAACGCGGGAAGAACAACAGTCGGGCTCGCAAACCTCTTTGATCTTTTTAATGTCGCTGGTATTCGTTTATTTCCTGTTAGCCGCGCAGTATGAAAGTTATATACTGCCCCTGGCGGTGATTCTCTCGGTGCCTACCGGTATCCTCGGTGTTTTTGCCTTCATTGGTTTCGCGGGTATTGAAAATAATATCTATGTCCAGGTATGCCTGATCATGCTGATCGGATTGCTGGCCAAGAATGCGATACTGATTGTGGAATATGCAGTACAGCGCAGGAAAGCGGGACTATCCATTATACATGCAGCCATTGAGGCCGCGAAGCTGAGGCTAAGGCCCATTCTCATGACCTCGTTTGCATTCATTGCCGGTCTGTTACCGCTGTTAGCCGCCAAAGGAGCGTCCGCAATGGGAAACCGTTCTATCGGAACGGGCGCGGTGGGAGGTATGCTAACCGGTGTATTGCTGGGTGTGTTTATCATACCTGTACTGTTTGTAATATTTCAGAACCTGCAGGAAAAACTGGGCCGTAAAAAAATAACGGAACATGATAACTGGATACTGGAAAAACTAGATGAAGGAGAATCAAAATAATAAAAAATGAGAAAATATTTTAAACCCTATACAATCGTGTTGATGCTGCTGCTAATCAGCGGATGCACGGTATCAAAAGAAAGTATCAAACCCAAGCCGCCGCTGCCGGTACAATTCAGGGATGCCGATCCTACAGACAGCAGCAGCGTTGCGGATATCAGCAAAAACGATTTTTTTACAGATCCTTTATTGTTACAGCTGATAGATAGTGCCGTAATACGGAACTATGATGCACAGGCGGCCATCCGGAATATCGAAGCCGCGCAGCTTACCCTTGTGCAGAAAAAGTATGCCCGGTTGCCCGATGTCAGGATTCAGGCAGGGGCAGGTATCAACAGGCCTTCCGACAATAGCTTGAATGGCATAAGCCTGAGCCAGTTCCTGGGGCGTTCTTATATTGAAGACTATTCCACCTCGGTGGGTATCTCCTGGGAAGCCGATATCTGGGGAAAGATCCGCAACCAGAAAGCCGTTGCACTGGCCGGCTACCTGCAAACCCAGGAGGCGCGCAAAGCCATTCAAACACAGGTAGTGGCGGATGTTGCCAGGGGATATTATAATCTCCTGATGCTGGATGAGCAACTTCGGGTGGCGCGGAAAAATGTAGTGTTGAACGATAGTGCCCTGGGCATGATACGACTGCAGTATACTGCCGGCCAGGTAACACAGTTGGCGGTACAACAGGCGGAAGCCCAGCTACTGGCAGCTTCGCAGCTGGTTCCTTTGTTTGAACAACAGGTAACGCTACAGGAAAACGCGTTGAGCATTTTAGCCGGAGCCCTTCCTGGCCGTATTTCCCGCAGCCAATCCTTATCAGGTACCGTATTGCCTTCCCATCAGACCGGTTATCCTGCGCAGATGGTTAGCAGAAGGCCCGATGTAAGGTCGCAGGAACTGGCAGTTTCTATTGCCCATGCCCAAACAGGTATAGCGAAAGCGGCCCTCTATCCCTCACTTAGTATAACAGTAGCCGCCGGCGTGAATGCTTTTAAGGCCAGCAACTGGTTCAATATACCCGCTTCTCTGTTTGGCAGCGTGGTAGGAGGAATTACACAACCCATTTTTCAAAAGAAAGAACTCCAAACCCGCTACGAGATAGCCAAAGTAAACCGCGAAAAAGCAGTCATCCAATTCCGGCAATCCGTACTGCAGGCTGTGGGAGAAGTTTCTGATGCCCTGGCAAGTATAGAAAAACTAAAAGAGCAGCAAGCCATCGCAACGGCCCGCCAGCATACCCTGCAAAACGCCATCGTAAACGCCAATCTCTTGTTCCGTAATGGTATGGCCAGTTATATCGAAGTACTATACACCCAGGGAAATGCGCTGCAGGCCGAACTAGAAACCGCCACCCTCACAAAAGCCCGCCTGACCGCCCACATAGACCTCTACAAGGCCCTCGGCGGCGGCTGGAAATAAAATAAAAAAAACAAAACCCAAAACCCAACAAACCAACACCCAAAACCCAAAACCCAACAAACCAACACCCAAAACCCAAAACCCAACAAACCAAAAACCAAATAATATGTCACAAAAACTATCCAACAAAGTCGCCATCGTAACAGGCGCGTCCAAAGGTATCGGGGCTGCTATAGCCAAACAACTGGCTGCTGAAGGGGCATCCGTAGTAGTTAATTATGCTTCCGACAAGAACGGGGCTGAATCCGTAGTAAACTATATTACCGCCCATGGCGGGAAAGCCATTGCCGTTAAAGGAGACGTTTCGGTGAAAGCCGACCTGGACCAGTTGTTTGCGGAGGCCGGCAAAGCCTATTCACAACTGGATATCCTGGTAAACAATGCCGGTATTTTCGAGTTTCAGAACCTGGAAGAAATTACGGAAGAAAATTTTCACAAGCAGTTTAACATTAACGTACTGGGGCTGATACTAGCCACCCAGAAAGCGGTAGCAGCATTTGGCAGCAAGGGTGGAAGTGTAGTGAATATCAGCTCGGCCATATCCCATTCTCCGTTTCCCGGGGCGGCTGTTTACAGTGCTACCAAAGCTGCGGTGGACGCGGTTACCAAGTCTTTTTCTAAAGAACTGGGTTCCCGCAATATCCGCGTAAATGCTCTTAATCCCGGTATGGTGGAAACGGAAGGAACCCATACCGCCCAGTTTATCGGGGGCGATATGCAAAAGCAAATCGAAGCGCAAACACCATTGGGCCGTATTGGTCAGCCCGAAGACATTGCACGGGTAGCGGCCTTCCTGGCTTCTGATGAGGCGGGCTGGATATCTGGTGAAACACTGATCGCATCGGGCGGCCAGCGCTAAAGAGGTAGATAGCCGGGCATCAAAACAGCAAGGAAGCCATAGTAACTTCCCTTACCAGCAGATCCGGTACTATCTTGCCAAGAACCAGGGTTACAAAGTGCTCAGAACTACGGTGCGCTTCAAGGGCCGCGGGGTTGCGGTAGCCTTCATAAAGCAGCAGGGTGTTTTCGTCCGACTGGCTTTGATGAATGTTATACAACAGGTTTCCTTCCTCGCTCTTGCTTTTTGCAGCCACCTGCGAAAGAGTTTCCAGTACGGAACTTATTTTGCCCGGCTTTACCTGCCATCTGACAAAAAGATAAACAGCCTGATCAGTCATGTTTTATTTTTTTAGAGAATGTAAGATAATAAATGGCTCCTCCCGAAGAGGAGCCATTTTGTTGTTAGCCTTCCAGGATAGCGATCATTTTCTCCGCAACGCCTTTGGCAGAGGCAGGGTTCTGACCGGTTACAAGATTACCATCCGCAATACTATTGGCAGACCAGGGTGCTGCTGCATGGAAAATAGCTCCCTGTTGGGTAAGGGCTTCCTGTAAATCGAATGGAACATCAGGACGCGCATAGTTGTCTTCTTCCGCTGAAGTGAAGGAGGCGATATTCCTGCCGTTTACAAGGTAAGATCCATCACTCAGTTTTACATTCAATAAAGACACAGGGCCATGACACACGGCACCTACAACGGCATTGCGTTCGAAGGTTTCCGCGATTACCTGTTTAATCAGCGGATCGGTTGGCATATCCACCATCGGGGCCAGGCCACCCGGTACAAACACAGCATCATAAACGCTCACATCAACACCGGAAAGTTTTACTGCCTTCTGCATAGCCGCCCAACCCTTTCCTGTGAGGAAAGCCAGGTTGTCGGGATCAGCTGCCAGGTTCAGCGCGTCCAGGTAGGGAGTGTCGCCGCTAAGACTGGCAAAATCTATTTCGTAGCCTGCACGCTCAAACTCGGCATAAGGGTGGGCTACTTCGGGTAAAAAGGTACCGGTTCTCCGGTTGTTAGGACCAATTACGTTTGCATTGGAAACGATGATCAGAATTTTCTTTTTCATTTGGTTTAGTTTTTCAGGTTAGAAAATGCTTTGATTGACTTTAATAAGTCAAAATTACCATCGTAACCCGGGGGTGGGGAAGGACTTGTATCACTAATAAAGTGTGATCAGGATCACACAAACTGCGGGAAGAAGCCGGGAAGAATAAGCAGACTGGTTGGGAAGATACGCGGCGATCTGAGTTTACCGGGTGCCGGCATATAAACGGCTAAGGGTTTCACGGCTTACACCCAGGAATTCGGCGATGAGTTTTTTGGGTATTTTTTGAAGCAGGTCAGGATACCATTGTGAAAACGCTTCATATCGTTGCTGCGGTGTACTGGCCAATAGCAAGGCAATACGTTCCTGTAAAGCAACATAACCGTTGGTAAGTTTTAACCGGAAAAAATGCTCCATTTTGTGAAAGTCGGCAGACAATTTTTCCCTGCCGGGAAGTGTAAGGCAAAGAACTTCACCGGCTTCCAGGCATTCCACGAACATGGTAGCACGCTTTTGCTTAAAGTAGCCGATATAGTCCGTCATCCACCAGTTTTCCTGTGCAAACTGAAGAATGTGTTCTTTACCATCCGCATCAATATAAAACACTTTGTAGATACCAGACAATACCAGGAATTCATGTATAACTTCATCGCCCTCGTGAAGCAGGTATTGGTTTTTCCGGACACGTTTTACCACGAACTGGCGTTGGATGATTTCAAATTCCTCATCCGTCAGCGGTGTTATCCGTTCAATATGTTGCCGTAGCTGGTTCATCAGGCATGCCAGGTTTTCGTAATAAAGATAATGGAAGCGGCTGCTATTCTTTACGTCTTTTTATACTATCTGTTACCAGGTAATCTACCATTAATCGGCAGGCATAAACTTAAGCGCCGCCCACTGGTCGAACCTGAAATATTTCAACAATTGTTTCTCATACTTATCCGCGCTGATAGCTTTCAGGTACCGGGTAACCTGCGGTGCCAGTAGTTTATTTTTCAGGGAAGAGTGAGCGTTCGGGTTAAGCTGTATTGTTTTGAATACCATTTTTTCGGTTTTACTTACCCGCGACTTGCTGCTGAAGAACCGTTTATACGACCTGATCTCATAATTAAGATACGAGAGGTCCTTTAGTTCATAGTGAATAATAATGTTTAACAGGCGGATACATTTATATACTGCGAGGAACGCGAACCTGGATTGCTCCACGCTGGCCTGTTGTATCCATTGGTGCGCTTTCTTAAATTCTTTTTGCTGAAAATAGACCAGGCTGGCATAAAAGAAAAGTTCCCACTGCTTCTCATCATGCAACAGGTGAAGGGGTTGAAAGATATTCTTATCTGCCGATTGAATAAAAGAAACAGCTTCTTTCATTTTACCCTCCCCGGTAAGCCAGGCCAGTTGGTATACCGCAGCCGTTTTTGCCACCAGCTTACAGAAATAGTCGGGACAACCCGTAAGGTCGATAGCGTACAGCTTCTGTATATATTGTTCCATGGCAACAAATTGTCCGGCGGTTCGCAAACTGTCTAGTATCCCTTCCAGCGAGGCATAATAATCCATCGGAGGATATTCCCGGAAGCCGGGATTGTTATCGAACAGCTTGTTAAGTTCATTGAATGTTTTGAGGGCCGACTGGTAGTCGCCAACATCGGTAAGGTAAAATGACTGGAACAGGAGGTGCAGTTTTTTCGATTCGAGACTGTTCCTTTCTTTTCCCGCAACAATACTTACTTCGCTCAGTAAAAGATCGTTCAGTTTTTTCTTGTCTTCTTCCGAAGCGATTCTGCCTGAATGTATCAGCCGGTACCGCAATTGTTCATACAGAGAATAATGGTCTTCTATATGGTGTAAGGTGCGCAGGGAGGCTTTTGTTTTCATTTGCATATCCGTGAGCTCTTTATCCGTTATCTCGGGGAAATTGGATACGGATAAATGATTCAGTTCCTGGCGGGATGCCAGGTAGTGAACCATATGGTTCTGTGTGGTTTCCGCTTTTTGCCTGATCTTTTTCAATTCTCGAACGGCTTCCTCCCCAAGCGATCTTTCCTGTAATACTTTAACGCGCATCAATCCCTGGAACAGCAGGAAGTAATTGTCCTTTTCCACCTTGGTGCTGATCAGTGAATCTGTGATCTGCTTTACCAGGTAGCGTGCCGTGTTATCAGGCGAGGCGGAAGGATTTTCCTGTTTGAAGATCTCAACTAATTCAGATTCATCCGTCGTCTCGCCATTATCCAAAAGATCAAACAATGCCATATAGTTTTTTTCGCCACCATTTCGCTGGCTCAGCTGCCGAAACAATCTTTTTTCTGTACCCGATAAGGAATGAACGAGTCGCAGGGCGGTGATAAAAACAGACATATTCGTGTAAATTGTATTTTTTAAGTATTTTTACTTTTGTAAGTAATTGATAATTAAATACTTATTATGTTATGTAAAATTTATTTTTATATCTTGGTTTACCAAAAATATCAAATTTTGGCAAATTATTCATTTGTAACTCAGATACATTTGGATAAGATAAAACGATTGCTGCTTTATGGAAATGAAGAAAATAATTGTAGTAGGTAGTACCAATATGGACATGGTGGTTAAAACCAGTCACATTCCCGAACCAGGCGAAACAGTGCTGGGCGGGACTTTTTTTATGAACCCGGGTGGGAAAGGGGCCAACCAGGCAGTTGCCGTGGCCAGGCTGGGAGGAGATGTGATTTTCGTTTCAAAAATGGGAAATGATGTGTTTGGAAAGCAGTCTTTCCGTTTGTATGATGAGGAAGGAATAGATACCAGTTTTATATTGTCTGATGATGAACTTCCTTCCGGTGTGGCCTTGATTACCGTAGATGAGGCAGGAGAGAACAGCATTGTAGTGGCACCGGGTGCCAATGCGGCCCTGGGATCTGCCGAAGTGGCCAAAGCGATACAGGATATTTCCGCTAATTATATTGTATTGCTGCAACTGGAAATCCCGCTCGAGACCGTGCATTTTGTAGTGCGGGAAGCCGCGCAGAAAGGTGCTACCGTCATATTAAATCCTGCACCTGCCGCAGCCCTGTCACCGGCATTACTTCAGTTTGTTGACCTGCTTACACCTAATGAAACGGAAGCGTCTATCCTTTCCGGAATTAAAGTTACCAACCTCGAAACGGCCAAACAGGCCGCCAATGCTATCCGGTTATTGGGCGTTAAAAATGTGGTGATTACCATGGGCGAGTCAGGGGCATTACTGCTGGAAGACAATACTTTTTACGAAGTACCCACACCCGTTGTGCAACCTGTAGACACCACAGCTGCGGGTGATGTTTTTAATGGTGCCCTTGCTGTGGCCTTGTCGGAAGGGAAAAACCTGCAAACGGCAGTGGGCTTTGCCTGTGAAGCCGCTTCTGTTTCCGTTACAAAAATGGGGGCGCAGTCATCTATACCCTACAGGAATGAACTGATCACAAGAAAAGTTGCCGTATAAAAAACATAAGTATTCACTGCCTTATAAAAAACGATTGCTATGTTCATTGTAGAAAATTATACACTCGCCATCATCTTCTGCACCATCACTATGATATGCTGGGGATCCTGGGCCAATACCCAAAAGCTGGTAACCGGTAAATGGCGGTTTGAATTGTTCTATTGGGATTATGTGCTGGGCATCCTCCTCTTCTCCCTGCTGGCGGCATTTACCCTGGGCAGCAATGGGGATAACGGGAGGCATTTTATAGATGATATCCAACAGGCCAGTTCGCAGAACATTATAAGTGCCATGATAGGGGGTGTTGTTTTCAACCTGGCCAATATCCTGTTAACAGCTGCCATCGCCATAGCGGGCATGGCTGTTGCTTTCCCGGTTGCTATCGGTATCGCCCTGGTACTGGGCGTACTGGTGAATTACCTGTCGGTACAAAAAGGTGATCCCGCACTGCTATTCGGAGGTGTACTGCTGGTTACCGTAGCCATTATCCTGAACGCTGTTGCGTTTAAAAAAAGTAAGATCAGCACGCAGAAGGCAGGTACAAAAGGCATATTGATCTCGCTTATCGCCGGTGTGCTGATGTCATTCTTCTATCGCTTCATCGCCTCGGCTATGGACCTGAATAATTTCGTAAACCCCGAGCCGTTAAAAATGACACCTTACAGCGCTTCCGTCGTTTTTGCTATCGGCATTGTACTGAGTAATTTCCTTTTTAATACCATCCTCATGCGAAGACCCATTGAAGGCCCGCCGGTTACCTATGGAAATTATTTTTCGGGACGTTTTTCACTGCATATCGTTGGAATACTGGGTGGCGCCATATGGGGTATTGGCAACCTCTTTAACCTGATCGCTGCCGGTAGGGCCGGCCCCGCCGTATCCTATGGTCTTGGGCAGGGTGCCACGCTGGTGGCAGCGATCTGGGGTGTTGCCGTATGGAAAGAGTTTAAAAATTCCCAGGAAAAAGTAACGGGTCTCCTAACCGGTATGTTCCTGTGTTTTATACTCGGTCTCGCTCTTATCATTTTATCCGGGTCACCTTAAAGCAACCCCTGTTACCTGTAGATGTTCATGATTGCTATATAAAGTTCTATTACTAAAACAATTGCTTGCGTATGAAAAAGAAAAATCACATGCTGTATCAGTGCGCCCGTATGTGCATACTTTTCAGCTTATCCCTCCTCCTTTCCTCCGGAATCCTGGCTCAAACCAACCGAATCAGCGGTACCGTGTCGGATGCAAAACAAAACCCGGTTGGCGGTGTTACCATCACCATAAAAGGCACCAGCATTGTTACCGTTTCTGATGATAAAGGTAATTATACCATACCCGTAAAAGCCGGGCAGACACTGCGTTTTACCGCTGTCGGCTTCGAAGCCCAGGAGATCGCTTTTACAGGTCAGTCCCGTATCGATCTGGCATTGACCGGATCATTCAGCAAACTGGATGATATCGTTGTGGTTGGGTATGGTACCACAACAAAAAAAGAAGTTACCAGTGCCATCACCACCTTAAAACCCGACGACTTTAACAAGGGGAATATCGGCAGCCCTGTTCAACTATTACAGGGCCGCGTGGCCGGGCTCAACATTGCAAGACCCCAGGGCGGTGACCCCAACGGTGGATTTGATATCCAGCTGAGAGGGCTCACAACACTCTCGGGCGGACAAGGGCCCTTGTTTGTGATAGATGGAATACTGGGAGGAGATCTTAATAGCGTAAACCCGGATGAGATCGAATCGATGGACATTTTAAAAGATGGTTCTGCCGCCGCCATTTACGGTACCAGGGGAACCAATGGCGTTATTATCATCACTACAAAAAAAGGAAAAGCCGGGCAACAATCCGTTGAATTTGCCTCTTATCTTTCTGTTCAATCCGTAGCCAAAAAATTGCGGAACCTGAATGGTGATGAATTCCGCTCCGCTATTAACCAGGTCTATCCCGGAAGGCTGGCAGAATTCGATTTTAAATCCAACACAGACTGGTTCAATGAAGTTACCCGAACCCCGGTTGATAAATATGTAGATGTTGCCATGACGGGCGGTACAGAACAATTCTCTTACCGCGCGGCTGTCAATTACCGCGCATCACAGGGCCTCGTGAAAGACAACCAGAATAACCGTATGCAGGCTAAGATCAGTGCTACCCAGAGATCTTTCAATAATAAGCTCACCCTCAACTATAATATCCTGTATGCTGAAACCAGTCGCGAATTTGCCGACCAGGAAGTATTGCAGCAGGCTTTCCGCCGTAACCCAACCGAACCCGTATATGATCCCGCCAATACACTCGCCGGTGGGTACTATCGTAATACCGGGCCCTTCCAATACTATAACCCGGTTGCCATGATCAATGAGGAAACCAATGGCGGCAAACAAACCACTTTTACCGGTAGCGTAAAAGCCACCTATAATATACTGCCGGGATTTAATATCTCAGGTTTCAGCTCCCTTGTCCGCGATGCGTTTAAAAACCAGCGCTATCAGTCAAGGTATTATCCCATTGGTATCGGCAATAACGGAGTAGCGTCTATCTCTACCGGTACCACCGGCAATCAGTTACTGGAATTCAGCGGCGATTATCGCAAACGTTTGGGTAAACATGATATCCAGGCGGTGGCGGGTTATTCCTACCAGGGTGGAACCAATGAAACCTTTGCCGGCGGTAACAGCAATTTCGATGTTGATTTGTATGGAACCAATAATATCGGTGCCGGTAATGCCCTTACACTCGGTACTTCTACCTTATCCAGTTATAAAGAAAGCAATAAACTGATAGCGTTCTTCGGCAGGGTGATATACAGTTTCAATAACCGGTACATGGTTACAGCTTCATTGCGCCATGAGGGTTCATCCCGCTTTGGACTGAATAACAAATGGGGCGATTTCCCGGCGGTGAGTGTGGGATGGAGGGTTAACCAGGAGAACTTTATGCGCTCCATCGGCTGGTTATCCGACCTTAAACTCCGCGCGGGTTATGGTGTAACCGGTAACCAGGAAATTGGTAACTATCGCTCCCTGCAGCTCCTGGCAAGAGGAGGCAGAATGCTGTATAACGGCACATGGATCAATACCTATCCGCCGGCCAGTAATCCCAATGCCGATCTGAGATGGGAGAAAAAAGAAGAACTGAATATAGGGATCGACTTTGGTTTGCTGAAAGGAAGACTCAGCGGAAGCATCGATTATTATGTTCGGAACACGAAGGACCTGTTATGGACCTACACAGTGCCTGTTCCTCCTAACCTGTATAACCAGTTATACGCAAATGTTGGAACCATCCGAAACAGTGGCCTCGAAATTACCATCAATGCGACGCCGGTTAAAACAAGGGATTTCACCTGGAACAGTACCCTGCTTTATACCCGCAACAGGAATAAGCTGGTTTCATTCTCAAACAATGATGCAGGATTCAAACTTACAGACCTGAAGACAGGTAATATTGGTGCCGATGTACAAACCTGGACACACCAGATACTGGAAGGCGGCTCACTGGGTAATTTTGTCTCGCTCCGGTTCCTAGGGATTGACGCAACAGGAAACCCGATCTATGAAGACCAGGATAAAAATGGGGTAATTAATGAAGCCGACAGGGTAATTGTAGGCAATGCTTATCCCAAATTCCAGTTATCCTTCAGCAATAGCTTTGCTTACAAGTCCTTCGATTTCTCGTTCAACCTCCGTGGTTCATTCGGCAACGATGTGCTGAATATACACAGGCTGTACTACGAGAACTTCGGTTACCTGGGCGGAAAGAATATTTTGCTCAGCGCGCTGGATTACCCGGGTTTCAAGGGTAAGGCAGAGTATTCAGACAGGTTTGTGGAAGACGGTTCTTATGTGAAACTGGATAATATCTCCATCGGGTACACACTCAGCGTGAAAAACAGTGTGGTTAAGCGTATCAGGGTGTATGCCAGCGGGCAGCAGCTGATCACTATCACCCGGTACAAAGGGGTTGACCCTGAAGTAACGCTTGCCGGGCTGGCACCCGGGGTTGATGCCTATAACTATTACCCACGCACAAGAACCTATACCCTGGGCCTTAATGTGAACTTTTAACATTACACAAAAACAATCGTTATGAAACGTATAATATTATTCTATTCTTCCCTTGTACTGCTGGCGGGTTCTCTATCCTGTACCAAACTGGACGAAGAAGTGTATTCTTCTATTCCGGCCGACGGATTTTTCCGGAACGAAGCGGAGGTTATGACGAATGTGGGACGGATTTACGCGCAGATGAGAAAGATCACCGACCGCTTTGGTGCCGGTAGCCTGGACCTGGTGGGTACGGATGAATGTATCATCCCATTCCGTGAAACCAATCTCTGGTATGACAATGGCCTCTGGATCGCCATGCACCGTCACCAGTACAATCCCAACCAATCTGTTATGACAGGGGGATATGGCTTTTGTTATGATGGCATCTCTATGTGCAACCAGATACTATACCAGTTAAAAGAGTCGCCCGTTACCTTCGCCACCAAGAATAATGTGATTGCCGAGGTAAAAATGGCAAGGGCTTTCTTTTACTATCGCGCAATGGACTGGTTCGGAAATATACCATTGTCAACGGATTTTAAAGACGTAACGCTACCGCAGCAAAGTACCCGTCAGCAGGTATGGGATTTCCTGGTCAAAGAGATCAATGACAATATCGGTTTACTGGATGCGGCACCCACCACTGCTAATTATGGCCGTACCTCAACAAAAGCTATGGCCAATATGATGCTGGCCAAATTATACCTTAACGCTGAGAAATGGACGGGTACCGCCAAATGGGATGAAGCCATTGCCGCTGCCGACGCGGTTATCAAAACGCCGGGTTACAGTCTGTCGTCCAATTATTTTTCCAATTTTGCGGTGAATAACAGCACGTCTAAAGAAAATATTTTTGTGGTGCCTTACGACAAAACGCAGACCACCGGCAATATCCTTATACTGCACTGCTGGACACTCCATACCTTAAGCCAGCAAACCTTTGGCCTGATTGCATTTACCTGGGATGGCTATGCGGCGATGGAGGATTTTTACAAAGCGTATGAGTCTACCGATGCCCGTGTTAACAGCTGGCTGGTAGGACCTCAGTATAGCAATTCCGGCGCGCCACTCATGTTATCATCTACCCGGCAGCTTAACTACCGTCCCAAGATCGCCGCATTATATAATACCACATCTCCCGCTTTACTGGATGATGGAGTAAGGTTTAAAAAATACGAGTATGAAGCGGGGTTAAAAGACAATGAAAGCATGAGCAACGACTGGGTGGTATTCCGCTACGCGGATGCGATTTTAACCAAAGCGGAAGCCATCATGCGTAAGAATGGCGGCGCAGCCAATGGAGAAGCCGTTGCACTGGTTAACCAGGTGCGCGAAAGGGCATTTGGAAACAGTTCAAAGAATTATACAACGGCCACGCTTACCATGGATGAACTGCTGGCCGAAATGGGCCGTGAGTTCGCATGGGAGTACCACCGCAGGCAAGACCTGATACGTTTTAACAAATGGAATACCCCATGGTTTGAAAAGCCAGCCGGCAACGCAACCCAGGAGTTATACCCTATACCTACTGCGGTACTCAACGTAAATAAAAACCTGAAACAAAACCCGGGATACTAGTATCTAAAAACCTATCAAATGAAATTCATCAAACATATCTTACTCAGTACATGCCTGTTTAGTGCCGCAGCGGGTTTTTCGCAGTATACTGTTGCCGGAACCAAAGTAACTGCCGGAGCCAAAACAGTGCGGATGACAAAATCAGTACTGCAAGACAAGATCCGCGGCGGTTGGGCCGGACAAACTATCGGCGTCACCTTCGGTGGTCCCTACGAGTTCAGGTCAAACGGCACGTTGATCCAGGATTATCAACCCTTAACCTGGTATGACGGATACCTGAAGAAAACGATGACCGAGACGCCGGGACTGTATGATGATATTTATATGGATCTGACATTCGTTGATATCATCGACCGGTTTGGTCTGGATGCCCCGATAGATTCGTTTGCCAACGCCTTTGCCAATGCGGGATATGATTTATGGTTTGCCAACCAGGCTGCCCGTTACAATATTCTCAATGGCATTAAAGCACCGCTGTCGGGAGCACCGGAACATAACCTGCATGCGGATGCTATCGACTACCAGATCGAAGCAGATTACTGCGGGTTGATGAACCCGGGCATGCCCAATTCAGCTTCGGCGATTAATGATAAGATCGGGCATATCATGAACTATGGAGATGGATGGTACGGAGGTGTTTATATGGCGGCTATGTACACACTGGCTTTTACCCATACGGATATAAAAACAGTTGTAAAGTCGGCATTGAAAACCGTTCCCGCCCAAAGCGATTTTTATAAATGTATGAATGATGTGATCCAATGGCACACAAAATATCCCGACGATTGGAAGCAAACCTGGTTTGAACTGGAAAAGAAATGGTCCTCCGATATGGTATGCCCGCAGGGGGTTTTTGTTCCCTTTAATATAGACGCTAAAATTAACGCGGCCTATGTTATCCTGGCTTTACTGTACGGCAACGGCGACTATACCAAAACGCTTGAAATAGCTACCCGTGCGGGGCAGGATGCTGATTGTAACCCTTCTTCCGCCGGGGGTATCCTGGGTACTCTTTTAGGGTATGATAAGATACCTGCAAGATGGAAAATGGGACTGAAGGAAATAGAAGATATGAACTTCAGTTATACCACTATATCGTTGAATAGCGTGTATGATAAAAGTTACAGGCACGCGATTGATATGATCAAGAAGAATGGAGGCACCGAAACAGCTACCGACGTAATGATACGTGTGCAGGAGCCCCTATCGGTGAGGTATGAGAAAAGTTTTGACAATGTATTCCCTATCGCGAAGAATTCGCTCAGGAACAAGGGGGAGGTAAACGGGTTGAGCTTCGATTTTGAAGGAACCGGGTTTGCCTTACTCGGGGCCGCTTCCAAAAAGCAGCGGGATGGAGCCGCCGACTATGTGTTTGAAGCGGAACTATACATCGATGGACTATTGGTAGAAACTGCAAAATTCCCTACGGCTTTTAAAACAAGAAGGCATGAGCTGTTCTGGAAACTGAATATGCCAAGAGGCAAGCATACTGCTAAGATACTGGTGAAAAATCCTGACAGCAAATTCGACCTCCGGGCCAGCGATTATATTGTTTATGATAACCAACCCGCCCGGCATGAAAAATAAAATCCTAACGGGCTTACTGTTGCTTTCTTCCGTTGCAGCAATAGCCCAGCAACCCAGAACCCAGGGCCAGTTCCGGGAACTTTTCGCCGGACCAGGTACCGGTAGCCGTTCTGTATGGCTCGACAGCCTGGAAACCTGGCGACGGACAGAAAAGGCGCGGATAGACTATAACGATCATCGGTACCGCCGGCCGGGGGCTGAATGGGTAAAGAAAACATTTGTGTTTGCTCAGATGATGGCGCATGACAGGTACTTCTATGATCCGATAAAGGGAACTTATACGGTAGACCGTTATTTGAATGACCTGATCCAACGGTATGGAGGATTGGATGGTGTATTGGTATGGCCTACTTACCCCAATATTGGTGTTGATAACCGGAACCAACTCGATTTCCTGGCTGGAATGCCGGGTGGTATCAATGGTGTGAAACGCATGATTGCTGATTTTCATAAGCGTGGCGTTAAGGTTTTCTTCCCGATCATGATATGGGATAACGGAACACGTAAGCTGGACCATTCGATGGCGGTAGCGCTGGTGAAGCAAATGAAAGAGATTGGCGCAGACGGGCTGAACGGTGATACCATGAGTGGCGTAACGGAAGACTATAACAATGCCGCCGATAGTATTGGCTATCCATTATCCTTTCAACCGGAACTTAGTATCCGGAATATAAAAGCCATCGAATGGAATGATCTGAGCTGGGGATATTTCTGGCCCTACCAGAAAACACCAGGCGTTAGCGTTTACAAATGGCTGGAACCAAAACACCAGGTAAACATTACCAACAGATGGGCTATCGATAAAACGGATGACCTGCAGTACGCTTTATTCAACGGAGTAGGTATTAATACCTGGGAGAATATCTGGGGCATCTGGAACCAGTATGGTGACAGGTATGCCGAAGTAGTAAAGCGGATCTCGAATCTGTACCGCATTTTCCCTGATAACTGGAGTGATCCCGCATGGGAGCCTTATATTCCCACACAGCAGCAGGGCGTATATGCTTCCCGTTTCGGGGGCTCAAAAGGAACCATCTACACTTTTATCAATCGCGATAGTATTCCCAGGCATGGCGTGCAGATACTGGTTCCGGCTGTTCCGAATGCCCGTTATTTTGACTGCTGGAATGCAAAAGAAATCAAACCGGTTATTGCCGACGGGATAGCGAAGCTGGCGTTTCCAATTGAACAAAATGGCTATGGTGCCATACTGGTAACCGTGTCTGCCGATGATAAACTGATTTCAAAAATTGTTTCATCCAAAGAAAAGCCACTATTGCAATCCCTTAGCGCGGAATGGAAGCCGTTACAGCAGTCAATGGTTGCCATTCTCCCAACAAAAAAAGCCACAGTGGCACCACCGGGGATGATGGCCATTCCCGCAACAAGCAGTTATCTCTTTGAGTCGGTAGGGGTAATGATTGAAGGGAAGGAATTGCCTGAAGGTCTCGGCATACAGCATCTCTGGGAAACACATGCAGAGAGAAGCCAGAAGCATACCATGGCCATCCCATCGTTTTATATCGACAAGTATCCTGTAACCAATGCCCAGTATGCGGCTTTCATCAAAGCAACAGCCTACCATCCAAAGGATGATCACAATTTTTTGAAGGACTGGATCAACGGTTCCTATCCAAAGGGGTGGGAAGGGAAACCGGTAACCTGGGTGTCATTGGAAGATGCGCGCGCCTATGCGGCGTGGGCGGGTAAACGCTTGCCACACGAATGGGAGTGGCAGTATGCGGCACAGGGAACTGATGGCAGGCTGTTTCCCTGGGGAGAAAAAGATAGTACCAGGATGCCCTTACAGGAGCATAACCGCGAATCGAGGCCCCCCAGCGGCGTGAGCGATTTTCCACAGGGTGCCAGCCCGTTCGGAGTGGAAGACATGGTAGGCAATATCTGGCACTGGACAGACGAGTATACAGACGAGCACACCAGGGCTGCAGTGTTAAAAGGCACAGGCTATTTCAGGGCACAGGGATCGCGCTGGTACTTTCCACCGGCCTACGAGTTGAATAAGTACGGGAAATACCTGCTGATGTCGCCAGGGCTCGACAGGAGCGGCACAATAGGTTTCCGTTGCGTTGTAGATAAATAAGCAAGGTTGGCAGTTCGGTTATGGTAAAAGGAAGCATTGGCTTCCTTTTTTTGACTTGAGAATGTTTATAGGGAACCCATTGATACGTTGATCATGCGTTTTGTGCTGGATCCGCTTGCGATGAAAGAAACTTATTTCCCGGATGCGGCATCTGCAGGACCGGTTATGCCGGGATACACAGAAAGCGGGAGCGAGGCAGACTACCTGGTTTCTCCTCTGTCCAAAGGAACAGGCTCGATGCGCTCCAATGCCGCCGATATGATAAAATACCTAAGCTACTTACAAAAAAAGGAGACACCCGAACCGCGCAGGGTACTAACCCTCAGTTCCTTGTCCCATCCCCATTCACCGCCTAAAAGTTAAACAGGTTGGATCTGCCTCCTACTTTCTGGGTTTGATTTCCGAACGACCTGATATTATAGGTATAGGTAATCATATAATAGCGTTGTAAAACATTGGTGCGGTTGTCGACGATGGCATTGCCGCTAAAATAGCGGTACACATTGGTATTGCTGTTTAATATATCATATACCGCAAAGCGAAGTTGACCCTTGTCTTCTTTAAACATGAGTACTGTTACCGCCGCATTCCAGTAAACACTGGTCTTGGGTAAGCCAGGAGCTACCTCGTTTAACAAACGGTAATATAAGTTGGTTTCCCAAACGATCTTTTTAGGCAGGCGAACAATGAAATCTCCCTGTAGTACCTGCGTGGTGATATTCCTGTTGGTAAAAGCACTACTGGTATAGTGACTTTGATTTACCGTGATATTATACTTGGGATTGAGTTCAATAATGTCCCGGTAGTTCAATGCCAGGCCAGTATTTATTCCCGAACTGATGGTGGTAAGGCTGCTTTTTTCGGCATTAAAGACTACGGGGGTCCTGATAAAATTAAAAGTCGGACCAGCACTGACCGTAATATTTAATTTTTGCTGGTTTTTGAATTGACGGCTGACACCCGCATCCAGGTAACTGGACCAGGCTCCGTTTACATTTATGGGAGTATTGGTTTGAACGCCATTACTGCTTAAGTATACGGATTGAATTACGGCATCGTCTGTAAAAAATGTCTGGCCTGAAAAATAGAGATTGGTACTTGTTTTTGTATGGTAGTAGTTGCCATTCAGGTTAATAATATTTCGCCGGGAAGGCCGGAGATCGGGATTGCCGGTATTGACATAAAAAGGGTTGGAATTGTCGGGTACAGGAATCATGTAATTGATGGAAGGCGGGTTTACTTCCTGAGAGAAGCCAAGCGATATTTTTTTATAGTTGATGCTGATATTTGCCAGCAGGTTGGAGTAATAGCGATGATTGCTGAGAAGCTTGTTGGTAAAGCCATTATTGATCCACTGCTGCAACCACGCACCACCTGCATTAACGGTTACGTTGCCTATTTTATAGCTGAGTATGGCCGCAGTAGACCAGCGTGACATTTCACGGGTAAGCCCGCTGCCAAGCGAAAGGTTTGCGCTGTCATACTTGCCCGTTGCGGCCGTTTTTCCGAATGTGAGTATGGCCTGTTCATTTTTCTGATAGGTAAAATAAGGGTTCAACCGAAGCGTAAGCCTTTTGCCGAGAGGAGCACTATAATTGATGTACTGGTAAAAATTAGTACTGGGAGACGAGGTTGACCGGAGTTGCTGAAAAAGTACATTGCTGTTGGTCGGGTATAAGTAATTATTAAAGCTTTCTGTAACAGCGGATGCGGGGTTTTCATTTCGGTTCAACACCTGAATAGCCGACAATACTTGCCCCGGACGGTTTTTAAAGCGATGCGTATAGTTTAACACATGGCTGTAATAATCTGTTTGGCTCTTGGTTAAGAGTGTACCTGTACCCGTGTTCAGGGTACCCAGTTTACTGTTATCCGTAGACAGGAAAGAAGGGGCATGGGAATTATTATCTGAATAGGCGTAGGCTACCCGAAGTGTGGTATTGTTTAGCGTGTCTGGCTTCCATCCACCGCTAACGCTTACATTGTGTGTAGTTCCGTTGGATGTGGCTGTTGTGTTGGTACGGGTATTAACGATGGTATCGCCAAAATAGCGTTGTGTGTTTTGTACCTGCTCAAGATCATTGTGTGTGGTGCCGTACATATACTGAAAGGAGAAATTGATAGCTTTGGTAGGGGAGTGATTGAGATTAAAACCAATACCGTTAGCCCGGTTCAAACCCTGCCCGGTTCCACCCAGTGAGAAACCATCTACCGTAAACCCCTGCTGTCCGGCAGAATTTCCATTGCCGTTAATAGTTCCCCAGCCACTTCTTGAGAAACCGCCCAGTGTTGTAATGTCACGGGTAGAAAATGAGCTTCGGTTGATATTATTCGCAAAGCCGATCAGGCTCATCTGTAAGGTATCCCTGAATGAATTTACAATCGCGCCGGCCTCGTACCTTTCATCAGTACCAGCACCGGCAAAAGCCCTTCCGAATACCGCTTTTTTCACACTTTTTTTCAGGGTGATATTAAGTACTTTCCCAATCTTGCTCATATCGCCGTCGTTATTTAAAGCCATCTCGTCTTTATCATCCATTACCTGTATCTTATCAATCAGGTTGCTGGGAAGGTTACGGGTTGCCATTTTAGGGTCGTCACCAAAAAAGCGTTTTCCATCCACCAAAAGCCTGTTTACGATCCTTCCATTTACTGTAATATTCCCATTTTCATCTACCATAACACCGGGCAGTTTTTTCAACAGGTCTTCCAGCAACGCACTGGGCAGGGTTTTAAAAGCCGAAGCATTAAATTCAATCGTATCCTGTTTAATCACTACCGGCGGGCGTTCGGCTATTACTATCACTTCATCCAGTTGCTTCGAGGTATTTACCAGTGCAATGCTGCCAAAATTGATAGCGGGGTTGGTAGCCTCCAGCGTAAAATCTTTCCGGTAGGCTTCATAACCCGAATAGGTAGCCATCATCCGCAAAGGCACGTTAATGGGAAGGTTAGGTATCTTAAATTCACCCGTTTCTGTGCTGAGGCGATAGGTAACTATCGTGGTATCTTTCGCAATAAAAACAGTAATGGTAGTTAGGGGAAGAACCTTTTTGCCGGAGCTGTCCGTTATTTTTCCTGAAATGCTGCCCGTTTGGGCCTGGCTGCTTACTATCAACAATACAAGTCCGGCCGTAAATAAAAATCTCATGCAGCTTTATATTTGGTTTGTAGAGATAACGCGCGTCTGTTCATATAGTTACAAGGGCCGCCCGTTTATTTATTGCAGGAGTATCGAATGAGAAAATAGTTGTAATACCGGGAATGATAGCCCGTAAATAAATAATCCACGAGGTTTTCCCCGGGAATTGAGGCCCGAAAAACGGTGTTTTTACCCGTCTATGCCATTGGCGGATTAGCTACATTTATTGGTCATCGCTCGTAACAGCAATCATGATTCAGTTGAGGCGGCCTGGGAGGGCCGCCTTTTTTTGGTAGGTTTGCAGGTACACATGGAACACCCGCTGAACAACCCTGTCTGGAATGCGCTGATATCCGGCAATGCCACACTGGCCCGGGGAACAGCGAACGCTAAATTCTTTGATGCCGAAGTATCACCCTTTGCGGCAGTTGTTCACCCTTCTGCCGGGAATTGGATGGAGCTGGATAAGCTGCTTCCGCCAGGCCGGCGCATTTTCCTTTGGGCAGATCAGCTGTTAAACATCCCCGCGCCATGGAAATTAATCAGGTGCATTCCCGGCTTTCAAATGGTGTATGAGGGTGCCCATGTGAATAAACCGGAAAGAGCTGGTATCGTGCCGCTGACAACCGACCATATTCCTGGTATGCTGGCACTTACAAAGCTTACCCAACCCGGGCCATTTGGCACACGCACCATCGAGTTTGGCAATTATGAAGGTATTTTCGACGATGAAAAGCTGGTGGCCATGACAGGCCGCCGTTTTCATTGTTGGGATTATATGGAGATCAGTGCCGTTTGCACACATCCGGCGTACCTGGGTAAAGGTTACGCTAAACAGTTGCTTCTCTCACAACTTCATCAAATACGAAATGAAGGGGCAAAACCCTACTTACACGTGAAAAGCGATAATGACCGAGCCGTTGCTGTGTATCAGTCGCTCGGGTTTGTGGTAAGGATGCCGGTGTATTTTTATATTCTTCAAACACCGGGGCAGGAAAGATCATATGAATAGGGGGGCCTTCTTCCCGGCCTGTAAAAAAGAAACCGCCTCAAATTTTTATTGAGACGGCTCTTTATCTATTAAGGTTGTAGTAGTCTAGCTCAAATGACCATTCAGAATTTTAGCCAGTTCAAACATAGAGATCTGTGCTTTACCGAAAATGGGTTTCAGTTTCGCGTCGGCGTTGATCATTCTTTTGTTCTTGGTATCCTGTAGCCCGTTCTTTTTAAAATACTTCCAGATTTCGCTGATCACCTGTGTTCTTGGAAGGGCTTTTTTATTACCCAGCACAGCAGATAATTCAGCACTTAAAGTAAGGGGTGCCATAAAAGCCGCATTAGGTTTCCTTTTTGCCGCTTTCTTTTTAGGAGCCGCTTTTTTAGCTGCTTTTTTGGGAGCTGCTTTTTTCGGGGCTGCTTTTTTTACTGCTTTCTTGGGAGCTGCTTTTTTAGGAGCGGCTTTTTTCGCTGCTTTCTTAGGAGCTGCTTTTTTCGGGGCCGCTTTTTTTACTGCTTTTTTGGGAGCGGCTTTCTTTGTTGCTTTAGCCATGTTGTTTAGAATTTAAATGGGTGAATTAAGTTGTAGCACAATATACGATACTTGAAAATTGCAGAAAGCATTTAAATGCAGTGTGGAAAAATAAAAGTCTTTCCAGGGGGAGTATTCAGGCTTTTAGCGTATAAACCAGGCAAAAATGCTACTGATCCACTGTCAGTGCATCCGCCAGCAGCTTCTGCATCATAGGGTAAAGGTTATCAATCAGTTGGCCTGTAACCTCATCGCGGTGGGTTTCAAATATATGCCGCTCGGTATACCGGCCCTCCGGCCAGGAGTAATAGGAGATGATCATGCTTTTCTTGTCCTCCAGCCAGGTTACCAGCTCATAATCATCCTGCTGGATAAAATCATGCACCAGTTTATCTATAAAGGAAAGATCCAGCTCAACCGTCCTGGAAGTAAGAAAATAGTCGTTCTCATTGTAATCGGAAACATTCTCCGTAAGCAGGTTCACATGCTCCTTCGAAATATGGATATGGCTGTTCGATTCATCAGCGATACCAATATACGGGTAACGGCTATCACCTGGTTCCGTATTGATTAAAAGGTGAAGTCTGAAAATCATATCGGCTAATAAAATTATTAGCACTAAAATACTAATTAATTTAGTATTTGCAAATTTTCCTCCAAAAGCTGGTCCCCAACGCTGGTAATCAAAGCTGTCAATCCTTTCAAGGTCTTTTCATACTTGCCAATCCCTTCGCCTGATTCAGCATCCGGTAGTTAACGGCCCGGTATTTTGCGGTTTTGAGTAGCAACTGGAACCGGGGGGAAACGATGGCCTGGAACTCTGCGTTACGGTGCAGGCTCATTTGCTTGGGTCCGAAAGGATTCAGGTCTTCAAGGGCATTCATTTCCGGGGTATCCAGTCCTACATGTATCACAAATAGTTTGGTTCCACCCGGTTGCAGCGTTGCGAGCTTGGTTAGGATGGAATCTTTTTTTTCTCCAACGGGAGTAAAGTACCACCCGTCTACATCCACTTCATCATAATAGCGGGAGATGGCTACTTTATATTCAGCGGCCAGCTTTTCCAGTATGGACCGGGTTTCGGGAGTTTGTACAGCTGCTCCCATATGATAATCGAGGTAATCAATCTTTAATCCTGCCTGCAACGCTTTATCTATCTGCGAGCGAAGTTCGGTCTCTATTTCTTCCAGCCTTGGCTGATGGGCAAAAAGAAGGCTTCGTGATGGGAAGAAATGGCCGCTCGAATCCACCAGGGAAGGAACAGCTTTATACCCGGCCACGGGCCCCCACCGATACTGTTTCCATTCGGAATTGAGCGTAAGGTGAATACCTACCGAAACATTGGGATATTTTTTCAACATTTCCGCCGCTTCCGCAAACCAGGAACAGGGAACCATCACCGACATCGAAACGGGTATACCCGTCTCCAGCACTTTCTTAGCCGCCATGTTTACCGCATGACACATACCAATGTCGTCACACCGGATCAAAACAGGAATGGTATCCGGCCAGGTGCTGCGAGCTGCAGGCTGTGAACTACGAGCTGTCAGCACCGTTACAAATAGAAGCACAAAAAGAAAACAGGGGAGACGGTGGGGCATGGGGGTTTAGTTTTGGGGTGTGAGATTCGAGCTGCGAGCTTCAAGCTTCGAGCTTCAAGCTGCGAGCTGCAAGCTGTGAGCTTCAAGCTGCGAGCTTCAAGCTTCGGGCTGCAAGCTATAATTGACAGTTCACCGTTAATTAGTAAAGCCAGAAGCTCATGGCTCGTAGCTCACAGCTCACAGCTCACCTCCAAAACTAGCTTTTTACTAAAAATTGTAAGAAAATAATCCGAAAAAAGATAGATTTGCCTGCTTTTTATTTCACATAAAAATTGGCGTAATGGACGGGAAATGGATTTTGTTGGCAGATGATGATGCCGAGGACAGGGAAATGCTGGAAAACGCGATACTCGCCGTAGCACCATCTGCCAGGGTAAAAAGCTTTGCGGATGGGAAAAAAGTGGTGGAGTTTCTCGCTGGCCGGGATAGCTCTGATCTTCCCTGTACCATTGTACTGGATTTCAATATGCCGTTTTTAAATGGAAGCCAGGTACTGGAAGAAATCAGGAAATACCCGGATTACGCCGATGTACCCAAATTGATCTGGAGTACATCCAGCCAGGATTTTTTTATCCAGACCTCGCTAAAGCTGGGTGCCAAAGACTATCTCCTTAAACCTGCCAGCCAGGAAGGGTTCAGAACCCTGGCCAAGAAAATAATAGGGCATTGCCTGGGAATCAGGGCCTGACCGCCTTAGTTACAACCAACATGGCCCAACACCCAATACAGTATTACAAATACAACAATGGTTCCGAGGCATCCGCCGCCCCATTTGGCTGCTCCCCAGCCGGCGAGTAAGGTTCTTAACCAGTTTGGCATGATCTGTACTTTTTGATTCGCTTTCCATCGTAAAATAATCATTCCACCCCAATCCGCAATCCGCAATCCAGAATTCAGAATTCAAAATTCAAAATTCAAAATTCAAAATTTTGCTGTAACCTTTTCTACATTCCAGCGTTTGCTTATCAGCACCCGTTGCCGTTTGTCAAATAAAATATTCCGGAAACATTCGGGTGTTATTTTTAGGTTGAAAATTTTACTTCCACATACTTCATGTGCGGTGAGTTTTGGGTAAAGCCACCAAACATCGGCCCGTATTTTTATGCGGGCCTTTTTTTATCAGGGATTACGCTGACTTTGTGTATGATTTACATGAAGTGGTCAAAAATATAATGAATCTATTCTCTCAACAAAGGGGAGACCAGTCAGAAGTGCAGAGTAGAAAATACCTTTTAGCTGCAACCTGGTACCAGGCTATTCTAAACCATACTGCCGGATGATTCATCCGGCAGTATGGTTTAGGCTAAGACCTGAGGCATTAATAATCGGTCATCATGCTACGGTTTCCTCAAATAGATCTTACCGTATGTAGATTTCAGTGTGTAAGCCGGACCCTTTCCTGGTTCAGCTGTTATGGAAGTAAAAAAATCTCTTTCCGTTTTATCGGTCAGCTTCAGGTCGAGATTGGTATAGATGGTGCCGTAACTGGTGGTGGCGGTGAGCTTACCGGTTTTGGCTTCGTTAACGGTGGCATCAATACCGCCATAGGTGGCCGTTACAGTTACAGGGCCATTAAAGTCAAGCAGCTCCACTATTCCGTACGTGGCTTTTACATTTGTTACCGTATTGGCCGGTACTTTCACTTCGAGGGTGATCTTGATATCAACACCATCTGAACTGTAATTGAAATGTTCCCCCTTACTCCGGTATTGGTCGAAATCTTCCCTTGTTTTAAAATGAAGCTTTGTGCCGTTCTGCATAACGGTATAGGTACGTGGCAGCTTATCCATATTGGATATTTTGTTGCGGATAGAGACGAGATCATTATCGCCTCCCTGTTCCAGTACAAATGCGCTATCATTCATACCATCGTTAATAGATACCAGGGCCTTGATATACACTTCATTCTTATCCCAGGTACTTACCCTTACTGTTTGCGGGTAGTCGAATTCCAGTTTTACCTGCTGCCCTGGTTTTACAGGGTACGATTTGGTAACCGTTGTCTGCGCCCCGCCGTACAAAGCGGCAAAGCAACAGATCAACATAAATATGTTTTTCATACATGTAGTTTAGTGTGAGTAGGGAAGGGGGAGCTGTTAGCTTTTAGCTATTGGCTATTGGCTATTGGCTGTTGGCCGTTGGCTGTTGCTAACAGCTAACAGCCAAAAGCTAATAGCTACTAGCTACCCTAGTCCCCTCTTTTCCTCAGATAAATTTTACCATAGTTAGATACAAGGCTGATATCAGTTCCGCCGCCGTTGAGTTTGCCTTTTACGGTGTTGTTTTTGTAGCTGATCATATCGCCTGTTTTTTCCACTTCAATCTTGAAATCGGGAGAGGCCAGTATTTCGCCGTAGGAAGTATTCATTTTCAGATCTGCTTTGGTGGTAAGCGGGATGGCCACATCCACATGGCCATAGATAGAAGCGATGGATATCGGTCCTTTGATGGTGCTCCCGAATTTTACATCTACCTCGCTGTACACTGCCTTTACAGTTAAGGGGCCGGTAATATTCTCCAGGTAAACTTTATTATGCTGCACTGAAATTTCAATTTCGCTTTCTATGTTTTTAAAGCTGGCCTTACCCGCATTTACGGCCTTGGTAAAGGAATAGGAAACGCTAACGCCTTTTGGCACCATGATCTTAACCTGTGAGGCGCGCTGGGTAACCTGTTCCACTTCAATGTTTCCATTCTTTTCATTCACGGCAATGCCCAGTCCGGTATTGTCCGTCAACCCCGATCCGTTAATAGGCCTAAGGCCTTTTGCGCGGTCATCTTCCTCGCTGGCTTCACGGGTAGAGGTAAAAACAATCTCATTGCCGTTATATCCTTCAACAGTAACAGAAGAAAGATTAATAACAAGTTTCCCCGTGCTTTTCGCAACTTTATATTCCTGCGCCTGCGTACCCACCAGCGCCAGTAACCCGATACATGTGGTTATAATGTACTTTTTCATTGTGTTTTTTTTGTTTGATTTGATATATGAGTAAATGCTCTACCCCCGTCATGCATGAACCGGTGGTTTGTGCATTAGCTTTTGGCTGTTAGCTATTAGCTGTTAGCCCTTAGCAGTTGGATTTAATTCCTAACCCCTAACCCCTAATTCCTAATTCCTACCCCCCCTCACGATTTCAGCAGTAAAATTCCCGAATACGCATTGTCCTTCACCGCATCCATCGTGTTGTCATCCTTTACCAGTTTTTCAAGCTGGTCGAGGATGGCTGTTTGCCGCATTTTGGTAAGCAATTGGATCAGTGGTATCTGTACCATCGGGTCGTTTTGCTTTTTCAGGGCTTTTACCAGTTGTTGTTTCACATAGCTTTCACGGTGAAACCGGGTAAGGGCATCCAGTGCGGCGAGGCGGACATTGGTATTGGGATCATTTGTCATCGAATGAACCAGCGCATCCACGATCTCTTTATCCGCCGTTTTCAGCTTATAGGCTTCTCCTGCCGCGGCAACCCTGCTGCCGGGTGATGCCATATCGTTCAGTTTGGCAAACAGTGCCTGTTTACGGGCCAGGAGCTGCTGTTCATAGGTATTGTCGCTTTGCGCGGCCAGTTTTACCGGGTTGGCAGGTAATTCGCTGCCGCTGCTGGCCGGTTCATTTTTTACTGGTTCAGTTGCCTGTGCAACCGCCCCAGGTACCTGTTTAACCTGTTGCTGCGGTGCCGTTGCTTGTATTCCAGCGCCGTTGGGTTGCGCCAGGTAGAATAGGCCCAGTCCGGCCAATACTACCACGCAAGCCGCGGCCCAGCGTATGGTTTGAAAAGAGACGATAATACCCTTCTTTTTTTGAGCCCCCTTCATCTGTTCCTGCAGGCGTTGCAGCACGGCAGGGTTCGGTTCCTGTCCGTCGAATGCCGCACGGTTATGCTGTACAAATTTTTCCAGTTCGTTACTCATGATAAGCCTCCTTCTTTTAGCGTTTTCAGTATCCGCTGTTTTGCCCTGTGATATTGTATCCTTACGGTATTATGCGCCAGGCCCAGCATAGCACCAATTTCAGCCTGTGGTATATTTTCTACCAGGTACAGCTGTACGATGGTGCGGTATCCTTCCGGCAAGGCCTCGATCGCTTTTTTTACCTCTTCCACGGTAAATGCAAAAGCTTCCTCGTCAATCCCTTCTTCTTCCTCCACCCGGATGCCTCCAACCTCCAGTTCTACCAGCCGCACTTTCTTTTTACGCAGCCAGGAGATAGCTTTGTTGATCGCTATCCGCTTCACCCAGGCCCGGAAGCCTCCCGTGTGCTCAAACCCACCTATGGCCTGGAATGCGGCTAAAAATGCCTCCTGTAACAGGTCTTCCGCCTCCCCGGTATGGTTCACCAGCCGGTAAATGGAATTGTATACCTCCTTTGCATAGCGGTTATACAGCTCAGTGTACCCGGAAGCATCCCCCCGTTTACACCGCTCCACTATTTCCTCAGTTGTTATTGTCTCCTGTATTTCCAAAAGCAGTCGGCTGTATTTGTTATATAATCGCAGGGAGGGTTAAGATGTTACAGGATTGGGGGATTTTTTTTGGCGGTTGGCTGCTAGCTGTTGGCTGCTAGCTGTTGGCTGTTGGCTGTTAGCTGTTAGCTGTTAGCTGTTAGCTGTTAGCCGATGGCTAGTAACTACAAAAATACCCGGTAATTCATTACCGGGCCGGATAAAATCGATATCTTGTCTAACCGCTAAAAGCCAACCGCCAAAAGCCAACCGCCAAAAGCCAACCGCCAAAAGCCAACCGCCAAAAGCCAACCGCCAAAAGCCAACCGCCAAAAGCCAACCGCCAAAAGCTAACAGCTAACAGCCAATATCAATTCCGGTGATCAACAGAATGGCATCTTCGCTAAGGGCTTCAAATTCAATGGAATCAATGCCTTTGAGCTCCAATCCATCGCGGGCATGTAACAGCCTGTCCTCCACCTCGAATACGCCATCTATTACGAATACAAAAAGGCCATGGCATCCAGCTTTTGAACGATAAACACCTTTTTCTCTTCCGCGGAATTTTCCAATGCTCAGTGGGGGATACTGCCCATCAGTTATAATATCCTGCGTCAGTCCATTTGTTTCGAGAGAAAAAGGGAACAGTTGAGTGGCGGCATTTCGAATTGTATTGTTTTTAAACCATACCTGTAAGAAATTCACCAGGTCTTCTTCCTGTTCATAAGGGTTTGAAAAATCAAGTTCTTCTCCCGGGAAAGCGTTTATCAGCAGGGCCTCACCAGGGGCAGTACATTGCTTGTTACAGCCGACAACGCCAACCAGGGGGATTAACAGGATTTGACTTTCCTCCTCTACCGTTACAGTGAACTGCTTTCCTCCAGCAAGCGTGTCTTCATTGAAAACATACAGGTTGCCAGGTGCACTGCGGAATTCACTATAGTAGCTGCCAAAATTAAACATATGAAAGCTCCTGAACCAGGGCAGCTCGTGCTTGCCACGGTTGGAAGCCAGATATATTTTAGCGGTCATCAGGCTGCAACGGTTATTACATGCGTAAGGGTATATCCGGAGGAAACACTGCCGCTGACACTTGCCAGTTGGCTGGCGAGCGAATCGGAAAATACATTATCGCTTGCGTTGGAAGTATCCTGCTTCCCTTTGGTGTAATAGTTGGTGGCTGTTGTATATACGGTATCACAAACATCAGTCGGGAATGCAATCTGGGTAATCATTAGAGAGGTGCCGGATGCATTGTATATGTGAACGTGTATATGCGGTGCCCTTCCCGAATACCAGCCGGGAAAAATTGAGGTAAAGGTAACCAGGCCACCCTCATTGGTTGTTTGCCTGCCGCGTAAAAAATGTACCGAGGTATAGTTCGTACTCTGCATAGATGTACCACCATATTCAGAATAATTGCCCGCCGCATCACAATGCCAGATATCCACAATGGCACCTGCCAGGGCGGAACAGGAAGCATTTTTATTGTTGACTGTAATTTTAATGGTAAAGGGAACCCCGGTTCGGTCGCTAACAATATTAGAAGAAACCAGGCTTGATGGTGTAATGGTAGGGAAAGGCCCCGCGGTTTCAGTTGGGGCTACTATACAACTGCCGGTTTCTGCAGTTGTGCTGGTATCACCGGCACTATCAGCCGTCTTTCGACAACCCATGGCCAGGGGAAGAATAAAGCCAGCACCAAGGGCACCCAGCCCCTGTCTTAAAAATAACTTGCGATCCATAAAAAAAGATTTAACTGTTTACAAATAACAATGGCAAGACCGCCTTTTGCTTTTGCACGCAGCCTGTCGTTTTTTAGGTTACCGGCTAACAGTAAGAAAAATATGGATGGTTCAGGTTATAAATGAGAGCTGCCGGGAAAAATGTATAGATAAATCCGTGAAATCAATAGATTAAAATTTACAGGTATTCTTCGCCTAACGCAATATCATCCGGATCTACTGCATCCAGGTCCGATGAATTTACCCACTCATTGTCTTCTCCGTCAATAACATCTTCCTCGCTATCCGGTTGGTTATCCGGGTTGTTGGCCGGTTCTCCGGTTTCCGGATGCTTCAAATTGGGGTCCTGATAAAAGTTTCTCATAGGATAGGATTTTATCAATACCGTAAAAATTGCATGCCAGTAACCCGGCCTGTTATTTGTAATTTGCAGTATTATGAGCTCTGCATTTGTAAAAGAAGAAGAAAGTGAATGGCTTTGGGATGTGGCACCCAATGTAAGCGCCCTGCTACGCTACCTTACCCGCGACAGCGGGAGGCCCGTATTTGAAAAAGCTATCCACCCGTCCAAAAACGGCCGAACCGTACACGAAATGAGTAACGGCCTCAGCTATACCCTGGACGATGACAATAAATGGCAAGTCGTTCTTTAAAACCCATGCCGTCTCTCGCGATTCACCCCCATCACACCCTGCGGCACGGTTTTTTAGTGTCTACCCGGAAACGACACTACTATGAAAACGATCACCCATAAACTTTCCTCCAAAATTTTCGCATTCCTGGGAATGCTGTTAGGTTTGCAGTCAACCCTGTTGGCACAGGATGCCAAGGTAGAAATCAACGGAAATGACGTAGGCTCATGGTTCAGTCAAAACTGGATGTGGGTTAGCGGCATAATAGTACTCCTGATCCTTATCATTCTTTTCAGCGGCAGCAGCCGGAGACGAAAGATCACAACCATCGAAAGAAATGGTCCCCATGGAAACAAACGTGTGGTTACCACCACAACGGAGGAAGAGGATTAACCGTACCGGATTGCCGCAGGGTTCAGTACCCGGTTATCAGGAGAACAGCGTAAGTTGTGACTGATGCTTTTTAGCCACTGTTTTTTTAGGCTGCAAAGAGGGAAACGGTGTGTAGGTTATCGGTGCCGATGACGTTCCTGTTATATGAAATACTTCCGTTTCTTCGTACCGGGTGGCTACCACCACTTTTGTATTGCAAGCGTGACGGTTAAACACTTCTGCCACAAGCTCGGGTGAATTATTGTTTTTGGACAGATGGGATAGTAGCAGGTGCGTCATGAAATGGGGCCTGTGCTGCGTAAACAAGGCTAACGCCTCATCATTGGAAAGATGCCCTTCACCTCCGCGAATGCGTTTTTTCAGGTGATAGGGATAGCTGCCTTTTTCCAGCATATCCACGTCATAGTTTGCCTCCAGAAAGGCGGCATGGCATTGTTTAAAATAACCGGTGAGATGTTTACAAACATTTCCGATATCGGTAAAAATCCCCACGGTTACACCATTGCATTCTACTATAAAGCTGTGTGGATCGATCGCGTCATGCGCTTTGGGAAAACCTGTTATGCGCAGGCTTCCAATGGTGATGGGTTGAAACGGCTTAAATGCAACCGTGCATCCTGCCTGCAGAGTTTGGTGGCAGTTGCGTTGGGTATGGGGAGTAATATAGACAGGAAGATTGAATTTTTTGGCCAGTACGGGCAGGCCGGCAATATGGTCTCCATGTTCATGTGAAATAAATATCGCTTTCACGAGATCCATCGATAATCCCAGCCGCTTCATTCTTTTCTCGGTTTCACGGCATGAGATTCCCGCATCCACCAGGATAGCTTCAGTACCATTACCAATATAATAGCAATTACCGTTACTGCCGGAATTAAGGGAACTGATAAAGAGGGACATATCCCCCCAAAAATAAGCTCATTATACTGAACACTTACCCTTTTTTTACTTCATCGTCCACTTCCAGGTGATGATCTTCTTTTTTAATGAAATCGGAGCCTTGTTTATGAACTTCCGTATCCGGATCCAGTTCTTTCTCGGTTTTTTCTTCCGTTACTTTCTCAGGTAAGGGTTGTACAGGTGTGGGGTTGGGATGATTCATAACACGGTTTTAGCGTATTCATGCAAATTGAATACCACCATGTGTAGAAATTAATCGGCATTGACACCTACTCAACAATTAACTGCTGGGAATATACGGTGCGACCGAAATAATCCACCACCAGCAGCGAATAAATGCCTTTCGCCTCCTGGGAAGGGAACGTAAAGGTATTGGTATTGGAACCTGTTCCCAGGTTCATCCTGGCTTCCATGACAACCCTTCCGGTGACATCGATGATGACCATTTTATATTCCCCCTTATCTGTAATATTTTGGGTTCTGATGGTAAACTTTCCGCGGCTCACCGGGTTAGGAAAAACCGTATATACAGGCAGCAGTTTCTGCGGTTCCTGGGTTTTTAACAGCACGGAGTTGGTAGCCGCCGGCGTAGCAGCAACGGTTTTCTGGAATAAAAGATTGCTGCTGGCCATATCAGAAATATTGCCCAGTCCTTTCACTTTTTCTTCCAATGGCACACCCTGCAAGTAATCCCAGTTGGAAATCTTATAAAAAGGCGGAATACCCCGGGAAAGGGAACTTCCGCAGCTTAAGATCATGTCCCCGTTTTCGTCTACCGATACCCCATTGGTAGTAAACGCCGGTGGAAGGTTACTGATATAGCCCATATACTCCACCTCTTTGCTGGGAAGAGAGATTTTAAACATGTGGTTGAACTGGCTAACCAGATAAAGATTATTATTCGCATCGGATACCATATCGCCGCCCCAGGAAGAGCAACTGGATCGCACAAAAACCTTATTGCTGGGTTTATCTACCAGTACACCCAAATCCTGTATTACCGGGGTTCCGTCGGTTGTGAATTTGATAAGATGTTCACCGTCATTGGTAAGCGCGTATCCAAAGCCATCCGCACCGATCGTCATCCGGGTAACCTGGTTGGCTACATCATTGGGGGCATGCAGGAGATTGAGCGACTGGTTATCGAGATAAGTAAAAGAAGGGTCTTTCTGGTTCAGGTCCATATACCTTAATTCAGAAAGGTATTGGGGTATATAAAACAAACGGTTTGTTTTTGCGTCAAACGCCATACAGGCAATGGCACCACCCGTTGGGCTGCGCAGCGTATCCAGCCCACCCGTTTTGGAATTGATAAAAGCATTTTGTTGTAAAGGGAGGTAGTTTCTCAGACCGTTGGTCCTCACCGCATATTTCTGCTGCGGATCATAGATATCAATCACTTTGGTACCGCCATGCAGGTCGATGGCTGTAATACGGGTATACGAAATGGGCGAAGTTGTATCCGAAGAAACTAAAAAGGTTTGCTTGCCACCCTGCGCAAAACAGGTAAGGGTGAGACAACTCAGCAGGAGGGTAGTAAAATTTTTCATCATACGCACGGTAAATAAATAGCTTTTGGGTATATGGCTACAGCGAATTACTCAATAAAATTATGCTATTCTTACAAAACACCTGTATAAAAATTGGGCTATCTTTTATTAGTTTTGAAGCACTTTCGTGTAAAGCCACACCCATGAAAAAAATCCTGATCCCGCTTCTTGCGGTACTCCTGGCCAGCACCACCCAGGCGCAGACAGACACCACCCATAAGGACCCGAATACCTTTATCACCGTTACCAACAGCGACTACGATATGGGTAATATCGCTTTTGGGAAACCCCTTGAATATAATGTTTACATAAAGAATATCAGTTCCGATACACTCGTGATACAGGATGTAAAGGTAACCTGTGGCTGCACCACTCCTAAATTCAAAACGGCCGACAAGATCGCTCCCGGGAAGTCTACCTTCATCGTTCTGGGCTTCAATGGCAGTGCCATGGGTGCTTTCTCAAGAACCGCCGATATCGTTTTTACAAATGGACTGGTGAAACAGGTGAGTTTTAAAGGAGTAGGGGTGGAAGGGGGGAAGCCGTGAGTTGTGAGTCGTAAGTCGTGAGTCGTAAGTCGTAAGTCATGAGTCGTAAGTCACAAGTCTGGTTTTGACTTACGACTTACGACTTACAACTTACGACTAACACCTCTCCAGCTTAGAAAAGAAGAAATCCCCTTCAATCGCAGCATTCTCATCGCTATCGCTGCCGTGTACGGCGTTTTCGCCGATGGAAGCCGCGTATAGCTTGCGGATGGTACCTTCTTCTGCCTGGGCGGGATTGGTAGCTCCGATCAGTTTCCTGAAATCGGCTACTGCATTGTCTTTTTCAAGGATGGCGGCTACGATCGGGCCGCTTGACATAAAATCAACCAGTTCACCGAAAAAAGGCCTTTCCCTGTGGATATCGTAAAATAAGCCGGCCTGTTCTTTGGTCAGCCAAATCCATTTTAGCGCTTTAATGCTGAAACCAGCCTTCAAAATCTGGTCGAGGATGGCACCCGTGTAACCCTTACCGGTTGCATCCGGTTTGATCATGGTAAATGTTCTGTTGGTCATAATAAGTCTTCAATTTGGGCGGCAAAAATAGGCAATCCGCTTCCTTTTTGGGGAAATCCGGGGTTTAATTTTGTTAAAAAGGAAGGGGGGCATGGTAAAATTGTTTTGATAGAATAACCCATAAACCGCAATTTTGCCGCCACCTATGCAGTCGATAGAAGCATTTTACCCCTTACTCAACACCCCATCCAAAGTGGTGATAACCATGCACCAAAAGCCGGATGGCGACGCGATGGGCTCTACTTTGGGCTTATACCATTTTCTCAAGAGCCTGGGTCATGATGCTACCGTCATCTCGCCCACTAACTGGGCCGATTTCCTGAACTGGATGCCGGGGGTAAAGGAAGTGATCGATTTTGAAAAGAATAAAGAGCGGTCAAAGGCCTTGATCCATTCCGCTGATATCATCTTTTGCCTGGATTTCAATATCCTGCACCGTACCAAAAACATGGAGCAGCCGTTAACCGAAGCAACCTGTATTAAGGTTCTGATAGATCATCACCAGCAGCCACAGGAAGAAGCGTTTACCTATGGGATAAGTGATACGGGTAAAAGTTCTACCTGCGAAATGGTGTATGATCTGATCGTCAATTCGGGGCATGCCGACAAGATCAGCATCGAAGTGGCAGAATGCCTGTATACAGGGGTAATGACGGATACGGGTTCTTTCCGCTTCCCGTCTACTACTTCCTCTGTACATCGTATGGTTGCCGCGTTGAAAGACGCGGGATTGCAGCATAACAGGGTGCACGATAATATATATGATAATTTCCTGGAGAACCGCCTCCGTTTTATCGGGTTTGCACTCGTGAACCGGATGGAAGTGCTATATGAATATAATACGGCTTTGATGTATATTACGAAAGCCGATCTGCAAAGGCATGATATAAAGACCGGTGATACGGAAGGCCTGGTGAATTATTTGCTCTCTATACAGGGAATCAGGTTCGGCGCTATCGTGATAGACCGTGATGAGGAGAGAAAATGGAGCTTCCGCAGCAAGGGCGATTTTGACGTGAACCTGTTTGCGCGGAAACATTTTGAAGGAGGAGGCCACAAAAATGCCGCCGGCGGAAGAAGCAGTGAGTCGCTCGAGGCCACGGTTAAAAAATTCAAGGAAGTTATTCTGGAATATCAAAATCAACTACAATAATGATAAAGACCACCACCACGCTGTTACTGGCGATCGTATTGCTTGCAAGCTGTAACCAATACAAGAAAACACCTTCGGGCGTTGCGTATAAGATCACAAAGGGCAGCGGCTCCGAAAAGTTAAAGAACGGGCAGTTCTTAAAATTTAATGTTGAGTACAAGATACCACCTAAGGATTCTATATTCAATACCTCTTTTGGTCACATCCCGGGCTACCTGGTGATTGATACGGCCAACAAAAGCAAACACAGTTTCCTGGAAATATTAACCGAATGCGCGGTTGGCGATAAGGTTGATTTTGTGCTGAGTGTTGATTCCCTTAAAAAGCTGGGCATGCTCGAGTACAACTCGCTGTTCCATCAGCGCGATATGATCAAAGGACGTATCGAAATCCTCAAATCATTCAACACGCAGGCAGAAGCCCAGGCGGATGTTCAGAAAGAAGTAGACAATGAAAAACAGCGCGAGGTAAAAGAATTGCAGGACTATGCCGCTAAGATCGGTGCCAAAAATACCGTTACCACCCGGTCAGGTGCATTTGTAGAGATACAAAATGCAGGAGACCCGGCACTGAAAGCCGACTCAGGCAAAATGGCCCACGTGATGTACAAAGGCCTGTTCAGCAAGAACGGCCTTCCATTCGATACCAATACCGATCCGAAAGGACGCAATACCGCACCCCTGCAAATACTGGTAGGAAGTGCCGGTGGCAATAACAGTGTGATCCCGGGATTGGATGAAGGTATTCGCCTCTTCGGAAAAGGTGGCAAAGGCAGGGTATTCATTCCCGCCATGCTGGCCTACGGCGACAAAGGTCAGCCACCCGTTATCCCGGGTTATGCCAATATGGTATTTGAAGTGGAAGTAGTAGACATTACCACTCCGCCGCCACCAACCCCAACCCCGGCTATGCCACAGATGCCAAAACGATAAAACGCGCGAAGCGTGAGACGTGAGACGTGAGGCGTGAATAAAGCCAGTATTCATATCTCTCGATCGACGTCTCACGTCTCACGCCTCACGTCTCACGACGCAAAAGAAGCCCTGTAAGCCTCACTGCCTGCAGGGCTTCTTTTACGTCGTGAACACGCAGGATGGATGCGCCTTGCAGGAGCCCGGCCGTGTGCAGAACGGTAGTTCCGTTGAGGGCTTCTTCCGGCGTAATGCCCAGGGTTTTGTAGATGGTGGATTTACGGGAGATGCCCAGTAACAGGGGCTTCTGAAGAAATTGGAAAACTTCCAGTTCCTTCAACAACTGGAAATTATGTTCGATCGTTTTACTGAATCCGAAGCCGGGGTCGATGATAACATCGTTGATCCCGGCTTTTTTACAGTCAGCCAGCCGCGAAATAAAATAATCCAGTACCTCACGAGTCACATTTTCGTATACCGGGTGCCGGTGCATGGTAGCCCTATCGCCTTTGACATGCATACAGATGTAGGGAACCCGGAGACCGGCTACTGTTTCCAGCATGGCAGGATCAAAATAGCCGCCCCCGATATCGTTCACCAGTGAAGCACCTGCTTCTACGGCAGCCCGTGCTACCGGGGCATGATAAGTGTCAACCGAAAGGAAGATGCCCGGGAACCGGCTGTGTAAGGCTTCTACTACGGGTATCACCCTTTGCAATTCTTCTTCTATGCCCACTTCGGAGGCCCCCGGCCTCGTACTTTGCCCCCCGATATCCAGGATAGCGGCACCTTCCCAGATCATCTGCTCCGCTTTGGCCAGGGCTGCTTCCACGGTTCCCTGCCTGCCCTCGCTATAGAAAGAATCCGGTGTTGCATTGATAATACCCATAACAACAGGTTCATCTATTACCAACAATCTTCCATTACAGTTAAGTGTGAACATACCCCGTATTAAATTATATTGCAGCGGATTTGGGATTTGCGGATTTGGGGATTACGGATTACGGATTGCGGATTTAGGATTTAGGTTGACGCGAACGCGCTTATACCTTCAACAATCCATAATCGATAATCCATAATCCGTAATCCGTAATCCCAAATCCGAACCATAAAGATATTACCAAGCAGCTAAAGCGTTCATTTTAATAATGGAGAATACCAATCAGCAATACGACGCGGCCATCGGGCAGTGCAGGGATATATTCATCAAGAAAACAAAAGACTATGGCACCGCCTGGAGGGTATTGCGTACCATATCCGTGGTTGACCAGATATTTATCAAAGCCCTTCGTATCCGTACCATCCAGGATCTACAAACCCAGAAAATAGGGGATGATATAGCTTCTGAATTTAAGGGCATTCTCAATTATGCCGCCATTGGCCTTATGCAGCTCGAACTGGGTAACCCAACAGTGGAAGAGCTGCCGGTTGAAAAAGTGGATGAACTGTATCATAAGGCGGTAGATGTGGCCAAAACAACCATGCAGGATAAGAACCACGACTACGGTGAAGCCTGGCGCGAAATGAGCCAGGAGAGTTTTGCCGACCTGATACTGATGAAACTCATGCGCATCAAGCAGATACTGGCGAACGACGGTAAAACCCTGATCAGTGAAGGTATCGACGCCAATTATGTAGACATTATCAACTACGCTGCTTTTGCACTAATTTTAATAGAAGATGGCAAACACTAATTCATTTACCCGTACACTTCTCATACTTACCCGGTGGTTTGTAGGGTTACTGTTTATTTTTTCAGGCCTTATTAAAGCGAATGACCCATTGGGCCTGAGCTATAAAATGCAGGAGTTTTTTGAGGTATGGGGATTAACGGGCCTTCATGGATATACCCTGGTACTGTCGGTTGTGATGAATGTGTTTGAGATTTTGGCCGGTGTGGCCGTGATTATCGGCTGGAGAATGAAGTTGTTCAGCTGGCTTTTATTGTTACTGATTATTTTCTTTACCTTTTTAACCGGTTATGCCCTGTTCTCCGGCAAGATCAAAACCTGCGGATGCTTCGGGGATTGCCTTCCCCTAACCCCCGCCCAATCCTTTGGTAAAGACCTTTTACTGCTGGTGCTGATATTGGTCTTAATGGTGTCATTAAAACGGATCGGATCATGGCTGAGCTCCGGTGCGGCCATCGTATTACTCGTGGTGGTTATTATTGCCAGTACAGCTGGGCAACTGTATGTGTTGCGTCACCTGCCCTTTATAGATTGCCTGCCCTATAAAAAAGGAAATAATATAGTTGAGCAGATGAAAGTACCTCAAGGCGCGGTACCGGATAGTTTTGCCATCCTTTTCAAGTATAAAAAATCTGGAAAAGAAATTGAGTTCGACCAGGAACATTTCCCAGCCGATTTCGATTCCACTTACGAATACGTAGGAAGACATGATAAACTTGTAAAAAAAGGCAATGGCCTGGAACCTAAAATAGTGGACTTCTCCCTGCATACCCTGGCAGGTGCAGATACCACGGCAGCCATCTTTGAGCAGGAAACGCCTTATATTCTTGTGCTCGCCAAAGATTTTAACCAGGTAACCGCCTGGCGACCCGCTTTTGAAAAAACACTGGCAAAAGCCCGGCAAAAGAACATACATCTCATCCTGGTAACGGCAGATGCAGAAAAGGCCCTGACACTTTTTACCCATATACCCATTGTAAAATGCGATGCCACCGTACTAAAAACGGCCGCCCGGGTAACCCCCACATTCTTCCTGATGAAGGGTGCAACGGTTGTGACAAAACAGGGATTTGCGGATGTGGAGAAGCTTGGGTTTTAATTTGAAAATTTTTTCGTTCCAGGCGCAGCATAATTTTCAAATTTTCAAATTTTCAAATTCTCAAATTAATATGCTCCGTTTCCTCGCCAGAAAAATAACCTACGGCATTCTTGTTTTAATAGGAGTGGTGGTAGTGGTGTTTTTCCTGTTCCAGGGGTTTGGTGATCCCGCCCGGCTGGTGCTGGGGCAGAGTGGGGATGCCAGAACGATTCAGAACATTCGAAGAGAACTGGCACTGGATCAACCCAAATGGAAGCAGTTTGTTTTATACCTGAATGATGTATCGCCGATTGCAGTTCATAGCAGGGATGATATTGAGAAAAAGCAACTGAAAGGTTTTTTTATCGGGGGGGATAAGAAGTTGGCGATCAAGGTACCCTATTTGCGGAGGTCCTATCAGTCCAAAAAAGATGTAACCGAAGTTTTACTGGAAGCATTACCCGGCACCCTGCTGCTGGCACTGGCGGCTATGCTATTGGCAACCGTACTGGGCGTTCTGTTGGGCATACTGGCCGCGGTAAAACAAAATACCTGGATGGATACCTCATCTGTATTTGCCAGCGTACTGGGTATTTCAGCCCCGGCTTTTTTTATGGGCATTGTACTCGCGTATCTCTTTGGTTTTGTATTGAGTGGATATACGGGTCTTCACATGACAGGCAGCCTGTTTTCCATCGACCCCTTTGAAGGGCGGCAATTACAACTGCAAAACCTGGTCCTTCCGGCCATTACACTGGGAATCCGGCCGCTGGCCATCATTACCCAGCTAACCCGCAGCTCCATGCTGGATGTACTGGACCAGGACTATATACGAACAGCCTATGCCAAAGGCTTAAGCAGAAAAGCGGTAGTGTTTCGTCATGCGCTCAGGAATGCGCTGAACCCGGTAATCACCGCTATTACCGGCTGGTTCGCAGAACTGCTGGCAGGGGCATTTTTTGTGGAATATATTTTTGGATGGAAAGGTATTGGTAAGGTAACGGTTGACGCGCTGGAAAAACTGGATTTCCCCGTGGTGATGGGCAGCGTACTGGTTACCGCGGGATTTTTTGTGGTGGTAAATATCCTGGCCGACCTCTTATATGGCGTGGTGGATCCGAGGGTGAAACTGAGATAGGCAGGCGCACTAAGGCACAAGGACACAAAGGGATCACCTATCATTCGAATCCGCCATCCCCAATCCGAAATCCGCAATCCGCAATCCGCAATCCGCAATCCCAATCCCAATCCGCCCTCACTGTATTATCACTTCCGTAACTACTACCTCTCCGAAAGCTTCATTTACTCTCTCAATGATCTGGGGCTTCTGGAACATCAGTTCATTTTTTAGCGGGCCGATGGCGGTTTGGATAAATAATTTCTGTTGAATGATCTGTATTTTATCGGTGTACTTGGCAATGGTTTTACCCATCAGGGTTTCCCATATCTCTTCTATCTGAACAGCACGTATCCCGTTCTTAAGCTGGCTCTTATTGATAAAGCCTTTCATCGCATCGCCTATATGGAATTCTGACATGGGGTAAAGCTAGGTTTTTTTTAGTCGTAAGTCGTAAGTCGTAAGTCGTAAGTCATAAGTCATAAGTCGTAAGTCGTAAGTCGCTAGTCATAAGTCAATAAGCAATCGACTTACGACTAGCGACTTACGACTTACGACTTACAACTTACGACTCAAAGCAATCATCTGAAAAGGAACCTTCACTTCTTCCAGCTGACGTTTCAGCCGGTCGGCATGTGTGTCTGTTATAAATACCTGGCCATCGCTTTCGGTGCATACCCATTGGAGGAGTTGGTACATCCGGGGCTCATCAAGTTTTTCAAAAACATCGTCGAGAAGCAGGATGGGGGTGAAGCCTTTACTTTCTTTCAGTACCTGCCATTCGGCCAGTTTGAGGGCGAACAGCAGGCTTTTCCGTTGTCCCTGCGAAGCTTCGGTTTTGAAGGCGGCTTTATCCATAAAGAATAAGAGCTCATCGCGGTGGATGCCGCCGCTGGTTCGCTGGAGCAGTATATCTTTTTGCCGCCTGGTTCTTAACAAGGTTGCCATATTATCCTGTATCAGCTGGCTCTCGTATTGCAGGGACAGCCCATCATCTTTACCAGCTATCCTTTGGTAGATGGATGATACCAGGTGGAGGAAATTTGCCAGGAAGGGTTTTCGTTCCATAAACAGGTAATCTCCATGCTCACAGAGTTGTTCTGTGAGAACATCCAGTAAAGCCTCGTCGTTTTTGCCGGGCTCAGCAAATTGTTTCAGGAGGCTGTTGCGTTGCTGCAGAATTTTATTGTAGCTGATGAGGTGCTGTAAATACTTCGGGTTCAGCTGGCAGAGAAGGGTATCGAGAAACTTTCTTCTTTCTTCACTGCCGCCCGTGATCAGTGAAATATCATCCGGCGCAATCATTACACAGGGAAGCTTGCCTATATGCTCCGAGAATTTCTTGTACTCCTCGCTGTTCATCACGATTTCTTTCCGGTTATTTTCCCGAACAATGCAGGTGAGGTGCTGGGGTTCGGAAAGCAGGTCGTAGTTTCCTTCCAGCCGGAGCCCTGTCATGCCGTGGTACACATTCTGGCTATCGGGCCTGGAAAAATAGCTTTTCGAAAAGCTGAGGTAATAAATAGCGTCGAGCAGGTTGGTTTTTCCGCTGCCATTGGTGCCGCATATCCCAATCACTCTTTCACTAAAGGAAAAGGAGGACTGGAGATAGTTCCGGAATTGGACCAGCGATATCTTTTCTAATCTCAGCATTCATCAGCAAATATCCTCACGCTTTCGCAGAAACCATTATTTTTATCAAAAAATCGGTCTTGAAGACAATTCTTTCCGCGCAGCAACTGGCACTCACTGTTAAAAGACTGGCCCATCAGATCCTCGAAAACCATCTTCAGCTGAAGGATACGGTGATCATCGGCCTTCAGCCCCGTGGCATTTTCCTGAGTAACCGGATTGTAGATGAGCTGAAAGCTATTGTCCACCCGGATCTGATCCGGTATGGGAAACTGGATATTACTTTTTACCGCGATGACGTGCGAAAATCCCTTCATATAGCCAATGCTACCGATATACCATTCAGCATAGAGAATAAAAAAGTGATCCTGATAGATGATGTGTTGTATACAGGCCGCACGATCCGGGCGGCACTGGATGCCCTGCTGGATTTCGGAAGGCCCTCTCATGTGTCGCTTTGTGTGCTGGTCGACAGGCGTTTCAGCCGGGAGCTGCCCATACAACCCGATTATACGGGTAAGGTGATCGATACGATTATTTCGCAGAAAGTGAAGGTGAACTGGAAAGAAAAAGACGATATTGAAGAAGTAATACTGTTGGATAGCTGAAATCTTTTATCTTTGATTTTTAATGAAACTATCTACCAAACATCTCCTTGGTATCAAAGATCTCAACAGGGAAGATATTCAGTTAATTCTCTCCACGGCACAGCAATTCAAAGAAGTTTTACAGCGGCCCATCAAAAGTGTTCCCTCGCTGCGTAATGTAACCATTGTGAATCTTTTTTACGAGAATTCAACCCGCACGCGTATGTCGTTCGAGCTGGCTGAAAAGCGGCTATCCGCCGACGTACTCAATTTTGCCGCCAGCAGTTCTTCAGCAGCAAAAGGAGAGACCCTGCTGGACACCGTGAATAACATCCTGAGCATGAAAGTGGACATGGTAGTAATGCGGCACAGTGCCTCGGGAGCCCCGCATTTCCTGGCCAAACATATTCCCGCCGCTATCGTGAATGCCGGCGACGGTATCAATGAACACCCTACGCAGGCATTGCTCGACGCGTTTTCCATGCAGGAAAAGCTGGGCAAACTGGAAGGGTTGAAAGTGGCCATCATTGGCGATATCATGCACAGCCGTGTGGCACTTAGCAACATGTACCTGCTCAAGAAAATGGGAGCCGAGATCATGGTGGCAGGTCCGCCCACCCTGATCCCGAAATACATTGAAGAAGCATTGGATGTAAGGGTGGAATATAACCTCGAAAAAGCCCTGAAATGGTGCGATGTGGCCAATGTATTACGCATCCAGCTGGAACGCCAGAACCAACCCCTGTTTTCCTCCTTGCGGGAATATAACCTGGCCTATGGCATCAAGAGAAAAATGCTGGAAAGCCTTGGTAAAGATATTGTAATCATGCACCCCGGCCCGATCAACCGCGGCGTGGAACTCGACAGCGATGTGGCCGATGGCCCCTTCTCCATCATATTAAACCAGGTAGAGAATGGTGTTGCGGTAAGGATGGCGGTACTATATTTGCTGGCAGGAAGAGAGAGCTAGGTTGGTTTGTTGGTTTATTAGTTTATTGGTTTATTGGTAAATTAGTTTATTGGTAAATCAGAAGGTGGCGGAACTTCCTGGAATGAATTCCGTGAAGCGGATAAGTTATTAAAATTGCCCCCTGATAGTCCCGCCCCTGTGCCAAAAAACCAAAAGCCAAACCCCAAAAACCAATAAACCAATAAACCAATAAACCAAATGAACCGCATCTGCCTATTTCCGGGAACCTTTGACCCAGTTACTTTGGGGCATGTGGATATTATAAACCGGGCTATTCCCTTGTTTGATAAGATATTCGTGGGTATTGGTATCAATTCGTCCAAGAGTCCGATGTTCAGTGCCGAGCAGCGGATGGAGTGGTTTAAGGAAATTTACAGGCACGAGCCGAAAGTGGAAAGTGTGGTGTATGATGGCCTTACCGTGAACTATTGTAAAGTGATCAATGCCCGTTTTATACTCAGGGGGATCCGGTATGTGAGCGATTTTGAGTATGAAAAAACGATCGCCGACGCCAACCGGACGCTTGACAATAATATTGAAACCATCTTCCTTACCGGCGAGCCCAAGTATACATCGGTGGCATCCACCATCGTAAGGGATATCCTGCGCAATGGTGGCGATGCTTCGCCATTCCTTCCACAGGAAGTGAATATTACCCTAACTCACCCCGGTCAATAAACTATTTATGGCTATCTGGCACAATCCCGCTATTCAGATTTCAGATTTTGAACACTTTTCGAAAGATACCATGGGTGAACACCTGGGAATGGTGTTTACAGAACTGGGTCCCGATTATCTCAAAGCCACTATGCCGGTAGACCACCGCACCCGGCAGGCTTATGGTATTTTACACGGAGGCGCATCTGTAGCCCTGGCAGAAACCCTGGGAAGCATAGGTGCCGTACTGGTAGTAGACCCCGAAAAATCCATCTGTGTAGGGCAGGAGATCAATGCCAACCATATCCGAAGCGTAAAAAGCGGCATCGTAACCGGCATCGCAAAACCTGTTCATATCGGAGCCTCCTCCCAGGTTTGGGAAATAAAGATCTACGATGAATCCGAAAAACTGGTCTGTATCAGCCGGCTGACGGTTGCGGTGCTGAAGAAGAGGGGGAGTTGAGCCTTGAGCTTCGAGTTGCGAGCCTCGCGCTGTTAAGTTTCCGAATCCCTATACCCTTTTTGAACCACCTCTACAATATTCGGATAGCTGGCTGCCAGGCAGTTGCGAAGCTCAGGTCCTGCCACCCATTTGATATCCGTGATATCTTCCTCTGTTTGGGGTACCAGTGGCTGCGAATGGGCCGTCATCGCATACCAATGGGTTTCCTTAATTACCTCTTCCTGCAGCCAGGTATCAAAGTATTCATGGAACCCGGTATCAATCAGCCCGCCCAGGGTAATACCACTGATCCCCGTTTCTTCCATCACCTCTCTTACTGCGCAGGCTTCAATCGACTCGCCCTTATCCAGCTTGCCTTTGGGAAGGTCCCATTTTCCGCGCCGGAAAATCATTAACAGTTCACCCTTTTCATTGGTAACCAACCCGCCCGCTGCAATGATCTTTGTTTTATTCATGTTGTAAATATGTCCACAAGTTACCAAATCCAACCTCAAAATTTCCCAAATCAAAAAAACCAAAATACTTTCGCTGCATGACAAACGAAAAGGCCGTAGCCGAAAAATTGCTGCAGGTAGCAGCCGTTAAATTGAGTCCCGAAAACCCTTACACCTGGGCCAGCGGCTGGAAAAGCCCTATCTATTGCGATAACCGCCGGGTATTATCCTTCCCTTTTGTTCGCGATTTTATCAAGAGCGAGTTATGCAATGTGGTATTTGAAAAATACCCGGCCGCCGAGGTATTGGCGGGCGTGGCAACAGCCGGTATCCCCTGGGGAGCAATGGCGGCCGATCAGCTGAAACTGCCTTATATTTATGTACGGCCCAAACCCAAAGAGCATGGACTGGGTAACCAGATTGAAGGCTATTATACCCCGGGGCAGAAAGTGCTGGTGATAGAAGACCTGATATCCACCGGTAAAAGCAGCCTGCAGGTGGTAGATGTACTACGGGCGGCAGGGGTGGAAGTTGTGGGAATGGTATCCATTTTTAACTATGGTTTTGCACAGGCGGAGAAAGCGTTTGCCGACGCGGGTGTGTCTTATACTTCATTAACCAACTATTCACACCTGATCAGCCTGGCGGTTGAAAAAGGACAGGTAACTGCCGAAACGGAACAACTGCTGCTGAACTGGAGGAATGATCCGGCGGGATGGGGAAGGTAGGGGTTAGGTATATTAGGTATTAGGAGTTAGGTATTAGGTATTAGTTGTTTAGTGTTTGGTGTTAGGTGTTAGTGCCGGGAGGTTGGAATGAGTGGGGAAATGGAGTTTTTTTGGGGAGGATACTTTTAATTATGAATATAACCTATATGAAAAAAGTGGTTGGAATATTGGTTTTGATGGCCGGCATGGCCATTTCGGCCGGGGCGCAGCAGCCTAAAGCGGAGTGGATCACGATCAAATCGGCAAATTTGAAGTGCTGGGAGTGCAAAGACCGGTTAGAGAAATACCTGCTGGTGGAGAATAAGGCCAATATGGAAAGCGGTATCATCCAATGGAAGATCAACCTGTTGCAGGGCGAAATAAAGCTCCAGTTTTGGCCCGACCGCACCAATGCCCCCACCATAAAAGCGGCCATTAACAACGCCGGTTTCGACGCCGACACCGACAAGGCCGAAGAAGATTCCTACAAAAAATTACCCCCTATCTGCAAGCGTGCTGAAGACGGCGGCGGCCCCCAGAAAATGAAGCCCTGTCATGTGGCACCTTTGAATTAGTGGATCTAGGGGTTAGGAGTTAGGAATTAGGAATTAGGAATCAGGGGTTAGGAGTTAGGAGTTAGGTGTTGGGATTTGGTTGGTGGAAGCACTAAAAATAAAAACCAGGATGCCGGATCATTGAGTCCGGCATTCTGGTTTATGCCCTGCACCCAATTCCTAGTTCCTAACTCCTAACCCCTAATTCCTAATTCCTAATTCCTAACCCCTAATTCCTCCCCCCTAAAACAACTTCAGCGTCTGCCTGGTCTCGTAATTAAACGGAACCGTTTTGAAGAATCCGCTTCGTCCCACCCGGCTGCTTCCTTTTACGTTGATCAGCACTTCTTTCCCGAAAAGCATTCCCATACCATTCTTTAAAATGGATTGAACATCCAGCTGGATGCGGGCCGGGAGGAGAAATTCGGCTTTTTTGGGGATATGCATCAAGGTGTCAAGCTGGCACTTTCCGATATAAATATTATCTACATACACATCACAATCCACTTTCCGAAGGTCCACACCAAACCTGTTGGGGTTAAAATAAACCAGGTCGAGGGTCAGGTCGGTAGGACCCAATCCCAGTTTTCCCATCCTGATATTCCGGATATCCCGGTATTCAAAATCCTTGGGCGTGGCACAGGATGCTCCTAAAACGAAAATTAAGGCGATTACAGCGGCTTGTTTCACGGGAGATAATTTATCCTGCAAAATAGGAGAGACTGGCCTTATTTCAATTTTATATCTTTGCAAATTGGCATAATTCCTTGCTAAAATTATTGGAAAAAAATAAGCCTCAACTGAGTTTTTTCAATACTAAAAATACTAGGATTCGAAAAGTTCAATATTTTGTTAGTAATCAATTTAATAAGTAAGTTTATTTCGAAATAAAATTTAATCAAATACATCCATTTTATACATTATCAACATGATTGCAAGCCAAGGCTCAACAAAACAAATATTTGAATCATTATTAATTGAAAATCAATACTTTCCAAGTATTAATTGGATTAATACTTCGTTTTCTTTTTCAAATATAATAATTGAACAATATGAAACCTGGCAGAAAATGAGTTTTCGGAACCGGTCGGTGGTGGCGGGGAGCAACGGGCCGGTGAATTTGTCGGTTCCGCTGGAAAATGGCCGGGGGCAACGGGAGCTGGTAAAAGATGTGAGGGTGAGCAACCAGGTAGACTGGCGCAAGCAGCATTGGAGAACGATCGAGTCGTGTTATAGTCGCTCTCCTTTCTTCGAGTACTACCGGGATGAGGTTTTCGAGATCCTGCAAAAACGTCAGGTCTTCCTGCTGGACATGAACCTGGCCATCCTCAACTGGCTGCAGAAAGTGCTGGGGAATACGTCAACGGTTTCCTTAACAGAATCGTACCGGGAGGAGTATATGGCACCGGTGGCTGATCTCAGGAATGCGTTTACGCCGAAAACGGTTAGCCGCCAGGCACCGTATATCAAATACACCCAGGTATTTGAAGACCGGATCGGGTTCCTTCCCAACCTGGGTATCCTCGATCTGCTGTTTTGCGCCGGCCCCAATGCTAAAACTTTATTAAAAGACAGCAAAACAGGCTTCTGAGGTATCTGTTTCGGGGATGCTAATTCGATATGGTGTAATTTTAATCATAACTGAAAATCATCCTTTTATCAACGTATTACCTGCGAAGCCCGTGATGAAGATCCTGAGAATGTTATCCCTGTTTGTTTTACTGCTTGGCCAGGCAGGGGTAAGGGCCCAGGACTTTTCCAATAAAGGCAAGGAATTCTGGATTGCCTACCCATCGCATATCGATGGTACCGCTTCGGTGATGGGTTTATATATTACGGCCTCCACTAATACATCTGGCACCATTCAACTGGCCGGTGGCAACCCGATTGCTTTTTCGGTGCAGGCCAATGTGGTGACCCGGGTTTTCCTGAATTCGGCGGGCTCGGGTACCGCTACCGGCAACGGGCCCGTTTATTTTGGCTCCAATGCCGGGGTATACCTGAACGTTCCCAATGGCATACAGGCCAATTCGGCCATCAAAATTGTGTCCAATGACCCGGTAGTGGTGTATGCCCATATCATACGCTCAGCCCGCAGCGCGGCTACACTGGCCCTGCCAACACAGGTATTGGGCAACGAGTATATTGCCACCAGCATGGCGTCGGTGTCAGCCCAGAACGTGTCACAAGGTAGCAATGGAACCCAGGGCGGAGTGAGTGAAATTGCGGTGGTAGCCACACTGCCCAATACGGTTATTACCATTACCCCAACCGCCAATGGCAGGAGTGGCGGAACAGCTGGCACTCCTTTCGATGTTACGCTGGCCAATGCCGGCGACTGCTACCAGTTCCAGAGCGTGAACCTGGGCGATCTTTCCGGAACCAAAATAACCTCAAAGGCAGGAACCGGTTCATCCGGCTGCAAACCCATAGCCGTTTTTGCCGCCACTACCTGGAGCGCGTTCGATTGCCAGGCTTCTACCGGCGGAGACAACCTATACCAGCAGCTTTTCCCGATCAAATCATGGGGCAAGACATTTGTTACCGCTCCTTTTATCAACCGGCCGGAAGATATTTTCCGAATATACTGCACCAACACCACCACAACCGTTACGGTACAGGTAGATGGGGTGACGACCACGCTAGGGCCTTCCAGTTACAATGCGGCGGGTAAGTTTTATACTTATCGCAGTGCCAAACCATTGGTAATAACGGGCAGCGATCCCATTTCCGTGGCCCAGTATATTACTTCCCAAACCTGCAAGACCGGTTGTTTTAACGGAACCACCACCGCTACCTGTTTTTCCGATCCTGAAATGGTATTGCTGAGTCCGGTTGAACAGACTTTGCAGGATATTACTTTCTTTTCGGCACATAAAGACTATGTGCCAGCGGGACAAACCCAGGTTCAGGTGCATTTTGTAAACCTGATCATCAACAAAAAATTCAAAAGCAGCCTTAAAATAGACAATGCAGCACCCAAGGGAACTTTTGTGGATATACCGGGCAGCAACTATTCGTACCTGCAGGAAGACCTTACTGTTTCATCAGCTTCCAACCCCATCCACCAGGTAACCGCGGATACCAACTTTGCGGCGATTGTGTATGGCTATGGTGATGTGGAATCTTATGGATATAACGGGGGCACCAATGTAAAGGATTTTACACCCGCAGCGGTATTTCAGAACCCTTACCAGCGGGTGGATTCCGCCATTACCTGCGTAAATACGCCGATGCGCTTTTCCATCCCGCTTACGTTTCAGCCTCAGACCATTCTCTGGGATTTCGGTGCCGCGCCCAATCTTTCTCCCAATACCAATGTTAACCAGCAAAGCGGTATTACGGCAGACAGCACAAAGACGGTAAATGGGGTTGCCGTGAATTATTACAGCACAAAAGTTACTTATACATTCACGAAGTCGAATACCGCCGCGCTGCGCGATACCATCAAGCTATACACCACTACCGCCACCCCGGACGGATGCGGCAGTACTTCGCAGACTTTTGCGGTTCCGGTAAAAGTGTATGATCAGCCTGTTGGCAAATTCACCCTCACCAGCTCTAATTGTATCACAGATTCTATCCATTTAACCGACCAAAGCTCTATCGGAACGGGGGTACTAACCCGCTGGCTATGGAATTTTGGAGATAATACTACTGATGACCGGAACAGTCCCGCGGTATTTGCCAGGAAGTATGCCGCGCCGGGAACCTATACGGTTAAGCTGACAGCTATTTCAGATATTGGCTGCGCCTCGCCTGAAGTATCGCAGCCCGTTACCCTAACCAATAAACCCGTAGCAAAATTCACATTGCCCGCTATTGCCTGTACGGATACTGATATCATTTTTACAGATGCCTCCACCAGTTCCGCCGGGCCGATTGTAAAATGGATCTGGGACCTGGATAATGGCGCGGGCTCTTTTACCAATACCACCAATGCGGCGGTGAAAGGTCAGTACCCGGTGTATGGCACGAAGAATCCATCGCTCCAGGTTGAGCTGGCCAGCGGGTGCAGGAGTGACGCGTTTGTACCCACGCCGCAGCTGAAGATAAATCCCGCACCGGAGGTGGGTTTTATCGCGCCGGCCATTTGCCTGAACGACGCCAACGCCCAGTTTACCGATACTTCTAAAATTGCGGAAGGCAGTACTTCATTTACCTACCTGTGGAAATTTAATGCGGGTACGCCGCCTGTTTCTCCCGGCCCCAACCTTACTACCAGCACGTTGAAAAACCCGCAGGTGAGGTATAATAAAGCCGATAACTATACGGTATCGTTAACGGTCACCTCTGCGCTGGGCTGCGCCGCCACCCGGGAACAGAGCTTTACCGTTAATGGCAGTACGCCCAAGGCAGACTTTGAAATACTCAGTTCGCCGCCATTTTGCGGAACAAAGCCGGTAGTGATCCGGAATAATTCAACGGTAGACTTTGGTAACCTAACGAAAGTGGAGCTGTACTGGGATTTGGTAAATGCTCCCGCTACGCCAGACCTGGATGCCGCCGCACCTGTAGCGAGAGGAAAAACCTACCAGCATAGTTATCCGGATAAACAACTGCCGGCATCGCAGCAATACACGGTGAAATTGCTGGCGTATTCCGGGGGCAGCGCATGCGTGGATGCCACTACCAAAAACATTACGGTATACCCGCAGCCGCAGGTTGCGTTTTCCATTTCCGATTCATCTATTTGTGATGGCAAGCCCGTTACTTTCCTGGACAAAAGCAACGGCGTATCCAGCCCTATCGTTTCCTGGAGCTGGAACCTGGGTAAGGGCGACCTGTCTTCGCAGCAAAACCCGCAGAAAGAGTATATTGATTCGGGATTGATTACGGTGAGTCTCGTTGCCCGTAATGGCGACGGCTGTACAACCGATACGTTGAAGAAGGAACTGACCGTATACCCCAATCCCAAACTCCGGTTGAAACATGAAGTGCGGGTATTGGAAGGAGGAACGTTCATGATCGTTCCAGAATATGTGTATGGAAATGGCCTGCAATACCTGTGGACGCCACCTACCTATCTCAGCAGCGATACTGCCGCAACGCCTGTCTCTAAACCGGAGGATGAGATCACCTATCGTTTAAACCTCACGGGGGAAGGTGGCTGTACGGTAAGTGATACGATACATGTAATTGTATTGAAAGGACCCGTAGTGCCGAATGTATTTTCACCGAACGGAGATGGTATCAATGATGTGTGGAAAATTAAATACCTTGAGTATTATCCTGATGCGACGGTGCAGGTGTTTAACAGGTTTGGACAAATTGTTTTTGCATCGGTAGGATATAATAATGGATGGGATGGTACTTACAAAGGAAGCGCGTTGCCGGTGGGTACGTATTATTATATCATCAATCCAAGAAACGGGCGGCCTACCGTGAGTGGGAGTGTAACGATTATTAAGTAGTGTGTATGAAAGTAAAAGGGATCATTTTTTGCTGGATAGGATTGTTCATCACGGGTATTGCCGGTGCTCAGCAGCGGCCTTACTATACGCAGTATATCATGAACAATTATATTATCAATCCCGCTGTGGCCGGCATTGAAAACTATTGGGATGTTAAGGCAAGTCACCGCATGCAATGGGTAGGTCTTCAGGATGCTCCCGTTACCACGTACTTAACGGTTCATGGACCGCTGCGTAAAAGCGAGTATTCCCGTGAGTCGGCCACCACGTTCCATGCCAGCGGCTCTAACCCGAGGGGAGATGCGTACTGGCGCGACTATACTTCCGCAGAACCCCATGCAGGTGTTGGATTTACTGTACTGAATGATAAGACCGGCCCCCTTAACCGGTTTGCTGCGTATGGTACGTACTCCTATCACCTGAGCCTTTCGCCCAGGACCAGCCTGGCCCTGGGTGTTTCGGGCGGTATTACCAATATGAGCCTGGACGCCAGTAAACTGGATTTTGGCAATACCAGCGTAGACCCCGCCGTTGCCGGCAGCGGAATTATCAATCGCCTGAAGCCGGATGTGAGCGCGGGAGTATGGTTATATTCAAAAGATTATTTTCTCGGTTTTTCGGCACAACAGATTATCCCGCAGCAACTGGCATTTTCAGACAATACCGTATATGTACAGAAAGGGAAATTACTGCCGCACATGTTCCTGAGTGCCGGGTACCGGCTACAGTTAACGGAAGATATCAGCTTTCTTCCTTCGGTTTTAGTAAGATATATTACCCCCCTCCCGGTAGGGTACGATCTTAATGCAAAATTCCAGTACCAGGACCTGCTATGGGCCGGCGCATCTTACCGCTACCAGGATGGGTTTGCCGCCATGGTAGGGATCAACGTAAACCATAATATTAACATCGGCTACTCCTACGACATTCAAACATCCGCCCTCAATACCGTTAGCCACGGCACCCACGAAATTTTAATCGGATTCTTACTCGGCAACCGCTTCGGAGACTGGTGCCCCCGTAATTTGTGGTAAAGGGGGATAGGAACTAGGGGCTAGGAATTAGGAATTAGTTCCTAGCTCCTAATTCCTAATTCCTAATTCCTAGTCCCTACTCCCTTATTCATCAAAATAACCCGCAACTGCTTTAAAATAGCGAGTTTGATTTTTGCCAGCTGCCTGGCGTCTTCCGTATTCATGCTGCTGCTGGTGAAGGAGACGTTGATAACAACAGGGGAGGGTGATTGGCGGAGACGGATGGCCTGTTTTTCGGTCAGTTCTTTTTTCATCAGTTCCCTGTCGTGCTGTGAAAGCATCAGTTGGCTTATTTTGGCCAGTTCCCATTTATCTTCATCGCTCAACTGCACCTGCGCAAAAACATCAGCCATGGTTTTTTCAATATCCACCTCGTTGATATTGGCCACCAGGTGATCGATATTCAAGTTATAGCTTACCCTTCTTACCACAACCGGTTCCTGCCTGGTTTCTATAAGCGTTTCGGCTATGGCAAGGCTTTGTGGTGCCGTAACCGGGGGAACTATTACAGAAGCGATGGGTATGGTAGACTCCTTCTGTTTGGGCGTGCCGGTGAGTGGGGATAGATGTACTAGTACAGGTTCCGCAGGCTTAATGGCAATGGCCTTGGTATTTTTTTTAGCCAGGGTTTGGGTGGGAGTGAGGGCGATGGTTTTGTAAGATGCTTTCGGACTTTGTATACCGGCAGGAGCTGGAGATAACCAGGCCAGGGCCGCCAGCATAGCGGTGATCAGGAAAAAGGGAAAGAACTGTTTCCGGTAATTTTTCCTGGTTTCGGTTTCGCCGATCATTCTTCTCACACGTAACAGCAGTTCCTTCTTATGCCCGGCGGCGGCCATCGCGAATACGGGCATGACCTGCAGGCTTGCAATACGAAGAAGTGCCTGGGCATATTCAGAGGCATTGTATTGAAACTGGAGTACCCAGTCATCGCAGCTGTTTTCTCTTTCCTTACGGATGATCTTGCCCAGCAAGCGAGTAAAAGGATTAAAAAACAGGGCCAGCTCCGCCATCGAAACGATGATGTTTACGAGGTAATCGTGCCGTTTGATATGCGCCATCTCGTGCAGTAATACGGCTTCCAGTTGTGCGGTGGTGAGATGGTTGATACTGGCAACGGGAATTAATATGACCGGCTTTAAAAAGCCGATGGTTAATGGGGTGGCGATCTGTTCAGATAAATACACCCGTATTTCTTTGCGGATATATAATTGAGACGCAATCTTTTTCACGAACAGTTTCCATTCTACCGGGATCTTCTGCAGGCCCTGTGTGCGTACCAGTCTGGTACCATATACACCCGTTATCCATCGAAACAGTAGTATACTGATCAGTACCAGGTAGGCGATAGAAAGATAAGACAGCCATTGGTGGGAAGCAGCCAGCCAGGAACTGAATCGCCCTGAAAAGCCACCGGTAGTAAATATGGCGGTAGCAGGCGTTGTATAGTGTAACTATAACCCGTTACTAAAAACCAGGCAAACCCGGCAAACTGGGCCACTACCGCCAATCGGTACCTGGCGGCGGCTGTAAATCGGAAAAAACCGTTCAATACCGTAAACAGCAACCAGATAATGGCTACCTGACACATACTATTGACAATGGCATGCCCCAAATGACCGTAAGAATGCGGATTGAACCAATGAAACCATACTATTGTTTTTTCAGGTTATCCAGCAATTGCTGTATCTCCTCCAGTTCTTCTTTACTCGGCGCATGGTTGCCCAGTGCCTGCATTACCAACTGGGTAGAGGATCCGTTAAATAAGGAATGGATCATTGTGGCCCACAAACTGTTGCTGTGTACTCTCGCGGGTAATATTGGGGCGATAAACATGCGTCTTGCTGCTGTCATCCCGTTTCACGATCCCTTTTTCAAACATGATCTGCAACAGCTTCAGGGTGGTGGTATATCCCGAATCCTTGTGTTCGCTCAGCGCCTCATGCACCTCCCTCACCGTTGCGGTACCATTGTCCCACAACACCCGCAATATCTCCAATTCGCTTTCAGTGGGCTTTATAACCTTAGAAACTGCCATTAGCTACGATTTTATTCGTAAGCAATTTTATGCAAACAATTATTAAAAAAAATGTTAAGACCCACCAAAATGCAGCCTGTCCCCGCGCCATATCCATAGCCCCATGAGATCATCATGTTCGTAGCCCCTATCCGGGGTCGGTACCCCGGGCGGGATCGGGTTTTGATGGATTTTGGAAACCCCGGGTGCCACTCCTACGGGGTTTGACAATCATAAACAATTTTTTGGGGGCGACAATGTTGTAGCCCCCCATCGGGGCGGAACGAGGGGCCAACCAAAAATCATTCTGGGTCAGTAAGCAAATATTTAACATCATAATCAACACAAAATTTTTCAAGCATAGATATATATTCAGTTACAAAGTTCACTTTCCGGTGATGCAGCTGTTGGTTTTGGATATAGGTAACAACATTACCAATTTGTGAGCGGGAATAGCTAAACGCCCCATACCCGTTCTGCCAGTTGAATTTGTGTTTTAATTTCATTTCCTTATTTATCCATGCAGACGAATTGGTTTTAACCAATTGTATCATATATGAAATAGATACAGACGGATTAAGTGCAAAAAATATATGGATATGATCTGGCATGTTATTAATAGCAAGCATTTTATGCCCACCACTTTGAATAATAGCTGTAATGTATTTGCGTAGATCTTCATCCCATTCCGGATTCAAAAGAGCTTGACGGTATTTTACGGCGAATACAACCTGTATGTATACCTGTGTGTACGTGTTCCCCATAATTACAGTTATGGTGGTGAATGTAGCGGTGATATTTTATTTTCTGTTTTTTTGAGGTCTGAACTTATACTACGTATTTGTACCTGGTACGTGGCAAGACATATCGCCCGCACGGGATACAAGTATGTTGGCCCTAACGGGGTTGGGGGATGGTTTGGGTTGTTATTTAACTATTGTTCGGTAAGTGGCTACGCGATAATATTTGAGGGTGGTTATTTTTAACTGGTCTGATTGGATGCGAACCAGTTTGTATTCCTTGAATTCTTCTTTTTTATCGAGGAAGCCGATGATGCAGGATAGGGGATCTTTGCCGTTGTGGATGGCTACTTTGGGATAGAATCCAAGATCGGGAACCTGGAGGGAATCGGTTATTCTTAATTCCTTGTATTGTACCCGGAGGATATATTGAAAGGTTTTGGGGGTTTCATAGAGGGCAACCGCGAACTTCCAGTCGTTGAGCTCATCAGGAACTTTTTCGCTGTATTCGGCGGCAGGCGAGGAATTTACCTTTGTCCTTGTTTGGGGTACCGTATCGGCTGCAAGGGTAACGGTTGTGTCATGGGATGGATTGCCTGGCACGGATGGATTGTTACAGGCGGCACAGGCTATCAATAACAGGATGGAATATCGTTTTAGCATATTCTAAAATAATACCTGGCGGGCAATAAATAAAATCCTCTGCCAGAAGGCAATAAAAAAAGGAGTGCGGTGGATACCTCACTCCTTTTTTTATTGTGCCTGAGATACTGCTATCTCCGCATGCTTTATTTATTGGTGCGGCCGGAGACCTTTACAGAAAAGTCGCCTTCGCCCACCAGGTATTGGTCATATTTCTTTTTCACGGCATCAGCCTGTTCCACACCATTGATGGTGAGTTTACCTTTGGTGTAGGTTATTGAGATATCGCCGGTTCCGGTAAGGCCATCTTTTCGCAGGGAAGCGATCAGCCCTTCTGTTTTTTCGGCGTGATCAGGTTCTTCAACAATCTCCGTCACCCGGGTGATACGATGTGCAGCGGTATCGTCATTCATTACCTTGATCTGCATTTTTTGTTCGTAGCCGGTTTTTTCTTTGCCTGCCTGGTGCATATGAGCAAGTGTAGGCGCAATTACCAGTGAAACAATCGACATCAGTTTGATAAGGATATTCATCGACGGGCCGGAAGTATCTTTAAAAGGATCGCCTACTGTATCTCCTGTTACAGACGCTTTATGGGGTTCTGATTTCTTGTAAAAGATCTCTCCATTGATTTCGGCGCCGGTTTCAAATGATTTCTTGGCATTATCCCAGGCACCCCCCGCATTGTTCTGGAACATACCCATCAATACACCACTTACAGTGGCTCCTGCCAAAAATCCCCCCAGCACTTCAGGTCCGAATATAAAACCGATGATGATAGGTGAAAGGATAGCAATCGCGCCGGGCAGCATCATTTTTTTCAGGGAGGCTTCGGTTGAAATAGCCACACATTTATCATATTCCGGTTTTCCGGTGCCTTCCATAATACCCGGGATGGTACGGAACTGGCGGCGTACTTCTTCCACCATTGCCATGGCCGCTTCTCCCACCGCGCGAATAGCGAGGGAAGAGAAGATATAAGGAATCATACCTCCTACAAATAAACCCGCCAGTACATCGGCATGGTAAATATCAATTCCATCAATTCCCGCAATACCCACAAACGCGGCAAACAAAGCCAGTGCGGTTAAAGCGGCGGATGCGATAGCAAACCCTTTCCCGGTTGCTGCGGTAGTGTTACCTACTGCATCCAGTATATCCGTTTTTTCACGTACTTCTTTTGGCAATTCACTCATCTCTGCAATACCACCCGCATTGTCGGCAATCGGGCCAAAAGCGTCAATCGCTAATTGCATAGCCGTGGTAGCCATCATACCTGCAGCCGCAATAGCAACCCCATACAAACCCGCGCAATAATAAGAACCATAGATACCCGAAGCCAGCACCAGGATCGGCAGAAAGGTACTTTCCATACCCATCGCCAAACCGCCGATGATATTGGTAGCGTGACCGGTAGAGGATTGACGTATAATGCTCAGCACGGGGCGTTTGCCCATGGCTGTATAGTATTCGGTAATCATGCTCATTAAAGTACCAACGGCAAGTCCTACCAGGATAGCACCAAATACCTTATTAGGTGTAAAATCAAACCCACGTAGTAGCATATGTTCAGGAAGCAGCCAGTTTACCAGGAAATAAGAAGCTACCGCCGTTAGTACGATAGAACCCCAGTTTCCCATGTTGAGGGCACTTTGCACTTTTTGTGTGCTCAGGCCTGCCGCATCTGATATTTTTACAAACCAGGTACCTACGATGGAGAAAATGATACCCATGGCTGCTATCAGCATAGGCAGCAGGATGGGCGACAAACCGCCATAGCCATCCAGCAAAGCGGCACCCATCGGCCCGGTTACTTCCCTTCCCAATACCATGGTAGCCAATACGGTGGCCACATAACTTCCGAAAAGATCGGCACCCATACCGGCCACATCTCCTACATTATCTCCTACATTATCCGCAATGGTTGCGGGGTTGCGGGGATCATCTTCAGGGATACCCGCTTCTACCTTACCCACGAGGTCGGCACCCACGTCGGCCGCTTTCGTATAAATACCGCCACCCACACGCGCAAACAAGGCGATACTTTCAGCACCCAGTGAAAAACCGGTGAGTACCTCGATCGCCCTTTTCATTTCTTCACTATCAACAGCCGCTTCCGGCGCAAAAATGGTTTTTAAAATCAGGAAAAGGCTACCCAGTCCTAATACCGCCAATCCCGCTACACCCATGCCCATAACGGAACCACCGGTGAATGATACTTTTAAAGCCTGGCTAAGGCTGGTTCTGGCCGCCTGGGCGGTACGAACATTCGCTTTGGTAGCTACCTTCATACCAATAAAACCGGCCAGGGCACTGAAGAAGGCACCGATGATAAACGCTATCGCGATGCTCCAGTGGCTATTGGGGTCAGAAAATCCCATAATACCTAATAATAAGGCCACGATCACTACAAAATAAGCCAGGATCCTGTACTCCGCTTTCAGGAAGGCCATAGCACCTTCAGCTATATAGTTGCTGATCTCTTTCATCCGGTCTGTACCGGCATCCTGTTTAGCAACCCAATTGAATTTGATAAGTGTAAAGAGAAGGCCCACAAGCCCCATCGCCGGAACGGCTAAAAACAAAGTTTGGTTCATAAAGCTTTTTCTTATCTAGCGTTTTTAAAAGTCTGCAAAAATAGGGGGAAAACCTATAAAAGGGGCGTATTTCTATCACCACCCGTGCGCTCAAGCTGAGAAAACCGACTGTGTTGAGGCGTTGCGGAGCAAAAATCAATGCTCTAAATCGGTCGTATCCACACTGCCGGTAAAAACCGAGCTGATCTTGCCTGCCGACCAGATATTCCTGTTGAATTTATTACCCAGGATGATCACGGTGGCGGAATCGCTTACCAGCCGCTTGAAAACGGCGTTATTACCATGCCACCAGCCATTATGGTACACAATGGTGGGCTCGGGCGGCTTCACCAGCAGGTGCCAGCCCAATCCGTAATTTTTTACCCCCCGGTGTTCATTGCTATAGGGCAGGTAGGCCAGTTCGAGGGTCTCGGGACGTACAAATACACCTGAATACAAGGCTTTGTCCCATTTGAGCAGGTCGCGCACATTGCTGTACACGTTTTTATCGCCATACACGCAATCCAGTTTTTCCAGCTTGAACACCGACCCGTTATAGTTATACGAAGGGATATACTGACCGGTATCCTTTATACTGAATACATAGGTATCCGTTAATCCCAACGGTACAAATACACTATCCCGCATATAGTCGGGAAACGGCATTTGGGTTATTTTTTCAACGATCAGTGCCAGCATGGCATAATTGGTATTGCAGTAGCTATACCGGCGGTCGGGTGATGATTCCGGCGCGGGCCGGTTTTTGATCATATACTGCAGCACATCCTCATTACTTACCAGGCCGGTGATCTGAACCTTATCTTTTACCGTTTTATACCTTCTCACCGTTCTGCCCCGCTTGTTTTTGGTGATCACTACTTCGGTATGGCTGCCCGACATAAAATGATCGTATTTAGGCAGGCCACTGCGATGCGATAATAACTGTTTGATGGTAACGCCCGCATAAGGGAAATTGGGCAGGTATTTCTCCACACCGTCATCCAGGCCGATCTTTCCCTGTTCCATCAGTCGCAGGATAACCGTTGCGGTAAAGGTTTTGGAGATGGAAGCGAGGTGAAAAGTACTATGCTCGGTAATGGGCTCCCTTGTTTTCAGATTGATATAGCCGCGGTAGTCCTCAAACACGATATCCCCGTTCTTGGCCAGCAGGATGCTGCCGTTAAAACCGGTACGGAGCAGGAGCGACTGGTACAGGGGCTTTATAGCTTCCGCATAATAGGCTTTCTGCCTGTCGCTCAGTCCCTTTCTTACCGGTCCGATGGTTTCAGGCTGCCCGGTGCTGTCTTTCATTACCGGCTGTGAACCGGAACCGCAGGCTGTAAGAAGGATAGAAAGTAAAGAAATGATCATCAATCTCAGCATTAGGGGTGTTTTATGCGAAAGCAGCAAATATAGGCTGAGCCTGTACCGTTGCGAACGCTGGTGGAAAACTAGGGATAGGGTGTTAATACAAATAACATTTATTTTCGCATCCATGAGCAAGCCGTCAAACACCAGCTATCCGAAAGAACGTATTAAAATATTGTTCCTCGAAAATATCAGCGAAAAAGCCGTACAGTATTTCCGTCAGAGTGGGTATGAGAATATCAAGCGTCTCAATGGGGCATTGAGTGAAGATGAACTGGTGAAGGAGATCAAAGACGTTCACCTGCTGGGGATCCGGTCCAAAACCCATATTTCACCCCGGGTACTGGCGGCGGCCACCAAGCTGCAGGCCATAGGTTGTTTCTGTATCGGCGTTAACCAGGTGAACCTGGAAGCTGCCACGGAAGCCGGTGTTGCGGTGTTCAATGCTCCTTACAGCAACACCCGGAGCGTGGCCGAGCTGGTAATGGGCTCAGCCATCATGCTCATCCGGCAGATCCCCGACAAAAACAAGGCCGCGCATGAAGGCATCTGGAAAAAAGAAGCCAAAGGAAGCAATGAACTCAGGGGCAAGACCCTGGGTATTATCGGGTATGGCAATATCGGTTCGCAGGTAAGCGTATTGGCCGAGGCGTTGGGCATGAAAGTGCGTTTTTACGATACGGAAACAAAACTGCCCCTGGGCAATGCTGCTGCCGTTAAGAGCATGAAAGAACTGGTAAGCCAGTCAGATATTGTTTCATTGCATGTACCTGAAACCGGGCAGACAAAGAACCTGGTGAGCAAAGCCCTGCTGAAATCCTTCAAAAAAGGGTCTATACTGATTAACTACGCCAGGGGGGAAGTGGTTGACCTGAAAGCCCTGGCCTCCGCCATCCAGGAAGGCAATCTCCGCGGTGCCGCTATCGATGTGTATCCCTGGGAGCCTGAAAAGAACGGCGACCGTTTTGAAACCCCGTTACAGGGTCTGCCTAATGTGATATTAACCCCGCATATCGGCGGTTCAACCGAGGAAGCGCAGGAGAATATCGGGGAAGATGTAAGCATCAAACTGTTCCAATACCTGGAAAGAGGCATTACCCATGGCTCGCATACCATACCGGCCATCGGCCTGCCACCGGTGGAAAACGCGCACCGCATACTCCATATTCACCATAATGTGCCTGGCGTTTTAAGCGAGATCAATACAGCCCTCTCAAAACATAATATCAATATCGTTGGACAATACCTGAAAACCAACGACTCAATCGGGTATGTGGTACTGGATGTTGACAAGAAATTATCCAAACAGGCCGTGGAACTATTGAAAGGTGTGAAATCGACGATCAAAGTGCGGGTGTTATATTAATGATGTTACACCAAACCACCGGTGCAACCTGTTTGTATACCTGCTGAGGCAAAGGGGCTATTGCGGTTTTGCCGATAAAATTTTCCTGCCGCGGCTTTTAAAAGCCGCGGTTTCTGTATCCCATCTTTCCTGTATGATCAGCTTTAATTCGGGTAATATCTCCGGGTATGTTTTTGAGAGATTATATAAGGTTGTCAATGAAAATGCTTTGATCGCAACAGGAGTGGACGGCGTTTGAATGAACCGGAAGCAGGCATTCATTACCTCACCCTGCAGATCTTCAGGAAGCTCCATTTCTTCAAGAATTCTGACAGCATTTCGGATCACTGCATTATGCACGTCTTCTCTTTGTAACTGCGCCACCAGGTCTTCCAGGTAAGGTTGTATCATGGCGGGTGCTTTCCTGGCGGCCCAGCTTACGCTCCAGGCGGCACGTTGTGCGATCCGATACTCGGCAGAAAGAAAACACTTCATCAATTCCCGGAAATGCTTGGCAGAAGAACAAGCGTATTCGGCAATCCTTACTGCCTGGGCCCTGGAATGCTCCACTAATAGTTCCTGTTCAATATTCATCGCCGGATAATATACTTTTCATTCTGCGGATATCTTCTTTGTCAACCGTATAGGTGGTCAGTTCTTCCTGCATATTTTTTGGTAGATAACGCATAGACGAAGCCGCTGTTTTCCGGGCGGATGAATGAAATTCTTTTGCACCGGTATATGACGCGAGATCTTTGAGATTAGTACTTCTTATGCCACTTCCCGGCATGATAATGATACGGTCATCTGCCTGTTGAACCAGCTGTTTGATCAGGTCCCTGCCCGCGATTGCCTCAGGTAGCTGGCCGCTGGTAAGTATGCGGCTGCACCCGGAACGGATAATCTCTTCCAGGGCTTCCAGCGGATCACGGCACCTGTCGAAAGCACGGTGGAACGTTACTTCCATAGGATAAGCCAGGTCAACCCAGTGCCGCAACTGCGCGGTGGCAACACTGCCATCCGCATTCAGCGCGCCGGTTACAACCCCTTCAAATCCCAGTTCTTTACAAAGGGTGATATCTTTTTTGATTACTTCATATTCATCTTCCCCATACAGAAAATCACCACCCCTCGGGCGTATGATGGGAAACACAGGTATACCTATTTTTTCCCTCGCCATTTGTAAAGTACCATAAGACGGTGTGGTACCGCCCTCACCCGGGTTCTCACATAACTCAATACGGTCAGCTCCCGACAGAGAAGCGAGCACAGCGGCATCCAGGTTAAATACAGCAATTTCTAAAATCACAGTTCGTTTATTTCAAACATCAAACATCAAACATCAAACATCAAACTTATAACGCCTAACCCAACCTATATTTCCCATCCACCATAAAATTCTTATTGTCCGCATAACAAACGGCGAAGTTGAAACCTTTTTGTATGCAGTATCCGCCATATTCTCCTTTCTTGTTAATCGCGATAAATCCCACCTGTATCTCTTTCGCTTTTGCGCCTTTGATTTTTATGATCCGGTCAACCGCAGCTTTGCAGGCGGCTTCGGGAGAGTGGCCGCTGCGCATGAGCTCCACCACCAGGTGCGAGCCGCAGATACGGATCACATCTTCTCCCTGCCCCGTGGCGGTAGCGGCACCCACTTCATTGTCTACAAAAAGACCCGCGCCAATAATAGGGGAGTCGCCCAGCCTGCCGCGCATTTTAAACCCCATGCCGCTGGTAGTGCAGCTGCCACTAAGATTACCCGCCGCATCCAACGCAACCATCCCGATCGTATCATGGTTCCAATCGCCATTACTGAGTCGGGTGGGCGCGAAAGCGGACTGTTTTTTGCTTCCACTGTTCTCGATATTGATCACCGGTTTATATTCACTTTTTTTCAGCCATTCACGGTACTCTTTTTCTGCCTCGTCAGACAATTTAGCCGGCTCCAGCGGAAATCCCTGCTCCACGGCAAACTGCTGCGCGCCGCTTCCTACCAACATTACATGGGGTGTTTTTTCCATCACCCTTCTCGCAACCGAGATCGGGTGTTTGATGCGTTCCAGGAAAGCCACACTACCGCAATTGGCGTTTTCATCCATGATGCAGGCATCCAGTGTTACAAAACCATCCCGGTCGGGATTGGCACCCAGTCCCACACAGCAGCTCTGTTCCGATTCCGTTATCCTCACTCCCTGCTCCACAGCATCCAGTGCGCGCCCTCCTTTCCTCAATACCTGCCAGGCGGCTTTGTTCGCGTTAAGGCCCGCTTCCCAGGTAGAGATAACAATCGGCTTCCGGTCAGCAACCGCGGGCCTGAAGCCGGCAAATGAAAACGAACTGATTCCAAGGGAACTTAACTGGAGGAATTTTCTTCGGTGGAGCATCGGGTAGTCTTTAGTCTTTAGTCGTAAGTCGTAAGTCGTAAGTTGTAAGTCGTAAGTCGTATGTCGTATGTGTTGAGGCGGTAATCGTCAGGGATACTATCTTTGACTTTTAACTTTTGAATTTTGAATTTTGGATTTTGAATTCCGCTTAACCCTCCTTCACCGCTAATTTCCGTACCATCTCATCGCTCACGGCGTCGCTGTATACGCCATAGGCATTGATCAGGACGCCTTTCATGCTGTGGTTGCGGGCTTCGATGGCATAGAGTACACTGTTCTCGCCGGGGTCGGTATCGCCTTCAAAACGATAATGTTCAACGATCTCGAACTGGGAAGGAGAGAGGCAGGTACCCGTTGCACGGCACCGGATATTATCGAAAGCGAGATTAAAATCGGTGGTAAAACCGTGGGCTTTGAGGTCGTTCAGCGCTTCGACCATATTATCGTATACAGGCATAGGAATATTTTAGGAAAGTTACATTTTTAAGCCCTAATTGCAGGTAAGTTTTCTTACTGTAAATTGTATAGGATTTTTACTAATGGATAAAGAGATACTGGAAGCGATTTGTTTTTATTATGGTTGGAGCGAAGCCATACCCGAGCCGGTTCAATCAGGATTGATCAACTCTACCTGGAAGCTTACGGTAGGGGATAGCCAATACCTGTTGCAGGCCATTAATACCCGTGTATTTGCGCGGCCGGAACAGATTGATGAAAACCTCGACAGGCTGGCGGTTTACCTGGCCCGGGAGGCCCCGGGATACCTGTTTACCGCTCCGGAAAAGAACCGGGAAGGGAAGGGGCTGACTGGAATAGGGGAACAGTGGTACCGGGTATTTAAATGGGTGCAGGGGTCTCATACCGTGCCGGTAGTACACACAACCCGGCAGGCCTTTGAAGCGGCCCGGGCTTTTGGTGTATTTACCAGCCTGCTGAAAAATTTCGACCCGTCGGTACTGCATTGCTCACTGCCCGGGTTTCATGATCTTTCACTACGTTACCACCAGTTTGAAGCCGCATTGCAGGACGGTAATCAAACACGCATCCAACAGTCAAAAGACCTGATCCGTTACCTGCTGTCCCGGAAAGACCTGGTAAAACAATATGAAAGGTTTATTCACCACCGCGAGGTAAAGCAAAGGGGTAACACACCATGATACCAAGATCAGTAATGTGTTGCTGGATGAAAATGATAAAGGGCTTTGTGTAATTGACCTGGACACCGTTATGCCCGGTTATTTCCTGAGCGATGTGGGTGATATGCTCCGCACCTACATATGCCCGGTTTCAGAAGAAGAAAGCGATCTCGACCGGGTTGTTGTAAGAAAGGATTTTATCCGGGCGATAGAAGAGGGCTACCTGAAGCCCATGGAGCCGCTGCTCAGTCTTTTTGAACGCGATCATTTCTATTACGCCGGCAGTATGCTGATCTATATGCAATCCCTCCGTTTCCTCAGCGATCATATCCGAAACGATACCTACTACGGTGCCCGCTATCCCGGCCATAACCAATACCGCGCCGCCAACCAGGCCCGCCTCCTCCAGCTATTCCATGAAGCCCTCTAACCCCCAATCTAATACTCCCCCATACAAAAATCCCCTTTCCTGCCTTTCCATTTGCCCCTGGTAAAGTCGGGGATCGACTGAAGCTGCCCGCCTTCGGCAATGGATTTTTCGGATAGAGGGGTGATGGCATACCAGGTAGCCAGGTCATACACGTCCATCGGGAATGGGGCCTTTTCGTTTGATACACTCGATAAAGGCGTTGTCTACAAAGAAGTCCATTCCGCCGTGTCCTGAACCCTCGGCCATTTTCTCGTATTTCTTCCACAAGGGGTGGTCGAATTCTTTCAGGTATTTTTCCGGGTTTTCCCATTGATGGGCTTTGGGGCTTTTGCCTTCGAAGTAGATCATGCCATCGGCAAAGCCGCCGGATTTGGTATCCTGCCAGATTCCCTCTGTGCCCTGTACCCGGAAACCGAGGTTATACGGGCGGGGGGAATTGGTATCATGGGTAAGCACGATCGTTTCGCCATTGATGGTTTTGAATTTGCGTAGTAACGATATCACCCAGCTTGAATTTAATTTTTGCATTCGGGTGATTTTCACCGCCTTTGGGGTGGTTAACGATGTATTTATGTAAGCCGCGCGACTTGGTAGCTACCGAAGAAAGCCGGGTGAGGAGGTTACCTCGGTTCACATCACATCATCATGGCAACCGGTCCCAGGCCGTGGGTAGGATACAGTTCGCCGTTCCGGTTAACCGAGTGCTGGGTACGCCAGGCGGCTTCACTAAAACCCTTTTCGCCAAACTCAACACCGGAGTTATAGGGCGTTACCCCGTCATTGAACTTAACACCCCGCAGATCGTGTTCATAGCCACCCTGGAGGTGCAGTAGTTCGCCAAACATTCCTTTTCTGACCATATTGTAAACGGCCAGCACATCGCGCCGGTAGCAAACGTTTTCCAGCATCATTACGGGCACTTTGGTCTTTTCGCTGGTATTTACCATATCCCAGCAGTCCTGCAGCTTAATGGCCCCGCAAACCTCAACACCGGGTATTTTACCGGCGTTCATGGCGTCTATGGCCTGCGGCACATGCCATTCCCAGGGGGTTGCGATGATAACGGCGTCGATATCGGACCGTTTCAGTAGGTTTTTATAGTCGTATTTACCGTTCGGGAAAGTTACCGGGGCTTTTTTGCCAGCTTTGCTGATCTGTTCCAGCGCGTCGCCCATCATGCGGGGATTGGGGTCGGCCAGGGCGATCACATCAACATCATCGCGCTGCAGCATCATGGCCAGGTGGTTCTGGCCGCGCAGGCCAACGCCGATAATACCCACGCGAACCCGGGAAGACTGCTCGGCCGCAAACGTACCGATACGCGATAAAGAGAATCCAACGGCCATACCGGCCATACCTGTTTTTCTGATAAAATTCCTGCGGTGTAATAATGGAGTTGTCATGGGCAGTTGGTTTTGATTGGTAAGAAACCGGGACAATTTAAAGCAAATGAGAAAAGGAAGGAAATAAAAGAGTGTTGGTGTCAGGCAATGGTTATGATGGTAATGGGTTGTGGTTCAGTTTTTCAGATGGCTGATAATCATGAACTTAGAAAATATTATTGTCCTATAATTAATATTATGTTAAATGGCGCACAGCGAAAGTCCTTGTTTTCTTTTTTTTCCCACGCTTCTTTGGTAACGGTGCGGAGATATAGTTACCTACGGTAACGGAAGCTGGTTGATTGTGCCGAAGTTGGTTTTTAGGATAACTTAGAAGCTCTCCCTGTTGACGGGATACTACGGACGCGCGTCTGTTTTATCTTGAGGGGATTGCTGTGCAACCTTAGTATAGTAAACGTGCTTTATAACGCGGCTACACATTTCTATCCTTTCAAAAATTTCGTCTATTTGGTTTTGCGCATAAGGCACTCTTTCCGCCGCATCCTTATACGGCAACAAAACAATTTTGTACTTGCTGATTTCATCCAAAGATGGAATTGGCATTTGACAATGGGCAAACTTGTTTCGCTCCTCGTATATTAATCTGAAAGCATCCTTTATACCCTTGTACTCCTTTTCAAAATTAATTCCTTGACTTTTACAGGTCTTCCTCATTATTGTTCTCATGGCATCTGTTTTCTTTGCGAAGTCCATTCGGTCAGAAACAATCAGTTCTTGTAATTCCAGTGCTTTTGCTTGGTCTGGACAAAAATAAAGGGTCAAACATTCATCTATTAGTCTTTCAAGATTGATAGTACAATTAATGATCTCTCCACGTATGCGGCTTGCCTCGTCCCTGTATTTCTGAAACTTATTCATTGCGATTAGCTTTGGTAACAAACAAGCTACAAAAGAAATCTTGAATATACAAGGGCTACCCTTCGGGCACCCCTCCCAATTGATTGTAGCGAAGGCTCCGCAGCTTCAAAAAAAGAAAACAAGGACTTTCTCCCGCTACGGGTCTTTCGTAGCCGCTATCGCTAAAAACTTACGAAAGCCCCTTCACAACGCTAACCAAGTAACATAATATTGAGTTATAATTGTTTTACATCCTCTTTTGTGGGCTCGTTCCTCGCAGGGAGTACGAATACGATCCAGCCCTAACACACAAAACCTGGCCAGCTGGATCGTATTCGTACTCAAGGAAATGTAAAACACTTATAACTAACTTTTATGTTAAATGGCGCACAGCGAAAGTCCTTGTTTTCTTTTTTTCTCCCACGCTTCTTTGGTAACGGTGCGGATGTTTAAAAAGTAACGCCTACGGCATTACGCGAAGTTTGACGGCCTTCGGCCAGAAGCTGCGCTCCGCCCTTCGGGCTTTCGCAAGCCTTTTTGTTATGGTGAACCTTACTTCTTTGCGTGGTGCAATGAAGAATCAAGAACATGATTTTGAAGGGTTTGATTTACCATCTCAATCTCAATGCGTTGGAGATTTAATAGTGAATCTGATTTATGGGATTCTCGCCTTAACGAGTCTATACCTCGTATTACCGTTGCTGTTTTAGCGCTTTCTTCCTTTGATTTTGATATGGAATCAAGCAACGCAATTATCGTTGCTATTGCTACACTTAATGTGCAGATATCCCGGAATAATGTTGTCTTAAATTCAGCTTGTTTTACCAGAAAGAAATTTCCAGAAACAGCGGAAATTCCTTTATCAGTCAGAGTAACCCACGTTGTTTTCCCGTCTTCATCTAACTTATGCTCTATAAACTTATCAGCTAAAAGATACGTGTAATATCTGTTTACCCAACTTTTCCTTATTACAGATGGCTTAATTATCTTTTTATGGGTAAAGCTAAAGCGAGGAAATATTAAGGGCTGGTAGCTGAAAGTCATAATCCAAAACACAGTTTCTTTTGGTATAAATCCTTTTTTTTGATTAATTGCCATCACCAGCCCAATTTATAATTATCCTTAAAATAGCGTGTTTCGCTCGGTTACCCTGCATAGCAGTCATTTTTGGTATAACCTCAATATACACTAAAACCGGTAGGTTGTACCCTTCGGGCACCCCCACCCGTTTGATTGGCATAGATTGGCACTCCGGCCCACAAAAAAAGAAAACAAGGACTTTCTCCCGCTACGGGTCTTTCGTAGCCGCTCACGCTAAAAACTTACGAAAACCCCTTCACAGAGGCTAACCAAGTAACATAATATTGAGTTATAATTGTTTTACATCCTCTTTTGTGGGCTCGTTCCTCGCCAGGGAGTACAGTTACGATCCGGTGCCAGCCTGCACAAAGCCTGGCCAGCTGGATCGTAGCTGTACTCAAGGAGATGTAAAACACTTATAACTAACTTTTATGGTAAATTGGGCATATGTTTTCGTCGACAATCGTCTGATGATTGGACTCTCGGTATTCAGAGTTTAACATAAAGAACAGGGATGTAGCTACTGTTTTATTTCATTGATAAGACAAGGCTTAAAGCATCAAACGATAGGATAGCGTCACTGGCTCTGTTGTTACCCTGTTTAAAAAAAACATACGCATATGAAATTAACAACCTTGCTTTTTTTTACAGCATTATTGGTTTCTTTTTTGTCTTGCAATAGTAATAACATAAGCTTACAACCAGTTGAAAGCACCATTTTAGATACCAGTAAGTTAAGTTCGGATTCAAGCAATTTGCAAGTGAACAGAATTGATACAATTAAATATTCTAATCTCCCCTATTGGGACTCGACTTTCGATAGATTTCGGTCAGCTTATATTGATACATTTTCTGTTGATGGAAATCGATTTAGATTTATTAATCCTTTTGCAGACAAGGAACAACTTGATATAATCGTTTATCTGGAAAAATTTGTAAACGCCAATTGGGTATTTACCGGGTTCACAGTTGGCACAATGAACCATATTGGAGATTATCATCATTCAAGAGATGTGAATGGAGATGGGTTTATAGATATAACCCAGGACGAACAGTTTGTTCAAGCCGTATATTTTTATGATCCCGTCAAAGGAACATATCCCGGAACAACAGAGCCACACGACCCGGAAACAAATTTTATAAGTCCTGTCTGGGAATTAATTGACACAGCAAGAAAAATATTTTGTGACTTCCAGGAATTAAAACTTATGTGTGGGCAGATACATTCGCTTCTTTATACTTACAAAGGAACGATTCGACAGAATTTGTATGATTTAGAACTTTATAATTGTGACAACTTTTCGAAAGTCAAAGACTATAGTCCAATAACTAAGCTGATTATTAAGCAAGGTCGTTCCAAGAAAGTATTATGATTTAAGATTTCACGAGAATGCCGATTCCTTGGTGGACAGGCAAATAATTTCACTAAAAGTCCCAATTGATTTGGACAAAGATGATGATAGTGACAATGGATATTTCGATTATATCAATTTTTGGAAAATAAGGTATAAAGCTCTTTTAGACTATCACTAATACTGACCTTCAACAATTAGGAGCGATTGCTCCTGTGTTTCAGCGGAAACAAAGCGATTTTGCTTAAATCTTCAATACTGGAAAGGCTTAAGAACAAAGAAGGGATCGGCTACGCAAACTTCCCCCTCTCTACTCCCCCGGATACAACCTCCCCGCCAGCCATTTATCATTCGCCGATAGCCTGCTGTTCGCCTGTGTGGAATAGCCATTGGTGGTGAATGCCTTCGGGAACGCGTACAGCATGATCGATTTAGGGTCGAAAGCGGTTCCGTTCAGCTCCTGGCGGGCGTATTTCTGAAAGATATTGATATTTACCTCTTGCTGGCTCCAGTTATTGGGCGGGCCTTTGTAATATTCATACACCACCGAATCCCGCCACTGTATGGGGTTATTATCGGGGTTGGAATGTTCATGGATAAAACCGATGGCGTGACCAAACTCATGCAGTACCACCCGGTTGTATTCTTCCGGATCCGTTCCCGCAGTAAGCCAGCCCAGGTTCATGGATGGAGTTACCTGCCTCGAATAGTTGCCGATATAAGACCAGGATCCGCGGTACCGGAAACTGACCGTAATATCGGGATCGGGAAAGCTGCCGAAAAGAAAACGGATACCACAGTACTTCTCCCATTCTCTGGCCACCGCTTTTACTTTTTCCTGCACCACCGCTTCTCCATCAAGGAAACTTACTTTCAACTGGTGGGTATGCCAGAGAAAGGGTGTCCAGATAGCCGCTTTCATGGGCGACTGCCGGTCCTGACCAAAGGATTGAATATTATTATTGATGACCGTATCGTTCTCAATGCTGTTTCTCCGCAGTACCAAAGTGTCACTGATCGTAGTGAGATAGCCGGAACCTGATGGCGGCAGCATTTCCGTGCAGACGCGGATAGTGTCCAGCAGGGAATGGGATGTGGCAGATTCCGCAAAATGGATTGAGTCTGCTTTTTCGTCTTTGTTTTCGCCTCCGTTGCAGGCTACCAGCAGTCCGGCTGCCAGTACCAGCACCAGGATTAAAAAATACAGTTGATATTGTTTCATGGTTGCGCGTGTGAGTGGTAAATAAAGGAAGCGGTTATTTCTGTTTGGTAAGGTTATAGGTAACAGCCAGGAAAAAGCCCAGGCGGATCTTTTTCTCCACGAGGTCGGCGTCCTGCAAACCCCCATGGTCGGCATACCGGTAACTGGTATTTTCATTGTATTTCGACACCAGCCTGTTAGCCGATCCGGCCGCTATGCCCACTGTTGCCACTACACGGTCCCTGGCAATGTGCATAACGCTTCCGCCGGCGTAAAAGGTGGTGGATTCCAGGTTAACGGGGTTGGCTGAAATACCGAAAGAGTAAGCCATTTGTATACCGGATAGCACTTTCTTGTACATATGAATAAAGGCCGAAAGCGAGGGAGAGCAGATACTGCGCTGGTCGTTTTTACGGATATCAAAATTGGCGGAATCCAGGCGGTTGATGCGAAAGCTTTGCCCCAGTAAGCCGCCGAAGTTGAGGGCAATACCGGTGCTGAAATCTGTACGCTTGCCGCCATAAGTGGGAATTGGCAGGGATGGAACATGGAATACGGTATCGCCTTTCAGTGTTCTTATGGCAGAACTGAAATAGAAAGTATCACCACTCACATGCTGAGCTGCGCTCTCCTGTACAAAGGAGGTATAAATATTCATGGCTTCCAGCACTTTGGTTATATTGTCTGCCTGCTGGCGCAAACGGGTACCCACGCTGTCGGACCCCAGTTTTTCCATGAATTTTTTTACATACGCTACCAGGCTGTCATATACGGTTGGCTTAACCGTATTAGCTTCCTCCGCTTTGGCCACCGCTTCAATGGTAGCTTTGGTATCCTTGTCTTTTTTGTCAGGCGTTATTTTTAATTGCGGAACCACTGTTTTTTTCAGGGGTAGCGGGTGGCTGGTAATGCTGGAAGATACAGTCGTAGGTTAGATATAGATCACGCAGCAGGGCCTCCCTTATTTCCTGTATGTCGCAGGCAGTAGAACTGTCAGTCAGCCCGAAGCATGAAAGCCTGTTGTTTACCTGTTTTTTTAGCTGGTCCAGTGATATAACGGGCTGTTGTGAGAGCAGGTATAAACTGGTATCCAATCCCTGGAAAAGCAACAACCGGTTACGTTTTTCCCAGAATTGCCGGAGGCATTCCAGGACCAGGGTGTCTACGCTGTTCGCTTTTTCCTGTTGCAGGGATATAATTTTCATTTTTAAGAATTGCGCGTTGTTAGTATCAATGGCGGCTTTTGCAGGGGCATCCTGTTTTTTGGCCGTATCTTTTTTCGGCCCGGCCATTAGTTGACTGAACACATCCTTCCCATCGCTGAAATCCAGGTTAAAAGAACTGGTTTTGATGGTAATTCGGGTAGCCAGCGGGTTTACATTTCTGATACGGGTGATCAGGAGTGAGTTTTCAGGCAATGAAGAAGGGATACTCACCCATGCTTTGCTGCCCGTGCGGGCCGCATCAAATTCGGCGTAGTAGGTACTGATAGCGCCGGGTTTTTTTACCCGGGATGAATCCTTTGTGGTTCCTGTAGTTTGAGCTTCCAGGGATGATACAGCTGCCAGCAGCAAAATCAGGAGCAGGGCGGTAATACTTTTCATGTTGAATGGTTTTGCCACAAAAATTGACCTTGCCCCTCTCCCTACCAATGGGAAAAAACCCGGCAGCGGGTGGAGTTTCCCCGGGGCCGGCAGGGAAAAACAGCATTTGCTTTTATCGGATTACTGCTCATTATTGTGGTATCAATTATTTTTTAACCAACCAAACCAACCAGCATGAAAAGAATTCTGACCACATTATTGGCGGCTTTTTCGTTTATCGTATGCTTCGGACAGGCGAAACCCAAGCCCGCTTTTAACCAGCCTTCCAAAGCCAAACTGTTCGAAGCGGCACAATCCTTAAAGCGGCAAAGCCTCGTAAGCCAGCATATTATTGCTAATGCAGGTGGCACCTCCATGGATGAAGAAGACGCTAAACGTTTTGTAAGGAACTACCAGAATGCCAAGCTTGCCACAACGGTGGAAGCCATTCATTTTGATAAGATGACCATTGAAAGTTTCAGTGATTTATTCAAACAGCAAAAGATAGATGGTATACGTGCCTACCTGGCAAGGTATGATAACGGGAATTTTACGATTATCCTGGTGGGTACCAAGACCGTCGGCACCAGGCATGTTGACCAGGTGATCCGTTTAGGCGGTGCCACCGTAGTAGCGTCGATCCAGAATTTTGGTGATCCCTGCCCTCCCCCGGGCTGTGATGGCAATACCATTGGTGGCGGAAATTAATTGTATGGGATAAGGCAATAAAAAAGTATATTGATTACGAGATACCAACTGTATGCTACTGTATTTTCAAACCTGGGAAGCACTTGCATTGATAACCGGCCTGGTAGCTTTTAAAGCCATCAGGCCGGTATATTTACAATGGATAATACCCATACTGCTGCTTACGATCATTAACGAAGCAGTTGTGATACCCTTTGCCCGCAGCCGGCACCTGAACAGGAATGTCTACTATAACCTCTACTCTATTATTGATATAGCGATTTGGAGTTTTATCTTTCTGAAAATACATGCGCAGGAGCGATATCACAAATGGCTGGTATTTCTCCTGGCAACCAGTTTTGCCTATTGCCTGGTAGACGTATTCCTGCTTCGCAAGCTGGTTTACCTGCACACGAATTCGCACCGGGTATATGATATCCTGATCGTTTGCCTGGCTTGCCTGTATTTCTACCGGTTGCTGGAAAAACAGTTTCACGTGCTGAGAACCGATCCCTTGTTCTGGGTATGCACGGCCTGCTTTATTTACCATGGCATTGTTGTTTATAGACTTTACTTTCCTGGGCGATGAAAAATATCTGTATTTCAGAAATTCAAAACAGATACGCAGGGTTTTGCAGAGTATTTACAATACCGCTTACTATTTACTGCTATGTATAACTTTTATCATCTGTATGCTGAACCTGAAAAAGCGAAGACACATTAGGTACGCTTCAGTATTTTATTGTCTGGGGAGGCCTGCTGCTGATATTTATCGCCGTGTTGTTCCTGTTTTTTGTGGTGTACGCCAGGCGAAAGCAGAACCGGCTGTTTTTGTTGAATAAGCTGATACAGGAAGATTTCGAAAAGCAATTGCTGGAATCTAAAATTGAAACCCAGGAAGAAACGTTTTCAACGCTCAGCAAGGAGCTTCATGATAACGTGGGCCAGTTGCTTAACAGCTCAAAGCTGCTGGTTGGCATAGCGAAAAGAAAGCCCTTCCCGCACCGGTTGAAATTCTTTCCATGGTAAGTGATACCCTGGGGAAAGCGATCCAGGAAATACGTTCACTGGCAAAAGCGCTGGACAAAGAATGGTTGCAACAGTTTAACTTTATGGATAACCTGGAAACAGAGATCCGCCGTTTGAATGTAACGGATGAATTGACCCTTCATTTTGAGCCCGGGCCCTCCCTCCCATTACATAACGACGAGCAGATCATCCTGTTCCGGATTGTGCAGGAAGCCCTGCAGAATGCCATTAAACATGCCGGCGCGCAAAACATTCATGTGATGGTACGGCAGGAGGCTGAGCTTGTAACCCTTGCGGTTATTGATGATGGCGTAGGAATTGAAAAAGGCATCACCACCGGGGAAGGCGTTGGGTTTATTAATATGCAGCACCGTGCAAAATTGCTGGGTGGGTCCCTTACCTGGGAATCCCTCGCGCAGCAGGGCACTACCATATCCATTACCATACCTGTAAAAAAGTTGCCTGAATGAAAATAAAGATTGGCATTGTAGACAGATCACAAACTTTTTACAAAATCACTGGCTTTTATGCTGGAAAGTTTTGAGAAGTATGAAATTATCCTGGAAGCGGCCAATGGAAAGGATATGCAGCAGAAGCTCGAAGCCCGGGGTACAGATCCTGATATTATGCTGGTGGATGTAAATATGCCGGTGATGGATGGCGCTCCCACAACAGCCTGGCTGCAGGAAAAACATCCCGCCATTAAAGTGGTAGCCCTTTCGATGAAGGAGGATGACAAAACCATTATCAGCATGATCAAAGCGGGCTGCTGCGCTTATTTATTAAAAGATACCGAGCCCGAAGAACTTGACAGGGCACTGGAAGAAATACAAACCCGCGGCTACTATAATGCCGATGCCTGCAATCTCAATTACCGCCGCTTACTCATTACCCAGGCAAGCGAAGAGGCTTTGCGTATATCTGATAAAGAAAAAGAGTTTATTCAATACGCCTGCAGCGACCGTACCTATAAAGAGATCGCCGCGCTGATGAATGTAACGGAGCGCAGCATCGACAGTTACCGGGAAAGCCTGTTCCAGAAACTGAATGTTCAAAGCCGGGTTGGCTTATGCCTCGAGGCCTTACGCAGGGAGCTGGCCCGTTTATAAATTAAAAGTCTATTAATTTGGTGGACTTTAGTTTTCCCCCTATTTTCGTTGTCGATTGCTCTCAGCCACATGATTTTTTAATCATTGTGTACGTTTAAACATTTTCTATGTCCCCCAAACTACTGCCCGGCTCTATGGCCGGCAACCGGACCCGTCAGCACCGGATCAAACGCCATTTTCGCTTCATGCAATAGCAGCAACGCTTTTACTGGTCATTTGCCTTTCCTGTTATCACACATTCGCTGCAGCGGCCCCCGGCATCGCTGGGTATTCCTGTTACCGGTACCGTAAAAAATGCAGAAGGTGAACCATTGGAAGGTGTTACCGTTCGGTCTAAGAAAAGCCAGCTGGCAACGGTAACCGATAAAGCGGGTAACTTTTCTATTACAGTTACCGATGCAAGGATAGCCTGTTCCTTCAGTTCCCTTAATTATGAAACTTTCGCATCCCCGGTTACTGGGGGGCAAGCTTAGCATCCAATTAAAAAGGGCAGACAATGCCCTGGGTGAAGTAGTGGTGGTAGGCTATGGAACCCAATCCCGCAAGGGATTTACCGGCTCTTCCGCGCGGTATTTCGGAACAAGCTATTAAAGACATACCTGTTCAGAGTTTCGACCAGGCATTATCCGGTAAAGCGGCCGGTGTAAGTGTTGCACTTCCCAATGGCTTGCTGAATAATCCGCCGGTAATTCGTATCCGCGGTATCAATTCGATTTCATTAAGCTCCTACCCCCTGGTCGTAATTGATGGGATACCTATTAATACAGGAGATATTTCCTCAAACGGTAATGTTCCCAATAACCCCCTCAGCCTTATCAATCCATCTGATGTGGAAACGATAGATGTACTGAAAGACGCGGCTTCTACTTCCATTTATGGTTCGAGGGGCGCGGCCGGTGTGATCCTGATTACTACCAAAAAAGGTCGTTCCGGCAAGGCAAGAACCAGTTATGATGCCTGGGTAGGTATTTCCAACAATACCCGCCTGCCGAAAGTGCTGAATGCGGAGCAATATGCAGAACTGAAAAACGAGGCCGTATTGAACGCCAAGAATTTAACCGGTAACGGCAGCAACGCCAGTGTAAGATCTGCCCTGTTCTTCCCATCGTTTACGGCGGATGGCAGGCTGATTGATACCGATTGGGAATCGTATATTTATCATACGGGTATTTCTCATAATCATTCCATCAGCGTTTCGGGCGGTAATGCGGCCACCACTTATTTTCTTTCCGCCGGTTATACCAACCAGGAAGGTATTATGGTAGGCAATACCTTTAAAAGAATAGGCATCCGCGCCAATGTTGAACATAAGGTAACGGATTGGTTTACGCTTACCGCCAATTCCAACTACAGCAAGGCGGATAATTTTTCGTACAATTCAGGATCGCTGCCGGGTGCAACTTTATCAACCACCGGTGCCGGCAGGCTGGCATTGGCACTACCCCCGAATGTGGCCGCTTATAAAGAAGATGGCTCCTATAACCTGAATACTACGGGAGGACAGCTGGCCAGTGGCAATAACCTGCTTACTTTCCCTCTTTTCAACCCGGTGGCATTGTATGACCTGAGCAGGAACACCTCCAATGGTGACCGGTTTATAGGCAGGGTTTCGGCTGATTTCCGGATTCTTACAAAGCTGCACTTCAACAGCAGTTACGCGATAGACCAAACCAAGAATGAAGACATTGCATTCAGAAGCTCGCAGTATGGCTCAGAAGCCTACAGCACCGGTGGTTCTGTTACGAATAGCAGCGGTACACGCGAAAATACTTCTTTCGCCAACACCCTTTCTTATGAAGACAGGTTCGGAAGTCATCACTTTACCCTTCTGGTCGGAAATGATATCCAGCGGTACAATAACTCCGTTTGGGGAATCCGCGCTACCACGGCTTCTGATGACTTTTTCCAATACATACAGGGCGGATGGGCCAATATTTTTAACGGCGCCAATGCTATCGGGAAACGCGTGTTTGCTTCTTATTTCGCGCGGTTAAACTACGATTTCAAGAGCCGCTATTATCTAACCGCCAACTTCCGTCGTGATGGTAACTCGGCACTCGCTGTTGGCAATAAGTACGGCAACTTTGGCGGTGTTTCGGCGGGATGGATTATTTCGGAGGAAAAGTTTTTCCGGCAATCTGCGCTGTCAGGCATCCTGAATTCCCTGAAGCTGAATGCCAGCTGGGGCCGGGTAGGAAATGGCAACCTGAATAATGACTATAGCTCTTTTGCACTATATAATTCCTCTCTTTACGGCACAGCCCCTACCTGGATTTTATCGCAGGTGGGTAACGCCGGCTGAATTGGGAAACCAGTAATCAAACCAATATCGGGCTTAGCACATCCTTCCTTCAGAACCGTATTCAGCTGGAAGCCGCTTATTTCTATAATGATGTGAATGGCCTGATACTGAATACCCCGCTCTCCCCTTCTTTGGGAATCCCGGGCAATACCATCCTGGCCAATATCGGGTCGCTCTATAACAAAGGCCTGGAGATCGGGATCAACGCGAGGGTTATTGAGAACAGCAGGTTTTCCTGGAAACTGTCCCTCAACTATACCAATATCCGTAACAAGGTTACCTCACTTGTTGAAGGGCA
>CBDDIT010000046.1:0-112509 GCA_965229175.1 Sediminibacterium sp. | reverse complement strand
GGGCAGCAAACGCAACGCCAATACCCGGAGCGCGCACCAGCCTGTAATGATATTGCGGTATGATTACCAGCCAGACAACCATACCTCCTGGACCACGGCCATGGCGTTGATCACGGGAGAGCGGGCAGACACAGGGCTTGACTGGTACAAAGCCGCCGACCCTCGTCCCGATTATTACCGCTACCTGCCTGGCTACCAGCGCGATCCCATACTGCGCAATACGATTGCGGATGCTATCCGCGCCGACAATCATCTTTTACAAATCAACTGGCACCGTTTGTATGAAACCAATAGGAATAGCGATGAGCGAATCCATACCCCCAATGGAAACACGGGTAATCCGGTAGCAGGCCGGCGTTCTCATTATATCGTGGAAGAAAGAGTATTGGCTATTGACCGGTTTATCCTGAACAGTGTGTACCACTCACTGCCCCTCAACGAGCTTGCGTTTACAGCGGGCGGTTCCCTGCAGGTACAACGCAGCCATAATTTTAAAAGAGTAAATGACCTGCTGGGCGGAGAGTTCTATGTAGACTGGAACCAGTTTGCCGAAAGGGATTTTCCCAATGACCCGCTGATGATACAAAATGATCTTGCGCGGCCCGACAGGGTATTGCGGAAAGGAGACAGGTTCGGGTATGATTACCGGGTTCATACTTTACAGGCAAAAGCCTGGATGCAGGCGGCAGTGACCGGCAGTAAATGGGATTATTTTGCGGCAACCGAATTAGGATATACCAATTATAAAAGAGAGGGAATGGTTACCAACGGTTGTTCCCCCTGAATTCTTTGGGCAATTCGTTTTTACATGAGTTTACCGGTTATTCGCTGAAGGGCGGAGTAACGTACAAAATCAGTGGAAGAAAATATATCTACCTGCTGTCCGGCTGGTATAGCAAAGCGCCTTTATTCGACAATTTTTTTATTTCCCCACGGATGCGTGACACGCACCAGGAAAATATTTGCAATGAAAAGACCTTTTCGGCCGAAGCGGGTTATATATGGAACGCCCCTTCCATTAAACTCAGAGCCAGCACCTATTTCCTGCAATTTGCGGATGGCATGAACATTTCAACTTTTTACCACGATGGCTATAGCAATTTTGTAAACTATGCGTTGTCGGGCATCAACAAGCTGCACTATGGAATAGAAACAGGGGCCGAACTGAACCTGTCGGAACTGCTGTCGGTAAACCTCGCGGCCAATATAGGTCGCTACTATTACAGCAGCCGGCAGCAACTGACAGTTACCGCCGATAACAGTGCTTCGGTAGTAGAACGCGGGATGATCTATTCCAAAAATTTCAGGGTGCCGGGCACTCCGCAGGAGGCTTATGGACTGGGATGTAGTTACCAATCGCCACGTTTTTATGCGAATCTCACTGCCAGCTACTTCCGCCAGCAATGGCTTTCCTTCAACCCGCTACGCAGAACCTATGCCGCAGTGAAGGATGTTGCGCCGGGAACAGAAAGCTGGAGAGATATCCTGGGGCAGTTCAGGGTGCCCGATCAATATTGTATCGACTTCTCTGCCGGATCATCTGCCTGGCTAAAAATTCCCGGAGATAGTAAAAGAAGACTGCTGATGTTATATATAGGGTTGAATAACCTGTTGAACAATAAGCGAATTATATCGGGAGGATATGAACAGCTTCGTTTTGATATCGAAACAAAGGATCTGAACAAGTTCCCACCCAAATTTTTCTATGCGATGGGGCTTAATTTTTCAATCCATATAACCCTGCGTGTATGAAAAAGAATCTGTTTCTGTTGGGCAGCGATGCAAAGGGAGTGCTAGCGGGCCTTATCGGTTTACTGTTCGCTTGGGCCTGTAATAAAAAGTTTGATGAACCACCGCTGTTTACCGTACCCGATATCAAGGCCAATTTCACGATCATGCAGTTACGGGCGATGCACTTCCCCGGTGGGTTTGAAAAAATACCGGATGAATTTGTGATTGAGGCGGTGGTAGTGGCAGACGACCGGAAAGATAATTTCTATAAATCGATCATCGTACAGGATAGCACGGCCGGCATTACGATCCGGCTGGACGGATTTGGATTGTATAATGAGTACCCGGTTGGCAGGAAGTTATGGATAAAACTAAAAGACCTCTGGCTGGGCGACTACGGCGGCATGGTTCAACTGGGTGCGGCCGTTGACCGTTCCGATTCCATCTATCCGCAGTTGACAGGCATCCCGGCTCCTTTGTTTGATAACTACCTAGTAAAGGGCCCGCTAAATAACCCGGTAGCGACAAGGGTCCTGGGCCTTGACCAGCTAACGGATTCAGTGCAAAGTTGCCTGGTTACGATACCGGGCGTGGAGTTTGTGCCTGCTGATACGGGAAGGCCCTTTGCCGATGCGGTTAATAAATTATCGGTTAACAATATCATCCGTTCCTGTTCCGGTGGAAGTGTGTTGCTGCGAACCAGTGGTTTTGCCGGGTTTGCAGCCGTTAAAACGCCCAGGGGCAATGGTAGCATCACAGCCATCTACAGCGTTTTCGGCAGGGAAAAACAACTGATGATCCGCGATACTTCCGACCTGAGAATGGACGGGCTCCGGTGTACGGGTGCCGGATCAAAAATACTCTTGCAGGAAGACTTTGAGAAGTCTGCAGTCAATAGCCCGGTTACCGTAACCGGCTGGCGAAACCTGGCGGAATCCGGCGGAAAATCATTCCTGGGTAAGCTAACTGCCAATAACCGGTATGCCGAGATCAGTGCTTTTGCAACGGCTCAGCCTTCCGTTATTTCCTGGCTCATTACACCTGGCGTGAACCTGGACAATTCAGCCAATGAGGTGCTTAGCTTCCAAACCAAAGACGGGTTTGATAATGGGGGGTTACTGCAGGTGTACGCTTCCACCAACTATGATGGTGGTATAGCGCCCTGGAAAGCGAAGTGGACACTATTAAAGGCCGCTATCGCCAAAGGATCGGTGTCATCTATCGCGGGAGGGTGGACCAGTTCGGGTAATATCAGTTTGTCGGGCTTTTCGGGAACCATTTATATCGCTTTCCACTATGACGGGGCCGACCCGGCGGCTGCGGTGGATAAAAGAACCACCAGTTTCCAGGTAGACAATGTCAGGATTTCCGGGAATTAGCAGCTCTGCAAGCTGGATTGTGAACCCCCGGCGGGCAACTTTCTTCCTGGTTTCCGTGCTTCTCTGGCAAAAAACCAGCTTTCACTTGCCAACCTGTCAGCAAACCCACATTTGGTACTCTCTTTGTTCAGTGCATCCCAAAACAAGTACTATGCAAAAAGGACAGATACGGGTTCAGACAGAGAACATTTTCCCCATTATTAAGAAATTCCTTTACAGTGACCACGAAATTTTCCTTCGCGAGCTGGTAAGTAATGCGGTGGATGCATCCCAGAAGCTTAAAACCCTTTCCTCATTGGGTGAGGCGAAAGGCGATTTAGGAGAACTTCGGATTGATGTGGTCCTGGATGCAAAAGAGAAAACCCTGAGCATTATTGACCGTGGCGTGGGAATGACATCCGATGAAGTAGATAAGTATATTAACCAGGTGGCGTTTAGCGGAGCCGAAGAGTTCATGGAAAAGTACAAAGACGCCAATATCATCGGTCATTTCGGGTTGGGTTTCTACAGTTCTTTTATGGTAAGTGACCGGGTGGAACTGTATTCAAAAAGCCACAAGGAAGCCAGCGGTGTTTACTGGAGCTGCGATGGTAGCCCTGAGTTTGAACTTAGGGAGGATAGCTACGACCAGCGTGGTACCAAAATAGTATTACATGTAAGTGAGGATAGCAAAGAATTCCTGGAAGCAGGCAGAATAAAAAGCATACTGGAAAGGTTCTGCAAGTTCCTGCCGATACCCATTTATTTTTCAGAAGCTGGAGAAGAAAAAAAAGAAGAAGAAAGTTCGATCAACAATACGGATCCTTTATGGGTAAAAAAGCCTGCTGATCTGACAAAAGAAGACTATGAAAAATTTTATAAGGAGCTATATCCCTTTAATGAAACGCCATTGTTCTGGATACACCTCAATGTAGACTATCCGTTCAATCTTACCGGGGTATTGTATTTCCCCAAGATCAAACAGGAGTTACGAAATACAGAAAGATAAGATACAGCTGTATAGTAACCAGGTATTTGTTACCGATGAGGTAAAAGATATTGTACCGGAGTTTTTAATGCTGCTACAGGGTGTGATCGACAGCCCGGATATTCCGTTGAATGTTAGCAGGAGTTATTTGCAGGGAGATCCGAACGTTAAGAAGATCAATGCCCATATTACCAAGAAAGTAGCCGACAAACTGGATGAAATCTTCCGCAACGACAGGAAATCACTGGGGGAGAAATGGGAAAGCCTGGGCCTGTTTGTGAAATACGGTATGATGACCGATGATAAATTCCTGGAAAAGGCCAATAAGTTTTTGGTGATGGAAGATACCAATGGCGTATTTCATACCCTGGAAGAGTATAAAAAGGCAACAGAGACTTTACAGAAAAACAAGGATGGTAAACAGGTAATATTATATACCACCAACCCGGTACAGCAGGATGCTTATATCCAGGCTTGTAAAATAAAGGGTTACACTGTCATTAAAATGGAGACCCTGGTAGATGCCGCATTTATCAATACCATGGAAATGAAATGGGAGAATGTAACGTTCGTTCGTGTGGATGCGGATATTGTTGACAACCTGGTAGACAAACAGGAATCCAATGAAAGTGTTTTAAGCAAAGATGAAGAAGCTAAACTGAAAGAATGGTTCACGCTACCGATAGCAGAATTGCATGTTACTACGGAAGTAAAAGGTTTGAGTGCGGGTTCCGCACCGGTAGTAGCTACCAGGCCCCGAATTTATGCGAAGGATGAAAGATATGGGTGCAGTAGGAGGCGGCATGGCAGCATTTTATGCGCAGATGCCGGATGAAGTAACCCTTACCATCAATGGAAACCACCCCATCTACCAGTCCTTATTAAAGGAAAGCGATACAGAAATGCTTAACAAGCAGGTAAGAAACCTGGCCGACCTGGCCCTATTATCACAAGGGCTCTTAAAGGGCAATGAACTCACCAACTTTATCAACCGCAGCGTAGAATTGCTCCAATCCGATAAAAAAGTAGAAGCTTAACCTCCCAACCCGTGCCTTTGTGCCTTAGTGCGAAATATTTTCCGCGCATAAGGGCGCAAAGGCAGGGTTGTTTTGTGGGTTGATGGAGTTTGTTTTATTTTTAGTGATGCCCGAGATTCAGGAGCTCATCCCGCTGATCATAGAGAAGATAATTCCCGAGACGGACGATGCGAAATCGTTTGTTTTACGAAATGTATCCGGCAGGGAAATCCGGCATGAAGCGGGACAGTTTCTTACATTTTCTTTTGATAAACCCCTAAGCGACCCGGCTCGCAGGAATTATTCTATTTCTTCCGCTCCATCCCTGGATGAGCCCTTGCAGATCACTGTAAAAAGGGTGCCGAATGGTGAGTATTCGCGATGGTTGATCGATAAGGCAAAAGAAGGGGATGTATTGCATACCATCGGAGCATCTGGATTTTTTACCTTACCGCGGGATCTCAGCGGCGTGGATCAGCTTTTTTTCTTTGCTGCCGGAAGTGGTATCACACCGGTTTACGCTCTCATTAAAACCTTACTACAGGATCATCCTGCCGTGGCGGTAGTATTGATATACAGCAACCGGATGCCAGGCAGTGCCATCTTTCATCATCAGTTAAAAGAGCTTCAGCGGCGGCATCACCGGCGGTTTCATATTGAGTTCCTGTTTAGTTCGGAGAAAAGTTTGTTACACAAGCGATTGGGTATCTACCTGCTGGAGAAATTGCTGGTAAAATATGGAACTGCTTATCCGGAAAGACAATTGTTTTACATATGCGGGCCATTTGAATACATGCGAATGATTACCATCGTACTCAGGAGCAATGGTATTGCGTTATCCAATATTCGCAAAGAGATTTTCAGTATCGAAAAGCCCGTTAGAAAAGAAGAACCACCCGACCAGGAAGCGCACCAGGTGATAGCGACCCTGCACGGTAAAGAATATGCGTGGAAGGTACAGTATCCCCAGACCATTCTTCAAAAAGGGAAAGAGTTGGGCATTCCTCTACCTTATAGTTGCGAGAGCGGCCAATGCGGCACCTGCGCTGCCACCTGTATATCGGGAAAAGTGTGGATGTGGCACAACGAAGTTTTGATGGAAGAAGAGATGGCTGCGGGAAGGGTATTAACCTGCACCGGTTTTCCGGTTGGAGCCGACCTGGTATTGCGTTTTTAGTCGGTATTCATCAACCCGGCAGCCCGAAGATCTATCATCTTCAATTGCAAACTTTTTACTCCCTTATACTCATTCTCATCCAGTGTAAATACAATATCAACAGCTTGTTTCAGTAGCGGGAATTTGCCCGACATATTAAAACCAATTCCGGTAAGCGTGATATTATCCTGCTTGAGTACAAAGCGGATATGCTGTTCTTTTACAATTCTGGAGAACCCCGTGTCCTGCACATTCCGTGTGATAAAAACAGGGCGCATATTGTCGGGGCCAAATGGTTCCATCTGGGTTAGTATGTTATACAAAGAAGGATGGATTTCACTGAAGCTGATTTCGGCATCAATAATAATTTCAGGGGTCAATTGTTCAGGGGTGATCAACTTGCCAACTTCCTGTTCGAAAGCCGTTGCAAAAGGCTGAAGATTTTCAGGAAGCAGTGTCATGCCCGCCGCCGCAAAGTGTCCGCCATAGCCCAACAAATGTTCACGGCAGGCATGGATGGCCTCATACAGATTAAACCCGGCCACGCTTCTTGCGCTGCCGGCAACATAATCGCCGCTTCTGGTAAGTACAATAGTAGGCCGGTAATGGGTTTCAATCAACCGGCTGGCAACAATACCTACAACCCCTTTATGCCAGTGCTCCTGGAATACTACCGTTGTTTTTCTGTGGCTATGTGTTTCATCTTCGTCAATTATTGCCAATGCTTCTTCCGTAATGTTCTTATCGGCTTCCTTCCGGTCGGCATTATCGCTGTGCAGCATTCCTGCCAGGGCCAGGGCCTGTGCGGGGTCTTTTTCAATAAAGAGTTGAACGGCTTTGCGGGCATCATCCATCCGGCCGGCGGCATTGATCCGGGGCGCGATGATAAATACAAGATTGGTAATACTCATCTGTTGGGTTACTCCCGCCAGCTGCATCAACGCCCTGATCCCTTCACAGGGATCATTATTTACTTTTATCAGTCCATGAAACGCCAGTAAACGATTTTCGCCTGTCATCGGTACAATATCCGCCGCAATGGCGGTAGCCACCAGGTCAAGGTACACCAAATAGCTGCTATCCGGCAGGTCCAGTTCGTTACTCAATGCCATCATCAGCTTAAACCCCACCCCGCAACCACATAATTCTTTATAAGGATAGGGACAATCGGCTTGTTTGGGATTTAAAATCGCAATGGCAGGGGGCAGGACTTTGTCTGGAAGATGATGATCGCATACAATAAAGTCAATACCCAGTTCTTTCGCGTAACGGATCAGTTCAACCGACTTGATACCGCAATCCAGTGACAGGATCAGTGTGATACCGTTCTCTTTCGCGAAATCGATGCCCATTTTCGAAACGCCATAACCTTCGCGGTAGCGATGGGGAATATAAAAATCCACCTCATCATATAGGTTCTTCAGGAACTGGTACATTGCTGCTACGGAAGTAGTGCCATCCACATCATAGTCGCCGAACACAAGTATTTTTTCCTGTTGGGCAAAAGCGTTAATGATACGGTCGGTTGCCTTTCGCATATCTTTAATCAGCCAGGGATTATGCAAGGCAGACAGGGAGGGCCGGAAAAACGCTTTGGCTTTATCAAAAGTATCGATACCCCGCTGCACAAGTATGCGGCAAAGTGTACTGTTAATGCCCAGCACGTTTTTCAGGGCAGCGACCGTTAGCTCGTCTGCCTGTAATATGTTCCATCTTTTCTGCATCAGTAGTTTCTATCGGTGGTATATCTTACCAGTTCTTCCAGGGCTTGTCTTACTTCCGAATCAGGAAATTCGTGCAGGATAGCGAGGGCTTCGTCGCGGAACCCAAACATTTTATCGGTGGCATAACGGATACCGCCTGCCTTGGTTACTTCATCAATCACGAATTTAACCTTGTCCTTCTTTTTGTTCTCATTCTTAACAATATAGATGATCTTTTTTCTTGTTTCAGGAGAACAATGGCTGAGCGTATAAATGAGCGGGAGCGTTAATTTTTTTTCCTGGATATCATTTCCGGTAGGCTTGCCGATATCAGCGGTGCCGTAATCAAACAGGTCGTCTTTGATCTGGAATGCCATACCCACTTTTTCACCAAACGCTTTCATTTTTTCAACTTGTGAAGAATTTGTGAAAGTTGTGCTGGCCCCTGCCGCGCAGGCGGAAGCGAGCAGGGAAGCTGTTTTGCCTTTAATGATTTCGTAATACACGTCTTCATCAAAATTCAGTTTCCTTGATTTTTCAAACTGCAGCAGTTCCCCTTCGCTCATTACTCTTACGGCATCACCGAGGATCTCAAGAATCTGGTATTCTTTATTGTTCAAGGCCAGCAGTAAAGCCTTCATCAATAAATAGTCACCTACCAGCACTGCTATCTTGTTCTTCCACAATGCGTTAATGGAAAAGAAGCCCCGCCTTTGTAGCGAATCGTCTACAACATCATCATGTACAAGGGAAGCAGTATGCAGCAGCTCAACCAATGATGCAGCCCGGTAAGAGCTCTCTACCAGTTCGCCCCCAAGCCTGGCACTCAGCAGAACAAACATAGGGCGTAGCTGCTTTCCCTTACGTTTAACAATGTAGCGCATGATCCTGTCCAGCAGCGAAACCCTGCTTTTAACAGACTCCCTGAAATGTGTTTCAAAGGTGTCCAGTTCCGCCGATATTACCCGTTTTGCTAAGTTCATGTGAAAATTATGCTGCAATATAGTATTGATAGAAGCAATAAGTTGTATTGAAGCAGCGTTAATTCATTTGCTACGGTCTATACGGAGTATAAATACCTATCAAATAGCTAAAAAAATCGTCTCTGTGGGGCTGCATTGCTTTATTTTTGCCCGGTTTTAATAACACCGTTTTTTCTCATATCAATATACATTTTATGGCAAGTAAGAAACATTTACTAATTGCGGTCCTGGTCCTGCTTATACAGTCGGTCGGATTTGCGCAGAAAACGGACTGGGGCTGGGACTGGAAGGATTCTTCCAAAGTGGCCGTGAAACGTCTTCCACAACGTAACGAGTTTTTAAATAATCAGTATCCTTATCCTCCCATTCCCCGCAGTTTATGGGAGGTAGCGATATCGCTGGGTAATGCCCGGATCATGGGTGATATATCCAATTATAAGCTGGGTTATGGTGCCGGGATTACGGTTAGAAAAGCACTGAATAATATGATTTCCCTTCGTGGCGGTATTCTTTACCAGCAAACAGCGGGTATCGATGCAATTCTTAGCACGAACGCCAGTACAGACGGATTTTTATCGTCTACCGCACCATATAAGACCATTCGCGGCTACCAGGCTTATGCGCCCTACCGGCCAGATAATGCCAACGTGGCCCAGCGAGCTTTTGCAGCCAACTATAAAAGCACCAGCTTTACCGGTTCACTTGAGATGCTGGTTTCTATTAATTCATTAAGTCACTATCGTGGCAACCCGAAATGGGATGTGTACTTTTTTGGCGGATACGCGATGGTGGCAGCTGATGTTGATACGCGTTTAGGATCGGGTACCAACGGTCTGACGCCGGTTAATTTCACAACCGTAGATTATACCGCGGCAAAAGCTACGGTACAGGATGCCGTTAATAATCTTTTAAAAGATGCCGGAGCGGTGTATACAAACGGACAGGTAAAGAGCAGGAGGTCTGATATTGGTTCCGGTAATTACCTGTATACGCATTCTCTTACCTACGGGGCCGGCTTTTCTTATAAGCTGAATGATAAGATTAGTGTAGGTATTGAAGACAGGATTATTAATACACTCAATGGCGACCAGGACGGTTTGAATACAGGCAAGAGTGATTTGTATAATTATTTCGCGGCGCATGTAAACGTAACCGTAGGTAAAAAAGCGAAAAGGGTTCCGCCATTGTGGTGGATCAACCCCAACAATTTTGTATACATGGAGCTGAATTCTCCCAAACATATGAAGTTGCCGAAAGTAGTATTGCCTGATGCGGATTCCGATGGCGTTACCGACCAGTTTGACCTGGAGCCGAATACTCCGGTTAACGCTCCTGTGGATGCTCACGGACGAGCCAAGGATACGGATGGAGATGGTGTTCCTGACTACAGGGATAAAGAAATACTTACACCGCAAAGTTGTTTCCCTGCCAACGCGGATGGCGTAGGTACCTGTCCGGAACCGGCTTGTTGCAAGGAGATGAAAGACCTGATAGCCAACATGAAGCCGATTGAAAAAGCACCTGAGTGCACCATAGGTAATCTTACCACCCTGCATTTCAAAGGCAATGCGAAGCTCTCTAAAGATGCGGAAGCATTTCTTGCGGAAGCAGCCGTTAAAATAAAAGCTAACCCAGCCTGTAAGGTTAAGGTGCTTGGTTATGGCGCTTCCAGCAAAGCAGCTCAGCAACTGAGCTGGGAAAGAGTAAGCGCGGTAGTAAAATACCTGATTGAAAAACAAGGCATTTCAGAAAGCAGGTTACTGTTTGTATATGCGCAGGACGGAGATGCGGATGTAGTGGATCTTCAGGGTACAACCGAAGATGGCCCGAATACGGTACCGGCACCGCACCCGAACCTGAAAAGCAAAAACTGATCGCGGATTGCGCTGATTCAGATATGATTTTTTAGATGTACAGAACGATAAGGCCCCGAATTTTGCGGGGCCTTATCGTTTCCGTCATTAACCATTGTCCATCATACCGAGATGCAGTTCTCCAAAATTCTGGAGGGAAGCGATCCTGAGATCGGCGGCTCCCCATCTTTCCTCTTTCATCTGTGAAGCGTGCGGAACGATAACGCATTTCATGCGTGCAGCTTTTACCGCAATCATTCCATTGAATGAGTCTTCAAAGCAAATGCAGGACAATGGATCGCTGTTTAGTTGTGCTGCACAGTTAAGGTATACTTCGGGGTGGGGTTTCCCTTTGGCCAATCCTGCGGCGGACGCCGTTGCCTGCAGCAGTTCTTTGATCCCAAGCATCCCCACCACCAGGTCTATTAATTCTGGTGGTGATGAAGTAGCCAGCCCAATTTTGAAGCCTTTTTTTGAGAAGAAGTCGAAAATATGCGGAACGCCGGGTAGTACGGTTCCTTTGGTAGCTATCTTTTCCAGAACGGACTGAATGATCTTTTTTTCTGCTATCCCGCGTTGTTCATGGCCGATATTGAAATGCGAAAACCACCATTCAACAAATTCTTTCGTTCTCAGACCCGTGGTTGTTTTGTACTGTTCCTCTGTCAGCTGTACCCCGTACAAATGGAAAACTTCAGTTGCCGCTTCGTTCCATAAAGGCTCACTGTCTACCAGCAAGCCATCAATATCAAAAATGACCGTATTTAATCGCATAATCCTATTGAGGTTTGTACCGGCAAATGTATCTGACACCGGGTTAGATCGGGCATGAATTGGCTTATTTTTAAGTTTCAGGGCCGCATTTATGCAGAATGTGTAATTTGCAAGGCTTGTCAAACCCAATTATTATGAAATTAATCGAGAGATTAAAGCACATAAAACTTGTTCGTTCCATTGTATACGGTTTTGTGGGGGCCTTATCTTATCCGGGCCTGGCTATTTTTAATAAGATCAAAATAGAGGGTACTGAACACCTTCGCGGGCTTCCAAGGGCAAATGTTCTTTTTGTGAGTAATCACCAGACTTATTTTGCCGACGTAATTACTTTCCTGCATATTTTCTGCGCTGTAAAATGGAGAAAGCAAAACCGGTTAGGAATTCCTTATTATCTTCTCAACCCTTTCACCAACGTGTATTTTGTTGCGGCTGAAGAAACCATGAACGGCAGTTTTATCAGCCGCCTTTTTAAACTAGGCGGGGCACTCACCGTTAAACGAACCTGGCGTTCTGAGGGAAAAGAGGTAGAGCGTGTTCGGGATGAATCAGATACCCAAAAGATAGATAAGGCACTCGACAAAAGCTGGGTTATCACTTTCCCGCAAGGAACTACCAAACCTTTTGCTCCCGGCAGGCGCGGTACAGCACATATCATAAAAAATAACCGGCCGGTAGTGGTGCCGGTTGTGATCAATGGATTCTGGCGGGCATTCAGCAAAACGGGCTTATCCTTCAAGAAAACAGGCTCCCGTCTTTCCATACGATTTAAAGAACCCATGATCATAGACTATACCCAACCTGTTGAAGAAATCCTTGACCAGGTGATGGAAGCTATCGAGCAAAGCAAGAGTTATATGTTGAAAAGCAAGCATCATTTTATCACGATGCTCGACAAATAAGCCGGGAATTTCCTCATTCCCTGCTAATCTTTAAAGAATAAGGCCTTCAATTCTGTGGCGTCATCGGCTTTCATTTTACCGGCCAGTATCAGGCGGATCTGCCTTCTGCGCAGTGCACCATCAAACAGTTTCTTTTCTTCTTCTGTTTCCGGAACCAGTTCAGGAACTGTTCTGGGCTTGCCGTTGGGATCGAGGGCTACAAATGTAAAAAAGGCTTCATTGCTCTCATATTTATATTGATGAAGCAGGTCTTCGCCCCATACTTTGATATTAATTTCCATGGAGGTATGAAACGCGCGGCACACTTTCGCTTCTATATGAACTACATTGCCCAGCTTTATCGGGTTCTTGAAACTGATATTGTCCACTGATACCGTCATGCTGGGTGTGTTGCAATGACGTCCCGCCGCAATTCCCGCAGCAATATCCATCCAGTACATTAATCGCCCCCCCATCAGGTTACCGAAGGTATTGGTATCATTCGGAAGTACCAGCTCATTCATGTTGGTAAAACTTTCGCTTGCTTTCTTTTTTTCCATGGCGTAAAGATAGAATTAATGTGGGTGGAAACAGGGGAATAACCTGTCAAACCCTTACGGTTTCGAGCCTCTTTAAATATGCTTCGTCTACATCTGCGCCAATGCCCGGCGTATCAGACAGGTTGAGGTGCATGCCGGAATAGGTTACACCACCGGTAACAGGGTCTTCAAGATGACCCAGCAAACAGGTGTCGAGATCATAAAATTGAATATTCTTTTTTGCCATCGCAAAATGCACTTTGGCGGTTAGGGCCACCCTGCTTTCGAGCATCCCACCCATCATGCAGGCAATATTGTTTTTCTCCGCTACCTCATTGATCAAAATAGCTTCCTGAATGCCTCCGCTTTTGGCGAATTTAATATTAATGTACGCGCATGCCCGATGACGGATGATCCGTTCCGCGTCATAATGTGTAAAAACACTTTCATCCGCCATCAGCGGGATCGGTGATATTTTGCATAGTTCTGGCAATCGGTCATCATCCCATTTACGCATGGGTTGTTCACAAAACTGAACGCCGAGACCGGCCATGCCGGTAAGAGCTTGTACCGCGTCTTCATAACTCCAGCCCTGGTTGGCGTCTATGCGCAGAATGAGTTCACTGCCTATCGCCTCCCTGATCTTTGTTACCCTTTCTATATCATCGGCCGGCCGCTTACCCAGTTTTATCTTGATCATGGTTACGCCCTTTTCTTTAAAAGAAACTGCGGTGGCTGCCATGCTGTCCGGCGTATCAATACCAATGGTGAGATCACTCTCGATATCTCTTTTCTCGCCCCCCAGGAATTGATAGAGGGGCTTACCGGCAGCCTGGGCGGCAATATCATATAATGCGAGGTCGAATGCACTTTTGGCGGTATAATTACCGGCAGTAAACAAATCCAGTTCGGCAAGTCTTTGGCTGATCGCACTGGCATCTTTATTCTTCCATAGTGCGGCAAAGTCTTTGGCCATGGCAAAACAGGTTGCCTGCGTTTCGCCTGCGATCATAGGAAAAGCGGAACATTCACCCACACCGGTAATGCCCTCGCTGGTATGGATACGTATAAAAAGGTTCTGGGCGGTTTTCATGGTACCGGTAGCGATCGTAAAAGGAACCATGGGTATGGTATACCGGTAAATATCTGTATGGGTAATGAGCATGCGCAAATTTGCATTTTTATCGCGGGAACTGCAACAAATAGCTTTTGTTCTTGTTGATGGTTAACAAAACAGATTGCCATGGAATTGCTAAAAGGAAAAAATGTATTGATCGTTGGCGCAACCGGTGGAATCGGTTCCCGGGCCGCCAGGCTTATCAGTGGAAGCGGGGCACTGGTATTTATTACCGGCAGGAATACCGAAAAGCTAACCCAGGTAGCTGCCGAGGCAGGGATACCATTGAGCCGTAGCTTTCAGATGGACCTTTCGGATGAAGCCTCGGTAACGGGTACCATTCAGCAAATACTGGAGCAGTCTTCCGGTATTGATATTGTTGTGAACGCCGCCGGAACAGGTATTATTAAGCCTGTGGAAACACTCAGCTCCGATGAATTTATCCAGACCCTTGAGAATAACCTGGTAGGGCCATTCAGGCTGGTAAAAGCGGTGTTGCCGGGTATGAAGCAACAGAAGAAAGGCCTTATCATTAACATACCCGGCGTGTTGGGAAAACTGCCCATGAGCGGTGCGGCAGCCTACAGTGCGAGCAAGTACGGTTTGGTAGGGATGATGCAAAGTATACGTGAAGAGCTGAAACGGACAGAAATCCGCATCACCAACCTGTTCCTGGGAGGTGTGGATTCTGCTTTTTGGGACACGATTGACCTGCGGGTGCAAAAGGATAAGATGATACTGGCGGATGAGGCCGCAAAAGCCATCTGGTTCCTTTGCCAGCAGCCTGCCAGTGGAGTGGTAAGCGAAATGGTTCTCCAGCCTTTCAATCACCAGGCTATCTGACGAAACTTAAAAATATTTGACCGATTATATGAAAAGCGTTTTTTACTTCCCGATCCGCTACCGATATTCGCGTTACAGCACGAAACAAGATGAATATTTCCTTCGACAATACAGAGAATGCCTTCGCTTACAAATCCGATAAAGACCTGAAAGGAGCCAGGCTCCTGTTTCAAACGATGGGCTACCCCTGGTTTGTACAGATAGGTACCCGTATCACCCCATTTATTATGAAAACCGGCCTGCCGGTTCATGGCATTATACGACGTACCATATTTAAACAGTTTGTAGGAGGCGAAACGCTGGAAGAAACCGCCGAAGTGGGCAATGTGCTGGGAAAATATGGGGTGCAGGTGATACTTGACTATGGTGTGGAAGGAAAGCAGGGAGAAGAAAGTTTTGATCATGCCACCGAAGAATTTATCAGGGTTATCCAGTATGCCGCTACCCAAACAAACATACCTTTTATCAGCATTAAAGTAACCGGACTGGCAAGGTTCGGCCTGCTGCAAACGCTGGATGAAGCACCCAGGTTACGGAGTGGAATACACGATCATGAGGAAGAAATAGCGGAATGGGACAGGGTTCGTGAAAGAATGTATACCATTTGTGAGGCTGCAGCGGAAAAAAATATCGGGGTATTGATAGATGCGGAAGAAAGCTGGATACAGGATCCGGTAGACAGGCTTACCATGGAGATGATGGAGGTGTTTAATAAGGAGAAAGTGATTGTGTATAATACCATACAATTATACCGGCACGACAGGTTCCATTTCCTGAAAATGTCGCACAGGATTGCCCGTGACAAGGGTTTTCAGCTAGGGGCGAAACTAGTTAGGGGGGCCTATATGGAGAAAGAGCGTAACCGGGCGAATGATAAGCAATACCCCAGCCCCATCCAGGGCAGCAAGGAATTGACGGACCAGGATTATAATGCTGCTGTGGCTTATTGCCTGGAGCATTTGAAAGAGATCTCGGTTATTATCGCTTCCCACAATGAAGAAAGTAACCTGAAGGCGGCGGAATTAATGGAGAAAGCGGGCATACCCCATAACCATCCTCATGTTCACTTTTCGCAATTGTATGGTATGAGTGATAATATCACGTTTAACCTGGCCAGCGAGGGTTTTAACGTGAGCAAATACCTTCCTTTCGGGCCTATCCGCGATGTGATTCCGTATCTCATGCGCCGTGCCCAGGAAAACAGCAGCGTAAGCGGGCAAACCGGCAGGGAACTATCGCTGATTAAGAAGGAACTCAACCGCAGAAAGGGGCGCAATTAACAGGTTCCCCACAAACCCTTTCATTTTTCACCATTCTTTTTATCCTGCCGTTTTCGGGCGTAATTTGCAGGTATGCAACAATACAAGGAACTACTACAGCATATTATGGATAACGGGGTGGCTAAAACCGACCGTACGGGAACCGGAACCATTAGTTGTTTTGGTTACCAGATGCGATTTGACCTGCAGAAAGGGTTCCCTATGGTAACTACCAAAAAACTGCATACAAAAAGTATTATTTACGAACTTCTATGGTTTTTAAGGGGTGAAACCAATATCAAATACCTAACCGATCATGGGGTAAGTATCTGGAATGAATGGGCGGATGAAAATGGAGAGCTGGGGCCCGTATACGGCAAACAATGGCGCAGTTGGGAAGGAGCCGATGGCAGCGTGGTTGACCAGATCACTGATCTGATCAACCAGATTAAAAAGAATCCTGACAGCCGCAGGCTGATAGTAAGTGCCTGGAATGTGCCTGAGCTACCCAAAATGGCTTTGATGCCCTGCCATACCCTGTTCCAGTTCTATGTAGCGGATGGAAAGCTAAGCTGTCAGCTGTACCAGCGCAGTGCCGATGTATTCCTGGGGGTGCCGTTTAATATCGCGTCATATGCTTTGCTCACCATGATGGTGGCGCAGGTTTGCGACCTTGCGTACGGCGATTTTGTACATAGTTTTGGGGATGTGCATCTTTACAATAATCATATTGAACAGGCGCAGCTGCAGCTGAGCCGTGATGAGTACCCACTTCCCACCATGAAACTCAACCCGGAAATAAAAGATATTTTTGGGTTTCGTTTCGAAGACTTCACACTGGAAAACTACCAGCACCACCCGGCTATTAAGGCACCTGTTGCGGTATAAGACGACCGTATAATTACTAATGATCAATCACCCCAGTATCATGCTTATTTCATTCATCGTTGCGGCTTCTTCCAATCACGTTATCGGGAAAAATAACCAATTGCTCTGGAGCCTTCCGAATGATATGAAATTTTTTAAAAATACTACCTGGGCTATGCCGGTACTGATGGGAAGAAAAACCTTTGAGTCATTGGGGAAACCATTGCCGGGAAGGTTGAATATTGTGATTACGCGGCAGCATGGCTGGCAGCCCGCTGGCGCTACTATGGTGCATTCGCTGCAGGAGGCAATAACAGTGGCGGAAAAAGCGGATTATAAAGAAGCTTTTATTATCGGGGGTGGGGAAATTTTTACAGAAGCGATGCCAGTAGCGGATAAGATATACCTCACACGGGTAGACGCTGAACTGGAGGGCGACGCTTTTTTTCCCGTGATCGACACAAAGGAATGGAAGATGGAAAGCGAAACAGATTTTCCTTCGGATGAAAAGCATGTGTACGCGTATCATTTTCAAGTTTGGAAACGGAAGAAAAATTAAGTCTCATTGGAATTTATCCAGATAGCATATTGTTTTATCGCACCTTTCCTGCTGATTGTAGCGAAACTCCATTACGATGAAAAAGCCAAGCGGCTGGGTGCGAACCTGTTGGCAACGGCCAATCTGCTGCTGATATTCTATAGCTGTTTCCTGCTGAAGCAAATGATAGGGCTATACCATCTTGTTAAGCAAACTGCTGCTATTTTTGAAGTAGAGCAGCCCTCTGCGCCGGGCTCGCTAAGATGGTTCTTCTTTCGCCAGGCGGCAGTTATCCTGTTGCCGGTTTTGTTTCTCTGGAAACGGTTCCGTGCAGGCATTTTTCTTCCCGGGATATTGCTGGTCCTGCTTTTCTGGGATCACCCTATGGCGGTCTGGAACACCTATGGAATAGAATTTAAGATTGCCAGCTATTTATGCCTTTTCTGCTCAGGTTATGCGTTACTTTGGCTTTTGCATTCATTACCTCATCAATCCTCGCCGCAATAATGTATTCACCAGCACAGTTAGGGTTGCGATATATCAAGTATTACCTTACCGCTTCTAACGGAAAGGGGCATGGAACCCATTCCCCTTTTGTATTTGATTTTATCACCCATGTGCTGAATGATGACCGTAATTTTTATGCCTATACGTCCATAGAGCAAGTTCGCGCTCGTCTGTTGGGCGATGTGCGGGAAATTACTATTGAGGATTTTGGTGCCGGCTCGCGGGTAAAAAAAAATAGCCGCCGTTCAGTAGGCGAAATAGCCGGTTCATCCTTGAAGCCCAAAAAATACAGCCAGCTTTTATTCCGTATCGCCGACCATTATGGTTGTTCCCGTATCCTGGAGCTGGGTACTTCGCTGGGAATTACAACCGCTTACCTGGCATCAGCCGGAGTAGGTACGGAGGTGATAACAATGGAGGGCGCGCCCGAAGTGGCAAAACTGGCAGAGGAAAACTTCCGTACACTGGGCCTGCGGAACATTGAATTGATGGTGGGCAATTTTGATGAGACCCTTCCCGCCGCCATTGGCCAGGTGGGTACGGTTGACCTTGCTTTTATTGATGGTAACCACCGGTATGCGCCTACTATCCGCTATTTTAAACAGCTACTTCCGGCCGTCCATGATCATTCGATGATAATTTTTGATGATATTCACTGGAGTAAAGAAATGGAGAAGGCCTGGGAGGAAATAAAAGCGGATCCCGCCGTGACCCTCAGCATCGACCTTTTTTTTATTGGTATAATTTTATTCAGGAAAGAGAATAAAGCCAGGCAACATTTTACTATCCGCTTCTGATATTAAAACCTGTTTGTTTATTGCCCTGTACTGTGGCATATCTATCCCGCTGCATGCCCAAACGGATCTGAGTACCTATCACAAAGGAAATTTTCGCCGGGGAGGCATGGTATTGCCCTACCGCCTGCTTTTGCCACCGTCTATGGATCAGGGAAAATACCCTTTGGTGATATTCTTGCATGGGGCCCTTGAAAAGGGAACAGATAACGAGCGGCAGCTGACCCTGGGCGGGGAGGTCTTTTTACGCGATAGCATTCGCAGCAGGTATCCTGCATTTGTGCTGTTTCCCCAATGCCCGGAAACGGATTCATGGGCATATTTCGACACCCAGATCGACTACGAAACCGGCCTGGCAACAGATTGGAATTTCCCGTTTCACAGACTGCCAACCACCGTAAGCCAGGTGTTAATGAAATTGGTGGATAGCCTGACTGGCACAGGCAGCATAGACAAGGGCAGGATATATATTGCCGGTTTATCGCAGGGAGGTATGGGCGTACTCGATCTTTGCGCACGGTATCCCCTGCTGTTTGCAGCTGGTATTTCTATCTGCGGTGCAGGGGAACCTTCTACAGCAAAGCTTTTTGGAGACAAAGTTGCCATTTGGTTGTTTCATGGCGGGAAAGACGATATTGTACCGCCGTCATTCTCCCGGCAATACGCGAGGCGACTGAAGCGATACGGAACGAAAAACCGGTATACGGAATACCCCGGGGTAGGGCATGATAGCTGGGTACAGGCTTTTGCGGAACCCGGGTTGATGCCATGGCTGTTTTCGCAGCACCAGCATTAAATTTTCACCACTCATCGATACTGCCGATTAATAAAGGGAAAAATGAACTAAATTCAGCGCATGATCGTTGGAATTCTGAAAGAACCAAAAGGAGAAAACCGGGTTTCACTTTTACCTGAGCAAGCTGATGTTTTTATCAGGAAAAATGTAAGCGTTTCTTTAGAGACTGGTGCCGGCGACGGGGCATTTGCCGGAGATGAATTATATGCTGCTAAGAATGTTACCATTGCATCCCGGGAAGAAGTATTGCGTTCGGCAGACATTATATTGTCCATTCATCCTCCTTCTGACTCAGATATTCAGCAGCTGAAGCCTGCGGCCATTGTGGCCGGTGTTTTCGGCCCCCTGTTTCATTTTCAGTTGATGAAAGAATGGGCGATAAAGGGCATCACATCGTTCAGCCTTGACATGATACCACGTACAACAAGGGCGCAAAGCATGGATGTACTAAGCAGCCAGGCCAATATTGCGGGCTATCGTTCCGTATTACTGGCAGCGTCTATGTTCCCCAGGTATTTCCCGATGTTTATGACGGCAGCCGGCAGTATCGCCCCCGCCAAAGTATTGATATTGGGAGCCGGTGTTGCTGGTTTACAGGCTATTGCCACCGCCAAAAGATTAGGGGCGGTAGTAGAGGTGTCAGATACACGCCCTTCCGTTAAAGAAGAGGTAATGAGCCTGGGAGCCAGGTTCATTGAGGTAGAAGGAGCTGCTGACCCTTCGCAGGCCGGTGGTTATGCGGTAGAACAAACGGAGGGGTTCAGGCAAAAGCAGTTACAGCGGTTGGCCGAATCGGTTGCCAAGTCAGATATCATTATTACTACGGCGCAAATACCCGGCCGCCCGGCACCTTTACTGATAACGGAAACCATGCTGGATTCTATGAAAGCGGGCAGCGTAATTATAGACCTGGCCGCTTCAACAGGTGGCAATGTGTTCGGCAGCAGGAATGAAGAAACCGTAGTTCGCAAAGGCGTAACCATCGTTGGGAATAGTAATCTTCCCTCAGGTATGCCCACCGATGCCAGTAAAATGTATGGAAAGAATATGCTCAACTTTTTACAGCTGATCATCAATAAAGAGGGGACCATCGACCTGAATATGGATGATGATATTGTAAAGGGCTGTTGTATTACTTACCAGGGAGAAGTGGTACAGGAAAGAATAAAAGCACTCATCAATTAAAATATTATGCAGAGCATCTTACAATTTATACAGGACAACGTACAAATCATTTATATCGTGATTTTATCGGTATTCCTGGGAATTGAGGTTATTGGCCGTGTGCCGGCTGTATTACACACGCCGCTTATGAGTGGTGCGAACGCTATTCATGGTGTGGTGATCATTGGTGCTATTATCGTAATGGGTAAAGTGGAACCCGGTAACTACGCTTCCCTTATCATAGGTTTTTTAGCAGTGGTACTGGGAACACTGAATGTAGTGGGAGGGTTTGTGGTAACAGACAGGATGCTGGAGATGTTTAAAAAGAAAAAATAACCAAAGCTTCGGCGATAGAAATTATGGGATTTAACCTGCTTACACTTTTTTACCTGGTCGGCTCCGTTACATTTATTATCGGGCTCAAAATGCTATCGCACCCCGAAACCGCCCGCAAGGGAAACCTGCTGGCGGCGGCGGGAATGATCCTGGCTATCGGAGGAACCATATTTCTATATGAAGAAAATGGCACGGGATTGCATAATTACGCCTGGATTTTCGGTGCCTTGCTGATAGGAACCGTTGCCGGTGTACTGGCAGCCAAAAAAGTAAAGATGACGGCTATGCCAGAAATGGTAAGCCTGTTCAATGGTATGGGCGGGGCTTGTGCTGCGCTGATATCTGTTGTTGAGTTTCGTCATGTTACCGCCGGCTTCAGTGAAGGGATCAGTAGCAGCGAAAGCTCGGCCGGTTTTTTCATTCCTGTTTTCCTGGGCCTGATCATCGGTTCCATATCTTTTGCCGGAAGTATGATTGCCTGGGGAAAATTGAATGGAACCATCAGGGATTTTTCATTTAGAGGACAGCAGGTATTTAATATTGTATTGTTTATTGCCATGATCGCTGTAGCCGGATACCTGGTTTTCGCCCTTGATTTTGGCAACTACCTTTTGTTTTATGCTGTTCTGGTGGCAGCACTGATCTATGGTGTGTTGTTTGTGTTGCCGATAGGGGGCGCGGATATGCCCGTTGTGATTTCATTACTCAATTCTTTTACCGGTGTTGCCGCTGCCTGCGCGGGTTTCCTGTATCATAACCAGGTGATGCTAACCGGTGGTATACTGGTTGGCGCAGCGGGAACATTACTTACTATGCTGATGTGCAAGGCTATGAACAGAAGCCTGCTAAACGTGCTGATCGGTTCTTTTGGTGGCAATAGTACCGCCGCTGCCCAGGGCGCAGGTGGCGGCACCTACAAAGAGATATCTATTACCGATGCGGCTGTTGTGATGGCCTATGCCAGTAAAGTGATCATCGTTCCGGGTTATGGGCTTGCGGTAGCGCAGGCGCAGCATACCTGCCACGAACTTGAGTTATTACTGGAAGAAAAAGGGGTGGATGTAAAATATGCCATCCATCCCGTAGCGGGAAGGATGCCCGGCCACATGAACGTACTGCTGGCTGAAGCGGATGTAAACTATGATAAGCTACTGGAAATGGAAGAAGCGAATGAGCAGTTTAAACATACAGATGTTGTGCTGATCCTCGGTGCCAACGATGTGGTGAACCCCGCCGCCAAAACCGATCCATCTTCTCCCATCTACGGGATGCCTATCCTGGAAGTTGAGCAGGCTAAAACCATCATTGTCAACAAAAGAAGCATGAAACCTGGCTATGCCGGCATCGAAAACGCCCTTTTCTTTCAGCCCAAAACCTCTATGTTATTCGGCGATGCCAAAGCCGCTTTGCAGAAACTGCTCGCCGAAATCAAAAGCGCGTAGTCAGTTCTCAGCATTTGTCCAAGGCCTGCAGTATATCCGCCAATATATCTTCCCTATGTTCGAGACCTACGCTGATCCGGATGAGCCCGGGAGTTATATTTACGGACTGTCTTTCTTCCTCGCTTAGCTTGGCGTGAGTGGTACTGGCCGGATGGGAGGCAATACTGCGGGTATCACCCAGGTTGGCAGTGAGGGATAGCATTTGTAAATTGTCCAGGAACTTCCTTCCACTGTCGAGCCCGCCTTTCAGATCAAAGCAAACAATGCCGCCCCCGCTTTTCATCTGTTTTTTTGCGATAGCAACATGGGGATGACTACTTAAAAAAGGGTAACGCAACGATGCGATCTTTTCGTGTTTCTCTAATGATTCGGCAATAAACAGGGCATTGCTGCAATGACGTTCCATGCGCACATCCAGTGTTTCAAGGCTCTTGCTCAATACCCAGGCGTTGAAGGGGGATAATGAAGGACCGGTACTGCGGCAGAAAAGAAAAATTTCTTTGATCAGTTCTTTCTTTCCCACGATCACCCCGCCCAGTACGCGCCCCTGCCCGTCCAGCCATTTCGTGGCAGAATGTACTACCAGGTCCGCCCCCAGTGCTATGGGTTGCTGGTTCACCGGGGTTGCAAAACAATTATCAACATTTAGTATGATACCGTGTTTTTTCGCCACCCTGCCAATCATTTCAAGGTCGAGCACATCAAGCCCGGGATTGGTAGGCGTTTCGAGATAGATCATTTTGGTAGCCGGCGTAATGGCCGCTTCCCATGCCGCTTCATCTGCGTCTGCCGGGAGATAAGAATGCGTGATACCGAATTTGGGAAGGTATTTTGCGATCACCGTATGGGTACTTCCGAAAATAGCATTGCAGGATAAAAGATGGTCGCCTTGTTTCAGGAGTGCCATAAAGGAACCGAATACGGCACTCATGCCTGAGGCGGTTGCAAAACCCGCTTCCGCTCCTTCAAGGGCACACATTTTAGCAATAAATTCCTGCACACCGGGATTACTGAAACGGCTGTAAATATTGTCATCCGACTCATCCGCGAAAGCTGCGCGCATGTCTTCCGCATTTTCAAAGCAGAAACTGCTGGTAAGGAACATCGGCGTTGAATGTTCCATTTCCCCCGTACGTTCGGTTTGTATGCGGATGGCGTTTGTTTGTTGATGTTGCGACATAATTATTTGATTTTGGATTTTGGATTTTGGATTACGGATTACGGATTTCGGATGGTGGGTTGACTATTTCGTTAATCCGTAATCCGCAATTCGCAATCTGAAATCATTCTATTTCCCAGGTGATCATACATCCTGCCGCCCTGAGTGTTGCGGCTACGGAGCAGTATTTGTTGAGTGATAAGGAACATGCTTTTTCTGCCTTTTCGCGGTCAACGGAGCCGGCGAAGCTGAATTGGATATGCACCTGCTTCCAGAGGGAAGGTTCTTTGCCGGCTTCTCTTTCGCCCTCTATTTCCATTCGGAAGCCAGTTACCTCCTGTTTTTGTTTCTTCAGGATGGAGAGAATATCAATGCCGCCACAACCACCCAGACCCATTAACAGTGTTTGCATAGGCCTGAAACCGGTGTTATGGCCGCCGATGGCTTCGGCGGCATCCATATGGGCGGTATGGCCGCTTTCATCGGTAGCTTCAAAGCCGTATGCGTTATCTACCCTTTTTATAACTATTTTGGCCATTTAAAAGATTTATGCAAATGTAATTTAACCATGCCCTTATTTTGCTTGTGAAATACGGAATAATCTATAATGCACCTATTTAGCTATAAAGAGCCTTTTGTTTTAGAAAACGGGAAGGTCTTGCCTTCCCTTGAAATAGCGTATGACACTTACGGAACCCTTAATGAGGCGGGGTCGAATGTGATTTGGGTATGTCATGCCCTTACCGGGAACTCAGACGCTGCCGACTGGTGGCGGGGGCTGGTGGGTGAAGGTTGCCTGGCCGATCCCGGAAAATATTTTATCGTATGCGCCAATATGCTGGGTTCGTGTTATGGCAGTACGGGGCCAACGAGTTTAGATCCGCTAACAGGGGAACCTTATTACTCAAATTTCCCGCAGGTAACGATAAGGGATATTGTAGCCGCTAATATACTGTTGCGCAGGCACCTGGGAATACCCTCTATTTACCTGCTCATGGGTGGCAGTATGGGTGGTTACCAGGCATTGGAATGGGCTGTTATGGAAAAAGAAGTGGTGAAAAGGCTTTTCCTGATCGCCACCTCGCCTTCTGAAAGTGCCTGGGGGGTTGCCGTACATACCGCGCAGCGCCTGGCCATTGAAGCCGATCTTACCTGGAAACAGAAAGTACCGGGAGCAGGGGCTTTGGGACTGAAAGCGGCCCGTGCCATCGGGATGCTCACGTACCGCAACTACCGGACTTTCCAGGAGCGACAGACCGATCCTGACCCCGAAAAGATCGACGATTTTAAGGCTTCTTCCTATATTAATTACCAGGGGGATAAACTGGTGAAGCGGTTCAATGCCTATAGTTACTGGCTGCTTACCAAAGCCATGGACAGCCATCACCTGGGACGCGGACGGGGGGGCGATCTTATTGAGGTGCTGCAAACAGTTCAGCAGCCTACCCTGATTATCGGCATCACAAGCGATATTCTTTGCCCGCTGGATGAGCAGCAGTTTATGGCAGCCCATATGCCCAACGCAAACTTGGTAGAAATAGATTCAGCCTATGGGCATGATGGATTTATCATTGAAACGGTGCAGATCACCACACACCTGGGTACCTGGTTAGCCGGGGAAACCGGGGGATAACTAAAGTATCGTAGGTCTTTTTCTTTCCTTGTAGCCCGCGGTAGAGAGGTTAAATACCGCATCCGGAACCGGCTTTACCGATATCTCAACAGCGCGAATCCTTGAATTCACCGGACCCTGTTCAATATCCATTTCCAGTATCGTTCCCTTTATCTTGGTTGCCATTTCGGGAGTAACCCCACCCAGGCTGGCGGTGGTATTGGCTATGCGAGGGGTATGCCATAGCGTTATTCTTCCCTGGGTACCCTTTCCCGGCATTACGATATAAGACTTGGAACATTCGTAACCCAGTATGTTTTTTTTCTCCCTGGTAAGTACTATTGCGGGTTCAGAATTCTTACGTGCTTTTCTTTCCTGGTCTATCTGCTCACGGGATTTCTTGTCAAATGTTTTTTTACCCCCCGCGTCCATGAGAACGGTTAAGCCCCTGGTATCGTTTAACGTCTTCATCGAATAAACCGGCGTAACCATTTCGGTGAGCGTCTTATCTTTCTTAAAATAGACCCTAGCGGCTATATTTCCTGCCGTCGAGTTTCCGCCTTTGCCGCCTAACAGCTCCATGCTGTATTTAATGGTTCCTTCCGTTACCTGCGCATGCAATGGGCCCGAAACAATAACGGCCATCAGAATCCATATCTTCTTCATAAAAATGTTTTGCTGCTGCAAGTTAATACTACATTTGCATAAACCATTTTTTATGGGTATCTGGAAACAATTTGCTGAGTATCTCTATATCAAAAAAAAGGACCCCAACGAGCCCCGCACCCAATGGATGAAATATATGCACGGGATGAACAGGATATCCTTGATTATGTTCCTGGTGGCGTTGGTGATTATAATTACTAAACTTCTGATTCTGCCATTGTTTAAATAATGAAGGGTTACATTGTTTAATTGTTGCATTGTTTAATTGTTTAAAACTCACTTAACAATGAAACGATTCAACAATGCAACAATTCAACAATTAAACCTATCAGTCAGAACCCCGATACCCCTAGCATATTACCTATAATTTCCGCCGCCTGCTTCGAAGCATCGCCCCCTTTTGACAGCATATCCTTCAACGCTTTGTAATCCCACATCAGCGCGGTTTTCCGGCCTTCATTGTGTAGCAGTTCATTCAATTCTCTTACCAGGTTTTCGGTTGTCAGCTCATCCTGTATCAGTTCTTTCACCACCAGCTTATCCATGATCAGGTTCACAAGGGAGATATATTTTATTTTGATAAGTCTTTTTGCAATCTGGTAGCTGACCGGGCTGCCTTTATAACATACTACTTCCGGAACACCAAAAAGAGCCGTTTCCAGTGTGGCCGTTCCGCTGGTAACGAGGGCGGCGGCTGATTTCGACAGGAGTTCGTAAGTTTTGTTACTTACAGAGGAAACATTGCTGTAGGGTTCAAGAAAAGGCTTGTAGAAATCATCAGGGAGTCCGGGTGCTTTGGCCACCATAAAAGAGTAGCCCGGAAATGAGCGGGCAACCTCCAGCATAATGGGCAGTTTTTTAGCGATCTCCTGTTTCCGGCTGCCCGGTAAGAGCGCAATAATCTTTTCAGTAGCCGATGGATTGCTGTTGGCCATCCATTTATCTATCACTTCCACCAGCGGGTGACCCACGTATTCCACTTCCCAGTTCCATTTATCACGGTAATAATCTTTTTCAAAAGGAAGTATACACAGCATCTTATCAATGCACTGTTTCATTTTTTTCACGCGGCCCTCTTTCCAGGCCCATACCTGTGGCGATATGTAATATACCACCAGGAATCCTTTTTTCTTTGCCCACTCGGCAATGCGGAGGTTAAAGCCGGGATAGTCTACCAGTATCAGCACATCGGGCTGCCAGGCGTCGATATCCTGTTTGCAGAACCTGATATTGCGGATAATAGTGGGCAGGTTACTGATCACTTCCGCGAAACCCATAAAAGCAAGATCGCGGTAGTGTTTAACCAGGGTAGCCCCGGCAGCCTGCACCAGGTCGCCCCCCCAGGCGCGTACAGAAGCCTGGTTGTCCAGCAGGGAAAGTTGTGTAACCAGGTTGCTGGCGTGAAGATCGCCACTGGCTTCTCCGGAAATGATATAGTATTTCAGGGTGTTTTATTTGATGGTATGCAAAATACAACCAAAATCAGGCTTTGGCGGTGCGTTTTTGTGGTACAAGCAGCAAAAATTAGTTTTCGAAACTAAGGAATTAGTTTTATATTTGAAAGAACACAAATCAACACCCGATGAAACCACTAACCAAAGCGGAAGAGCAGATCATGCAGAGTATCTGGAAGCTCGACAAAGCCTTTCTGAAAGATATTCTGGACGCGCAGCCTGAACCTAAACCGCATTCCAATACGGTAGCCACCATTGTTAAAATTCTGGTGGATAAGGGTTTTGTAGGCGTTAACCCGATAGGCCGTGTGCACCAGTATTACCCGCTGGTTTCCAAAGAAACCTATTCTTCCGGCAGCATGCGTAACCTGGTGGATGGATATTTTGAGGGTTCTTTTGCTGATGCGGTTTCTTTTATGGTAAAACAAAAAGATATCAGCGTAAAGGAACTGGAGTTATTGTTACAACAGATCAAACACACCAAAAAGTAAACCTATGCCAGCCATCGCCTATTACTTCTTGCAGGTTATCCTTTGCAGCGGACTTATGATGGGTTATTACCTGCTGGTATTGCGCAACAAGCGTTTTCACCAGTATAACCGGTTCTACCTGCTGGCAGTGGCGGTACTGTCTTGGTTGGTACCATTCATTAAAATTCAATGGGCACCTGCCCCGGTAACGGATAGGGCGCAGATAATGCAGCTTCTTGCGGCACTGGCGCAGCGGAACTCAAAAATGGAACAGAATATCAGCCAGGGGTTTCATTGGTCGGGTTATACGATAGGAGTTATTATTTACCTCACAGTGGCAGTCATATTACTTACCACTATGGTGCTTGCCTTGTATAAGGTGTATCGTTTACTGCAACATCATTCCGGGAAAACAATAGAGGATGTGTATCTGATACTCACCAACGCCAAAGGCACGCCCTTTTCTTTTTTCCGGTATATATTCTGGAATGAGGAGATTGACCTCAGAAGCGATTCGGGTAAGCAGATATTGCAGCACGAGATAGCGCATGTACAGCAGAAGCACTCACTCGATAAAATATTTGTTCAGTTGGTACTGGTGGCCGGATGGTGTAATCCTTTTTTCTGGTTGCTGAAGAAAGAGCTGGAGATGATCCATGAGTTTATCGCCGATAAAAAGGCCGTTAATAATGGTGATACCGCCTCGCTGGCACAGATGCTGCTTACGGCGGCTTTTCCGCAGCAGAAATTTGCCATGACCAACCCCTTTTTTTTCTCGCCTATCAGGAGAAGGTTGCAAATGCTGGCCAATAACGCGAAACCCAGGTTCAGCTATCTGCGCAGAGTGGTCGTATTGCCTTTACTGGCTGCTGTTATTGTATTGTTTTCTTTCAGGAGCAAAGAGAACGGAGAAATCCGTACACTTTCTGTTTCCTCACTGGTAGAGCAGGTAATATCAGCGGTAAGTAATGATAAGGCTTCGCAAAAAAAACCTGCCAATGTCACCATCCCCGGTGAATCTCAACTCTCTAAAAATAAAGCTGCTGCCGGTAGCTTTGTTTCGTTGCAGCAGCGCCCCAAAGTTTCACTGGCGGATATCATTCCTACTGGCAGGGATACCGTACCCGGCGATATTAAAGTTACCAATATCTCCATAAAGGACAGGGAGGGTAACATAGTAACATCTCTGATAGCAGATTCTGTTCTCCAGCACAGGACCGCACCAGGCTTGTCTTACCGATGGATACCGCGTGGCAAGGACAGTATACTGGTTGTAAACAAGCCGCTGATAGTGATAGATGGCCTGAGAATGGAAGGAGGATGGAATATGGATTCACTTAAAGCAGATAATATTCAAAGCGTTAGTATTTACAGAGAGGACGTGGGCAATAAAATGTACGGTGAAGCGGGCCGGCACGGTGTCATTTCCATTATTACCAAGAAAACAGAAGAAAAGCCGGTTAACCCTGCGCTGAATGAAATTAAAGTACAGGGGTATCGTGTAGTGCGGGGAACGCCTGCTGTTAAGTAATACCAGATAATAAATTCCTTTTTTTTTCGTTTTCTCCATACAGCCCGGAGGGGCGAGGGTATACATATACAATAATTCATCAATTGTTTTTTAATGAATCCAGTATTTTGCAGGCGGTGCCTTACCGCTTCATTGATGATATTTTCTGTACTTACGCTGTATGCGGGAGATGGTATTGTTAAGGGTAAGCTGCAGCGGCAGCCTTTGCGGAGAATAGTGATCGACCCGGGTCATGGGGGATCTGCCGCAGCCGCGGGTAAATTTTATGGGGCTTCGGGCAAACACATGGAAGAAAAGGATGTGGCATTAGCCATTGCCTTAAAACTGCAGGCGGAGATTAACCAGCAAATGCCTGATATTGAAGTGATTATGACCCGTACCACGGATGTTTTCCATAGTCCTATCGTAAAAGCCAATAAGGCCAACACTGCCAAAGGCGATCTTTTTATATCCATCCATTGCAATGATGTGAATGCGATAAAGCACAAGGAGATTACCGGGTACACAACAAAGACGGTTAAAAAGAAAGGGAAGAAAATCAAGAAGGAAGTCCCGGTATACCATACCTATACAAGTCCCAATCCCGCCCATGGAACGGAAACCTATATATGGGGGGTGGGTAAAACAAAAGACAAGGAAGACGCCCTGATGGAGAATAGTTTTGTGGACTCCAGTATGCTGGTGCTGATCAATGAAGATAATCCTGCGATGAAAATGCTGAATGCGGCCCGTACGTATGAGTATGCGCAAAAAAGCCGCAAGCTGGCGGAAGAAGTGGAGGAAGAGTTTGTAAAATCGGGCAGGTTAAGCCGTGGCGCGAAGCAGCGGGATGAAAAAGGGATCTGGGTTCTGCAGGCCGTGGCCATGCCCGCTATTCTGATTGAAGTAGGTTTCCTGTCCCATCCTGAAGAAGAAGAATTTCTCAGTAGTGAGGAAGGGCAGCAACAAACAGCGGAAACGATCGTAAAAGCGTTAAAGAGATACCGGTCTTCACTGGAGGCGCAGAAAATAGGGATAGCAGGATCGAAGTAGTGCCTACCAGAACCATTTAATCAGCAAGGCGCTAACCCCGTATACACAGGTAGCGATAAAAATACCTGTTGCTGTCTTATCTTTTCTTGTGTTGATATAGACAGTAAAAATGACAGCGTTGGCAAATAAGGCCAGGCTGATTACACCTGACAGCAATGATTTTTCCAGCAGCAGCACCTGGAGATACTCTTTTACGGTAAAAAGGCGAAACCGGTACAGGTAGTAGATCGCAAAGCCCGCTATGGGCGCAAGAAAGCCCAGTATAAGCCCTAGTGTAAGATGGTCTCTCTTCAGCATCAGAATGCCCAGTTGGTCTCCAGTTTCTTTTTCAATTCATAATTGGTAAGGTCGAACTGAACGGGTACTACACTTACATAATTATTTTTCAGTGCCCAAACATCGGTATCTTTTCCTTTATCGAAATTCAGGAACTCACCTGTTAACCAGTAATAGTGTTTGCCGCCCGGGTCTTTACGCTCATCAAATTCTTCTTCATACTTGGCATATGCCTGCCTGCAGATCTTGATGCCTTTGATGATGCTTTCTTCTCCTTTGGGAAAATTCACGTTGAGACACAAATGCCTGTCGATCTTTTTGCTTCCTAATACATGTTCTACCAATATCCTGGCATATTTGCCAGCCGCAGTAAAATCGGCTTCAATACTGAGATCGAGAAGGCTGAACCCTATACTGGGTATGCTCTCAATTGCCGCTTCAAGTGCGGCCGACATGGTTCCGGAATAAATAACATTGATAGAGTGATTGGCTCCATGATTGATGCCACTGATACAGATATCGGGTTTGCGGTGTATTACTTTGTCAACCGCCAGTTTTACACAATCTACCGGCGTTCCGCTGCAACTATAAGCTTCCACACCTGCGAGGTCATCAAACACATTTACTTTTTGTAACCGTAACGGGTGCCCGATAGTAATAGCATGTCCCATTCCGCTCTGCGGTTTATCCGGAGCCACTACTATGATCTTTCCCAACCCCATCACGGATTCTACCAGGGCCCGAATACCGGGCGCATTTACACTATCATCATTGGTTACAAGAATAACGGGCTTTTGTTGCCTGGTTTTCTTTGCTGCTTTAGCCATAGGACGAAGGTAGTAAAATCGGGGTTAGTTTTTGGGTGTTGGGTGTTAGCTTTTGGCTTTTAGTTATTAGCTGTTAGTTTTTAGCAAGAACCATTGCTAACAGCTAATAGCCAAAAGCTAACAGCTAATGCTTATTTCTTTCGTTTTGATGGTACCCCTTCCGGCCAGGCGAAGTATTTGAATATTGGGAATTCCACTGGTTTTGTGTTTACACTATTCTGATCGAGATAGGCATCGAAGAAGTTCCAGGTGAGGAGGCCATCATCCGATTGCGGTTCGAGCATGTAAAAAATAAGGTTGGCTAAAGGTTGTGCCATATCCACCCTGAAATCTCCTTTGGTAACCGTACGGGTGGCCGGCTGGAAATTTCCTTCAGCTGAAGCCATGAAATGTCCTTCAAATTTACGTGTGGACCGGGTGTATTTTTCAACGGAAAAAACTTCACCACTTAGTTTTTCAGTGCTTGTAATTGTATCTACTTTCACTCCCTGGCTGATTAATTTTTCGGCAATGGCAGAGAAGGCTGCGGGTATGGTATAGCCGCGGGGAAGGGTGCTTTGCACCGTGTCTTTAAACGCCGCATAGTAGGCAATATTGTCATAGGTTACAATACTGCCTGTCTTTACCAGTGTTTTGCTGCCATCAGGTTTGGTAAAAGATTTGTAATCATACGTGCGGAAGCCGTTGATGGGTTGGGCGGTAGGCACCATTTTAAAACGAACGCCTTTTTTCAGTTTTCCCGCGCCCTCCATTACATGTTTGATAGCGGCAAGTTCCGCCGTATGGTTTATCTGTGTAATCTCCCTGCCATGTTTATTAAAATGGTCGAGGATCTCATTTACAAAAACATAGGTGCTGTAAATGCGCTGGTAAAACCTTTCATGCGCAAAAGCTTCGCTCAGGATAGCCATACGGTTGCGTAAACCAAACTGGTTAACAATATAACGCGGATGATGGTTATAAGTGTAGAAGTTCTTTACCGGCCATCCTTCACGGGTGCTGTAGTCGCCAAAAGGCCCAAAGAATAATCCCTTTTCCTCTTTAACTTTTTGGGTGATGGCGGGAAGCATAATATCATTGGTGTAGTGGTAAGTGGCGGGTTCGCCGGCATACAGATAACTGGGCGACCAGGTTAGCGAATATCCGTGCCAGGTACCATTGGTCGTATGCAGGTCAACCGAGAGTTGCGGATCCCAATCGGTAACAACATGGCGGATCATACCGGCGGTTTCCGGTGTTTCCATTTTTATGCCATCCCGGTTAAGGTCAAGCCCCTGCCCGTTCTCACGCTCACCCGTTTCCAGCGGGCTGTTTTCCTGTGAGGGGCGGAGACCCTTTGCCATCTTATCATTGCCGTCTGTATTATATATCGGAACGATAAGAATCACCTGGTTGTCCAGCAGGGAGGATTTGTTACCCAACAGGATATCGCGCATGATCATCATCACGGCTTCTTTTCCTTCTACTTCGCCGGCATGTATATTGGCCTGTATGTAAATAATGGGTTTGCCCAGGGCTCTTGCCTGCTCAGGGGTAGATACGGCAGGATGGGAGAGGATCACCAACGGGATATCTTTTCCCAGCGTGCTTTTGCCGATGGAGCTTACCTGTATGTAAGGACTTTTCGTTTTTATGGAATTGAGAAAGCTGATAACGTCGGTATGTGTAGACGTTTTTTCGAAATTAGAGCGTTCAGGCGTAAGGATAAGATCATCTGTCCAGCCCTGGGGTGATTGTGCGCGGGCACCGAATGATAACAGGAGCCAGAAAGCGGTAACAACTTTTTTCATAGTGGTACTAAGTTTTGGAGCAGAAATGTACACCAACCCTGCTAATCTTCCATCAAAGCCCAATAATCCCTTCCCAATCAAAACATTATCTGGAAGCCAGTTATTCCTTTTCTGGCAGCCCGCCTCGAAAAAAAAGAAAAAAAAGCCAAAAAAATTGCTGGGAAGCTAAAAATATTAGTAAATTGCTAACTAAATCAGTTAGCTATGTCAAACGCAGGAAAAAATTTACGCTATCTCCGCAAGCTGCGTGGCTGGACGCAGGAAGAGTTTGCCAATAAACTCAAGATCAAAAGATCCCTGATCGGTGCCTACGAAGAAGAGCGGGCGGAACCCCGTCTTGAAGTGATGGAAGTGATCTGTAATATCTTTAAGCTGAGCCTGGAAGATTTTCTTTTCAAAGATCTTTCAGCACCCAAGGGTATCAGTTACCTGGAAAAGCGCAGGCAGATGAAAATGGTAGCCGAAGTGGCTGAAGTTCGCTTTGTACCTGTTAAAGCGGCGGCCGGTTACCTGGCCGGATATGGTGACCCTGAGTTTTGTTGACGAGCTGAATACATTTACCCTGCCGATGCTGGCACCGGGGCAGTACCGTGCTTTTGAGATCATGGGCGACAGTATGCTGCCAACACCCAGTGGAAGTGTGATTGTGGGTGAAAAAGTGGAAGACCTGGAGGATGTGAAGAACAGCAATACCTATGTGGTACTTTCTAAGAATGAGGGCGTGGTGTACAAGCGGATCATCAAGAATAACCGCATGAAAAACAAGATTACCCTGCTGAGTGATAACCCGCAGTATGAACCCTATAATGTTAATGCGGAAGATGTACTGGAGGTTTGGAAAGCAGTTTATATCCTTCAAAAGGCCAATATGGGCCCGAGATGGGATGTGGGGCAATTGGCCGGTATGGTAAATAACCTGCAGGAGCAGGTGAGCAGTTTGAAGCGTAAAATGAACTAGACCTGATGACCCCTACCATTCCTCACCTCATACTTGACAATACATTTTGGCTTTCGCCGCAACGGGCAGTCTATTGGCAGGAAGAGGAGGCGTTGATAGTTTCGGATCTTCATTTTGGTAAGACAGGCCATTTTCGCAAACATGGGATAGCTGTGCCGGCTGAGTTGTACAAAGATGATATGCAAAGACTGGTGAGCCTGATCTCTCATTTCAGGCCCAGGAAGCTGGTGGTGGTGGGTGATATGTTTCATAGCAAAGCCAATAAAGAGCTGGATCTTTTTCTAAAATGGAGGAATGACCTTGCAGGCATTGAGTTTATCCTGGTACGGGGCAATCATGATATTCTTGAAAAGGATTGGTATGAGCAGGCTGATATCAGTGTAAAAGAAGGCATTTACCGGATCGGCAGGTTTGGTTTCGTGCATGATCCCGCCGCATTAACCGAAGCAGTTACACTTTCTGATTTTATTTTTTCAGGGCATCTCCATCCCGCCATCCATTTCAGGGGGGCCGGAAAACAGAGCCTCCATTTTCCGTGTTATTATTTTACAGATCAGCAGGCCATTCTCCCCGCCTTCAGCAAGTTCAGTGGTATGGCCATGGTGCGCCCGAAGAAAGCGGATACCGTTTTTGCGATTGTAGAAGAGAAAGTGATTTGCTTTAAGCCAGCATTTTCCTAACCCTGTCTTCCAGTTTTTCAGAGGAAAGATTCATCCTGCTTAAGCCGTCTACAATAATAGGGAAGGAAAGCGGGGTTTCTTTGTTAGGAAATGTAAGTATGATTTCACTTTGTGAAATTCTATGCAGGGCATTGCGCAGCCTGATCTCATCCATTTGCTGGGATAACACTTCGTTGTACGCCTGCCTCAATAAAATATTATCCGGATCAAATTCACTGAAAACATTAAAAAGCAGGGCGGCGGAGGACTGCAGGTGCCTGGCTTTTTTGTGCTCACCAGGCATGCCCTGGAAAATAAGCCCCCCGATCACTGCGATATCGCGGAACTTACGGCGGGCCATTTCAGTACTGTTCATACTTTTCTGAATATCCAATAACAGGTTATCCAGTGTAAACAACTCACGTACATTACTGTCATCTACCGGCACCGGCTGATCGCTCAGGAGTTCAAATCCATAATCATTCATCGAAATAGAAAAAGTAATAGGAAGTATCTGCCCGATACGGTAAGCCAGTATCGCACTCATGGCTTCATGCACCTGCCTGCCTTCAAATGGGTATACCAACAGGTGATACCCGTCTTTGTTCTCTATCTGCTCTATCAGCAACTCATTTTCGCGCGGGATATGCGAAAGGTATTGTTGCCATTCGAAAAGCGGGTGCAGGGCTTTCAGTTCTACCTCATCTTCATCCGTCAGTACTTTATTAAATGTTTTGCGCAGTACATGGCCCAGGTTGGCGGTAAGGCTCATACGGCCACCCATCCAGGAGGGTACAATAGATTTTTTTGCGTTGGATTTGCGTACCATCACGGTCATGTCTTTGATCATCACCAGCTCTACATTCCTTCCGGCAAGTGTAAATACTTCCCCGGGTTCGAGGCGGCTGATAAACCATTCTTCAATTACGCCAATATATCCGCCACTGACAAACTTAACCTTCAGCATGGGGGAACTTACAATGGTACCTATATGCATCCGGTGCCGCATGGCTACCCTGCGACTGTTAATCCTGTAAATGCCATCTTCCCCTATTTCCACTTTCTTGTATTCATCATAACTCTGCAATGCCTTGCCACCCGCTGTGATATGGGAAAGCAATTCCTGCCATTCTTCTATTGTTATATCTGCAAAGCAGTAAGTGCTTTTTACTTCCTGGAAAAGTTCCGAAGGGTTAAAGCCATCACTGATGGCGATGGTGCATAGGTACTGCAACAGAACGTCAAAGCAAAGCAGCATGGGCTCGCGGCTCTCAATAGCTTCATCCCTTATGGCTTGTTTTAATGCGGCTACCTCCAGCAGTTCCAGTGCATGTGTTGGCAGAAAATAGATCACACTGGTTTCGCCCGGCCGGTGCCCGCTTCGCCCGGCCCTTTGGCAGGAAACGGGCAACGCCCTTGGGAGAACCTACCTGGACAACGGTATCTACCGGTCGGAAGTCGACACCCAAATCAAGACTGGAGGTACAAACAACGGCTTTTAGTTTCTCCGTATGCAAAGCGTCTTCCACCCATAGCCGCAGTTCAGGCTCAATACTTCCATGGTGCAGGGCGATGGCTCCGGCCAGTTCCGGCGCAATGGCCAGGAGTTTTTGGTACCAGGTTTCACTCATACCGCGGGTATTGATAAATACCAGCGTAGTTCTGCTCTGTTCAATAATCGGTATCAGTTTTTCCGCCAGCTTGATACCGAGGTGTCCCGCCCAGGGATAGTTTTCAATTTCATCGGGTATGATGGACTCAACCCGGATATTTTTGTTGATGCGCGCGCGGATGATAACCCCTTCTTTTTGTAAGGAAGACAGTAAAACATCTTTGGCCTCCGGCAGATTGCCGATGGTGGCACTGATGCCCCAAACAGCAATAGGACGATGCGATGCAGGATAACAATGCAGGATTCTCGACAGTGCCAGCTCTACCTGTACCCCACGCTTGCTGCCGAGCAGCTCATGCCATTCATCTACCGCAATGATGCGGAGCTTTTCAAACGTTTCGCGGTAATTTTTTTGCGCCAGGTAGAGGTGTAGGCTTTCCGGTGTAATGATCATCACTTCCGGGATATTACGCTTTTGCTTTTCCCGCTCCGATACCGGGGTATCGCCGTTGCGGATGCCGATCCTCCAGGGCAAACCAATGGAGCTAACCACTTCTTCCATAGCGCGACCAATATCTTTCGCCAAAGCACGAAGTGGTGTTACCCATAGCAGTTGAAGTCCGTTATTCTTCCGGGTGGCAAAGGTTCTCGGATTTTCGTTTATGAATTGAATAACGGCACCCAGGAATACAGAATAGGTTTTGCCGCAACCGGTTGGTGCATTCACCAGGCCGCTCCGGCCATGAATGATCTCCTGCCAGGTTTCTACCTGGAACAGAAAAGGTTGAAAGCCTTTACCGGCCAGCCAATTGGTAACAATGCCATATCCCTCGGTTTCTTCCAGCCTCATTGTAAAACACTAATAAATAGATTCGTAAGATGGAGTAAAAGGATCAGCTGGCAGCCGGTTTCTCAAACCATTTGCCTGCAACAGACCTGATCCATGAAAATGCTTTAACGGTAAGATTGCCAATCAGTTCCTGTATCCGGGAAAACATTCACAAAAGCTTTGATGATAGAAGGTCCCAGCCCAACCTTCGTAAAAACGCTCCTGATAATAATGCCGGGGTAATCGCGCTTCAGTACGTCCCAGTTATCCACCAGCCTTTGTTCAATCTCCGCTTTCCTGGCATATAATTGCTCAATCTCTGCATTCAGCGGGTGATCAGCATACCGTTGCGATTTACTCATACTAATCCTGTTTGATTAAGATCTTTACAATAGGGTTGATGAACAGGTTTTTCCGGAAGATAGTAAGTAATAAAGTTATTACCAGGATAATAATGGTAGTGATGCCAAAGCCGGCTACATAGTTATCCATCACTTTACCAAGCCATAGCCCCAATGTTATACCGGCAAACAGAAGTACCAGGAAAAACATAAACAGGGAAATAATGATCCATACAAGCACACCGCCGATGCTGGACGTAGTCCGTATCAACTCGAGTTTGAAAATACGCACCCTGACTTCTACATACTCCTGAAGCAGCAGTTTGTTTTCCCGGATGAATTCCCAGATATCCTGTTCCTTGTCCATGCTACAATTTACGAAATCGGGCCTGGATTTCCTTTTAATTTATGCTTTTTACCTGGCCATCCACTTTCCTGATAAAATAAATCTTCTTGTTTTCAAGGTAATCGGTGGCCTGGGTTTCTTTTGACTTTACAGGTTGAATATCAAAGTCGTTAAAGAGCTTGTAATCCTTGTCCGACAGCGTATGCACCAGGTTTACCCCATTCTTCACCAGCAACTTACTAAAATGGAACATCGATTCATATCCTTTGAAGAACATATCATTAGGCCTTCCCGAAAACCGGATCCTGTATTTGGCAGAGAGGTCGGCATTTAGTTTTTCATTCCGTATGAAGTTATATGGAGTAGTATAAATAATCTCTATGTCTTTACTGATATCCCGGATATTATCCCAGGTGGGCATCCCGATGGTAAGGGTACGATAGTTTTTATTGGCGGCCAGAACCCGGGAGAGGCTCAGTCCAAAAGATTCATTCAGCGTGCCGCAAATAATAATATTTTGTTTGGTACTGTCCAGCTTACCCATAACATCGCTAACAGCAAAGCTATCATTAAGCTCTACCGTATTTAGTTTCAACGGCACACCGGCCGTTTTCTTGTTCATGTCAAATAGTATGTACTGGATGGCGTCTTCTGTATCCCCACGTTTTTTAAAGTAGGTGATATTATCCATAGGATAAGTTCTGTGAAGAAACCGGTAGATAGCTTCTATATGGGTTCTGAGGGTAGGGTTAATCAATACAAAAAACGGATTCTCAGTGATACCCGCATCATTGGGATAGGTAGCAGATATGAGGGGGATATTCTTTTCCAGCGCGATATCAGCTATTGTTTTGGTATCTGACCGGCTGTTGAAAGCGCCTATGATCAGGGCAATATCCTGGAAGTCCAGACTGTCTGATAAAGTGCCTATCGGGGTGCTGGTACTTTTGGTATCATACACCTGAACGCTGATGGGCAGGTGTTCCTTATTCAGTGAATCGACGGCCAGCATTACACCATTGTAAAAATCGAGGCCGGGAACCATATAGCGTGGAAGGTTTCCATTGCCGGGCCGGTAGCTATTATCAGGCGCGAAAACTGAATCGAGGTACAGGGGCGCAAATACAGCGATCTTCAGGGGCTTTGCAACCGGCACCTGGGCCCTGGCAGACAGTACACCTATACAGGTTACCCCCAGGAATATCAATGGCTTCAGCAAACGCATATGAATAAATTTACCCTACCCTTACAAAATACATGCCTGTTACTCCCACTCAATAGTAGCCGGCGGTTTGCTGCTGATATCGTATACCACCCGGTTAATTCCCCGCACGTTGTTGATGATATCATTGGAAACAGCCGCCAGAAACTCATAGGGAAGATGCGCCCAGTCGGCCGTCATGCCATCTACCGAAGTAACCGCCCTGAGTGCTACCGTAAATTCATAAGTTCTTTCATCACCCATTACCCCTACACTTTTTACCGGCAACAGGATGGCACCCGCCTGCCAAACTGATGTATACAGGTTATGGGCTTTAAGTGCCTGCGTATAGATATAATCCGCCTCCTGCAACAGTTTTACTTTTTCTTCCGTAATATCGCCCAATATCCTGATCGCCAGTCCCGGCCCCGGGAACGGATGGCGATTAATCATGTCTGCCGGGATCCCCAGTTCCAATCCCACTTTCCGTACTTCATCTTTAAACAGGTAACGCAGGGGTTCCACCAGTTCCATCTTCATGCTATCGGGCAAACCACCCACATTATGGTGCGATTTGATGGTCTGAGATGGCCCATGCACACTTACGCTTTCGATCACATCCGGATAAATCGTTCCCTGCCCCAGCATGTCGATACCTGTAAGCGAGTGCGCTTCACGGTCGAATATCTCTATAAAACTTTTACCTATGATCTTTCTTTTTTCTTCAGGGTCTGATTTCCCTGCCAGCCGGGAATAAAAATATTGTTTGGCGTCTACTCCTTTAACATTCAGGTCTAGCTGTTTGTAGGTTTCCAGCACCTGCTCAAACTCTCCTTTCCGAAGTACGCCATTGTCAACAAATATCCCATACAAATTACTCCCGATGGCTTTGCTGATGAGGGTAGCCGCTACGGTACTGTCTACACCACCACTCAAAGCCATGATCACTTTGCGGTTACCGATCTTTTCTTTCAATTCGGCTACTGTCTGACTAACGAAATGAGAAGGGGTCCAGTCGCCGGTACAACCGCAGATATCCACCAGGAAATTTTTCAATATTTTTTTACCCTCCGTGGAATGGTACACTTCCGGGTGAAACTGGATACCATACAGGGGTTTTGTATTTCCGCCTGTTTTTTTAAATGCTGCTACCGGGATGCTTTCCGTAACCGCCAATACCTCAAACCCATCCGGCATCACGGTAATGGAATCACTATGGCTCATCCAAACCTGCGACTGGTCGGGTACGCCGTGTAACAGGATATCTTCCCTGAGGGTATGCAGCCTGGCACGTCCATATTCTCTTTTATTTGATTTATCTACTTTACCACCCAACAGTTTCGCGGTAAGCTGCGCGCCATAACATACACCCAGTACCGGTACTTTTTCGTTAAAGGCCGCCACATCCACCGAGGGCGCATTTTCTTCATTCACACTGAATGGAGAGCCACTAAGGATAATGCCCTTTAATCCCGGTTCAAAGGCGAAGGATTTCTGGTAGGGAATTATCTCGCAAAATACATTGGCTTCCCGCACCGCCCGGGCGATAAGCTGGGTAAACTGGCTCCCAAAATCAAGGATGAGTATCTTTTCTGTCATGCCTGCGAAGGTAACAGAAATTTTTATGGTACTAAAGCCTGACAAACGGTTACAAAATACCGGGGAATGGTTGTGCCGTGCGGAGGGTTTTCGCTAACTTTCGCCTATAAAACCTGATTATGAGAAAAATAGTACTTTTTGTGGCGGTGATCCTTGTGGCGGCTTCTTCCTGCCGCATCCTCGGCAAGCGGGTGAAGGGAAACGGTATACTTACTACCCAGGACAGGCATGTGGGGAATACCGACAAAGTAAAACTGGCGGGCAGTTATGATGTGGAGATCACACAAGGTGCGGTAGCATCGGTAAAAGTGGAAGCAGATGAGAATATCCTGCCCTATATCGTTACAGAAGAAAGAAATGGTTACCTGGTGATCAAATCGAGGGATGATGTAAATATTTCTACCGATAATACCATCCGGGTTTTTATCACCACGGCGAAACTGGAGGAGGTACATCTGGCAGGCAGCGGAAATATTATCGGGAAGAATAAGTTTACCGGGGGTAATAAACTGGTATTAAAAATTGCCGGCAGCGGGGATATGCAGATGGAAGTGAACTCCCCGGAAATCAAAGCAGATATTGCCGGAAGTGGTTCCATTACATTAAAAGGCGAAACCCGGGAAGAGAATATACATATCAGTGGGGTTGGTAACTACAATGCGGAAGAACTAAAAGCTGAAACGGCTAAGGTGAGGATCGCCGGCAGCGGCGACGTGAAAGTATTTGCCGACCAGGACCTGGACATCAATATTGCCGGGATGGGGTCTGTTTATTATAAAGGTGCCGCCGCCGTTAAACAACGGATTGCCGGTAGCGGTGAGGTAAAGAAAATAAATTGAGCTGCACTCATATTTAATCAGAAAAGCCAACCCACGCGGTTGGCTTTTTCTTTGTATGCCGTTTCAAAAAAAATGCCTTTATCCCAAAAAAATGTATTACTTTAAATTAAATATATATGTACGATGGCAAATGAGAGGATTCTCCTGGTTGAGGATGAGGTAAAGCTTGCAAAAGTGATACAGGAGGAATTATTAAGGCATGGTTATTTGGCGGATATTGCTTCTGATGGGTTGGAAGCTACAGAAATGTTCAGCCGGCACCCTTATTCGCTTGTTTTACTGGATGTTAATTTACCCCATAAGAATGGGATGATATTGGTGAACGAATTCCGGCAAACCAGCAATAAAATACCTATTATCATGCTCACAGCCGCAGGAGAAATACATGATAAAGTGCAGGCATTTAACCTGGGGGCCGATGATTACATTGTAAAGCCTTTTCATTTTGCGGAACTGTTTGCAAGGGTAAAAGTATTTCTCAAACGATCGGAGTTTCCTTCTGATACCGATAAGATAGAAGTGGAGGACATGCAGATCGACTTTTTGAATAAGACGGTTACAAGGGATGGTGTGAATATTAACCTGACAGCCAAAGAATTTACCTTACTGGTTTTGCTGGCACGGAATAAAGGAAGGGTGATAGCCAAGCAGGAAATACTGGAAAAAGTATGGGATCTTAGTTTTGATACAGGAACCAATACAATAGAAGTGTATATCAGTTTCCTCCGCAACAAGATAGACAAGCCGTTCCCGATAAAACTGATCCATACCAAGCCGGGATTTGGCTACTATATCAAGTAATTTATACTGCTCCCGTGAATCTGAAGCTTCGTTTTGCAGTTTTGTTCACCCTGTCTGTAGCGGCGATACTGGCCAGCTCCGCTATCGCTATCTACCTGATGAATGAAAAATACAGGGAAGACGATTACTATGAACGGGTAAGGGCGGAAGGGATTGTTTTTCACAATTCTTTTGGTACCGATCTCGATACAATTAAAGTGACGCCGGATCAGTTGGTAGAAGTGCTGCACCGGAGTACTTTGTACGATGAAAGGATCATGATGATTGATACAAACCGAAAGATGATCTATTCATTACCCGATACACTTACCGCAAACATAAGTTTGTATACCCTCAACAGGATAAAGGAAAAAAAGGAATATCGCTGGTATTCAGACAATCTTTTTCAGCATGTTGCCATTTACTATCCGGATGAGGGGCGTATTATTATTACGGCAGGGTTTGATAAGACAGGATTGGCCAAACTGCGGAACCTGAAAATTATCTTGAGCCTGGTATTTATAGCCGGCCTTTTACTGACTGCCTTTGTCTCCTTTCTTTTTGTAAGGGCAGCTTTCAGGCCTCTTACACAACTGAGTTTCCAACTGAAGAACACATCGTTCCAGGACCTTACGAAACGGCTGGAGGTAAAAAACAGCCGGGATGAGATAGCTGAGATTACAGAGAACTTTAATGCCATGCTGGAGAGGCTCGACAAGGCCTACGGGTTTCAGAAGAGTTTTGTGTTTCATGCCTCCCACGAGCTGCGGACACCGCTGGCCACCATGTTGTCTGAAACTGAATCCGCGCTGGGTAAAACGATGGAAGCAGAAGAGTATAAAAAGATTCTGCTCTCGTTAAAGGAGGAGCAGCAAGACCTGATAGAACTCACCAATGCCCTGTTATTGATATCGCAGTACGAGGAACTGGCTTTTGCGCAGGAATGGCCCAACCTGCGCATTGATGAAATATTGTATGATACCATCAGCCATGCTAAACGGGTATTCCCGGAACTGGCGGCTGATATTAGTTTCCTGTCGCTACCTGAGAACCAGGACGAGCTGCTAACACATGGTAATGAAAGCCTGCTTCGTTCTGCTTTTTTTAACCTGCTTAAGAATGCGTTCCTCTATTCAACCGATCACAAAGTGACCATTCGGATAGAAATTACCGAAAGCAATATTATTGTGCATATCGATAATGGGGGGCCGCAGCCCGGGGAGGATGAAGTGGAGAAATTAATGGTGCCGTTTTACCGGGGGCGCAATGCGCTGAAATCAAAAGGGTTTGGATTGGGGTTATCTATTATTCACCGTATCATCACCATTCATAAGGGCAGGATATCTTACCAGGCATTGTCTGGCAGTATCAACCGCTTCTCGGTTAGCTTTCTGAAATCCCATGTTCCGGCAGGGACATAAAAAAACCAACCGGTTAAGGTTGGTTTTTTTAAATGATATATAGTGTTGATGCCGCTGATTATTTTGCGAGCGCGTTGGCTTTGCGTGTCAGTTTGCTTTTCAGGTTAGCTGCTTTATTCTTATGAATAATACCGCGTTTAGCCAGTTTATCGATCATAGAAACAACGTCCGGTAACTTTTCTTCATACCCTTTTTTCTCAGTATTGCCTTTCAGGTCTCGGATCGCATTACGGGTAGTTTTACCATAGTAACGGTTACTGTCGCGGCGCTTTGCTGCTTGTCTCACATCTTTTTTTGTAGCTGCGTGGTTTGCCATGTTCTGTTTTTTTCAGGACGGCAAAGGTAAGGACTCGGAACCAAACATGAAAATTTAAAGCAAAAAAAAAGCAAAAAAGGCCCGAAACAGGTCATTTTTAGCCTAAAATTTGGATAGTTTTCTGCCTTCAATGACCGATATTTGCCATCAATTTGACTTATCAGCTTGCACAATCGTACCAAATGAAGGATTTTTCTTATATCACGAACTCGCACCCGGCTTATATCGAGAGCCTTTACAATGATTTTATTAAAGATCCGGCCAGTGTGGATGAGGACCTTAAAAAGTTCTTTGAGGGCTTTGATTTTGCCGTTGCCAATGGCGGTTCGGCCAGTGTGGCTGTAAACGGCAATGGCCAGATAGTAACGGGAGAGAAGGGGATCGACTGGATGAAAGAGATCCGTGTGTACAGGCTGATTTTGGGATACCGGAATAAGGGACACCTGCTGGCTAAAACCAACCCGATTCGTACCCGTAAGGACAGGGGTGCCAATCTTGACCTGGCATTTTTCGGCCTGGCTGAGGCGGACCTGGACAGCACTTACCAGGCGGGCAACCTGATAGGATTGGGTGCCACCACGTTACGAAATATCCTGGACCATTTGCAGAAAACCTATGCTACCCATGTTGGAATAGAGTTTAAGTATATCAGTGATCAGAAAAAAGTGGACTGGCTGACGAATGAGATGGAGAAGGGGTTTGCAACTCCTTTAGGTTTTGAAAAGAAAAAACGTATCCTGGAAAAGCTGAACCAGGGGGTGATGTTTGAGAAGTTCCTGCATACGAAATACATCGGTCAGAAAAGGTTTTCGCTGGAGGGGGGTGAAACCACGATTGCCGCGCTGGATGCTATTATTAATACCGCCGCCAATAATGATGTGGAGGAAGTGGTAATCGGAATGGCCCACCGCGGAAGACTGAATATCCTGGCCAATATCATGGGTAAGACTTATGAGCAGATCTTCAGCGAGTTTGAAGGCACAGCTATGATAGACCAGACAATGGGAAGCGGCGATGTTAAGTATCATATGGGCTATGGAAGCGAAGTGCAAACCCTGGATAATAAAAGCATTCACCTGAAACTGATGCCCAACCCTTCTCACCTGGAAGCAGTGGATCCGGTTGTACTGGGGTTTGCCAGGGCAAAAGCCGATGTGTTATACGAAAGCAATTTTGATAAAATATTGCCCATACTGATCCATGGCGACGCCTCCGTGGCGGGCCAGGGTATTGTGTATGAGGTACTGCAGATGTGTAATCTCCGCGGATATTATACCGGCGGAACCATTCACTTTGTAATCAATAACCAGATTGGATTTACAACCGATTTTGATGATGCCAGGAGTGCCGATTATTGTACCTCTATAGCGGCTATGGTACAGGCACCTGTATTGCATGTGAACGGCGATGACGCGGAAGCCGTGGTGAAATGCGCTGAAATGGCTACCCGCTACCGGAATGAGTTCAACAGTGATATTTTCATCGACATGGTATGTTACCGTAAACACGGTCACAATGAAGGCGATGATCCCAAATATACCCAGCCACAGTTGTATGGCCTGATCGAAAAGCACCAGAACCCCAGGGAAATATATACGCAATACCTGCTGGAAAACGGCGAAGCCGATGCTCAGCAACTGGCCAAGGACATGGAAAAGAAATTCTGGGAAGACCTGCAGGAAAGGCTTGATGAGATCAAGCAAAACCCGCTGCCTTATAAATACCAGACACCCGAGTTGGTTTGGATGAGTTTACGCAAAGCAACGGAAGAAGACTTCATTCATTCGCCTGATACCGGCGTAGAGGAAGAAAAAGTACGTTCCATGTTTGACAGCCTGATGAAATGGCCGGCCGATTTTCAGCCGCTGAAGAAAGTGGAAAAACTACTGCAGGATAAAATAAAACTGCTGGAAGCAGAACAAAAAATCGACTGGGCAACCGGTGAACTGCTGGCCTATGCGTCTATTTTGCTGGAGGGTAATATTGTGCGTATGAGCGGGCAGGATGTGCAGCGTGGAACCTTCAGCCATCGTCACGCCATTCTTCGCGATGAGAATACCAATAAGGGCCATAACCGCCTGAATCATTTTCAAGAGAACCAGGAAAAATTCAGAATATACAATTCCCTGCTCAGCGAGTACGGGGTGTTGGGATTTGAATATGGATATTCCCTGGCCAACCCGAAAGCACTGGTGATATGGGAAGCGCAGTTTGGAGATTTCTCCAATGGTGCTCAAACCATGATCGACCAGTTTATTGCAGCAGGTGAGCAGAAATGGCAACGTCAGAATGGTGTTGTAATGCTGCTGCCCCATGGATATGAAGGGCAGGGTCCTGAACACAGCAGCGCGCGGATGGAACGCTTCCTGCAAATGTGCGCGGAACTGAATATGGTGATTACCAATATTACCACGGCGGCCAATCTCTTTCATGCACTCAGAAGGCAGCTGACCTGGAATTTCCGTAAACCACTGATCAATTTTGCGCCAAAAGCTAACCTGCGTAACCCCGTTACCTATAGCCATATCAGCGAGTTTACCAAGGGCGGTTTCAAAGAAGTGATTGATGACCCCTATGTGGAAGATGCCACACAGGTAAAGAAGGTATTGCTGTGCAGCGGTAAACTGTATTTTGAAATGGCTGAAAAGCAACAGAAAGAAAGCAGGAAAGACATAGCGATTGTGCGGCTGGAGCAGATTTATCCCCTGCCTTTTAAACAACTGGAATTAATGTATAAGAAGTATAATAAAGCCACCTGGTTCTGGGTTCAGGAAGAGCCGCTGAATGCGGGTGCGGCTGGGTTTTTACAAATGAACCTGAAGACGATCAATTTCGGTGTGATCAGTCGCAACGCCAGTGCCGCTACCGCTTCCGGTTACGCAAAGGTTCATGCGCAGGAACAGAAAGAAATCATTGAAACGGCATTCAGCATTTAATACAAAGGCACTAACTGAAATAAAAGAATTATGATCGATATCAAGATACCAACCATCGGAGAATCTATTACGGAAGTAACTTTATTAAAATGGGTAAAGAAAGAAGGAGATTGGGTAGAACGCGATGAAGTGATAGCGGAACTGGAAAGTGAAAAAGCTACTTTTGAGGTGAATGCTGAAAAAGCCGGCGTATTAAAGCCCTTGGCTGCCGAAGGTGATACCCTCACCATAGGTGATGTGGTAGCGCAGATAGACGAAACCGCCACCAAGCCAGCCGGAGCTGCCCCTGCTCCTGCTCCAAAAGCGGAACCGTTGGCACCTGCCCCCGAGACCACACAACAAACTACAAACCCCAAACCGCAAACAGAAGTAAAAGCTACTCCCGTTGCCTCTGCTATTATAGCGGATAAAAAAGTGAATCCCGCCGATATCAAAGCCTCCGGTACTGGCGGCAAGATCATGAAACAGGATGTGCTGGAAGCCTTATCTCACCCGGGAAAGAAAGCTTTTGCGGGTACAGAATTATTTTCCCGCAATGTGCGCCAGGAAAAAATGAGCAGCCTGCGTAAAACCATTTCGCGGAGACTGGTAGAAGCTAAAAATACTACGGCCATGCTAACTACTTTTAACGAGGTAGACATGACCCGCATTATGGAAGTGCGTAAACTGTATAAAGACAAGTTTAAAGAGATACACGGCGTGAACCTCGGGTTTATGAGCTTCTTCGCCAAAGCCTGCGCCATTGCGCTGGGTGAATGGCCCTCTGTAAATGCTTATATTGACGGAGATCAGCTGATCTATCATGACTATGCAGATATCAGTATAGCTGTCAGCACGCCGAGAGGACTAACCGTGCCTGTGATCAGGAATGTGGAAAGCCTGAGCATGGCAGATATTGAAAAGAAAGTGGTGGAGCTGGCCGGCAAAGCACGCGACAGCAAATTAACCACGGAAGACCTGCAGGGTGGAACTTTTACCATCACTAATGGCGGTGTATTCGGAAGTCTTATGAGTACACCTATCATCAACATACCACAAAGTGCTATCCTGGGAATGCACAAGATACAGGACAGGCCCATGGCTATCAATGGACAGGTAGTAATCCGCCCCATGATGTACCTGGCAGTCAGCTACGATCACCGTATTATAGACGGAAAGGAAAGCGTTAGCTTCCTGGTGAGAGTGAAAGAATTGCTCGAAAACCCTGAGCTGCTGCTGATTGGGAAAGATCCGGTGAAGACCTTGCTGGAACTGTGAGGATCGTGAATCGTGAATCGTGAATCGTGAATCGTGAATCGTGAATCGTGAATCGCGGGAGACGCAAGTTACAAAAAATGGTTCCTTATTAATGATTGACGTCTCACGTCTCACGTCTCACGCCTCACGCCTCACGCCTCACGCCATGCGATATCAGTCTTATTTTAACACTGCCCTTTCTCTTATCCATCAGTATGACGGTTCTGTGCCGCTTGCGCATTTCCTGAGAAATTATTTTGCGCAGCATAAGAAGCATGGGTCAAAAGACCGGAAGTGGATAGCACACCTTTGTTACACGTATTATCGTTTGGGTTGGGCCTTGCGGGATTTGCCTGCGGAGGAAAGATTGCGCGCTGCTATTTTTTTAGGAAATGAGACAGCGGGGGAATGGAACATTGTTTTTAATGATAACTGGCTCGGTACCTGGAGCGCAGACTTACAGGAAAGGCTGGCGACCCTGGCATCTTTTTATTCTTCTTTTTCCGTCACGTCTATTTTTCCCTGGGATGATCAGCTAAGCAGTGGGATTGATCCCCGGGCATTTTCTTTTTCGCACCTGATACAACCCGACCTTTTTGTAAGGGTGCGCCCGGGCAGGGAGAAACTCGTGCTCCAAAAATTAGCTGCGGCACAAGTACCCTTTGAACAGGAAACGGGTTCCTGTCTTCGCCTGCCTAATGGAAGTAAAATTGAAACAGTGCTGGAGATCGACCGGGATGTGGTAATACAGGATAAAAGCTCGCAGGAAATAGGGGGGCTGCTTCAGACGATCGCTACCGGCTTACAGCTAACTACTCCGAATGTGTGGGATTGTTGCGCGGCCAGTGGCGGCAAATCCATACTGGCTAAGGATGTGCTGGGAAGTATTAATATAACGGTTTCTGATATCCGGCCATCCATCCTGCAAAATCTTGCAAAGCGTTTTGAGAGGTCCGGTATAAAAAATTTCGAATCCTTCATCTGCGATCTTTCCAGCCATAAGCCCCCGGCAGTATATCCCGACCTGATCATTTGCGATGCCCCCTGCTCAGGCAGCGGCACCTGGGGGCGAACGCCGGAGCAGTTATACTTTTTCAGCCAGGAGAAAATAGAGTCATACGCCGCCCTCCAGAAAAAGATCGTTACCCATGCCATCAGCCGCCTCAATAAAGGCGGATACTTTCTCTATATCACCTGTTCGGTCTTTGCAAAAGAAAACGAATACATAGCAGAAATGATACAGAAAGAATTGAAGCTGGAACTGGTGAAAGCGGCGATCATCAAAGGCTTTGATGTGAAAGCGGATACGATGTATGCAGCGTTGTTTAAACTTTAGTTCGTGAACCCGTGAACCGTGAACCGTGAATCGTGAATCGTGAATCGTGAACGAAAGGCGCGTGTTGGCTAGTCCCCTTCACGATTCACGATTCACGGTTCACGGTTCACGGTTCACGGTTGACGGTTGACGATTCACGCCTCACCCCACCAGCGAACCGCGCTGGATGATTCCGCCGCCGATTACATCATTGCCTTCATAGAATACGGCACTTTGGCCGGGAGCGATTCCCTTTACTTTTTCGTAAAAACGGGCACGGATACCATTGTCGGCATAGTATAAGTTACTAAGGGCACCAACGTCTTTATAGCGGATTTTGGTAATGGCTTCCATTCCTTCGGTGATGCCGTCGTATTTCATCCAGTTGATCTTCCCGATCAGCATATCGTTTTGTTCCAGGTCTGTTTCATCGCCCAGCACCACGGTATTGGTATCCGGGTCAATAGCGGTAACATATATCGGTCGACCCATGGCAATCTCAAGACCCTTGCGTTGACCAATAGTATAAAACGGATAGCCCTTGTGCTGTCCCAGTTTTTTACCGGTCTTGTCAACAAACCAGCCACCCTTTACTTTTTCTTCCAGCCCTTCCACACGCCTTTTCAGGAAGCCGCGGTAATCGTTATCGGGCACAAAACAGATTTCATAGCTCTCGCTTTTTTTGGCCAGTTCAGGATACCCCATGTCAATGGCCATCTGGCGGATGTCAGATTTCCGGTATCCGCCCAGTGGCAACATGGTGCGACTTAAGAGCTCCTGGTCAAGCCCCCATAATACATAGCTCTGGTCTTTAGTTTCATCCAGACCTTTGCTGATCACATATCGCCCGTTATCGTGCATTCTTACAGAGCCGTAGTGACCGGTAGCAATAAAATCGCAATCCAGGGCATTGGCTCTTTTGAGCAGTGCCCGCCATTTGATATGGGTATTGCACATCACGCAGGGGTTGGGCGTGCGGCCTGCTATATATTCATCCACAAAATTCTCTATCACAAAATCACCAAACTCTTCGCGGATATCCAGTATAAAATGCGGGAAACCATGGTGTACGGCTGCCTGCCTGGCATCATTGAATGAGTCTATATTACAGCAGCCCGTTTCTTTGGTGCTGCTGCCACTGCTGGCATAATCCCAGGTCTTCATCGTGATACCCACCACTTCGTACCCTTCATGGTGCAGCATCAATGCCACTACGGTACTGTCAATACCGCCGCTCATTGCCACTAAAACCTTTCCTTTCCTGCTCATGCTATACAAATTAACCGCCCGTTATAGAGAAGATAAGCTGCAAAAATAACTCAACCAGCTTTACCAGCCACCCAAAAGCTCTCCCTGGGATTTCGAAAGGCGAAAAATAACGGAAGAAAGGCCAAAAACGCAGTAATTTAGGGCTACGAATAACAAAACTACCTTATATGAAGTTTCTGTTTCCGGTGATTTTAATATTTTTTTTCTGTACTACCGGATGGTGTCAGCCAGTCCAGGTAGGCGATCTGGACAAGCTGGTAGTGAAAGATTCGAGCGGGGTGGTATATAAAAGTGAAGACTGGAAAGCACTGCTGGTGACTGGTCAGTACACATTGAGAATAGCTGCCGACAAGAAAAACGCTACATTGGTTAAATTATCCGAAGCGGATGCCAGCAGGTTCATGTCGCAGATACCCGCTCTTTCCCCAAGCCCCTATTTCAAAACAGGTGAAAAGATTCAATCTTTTTCAGATCGTGATATCACGGGAACCCGGTGGGACCTGAAAAAGATGCAGGGAAAAGTGGTGGTATTGAATTTCTGGTTTATTAATTGTCCGCCCTGTCGTATGGAAATTCCGGAACTGAATAAACTGGTATCATCCTATAAGGATAACATGGATGTTGTGTTTCTTGCTGTTGCGCTGGACGGGCGTTCTGATATCAGGGAGTTTTTGACATCAATGCCATTTGAATACCATATTATCAGTGATGGAAGGCCGATTGCGGGGCAGTACGGTATCAATTCGTATCCTACTAATGTTGTTATTGACAAGCAGGGTAAAGTATCTTTTCATACAACGGCCTATTCCACCAGAACAGTGGCTGCCATTAAGGGTGCGATTGATGAAGCGTTGGCGAAGATGTATTATTAGGAGCTAGGGATTAAGAGTTAGGAATTAGGGGTTAGGGATTGAGAGAATACAATTAAAATGGGGTTATGAAATATGTGTTGATCTTTTTGATGGTAATGAGTTGCGGTGCGGATGTGCATGCGCAGGGGGTTCCGGTATTTAATTATAACGAGATCATTGTTAAAGATCCGGAAGGGAAGGTGTATAAGCCGGAAGCCTGGCAGGCGTTATTGAATACGGGGAAGTATGAGCTGAGCGTAACGCAGGATGGTAAGTATGGTTTTATACGTAAATACACGGAAGCCGAGTATAACGCAAAGATTGCCGCTTTGGGTAAGCCTGCGGCATCACCTTATTTTACAACCGGCGAGAAAATAGCTCCTTTTGCGGCAAAGGATATCAAAGGAACAAATTATGATCTGGCGACATTAACCGGTAAAGTGGTGGTGCTGAATTTCTGGTTTGTTAACTGCCCGCCCTGCCGGGCAGAAATACCCAGCCTGAATGAAATGATGGATGTATACAGTAACAGGAAAGACGTGGTTTTTCTGGCTGTTGCGCTCGACGCCAAAGCCGCGATAGAACAATTCACAGCCAGCCATCCTTTTAACTACAACATTATAGAAACCGGCGGCTATATCGCGCAGAAATATGGAGTGGGCAATTATCCAACCCATGTAGTAATTGATAAGCAAGGTAAGGTGGTTTTTCATACGATGGGATTATCTATGGCCACAGTACCCTGGGTAAAAAAATCGATCGATGAAGCACTGGGTAAAGGATAGATGTAGCAACCTGGTTGATGACAGATTATGTTGATTTCATCTGAGGCTCTTAAGTATAAATACCCTAAGAAAATGGGTATAAATACTTAACCTCATTCCCCGCCTTTTTTAGATATTTACCAAAATTCATTTGTTATGATAAAGCTTCAGGTAATCGGCAATCTTGGAAAAGATGCGCTGGTAAATAATGTGAACGGAAAGAATGTGATCAACTTTACAGTGGCACATACAGAAAGGTTTAAGGATGCCCAGGGCAACCAGAAAGACAGAACAACCTGGGTGGATTGCGCATACTGGACAGACAGGACAGCGGTTGCTCCTTATTTGAAAAAAGGAACCCAGGTATTTGTTGAAGGGCAGCCGGATGTACGCACCTACACTACACAGGATGGCCGCAATGGCGCTTCGCTGGTGCTCAGGGTTATCAGCGTTCAATTGCTGGGCAGCCGGCCTGAGGGTGGCAATACAGGAGGCAGTGAAAGCAGCTCATCTGTGTCTTCTCCTTCCTATTCACAACAGTCACCAGGCGGGCCATCAGCCAATGAACTAACCGAACCTTTGGATGATCTGCCGTTTTGATTGTGTTGTATGTATTTGGCTACGAATCCCGGCTGGTCATATTCAGACCATTGGGGAAGCTTTTGAGGACAACTGGAAATTGAGTTTATAGGAGGTACAGCAAGTGCCTTCTTTTTTCTTTTTCTCGTATTATGGCTATTTAAACCGAAAGTGAGGATCGCTCCCTTTTTTTGCCAGGTTATGCCCCTGCATGGGATGCCATATTATGTATTCAAGTTTGTAAATAAATCATTTTTTCCAGCGCATGAGATTAAAGTTGAGTTGCATAAGCTAAGGAAGATACCAATGGGTAACGGTGAGTTTAACAATGAGTATAACCAACTTTGTTTATTGAACAGTGAAATATCCCACATTCCCGCCCGTACAATGGCATGGAGTAAAAATAATGCACACCCTCATTGTATTACGGTCAGAAGTACGGAGGATATTAACACAATTTTGAGTGATGAATTGAATGGCATTATGTTTAGAGTTAGTTTAAAACATGGACTAACCGGGCTTTCAAATGTGTTTGAACAGGAGTATGCAAACATTGAAAATATAAGGCGTGGGAAGTTCAGGCCTGGCAGTAAATTTGAAACTATATAGATTATTTTATACCTTGCTAATAAATAAAAACAGAATCTATGAAACAATTTTTTTTGGATACTGAGCTTGTTTAATTTCTATTATTATTTAAAGGGCTGAAGCCCTTTTTTTGTGCCTGACACGAAATCGGAGAGGACTAATTGCCGGAATAGGCATTTTGATTTCAGTAATTATTATCTGACCTTGCTGCATCAATAGTTAAAAGCAATGTAATGGCTAACGACACTACTTACTCTTATGATGACTTATTTGCATTCACGCATGCTGTTTTTAAAAAAATAAGCTGTTCAGGTGAACATGCTACTATTGCCGCAACCGGGCTCTTGGCTGCAGATCTGAGGGGAATTGATAGTCATGGCGTAGCCCGCCTCAGTGGCTATACACGTTTATGGGAAGCGGGCCGCATCAATGCAAGCCCTGTTATCCGCGTGGTTCATGAAACACCCTCTACGGCCGTGGTGGATGGAGATGCCGGATTAGGGCTCGTGGTAGCTCCATTTGCCATGCAGGTGGCCATTGATAAGGCCAGGCAGGCAGGAACGGGTTGGGTGAGCGTAAGGAACACAAATCATTTTGGTATTGCGGGCCACCACGCTATGATGGCCCTTCAATATGATATGATCGGGATGGCTATGACCAACGCAAGCGCATTGGTAGCTCCTACTTTTTCCATTGAAAGAATGTTGGGTACCAACCCCATCGCTGTGGCAATACCGGCAAAAGAACAGCCGCCATTTGTGGCTGATATGGCTACTACAACTGCCGCTAACGGGAAGCTGGAAATATTGCAACGAAAAGAAGCAGATACGCCGGATGGCTGGGTGCAGGATAAGGATGGCAATCCTTCCAACGACGCTAATATTTTAAAAAAGCAGGGTGCGCTTCTTCCCCTGGGTAGCGACAGGGAACATGGCAGCCATAAAGGCTATGCCCTGGGAAGTATTGTAGATATTTTTTCTGCTGTATTAAGCGGCGCATCGTATGGCCCCTGGGCACCGCCCTTTCCCGCTTATGTACCCATGCCGGAGAATATGCCAGGCCAGGGCCTGGGCCATTTTTTCGGGGCCATGCGGGTAGATGCGTTCCGACCGGCTGAAGAGTTCAAATCGCATATGGATAACTGGATCACCCGTTTCCGTTCCGCAATGCCGGCACCCGGTCATGAAAAAGTACTCATACCGGGCGACCCCGAAAGAGAAATGGAAGATACCCGCAAAAAAAAGGGAATCCCCCTGGTTGGGGCGGTTGACAAAGATCTACGGGAACTGGCAGCGAAGTTTGAAATCAGCTGGCCAAATCCGCAATCCGCAATCCGTAATTCGTAATCCGTAATCCGTAATCCGCAATCCGCTAATTCCACCCCATCAAAGCCAATCTTTTTATACTATCCGCCCTGCTCGCCTGCTGCCTGTACGGTTCAGGTATCCGTTTGTATGGGCAGGAAAAGCAATCGCAGGTACTACAAATTGTAAAGTTGCCTGTAACATCTAATGCGGCAAAGTATATAACGGAAAAAAACTGGAACCAGTTATTTCCCAACAGGCACTTATCCGTAGCAGGAAAAAAGCGGAATGCTTACAATGACTTTTATTCTTATAAAGCCTTTCTTACAGCTGCCCGTTATTTTCCTTCTTTCTTATCCGGCACAGACGATACGCTGAATAAGCGCGAGCTCTGCGCTTTTCTGGCTAATATGGCATATGAAACCGGTGGGGGATGGGATGAGGCACCGGGTGGCTATTACAAATGGGGATTGTATTTTACCAACGAACGTAACTGCGAAAACGGCTGCCCGCAGTATTCCGATCCATCCAAACAGTTGTATCCCCCGGTACCGGGTAAATCATACCACGGTCGCGGGGGATTGCAGCTTAGCTGGAATTATAATTATGGGCAGTTCAGCGAATTTTTATTCGGCACGAAAGACCGGCTGTTACAGGAACCTGAATGGGTATCCAGCGATTCTATATTAGCTTTCGCTTCCGCTATCTGGTTCTGGACAACCGCGCAGTATCCCAAACCTTCCTGTCATGATGTTATTACCCAAACCTGGAAACCCGCCCGCCAGGATACCTTAGGCAACCGCCTGCCGGGTTTTGGTACCGTTGTAAATGTGATCAATGGCGGCCTGGAGTGTAACAAGCCCCTTTTGCCCGCCACCCGGTACCGGTACGGCTACTATCAGTTTTTCTGCGCCTATTTTAAAGTATCCCCCGGAGAAAACACAGGCTGCGAGGAGCAAAAACCTTTTGGGGTAAAGTAAAGCTGGTATTGGCTTGTAGCTAACAGCTCACAGCTCATAGCTCGCAGCTGTTTTTCCCCTACATTTGCAAACCTACATCACAAAAAAATCGGGGAGGGGGTTTACATGAAAGTAATGAAATTTGGCGGCACCAGCGTGGGCAAGCCGGAGCGTATGCACCAGGTATCTGAGTTGATAACCCGGGGCGAAGAATCTACTATAGTTGTACTGAGCGCACTCAGCGGCACCACCAACGCATTGGTGGAGATCAGCAATGCCCTGGCATTAGGCGACAGGGTGGCTGCCAAGGAAAAGATTGACAAGCTGGAAGCACACTATTATAGTTTTGTAACCGACCTCCTGAAAAAGGACGAAACGCGCGCTAAAGGGAATGCGGTAGTGGCGGAACATTTTGAGTTCCTTACGATCATATTACGCATATCCTTCAGTGAAGCCTTGAATAAGGATATACTCGCACAGGGAGAACTGCTGAGTACCAAATTATTCAGCACTTACCTGGAAGAAAAAGGGGTTGACCATATGCTGTTGCCAGCACTTGAGTTCATGACCATCGACAATAACGAGGAGCCGCAACTGGGTAGCATCCGCATTAAACTGAGCCAGCTGCTGCAGCAGAACAGCGGTAAAAAGTTATTTATTACCCAGGGTTATATCTGTCGCAATGCCCGGGGAGAGGTAGATAACCTGAAGCGCGGAGGCAGCGACTATACGGCTTCGCTGATAGCCGCAGCCATTCATGCCAGTGTTTGTGAGATATGGACGGATATTGATGGTATGCATAACAATGATCCCCGGATAGTGGATAAGACGAATGCGATTGACCAGCTTAGCTTTGATGAAGCCGCCGAGCTGGCATATTTTGGTGCCAAGATCCTTCACCCAACCTGTATCTGGCCCGCACAGCAGGAGAATGTTCCGGTTAAACTGCTCAACACCATGCAACCGGATGCTCATGGAACCGTTATCCGCAAGGAAGCAGGGAGTACCGGTGTAAAAGCTGTAGCCGCTAAAGACGGGATTATTGCCATTAAAATAAAAAGCAGCCGCATGTTGCTGGCGTATGGCTTTCTTCGCAAAGTATTCGAGGTTTTTGAAAAGTATAAGACATCGATTGATATGATCACCACTTCAGAAGTTGCCGTATCAGTAACCATTGACAGCGATGCATCCCTGAAAGAGATCATTAAAGAACTGGAACCCTTTGGAACCGTTGATGTTGAAAAGAACCAGACCATTGTGTCTATTGTAGGTAATGAGATAGCGCAGACAGAAGATGTTCTCAGGAAGCTTTTTGATGCTGTAAAGGAGATACCCGTTACAATGGTGAGTTATGGCGGCAGTCCGCATAATATATCCTTACTGGTGCCCAGCGAGTCAAAAACAAAAACCTTGCAGTTATTGAATAAGGGGCTGTTTGGACTGTAGAAGAAACGTATTACCATCGTTCTCTGTAAAACCCTGTCCATGAAACGATTATTGGTTGTCCTGTTCCTTGGTATTTTCCAATTGACGGTTGCATCCGCACAGCGTGTACTCACGGGTAAAGTGCTGGATGCAGCCACGCACAAGCCCATTCCCCTGGTTAATGTGTTTCTTAGTAATACCTCCGTTGGAACCGTGACCGATGATAACGGCGTTTTTAATATTCAACGGTTTCCCGACGGGCGTTACGACCTGATTGTTTCCTGTGTTGGCTATGAGACCTATATACTGAAGGTGCAGTCGGATAAGATCCCGCCCGACCTGACGGTGAACCTCAAGCCTAAAGTAAATGAACTTCAGGAGGTAATTGTTGAGCCTTATGAAAAGGACGGGTGGGAAAAATGGAAGACTTTTTTTATCGAGAACTTTATTGGTACTTCAGCCTACGCGGCTGACTGCAAGCTGCTGAACCGGGAAGTGATCAGGTTCCGTTTCAGTAAAAAGAATAATACACTACAGGCATTTGCCGATGAGCCATTGATTATAGAGAACCATGCACTGGGATACACATTAAAATATTCGCTTACAAAGTTTGTCTACAACTTTAATACCCATATTTTTTTCTACCAGGGCTATCCCTTCTTTACGGAAATGGATGCGAAACGCGACAGGATGCAGCGGAGATGGGAGAACAACCGCGATGATGCCTATCGTGGATCACTCATGCACTTTTTTCGAAGCCTTTACAGGAACAAACTGATCGAGGAAAATTTCCAGGTACGCAGGCTCGTGAAGATATCGGAAGAGGAGAAAAACCGCGTGAAACTAATCAGGCAGCAGCGGATTCAAAAAATGATGTCGGAAGGAAAGAGTATCCGAATAGATGATACTGCCGGCCTTCACAAGGATAGCGCAGCTTATTATAGATTGGTAACCAATCGACCGGAGGAACTGAATAAACTGGGCAAGAATATATTAACAGGCGATAGCATTGCTTACGCCTTTGACAGTGTTACCGTGGGTCTTGAATTTCCGGACTATCTCCAGGTAACGTATACGGCCAAGAAAAACCCTATTGAGTATGCCAGGCGGTTATACCAGGGTGCAGAGAATGCGCCCATAGTGGCAGAACTTGTACTAACCGGGCAGAACCCTATCAGCATACTGGCCAATGGCAGCTTTTTTGAAGGAGCCGATCTGCTTACATCATTGTACTGGGGTTGGTGGGAAAAGCTCGGAAATATGCTGCCCTACGACTACCGGCCTAAAATAAAACTTTCATCCAAACGAAAATAAAAGCCCCGTTCAGAACCTGAACAGGGCTTCCTATTTACAGAAGTATCACTTATACAATCAGAAGGGCGTCTCCATAACTGAAGAAACGGTATTTATCCTTGATGGCTTTTTTATAAGCTTCCATGGTAAGGTCATAACCCGCAAAAGCACAGGTCATAATCAGCAGGCTGGTTTTGGGAAGATGAAAATTGGTTACCAGGCTGTCTGCCACATTGAATTTGTAAGGAGGGTGAATAAAATGGTTGGTCCATCCTTCACTGGGTTTCAATAATTGCTGCGCCGTAAAGCTGCTCTCCATCGCACGCATGGTAGTGGTTCCGATAGAACAGATACGATGGCCGGTTTCTTTGGCCTTGTTAACGATATTGCAGGCCTGGTCATTAATGGCGTAGTACTCTGCATCCATTTTGTGTTTGCTCAGGTCTTCCACTTCTATCGGGCGGAAAGTTCCCAGCCCGGTATGCAAGGTTACCTCCGCAAAACGGATACCCTGTATCTCACAACGCTTGATCAGTTCCTTGCTAAAGTGAAGGCCGGCTGTCGGAGCCGCAACGGCACCTTCGTGTTTGGCATACACCGTTTGGTAACGCTCCTTATCTTCCTCATCAGGCTTGCGTTTAATATATTTTGGTAAAGGCGTTTCTCCCAAATGCTCCAGCATTTTTTTGAAACTCTCTTCATCATCGTCCCATAAAAAACGAATGGTACGCCCACGGCTGGTAGTATTGTCAATCACCTCGGCCACCAGTTCCTCATTTTCTCCAAAATATAATTTGTTGCCCACCCTTATCTTCCTTGCGGGATCAACAATTACATCCCATAAACGGTTAGGCTTGTTTAATTCGCGCAGCAAAAAGACCTCGATCTTGGCTCCTGTTTTCTCTTTGCGGCCATACATACGCGCCGGAAATACTTTTGTGTTGTTTACTACAAACACATCCTTGTCATCATAATACTCTAAAATGTCGCGGAAATGCTTGTTCTCCATGTGACCACTCTTACGGTCTACCACCATCATACGGCTGTCTTCCCTTCTCTTGGTGGGATTTTGAGCAATAAGGTTTAATGGAAGGTCAAACTTGAACTGGGATAATTTCATGTGTCTAATCTAATTTTTAGATGAATAGCCACAATCAGTTTGTCGAATCCCGCCCGGGGGCAGAACTAAAATACGACTCGCTTCATGTTACGGCATGAATTTCAGAAGTCGGCAAAGGTAAGGAAAAAGATCTTAGGTGCTGCTATCTTCCCGGTATCGACGCTATAAGTCGCTGGGTATAAGTGCTTTTAGGCCGGTTGTAAATATCATCGGCCAGGCCGGATTCCTCTATTTTTCCCTTATTCATCACCATGATCCGGTCGCTGATAAACCTGACTACTGACAGGTCGTGGGAAATAAAAATAGCGGTAAAACCGAATTCTTTCTTGAGGTCGTTCAGCAGGTTCAGCACCTGGGCTTGTACACTCACATCCAGCGCGGAAACGCTTTCATCGCAAACGATAAAGGACGGGTTAAGAGCCAAAGCCCGGGCTATTACGATCCGCTGCCTTTGGCCGCCACTGAATTCGTGGGGGTAACGGCGGTAATGCTCGGGAAGCAGGCCTACTTTCCTGAGTAAATCTATCGCCCTTTCTTTTCTTTCCGCCGGGTTTGCAGCCATACCATGTACCAGCAGGGGCTCCGAAATCGCCTCGCCAACGGTCATCCTCGGGTTGAGTGAGGAATAAGGATCCTGGAAAATGATCTGCATTTCTTTTCGCAGCGAACGCATCGTTTGCCGATCGCCTTTACGGATGTCGAATCCCCGGTAATAAATATTCCCTTCTGTTGCTTCCAGCAGCCGGAGGATGGCCCGGCCCAGGGTGCTTTTCCCGCAACCCGATTCGCCTACAAGCCCCAGTGTTTCTCCTTCATAAACAGTAAAGCTGACATCGTCCACCGCTTTCACATAGGATTGCGCTTTGCCCAGGAAGGATATTGAAGCAGGGAAATAGACTTTTAAGTTCTCTACCGATACAAGTATTTCAGGCTGAATTACCTCATTCGGATCGCTTTGCAAACCCATATCGGCGGACACCTGGTTTTTTTTCTCAACGATCAGGCCTTCCCCCGTCACTTCCATAAAATCACTCACCACCGGAAGCCTGGCTCCCCTGGGATATAATAATGGCCTGCAGGCCAGCAAAGCCTTTGTATAGGGGTGTTCCGGAGAAGAGAACAGCTGTTGCCTGGTTGCCTGCTCCACTATTTTTCTCTTGTACATTACGGCAACACGGTCGGCAATATCTGCTACCACACTCAGGTCATGGGTAATAAAGATCACCCCCATATTATTCTGCTGCTGCAACTCCCGGATTAACTGCAGGATGTTTTTCTGTACTGTTACGTCGAGCGCGGTAGTAGGTTCATCACAAATCAGTAAGACAGGCTCGCAGCTCATGGCCATGGCTATCATCACCCGCTGTTTCTGCCCGCCGCTTAGTTGATGCGGGTACCTGTTGAACATACCGGCCGGATCGGGCAATTTTACTTTTTCAAACAGCGCCAGTGTTCTTTTCCTGGCCTCTTCCTTCCCCATATCATTATGCTGCAGTATCGCTTCCATTACCTGGTAGCCGCAGGTGAGAACCGGGTTTAAAGAGGTCATCGGTTCCTGGAATATCATGGCCACTTTGTTGCCCCGGATAGACTGTAGCTGATCCCGCTCTATCCGCATCATATCCACTGTAATATTGTCTAAGGTCAGCAAAATTTCACCAGATGTATACACTGCGGGCGGGCAAGGCAATAATTGCAGGATGGAAAGGGAGGTAACTGATTTTCCCGAACCGGATTCCCCCACAATAGCAAGAATTTCCCCCCTTGAAACAGATATGTTAATATTTTGTAATGCTTTATGCTTCTTACCATCCTTTACGAAGTCAATGGAAAGCTCCCTGATATTTAATAGCGCCTGGTTTGTCATTACACCCACAATTTAGGCCTTTTCTTACTTGTCCACCCAAGCTTAGCCTGGCGGGGGCATACAGTTAAAGAGTAGCCTTAGCAGCATGTACAATTCTTAACAGTATTACACCACAAAAAACATCTGTTTTCTTGTGTTAATCTCCCCTATAACCCTAATTTTGCCGCTCACAGTTGTTAGTTTTAGAAGCGTGAGCTGGGAGTCGCCTGTTAAAAAACAGATTATGATCCGAAAATTCTGGTGGAAGATTTTATGTTTTATTTTACTGGTGTACACCTGCTCTTATGGCTTCCTGGTTGAAGTACCTTCTCCTCCCGGCGTTCCTTTACAACAAACCATTCGCAACCTTTTCTTTCATGTGCCGATGTGGATAGCTATGATGGTTGCCTACGGGGTTTCTGTAGTATATGCTATACGATACCTGCGCAATAATAACCCGGTCGATGATATTTATTCCACCGAATTCGCCCGAACAGGTACTTTCCTGGGTGTAATGGGATTGATAACGGGCATGATCTGGGCTAACTATCAATGGGGTAAAGCCTGGAGCGGTGATGCCAAACAAAACGGGGCAGCCATTGCAGTACTCATGTATTTCGCCTATTTCGTATTAAAAGGCAGCCTTAACGATGAAGAGAAGCAGGCCAGGATAGGAGCGGTATTTAATATTTTTGCATTCTTTATGCTGTTTCCAACTATCTGGATCATGCCACGCCTTGTTGAAAGCCTGCACCCTGGCGGTCAGGGAAGTGAAGGTAACCCGGCACTCAACCCAAAAGATACCACCAATGCTATGCGAAGCGTAATGTACCCCGCATTTGTCGGCTGGACTTTACTGGGGGTTTGGATCAGCACACTGCTTGTTAGAACCCAGATCATTCATCAAAAAAAACTGGCCCATGGTTAAGCTTATAAAAATAGTAAGCTGTTTTGTATTCACAGTCCTGTCAACAGCCCTATATGCCCAGGCCACCACACCGCCAGATGCATTGGGCGTAATGCGCAGCAATGGAAAAATATATGTGGTAGTAGCCGTGGTGATAACCATCCTGATCGGAGTATTTTTATACCTCTTCAGCCTAGACAGGAAAATTACCCGTCTCGAAAACAATAGCAACGGCAAACCCTGAACCACCGCCAACTCGCGTAGCGGGTATTAATTCCAGTCAAACCAATTCGTGTAATTCGCATTAATTCGTGTTCATAAAAATTTAAAAGAAATAATATGTCAGATCAAAAGCCATACAGTTTTTTTCAGAGTGTAGAAAAAAGCTTCGACAAAGCAGCCAGCTTTACCAAATGGGAAAAAGGACTGCTGGAACAGATAAAAGCCTGCAACAGTATTTACAGCATGCGCTTCCCGGTTAAAATGGATGATGGCCGCATAGAGGTAATTGAAGCGTACCGGGTTCAGCATTCACAACATAAATCTCCCTGCAAGGGCGGTATCCGCTTTAGTGAGGAAGTGAACCAGGATGAAGTGATGGCATTGGCGTCTTTGATGACGTATAAATGCGCTATCGTGAATGTTCCCTTCGGCGGAGGGAAAGGCGGAATTAAAATTAACCCGAGAAAACATAGTGTGTATGAGCTTGAAAAAATTACACGCCGTTATACAAGTGAGCTGGTGAAAAAGAATTTTATCGGTCCGGGTATTGATGTGCCGGCTCCGGATTACGGAACGGGTGAAAGGGAAATGGCCTGGATCGTGGATACCTACGCTTCTTTAAAGCCGGGTGAAATAGATGCGGCAGGTTGCGTAACCGGGAAACCAGTTACACAGGGTGGCGTACGCGGGCGGAAAGAGGCTACCGGCCTCGGGGTTTTCTTTGGTATACGGGAAGTATGTAACATGGAAGATGTGATGACGAAACTGGGACTGACCGTTGGCGTTGAAGGTAAGAAAGTGGTGGTACAGGGATTGGGTAATGTGGGTTACCATAGTGCCAAATTCTTTCGTGAGCATGGCTCTGTTGTTGTGGGAATTGCAGAGTATGAAGGGGCGATCTACAAGGCTGATGGCTTGAATGAAGAAGAAGTGTTTCAGCACAGGAAAGCTACCGGGTCTATTCTCAATTTCCCGGGTGCTACCAACCTGGCGCAAAGCAATGATGCTTTGGAACTCGAATGTGATATCCTGATACCCGCCGCACTGGAGAATGTGATCAACGGAACCAATGCCGCCAAAGTAAAAGCAAAAATAATCGGAGAGGCTGCCAATGGCCCATTAACACCCGAAGCGGATGATATTCTGGTAGCCAAAGGCGTACTGGTGGTGCCTGATATGTACCTGAACGCGGGAGGGGTAACCGTTTCTTATTTTGAATGGTTAAAAAACCTTAGCCATGTGCGTTACGGAAGGATGGAAAAACGCTTCACCGAAAACATGAACAGCCATATTCTTAGCCAGATAGAAAACCTGACCGATAAAACTGTAACCGATGCTGAACGCAAGTTTATCATGCACGGACCGGAAGAGGTTGACCTGGTACACAGCGGCCTCGAGGAAACCATGATCACCGCCACCCGCGAGATCATGGAGATATGGAAGAACAACCCCGCTATTCCGGATATGCGCACAGCAGCCTATGTATGTGCTATTAATAAGGTTGGAACTTCTTATGCAGAGCTGGGGATATTTCCGTAAGGCGTGAGACGTGAGACGTGAGACGTGAGACGTCAATCGTGAGTAAAGTGCAAATTAACTCATTCACGGTTCACGTCTCACGTCTCACGATTCACGTCTTCCCGCTAAATTTTGAGAAAGAGGCTGTTAGAAATGCTATAGTAAAATTTATCAATTGGCACTACCGGCGCATCATCGTAAATTCCGGAGAAGGCAATGGTAAATCCGAGGTGCTTTCCGGCCATGATATTCCATTGCAGGTGAGGTGCAATACGGGGTTTGAAATGATTGGGGCGCGACTGGATAAAGATATTAATCGCCAGGTCGCTGGTTTCGCTGGCCTTCCAATCCAGGCGCAGGTAGGAATTTAATTTAATTAGTTTCTGGATCGCAGGAACGGGTGATGCGGGTATTTTGGCTGAATCCACACCATCATAGTTCCATTCTTCTTCTTCATACATAATACCGAGCCCCGCATTAAAATCCCAGCGATCGCCTTTCCAGGCATTGTACCTGATATTTCCGCCGGCCAATGCGCGATAGATCAGTCCTCGTTTATTATCCCATTGGTATTGAACAAATGTTTCGGGTTGAAAGGTATTTTTATAATTATGGCGGTATCGTACATGAATAAAACCTGCATTTAATATATCATCCGGTCCATTATAGGTAAACCGGTAACTGCCCGAAAATATCAGCAACTCTTTTTTCCTTTGCAGCATGGCTTCTGCCGTATTGGTAGCATCATACAGCGTGATCTTTTGTTTATCGATCTCAAGCCCACTGTTACAATTAAAATTGAATTTGGCTTTGCTTACATAATCAGCGGTATCTGATTTGTCGATGTTCAATATCTGGGCCTGGCTGGTCTGTGCCAGCAATAGGAAGGTTATCAACAAAAATGTTCCCAGCTTTTTCATAAGCTTCGTTCTTTTCGTGGGGCCTGAGCCATGAGCTTAGAGCTTTGAGCTTCGAGCTTCAAGCTTCAAGCTTCAAGCTTCAAGCTTCAAGCTTCAAGCTTCAAGCTTCAAGCTTCAAGTAGTGAACAACATGCAATATAACTCATTCACGATTCACGATTCACGATTGACGATTCACGCCTCACGTCTCACGTCTCACCCCTCACGAAGATCATGTGACATATTCCGGGAACGCGTCTATCTCTTCCATCGCGCCATTCTCAATACGAAACCCCATCGTAAACGTTCCGTTGGTGATAACCAGGTATTCGGTGGGCAGGGTGATATGGTAATTGAGAACCTGCTTCAGTACTGCATCCGTTAAATCAACTTTTCCTTCTTTGCATTCAAGGATCATCCAGGGTTGGCCCTGACGGTAAACGAGTATGTCGAAACGCTTTTTCAGTTCGCCCAACCTGATCTCTTTTTCAACGGCAATAAGAGAAGCGGGGTAGTTTTTTACTGTAACCAGGTATTGCAGTATGTTCTGCCGTACCCATTCTTCTGGTGAAAGCCATACCCATGTTTTGCGTAGCTCATCAAAGATCCATTCTTTGCCAGCCTCCTCTTTTATCCTGAAATCATGAAGCGGGTAGTTGATCCTGATCATAACGCTTGGGTGCTGCCGGGTTTTTTTTGTATTTTTGCCAATTATCTTTTTCAAAGATACCATTTGCTTACTGCTTAAACGTAAGGATATATGAAAACAAAACAGGAGATCGTAGATAATTGGCTGCCCCGGTATACCGGGGAGAAGCTGGAAAATTTCGGAAAATTTATCCTGCTCACCAATTTCAGCAACTATATTACCATGTTCGCTCAATGGAATAATGTTGAAATAGTAGGTGCCGACCGTCCTATGCAATGCGCTACCGCCAATGGTATCACCATTATTAATTTCGGAATGGGAAGTCCCGGAGCCGCAACCGTAATGGACCTGCTGACCGCTGTAGAACCCGAAGCTGTTTTGTTCCTTGGAAAATGCGGGGGTTTGAAAAAAAGAAATAAACTGGGCGACCTGATATTGCCGATCGCCGCGATCAGGGGAGAAGGTACCTCCAATGACTATTTTCCACCTGAAGTGCCTGCCATGCCTGCCTTCGCTTTACAGAAAGCGATATCCACCACTATCCGCGATTATAAAGTAGACTACTGGACCGGAACGGTGTACACCACCAACCGCAGGGTATGGGAGCATGACGATGAGTTTAAAACCTACCTTACCAAGGTGAGGGCTTACGCCATCGATATGGAAACCGCTACCATTTTTACCGTAGGTTTTTACAATAAAATACCTACCGGTGCTCTATTGCTGGTAAGCGACCAGCCCATGACGCCAGACGGTGTTAAAACAGAAGCCAGCGATAAAAAAATAACTGCCAGCTACGTAGAAAACCACCTGAAGATAGGCATCGACTCGCTCAAGCAACTGATTAACAAGGGGCAGACTGTGAGGCACCTTCGGTTTTAATTAGCAATTAGTAATTAGCAATTAATAATTAGTAATTAATAATTGGGAATTTGATCCTGTGATAATTCCTAGTTCCTAATTCCTAGTTCCTAATTCCTAATTCCTGGTTCCCAATTACTGGTACCTAATCGCCCTTAGTCTTTCCAAAGAAACGGAAACAGAATTACTGCCAGTGCCACTACCAGTATATCCAGGCCTGCCAGCAGGAACACCATCTGCCACCAGCCCGCCTGTATAACAGACGAAAAAGTGGCCGTGGATATTTTCATCAATAACAAAAGTTGGGGTACAATGATCGGGAATCCCATGATGGCCATGAGGGCTGCTGATTGCTGGGCTTTTGCGGCGATGGACGCCAGAAAGGTGAATACCAGGCTCAGGCTCATGCCTCCCAGGCAGGTAATAAAGGCAAACTGAGCGGCGTTTTCCAGGGGATTGCCCAGTAAGATGGTAAACACCAGCAGGGCCAGCAGGCTCATGGTTACCATGAGCACCGCATTGAAGAGTAGTTTGGACAACACAAAATCACGAGCGCCGGCAATAGAGTAAAAGTAGAGCATCCTGCCTTTGCTTTCCTGCAGGAAGCTTTTCGCTACGGCATTTACACAAACAAATAGCTGGATCACCCAAAACAAAGCATTCCATACGCTATCCTCCGGCTCGGTTCCCATTGAGAGGTATATAACGAAAATGGTGGAAGCGATATATAGCAGGATGCCATATAAGGTATATTGCTGGCGTGTTTCCAGCAACAGGTCTTTTTTTACCAGTGCCAATATGGTGGATCTATTTTTCATGGTAGCACTTTCTGCATCGGGGTTCGTACGTATCTTTTTCGCCCAGCAATACCTGTCCTTCCTGGGCCGTTTTACGATAGGAGATGCTGGCAATATTGCCGCATTTCATACAGATAGCGTGGAGCTTGGTGATATAGTCGGCAATGGCCAGCAAATTGGGCATCTGGCCAAAAGGCTTACCCTGGTAATCCATATCCAGCCCGGCAACAATTACCCGTATGCCACGGGTAGCCAGTACTTCACAAACATGCATTACCTGGTCATCGAAAAACTGGGCTTCATCTATTCCCACTACGTCTACCCCTTCCGCCATCAGGAGTATGGTTTGTGAGTTATCTATGGGTGTGGAGTGAATGGAATTGGCATCGTGGCTAACCACTTCCGTATCGTCGTAACGGGTATCAATAGCGGGTTTAAAGATCTCAACGCGCTGGTTGGCGATCCTGGCCCTTTTCAGGCGGCGGATGAGTTCCTCGGTTTTGCCACTGAACATGCTGCCGCAGATCACTTCTATGGACCCACGCCGTTCTCCTGAAATATTAGGTTCTATGAACATGTATGAAATAAATTAACAAAGAAAACGTTTTGTACCTTTAGGAAGCACTGCTATGGGTAAACGCCCCCAAATGTATTACATCCAATGGAAAGAGTAGGCACGTTAATAAATAAGCTGAAAGAGCAGTTCGATAACCAGGAATCTGCCGAACAGATAGCCGTAACCGTACAGCTTCTGCTGGCAGAGCTTCGCCCAGGCTATGTTTCTCCGCCCAAAAGCAAGGTTTCGGTAGTAATGCCGGCCGGGTCCGGCTCGCTTTTTATGACCGCGGAACCAGGGCCCGTAACTACCGTTGCGATCGACCCTGCTCCTGTTGCGGTTGAAGTAACCAACCCGCTGTTTGATCTTAACCCCGAAATACCCACCCTGGCACACCAGGACTATATTCCCCAGCCTTCAAAGCCATCCCTGATGATGGAGTTCAACACCGTGTTGGCGAAGCCCGCTGAAAGTCTGAACGAAAAATTAAGGGATGAACGCAATGAAGTGGCTACAGCATTACAGGGAGCACCCATCCGCGACCTGAAAAAAGGAATAGGGGTAAACGATCGATTCCTGTTTGTGCAGGATCTTTTCAGGGGAGATGAGAATATGTATGAGCGAAGCCTGAAAACCATTAATGGGTTCAGCATCTACCCCGAAGCCCAGTACTGGATTCAGCGGGAGCTGAAAGTAAAGCTTAGCTGGCCGGACAACAGTGAGGCCGTAAAACTGTTTGATCAGCTGATTAAAAGGCGGTTTTCCTGAATATACTCCATTACTTTTTGTGTGGCACCTGCACTGTCGGCAATATAAGAAAGCGCAGTGCTGCCTGCTTTATCCCTGAGGTCGCCATCCTCCAGTAATTCCTCCAACACTTCCTCCAGCTCCAGCGCATCCGCTGCCCAAAATGCCGCCTCTTTGTCAACAAGTTCCACCGCTTCAATATATTTTTCAAACACGGGTCCAAATACCACCGGCTTTCCATAAACAGCCGCCTCCAGGATATTATGAATCCCCCCGTCCCCAAACCCTCCACCCACATAGCAGACAGTAGCATATTTGTAAAGCCGGCTCAACATACCCACATTATCTATAATGAGTACATGAATGTCTTCCGGTACGCTAAGCCCGGATTCGAGCATCCGCAGATAATCGGAATACAATATTGATTTTTTATACAGGGTAAGGCATTCCTGTAATCTTTCTTCCTCTATTTCATGCGGAGCAATAATGCAACTGAGTTGAGGATGGGTATTGACAAAATGATCCAGCTCCTCATCATCATCTGTCCATGTGCTTCCTGCCACCAGTGTTGGCCGCCCCGCGCAAAACAGATCAATGGCCGCAATAGGCTCAAACCCTGCCGCGATCTTTAAAACACGGTCGAACCGGGTATCCCCGCAAACCCTGACCGTAGCTTCGGTAAAACCTTTTAGCAGCTCGGCCGAATGGGTATCCTGCACAAACATTCCCGTAAAAAAGCTGAGGATTTTTCGCTGGAAGCCCCCGTACCATTTAAAAAAGGATTGTTCTTTTCTGAATGTGCCGGATACCAGGAGTAAGGGTATTTTCCGCTTCTGCGCTTCCTGCAAATAAAAAAACCAAAACTCGTATTTTATAAAAATTACCAGCTTCGGTTTTACCCAGTTAAAAAAGTGGAGGGCATTGGCAGGGGAGTCCATCGGCAGGTAAAAAACAAGATCTGCCATGGGGTGGTTCTTCCTTATTTCATAACCCGAGGGCGAAAAGAAAGTAAGAAGTAACCGGTGATCCGGATACTGCTGCCGCATGGCTTCCATCACCGGTAAGCCCTGTTCAAACTCACCCAATGAGGCGCAGTGCACCCAGATTACAGGCTTTGTATTGCCGGTAAAGGCATCCTTTATCTTCAACAACAAATCCCTTCTGCCTTCATGCCAGGAACGCGCTTTCCGGTTCCAGAAACCGAGCAGGAAAGCCATTTTCGGATAGAGCCAGATAAATATTCGGTAGAATAACATGGTGATCGGGCAGGTTTATCATGCAAATAAACAAATTAAACCGCTTGTTTATCAGTGTGTTGTAATATATCATATAATGACCGGGATAGTGGTTTTTGCAGTAATTTTGCATCCCTAAAGAATAGTTATGCGGCCAATACAAATGGTGGATACCAAATCTCAATACCTGGCAATTAAAACGGATATCGATTCGGCTATTCATGAAGTATTGGACAGTGCCGCGTATATTAACGGCAAGGCAGTGCATGATTTTGCTGCCGCGCTGGGTAAATACCTCAATGTTGAATATACCATTCCCTGCGCTAACGGAACAGATGCGTTACAGATAGCGATGATGGCATTGGGGCTGCAGCCGGGAGATGAAGTAATCACCCCCTCTTTCACGTATATTGCCACAACGGAGGCGGTAGCTTTATTGAAGCTGACACCGGTTTTTGTGGAAGTGGATCCTAAAACTTTCTGTATGGACCCCGTGGCATTGCGAAATGCCATCACACCCAAAACAAAGGCGATCGTACCTGTGCATTTATACGGGCAGGCGGCACCCATGGAAGAGATCATGCAGATCGCTAAAGAGTTTAATCTTTTTGTAATAGAAGACAATGCCCAGGCCATTGGTTGCGACTATACATTTGCTGATGGCACCAAAAAGAAGACAGGCACTATCGGCACTATTGGAACCACCTCTTTTTACCCGAGCAAGAACCTGGGTGCGTTCGGGGATGGCGGTGCGATTTTTACTAACGACGCCAAACTGGCTTTCCAGTTAAAGATGATTGTAAACCATGGGCAGCAAACCCGGTATTACCATGAAATAGTTGGCTGTAATTCCAGGCTCGATTCCATACAGGCCGCCATACTCAACGTAAAATTGAAGAAGCTTGACCAGTACAACCATGCCCGGCAGCAGGTGGCCGCGTTTTATGATAATGCTTTTGCCGGAAACAAGAAAATAATCACGCCATACGTTGCTTCTTATAGCAGCCATGTTTACCATCAGTATACCCTGGTACTGGAAAATGCAGACCGGGATAGCTTACATAAGTACCTGGCGGAACAAAAAATTCCTTCCATGATCTATTACCCGGTACCGGGGCACAAGCAGGCAATGTTTGATACGTTCAATTTGCCCGACTATGATCTGGCTGTAACGGACTGGTTAACCCAGCGGGTGATTTCATTGCCGGTTCATACAGAAATGGACAGTGAACAGCTTTCGTATATAACAACGCATGTTTTAAACTATATAAATAAGGAATCATGAAAATTGCAGTAGTAGGTACTGGTTATGTTGGGCTGGTAACAGGTACATGTTTTGCTGAAACCGGTAACAGGGTAACATGCATTGATATTGATGTGAACAAAGTAAACAAGCTAAAGAATGGAGAAATAACGATCTATGAACCGGGGCTTGAAAAAATATTCCTTCGTAACCTGAAAGAGGGCCGGCTTGAGTTTACCACCAGTCTTGAAGAAGGTGTGAAAGACGCGGTTATCATTTTCCTGGCACTTCCTACCCCGCCCGGAGCCGATGGAGCGGCGGATTTGAGATATGTATTGGGTGTTGCCAATGACCTGGGAAAGATCATGACGGATTATAAAGTGATAGTGGATAAGAGCACGGTGCCGGTAGGTACGGCACAAAAAGTACAGGAGGCGATAGCTGTTAATTATAAAGGTGAGTTTGATGTTGTCAGCAATCCTGAATTTCTGAGAGAAGGCGTGGCGGTGGATGATTTTATGAAACCTGACCGTGTGGTAGTGGGAACCAATGCTGAACGAGCCCGCAAAGTAATGAGCGACCTGTATGCACCATTTGTAAGACAGGGGAATCCGGTTATTTTCATGGATGAGCGTTCGGCAGAACTTACCAAATACGCGGCTAATTCATTTCTGGCCACCAAAATATCATTCATGAATGAGATAGCCCAGCTTTGTGAAAAGATGGGGGCCGATGTGGATATGGTGCGCAGGGGTATTGGTAGTGATGAGAGGATTGGTAAGCGTTTCCTGTTTCCCGGAATTGGGTATGGGGGAAGCTGTTTCCCAAAGGACGTACAGGCTTTGATCAGGTCTGCGGAAGATGTAAGCTATGATTTTAAGATACTAAAAGCGGTAGAAGATGTGAATGAAAAGCAAAAGCTGCATCTCATACCCAAGATCAAGAGCTACTTTAATAATGATCTTTCCGGTAAGCGGTTTGCTTTGTGGGGGCTTGCATTCAAACCGAATACCGATGATATCCGCGAGGCTCCTGCTTTATACCTCATAGATGCGCTAACGGCTGCAGGTGCCACCGTTGTGGCTTTTGATCCTGAAGCGATGCCCAATGTTCAGAAAGCTATCGGGGATAAAATAATATATGCGGAAAGCCAGTATAAAGCCCTTGAAAAAGCCGACGCATTAATTATTGCGACGGAATGGAGCGAATTCAGGACACCCGATTTTGACATGATCGATGCTATGCTGAACCATAAAGTGATATTCGACGGAAGGAACCTGTTTGATGTAAAATTCATCGGAGGCCTGGGATACCACTATGAAAGTATTGGCCGACCTTAACATACTACTATGGCACAAAAGCGAATATTAATTACCGGCGCGGCGGGATTCCTCGGGTCGCACCTTTGCGACAGGTTTATTAATGAAGGATACCATGTGATTGCAATGGATAACCTCATCACGGGCGACCTGCGTAATATAGAACACTTGTTCAAGCTCAGTAATTTTGAGTTTTATAACCATGATGTGTCGAAGTTTATACATGTTCCCGGTGAATTGGATTATATCCTGCATTTCGCTTCGCCGGCCAGCCCGATAGACTATTTAAAGATACCGATTCAAACATTGAAGGTGGGGGCATTGGGTACACACAATTGCCTGGGCCTCGCCAAAGAAAAGAAAGCGAGGATGCTGGTAGCTTCTACCAGTGAGGTATATGGTGATCCTCTGGTGCATCCGCAAACAGAAGAGTATTGGGGCAATGTAAACCCCGTTGGTCCGCGTGGTGTATATGATGAAGCCAAGCGATTCATGGAGTCTATCACACGCGCCTACTATACGTTTCATGGAGTTGAAACCAGGATCATCAGGATATTCAATACCTATGGCCCCAGAATGCGGCTGAACGACGGAAGGGCCCTGCCCGCATTTATCGGCCAGGCTCTTCGGGGCGAAGACCTTACCGTGTTTGGGGATGGCAGCCAGACACGCTCATTCTGTTATGTAGACGACCTGGTGGAAGGAATTTACCGCTTATTGATGAGCGACTATACTATGCCGGTTAACGTGGGCAACCCGAATGAAATATCATTGAAAGAGTTTGCAGAAGAGGTATTGAAACTCACAGGCTCTTCCGTTAAGATTGTCTACAAACCACTACCGGTAGACGATCCTAAACAACGCAGGCCGGATATTACCAAGGCGAAAGAAATACTGGGTTGGGAACCCAAAGTGGACCGGGCTGAAGGGTTGAAAAAAACATATGAGTATTTCAAATCCCTTCCGAAAGAAGAATGGTCTAAACTGCCTAAAGAATTCTAGTCGCTATAAATTCCCTGTATTATGTCAAAACCCCTTGTGATCGTTACAGGCAGCAATGGACAGCTGGGCTGGGAACTGATGCAAGTTGCAGCTGCAGGCAATACTTCGTTTGATTTTTTATTTACCCGCCGGGAAGACCTCGATCTCAGCCGCCCCGAAACCATCCCCGGTTTTTTTAACAACAAAAAGCCAGCCTATTTCATCCATTGCGCAGCTTATACCGCGGTAGATAAGGCCGAAACGGAACGCGAGCTGGCTTATACCATTAATGCCATATCGCCTGGGATTATCGCTACCCAATGTAAAATACACGGTTGTAAGCTGGTTACTATTTCCACGGACTATGTTTTTGATGGTAATGGAAAATCTTCCTACCTGCCTTACAGTTCCACAGACCCGGTAAATTATTATGGCTATACAAAACGCGAAGGGGAAAAGCTGGTTTTGGAGAACAACCCTGATTCCCTTGTTATCAGAACATCCTGGGTATACAGTTCGCACGGGAATAATTTTGTAAAAACCATGCTGCGATTAATGAAGGAAAGACAGGAGCTGAAAGTGGTAAATGATCAGACAGGCTGCCCCACCTATGCAGCTGATCTTGCGGCCGCAATCCTTAGTATAGTTTCATCCTGGGAAAAAGGAAGCAGACAGGCAGGCATTTACCAGTTCAGCAATACCGGGGTTATTTCCTGGTTTGATTTTGCTGTTGCGATCCGTGATGAAGCCGGCCTTCATTGTTCACTCATTCCTATACCCACAACAGATTATCCAACCCCGGCCAGGCGCCCTGCCTACTCGGTAATGAATACAGAAAGTATTGTAACTGATTTTGGAATCAGGTTAACCGGCTGGAGAGAGAGCCTGAAGGTTTGTCTGGGAAAGCTTTTATAGGTATAGCGTTGAAACACGATAAAAATCATGCTTCAATGCTACCCAAAACTATATTAATTAAAGTGCTTTGTAATAAAGCCAACAAAAGCTTCATCACTCATTTTATTGGCGGTACTCTCTGAGGAAACCGCATTTTTATACTGGGGCGTATCTGCCAGGAATTTGATAAATTGTTCCTGTACCTGCCCGGTACCGGTAACATGTATCTCGTCTATGTTGGGCATTGTAAGAGCAATCGATTTGAAAAATTTCTGCGTCAGGGAGATCTCCTGGTGATTGGCCGCATTTTCATTCGAGTTGCTATCCGGACCAGCGTTTTTAATATGAGCCAGCACAACGAACGCGCCTGTATCAATATTCTCTCTACCTGCAACGGTGGCATGATGCGAATCCATCCATACTCCAAACTGCTTTTTGCTTTTCTGCGACATAATCTTTTTTTGTAAGATAGGCCTTTGCATTCAGCAAATCCGTGAATTGGCTAACAATTGTGATTCGCAGCCAATCTGTACTTATACCCTCAGCGATCCGCGAAAGCCCCTGCCGGCATAATAAGACTCAGCACCATTATGATAAACAAAGATGGTACCATAGCGATAGTCCGCAAAAATAGCACCGCCCAGTTTCCGGATACCGGCAGGCGTTTTAATCCAGCTGGAAGTTTTAGTGTCAAATTTCCCATACCGTTGCAACTCCCTGTATTCATCCTCTGACAGTATCTCAATCCCTATCTCAGCTGCCATACCGATAGCACTGTTTTTGGGTTTGTGCTCCTTTCTCGATTCCAGCGCCTCATGGTCATAACACACACTTCTCCGCTCTTTAGGGCTTTCCGCGGCACAATCATAAAAAATATATTCACCCGTTTTTTTATCCAACCCAATCACATCCGGTTCGCCCCCCGTTATTTCCATCTCATTCAACGACCACAATTTTTCAGGATGTGCATCCAGTTTCGCCCGAACCTTAGCCCACTCAACCCCTTTATGACGCGGCATATTTTTTTCAAACCGTGATTGCAGCAAGGACAGTAATTCCTCACGAATCTTCTTAGGCAATTCCCTTTTCATTTTTTATTGGTTTATTGGTTTATTGGTTTTTGGGTAGCCATTAATACCATGCATCTACTAAAAAACACTTAAGCAATTTAAAAATAAACCAGTAATCTAATAAACCAATAAACCAAGATACCAATAAACCAATAAACCAAGATACCAGTAAACCAATAAACCAAGCTACCAATAAACCAAGATACCAATAAACCAAAACACCAACAAACTACCTAACGCCTGTCATCAGTAGTACCGAACCCAAATTCTGGTAGGGTGGTACATAGTCGTCAAAGCGTGTATTTTTCTTGAACTGCGTTGTGAGCTTCGCCCAGATGACGGGCCAGTTGAGATCCTGGCCGCTGGACAGTAAATCGACAATATAACTGATCATGGGTTGATTGATGGTAACGGTTCCTTCCTGTCTTGACGATATGACCTGAGCCTGGGGGCTGTAGGTATGGATGGAACTGATTTGTGAGAAGCTGCCACAGCTTCCCATGATAATAAGCTTGTTATTGGGACTGAGTTGCGAAATCGTGTTATTGGCAAAATAGCTATGACCCCGATGGATAGCGATGGAAGGCAGCTGGTTGCTGTTTCGCAGGTAGGTGCGGAGTACGGTTTGTGCAAACTCGGCACGACCGGTATTATCGTTCAGTGGCAGATTGGCAAATATCCTGACAGGGGTGCCCTTCCTGGAATTGGCTTCTATCCAGTATTTTGTAGTAGTTATCTGCCAGTTATTTTTCTTCAACCACTGTAAGAAAGTATTGAAAGCGGTTTTCCCATCCGCATCACCATAAAAAAACTGTTGTATGATGATACGGCCCGTACTGTCTGTAAGGGATTGCTGTGTTAACTGATATACATCGGTTATACCCAGTGCCTGGCTGAGGTTAATATGATTGGAAGGGTCCAGGCTTAAGAAAAGTGTATTCAGCAGGGAATAAATCTTTGGTGAGCCCGCACCGGCCTGAGTTTCGGATTGCATTTTATTGGCAACCTCCTGGAGGATAAAACGACGCAGGCTGTCGTTGCGGATACTGGCATAACTGTTAGCCACATCAATCACATCTTCCAGGCTGGCCGTTGTATTGAGACCATCGATGAATGAATACATGAGTTTACCGGCCTCGTCTTTCGTCATGCGCGACAGAAAATCATCCAATGTATTATAGGTACCGGCCATTTTAATAAACCGCCTGAAGTGATCAAAGTGTAGTTTCTCTAACAGCTGATATGCGTTTAACTGCCGTTGCCTGGCGAAGATGGAGTTGTATATTTTCAGGTAACTACTGGTGTAAAGATCTTTTTCGCCATTAATACATAAATAATAGAGTTCCTCCGGACTGAGTGTTGACAATACTTTTAAACGAACTGCATCCGGCGAGCCGTGGAGTGAATTGATCACACGAACAAAATCCATATCAGCGTTATACGCAATCTTTTCTACCAGTACATTCATAGCAATAGGCGTATCCAACCGGGTTACGCGCTCATTGTATCCTGTAAGTGTTTTTACCAGTAGCTTGTAATAAGCCACCTGGTTACCGGCACCCAGCACTTTATTGATCTGTGCGACGGTTATTTTTTTATGGTAGAGATCATCCAAAAAAGGATAGTACACCCGGCCCTGGCGGGTAGCGGCAATTGAAACGATCAGGCGAACGAGTTCATCATCGCTCTTCATAATTTTCTTGCCCAGGCCGGATGTACTGGCCTGACTGAAAATATAGAGGTCTTCAGGAAAGCGTTTGGCCGCAGATGGTAACAGGCTATCGATGCAATCCGCATCGGGAAACTCAAAAGCGATTTTTAAGAAAGAAGAAGGGTGATACACAAAGGTCTGGCAAACCAGGTAATCCGTACTTTCCTTCCAGCCCGGGGTTTGGGGGTTGCTGATGGAAGTAAGGATGGGATGGCTGTAGGAAGGGTCAAGCTGCAGGATAGCAGGCAGGATCGACTCCTGGTTGTCTGACAATCTTTTCACAGACAGATAGCCCTGAAGTGCCAGCGCAGTTTTGGCGGATGGTATGTCCCCGCTGTTCAAATCGGTAAGCAGATGCGACAGGTATTTTTTACAGTCAAGCACCGCCACTTTATTCCCGCTTTTCTGAATCGAGTCGGTAAGGTTGGCCAGCAGAACAATGCCGGAGTCAATGCTGGCGCGCAGAGCAGGACTTTTATACCGGTCATCTCTCAGTTGCCGCAGGATCTCGAACTTTATCCGCCTGATCTGAACGATATTTTTAGCAATATCCAGCGAATCCAGGGTTTCCTGTCGTACCACAAGGCTGTCCCCCTCCATCCGGCCAGCGGGCATTGCATACAGGAAATAAACCTGGAAAGCAGCCAGTACCAGTAAAAGGCATCTCTTCATGCGGCAAGCACTGAAAAATCCATGCCGGGAGGAGTAAGGCAGGAGATTTACTATTGTATTACAACTTAACCTGGTACTTTTCCATTATCCCCTGGAGCAGATCAAACCGGAAGTGGATATCATGTTTTTCTCCCAGTTTGGCTACTTCGCCGGGTTTGGGACGGGCGTTGTTTTCGAAGAGACGGGCCAGGTCTTCCATATAATATTCATGTCCTCCGGGAATGCACAGGTCGATGGTTTTGGCGGGAACTTTACCGCCGTTCCAGAAAGTATGTACAACGCCACGGGGCCGGAGATGCCATCCGCCTGCCTTTACTTCCGTTACATCGTTACCGCAGAGGATGGTTACCGATCCTTCGAGTACCCTGCAGATCTCGTCTACCTTTGCATGGTAATGTGGTGGCGCCCCTAGTTCACCCGGTTGAATAACGGTTTCCCAGGCACCCAGCAGGCTGGAGGTTTCCTTGCTGCTGAATTTGAAAAGGATGTCCATATCACCTACTTTTCCTTTTTTACCACCGCCCGCTGGTATATGGATCGGGACGGGGTCGGGACTGGTTTGCCTGGGTAAAGCTATACCTGCAAAAGGCAACAGGACCCCGCCCAATGAAATAGAGGTCATACGTTGCAGCAATTGCCTTCGATTAAGATGAGAGGATTGCATAGAAACAATTTTTTGTAAAAATATCTCTATAGGTTGCCGGCAAATAGTACAAATGCGACATTCTAACCCATGGCCTGTAAGCGCAACGGCGTGGCTTCCAGGTCGGCCTGCATGAAGGAGGGGGTAACGCCGGCAAATTCCCTGAAATCGCGTATGAAGTGCATCTGGTCGTAATACCCGCTGGCATGGGCAATGGTTGTCCAGCTTAGCTGGTGCTGGTTTTCCTTCAGTCGGTAAGCTTTGGAAAAGCGGATAAGCCGCGCAAAATGCTTGGGCGGAAGCCCCAGCCTTTCCATACATTTTCGTTCAAATTGACGCAGGCTGAGGCAGGACAGGGATGCAGTTTTTTCGATGGTTAACAGGCCATTGGCCTTAACCAGTTCCTGTATGGCATAATCAAAAGGCAGGGCCGATTTCAGCAAAGCCAGTTTGCGCAGCAGGAAATCCTCCACCCGGTTTTTCATGCTGATCCAGTCCGGTGCTTCTTTTATTTTTTCCTGCAACTGGCTGATCTCATTGCCAAACAAGCTATAGCTATCCAAATCGGTATACTCAAAATGTTTCATGGGCATACCCAGTAAACGAAACAGTCCGCCGGGATGAAAGATGATCCCCAGCATGAAATGGTCTTTACCCAGGTTCAGGTTCACCCTGCTGATCTGCGGCCCCACAGTAATGCTTCCCGGCTTTGTAATAAAATCCCCCTCCGCATTTTTCTGTGCATGCACCGCATCATTCAGGTAAAAGAAAATGTATTGGTTAGGCGTAGGAGGAAAGGGGCAGATAATATCCGCCTCACTATGCCGCATATCCGCCCGGAATACCAGTATGCCGCTTACAAATTCCCGCAGTGCCGGGTGGGGTTGAAATAGTTGCTGTTGCAGGGTTGTTGTTTTAGGTAAAATACATAATTATTTCGGGTTTGTACAGATCATCATAACCCCACCCTACTGCCAATAGAAGCTGCCAGTGTATCCAGGCTCAGGGTTCCGGTTATGTAATTAACCTGTAAATTGCTTTGGTATAAGAGCCGGCTATGGTTTTCTTTTTTTATCTTCTTATTATACTGGGTTCCCTCCAGGGGTTGGTTACAATGGGGTTGCTTCTTGCCAGGCAGCCTTCCCGGCTGGCAAATACCCTGCTGGCCTTGGTTGTGTTGCTGATCGCTTTGCCGGGTATACATCTGTACGGTCATTACATAGGCTTTTTCAGAAAGAGTGGCTTTCCGGAACTTCTCCATGCCTCTATTCCGTGGATTTCTGTTATGGCGATTGGCCCTCTGTTTTATTTATATGTTCGCGCGTCAACAGATGCATCCTTTACTATCCGGCGAAAGTATTATGTGTGGTTCCTCCCCCTGGTGATCGACCTGTTTCCAAAACTGATGGAGCTCGGTTTCTATGCGGGCTGGTTTCAGTTCTGGACCAGGGATATTCTTGCTGACTATATAGATGTATACAATAAATATGCAGATATACCGAGGTGGCTCTCCTTTACCGGGTATGTTTTACTGGCAGGTAAATTTCTGGCTAAGCAGGACGGTTTTGGCAGGATTAAAAAGATAACAGGATTGATGAAAGTTTTCGCGGGCATCTGGTTCCTTTTCCTGATCCCTTACCTGGTGCCGGCTTTACATTCCAGCTTTCTTCAAACCGTGGGTTGGTTCCCCGTGTACATACCTATGTCGGTACTTATTTACTGGATAGGTATTTCAGCGTTATATAATTCTCAAGAAGAAAACGCGTCTGCCGCTCAGAAAGTGCCGGCATTGTCATATCCGTTGGCCTTGCTGGAGCAAACCGCGCAGCAACTGATAGCAGGAATGGAATCTGCCCGGCTTTACCTCGACCCTAAGCTTGATCTTGCCCGCTTCTCAAAAGCCATGGGTGTTCCGCCCAAGGTAATTTCTGCAACCGTGAACCAGTACCTCAACAAAAGCTTTAACCAGTTCCTGAACGAATACCGGGTAGAGGCATTCAAGCGCAAGTTACAGGAGCCGGGTGCTGAAAAGTTAACCATTCAGGGGCTGGCACTTTCCTGTGGATTCGGTTCAGCGGCAACTTTCCAGCGGAGCTTTAAACAGATCACCGGCATTACACCTACAGCGTTTATGCTTTTAAAGCCCGAACCGGCCCAGTAATCTCCATCAAATCCGGATTTGATGGTGGTTTGGCTTTTTACCGGCCTTTTTTTGCATCAATTTTGCCGGTAAACAGGAAAATTATGCGAAAAGCACTGCTTGCCATATGGTTACTCATCGCTGCTTTGTACGCCCCGGCACAAAAACTGTCGTTAACAACTATCTTATCTCCTGCGGCAATGGCGGAAGATTTTAATTTCCTGCGGACCCGGCTGGAAAGCACCGCGCCCGGTTTGTATGCGCACCAAACACCGGAAAGGGTAAAAATTATATTCGACAGCATTGCTGCCACGCTCCGGCAGCCCATGCCCCTTGTTTCTTTTTATAGCAAGATCGCTTTTATGATCGCCGAGCTGCATTGCGAACATAGCCAGGCAAGATTGGACAATAATATTATGGGAGAGGTATTAAAACAATCTTCCTTGTTACCGCTGCAGATGGATTTTACCAGCGAACATGCCCTTATCATTATCAATGGTACTACCGATACGAGCTTCCAGCCCGGGGATACGGTGGTGAGCATTAATGGCAGGCCTGTTCAGCAGATTCGAGATGAATTATACCGCTACCTTCCCGGCGATGGCTTTATTACAACCGGTAAGGCGCAAAGCATCTCGTCTATGAATTTCAATTTTTTGTATACCCTGCTTATTGATCGCCCGGAGCTGTACGAGGTAGGCATCAAAACACGGCAGGGAAAATCGATCACACGCATATTTGATAAGGACCTGCACACCGCCGATATCAACCGCAATGCAATGGCCAACCCCGTTAACAAAATAGTACTGGTGGCTGCGGAGCGGGCAAAAGCCAGGCGGAAGGAGGATTTGCAACTTGAGTTGCTACCTGAAAAGCAGGCAGCTTTTTTAACCGTGCGAAGCTTTGGCATGGATAAAAAACCTTATGAGAAAAAGATGGATGATTTTTTTCGGGAGATCCGGGAAAAGGGAGTCCGTAACCTGGTAATTGATCTAAGTTATAATGATGGGGGCGAAGAAGAGCGGGGTGCCTACCTCTTAAGTTATCTTGTAAGTAAACCCACACGATTGGTTGAATCAGAATTTCTGCTTACCGATAGGGATGAAGACCTGGCACTGGCCAATATTCCCGATAAGGTTCGTAAAAATAAGTACGACTATATTTCTCCGTTACAAGACGGGAAGAGCATGGTTAAACTATCGGTCTATGCCAGGGAGCTGGCTATTATTGAACCCAGGGCCGATAGATACGATGGCAGGGTATTTCTTTATGTAAATGGCCGTACCGCGTCCGCGGCTTCAACCTTCGCAGCCGTTATGCAGTCAAATAACCTGGCAGTAATAGTGGGTGAGGAGACCGCCGGCGCATACAAAGGGGGTGGTGTTGCCATCGGCATCAACTTAACCTTGCCGAATTCGCGGATCCGCACCCAATCATCCATCGCCTATATGAATTTCGCAACAGCAGGCCGGGATGGCAGCCGTGGCGTAGTACCTGATCACCGTTATGTTCCGGGGTTTGACGCGATGGTTTCAACAGAACAGGAATGGAGAAAGCTGGTTATGTCGTTGTTCTGAAATCTATGCTAGAAGTTAATGACGATTTTTCCTGGCGAGTTCTGCTTTCAGATAATTAATCATGTCCTGGTACGGTTCCCATTGTCCCACCGGTATCATGCTATCTCCCCGATAGAACACGGGAGGTCGGTCTTCAATCATTACCAGTTTGTAGGTAATGTTATTCTTGTCCCGGGTGGTGATCGTATTGGTACTATTTTCCGCAGTTGCAGCGTGTTTTGCCAGGTCATCGGGCATCTTTACGGAATTCCCGGAGTTGTTATGTAATAGCGTTAAGGTGATAATAATCACCAGAGCCAACACCACGGCGGCTCCCAGCCATAACAGCCGGCTGATTTTTTTTACGGGTTTGGGCGGAATATCATTTGTTATTTGCTGCGAAACAGCGGTAACCCTGCCGGTAAAACAGTAGCCCTTTTTAGGAAGGGTCTGGATCAATTCCTTACTGTCATCCGATAAAGCTTTTCGCAAAACAGAGATACCTTGCGTTAGTCCTTCATCCCCTCCGCCATAGTCATTCCAGATCATGGTGACCAATGTTTCCCGGCTGATCACTTGAAAGGGCTGCTCAACCAACATAAGCAGCAGCTGCATAATCCTGGGTTCCAGCCTTATCTGCCTGTTAGTAGACAGATCCTCACAGCTTCCTGTGGCAGGGTTGATTACAAAACGCTCATTGATTTGAAACATACCGTTTTTACTTACGCTCAAAAATACCCATTTTAATACCTGCATTACCAATCTTCAGCTTTTCTCAAGTTTTTCTATAGACGGATGGAGCCGTAGCCAATGTAGTTTTCGAGAAAATACTAAATATGTACAAATCTCCCTGTATTACCCTGCTTATACTGGCTTTATCGTTGACTGCCAGCTCCCAACAGGCCAGCCTTGATTCTTTTTTTTCAATCCGTTTCCCGAACCAGTTAAATGGCGGGTTGCTGGTAGCCGAAAAAGGAAAGCCTGTGTATGAAAAAAGTTTCGGGATGGCCGATTTTGGCAAGGGCCAACCCAATACTACCGCCTCCACATTCAATCTCGCCTCCATTTCCAAAGTCATTACCGCTACCGCTGTTCTCCAGTTGATGGAAAAAGGCAAGATCCGGTTGGAAGCCCGGGTGAAAGACTACCTGCCATTATTTCCGTTTGATACCATCACGATCAGGCATTTGCTCACGCATACATCCGGCCTGCCGGATCTTGAATTGTATGAGGACCTGGTGAAACAGTACCCCGATACCCTGGTATCCAATAAGAACATTATCCCTGAGCTTTCCAGGTGGAAAAAGGGATTGGCTTTCAGGCCGGGTGACAAATGGCGGTATAGTAATACCAATTTTGATATTTTATTACTGGTATTGGAAAGGGTAACTGGTATCTCGTTTTCAAAATATCTTACCACAAAAATTTTCCAGCCTTCAGGAATGCGGTCCACATACGTTTATACACATCCCTCCGATCCCAAAGGGGTTACCGCCTCTGTTTATCCCAACTGGTTTACTGATAGATACGTTCCCGCTGATTCCATACCCAGGAACAGGTACATCAATTATAATCTCAGTGGTCTTGCAGGCTCTACCAATATTATCACTACGATGGGTGACATACTATTGTTCGACAAAGCAATTTTCAGTGGCGTCTTGCTGCAACAGAAAACGCTTGACCTGGCGTTTACACCGGTAGTGCTGAACAACGGTACCGTGTTCCAGGAAGGATCTATGGACACGATGTTAGGCGATGGCAAAGGATCGTATGGGCTGGGATGGGATATTTTTGAGCAACCTGTTTTTGGCAAATCTGTCGGGCATGGAGGCTTTAATTATGGGCTCGGAACCTTTTATTTTCATCGACTCCAGGGTGAGCAGGTAATTGTGGCCTATGATAATACGGGGGGACCAGCATTGGGAAGGGTGGTTACTTCCGCTCTTTATTTGCTGAACAAAGGTCAGGGCATTGAAAGAAAATGGAAGCCATCCATTGCACGCATATATGGAACGGCACTTAGGAAAAACAATCCTGATTCGGCATTGATTTTATTTCATAAGCTAAGAGCTGATACCGCCAATTTCTATTACAGCGAAAGGGAATTGAACTGGCTGGGCTACGATTTCCTGCGGGCGGGACACCTTCAGATGGCCTATGAAGTGTTAAAAAATAATACGCTGCTTTTCCCGGCAAGCTTTAATGTATTTGACAGCTATGGAGAAGTACTTGAAAAGATGGGAAAGGTTAAAGAGTCTGCGGAAATGTACCGTTGGTCTCTTCAATTGAACCCGGAGAACGAAGGCGCCAAAATTGCATTAGAAAGGTTGAAAGCCAGGTTGTAGAAGGAATCCCACTGGGATATGGTAAGTACTCTCCATACTTTGTAATTAACTTATATTTGACTTCAATATATTTTTTATGAAGAAATGGATATTACCTGTTCTAAGCTTATTCATGATCGTTCAGCTGCCGTTCTTTGCGGGGGCTTCGGATGGGAAAGCTGCCAAACCCATTCTTACTGGCGCAGACCAGGTTGATAAATACCTGCCCTTGCTGAAAGGCAAACGTGTGGCTATGCTGGCTAATCCCACTACTATTATCGGCAAAACACACCTGGTAGACAGCCTTCAGAAGCTGGGGGTGAATATTGTAAAGGTATTTGGTCCGGAACATGGTTTCCGGGGTAATGCAAGTGCGGGCGTTGAAGTGGGGGATGAAACCGACGCGGTAACGGGTATTCGTATCATTTCACTCTATGGCCGCAAGAATAAACCCAGCAAAGAAGACCTGGAGGATGTTGATATTATGATCTATGATGTGCAGGATGTGGGAGTTCGCTTCTATACCAATATCAATGCGCTCGCCCGTTTGATGGAAGCCTGCGCCGACAACGGAAAGGAACTCCTGATACTGGACCGCCCCAATCCGAACGGGTACCTGGTTGATGGCCCGGTACTGGATATGAAATACAAATCCGGGATCGGCATGTTTCCACTACCCATGTCGCATGGCCTTACGGTGGGCGAGTTTGCGCAGATGGCCAATGGAGAGGGGTGGCTTACCAATAAAGTACAATGCAAGCTTATCATCATACCGGTTGCCAATTACAATCATGATATGCCGTATACCTTACCGGTAAAACCTTCTCCCAACCTGAACACACAACAGGCCATTATGTTGTATCCTTCAACCTGTATGTTCGAAGGAGTTTACCTGAACCACGGGCGCGGCACGTATTTTCCCTTTACGGTAATAGGAAGCCCGGAGCTCAAGGGCATTTATTCTTTCTCTTATACACCTACCAGCATCAAGGGAATGTCGGAAACCCCGTTGTTTATGGACCAGGAATGCTTTGGCCTGGATCTCCGAAATTATGATGTAGAAAAGCTCAGGAAAAGCAAAAAGATCAATATCAGCTGGATCATAGAATTATACAAAGCGCATCCCTACAAAGAAAAATTCTTTCAGAAGCTTAGCAAGGAGATGAACTCGATAGAGATACAGATTGGTGTGGGCGAGTTCAGGCAACAGGTGATCAACGGTGTTTCTGAAGAAGAGATCCGCAAAAGCTGGGAACCCGGATTGAGCGCGTATAAAGAGATGCGAAAGAAATATTTACTGTATCCGTAGCACCCTGGGCCAGTCATATGGATTTTTTCATATACTCACAAAGTTTGGAAACTGCAATAGCCGGGAAAAATAAACCGCATATTCATCTGAAGATTACAGGGTGGTTATGGGCCTTGGTTTGATATTCAAACACTTACACAAACGGGCGGTAAAAAATAGCTAGGAATTATCTGGCTTATGGATCATCCATTCCTGCTTAATAACATACCTTTGCTTCGTTTTATACTGTAGATCAGGTCATGTAGCTAAGCAATGGTAAAGCAGACAGGTGGCAAGTACCGATCTGACTACCGGGAAATGGTTCGACAGACAAATATCTAAAATCCAATGAAGCCAAAACATTTACTTGTTTTCCTTTTTTTATTGTGCGGTTTCGCGGGCAACGCCCAGTTCATTTACCCTTCCACTATCAATGTTACAGGGCAGTTTGGCACTTCGAAAGATTTTCAGGTCGAGATAAGTATCGGCGAGTCAACATCTATTACAACGCTTTCAAACAGTTCGGTAGTGCTTACGAGTGGTGTGCTGCAATCTTCCGTGGCGAGCCAGCCGGTGGCGAATGCGGCCGCTCCATTATCGGATGAGATAAAATTATACCCTAATCCGGCCCGCGATTACGTAGGCATCAGCTTTCTCAGTAAAAACGTTGGACGGGTGGAATACCAACTCTATAATCAGGCAGGAAAACTGGTACTGGCCCAGCAATTCTTTTACTTTGGAACAACCAGCACGCAAAGGCTCAATGTGCAGGGCCTTACTACCGGCAACTATTTTCTGGCCATACAACAATATAGTGCCATTACCAATGAGATCATAAAAAAGGGTTCGTTTACCATAATCAAAGTTAACTAGCTTCAAATCCTTTATCCAATACCTATGAACCAGAAAATTGCACGGTTGTGCTACAGGTTTTTGTTTTTGTCCATGCTCCTGGCTTCCGTTAATCAAGCCGATGCCCAGGCCCCGGCCTTACTAAACTACCAGGGGGTGGCGAGGAATGCAACGGGTGTACCTTTGCCCAATCAAAACCTGAGCTTGCGGGTAAACATCCGAATGTCTTCCTCAACCGGTCCGGTGGTGTATTCGGAAACAAGGTCTACCCAGACAAACAGTTATGGCCTGTTCTCCGTCCAGATCGGGAGTGCCGGTGCTTCCTCTTCTATCGGAACATTGGCTGGAGTGAACTGGGCAACAGGAAATATGTTTATGGAGCTTGAACTGGACCCAAGCGGCGGGTCTTCTTTTGTCAATCTCGGCACTACGCAATTGCTGAGTGTTCCATATGCACTATCGGCCCTCACCGCAGTACCGGCTGGTGCAGCAGGCGGAGACCTGAGCGGTACCTATCCCAATCCAACGATCGCAAATAATGCCGTACTTACCTCCAAACTTGCCGACCTAAGCGTTACTGACAGCAAAATCGTAGGGATAAGTGGTAGTAAAGTTACTGGCGATATTACAGGAAATGCAGGAAATGTTACCGGCATTGTAGCCATTGCGAATGGCGGCACCGGGGCTTCCACCGCTGCCCAGGCAAGGATCAACCTGGGAATCGGTGGCTCCTCACCTGATTCTATGCGTTTCAAGCTGAACAGCGCGGATACGGCCGCGATGCTTCTCCCTTATCGAAGAACGGGAAACAAAATACAAAGCAACGATCTTGCCACAGCCTATCTACCCTTAGCAGGCGGTACCTTGGCAGGTGTGGTGAATGCTACCAAAATAAAGTTGAGCGATACGCTGGCAGCAGCCTTTATTACCAGAACCGGCGGTAGTTCTTCCCAGTACCTGATGGCGGATGGAAGTGTTTCAACCGGGCCGTCTGTGCGGGAAGTGGCCGATGAGTTCACCGCAACTGCGGCGCAGTCCGTGTTTACCCTTAGCCAACCACCGGGTGTAAACAGTAAAGTAAAAATGTATATCAATGGTATCAGGATCAGTAATACCGCCTACTCAATCAGCGGTACTGTAGTAACCTATGCACCGGCCAGTAACGGCAGCTATGTATTGAGTGCGAATGACAGGATTCAGTTTGATTATCATTATTAGAACGGTAGATTCTTACATTAAGGAAGGATGTCTTTTCAAATGGTTGAGATAACAAAACATATTGCAATGCGAATATTCAGAAAGATACTGTTATATGCCTCTTTATTGCTGTTGGTGAAAAATGCAGGTGCACAGTCAATAAGTTTTAGCGCAACCACGCCTCAATTGGTGTATTCTCCTACATCTGCAACAATTAGAGTTATCATATCAGGTGATGTAAGCGGTGCTGTTATAGGATCCATGAAGCTGAAATTCAGGTTTCTGAAAGATAGCAGCAGCATTTACTACGCAGATCTGCAACCTGTTACCTACACAATTGCTTTGCAACGCAACGTGCAGGACGTTACGCTGGCTCTTAACCCGACAGTGATTGGCAAAACAACATCCACTCAGGTGAACCCTCCCATCCTGTATGTAACTTCCACCCTGGGCACTTACACCAATTTTTACGACACTTCCAAAGGATTCCAAAAAGGAAAATACCAGGTAACTGCAGAATATACAAGGGCATCCAACGGTGCAGTCATAACTTCATCCACTTTGAAATGGAGCCTGCAGCACATTACTTTACCTCCGAAAATACTCAGTCCCGCCATGGGCTCGGTTACAAAAGACAGTTTGCTCTTTCAGGATTATATATACGACAGTACCGTTATGGCCGGCTCCAAGCAACTAAGCATATACAGGAATGCAGACAGGTCCTTGCTTAGTACCGTAACCCTTTCTGATAACCTGACAGACAGCTTCCATATCAACTTCACTGATATTACAGCTTCCGGGGGGGTGGTTAGCCTGAGCGGTACAAATACATTGCCGGCGGATACGTATAAGCTTGTGTTATCTTACCAGGATCGTACCGGGCATACTCCGGCATCCGATTCAACGGTGATAGCCCTCAAAACAGGCACCACAGCTCCCACATTGTTTACGGCAAAGAACACTGTATTTAATGCCCAGAACCCTAACGGCCCAATCAGCTACCTTCTTCCCGACAGCGCAAGCACGGCATCTATCGTGTTGAGAAATTTGTCTGATGGATCTACACCCGTTACCATCCCGGTGTCAACTGGCAGTGGATACCGGCAGTATTACAGTATTGACCCATCATTGCCCCTTACCGATGGCAAATACGAGATAAAGCTGGCTTACCGGGATTACCTGGGTAATGCCGAAGCGAGTGTAACGGATACGATTTTTTTTCAACGTACAACGGCCTTGCCGGTTATACTATACCCGGCCAACTGGCAAACACTGAAAAGCCCACTTATTATAAAAGATTCGATTCCCGGAATGATCCTGCCGGGTTCTAAAAAATTGGTTATTGCCGGAACCGCCAAAACAGGGTTGGCCACCACCCTCACCTTCCAGTTGAATGATGCGCAGAAAGATTCTGTTTATTATGATTGTGTTAATGACCCTGCAACAAACGGAACGGTTGTATCCATGAGCAGTTCCAACGCAGGCTCAACAATCTTGCCCGATGGGAATTACACCATTATACTTTCCTATCGCGACATCTATGGAAACCAGGTTACAGCGGGCGCACCGGTTAACTTCACGTTGAAAACAAGCACAAATACACCTGTTATCTGGTCGAAGGTTGCAGTAACCAATCACGTAAGTGCAGTCCAGTTTAATTTTACGCTTCCGGATCTTCCTATGGCCAGTTCAACTGTGCTGGTGCTGAGGAAGGGTACAGAAACCGATTCTTTGTTCCTGCAACCACAGAATACAACGGCATCACAATCGTTTACCTGGCTCACGAATACCAATCCAATTGCTATTGCGGGTACCCCCGTTGCATCTGCCAGTCCCGCATTACCCAATGGTATTGCCGATGGGATCTACCAGGTTTCACTGGCCTATAAAGACCAGCTCGGTAATGCCGCGGCCATCGCCACCGGCGAAGACATATACGTTAAGAATAATAATCCCGCGATTACAGCCTCCGGTAGCCTGAACTTCTGTTATGGAGATTCCGTTACGCTAAGCAGCAGTGCGGCACATGGCAACAAATGGTACCTGAACAATATTGCGCTCGATACAACCGCAACCCTCGTAGCCAGGAATGCGGGCGTTTACAAACTGGCGTCAGACTTCGATAACTATGCCAGTATTGTTGACTCTGTATTTGTGGCCTTGAAGCAACTGCCCAATCCTCCCGTTACACAGAATATCAGTTATTATGTACAGGATACGATTACCGCTTCTTTGGTTGCGGCGGCCGGCACGGGCGGTACCTTGCGTTGGTATGGAACAAACAGCAGCGGCGGCACTATGTCTTCCACCGCGCCGATACCGCGTACATCCGTTGCCGGAACATCTAACTATTATGTAAGCCAGCTAAACAATGCCAACGGCTGCGAAAGCAGCAGGGCAGCGATCACGGTTTCGATAGTACCCGTACCGCCCGGGGTAGATAAAAACGGAAAAGTGGGCAGTAAGGAGGCTTTACAGAAGAATGGAAAAATTGTTGAGGTGATAAAGACGGGAAATTAGAACTTTAGCGGCTTAAACAAATTCTCCGGTTAAAGAGCTTAGGCAGGAGTGTTGCATAGCATGTCGTACCTATCGATCATGGTTTGTCATCTGCCAGCGAAGGAGTAGTTTTCCATCGGTCTGCTTCTCCCATATATTGATGCTTTTGCCGGAGACACGCCCTTTATTATTTTCAAAACCCCAATCCACGGTATAGTAGCCATCCGTAATGTAAAAATTACCGGCATTTATCATTCTGGCCATCTTGATGCTCACTGCATCGATCTTTGTTTTTGGATCTTCATGCACCTGGTAATATGCGTGAATACTATCCCTGCCAATGATCATAGGGGAATAGTAGGGCATATAGATAGCATTTTCCGTATAGTATTGCGAGAAAGCGGCACCATTGCGAGTCTTTACGAGGTCGGCGATTGCCCGGTTATTCGCGTCAATTTTTTTTGCCGCTGCACTTATAAGCGGAAAAGGCCCGGGTGGATGGTAGGGCACTCCCTCAATCACAGGCAGTTTGTTTTTATCATACCATGCCGCATTGCCCCAGATCTGCGACACCAGTTTCAGTGACCCGTTGTGATGTTTGCGCCATACCTGGATATATTTTCCTTTATAAGAAAACTCACTGCTGTCTGCCCGCTTAAAACTTTGCTGCAACGTACCGGTTTCCAGAACATAATCACCCGCATCCAGGACAGCATATGTTTTTTTCTCCAGTTTATTATGGAAGGTCAAACCGAACCATTGGGTGTAATATTTTTTTACAGATACACCCGCTACCCTGGTATGATATTCCGGCATGATCACTGCGTCTGCGTCATACATAGCCGCTAATCTGTCGGCATCTTTTCCGGCCCATGCTTTTTCGAATGCCTGGTTGTATTGGTTTACCCACTGCTCCGGATGTGGAGAACCGGGTACATGCACAGGCCAGATGGCTGAAAACAAAGCGATTATGATCAGGAGCAAATGCATAGTGTTTATAGCAGTCTTGACTTTTGCAAAAAGCAATTTCAAGTGTTATCTAAAGATACCGACTTTTAAAGAAGATCGTAAAGACCGGGTACTTCTTTCTTCGGCAAATGAGCGGGATGGTATGCAGGGTTCTGATTTTCGGCCGATCAATTGATGCGCCTGGAAGCGAGGCAGGAAACCCGTGAAAAGGATTTTGATAATACCCGCAACATGCTGCTTTCGGTACCGGGAGTTATTGGCGTTGCTAAAACAACCAGTGTACCGGGCGATAATTTTGGCGTTGACACCTCCACGATCCCTTTCAAAAACAATGGTAAAGACTATCGTATGCGGTCGGTTAAAGTGAGTACCGATTATTTCAAAACCCTTGGGGTGTCATTGAAAAATGGCCGGCTTTTCACGAATGAGGTGCAGGATCAGCAAACCCGGTCGGCTGTTATAAACGAGGCGGCTGCCCAAAAATTAGGACTGCCCGATCCTGTTGGAGATGTCATCGCCTTCCCTGGCTGCGACAGTACACCGCTGAGGATCGTAGGAGTGGTTAAAGATTTTAATGTGCAGGGATTTGAAAGCGCTGTACAGCCTGCGGTGTTTACCGTTGGTAACCATCAACCCTGCCTGATGCAATTTGGCAGCGTTATGCTTGTAAAATTAGATAGCCGGCATGCACAGCAATCTATCGCCGGAATCAACCGAATCTGGAAAAAGATTGAACCTGGCTTTCCGCTTCGCTACTCTTTTGTTGATCAGAATTTTGAGCAGTTGTTTATATCGTATGTACGGTTGGAAAAGATCATTACTTTTTTCGGACTTGTTGCCATCATGATTTCCGTGATGGGATTATTTGCGCTTACTGCTTTTTTTACCCGTCAGCGCACCAAGGAAATTGGCGTAAGGAAAGTATTGGGTGCCAGTGTGCTGCAACTCACTACCCTGTTGAGCCGGGATTTCATTTACCTGGTTCTTTTGTCGGTGTTCATCATTACGCCTTTTACCTGGTGGATGGTGGAAAAATGGCTGCAAACCTTTGCGTATCGTATTGACATTAGTTGGTGGATGTTTTTTGCTGCGGGCTTAGCTGCCATTGTCATCGCAATCATTACCGTAAGTTTTCAATCTGTCAAGGCAGCCCTGGCTAACCCGGTGAAGAGTTTGAGAATGGAATAAGTTTTTTTGTTGAGGGAGCCGGATTTTTTTCGAGATGGTTTTTGAAGGATTTGGAAATTTTAAGCAATTTCACAGAAAACCATTAATCCTTCTGTACTAACCAAGGTAAGCGATGCGATCATTTATTATAACAAAATCAATAATCATTTTATGCTTCAGTTGTTTATTCACTGCCTGCGGTAATGAAAGAAACGGCAAATCCGCGGAAGGATTTATAACAGTTCGCGGAAAAAAGTTATGGTACAAAGTATATGGATCAGGTGATGCCACACCGCTGCTGATGCTGCATGGTGGCCCTGGATTTCCTTCTTATTATCTCTCGCCATTAGCCGCGAGACTCGCAACTGAAAGAAAAATAATTGTATTTGACGAGATCGGCTGCGGACGTTCGGAGAGAATAACCGATACTTCATTTATGTCTATAACGAGCCATATGGAGCAGGTAGATTCATTGCTAGCTTATTTGCAAGTGAAAGAATACTATCTCTATAGTCATTCTTACGGCACTATGCTGGCGATGGATTATTACCTCAAAAATCCGCAACACATCAAAGGAATTGTTTTTGCGAGCCCTTGCATGAGTACACAGCGCTGGGTTACTGATGCCGATACGCTGGCAGGCCTGTTGCCCGATTCAACAAAACAGGTATTGCGCCAATACATACGCAGAGAAAAAACAGATTCGATCAAGTTTGCAAAGGCGACAGACACCTATTACAGTACCTATTATAACAGGAAACAACCCGTTCCCAAAGAAGTGGATTCGGCTATCAGGAATTCGGGTGACAATATGTACCAACACATGTGGGGCAAATATGATTTTGAGTGCACCGGCACACTGTCAAACTATAACCGCATTAAAGATATTTCACGAATCAATGTTCCGGTTCTTTTTGCCTGCGGCGAGTTCGATGCGGCACGCCCCGTCACCGTACAATATTATCATAGTCTTTTACCAGGTTCGGAGTTTGTAGTCATACCCGATGCCGGCCACGGCACCATGGGGGATAATCCTGACATTGATTACAAATATGTTCACCTGTTCCTGCAGCGGCTGGATCTGCGAAAATAGCTGGTATTAATGGTATTAATAAAAAAGACCGAAAGACTATCATCTTTCGCTCTTTAGAAGTTGCCCGAAGTGGATGGTTTTCAACAAATTTTCATTCGGACTTAACTCGGTTAGCTGTAATTTGTATCTAAATTTTGCCGATGGTAAAACTGTGATACTAATAATTGGTTGCCTGATTATTATGCAAGCGTTCATATTAGGACTTCGGGTCGCTGTAACAAATTTTTACAAATCGGTACCCTAAGGGTGTGAATATGAAATCATCATTGTTAGAGACATCAACATCAACATCGATATCTTTGTCATCTGGTTCCTCACTTGACTTTTCGGCTTTGACTTCAACACTTGTCTCCCATTTAAGAAGTCCTAATGCTACAAGATTAGAAACCTGGAAATGTAACTCGTCTTTGGATCGATTTAAGCCTTTTGAAATGGAAGCTGAATAAAATGAATAATTTTCCAGCGCATATCCTTCCAACGTTTCCGGTTTCAAAGCAATGCTTTCACCCATAAGTGTTTGTTGAAATAACCGTTCCTGGTTTTCAAAAGTTTCGCTTCTTCGTTTGTTTAAGCGTTCAAAGAGTTCATCAAGCAGCGTTGCGTCTTCGGTTGCCAACTTATTCAATATGGATATACAATTTTGTTGAAATACGACATCTTTTGGATTTGTCACGATCTGAGCCGTCAATCTTGACCATTTTTCTTGAAGAGATTCTTCTTCTTCGTAAGAGCTGTATTCAATCAACGGGGCTAGCACTTTCAAAGAAACTTTTTTAGGATCAATTTTATTTTCCTTCAAAATTTCTTGGGCTTTCGAAAAAATTTTGATTTGATTTTTAAATCTACGCACCTTCACATTGTCGGCAATCATACCGCCTATTTCATCAAATGATGGACCGAATAGGGTTTTGAGCAAAGCTTCGCTTTTATCCAGCAGTTGCTTAGGTAGGTTCAGGTTATCGAGTATTTTTTCGAGGTCAGCCATGTGATTGTGTTTCTTCTTGGAAAGTTACTGATTATATATTACAGCTTATTTACCTGTAGAAGTAAAATCGAGTGGATATTCTTACGCACTGTTTTTTTGCGCCGCTTCAAACTGCTCAATCAGTTTTCTCTGTTCCTCATCAATTTGCCGGCAGTACTCCAGGTATTTTGGAGCGTATTGATTATCGTGAAACACAACCTGCTTTAATAGATCCTTGTTCTGGCTCTGATCGAATGGTGAATCCGTCAGTAAGTTCTTTAGTGTGGAGGTGAAATTCAAAGTACGACGATCATTTTCTGGTAAGAGCATAATAGCTGAAAAGTAAAGTTTGTCGATTATCAGAATCAGATGATAAAGGTTCGCGCTAAATCCATCCGTCGTGTCCTGAGCATTATATCTGAGGTATTGATACAGTATCCCGGTCTTATCATTGAGGTCACTGGTAAATTCGCAAATATCTGAGTCTGCAAACACTGGCTCAATACTTGCACATTCGTTACGAAGCTTTTCGATGTTATGGCCATATTTTGTTTTTCGAGTCCGATAAAGCTCTTTCTGTTTTGGTATGAACAGATATAAACAACTTCAGTGATTTTTCGGCAATTTCAATCATCTTCAATAATGAAGTTGGCGCAGTAGTGAGCGGCTCCAGACAATACAGCATTTGCATAGAAATATAGTCGGACGCGAGAGAATTCATCATACCTGCCGCGAACATAAACCAGTTTTTTTCGATTCTCTGAGCAGTCGGCTTGCGTTCCAGTACTTTTTTGGATTCGTATGTCATTGGGTTTTCTTCTGTATTAGGCTTATTAAATAAAAAGGAAGCCTTTCTTTCTTGGAACCTAACGAATCAGATTTGTTTTGAGAAATATTATAGAGGTTAAAGTAATCCCAAGAAGATGTGGTAGTGTCATTCTCGTTTTCTACACTATTGTCTTGGCTATCATGTTGCCAGACAAATGCGTGGAAATCTTTTTTCTTATCCTTATAAAGCCACGAATTGATGTCGCTTAACGCTCCTGCGTCTCCGATATATTGAGCAAGTTCAGCTACTTCGATTAAAGTGTCTTTGTTATTAGTATAAATAAAAAGTTTGATAGACGAGGGATAATATTCAGACGGTGTCCTTGCGATAAGTGCTGTTCGATTTGAGTCAATTTTGAACTTATAACAAGCGAATAGTCCCGGCGGGTCAATGAAATGATGGTCAGCTATATTTTTTGGAAATAATACGGCATCACTGCTGTCCAACTGTTGACCTTTAAATTTATATGTCTCTATTCTTTCCTGCTCATCTAATGAAGACACGAGTAGTGTGTCAAATGATAGATCCTTAAATTTTGAAAGAAGTATATTATACTGTTCTTTGCGTTGACTTTGTGTAGATTTATTTGCTTGGCTACAGCCAAAAAGCAAAATAAACAAGACTAACGGTGTCGATCTCATAAACAAAAGTTAGTAGATGCGGAGAGTAAGATAATCAACAGAAGGAGAAATAAAAAAAGGAAAAGCTATTAACTTTTCCTTAACATTTGTTGCCCGACCTGGATTCGAACCAAGACATACTGAACCAAAATCAGTTGTACTACCCTTATACTATCAGGCATCCTCGCAGTCTGACCCTTAAAAAGTCAGAATGGGCTGCAAAAATAGGCTTGTGGGGCAATTGTTCCAAATTTTTTAAGGTTTTTGGGCGGTTTTATGCGCCGTCTTCCTTCTCTTTCAACCCCTTAATCAGATCCAGGGCCTCGGCTACCACATCACACATAATGGTAATCAGGGAGCCGGGTTTAGCATTATCATAGGCGTACATAATGGCTTCCTTTTCATTTAATATGATCTTTACCGGGATCTCGGAGGTTTTGGTGTCATTAATGCCGGCTACCAGCAGGTTTACGATCTCTTCGGCACTGCGGCCGCGGAGGTTTTTGTCCTGGCGGATGATGATCTCATCAAAAGAGCGGCCTGAAATGCGACCCAGCTCGCGGATATCTTCATCGCGCCGGTCGCCGGTGCCGCTGATGATACCCACTTTGGGGCTGCCATCCATTTTCTTTACAAAATCGCATAGCAGCTCCAGTCCCGCCGGGTTATGGGCAAAATCTACCAGGAATTTAAAATGCTTGAACTCAAAGAGGTTAAGCCGGCCGGGTGTTTGCGAGGGTGAGGGTACAAAAGTGCTGAGGGCCGTGCGGATATCCTCTATTGAAATATCTTTAAAAAGATAAGTAGCCAGCATGGCCGGCAGGGTATTCATAATATTGTGCATCGCCTTTCCGCCATAGGTGATGGGGATCTCACTTACTTTCATCACCCTGATCTTCCAGGTGCCTTTGAGTATCGATACATAACCATTTTCAAATACGGCCGCATAACCGCCGTTCTTACAATGTTTCTGAATGCGTGGGTTGTTTTCATCCATGCTGAAATAAGCCACATGGCAGCTCAGCCCCTCGTGCATGGCATATACCAGGTCGTCCTCGGCGTTTAAAATAGCGAAGCCGTGGTTAAAGGTTGTTTCGGGGATCACCGCCTTGGCCCTCGCCATTTGTTCCAGGCTGTCGATGCCACCCAGCCCCAGGTGATCGGCGGTTACATTGGTAACAATGCTCACATCGCAATTCCGGAAAGCCAGCCCGGATTTAAGCAGGCCGCCGCGGGCACATTCCAGCACGGCGAAGTCAACGGTAGGGTCGCTCAGCACAAATTTTGCGCTGAGGGGCCCGGTGCAGTCGCCCTTCATCATCAGCTGGTTCTGGATATACACGCCATCGCTGGTGGTATATCCCACTTTACGGCCGGCGGTTTTGCAGATATGGGCGGTTAAGCGTGTGGTAGTGGTTTTTCCATTGGTACCGGTAATGGCAATAATGGGAATCCGGCCATCGGAACCGGAGGGGAACAGCATATTGATCACCGGTTCGGCCACATTGCGGGGCAACCCTTCGGCAGGGTCTATGTGCATACGGAAACCGGGCGCGGCATTCACTTCCAGCACGGCACCGCCATTTTCATATACCGAAGTCCTGAGATCGGAAGCCATGATATCAATACCGCAGATATCCAGCCCGATGATCCTGGCGATTCTTTCGGCGAGAAATATGTTCACAGGATGCACTTCATCCGTAACATCGGTAGAAGTGCCACCGGTGCTGAGGTTGGCGGTTGTTTTTAGTAAAACCAGCTCGCCTTTCGGGGGAATGGTTTCCAGGGTATAGCCTTTTTCATCCAGCATTTTTTCGCTCGACTGGTCGATGGTGATCTGTGTCAGTACTTTTTCGTGGCCATAGCCCCTGCGCGGGTCTTTATTGGTTTCATCCACCAGCCATTGGATGGTATGAACGCCGTCGCCAACAACAGAAGCGGGGGTTCTGAGGGCGGCGCAAACAAATTTGTAATTGATCACCAGCACACGGAAATCGAAGCCGGTAATAAATTTCTCTACGATTACACTGCGGCTGTATGTTTTGGCCGATTCAAATGCTTTTACTGCCTGCTCCCAGGTGGTGATATTGGTGGTATTGCCTTTGCCGTGGTTGCCATCAATCGGTTTTATCACCAGGGGATAGCCATAGCTTTCAACAGCATCTTTCAATCCTTCTTCTGTTCTTACCACGGTACCGCGGGGCACGGGTATTTCGGCGGCACTGAGTAAATTCTTGGTCTCCTCCTTATCACCGGCAATATCTACCGCGATATTGGACGTAGTGCTGGCAATCGTGGCGCGGATCCTTTTCTGGTGCACACCATATCCCAGTTGCACCAGGCTTTGTTTATTCAGGCGGATAAAAGGAATACCGCGTTTGGTGGCTTCTTCCACAATACATCCTGTAGAGGGCCCGAGGCGGGTATCCTCGCGTATTTCACGGAGCTTCTGGATATCGGGGGAGAGATCATAGGCAGTTGCGGCTACCAATGCCTGCGCTATCCTTACCGAAGCGCGGGCGGCATATACGCCGGCATCTTCTTCCATATAATTAAACACCACATAATACTCTCCCGGTTTTCCTGTGCCGCGTGTACGGCCAAAGCCCACATCCATGCCCGCCAGGGTTTGCAGCTCCAGGGCCACATGCTCTATCACATGCCCCATCCAGGTACCTTCCTTTACTCTTTCAAAAAAGCCACCCGGCTTGCCCACACTGCAGCGGTGCGAATACATAGAAGGGAACAAAGCTTCCAGCCGCTCCAGGAATCCATCGATCTTGTTGGTAGGCTTTTCCTCCAGCTCCTCCAGGTCCAGTTTCATCTGTATCAGTTGGCTACGGCGCACGCTCCAATAGTTAGGGCCACGGAGGATTTTTATTTCTTCTATCTTCATTGATAAGTGTTTAATGGGGGCTGTTAGCTGTTGGCTGTTAGCTGTTGGCTGTTAGCTATTAGCTGTTAGTAGTTAGCCAACAGCCAATAGCTAATAGCTAACAGCCAACAGCCAACAGCTAACAGCCGCTTCCTGAAATATATCATTTTTTTCCCACCTTCCTCTCTCAAAGGCTTATTTTTGTTGGCAAACGAAACAGGCAGGCATGAGTATTCCCAAAGGTAAGCTGATAGCGATCGGCGGAGCTGAAGATAAGGGGGCGGACCTTGAAAAAGGCGAGTTGTTCAGGTATAACCTCAATTTTTTTGAACTGGGTATCCTGCGTCGCATTGTGGAGGAAGCCGGTGGAACCGCGGCCCGGATTGAAGTGATCACCACGGCTTCTACCATTCCCTATGAAGTGGGTGAAAATTATTTAGATGCTTTCGGTAAGATCGGATGCACCAATATCGGCGTGATACATATCCGCAACCGGGAAGACGCGCTGCGGGAAGAGTATATCCACCGGATCAGCAGCTGCGCCTGTGTTCTTTTCAGTGGCGGAAACCAGCTGAGGTTAACGGCTATTTTCGGCGGCACACAGTTCATGAGCATCATCAAGAAAAGATATAAACAGGAGCCCTTTATTATTGCGGGTACCTCTGCGGGTGCCATGGCCATGAGCAATACCATGATCTATGAGGGCAATCCCGCTAGGGCACATTTAAAAGGCGAAGTAAAGATCACTACCGGGCTGGGACTGATGGATGAAGTGATCTTCGATTCTCATTTTGAGAAGCGTGGCCGTTTTGTGAGGCTGGCCCAGGCGGTATCCGGTAACCCATCCTGTATTGGTATTGGATTGGGAGAAGATACCGGTATGCTGATCACCGAAGGGAACCGGATGGAAGCCATCGGCAGCGGGCTGGTGATTATTGTTGACGGGCATGATATCCGCTATACCAATATGGCCGATATTCCCGAAGGCAACCCGCTGAGCATAGAAAACCTGAAAGTTCATTTTTGTGCGAAAGGAAATGGCTATCTTGTTCAGGAAAGAAAATTTGTGGAACTGATGGGGAAGACAACTACGCCGGTGATGACGGATGTGTATTGAGGGGTTGGCTTTTGGGGGTTAGCTTTTGGCTTTTTTATTTTTATTGATAGATACTTTAATATTGCTGCCATGAATCAGAAGCTTATTCTACTGGCCCTTTTTGTGGGGTGTATGATTGTGATGTCGTTCCAGTTTAAAAAGAAAAAGAAAGTTATATTTTTCGGGGATTCGATTACGCAGGCGGGTGTGAGGCCGGGTGGCTATATTAAAGTGATGGATTCGCTGATCCGCCAGGAGGGCCAGGACGATAACTATGAACTGGTAGGCGCGGGCATCAGCGGCGATAAGATCTACGACCTCTATTTACGTATGGAACAGGATGTTCTTAGCCAGCACCCGGATATTGTGCTGATTTATGTGGGCGTGAATGATGTATGGCATAAAGCCACCGGCGGTACCGGTACAGATTTAAATAAGTTCGGCCGTTTCTACGAAGCGGTAGTAAATAAACTGCAGGCTGCCGGCATAAAAGTAATTGTCTGCACCCCGGCTGTGATCGGGGAAAAAACCGACCATAGCAACCAGCAGGATGGCGACCTGAACCAGTATTCCAACTGGTTAAAGAATTACAGCGAACAGAAAGGCCTTCCCTTTGTAAATCTCCGCGCGGCCTTTATGGAGTATAACCTGAAGAATAATCCCCAGAATAAAGAGTCGGGTATTTTAACCACCGACCGTGTTCACCTTACCCCCGCGGGCAATGTATTTGTTGCCGGGCAGATGTGGGCGGTGATTAAAAATGTGAAATAACTTACCCAAAGAAAATGGTATAACTATTGTATTATCATAGGCAGATCAAAACAATATCCTATGAACAAGTTATTAGTTGCCACAACTATTGTAGGCGCAGCCGCGGCCGGTGTTTATTTTTATATGCGTAACCGCAATGCTACCGCAAGAGGCATGAGCAAACTGGCAGACGCTGCCGGCGACGCGCACGAAGGCGTAAGAAAATATTTCCGAAAAGCCAATCGCGAAGCCCGCCAGGAACTGCAGGATGCGATCGCATGAGAGTTCTGACGCGTGAGACGTGAGGCGTGAGACGTGAGACGTGGTCAGGTAGGAGGTAGAATCATATTATATCACCTTTATCCCGATTCACGTCTCACGCCTCACGTCTCACGTCTCACGCCTCAAATGGCGTGGACCAGGAAGTAGTTCTTCTTGCCTTTCTGAACCAGCAGATATTTTTCCTTGAGGAGATCATCCCGTGTGATGGTTGTTTTATCGGTCGGCAGTTTGGTTTTGTTAAGGGATAGTCCGCCGGCCTGCCACATTTTTCTTGCCTCGCCTTTGCTGGGGAAGATAGCGGTGTCGGCCAGGAAGCTTACGATATCATATCCTTCTTCGAGTTGTGTACGTTGAATTTCCACGGAAGGAACTCCCTCCATTACCTGTATAAGCTGTTCTTCATTCAGGCTTTGCAGCACTTCTGTAGTGGCGTTTCCGAATAGAATTTCAGAAGCTTTAATTGCAAAATCATAGTCCTCGCGGCTGTGTACCCAACAGGTAAGTTCTTCGGCCAGCTTTTTCTGCAAAGCTCGTTCATGCGGCGCGGAATCGTGTTGTGCCAGCAGGGCTTCGATCGTATCTTTTGGAAGGAGCGTAAATATTTTTATCCATTTTTTAGCGTCTTCATCACTGGCATTGAGCCAGAACTGGTAGAACTGGTAAGGTGATGTTTTTTTGGCATCCAGCCAGATATTGCCTTTTTCTGTTTTCCCAAACTTGCCGCCGTCGGCTTTGGTAATCAGCGGGCAGGTGAACGCGAAAGCTTCTCCGCCGGATTTGCGCCGGATAATTTCAGTGCCGGTAACTATATTGCCCCACTGATCACTGCCCCCCATCTGGAGTTTACAGTTTTTATGCTGGTATAACCAGTAAAAATCATAACCCTGCACCAGCTGGTACGTGAATTCGGTAAAGCTCATGCCTGTTTCGCCATCCAGCCTTTTCTTCACGCTGTCCTTGGCCATCATATAGTTCACGGTAATATGCTTGCCCACATCCCGGATAAAATGCAGGAAGCTGATATTTTTGAACCAGTCGTAATTGTTTACCAGCTCCGCGGCATTGGCTTTACCGGGGGTAAAATCCAGGAACCGTGACAGCTGTTGACGAACCCCTTCGAGATTATGTTGCAGTACTTCTTCGCTTAGCAGGTTTCTCTCCTCACTCTTACCGCTGGGGTCGCCCACCATGCCGGTAGCACCGCCCACGAGCGCAAAAGGTTTATGCCCGGCTTTCTGCAGATGAACCAGTAACAGGATGGGCACCAGGCTGCCAATATGCAGGCTGTCGGAAGTAGGATCGAAGCCAATATATCCCGATACCATTTCTTTTTGCAATAATTCTTCCGTTCCCGGCATTATATCCTGCACCATTCCCCGCCACCGTAATTCTTCAATCAGATTCATGAAAATTGTATTTGGACAAAGGTAAGGAACTAGGTACAAGGAACTAGGAATTAGGAACCAGCACCTTACCTTTGCTTCATGAAACCTGTTGGCGATGGTACCCGTATCCTGAATTTCCTGGTGGATACGACACTCATTTTTACCCTGGCGCATTTTGTAAACAAAGGATGGAACTGGTATGTGGTGTACTGGGGCTATACCCATTATAATTTCGGGTGGTTCTTTTTCGGGATGATGGTGATCTATTATTTTTTATGGGAAGCCATTTTTTTACGCACCCCCGGTAAATGGGCCAGTTTTTCCAAAGTGGCCAACCTCCAGGGCAAACGACCCGGCATAGGATGGATTTTCATCAGGAGCCTCAGCCGCGTTATCATCATCGACCTGTTTTTTATCCCCCTGCTCGGAAAACCCCTGCATGATTATGTAAGCAGGACAACAGTGGTGCAGGTATGAGGGGGGAGTGTTGAATTGTTACATGGCTGAATGGCTAAATGGTTAAATTGTTTAATGGCTTAATTGTTTAAATGGTTTCATGGTTGGAAATAGCTGAATGAGATCAAACAAAGAAAAGTTAGCCATAAAACAAATCAGCCACTTAACAATTCAACAGTTTAACAATTAAGCAATTAAGCAATTCAGCAATTAAACAATTCAGCAATTAAACAGTTAAACAATTCAACACCCCCATGGCCAAAATAGCAATCAATATAGCAACCGGAAGTTTACAGCAGGCGGAGATGATCGTGGGCATTGACCTGGGTACTACCAACAGCCTGGTAGCGATCATTCACCCGGAGAGTAAGAAGCCGGTAGCTATCAAGGAGCATGATTCGAGCAGTCTTGTGCCGAGTGTTGTGCATTTTAATGAACTGGGCGATGCCGAGGTGGGTGAAACGGCAAAGCAATACCTGGAAACCGAGCCGCAGAATACCATTTTCAGTGCCAAAAGGCTGATGGGAAAAAGTTATAAGGACATCCGGGAGAATGCGGGGTTCTTTACCTATAAAGTGATTGATGATGATACCGATAGCCTGGTGAAGGTACAGGTGGGTAATACTTTTTATTCACCCATCGAATTATCGTCATTTATCCTGAAGGAGCTGAAACAGCGGGCGGAGCATATTTTAAAAACGCCGGTTACCAAAGCGGTGGTAACGGTGCCGGCCTATTTTAATGATGCGCAAAGGCAGGCTACCCGGGATGCGGGGAAGCTGGCGGGGCTGGATATTCTCCGGATCGTTAATGAGCCTACGGCGGCCAGCCTGGCGTATGGATTGGGATTGAATAAGGACGAAGAGAAGACCATTGCCGTGTATGACCTGGGTGGAGGAACCTTTGATATCTCTATCCTTCATATTGCCAATGGTATATTCGAGGTGCTGAGTACCAATGGAAATACCTACCTGGGTGGTGATGACCTTGACCGCGCTATCATACAATACTGGATGGAAACAGCGGGCATCTCTATGGAAGACCTGCAGGCGGATAAGGGGCTTTCGCAGGGTCTGAGGCTGCGGGCTGAAGAAGCGAAGAAACACCTGAGTACGAATGACACTTATAACGTTACCTGGGCGGGCAGGAATTTGTTTGTAACGAAAGTAACTTTTGAGCGCCTGATACAGCCGCTGATTGAGGAAACGGTGCAGAGCTGCAGGAACGCGCTGGCCGATGCCAAACTGGTTGCGGATGATATTGATACGGTGGTGATGGTAGGAGGCAGTACCCGGGTACCCGCCGTAAAGCAGGCCATCAGCCGGTTCTTTGGCAAGCCCGTTAACGATTCGGTTAACCCGGATGAAGTGGTGGCCCTGGGAGCGGCGGTGCAGGCGGATATACTGGCCGGAAACAATAAGGATTTCTTATTACTCGATATCACACCCCTGAGCCTGGGTATTGAAACCATGGGCGGATTGATGGATGTATTAATACCCCGCAACGCCAAAATACCTACCAAAGCCGGCAGGCAGTACACAACACATAAAGACGGACAAAGTGATATGCGGATCTCGGTGTACCAGGGAGAGCGCGACCTGGTAAAAGACAACCGCAAGCTGGCCGAGTTCAGCCTCAGGGGAATTCCCGGTATGCCGGCAGGGCTGCCCAAGGTGGAGGTAAGTTTCCTGATTAACGCCGACGGGATTCTGCTGGTAAGGGCCAAAGAATTAAGAAGCGGGGTGGAACAGGAAATAGAGGTAAAACCTCAATATGGTATTACCGATGAAGAAGTGGAGAAGATGCTCCTCGAAAGCATTACCCATGCCAAAGATGATATGGTAATGAGGGCCCTGGTGGAAGCCAGAACAGAGGGAGAGCAGATCCTGGGTGTAACGGAAAAATTCATCGCTAAAAATACCGCAATACTCACCCGAGATGAATTAACGGCCACTGCCGGTGCCATGCAGGCATTACAACTGGCGTTAACCCTGGAAGATAAAAACCTGATCCAGTCCAAAATTGAAGAGCTGAACGAAATCACCCGCCCGTTTGCCGAAAGGGCGATGGATGTTGCGGTGAGTGAGGCGTTGAAGGGGAGGAGTATTTAGGGGTTAGGAATTAGGGATTAGGAATTAGGGGTTAGGGGGGAGAGATTGTAGTTGGAGGTTTCGGTGGATGTATTTGCCGAGGATATCGAACTCGATATTTACCAGGCTTCCCTCTACTACGGAATGGATATTTGTGTGCTCGTAGGTATAGGGAATAACGGCAATGGAGAACTGGTCTTTCCCGGCATTATAACAGGTAAGGCTGGTACCGTTTACCGCTATAGACCCTTTTTCAATTACCAGGTGCGCGAAAGATGCGGGGAACTGAAAGCTGTATTCCCAGCTTCCCTGTAAGTCTTTTCTCCGGATACAGGTGGCGGTAGTGTCAACATGACCCTGAACAATATGCCCGTCGAGGCGGCCATTCATCACCATGCACCTTTCGATGTTTACTTCTGTACCGGGTTCCCAGGTGGAGAGATTGGTTTTGAGCAGGGTTTCTTCGATGGCGGTTACTTTATGGCTGCCGGGAGTCAGTTCTTCCACCGTAAGGCATACCCCGTTATGACTTACGCTTTGATCAACTTTCAGCTCCCCCGAGATCGGCGAGGCTATCCAAAAACTGATATTTGACCCGGTTTTGGCCAAAGAACTGATTTTCCCCTGGGTTTCAACAATTCCTGTAAACATTCGGCAAAATTACAACCTTCCCGGGGCTTCCGCCAGGAGAAGAAAAATTCCTTTGGAATTTTCAAATCAAACTGTATCTTTGCAGTCCTAAAAAAACACCTGAGGAGGTATAATAGCTATGCTTATCATCGATTCAAAAGATTGTGAAAACATCGACAAGGCACTTAAGAAGTACAAGAAAAAGTTTGAAAAAAGCAAAACTTTGCTTCAGTTAAGGGAACGCCAGGCGTTCATCAAGCCGTCGGTTGTTCGCCGCACACAAGTGCTGAAAGCGATCTACAAGCAGAATATTGCGAGCGGAAAGATCGAGGGATAATACCCGGTCTTACCCATAACCATATTTAGTAGCCTTAGTTTAGTAACTTTAGGCTACTTTTTTTATGCCCGTACCGCAATACCCACAGATCGCCCCCTTTTTAGATCATCTCAAATTTGAGAAGCGGTATTCCCCGCACACACTGGTATCCTACCAGAATGACCTTGAGCAGTTCTTCGCCTACCTGGCCAGCCAGTTTGATGGCCCGCCGGTAGACAGGATAACGCCCATGTTTGTACGCAGTTGGCTGGCCGAGATGAAAGAGGAGGAAATGAGCTCCAAAAGCATCAACCGGAACATATCGGCCCTGAAATCTTTTTTTAAATATGAAATGAAGCTGGGGCATATCAGCCAGTCTCCCATGACCACCGTTACAGCGCCCAAACTGAGCAAAAGGCTTCCTGTTTTTGTAGCCGAAAAAGATCTGGACACCCTTTTCAGCCATGTGGAGTTTCCGGAGGGCTGGAAGGGGAGAACGGAGCGCCTGGTACTGCTCTTGTTCTACGCCACCGGCATGCGGGTAAGCGAGTTGGTGGGGCTGACAGTAAGCCAGGTAGACGCATCCCTATGCCAGGTAAAGGTGCTGGGGAAGGGTAATAAGGAGCGGATTATACCTGTTTCCACCGAATTGATGGCCGATCTTATGGCCTATACCAGGGAAAAGCCGGAACCGGGTCCCACTCTTTTTGTGAACGAAAAAGGAAAGCCGCTGCAGGTGAGAAACGTATATAGTTTTGTTAAGAAGTATCTCTCACTGGTAACCACCCTGCAAAAGAAAAGTCCCCATATTCTCCGCCATAGTTTCGCCACCCACCTGATGAACAACGGGGCCGACCTTAATGCAGTTAAGGAACTGCTGGGCCATAGCAGCCTGGCCGCCACACAGGTTTATACCCATAACACCATCGAAAAGCTGAAGGAAGTGTTTAATAAGGCGCATCCTAAAGCGTGATCGCGGATTTCGGGATTTTTTTATGATTTTTATATATGATTTTTGGGCGATGAGGGAGCCCTTTACCTGCTCTTATTTTATTCATAAAATGGGTGATTTTTTTTCGTTTTTGTCAGCTTTCGTTGTAACTTGTTTGTCCGGCCCAATCCCCGGGAGCGGCAGATTGCGTACCAATATTTTATGCGCCATCTGTCTTTCTCCGGTAGCCGGGCAAACAGTTCTTTGACTTGAAAAAAAATAATCAAACCTCACCGGATCAGTAATGGTCCGCCAACATATTCAACCATTAACGATTGGATCCAAAAGGGCTTTTTCATCAGCGTAATCTGCATCATTAATCAGCTCAAACTGCGATCCGATCGGTGGTAGATCTTATTTTTTTCACCGTTTAAACGTGAGTACTATGAACGTTAACATCCAAACCGTGCATTTTGATGCGGACAACAAGCTCGTAGAGTATGTTACCCGTAAAGCAGAGAAGTTGAACACATTCCACGACAGGATTCTGAAGGTAGATGTGTTTCTGAAGCTGGACAATGTGGTACATACGATCAAGGATAAGATCGTAGAAATCCGCATCCATGTTCCCAAGTATGATTTCTTTACAAAAGCGTCTTCGAAGTCCTTTGAAGAGTCGTTCGACAATGCCATGGAATCTGTGGTTTCACAGATCAAGCGAAAAAAAGACAAATTAGCTGCCTGAATAAAAAGTCTCCCGGTCACCCGGGAGACTTTTTTATTAATACCTTGTGAACCGTATGAAAAAAATGCCCTTGTTTTGTTTTGTTCTTTTTTTGCTGGCCTGTTCAGCCGGGGAGACCCACACATTTGCCCATATTACCCAGCGGAGGATCGAGCCTGGCGGGAAGCTGGTGATTTCTTACCAGTTCAGCGATGGTAAGACCCTGGTTCGGGACAGTGCCGAAATAAATAACCGGGTGATATCGCATGATTCGGTAAAAGTGGCGTATTCCGCGCTGCGACCGGGTTCCAGCCATTTATTATTGCCCTGAAAAGCCTGTTCCGGGCGTCTATGGCAAAACCTGTTGAAAACTGCCCGAAAAATTTCGATTCAAAATTTTGCTGAATAAAGTTTTCCATTACCTTTGCCATCCCAAAAAATCGGGACAGTTCTTTGCAGTAACGCCGAAGTAGCTCAGTTGGTAGAGCAGCTGATTTGTAATCAGCAGGTCGCGGGTTCGAGTCCCATCTTCGGCTCAGAAAGCAGTCTATTGTCTATAGTTTACAGTCTAACGTTTAACAAACCATAGACCCTAAACCTCCAACCATAGACTAATTAGGGCAGATGGCCGAGTGGTTAAAGGCGACAGACTGTAAATCTGTTCTCTCACGAGTACGTAGGTTCGAACCCTACTCTGCCCACATTTTCACGTAGGTGAAAATGTCCTCCATAGCCTTGGCGAAGGAGGACCGATCCTTATAAAGATCAAAAGTTCTTTTATTTCAAACCACCTTCGCCCGTAAGCCACTGGTGCTTTGTGGGTAAAAAAGGGCTTTGGCGGAAAAAAACACCTTCGCTGAAGCTCCGGTGTTATAAAAGCGGAAGTAGCTCAATTGGTAGAGCGATAGCCTTCCAAGCTATAGGTCGCGAGTTCGACCCTCGTCTTCCGCTCAAAGTGGCAGTTTAGTATGGTTTGTAGTTTGTGGTTTGTAGTTTGCTGTTAACCACAAACTACAAACCATAAACTACAAACTGAGTTGTAAGCCGTTGTAGCTCAGGGGTAGAGCACTTCCTTGGTAGGGAAGAGGTCATGAGTTCGATTCTCATTAACGGCTCTATTGAGAATTCGACTATGCTCATGACAGAGCATCCCGCCTTTTGGCGGGAAGGTCATGAGTTCGATTCTCATTAACGGCTCTATTGAGAATTCGACTATGCTCATGACAGAGCATCCCGCCTTTTGGCGGGAAGGTCATGAGTTCGATTCTCATTAACGGCTCTATTGAGAATTCGACTATGCTCATGACAGAGCATCCCGCCTTTTGGCGGGAAGGTCATGAGTTCGATTCTCATTAACGGCTCTATTGAGAATTCGGCTATGCTCATGACAGAGCATCCCGCCTTTTGGCGGGAAGGTCATGAGTTCGATTCTCATTAACGGCTCTATCAAGATTTGATGTAGATTTGCGCGGCGGGAGAAGAAGTAAACAAGACAATAAAACGTAAAGAGGGCCCTCGAAAGCCTGAAAAATTTTAAAAACACAACTAAAAACCGATAAAAATGGCAAAAGAGACCTTTAAGAGGGAAAAACCTCACGTAAACGTAGGTACCATTGGTCACGTTGACCATGGTAAAACTACTTTGACTGCAGCTATTACCAACATCTTGTCTAAAAAAGGTATGGGTAACGTGGCTAAGAAATATGACGAGATCGATGGTGCACCAGAGGAAAAAGAACGTGGTATCACTATCAATACTGCTCACGTAGAGTATCAAACTGCTAACCGTCACTATGCGCACGTTGACTGTCCTGGTCACGCTGACTATGTGAAAAACATGATCACTGGTGCTGCACAGATGGATGGTGCGATATTAGTTGTGGCTGCTACCGACGGTCCTATGCCGCAAACAAAAGAACACATTCTGTTGGCCCGCCAGGTAGGTGTACCACGTATTGTTGTTTTCATGAATAAAGTTGACCTGGTTGATGATCCTGAATTGCTGGAACTGGTTGAAATGGAAGTTCGCGAACTGCTTACTTCTTACGGTTTCGACGGAGATAACACTCCTATTATCCAGGGTTCTGCTACAGGTGCTCTTGCTGAAGAACCAAAATGGGTTGCCAAAGTTGAAGAACTGATGGAAGCCGTTGATACCTATATTCCATTGCCTCCTCGCCCGGTTGATATGCCGTTCCTGATGAGTGTTGAGGATGTATTCTCTATTACAGGTCGTGGTACCGTTGCAACAGGTCGTATCGAGCGTGGCCGTATCAAAGTGGGTGAGCCTATCGAGATCGTTGGTCTGATGGAAGCTCCACTGAGTTCTACCTGTACAGGTGTGGAAATGTTCAAGAAATTACTGGATGAAGGTGAAGCCGGTGATAACGCAGGTCTGCTGTTACGTGGTATTGAAAAGAGCCAGATCCGTCGTGGTATGGTACTTTGCAAACCAGGTTCTATCACTCCGCACACTGAATTCAAAGGTGAAGTATACGTACTGAGCAAAGAAGAAGGTGGACGTCACACTCCATTCTTTAACAAATACCGTCCTCAGTTCTATTTCCGTACTACCGACGTAACGGGCGAAGTTACCCTGCCGGAAGGAACAGAAATGGTAATGCCGGGTGATAACATCGGTCTGAATGTAAAACTGATCCAACCCATCGCGATGGAGAAAGGTTTGAAATTCGCCATCCGTGAAGGTGGACGTACCGTAGGTGCCGGACAGGTTACTGAAATCGTAAAATAAGCCAAAGCGAAAGCTTTTTGCTTTAAGCAAATGTTTTTTCTATTACATTTGTCATATTACTAAAAGCTGTTCCGCTGCAAGCGGGATAGCTTTTAGCTTTTAAACGGGCATGGTGCAACGGTAGCATACGGGTCTCCAAAACCTTTGATCTGGGTTCGAATCCTAGTGCCCGTGCAGATGAATTTGAAAATGTGGTAATTTGAAAATTTGAAAATTAAAAGAGTCAGATTTTTGATTACCGGGATTAAAAGCAGGCAATTTTCAAATTTTCAAATTTTCAAATTTTCAAATTGAACTGATGAACAAAATCGCAAACTATTTCAAAGAGAGCTACACGGAATTGGTGGAGAAAGTTACCTGGCCCAGCTGGGTGCAGTTGCAGCAGAGCACAGTGATTGTGCTGGTAGCTACTGTAATTATAACAGCGATGGTTTGGGTGATGGACTTTTCCAGCAACCAGTTATTGAAGCTGATTTACTCATTATTTAAGTAAGAGGTTATGGAACCAGTAATAGATCAACCCGTAGCAGAAGCACCGGCAGCACCACAGGTAGAAACCAAGTGGTATGTTTTGCGCGTGGTGAGTGGTAAGGAGCGTAAGGTGAAAGAATACCTTGATAAAGACCTGGTGCGGAATGGCTGGCAGGAGATCGTTAAACAGATCTTCCTACCCATGGAAAAAGTATATAAGGTGCAGAACGGTAAGAAAGTAATGCGCGAAAAGAACTATTTCCCGGGCTATGTAATGATGGAAGTACAGGACGGGAAACTTACAGATGATATTGTGCAACACATCAGCAATATCAGCAATGTAATGCACTTCCTTACAGATGGAAAAGGTTCCAAGGGAAATATCATTTCACTGCGCAAAAGCGAGGTGAACAAGATGCTGGGTAAAGTGGATGAGATGAACGATCAGGGCGTTACCATGAGCGAACCATTTATCGTGGGCGAAACCATCAAGATCATTGAAGGTCCATTTAACGACTTCAACGGGGTGATAGAAGATGTGAACGATGAGAAAAAGAAACTGAAAGTAACCGTAAAAATATTCGGTCGCTCCACACCGGTGGAACTGAGTTATATGCAGGTAGAGAAACTGAACTAGTATTCTTATTAATAGTTATTAAGCCGTGATATTTTATCGCGGCTTTTTTATTTGTGTGAAGTACTATAGCGGCTAAAGCCGCCGGAATGTTTCTTTTCATGATCATTTTATCCACGGTCTGAAGACCGGGGCAAGGCTCTATACCCATGCCCCGATGTTAAACTGCAGGTTATATAAGAAGTACAATCTTGCCCCGGTCTTCAGACCGGGGATGAATAAGGGCCCCTCAGCAAATCCCCTGCGGCTTTAGCCGCCAGCACAGCCAATGTCACAAAAAAGCCAAAAAACTGAATTTATTGGCCAACAGCTGTCTTTTACCGGCTGGCATCCGTAGATTCGCAAAAACAAATTAAACATGAAAAAGATATTACTGGTTTTAATAGTAGCCGTTAGCGCACTGTCAACACAGGCACAACCACCAAAAGTTCCGGCTGAAGCAGGTACTTCATTCGGGGCAACAACAACTGCCGATAATGCCATCACGGTAGATCAGCTGGTAGAAAAAATGAAGAAGGAAAAAGGAGCTGTTCCCGTTAAAATCAAAGGAACCGTTACCGAAGTATGCCAGCAAATGGGATGCTGGATAAAAGTTCAGACAGCCGGCGGCAACATGACCGTTCGCATGAAAGATCATAAATTCTTCGTTCCAGCCATACTTTCCGGTAAAACCGTGGTAATCGACGGGGTAGCCGAAGAAAAGCTCACCTCCGTAGAACAACTCCGCGATGTAGCCGAAGATTCCGGCAAGAGCAAGGAAGAAGTAGCCAAAATCACCCAGCCCAAAAGGGAAGTAGTGGTACAGGCGAAAGGGGTGTTGGTTTTGTAGGGATTAGAATTAGGGGTT
>CBDDIT010000045.1:0-108816 GCA_965229175.1 Sediminibacterium sp. | reverse complement strand
ATCCTGGATATCAATATGCCCCTCATGAATGGGTGGGAAGTGATAGAAAAAATTAATGCCAATAAAGAAAAATACAAGCATATCAAAATACTTGTTTTTACAGTACTTCCGGATATTGACATGAAAAAAATGGAAGCTGCAAATGTCTTTGGATTCCTGGATAAGCCTATTTCAAAAAGGAAACTTATTGAAACGATCCGAAACATTTAACCGCCCGCCAGGATGCTAATTTGCTAGTTACACCTGATGTATAAGCTAATGCCCGCGTAGCTACGTTTGTAAGTTAGTCCCAGCAATAAGTTCCAATGAGCCTGGTATAAAAGGTCTCCCGCTAAGTAGGCTCCTATATTGTCCATTCCGGCAATTCCGTGCGCAAAGAAGTACTTGGCAAGGCGAATTTTATAACCCGCTTCTACCAGGAAGGAGCTACTTAATTGCAAAGTATCGGGCTTGCTGCCGGATACTTTCACTGGCTGTGAATCCTGGTAGCCAATGAAAGCAGTATAGCCATTCGATCTCAGGTTCCGCCATATTCCTATTTTAACCTGTGGTGTCATGTATGGCTTCTTAAAACCCAATTGGGCCACTCCCCACTAGTAGCGTTGGCCGCTGGTAACAATCCTGCGCCATGCCCACCTGGATTGTGCACAAGCTTGTAAAAACAAGTAGCAATAACTTATTCATGTATAAAGTATAACTGGCAAATGCAAATATTTTTTTTCAAACTGCCAAAAACTGACATTCTCAACAGACTATTCCCATTATCCTGTTTTCTGCCGGACAGCCGTCCTTCCATTTTGTTCATTTTCCCCCCTGGTAAATACCCGTTAGCGGTAATGGAGCAGGTTAAAGCTAGAACGGGAATACAAGGGAAAGAGCTTGCTGGGATTGTGCAATCCACTATAACTATTTGATATACAACAGTTTATTATATAAGAAAGGCATTTTGTAGCCATAGCCCTTTCATCCGCTGGCTCATGTTGGCTATTTTCTGGCTATTAGCTGGCTTTGGCTGGCTGTGTTCTTGCTATAAGATGGCTATCTGATGGCTTCTGCTGGTTATATTGTTTTGGTATGGGTTAGGTTTCCTGGCCCTGAACAGCCAGCCACTTCTTGTTTACAGCCACAAAACCAAACCGAAACCAGAAAGAGACCAGGAGAAAATCAGAACAATACTGGCGGAAGCTGGTATAAACGGGATTTTCTCCATCCAAAAGCTGTTTTTAGGAACTAGATGCGTTTCAGAAGAGGAGCGTTTACTGATCCACCAAATGTCTTCCGCAGCGATCAGCCTTGTATACCTGAGGGAATGAGACTACCATTTAAGGCACGGAGTACTACGGTTCAACGTAGTTATCAACAGCGTTTTTCTGCGTTTGTCAAAAATTGACACAAAATAAATCTACAATTGTTTAGATATATAGCTATCTAAAAACAAAACAATAGCTAAGCAGTTAACAAGATAATTTTTTAAATTATTGATAATCAATTTTTAATGAGCAGTGTCAAAAAATGACAATTATAAAAGCTCTACAAAAATGTAGAATAAATACTACATATTAAATTTGTCAAGCTAAATATTTTAGATTATCGAATATATAACAAACCAGTGAGCACTTTGTGTGAAAACCGGTTATCCACATTACAAATAGCATCTACCATGAAACAAAAAGGTCTGCTAAGCGCACTATTCTTCGCAACAGTATTTCCCAGCATTAAATGCCCAAATCCCTTTAACGGACAAACTTCCGGTTGACCCTAAAGTAAGGGTGGGAAAACTAGCCAATGGGCTAAGCTATTACATTAAAAAGAACGCTAAGCCAGAGAAAAAAGTCGAGCTCCGCCTGGTGGTTAATGCAGGGCTCCCTGTTGGAAGATAACGATCAGACAGGGTCTTGCGCATTTTTACCGAACACATGGCTTTTAATGGAACAAACCCATTTCAAGAAAAATGAGTTAGTCGATTTCTTACAGGGCATTGGCGTGAAGTTTGGCTCAGACCTGAACGCTTATACCGGGTTTAATGAAACCGTTTACATTCTGCCGGTTCCGCTAAGCGACCCTGCCAATTTCAACAAAGGCATGCAGGTGCTGCAAGACTGGGCATCGGGGTTAACATTCGATAGCAAAGAAATAGATGCGGAACGAAAAGTGGTACTGGAAGAAAGCAGGCTGGGCAAAGGTGCCGAAGACAGGATGTTTAGAAAATCATATCCCCTTCAGTATGCCGGATCAAAGTATGCATACCGGTTGCCAATTGGTAAAGATAGTGTATTGAAAACGTTTAGGTATGATGCCATTAAGCGTTTTTATAAAGACTGGTACAGGCCTGAACTGATGGCAGTTATTGCAGTGGGTGATATTGATGTTGCTGAAACGGAAAAAATCATCAAAGCATATTTTGGTTCACTAAAAAGCACAGTATCGGCCAAGAAAAGACCGTTTTTCTCACTTTCTACCAGGCAAAAAAATGAAGCCATCGTATTAACCGACGCAGAAGCCACCAATTCAGTAGTTCAATTCAGTTACAGCCCCGTAGTAACAAAGCCCGAAACCACTCTCTGGGAGTATCGGATTGGCTTGGTAAAAAGGCTTTACGGTAGCTTGCTTAATCAGCGGTTAAATGAGCTGGCGCAAACTGCTGATCCCGCCTATATATATGCCGCTACGGGTTTTAGTTCGTTTGCCATGGGATACGAAGGTTTCCGCGGTGTAGCCGTAGCAGGTAAAAAAGGTATTGACTCAGCTTTGTTAGCTGTTCTATCGGAAGTGAAGCGGGTAAGCGAGTTTGGATTTACTGCCATTGAGCTGGAAAGAGGTAAAAAGCAGTTGCTGGCCCTTATAGAAAGAGCTTATAATAATCGTGATAAAACAGAATCAGCACAGTTTGCTGAAGAGTTTATCAGGAATTTCCTGGATAAAGAAGCGATTCCGGGTATTGAAAACGAGTTTGCTTATGTAAAGCAATTACTACCGGGCATTCCACTTGAAGAAGTAAATGCGGTAGGCACAGAAATGAAAAAGAATGACCGACTATTTGTTAGCATACAGGCTCCTGCCAAAAGCCAGGCAAAGCCACCCACTAAAGAGGCCATTCTATCCCTGGTAGCAAGGGCTCAAAATAGTTCGTCAAAAGCCTACGAGGAAAAATCCATAGCTGCTTCCTTACTTGTTAAACAGCCAGTTGCGGGAAAAATTGTTACACAAACCACTAACAGCGAGTTGGGAACTACAGAATTTGCTTTTTCCAATGGAGCCAGGGTAGTTCTTAAACCCACAGCGTTTAAAGCAGATGGAAATTATTCTGACATCTTTCAGAAAAGGTGGTTCCAGCAAGTTTGGATTAGCCGATAAGTTCAATGCCAGCTTTGCGGCCATGGCGGTACAACAAATGGGGGTAGGGGATTTTTCACCAGTGGACCTGCGAAAATTTCTATCGGGTAAAACCGTATCCGTAGCTACCAGCATTTCATCTTTAACTACAAATGTGAACGGAACTTGTTCCATCAAGGACCTGGAAACAATGTTGCAACTGGTTTACCTAAACCTGACTGCCCCACGGAAAGATGAAGGGCTTTTTAATGGCTGGAAGGAGAAGCAGAAAACGGCTGTTCAGTTTATGCTGGCAGATCCCACATCCGCATTTGTTGATTCGGTTTTTAATTTCATCTACAAAAACCAACCACTGGCACCCGTTAACTTTCCCAAAGCAGAGGATTTTGATAGAACGGATATTAACCAGGTCATGCGTATTTATAAAGAGTTAACAGGAGATGCCACCGACTTTACTTTCATACTAACCGGTAATCTTGATGCTGCCGCTGTTCAACCTTTACTATGCACCTATATTGGCGGGCTGCCCGCAAAAGGCAAATCCGCCCAATATGTGGATAATGGTGTAAGACCGGTAAACGGGGTGCATGATATCAAGTTTACGAAAGGAACGGAAGCCAAAAGTTTCATTTTTAATTACTATTCCGGAGAAATTGCTTTTAGTGAAGACCTTCGTCTTGCTACTGAACTTGTAACCGAGGTACTGAACATTAAAATCATAGAAGAGCTAAGAGAAAAGATAGGAGGTATTTATGGCGGGGCGGTATACGGCGAAATAGTTCGTAACCCTTACCCGCATTATAACCTGGCGTTGCAGTTGCCCTGCGGCCCCGAAAACGTAGAGAAACTGAAAGTGGCCGCCAGCCAGGAAATAGAAAAGATGAAAAGCAATGGCCCCGAGCAGAAGGATCTTGATAAGGCTAAAAAAGCTATGATCGAAAAGTTTAAGGCTAACATACAAGACAACAGGTTTTGGGCACAGGCACTACAGGGCATATACCTTGAGGGGAACCATCCTGAAAGTCTGTTGAAGTATGATCAAATGGTGAATGCGCTGACAGTAGCAGATATTAAAAAAGCAGCGCAGCTTTTATTTGATGGTAAAAACGAGATCAGGGCTGTTTTGTATCCTGAAAAAAAGTAGGAAGGTTATTAACTCCGCTTTATACATCATCGAAAAGCAAAAAGCAAAATGAAAAAATAAGCATTATCATATCCTTGCTTCTCATTTTTCTATCGGTTCCAATAGTCAAAACAGGATCAAATTGTTCATGGGCCAGTCAATTCCTGTTATGCTGAAACAATCCACCAAAAACCAACCAAACTAAAACACTAAAGAATGAAACCTGCTAATATCGCCTTCTTTTTAGCCATGGTAGCAATTGTAATACTTACGGTATCAGGTATACAGGCAACCATTATCGACTATCCCTGGCAGGCAGATGCTCACAAAAGTTCCGCATATAATATAGGCCATTTTATCGGCTACTATGGACGGCTGATGGTTTATTTGTATATCCTGTGCTATATAGTATGGGAACGGGCATCTGGCAAGAACAGGCAGCAACAGGAAAAGGATGATCTATGAAGGCGAGACAAAATATCGCGTCAATAATTGACAATCACCTTTTTCGTTTCAGTATACATATCTAAACAAATTGTATTCTTGTTACCGTAAGCCACTTAGCAAAGAATGTATAAAGTTGTTACCGTAAGTGGCCTGCGATGATATTAATGTAATAATGTTAGTTGGCGATAAATAGCAAGAATTGAGAAAGGTAATTGCGGGTCTTCTGCTTTTGCTCTGTTGTTCAGGGGTAAACGGGCAGAAAGTGTTAGGTCGCAATGCGGTAGGGATAAATATACCCGGGCTGTTCATAAGAAATATGAATATCTATTATGAGAAGAGCTTGTTTGCAAATGTTTCCATAACCTTACATTATGGTTATATTAGCAATGGTGCGGTTCCGTTTATACAGCTGCTGTCTTTGCCATCAGCGGTTTCTGTGAACAGTGCCAGGACTGCCAGTCACATCTTTATGCCTTCTGTAAAAGTTTACCTGCACAAGATAGCGGGGTTGTATGTTTCTCCATATGTCAGGTATAGTGTTAATGATGTTTCTACAGACATTAATTATTCATATTCTTTATTAGGACTTCTGCCGGTATCTGTTTCGCGAAATTTCCAGGGGAGTATTACCACTAAAAGCGCGGGCGTCTATTTGGGATACAGACGCCGGATAGTGGGCAACCTTGGAATGGATTGCTGGATTGCGGGCGCGGATTACGGAACCTGTAGCGGCTCTCTGCAATCGCAGTTTGCGGCGATACCTATTGTAGCGGCGGTAGAAAGGGTGGCCTTTCAAACAGCCCTGAATTCGCTCAATACAGCGCCGTACATCGTAAAGAGCTCGATAATGAATGATGGAACAGCGGCTCAGATATCAGTAAAGGGGCCATGGATTGGTATCAGGGTGGGCATTTGCGCAAGTTTATCTTTTTAAAAGAAGTATATGTTACCGGCAAAGCTTTTTATGGGAAAGAAAAGACGAGTACTACTAGGAATAACACTAGTAGCTTTTTTAGCTTCTGCGGCTATCCATGAACGCAATAGCAGGCCGACAACAATGCCTTCCGCCCCCTTGTTTACCGGCAATAGGGATCCAGGGAATCGATACTTCGCTATTGACTTTTTTTTACAACCTGGAATGCCCAACGGGTATCGCAAATGGATACTGAAGAAATGGCTTGGAAGTATTCCACTGTTTCGGAAGACAAAAAGCACCACAACATCTCTGAAAAGTGATAGCGATGATGGCTATTATAGTTTTGGCGATAGATTGTCTGATATGGAAAGGGTAGCCCTATTGGAATACCTGAAAACGGTATAGTTTCTAACGGAGCCCAAAATTACTGACGTTCATTTTAGTATATACAAGTATGGCAAAACAAAAACAAAAGCAGGAAAACATGAGTCAACCATCTGTGGTTACAATGCCTGGGAAAGGTGCCAGTGAAACCAATGGCAGTTTTATTATAGGAAAAAAGTTTGTCATATCACTTGTTGCCTGTTTGCTTTACCTGGGAGTGGAGTTTTTACCGGGTTTCAGAGGCATTGATGATATGGGTAGCCAATGGTTTTACCTGGTAGTACTGGATTTTGTGGTAGCAGGCTACATTTTTTTCCGGAGAAAGGATTTTGAATATGCCGCTGCCGCAATTTTTAAAAAGGCATTCTCTGTAGTTTACCTATGTCTTTTTGTAGTGGCCGGTATTTTCGTATACCTGTCTATTAACAGGGTGGAAGCACTGGTCTGTTATGCCCGGTTTGTAGCTACCATTATCGCTTTTTTTAACATCGCCATTATACTACATGGCCGTATCCGTTTATTCAGATTGCTGGCGCATTTGTTAGCTATAGTGCTATTGATTCAATGCCTTCAATCGCTCCATACTTTTTTTAGCGAGATGAACCATTACAGGCTAACAGAACTAGTGCTAAGCTTAAAAGGAAGAGCTGGCAATAAGAACATATACGCAGCCAGTTTGATGGCCAAAATCCCTTTTGTTCTGTATTGCATTTATTTCTGTAAAATACCTGGCAAGGTATTCAATACTATTATTTTTTTCCTTGCTGCTTTAACTATTCTGATTATTAATTCAAGAACTACTTACCTGGCCCTGATACTGGAACTGGTTATCTTTATACTTTTTTGCCTGCTGCAATATATAAAGGGAGTTAACCGTGAGCAGAATATAGTCCGAATCCTCCTTGTAACTATGTCAGCTATTGTTGCATTTTTTGTTTCCCTGGTGGCCATATCTGCAGCACGCGCTAGTTTTGTAGACGAAAGCCTGGATACCAACCAGTACGGAACCGTAACAGACAGGCTGGCAACCATTGCTTCTGATGATGATGACAGTAAACAACAACGTTTATTTCTTTGGAAGCATGCAGTATCATATATCAGGGAACACCCGGTTAAAGGCTGCGGATATGGAAACTGGAAAATCGCCTCTATACCTTACACAAAGGAACTTACCAACGACCTGATGGTTCCTGTGCATGCGCATAACGATTTCCTGGAGTATTTTGCAGAGCTCGGTTTTACGGGAGGCGTTTTGTTTATCGGCCTGTTTGTGTGCCTGTTGGTGTATACCACCAGGGTACTATTGTCTGGCATGGATGAAGCTACCAAGATTATATCTGCCTTATCCATAGTGGCGCTTGCCGGGTATGCGATAGACGCTTTTTTTAACTTCCCCAGCGAAAGACCGGTGAACCAGGTATTCTTTGTTTTCATTGCCGCATGGAACCTGATGGCTTATTGTAAGCGGCAGGAGGAATCTGACGGTATTGGAACCGCAAAGAAAAAAGTTATCTCATTCTATCCTGCCACCAGGCTGTTACTTGCATTTCTTTTATTGGCACCCAGTGCCTATATTACCTATCTCACCTACCAGTCGCTGGTGGTTCAGAACAGTGTTATTCCCGATCTCAATAACGAGCCTTTAAAACTTCCGCTCAATAAAGTATTACATGCTTTTCCCGATATTCCGAATCTTACCTCGTCTGCCCAGCCGATAGAAGCAATTGTAGGCCGCTATTTGTATGAGGCCAAGCGATACGACGAGGCAATTGTTTACCTCGAAAAAGGAGCAAAAGCAAATCCATACATTAAATACAGTGAATTCCTGAAGGCGGATGTGTACTATGCGCAAAATCGCGACGATAGTGCTTTTAAGTATGCCACTATTGCCTTTAATGCAAAGCCCAGGGCAAAAACCTATTATCAAACCCTGGTGGCCATTTGTGCAAGAAGAAAAGATACGGTGGAAATTAAAAAAGCTTTTAAAACCTATACCGGTTTCCGCCCCAAGGAAGCGTTTGGTTATAATTTCTATCTGATGGGAATGCTGAATGCAAAACAGACAGGTAATCTCCAATTACTGGCCTTGGCCGATTCAATGATTAAAAAGTTTCCGGATGATGCGGAATTGAAGGTGAGAAGAAAGGAGATAATATCAAACATGCCCCAAATAGCTGCAGCGGCTGCCCCGGTTGCGCCAAAAACAGACCCCAAATTAGTTGTTAAGTTATCGCAAGACCTTTTTGCATCAGGTGCCGAACTTTTTAAGAAAGGAGATTTTAAAAAAGCAGTGGAACAATTTGAGCTGGCCTCCCAATTAAGCAATGCCACGTATGGGTTATATGAAAACATCGCTATCTGCTATTTTAATATGCACGAATGGGATAAAGCATTGCCTTATTTTGACCGGGTAATTGCCATGAAAACAGCTATTGATGGCAAATCAGAATATTTTAAAGGCGCGGCACTTATTAATATGGGGAAACCAGACCAGGCCTGCCCCCTGCTGAAAGTAGCAAAACAAAAAGGATACCCGAATAGTGATACGCTGCTCGCTACTTACTGTCCGGTAAAATAACGCCCGTGTTATACTACCACTCTATTGTCGGCACTTCCTAAGTGTTGATGAGGCCAAGGCTGAATTGGATATAGGTGTTGCTGTTAAGGGCAGGAAAAATTATCCGGCGGTTTGGTACGAAACAGGGTATCAAGACTTGTATAGAAGTAATAGCCAGTTCCGCAGAAATTATTACTTAACAAATGCTGAATCATGGGAAAAAAAATATTTTATGTTGCACTTGCCATTTTTTTGTCGGGAAATGGGCAGGCTTCGGCAGGGATTATAACAAATGAATTCTTGGGCGTAACGGATACTACAAGAATTCAGCCATATATAGACATTGACACTGTAAGATCGGTTATTGTATTTCCCAATCCTTTAAGAGCTTCATCTGCCCGCGCAACCTTGCAGACCCGGAATTTTAATCCGGGCCGGTACCAGGTTCGGATAATGAGTAGCACAGGTGTTCTGGTTTCACAGTTGGAAATTTCATTGAGCGTAAGTAAAGTGAATAATATACCGTTGAATCAAATAGCTCTTCAGCCATCCGGACTTTATTTTGTAAGCCTGATCCGGAAGGAAACAAAGGAAGTTTGGTGGAAGCGTATAATAGTTGAGTAGCACAACTCTTTTCAATGGTTATGACAGATGCCTATGGCTAAACGAGAGCAACTGGTTGGGAACAAAGTGGGATATCGTAGTCCTCGGTATCATACGATTGACAGAAATTGACGCAACTCCGTCTTTACTTTATAAAGCTTATGTAACCCAAACGGATTGTGCATTCCGGATGGTGGTTAGATCTGCTTGTAAACAGAAGCATCATGAAATCAAAGCAGGAGATCGTAAACAACTGGCTGCCGCGTTATACGGGGGAGAGGTTGGAGAATTTCGGAAAGTTTATACTGCTTACGAACTTTAGCAACTACATCACCCTGTTTGCGCGTTGGAACCAGGTACCTGTGGTGGGCAGCGACAGGCCTATGCAATGTGCCACAGCTAACGGTATTACGATTATCAATTTTGGAATGGGAAGCCCCGGCGCAGCAACCGTTATGGACCTGCTTACTGCCATCGAGCCGGAAGCGGTGCTGTTTTTGGGCAAATGCGGCGGGCTTAAAAAGAGGAATAAGCTGGGAGACCTTATACTGCCTATCGCCGCTATCAGGGGAGAGGGTACTTCCAATGATTATTTCCCGGCAGAAGTGCCCGCCATGCCTGCCTTTGCCCTGCAGAAAGCCATATCCACTACTATCCGTGATTATAGGGTGGACTACTGGACAGGAACCGTATATACTACCAACAGGCGTGTATGGGAACATGATGATGAGTTTAAAAGCTATCTCACTAAAGTAAGAGCGTATGCCATTGATATGGAAACCGCTACTATTTTCTCCGTTGGATTTTACAATAAAATACCCACTGGTGCCTTGCTGCTGGTTAGTGATCAGCCCATGACCCCGGACGGTGTTAAAACAGAAGCCAGTGACAAAAGTGTAACTGCCAGCTATGTAGAAAATCATCTAAAAATCGGTATTGATTCTTTAAAACAGCTCATTAACAAGGGGCAGACAGTAAGGCATCTGAGATTTTAAGGTAAGTAACCGGGTGCCATAGTAAACCGTGATAAGGCTTGTGGTTCTAAATTGGTATTTGGCGTATTTAAAAGTACCAAAAAATCAGTTAAAATATAAGATTGTTCATCTTTTTAAACTTTTGAGCAATTTTTAGATAAACACAATAATGAGCAAAAAAAGGATAAAGTGAAAATTATTTTGTGTTTGACAATAGTTGACACGGTTTGTATGTAATTTATTCTACATAAAAGTAGATATAGTGCTACGTACAATGCTAAAGACGAACTAAATGGGAATAGCTGGAAAATCAGGCGAAAGAATAGCTGAAGTAACCAAGTTTCAAATTTTATTTAGTCTCTACAGACGCCTGCAGCGGGGTTCATGTACAATAGAAATATTGCGTCAATGGCGGCGACTAAACGGGTATACTTTTAGCGACCGTACACTTTACCGCTACCTGGCAGAGCTGTCTAATGCCCTGGATGTTAGCGAAGAAACCCTTGAATTATACAGCGGGGAGAAAAACAAGCAGTACTGGAAGCTGGTACGCTACCGCTTACAGGATACGGTAACCTTATTTGATATCAATTCCTTTTACCTGTTTAAGCATTTCATGCCTCCCGGGGTTTTTGCTTATCGTACCCCTTCTTTCGAAAAACTGGAAAAGATCATTTATGGACAATTTGCCAATAGCAAATTTGAAAGAGTTAGCGAAGCCGGTGAGCTTTGTTATATGCATACTGATTTTGGCGGTATCATGTATACGGAACATGGCCATTTGCAGATTGAAGAAATAACCTGGGCTATTGAAAACAGCCGCGAGATAGTTGAGGAGCCTCAAGTGCTATCCACCCGAAACGGAGATGCAACAGAACTGGTAAAAGGCGATCGCCTCTGTCCACTCAAACTGGCTTTCCATGCCGGGCAGATACACCTGATCGTTTGGAATACCCGGCTTAAAAAAATAGCGGTAATGCCTATTTCTAATAGCAGCCGCTTTAGCCTTACCAACCAGTCTTTTAACCGCAAAAACTACCACCAGCAGCTGGGACAGTATTTCCTGAACCATTTTGGCCTGATGGAAAATATAGATGAACATATCTATAATATTGAGCTGGTACTAGACAACAAGGTAGCAACGCTAATAAATGATTTTTTTTGGCATAGTACGCAAAAAATAGAACCCCTTGAAAATGGTAAATGGAGGCTCACCTTTCAATGTGGCATTAACCATGAACTGGTAAAGTTTGTACTTAGCTACGGCAACCAGGTGACCGTATCGGCTCCCGTGCAGCTATTAAAAATAGTAGAAATGTTTAAGCAACCTTACCCGAATGAGATAGCTTTTACCAAACGCGCATCGCTCATTCGTAAGAATCTGTAAGCTTTCTGGTATCATTAATTGCACCGCAATCGTGTTTGTCAATTTTGGACTTTGGGTATCGATATTTTCGTCTTCTATTATGTTAAAATATTGTGGAGAATACACGTATTTATTATTCATGAAACAAGATAATCAGCCTAATAGAACTTATGTTATAAATACATGAAACCTTGGAAGCCATCTTATAATCTGTTGAGCAAGACAGCCATAATTATGGCGTGCCTGTTTTGTATAACTTGTTATAAACTGAATGCCCAGGACAATTATTTTTTAAATTATTGGAAAGCACCTATGATTTTTAACCCCGCACTAATTGGAAGCCAGGCCCTGAACGACTCATGGAACGCTTCTTTTTTATATAAGACCGACCATTGGGGTTCGGGTGCGGGGTCTGTGTATAATACTAGTGCCGCCAATATAGAAAGGCGGTCTGCCGCTGAAGATAACCCGGTAGCCTTCGGGTTGTCATTGGTGCATTTATCCAGTAGCAGTAATGTATTTCAAAACAATTCATTGCAGTTGGGGGTGTCTAAAAAAGTGCAGTTAAACAGGTACAATTACCTGCTGGGAGGCATGAATGCGGTTACCACCAATAGTTATATATCAGCGGCTTACGTTACCACGCAGGACCAGCTGTTAAATTTTGGATTTGGCCCGGGTGTATCCATGGATCCGGCGGTTTCATCCAGCTCTTTTTTTTATTTCGATTATTCGGCCGGTATGGCGTATCAGTATGCAAAGAATGGGGTGAGTGCAAGATTGGGACTTGCCGTTTTTCATCCGGGTAGCCCCAATGTACAGGCTAAAACCGGCAAGTCTGTTTTATCAGTAGCACCCCGCTGGGTATATGATGGGGAGCTCAGTTTTATGAACCCGCAGCGCAACCGTGAGTTTACTATACGCTCATTTGTGCAAAAGCAGGATATTTTTTCGGTTACCTGTATCGGTGCCGCTTATAATTGGATATTCAGCAAGCCCGATTCGGCATCTAACCGGCGGCAGGCTTTTAATATTGGTTTTTATACACGCCTGGGCGATATGATGTATGCCACGGCTGGTATGGAGTACAAGAATGTAAAAGTAGACCTCAGTTATGGGTTTATTAATAATGGTAAATCGAATCCTGTTTTCTCGTATTCATCGGAGTTGAGTATATCGATAAATTTTTGGAAGCTAAAGAAAAAGGCCATAGTGGATGTTCAGTAGATGTAAAAATATTTTATTATGGGTTTTCCTGTTTGTGTGTAGCACGCGTGCTATGGCACAACCTGCTATTACTAATTTCTCCCCTGCCTCAGGACCTGTAGGTACTACTGTAACTATTACGGGTACCGGGTTTAACACAACGCTGGCCAATAACACTGTTTATTTTGGAGGTGTTAAAGCAACGGTTACGGTTGCCAGTGCTACTTCTTTAACGGTAACGGTACCCATTGGTGCTACGTATGCACCCATAACGGTTATCAATACCGCTACTGGTCAAATGGGCGTTAGTGTCACCCGTTTCATTCCTACTTATGCAGGTGGTAGTGGTGGGCTTACCAAGTTTTCATCTGCCCACGTCCAGGGTTTTGCTGCTTTGGGACAAATTGTGAGAATGGCGGATATAGACGGTGATGGTAAACTAGATCTTGTATTAACGTCAACTGGTACTACCAGCGGACTTTGGGTTTATCGTAATATACATACGAGTGGTGCTATTTCTGTTAGCAGTTTCGCTACGGGGCTTTCGTTTGCTACCGGGCTTAATGCCTCAGGTGGCCTTGATTTAGCAGATTTAGATGGAGATGGTAAGCTGGATATTGTTCTTACCGGTACCAGCACTGCAAACAGTGTTTCGATTTTTCGTAATACGTCTACCAGTGGAACCATTAGTTTTGCAACCTATGCATCTGTTGCTACAACTAACTCTCCCTACCAGGTTAAAATCGGAGATTTAGATGGAGATGGCAAGCTTGATATGGTGGTGGCCCAATTGGGGAACAGCGTCAATATCTTCAGAAATACCAGCAGTTCTGTTGGAAACATTAGTTTTGCAGGGGCGGTAGCTGTTTCATTCAGTAGCACTGTTGCCAATGGACTTGAACTGGCGGATTTTGATGGAGATGGAAAATTAGATATAGCTGCACTAAAATCGGGCAGTGGTACAGCAACCTTTGTATCTATTCTTTTAAATTCCTCATCATCGGCCGGAAGCATTACATTTAATACCAGCGCCCCATATTATCTAACAGGCTCTACCGTGCTTACCGCAAACGGTTTAACATCGGGTGATTATGATGGGGATGGTAGTATAGACCTGGCTGCCATGCTTTCAGATGGCACCCTGGCTGTTTACCGTAATACCAGTACCCTTAGTAATATTGCTTTTGCTAGCGCTGTTTTTTTTCAAAGAGCAAATGCTTCCAATTCTTCTTTTGGTATTGCCAGCGGCGATTATGATGGGGATGGTAAGATTGATATTATCTGCAATAACTTCGGTAGCAGTAACATTACGGTGTTTAGAAATACAGCCAGTTCGGGTACTATTACAGCATCAAGTTTTGTTAACCAGTTCACATTAACTTCTAGGGGGGCTAACAACCCTTTTTGTGTTGCCTTGGGCGATATCAATAGTGATGGTATGCCCGATTTGCTAAGTCTTAATTATGGCAGCAATTCATTTTCGGTGTACACTACCTATGTGCCTATACAAATCACTTACTTTGCACCTGTTTCAGGCGTGTCGGGAACCCCTGTCACGATTACAGGTACCGGGTTTAATGCTTCGGCAGCCAGTAACACCGTTTATTTTGGGGGAGCTAAAGCAACGGTAACTGCCGCCAGTGATACTTCTTTAACGGTAACGGTACCCATAGGCTCTACTTACGCACCCGTAATGGTTACCAATATTGATGGTTCAGGAAATATTAGAACAGCGGTAAGTACTCAAAGGTTCATTACCACCTATGCAGGGGGGGCGGCCGGACTTACTAAGTTTTCACCTCCCGTTAATATGACAGTCGGACTTCCCGTAGCACTGGTGAGAATTGTAGATATAGATGGGGATGGTAAACTGGATGTGGTAACCAGGTTAAATGGTACTGCCAGCAACATTGTTGTTTATCGTAATATACATTCCAGTGGTGCCGTTTCCGACAGCAGTTTCGCCGGCGCAGCTAGTTTCGGCACCGGGTTTAGTACTCCGGCTGGCTTTGATATTGCGGATATTGATGGAGATGGAAAGCTGGATATTGCTGTTGCCGCCAGCACCGGTGCAAATTCTGTTTCGATTTTACGGAATACGTCTACCAGTGGAACAATTAGCTTTGCAGCTTTTACCTCGGTAGTTACTACTAATTCCCCCTACGATGTTAAAATCGGAGATTTAGATGGAGATGGCAGGCTTGATATGGCTGTTGCCCAGCTGGGTAGCAGCGTGGCTATGATACGCAATACCAGTTCAATAGGCTCCATTAGTTTTGCCGGAGCGATAACTGTTTCATTCAGTAATACTGTTACAAATGGAATTGAGTTGGCAGACTTTAATAGTGATGGCAAATTAGATGTTGCCACGATAAAAGCTGGATCTGGAACAGCCACTCTGATATCGATTCTTCCCAATACCTCGCCTTCATCCGGTAGTATTACATTTGATACCAGCTCGCCAGTGTATATATCGGGTTCTTCTTCGGTTACTATAACCGGTTTAACATCCGGCGATTATGATGGGGACAGCAATATAGACCTCGCAGCCATGCTGTCAGATGGTACCCTGGCTGTTTACCGTAATACGAGCACCCCTCTTGGTACTATTAGTTTTGCTAATGCTGTTTCTTTTCGAAGAGGAGAAGCGGGCAATAGCAGTGGCGGTATTGCCAGCGGCGATTATGATGGGGATGGAAAGATTGATATTATCAGCAATAACTCGGCTACCAGTACCATTACCGTGTTTAGAAATACAGCCAGTTCGGGTACTATTACAGCGGCTAGTTTTGTTAACCAGTTTACGCTAACGTCTGGTGGTAATGCTCCCAATGCTGTTACACTGGGCGATATTGATGGGGATGGTGAGCCCGATTTGGTAAGTGCCAATATCAGCAGTAGTAACTTTTCTGTGTACCGGGCGATTCTCGCTCCTGTTATCAACTCTATTAGCCCGGCATCTGGCAATACTGGCATCAGTGTTAGTATTAGCGGAAGTAATTTTAATGCCACTGCTGCTAATAATAAGGTTTTCTTCGGTGCCGTAGCCGCAACAGTTACCCAGGCCACCACCAGTACCCTTACTGTAACAGTACCTTCAGTTGGTGTTTCCTATGAAAATATGAATGTAACGGTATCTGATGGTACCACCGGCTACCAGGCTGCCGCTTCGCAGCCATTCAAGCTAACCTATAGTGGAGGAGCGGGCGGTTCTGCTAACACCAATTTTAATACACGCGTGGCTTTCTCATCGGGTGGTGTGGTAAAGCCGATGGTACTGGCTTATGGGGATGTAGATGGAGATGGTAAAGTTGATATCGTTACAGCAGATACTGCTACTGGAGCCTCATTAGTACGCGTATATCGGAATACAGGTTCTTCATCTGCCCCCTCTTTTGCTATTACCACTTATGGGTCAGCCCTGGCACCTGTTGCCTGTTTACGGCTGGTTGACTTGGATGGTGATGGAAAGTTGGATATTGTACTTAGTTTTTCTACCAGTAACACCCCTTCCTGGTTTAGAAATACCAGCGTTTCGGGTACACCTTCTTTTTCTTCCATAGCTTCCATTGGCAGTACCGCCTTTGCTGCCGAAGCCATAGATTTTGCCGATTTTAACCAGGATGGAAAACCAGATATTGTTGTATCAAATGCTTCCGATGGATACCTGTATGTTTTGATGAACCAATCCATTTTAGGCAGCACTACCAGTGCCTTTGCCACCGCCGTACGGGTATCAGATGTTAGTGCCGCTACAACACCGCAGGGTATTGTTACCGGCGATTTTGATAATGACGGGAAAATAGACATCGCCGCCACCAACTGGGGGGCCTCTGCTTCGGGGGTAAGAGTTTACCTCAATACCACCACGGCCAATGCCCCGGTTTTTAACGACAATAGTTTTACCCGCAGCGCCATCCTGTCTACCAATGGCAGTCCTAACCAGATAACGGCGGGCGATTATGATGGGGATGGAAAGCTGGATCTGGCCATAACCAATGTAAGCGCGGGCGTAAATAATATGTCTGTATTCAGGAATACCAGTTCCGGAACCGGCAATATCAGTTTTGCGGCCAAAGTAGATTTTGCCACTGGCACCCTGCCGCGCGGTATCACTTCAGGCGATTATGATGGGGATGGAAACATAGATATAGTAGTGGCCAATTCCGGTGACAACAACGTATCGCTGTTTAGAAACACTGCTACATCGGGTGTGATCAATGCCGCTACTTTTAGTTCCGCTGTTACCTATACAACCGGCACACAGCCCTATGATGTTGTTTTTGCGGATATCAATGGAGATGGAAAACAGGATATCGTAACTGCCGATTTTGGTGCTAACACCATATCGGTGTTAACAGGGCAAGGCCTTATGTCGGTAAGCTCTTTTAGCCCGCAGAGCGGGGTTCCGGGTACAGCTAATGTAACCATAACGGGCAAGGGCTTTAGCAATACGGCGGCTAATAACAAAGTTTATTTTGGTAATGTAGCAGGAACGGTAACCAATGCGAGTGCCACTAGTTTAACGGTAACCGTGCCTTTTGGAGCCTCTTATGATTATATAACGGTGGTAAATACTGAAACGCAGAATAGTGGGAGTTCTTCTAGTAAGTTCATCCCAACGTATGCTGGTATCAGTACAAGTGCGGGTTTCCGTCAGAATGTTACAAATACCAGTTACCCATTATCATTTACGTCCGGGTATACTAACTATTTATTAGCGGGTGATTTTGATGGGGACGGTGTTGTGGACCTTGTTACGCAAAGAAGTAGCACACAATTATCATTCTTCCGTAACAATTCAGTGGCTGGAGTTCCTTTAACCTCATCGAGTTTAACGGAAACGCTTTTTACAACCGGTTATACAACTCCCCTTAGTTCTATTTACCTTGCTGAAGCCGATTTTAATAGTGATGGCAAGTTAGACCTGGTTGTTACCGCTAATAGTAGCACCAGTGGTTCTTTGGCAGTATTCCGTAATACGGCTACTTCAGGCGTCATCAATTCATCCAGCTTTTCGTCGCCGGTTACGCTGAGTGGTTTATACGCCCCCCGCGTTATTACTACGGGTGACTTCGATGGGGATGGCAAAGTAGATATTGCTGTAGGAAGTGTTAGTAGTATAGTATACGTCTTTCTTAATACCACTTCTGGCGGTGGTAGCCTTAGTTTTTCACGTGTAGATGTTAGCATGGGTGTTAGTAATGCGATTGCAATTTTGGCGGCAGACTTTGATAAGGATGGCAAGCTTGACCTGGTTGCGGGTAGTTCTGGAGTATATAGTGTTTACCGGAATACCAGTACGGTTGGCAATATTAGTTTTGCCAGCACAATTAATAATGTGTCATCAGGAAGCGGGGGGTCTCTTAACTTTTTTACCAGTGGTGATTATGATGGGGATGGTTTAGAGGATCTGGCATGGACAAGTAGGTCTGGTAATAATTCGATCTATGTTTCGCGCAATACTACCACAGGGGGGACCATCAGTTTTGCTACTTCTGTGAGGTATGATTTTTCACCGCTGAGTAATGATGGATATATTACCCAGATAAGGTCGGGTGATTATAATGGGGATGGTAAAGTGGATATTATTGTCAATGTAAATGGTAGTAACTATCCTATTTATGTAATGCGCAACGCCACCTCCGGTACCGGCAATTTTACTGCCAACAGCTTTGCGTATCAGCAGGCATTGGGACATAGAGCTGAAATTGATTTTGTATTACAGGATATTAACCGTGATGGACGGTTGGATATTGCTTATGTTAATGGAGCAGCAAGCAGCCCATTGATAGTATTAGAGAATATAGATGTGCCTACCAGTATTAGCAGTATCACTCCTTTACAGGGACCCATAGGCACGAGTGTAACGATTAGCGGTAATAATTTCACCAATAATCTTGCTGATAACATAGTGTTTTTTGGTGCAACGGCCGCTACTGTAACGCAGGCCAGCACCACTACCTTAACGGTAACGGTACCTGTAGGAGCTTCCTATCAGAATATAACAGTGTTAAATAAGGCAACAGGCTATACGGCAGGTTTCTCGAGCCCATTTTTGGTAACTTATGCCGGCGGATCGGGTGGCACTACCAATACCAGTTTTGCCGGGCGTGTATCATTTACGGGCGTAACCAACCCGATGGCCATAGCATATGGTGACCTGGATAATGATGGCAAGGTAGATATAGTAACAGCAGATAGTATCAATACTGGCGGTTACAGTCGCATTAAGGTGTACCTGAATACCAGTACCAGCTCGGTGATCAGTTTTACGGCACTAACGCCAACTAATACAACTGGCCGCCTTCCTATTACCCGTATCCGGTTGGTAGACCTGGATGGTGATGGAAAGCTGGATATTGCCGTCTCGACGAATACGAGCGGTACTAATTTTGCTGCAGCGCTTAATACCAGTACAACCGGTAATATCAGTTTTGGCAGCTGGATCAGTATTGGTGGCGTAAACGTGACATCCCAGTCGCTTGATTTTGCTGATTTTAATAAAGATGGCAAGCCAGATATTGTGCTTGCCAGTACCCGGGATAACAATATTTACTTTTTAACCAATATCTCAACGGTAGGAAACATCAGCTTTATCAGGTATGTAGGTATGCCAACATCCACCAATCCGCGCTCGGTAGTAGCCGGGGATTTTGATGGTGATGGCAATGTGGATGTAGCGGTATCCAACTGGGGATCAACAGCAAGCACTGGCATACAGGTATACCGTAATCTATATACCAGTTCGGGGGCAATAGGGGTAGCGTTAACTTTTGCGGGAGCTGTGAACTTGGTTACGCTTGATAACCAGCCCAACCAGTTAACGATAGGCGATTATGATGGAGATAGCAAGCTGGATATAGCGGTAAGTAATATCACTACCAATTCTATTTCTATATACAGGAACACCGGGTCACCGGGTACGATAAGTTTCCAGGGCAAAGTAGACCTTGCGGTAGGAACTGCCGGATTTAGCATCATGTGTGGTATCGCTTCGGGTGATTATGATGGTGATGGAAAGATAGATATAGCCGTTACAGCAGCTACCGGCAATGGCGTAGCAGTGTACCGCAATACAGCAACAACATCAGCAGCCTTTAGTGCCAGTACGTTCACCAACACTGTATTTATTACGGGCACTACCCCGTATGATGTGGCATTTGCTGATATTAACGGGGATGGTAAACAGGATATCGCAACCGCAGACTTTGGGGGTAATACCATATCGGTATTAAGAAATACAGTACCGGTTACGGTAACTTCTTTTAGCCCGCAGAGCGGAGTTCCGGGAACAGCTTCTGTAACAATAACGGGTACTGGTTTTAATGCCAATAACCAGCTCAGCAATACGGTATACTTTGGCGGTGTGGCGGCTACGGTAAGCGCAGCTACCGCAACCAGTCTAACGGTAACAGTGCCTTTGGGAGCATCGTTGGATTATATAACGGTGGTAAATACAGAAACAAATGGTAGTGCCAGTAGTTCATCCAGGTTTGTACCTACGTTTACGGGTATTAGTAATACAGCCGGTTTCCGCCAGAATATTCAGAATACCGGTTATACGATAGCTACATATGGTATCAATTCGAGTTTGATAGAATCCGGTGATTTTGATGGAGACGGAGCTGTAGACCTTGTTATGCAAGCGAGTTCCACTAACTTGTCTTTTTTCCGCAATACTTCTGCAGCTGGTGTACCATTAAGTACTACCAGTTTTACCGAAACATTGTTTCCAACCGGTTATACTGCAACAATTAACGTTCCCTTAGGTAAGGCAGATTTTAACAATGATGGCAAGCTTGATCTGGTAGTTGGTAATTCATCTGCCGGTACGCTTAATTTTTTTCGTAATACCGCTACGGCAGGAGTCATCAACTCTTCCAGTTTTTCCTCCGCGCTTACCTTGACTACCGGTCCTAACAATACAGCTCCATTCCGGGTAGTAACGGCAGATTTTGATGGCGACGGAAATGTAGATGTCGCGGTATCAAATAGTGTGGGTACTATTGGTAGTATTTTTCTTAATACCAGTTCGGGTGGCGGTAACCTAAGCTTTTCTCGTGTAGATATTACCATGATTAATGCTGGTGCAGGAACCTACGGAATATGGGCAGTAGATTTTGATAGGGATGGCAAAGTAGATCTGGCAGCAGGCAGCAGTAATCCCGGTGGCAATAATCTTTTCGTTTATAAGAATAATAGTATACCCGGTAATCTTAGTTTCACAAACATTATTAACACAAGAGTAGGAGCTGGTAATGCATTGTATCTTAGCAGTGGCGATTATGATGGAGATGGTGCTGAAGACCTGGTGGCTGTTAGTACTTCGGAGCAAGCTGTTTATTTTTTGCGTAATACGTCTACAACGAGCATTAGTTTTGATACACCTGTTGCCTATGATTTCAGTGCTTCGCCTAATGTTGGTAGTCTTAGAGGCGTGAGTTCGGGTGATTATAATGGGGACGGTAAAATAGATATTATTGCTAATACTACTAGTTCGAATGTTTTCTTTGTATTTCGAAACAATATTGCATCTGTCGGTGCTTTTTCATCGAGTAGCTTTTTGTTTCAGCAGGTATTGACTGGCGCAGCCCCTGGTGGTTTTGTATTGCAGGATCTGAACCGTGATGGCAGGCTTGATATTGCTTATTATTCAGGTACGCCTTCTAATAGAATCAATGTCGCAGAGAATATCGATATACAAGCCAATATCAGCAGTATAAGTCCTTTACAGGGTGCGATAGGCAGTAGCGTAACGATCAGCGGTAATAGTTTCACCAATAATATCGCTAATAACAAAGTATTCTTTGGTGCGGTAGCCGCCGCTGTAACGGAGGCCAGTACCACCACGTTAAAGGTAACGGTACCTACCGGAGCTTCTTACCAGAATGTAACGGTGGCTAATACGGCAACGGGTTATACTGCCGGTTTCTCCAGTCCGTTTTTGGTAACCTATGCTGGCGGATCGGGTGGAACAGCATATAGTAGTTTTGCGGGCCGTGTTTCCTTTACGGGAGTAAACAATCCTATGGCTATTGCGTATGGGGATGTGGATGGTGATGGTAAGATAGATATTGTAACTGCGGATAGTGCTTCTGGTTCCACCAGTAGGGTGAAGGTGTACCTGAATACGAGCACCAGTTCTGTTATTAGTTTTACCGCATTAACAATAACTACTTTTACTGCAACCGCCCCTGTTAGCAAGATCAAGTTGGTTGACCTGGATGGCGATGGCAATTTAGATATTGTATATACTACTAAAGTAGCAGCTGGTAATCTTTTAGTTTCCCGTAATCAAAGTACAATAGGCAGTATAAGTTTTCCAAGTAGAGATGTTCTTGCCAGTATCTCCAGTTCTTTTGAGTCGCTGGATATTGCAGATTTCAATAAGGATGGTAAGCCAGATATAGTGTTTGTAAACAGTACGGATAACCGGGCCTACTTTTTAACCAATGCCTCCCGGGTAGGTACTATCGCCTTTCTACCGGTTGTAAGGCTTGTTACAAGAAGCAATCCCCAATCGATAATAGCGGGGGATTTTGATGGAGATGGCAACACGGATGTAGCGGTAACCAACTGGGCAACAATTGACGGCACATCGGGGTTACAAGTATTCCGCAATGTATACACCAGTTCGGGTGCCATAGGCTTAGCCATGACCTTTGCTGCTGCCGTAAATTTTGGTACTACTGCTTTTCCAGACCAGATAACTGTGGGTGATTATGATGCAGATGGCAAGCTGGATATAGCTTTAAGTAATGGTAGTTCGGGCGACAGGAGCATTGCCATTTACAGGAATACCAGTTCGGGCAGCACAATAAGCTTCCAGGCTAAGCAGGATATACCCTATGCTACTTCAGTGTATAGTACCCAACGTGGTATCGTTTCGGGTGATTATGATGGGGATGGCAAGGTAGATATTGCCGTGGTAGCTGCTGTAGGCAATGGCTTAGCTGTTTACCGGAATACTTCAACATCGGGGGCTTTCAATGCCAATACATTTACTGCCACAGTGTATCCTACGGGCAATACCCCGTATGAGGTAGCTTTTGCCGATATAAACGGAGATGGAAAGCAGGATATTGTAACTGCCGACTTTGGAAGCAATACTATATCGGTACGCAGAAATTATACGCCGATAGCTATTACCTCTTTTGCGCCAAGTTCAGGAACTGCTGGCAGTACGGTGGTAAACATTACTGGAAGAAATTTTAATGCAACCACATCAAGTAATGTGGTATATTTTGGTGCTACAGCTGCAACCGTTTTATCAGGATCTACTACAAGCCTTTCAGTAACGGCCCCCATAGGCGCATCCTACCAGAATCTTTCCGTAACGGATATTGCTACGGGGTTAACGGCTTTCAGTACTACCTCATTCTTCCCAACCTATGGCGGCGGAAATAATGGGGCGACGATATTTATGGGCCAGCAAACCTTTGCGGTGGGTACCAACCCGGTAGAGGCAGTATTTGGCGACCTTGACCAGGATGGTAAAATAGATATTGTAAACGTAAACCAGGGTAGTAATACTATTTCGGTACTTCGTAATACCGCAACGGCAGGTGTAATAGCCAGCCCGGCCAGCTTTAGTACGCAGGTAAGTTTTGCCACCGGCAACGGGCCGCAGCGCGTAAGGTTGGCAGATATAAACGGCGATGGAAAACTGGATATCATTGTGTTAAATGCAACGGATAATACGGTGTCTGTTTTCAGGAACACATCAACCCAGGGTAGTATAACCGCGGGCAGCTTTGCCACGCAGTTTACCTTTTCAAGCGGGGGAACACTACCACGCGCACTGGCCATAGCAGATTATGATGGAGACGGTTTGGCAGACCTAGCAGTGGGCAACAGCACCAATAATAGCATCATACTGTTTTTAAATTTGTCATCGGGTAATACGCTCAGCTTTACCAATACCCTAACGCTTACTGCACCGGCCACGATATTCGCGTTGGTATCGGATGATTTTGATGGGGATGGCAAACCAGACATCGCCTCGGCCAATAATGGAACTACAACGATCAGCGTATTTAGAAATACCAGCGCCAATTACGGCGTGGCCGGCGGTGTAAGTTTTGCCACTGCAGCCAATAGCGCAGCGGGTACAAGCCCATCCGGCATTGTGTCGGGTGATTTTAACAGGGATGGTAAGCCAGACATTGCCGTTGTTGCCGGCAGTTCAAACGTAGCCATCCTGCAAAATACAAGCTCAGGCGCGGGTAGTATTGGCTTTGGTACCGCCGTTAACCTGAGCGTGGGAACCACACCATTGTTTATTGCTGCAGGCGATTATGATGGAGATGGCTGGCTGGACCTGGCGGCGGGCAACAGCGGCAGCGCCAATGTGAGCATCCTCCGAAATCTTTCCGTTAGCGGCAACATTACTGCCAGCAGCTTTGCCACCCGTGTAAACTACGCAAGCGGAACTACCCCCAATGGCGTAGGTTTTGCCGATATGGATGGAGACGGGGAACAGGACCTGGTAGTGGCCAATAATGGCAGCGCCACCCTGTCTGTGTTAAGAAACCGGCTTATCATGACCATCACCCAGTTTACCCCTACAGCGGGTGCGGTGGGCAGTACGGTAACCATAACAGGAACCAATTTTAATCCAACACTCACCAATAACAGGGTATATTTTGGCGCCACTGCGGCAGCCATCACACAGGGTAGTACCAACACCCTGGTAGTAACCGTGCCTTATGGGGCCAGCTACCGCAATTTATCGGTAACTGATATCACATCGGGCTTGTCCGCCTATACCAATACCGCCTATAATATTACTTATAGCGGGGGCGAGAACGGCAATACCGTGTTCATGGGGCAGCAGGCATTTGCAACAGGTAGCGCCCCGCAGGATGTGGCGTATGGAGATCTGAACCTGGATGGTAAAATAGACCTGGTAACCGCTAATAATACAACCAATGGCGTGTCTGTTCTCCAAAATACAGCTACCGTGGGTAATATTAATGCCAAAGGTAGTTTTAATACACAGGTTAGTTTTGCCACAAGCGGAGCTGGCACGGGTGCCAATAGTGTAAATGTGACCGATTTTGATGGGGATGGAAAACTGGATATAGCTTTTACCAATGGCGGTTCCAGTTTTGTAACCGTATTGCTCAATACCACAACAGCGGGAGCGAATATTACAGCCGCTGGTTTTGCAACTGCCTTTACTTTTGCAACCGCCTCTTCACTCAACCATGTAGCCACTGGTGATTTTGATGGCGATGGCAAAATGGATATGGTAGTATCCAATTCCACTGCCAATAGCATTACCGTGTTTATGAACACGTCCATTGCCCCTGGTAGGATATCGTTCTCATCAAGTACGTATACGGCAGGTACAACGCCTGCAGATATAGCCACCGGCGATTTTGACCGGGATGGAAAAACGGATATAGCCGTGGTTAATTCCGGTGCCGGTACCGTATCAATTTTCCAGAATACTTCCACCGGCTATGGACTCATTGGGTTTACGCTTTTCAATACCCTTACCGTAGGCACTACACCACGCGGGATTGTAGCGGCAGATCTTAACCGGGATGGAAAAATAGATCTGGCAGTAACCAATTCAGCAGGCACAAGTATAAGTTTGTTAGCCAATGCCAGTTCAGGCGCCGGTAATTTCAGTTTTCAGACGCAGGTAACCATCGCCATAGGTACCGCTCCATACCGCATAGCGGCGGGCGATTATGATGGCGATGGCTGGCCCGACCTGGCGGTTGCTAATTCGGCAAACAGTACCGTGATGGTATATCGCAATGCAGCTGTTGTTTCATCAACATTTAGTGCCGGTACTTTTGCTGCTATGGTTTCCTATGCCACCGGCAGTACGCCTAATGGCGTAGGAATGGCCGATCTGGACGGGGATGGAAAACTGGACCTGGTAACCAGTAACAGCGCCGGTAACACGGTGTCTGTTTTGCGAAACAGGTTAACCATGTACATGACGTCCTTTAACCCGGTGCAGGGTGCTATTGGCAGTACAGTAACCATCAAGGGGGTAGGGTTTAACTCAATTGCTACTAATAACAAAGTATATTTTGGTGCCACAGCGGCAACCGTAACCCAGGCCAGTAGCACTACCCTTAGTGTAACGGTACCGTATGGTTCCAGCTACCAGAATTTGTCGGTAACGGATATCACCAGCGGATTTTCTGCGTATAGTACTTCGGCATACAATATTACCTATGATGGTGGCGATAATGGTAATACCGTCTTCATGCCTTTTAAAACGTTTACCACGGGGTCGGCACCGCAGGGCCTGGCGTATGGTGATATAGATAATGATGGTAAAGTAGATGTAGTAGTGGCCAATGCCACCGGCGGAACCGTTTCGGTACTAAAAAATACCGCAACCGCCAATTTGATAGATGCAGGCAGCCTGGCTACAAAAGTTGATTTTACCGTCGGCACATCACCGGAGGGAGTAACCCTGGCCGATATGGATGGCGATGGTAAGCTGGATATACTGGTAACCAATAAAGGCAGTAACCTGGTATCTGTTTTACGCAACACGGCTACTAACGGCAGCATTACAGCGGCCAGTTTTGCCACGCAGGTAACCTTTACCACCCTGGCCACCCCGTATAATATTGCGGTAGCCGATTTTGACAAAGACGGCAAAATGGATATGGCGGTTACCCATAATGGAACTACCAATGTGTATGTTTATCTAAACAATTCTACCGGGCCGTCAACCATATCTTTTGCCACACCTTATACAGCCATAACCAGTGCTAATCCACAGGGTATTACAACCGGCGATTATGATGGGGATGGCAAAACAGATATAGCAGTAGCCACCGGCTCTGCCAGTTTATCGATTTTCCGGAATACATCAGCGGGTAGCGGAAGCATCAGTTTTGCTACGGAAGCAACCACAACAACCATAGCGGGTTCCAATAGAATAGTAACCGGCGATTTTAACCAGGATGGCAAGCCCGACCTGGCGGTTACCGGCAGTTCGGGTATGGCCGTTCTGCGCAATACCGGCTCATCCGGTACCATCAGCTTTAACGGCCCTGTAAGCTTTACCACTGGCAGTAACCCGGTTTCTATAGCGGTAGCCGATCATGATGGCGATGGCTGGCTTGACCTGGCTGTAGCCGATTATAGCGGCAGTTCGGTTAGCGTTTTCCGTAATATGCAGGTAAGCGGTAATATTACCACCAGCAGTTTTGCTGCCGGTGTTTCTTATGCGATTACCGGTAATAGCCCATACCAGGTAGCCATGGCCGATATAGATGGAGATGAGGCACAGGACCTGCTGATGGTTAATAACACAACCAGTAGCCTGGCAGTATTAAGAAACCGGAAGTTAATGAAAATGGTATCCTTCAGCCCTGTATCAGGCATTATAGGAACTAGCGTAACCATTAAGGGTGTTAATTTTAATGCAACACCTACCAATAACAAAGTTTATTTTGGCCCAACTGCGGCACTGGTAACCCAGGGGTCTACCAATACACTCGTGGTACAAGTGCCATACGGCGCCGGTTTACAAAACCTGCAGGTAACGGATATCACCACCGGTTATACCGCTTACACCAATACCGCCTTCAATGTTACGTATAGTGGGGGCGATGGTGGCCTTACCACCCTGGAAACAGCGGTGGCCACGGCTACCGGGCAAAGTCCAACCGATGTTGCCTTCGGAGATTTTAATGCCGATGGAAAAGTGGATCTTGTGGTGGTTAATAACGGGGCCAATAGCTTCTCTGTACTACAGAATACTGCCACGGCCGGCACCATTACCAGCGGCAGCCTGGCCACCAAAGTTGATTTTACCACAGAGAGCGGCCCTGTAAAAATGCAGGTAGCCGATTTTGATGGCGATGGCAAGCAGGATATTGTTGTTGTTAACCAATCCGCCAATTCGGTTGCCATATACCGTAACACCCATAGTTCGGGTAATATCTCTGCCGGCAGTTTTGCTAGCCCGCTTACCTTTACCACCGGTGCAGGCAGCTCGCCAATTGATGTGCAGGTAGCTGATTTTGATGGGGATGGAAAGCCAGATTTTGTTGTATCTAATAGTAGTTCTACTGGTATTGGTACGTATCTAAATACCACATTGTCTGCGGGAAAGATCTCGTTTGACTTTACTACGAATGGTATTCAGGTCTATACTCTTAGGAAAAGATTATTAGCAACCGGCGACTTTAACCAGGATGGAAAGATAGACTTGGCATTTGTTGAAGCAGATCAAGCTTATTCATATATTAAGGTTCGCCTGAACACATCGACCAGTTATGGTTCCATTCGGTTTGTTGGAGGCGAATATGTATTGGGTTCTTCAGAAGCTTTTTCTGGTATTACAGTAGGCGATTTTAACCAGGATGGTTTGCCAGACATTGCCGCATCTTCCTATGGCAAGGTATCACTGGTTACCAATACCAATACCGTAGCAGGCACACTTAGCTTCGATAGTGGCATAGGTATTTCAATAGCAAATGGCGGCGTAGCAATTGTGGCAGGCGACTATGATGGGGATGGTAAAACAGACTTGGCTTTGAACAACGCATGGGCCGGGGCTTTTTTATTACGCAATACCCATCAAACACCGGGCACATCACTAACCACCGCCAGTTTTGCAACCGCCTACGCTTACACAGGAACCTCAAATTATACAGTAGCATTTGCGGATATAGATGGAGATGGCAGACAGGACCTGGTAGCATCCAATAATTTGCTATCCTCCGTGTCTGTATTGCGTAACAGGCTGGTGATGAGCATAACTTCCGTTACCCCTATTGCGGGGCCGGTATTGGGTAACGTTACTATTAATGGTAATAATTTTAATACCACTGCTGCTAATAACCGTGTTTTCTTTGGCGCCACTGCTGCCACGGTAACAGCAGCCAGTATAAATACGCTAACGGTTACAGCGCCTTACGGAACCAGTTACCAGAATATTACGGTAACCGACATTAACACCGGGTATACAGCATTTACCAGTATTGCCTATAATGTTACCTATAGTGGTGGCGATGCGGGTAACACCACTTTTGCCAGTCCTGTATTATTCTCCTCGGTCGGCAGTAAAGATGTAGCGTATGGGGATTTTGATGGTGATGGAAAGGTAGATATAGTAGCCGCGAATGGAACAGGGGGGAATAGTATATCGGTTTGGAGAAATACAGCCACTACCGGGTCCATTAACAGCAGCAGTTTTGCGGCTGCGCTAAGCTTTGCAGCAGGTAATAATCCTACTGGTGTTACGGTAGCTGATTATAATGGCGATGGAAAGCTGGATATCGCGGTAACCAACAAAGGCGATAATACAGTATCCGTATACCTGAATACTTCTTCTTCCGGGTCTATTAGTTTTGCCACGCAGCTGGTACTAATTACCCGTGCAAATCCATGCGCTATAACCTCAGGTGATTTTGATGGGGATGGGAAAACCGATATTGCGTTGTGTAATATGGGTAGTAACCTTGACAATACCGAAACAGTTTCTGTATTCCTTAACCAATCATCCCTGACAGGCCTGAGCTTCGCAGTAAAATCAGATTTTTACATTGGCAGTTATTTGTATAATCGTAGTCCTGTTAGTATGATAGCCGCTGACCTGAATGGCGATGGTAAACTAGACATTGCTGTTGCTGGCGGTCCGCTCGGCACGGGCGATTTCATATACTTGTTACGTAATACCAGTAGCGGAACGATGTCTTTCGATGCTGCTGTAAGACTAGATACATCTGACCTTGGTGGTCCAAACAGTTTAGCAAGTGCAGATGTTAATGGAGATGGCAAGCCGGATCTGGTAGCTGCTAGTTATTATGGGAGTATTGGGTATGCTGGTGTAGCGATACTTCAAAATAATTCCAGTACGGGTAGTTTTACTACCGGCAGCTTTGGTACAGCGGTAGTCATTTTCTCATCTGCGTCGCCGGTATCAGTAGCAGTAGGTGATTATGATGGTGATGGTAAGGTAGATATTGTGGCGGCAGACCCGACTAATCAAGGTATTGTTATATTAAGAAACACAAATAGCGCAAATGCCAGTATTACAGCGGCCAGTTTTAGCCCAATGCAACTATTTAAAAGCATTAACTCATCCGACCCTTACGGTATTGGATTGGCCGATTTTGATAATGATGGCAAGCTGGATATAGTGGTGGGTAATGGAGATGCCATGGGGGTTGCCGTCTTTAGAAACAAGCCCGTATTATCTATCAGCACCATCACACCGGTAACCGGTACCATTGGCACAAGCGTTATTATAAACGGGTCGGGTTTTAATGCAACGCCAGGCAATAATGCCGTTTACTTTGGCCCTGTAAAAGCCCAGGTTGTAACGGGTACCACCAGTAGCTTAACGGTAAATGTACCGTACGGAACTGCCTATAAAGATATTAGTGTAACGGATATCAGCGCAGGATATACAGCCTATAGTGCAACCTCCTTTGCCGTTACTTATGCCGGGGGCAGTAATGGCAATACGAGTTTCCTGTCAAAAGTAGATTTTACCTTACCCGGCACTGCGAGAGCCGTGGCTTATGGAGATATTGACGGCGACGGTAAAATAGATATAGTAACCGCAACGGATGGCGGTGTAGCGGTATTACGCAATACTGCTACAAAGGGTAGTATCAGCACCACTAGTTACGATGCACCGGTTACCCTGTCTGCCACACCTGCTACCAGTGTTCTGGTAGCCGATTTTGACGGGAACGGAAAATTAGATATTGCGGTTACCAATACAGGCAGTGCATTGGCAACGGTGTACCTCAATACCGCCACCAGCGGAAGTATTACAGCAGGCAGTTTTGCATCAGCATTCACAGTTACGCTTTTGAACAATGCAGAACAGGCGGGAGCAGGTGATTTTGATAGTGATGGTAAAATTGACCTGGTAACTATGGGCAGTTCCGGCATCTCTGTTTATCTTAACTCATCTACGGATGTAGGGTCCCTTTCATTTAGGTCCAGGTACCTTCTTTCAGATGCCAAGGGAATCCAGTCCGGAAAGCGGTTTACGATTAATGATTTTGATGGGGATGGTAAATTGGATCTGGCAGCTTGCACTACTAGTCAAACTATTTATTTGTATAGAAATACGTCAAACGGAATTGGAGGTATTACATTTACAAATCGCGTTACGTATGTTGCCAACGGTGTAGGTGCAAGGGTGATCACTTCAGGTGACTTTGATGGCGATGGTAAAATTGACCTGGCCATTGGGGGGGGGGGGCACCATCTCAAGTATTTGTGTTCCGTAATATAGCTGTTCCGGGTTCACTTAGTCAGGCCAGTTTCCAGGCGCACGTATCTTTGGGTACCGTACCGGGCGTTCCTTATGATCTGGTAGCTTCGGACCTGGATGGGGATGGTAAAGCAGATATAGCCTATTCAGATAATACGAATGGCCTAGTATATTTCTTACGTAGCCAGGCAGTAACGGGGGCCGCTGTAACGGCCGCATCATTCGTAACCCAGGCAACGTTTACCGGAAGTGGCACCGGATTTATTGAGGCAGCCGATATAGATGGAGATGGGCGCACAGAGATCATCAGCGCAGGTACGGGCAATAGCCTTCTGTATGCGTATAGAAATGTTTTTAATCCTACCTTGTCATTGGTCAATATTACCAAGGTATATGGGGATGGTACTTTTGTATTATCTGCTACTACCAATTCACCCGGGGCAATCGTGTACAGCAGCAGTAATACCAGTGTCATAAGTATTAGTGGAACAACCGCTACGGTAGCAGGTGCCGGTACGGCAACCATTACTGTTTCGTTGGCTGCTTCAGCGGATTTCGGGCCGTTAACCATAACGGCTAGTGCTGTTGTTGTAAAAGCTACGCCAACCTTATCGCTGGCTGATATCACCAAAGCATACGGAGATGCGCCATTTACGTTAACGCCTGCTGTTAATTCAGCAAATCCTATCAGCTTTTCAAGTGATAATACCGATGTAATTAGTATTGGAGCTACCAGCAACCAAACAGCTGTAGCTAATGTACATAATACAGGTACTGCCGTTATTACACTGGTCATGCCCGAAACGGCTAATTATATAGCTAGATCTATCACAACCACTATTACGGTAGAGAAAGCCGTGCCACAACTGGGTCTTGCCGATATTACCAAAACCTACGGTACTGGTTCTTTTGTTTTGTCTGCTACTACCAACTCAGATGGAGCGCTGAACTATGAAAGCGGAAATACCGGTGTTATTGTTCTTTCTGGCCAATCGAATGCCACTGCGTCTATGAATGCAGCAGGCACTGCGCAGGTAACTGTAACGCAGGCGGCAACCAGCAATTTCCAGGCGTTCTCTGTAACAGCTAACGTTACCGTTCTTAAGGCCACGCCAACGGTGAATATTGAGCCATCTTCTATTACAGCCAAGTACGGTACGGCACCGTTTACCTACCTGGTCAGTGTATCACCGGTACCGGACGGAACTGTTACGTTTACAAGCAGCAATAGCCAGGTAGCTTCTGTTGATGGAAATATTGTTACCCTGGATAAAGGAGGAACCGCCACTATTACTGCGAACGTAGCTGCCACCGCGGGTTATTATGCAACTTCAGCCACCGCGCAGGTAACGGTAACCCAGGCAACCGCCAGTGTTACTTTCAATAGTTTTAGTAAAACCTATGGAGAGGGATCATTTGATCTTACGGCTACCACTACTTCTGATGGTACAATCGGGTATGTAAGTAGCAACCCTGCCTTGCTGGAAATAAACGGTAAAACAGCTACTATCAAGGGGGCGGGAACAGTGCAGGTGATAGCTACCGTGCCGGCAACGGGTAATTTTATGTCGGCTTCCGCTACCGCCACTGTTGACATTAGCAAAGCGAACCAGTCGCTAACCCTGAGCGGGCTACCTACCTCGCCTTATAAGCTGAAGGATTTTGTTAACCAGGAAATACCGTTAACCGCAACCTCTACATCCGGGTTACCTGTGGTTATTTCTCTCGGCGATGGCAGTCCTGCCGAACTGGTGAACGGAACGGGTTTAAAGAGTACATCCACAACCGGTATCATTGAAATTATCTATGCCCAGGCGGGTAATGAGAATTTTAACGCCATCACAAAAACCTCATCCTTTGATGTAGTGAAGGATCAGCAGAGTATCAGTTATACAACAGCGTTACCCGGAACGGTTTTGTATCAAACCGGATTAACTATTACGCTTACTGGTGTAGCCACTTCTGGTCTTTCTGTAACCTATAGCGTTCAGAGTGGCCCAGGTGTAGTAGATAACAATACTGGTATTCTAAACATAACCGGAACGGGTTCTGTATTGATCACAGCCAGCCAGGCAGGTAATACTTTCTATAACCAGGCGCCGGATATCAGCAATACCATCATCGTATCGCAAGGGGTGCCTTCTATCAGCCTGGCCAATATGACCAAACGGTATGAGGATGCAGATTTTGTGTTGAATGGTATCACAACATCCGATGCCACCATACACTATACCAGCAGTGCTCCAGCTATTGTAAAGATCGTAAGTCCTAACATAGCCAGCATACTGGACGGGGGAGCAGCCAGTATCACGGCATATGTAGATGCAACAGCCAATTTTGTGGCGGCATCAGCAACAGCTAATATTACTATATTGCAGGCCACGCCAGTCCTAACACTTAGCCCTTCTACTGTAGTGTATGGGGATGGTCCTTTCTCATTAACCCCCAAAACGGTAACTACTTCTAATGGTGCTATCACCTATACATCACCAGATGCTTCTGTAATTTCTATCAATGGATCACAGGTAACAATTGTAGGTGGTGGTACAGCAATAGTTACCGCAACCCTCTCTCCAACGGCAAGGTATGTGTCTGTTAGTGCAACCACAACGGTAGATGTTAAAAGAACTACCCCCGAGTTATCGCTGGCTCCTATCAGCAAAACGTTTGGAGACGGTAGCTTTACACTATCTGCAACAACCAATTATTTCGGTGGCCCTATTACTTACAGCAGTTCTGACCCGAATGTAATTTCAATCAATGGAACAACTGCAACAGTGGCAGGCGGCGGAACAGCTACAATAACGGTAAATGTGGCCGAAACGGCTAATTTCCCAAGCTTTAGTGCTACCACTACTGCGATAGTGAGCAGGGCTACCCCAACACTTAACTTTGCCAACATTACGAAGACCTTTGGCGAAGCAGACTTTGCACTGACGGCTACTACGAACTACTATGGAGGTGCGATTACTTACACCAGCAGTAACCCATCTGTAATAAATATCTCCGGCACATCAACGGGAGAAGTGAAGGGTGGCGGAACAGCAGACATTACGATCTACCTGGCAGAGACAGCTAACTTTAATGCGTTGAGTGCAACAGCAACTGCTACCGTAGGCAGGGCTACCCCAACACTTAACTTTGCCAACATTACGAAGACCTTTGGCGAAGCAGACTTCGCACTGACGGCTACTACGAACTACTACGGAGGTGCGATTACTTACACCAGCAGTAACCCATCTGTAATAAATATCTCCGGCACATCAACGGGAGAAGTGAAGGGTGGCGGAACAGCAGACATTACGATCTACCTGGCAGAGACAGCTAACTTTAATGCGTTGAGTGCAACAGCAACTGCTACCGTAGGCAGGGCTACCCCAACACTTAACTTTGCCAACATTACGAAGACATTTGGTGATGCCGACTTTACGCTGTCAGCTACCACGAATTACTATGGAGGAGCGATCACTTACAGTAGCAGTGATGCCGCTGTGGTATCGATATCGGGTACTAATACAGGAGTAGTAGTAGGTGGCGGAACCGTGACTATTACAGTAAGCGTAGCAGAGACAACGAACTTCAATGCTTATAGCACTACTGCCATTGTAACGGTAGGTAAGTTAACACCAACACTGGCACTGGCAGATATCACGAAGACATTTGGTGATGCCGACTTTACGCTGTCAGCTACCACGAATTATTATGGAGGAGCGATTACTTACAGTAGTAGCGATGCCGCTGTGGTATCGATATCGGGTACTAATACAGGAGTAGTAGTAGGTGGCGGAACCGTGACTATTACAGTAAGCGTAGCAGAGACAACGAACTTCAATGCCTTCAGCGCGACCGCTACAGTAACGGTAGGTAAACTCACACCAACACTTGCACTGGCAGATATCACGAAGACACTTGGTGATGCCGACTTTACGCTGTCCGCTACTACTAATTATTATGGAGGAGCGATTACTTACAGCAGCAGTGATGCCGCTGTGGTATCGATATCGGGTACTAATACAGGAGTAGTAGTAGGTGGCGGAACAGCCAGCATCACGATACAGGTGGCAGAGACAGTTAACTTTAACGCCTTTAGTGTGACTGCTTCTGCAATAGTGGGTAAGATTACACCAACGCTTTCATTGGCACCGATTAGTAAAAGTTTTGCAGATCAGCCATTTACATTGTCAGCTACTACCAACTATTATAGAGGTACTATTATTTATACGAGTGATAATACCTCTGTAGTGTCTATTTCTGGCACTAATACAGCTGTGGTGCACGGAGTGGGTACAGCCACAATTACTATAACGGTAGCAGAAACAGCCGATTATTTTGCATATAGCACTACGGCTACGGTAAGAGTAGGCAAGGTTATACCAACACTGTCTTTAGCTCCGATAAGCAAGGTATTTGGCGACCAGCCATTTACACTGTCGGCTACTACTAATTACTATGGAGGAGAGCTAATGTATAGTAGCGATAACACCGCTGTAATTGCCATTTCCGGTACTACGACTGCTGTTGTAAAGGGTGCTGGTACTGCTACTATTACTGTTTCGGTAGGTGAAACAGCTTATTTTGCGGCGGCCTCCGCTACAACATCGGTGAGCGTAAGTACGGCTTCCTCTACGATCAGTTTGGGTGATATCAGTAAGGTATATGGTGATGCGTCCTTTACGTTAAGTGCTACTACGAACTCTAATGGCTTGATCAGCTATACTACCGATGCACCTGGCGTACTTAGCATCAGTGGTAACCAGGTAACGATCATCGGAGCGGGTACGGCGCATGTAACGGCTAGTGTGGCTGCCACGGCTAATTTTGCTGCGGCCTCTGTAACGGCCAGTGTGTATGTGTCTCCAGCAACGGGCAGCATTACTATCAGCCCTGCTTCTATAGTGGCTAACTATGGAGTGGCACCGCTTACGTATACATTAAGTTCGGTGGTTAATTCAGATGGAGTGGTAAGTTATGCCAGCTCTAACCCTGCAGTGATCTCCGTTGTAGGAACGACTGCTACGGTGATGGGATCGGGTGTGGCTACCATTACGGCGAGCGTGAGCGCAACGGCTAACTATACGGCAGCCAGTGCAACGGCTAGTGTAACGGTAACCTCGGGTTCTACCACGATCAGCTTCAGTAATATCAATAAGGTATATGGTGACGGCAGCTTTACGCTCAATGCGGTGAGCAACTCCGGTGGAGCGATCACTTATTTCAGTGCGGATCCTTCTATCATCTCTGTGAGTGGTAATACGGCTACGATCCTTAAAGCGGGTACGGTAACCCTTACGGCCGAGGTAGCAGCCACACCTCAGTACGGAGCGGCTACGGCCACGGCGATAGCGGTGGTATCCAAGGCCACCCAGGTATTGAGCCTGTCGGGTCTTCCGGACAGTGGTGTACCATTGTCAACCTATCTCAATGTACCGATCCAGCTTGCGGGTAGTTCTACAGCGGGTCTGTCGGTTACTTTAAGCCTTGGAGCGGGCAGTCCTGCTACGCTGTCTGTTGATGATAGGCTGACGTTGACGGCGGCCACCGGTACCCTTACTGTGATCTACAGCCAGCCGGGTAATGAGAACTATAATGCTGCCAGCGGTAGCCTTACAGTAGATGTTACGCGTTCTAACCAGGCGATCAGCTTTGTACCGGCACTTCCATCATCGGTGGGCTACCAGCCGGGTCTTACCCTTAGCTTGACGGGTAGTGCCAGCTCCGGATTAACGGTTACCTATACGGTACAGTCTGGTTCAGCGAGCGTATCGGGTAATGTGTTAACGGTACTGGGCGGCGGAACGGTGATCCTGACAGCCGACCAGTCAGGTGATAATGTATACAATGCTGCACCAACGCAGTGGCATACGATCAATGTGACCAGGGCGGCGGTAAGTATAGAGCACAATAATATCAGTAAGGTATACGGTGATGGCAGCTTTGTATTAAGTGCTACCACTAATTCCGATGGAGTGGTTGAGTATGTAAGCTCCGATCCATTGGTATTGTCGGTGAGCGGTAATATAGCTACGGTAGTAGGAGCGGGTAACGCGATCCTTACGGTGAGCGTACCGGCAACGGCCAACTACGTGGCAGCGAGCACAACGGCCAATGTGAGCGTATCGGTGGCAACAGGTACCCTATCGGTTAGCCCATCCTCTATCAGTACGGTCTTCGCACTGACAGGAGCGGGTACGGTGTATACCTTCAGTTCGACCAGTAATTCCAATGGAGTGGTTAGCTACAGCAGTAGTGATCCATCTGTGATAGCGGTAGTGGGCACAACAGCTACGGTGAAGGGAGCAGGAACGGCTACCATTACAGCAAGCGTGGCTGCCACGGCTAACTATACAGCTGCCAGTGCAACGGTGAGCGTGGTGGTGAGCAGGGCTAGCGCAACGGTAACGCTTGCACCGATGAGCAAGACCTATGGTGATGCTAGCTTTACGCTGGGAGGTACGACTAATTCCGATGCGGGCATTACTTACAGCAGTTCTAATCCGCTGGTAGTAAGCGTTAGCGGTAATACTGCCACAGTAGTGGGAGCTGGCACGGCTGTTATTACGGCTAGTGTAACGCAGACCACCAACTATACAGCCGCTACCACTACGGCTAACGTAACGGTGGACAAGGCTAGTGCGACCATCCATTTAAATGATATCAGCAAGGTATATGGCGATGCAGCCTTTACTTTGAGTGCAACGACCAATAACCCTGCAGGTGTGATCACTTACAGCAGTGATGCGCCATCGGTGGTGAGCATCAGTGGTAATACGGCTACCATCCACAGCGGAGGGGTGGCTACCATTACGGCTACGGTAGCCGCATCGGCTAATTACTATGCGGCCAGCACAACTGCTACGGTAACGGTAGCGGCAGCGACTCCGAACATTAACATGGCTGCTATCAGCAAAGTGTATGGATCGGCTCCGTTCACACTTTCTGCTACAACCAATTCAGATGGAGCGATCAGTTATGTGAGTGCAGATCCTTATGTACTGGGCATTAATGGCAATACTGCTACGGTAACAGGCGGCGGTTCTACAACAGTAAAAGTAATGGTTGCTGCCACGGCTAATTTTGCTGCCGCCTCTGTAACGGTTGCGGTAACGGTTAGTACGGTAACAACCACCATATCCATTACCCCGGCCGTAACAAACATCATATTTACAGGTGCTCCACAGTCGTATACATTAACAGCTACCACCAACTCAGATGGAGCGGTAACTTATGCAAGCAGTGATCCATCGGTGGTAAGCATTAGCGGAAATACAGCAACGGTTAAGGCTGCCGGACATGCAACCATTACCGCAACGGTTGCCGCAACAGCCAACTTTATCGCTGCTTCATCAACAGCCTCTGTATCAGTAAGTACCGCATCATCCACTATTAGCCTGGCTAATATCAGCAAGCAATATGGTGACGCACCATTTACCCTATCGGCTGTTACCAATGCTGATGGACTGGTTACTTATACCAGCAGCAATGCCGGTGTTGTAACGATCAGTGGTAATAGCGCTACTGTTACGGGAGCGGGTAGTGCCATTATTACAGCAACAGTGGCTGCCACGGCTAACTTTGCCGCGGCTTCTACAACGGCTACTGTAACCGTAAGTAAGCAAACGCCAACCCTCACCATTACACCAACTTCCATTAATGCGGTAAATGGAGCAGCGCCGCTTACCTATACCCTGAATTATTCCACTAATTCAAATGGAATTGTATCGTTTGCCAGCAGTAACACCTCGGTAGCACTGGTAAGTGGCAACACGGTAAGTATTGTAGGGGCCGGCAGCGCAACTATTACGGCTACTGTAGCAGCCACAACCAATTTTGCAGCAAGCTCAGCCACCGCTACGGTAACGGCCAGCAAAGAAATGCCTGTCATCAACTTCGCCAATATCAGCCGTACGTATGGGGATGCTGACTTTACGCTGAAAGCGATAACAAATTCCGATGGCGCCATCACCTATACCAGCAGTGATCCATCAATACTGAGCATCACCGGCAGCCAGGCAACCATACACAAAGCGGGTACCGTACATGTTACCGCAGATATAGCAGCCACCACCAATTTTGCAGCGGTAAGTGCTACGTCCACTGTGGTGATCAGCAAGGCTAAACAGGTGCTTACACTGGCAGGTATAGATGTTTATCCTTTGTCATACTTGTATTTCACTAACGAGAAACTAGCACTATCGGCAACATCAACGTCCGGACTCGCTGTGACGCTGACACTGGGGGCTTTTACTACGTCTGGGGTAGCAGACCTTACGGGTAATCTTCTCAGCATCTTAGCTGATAGCGGTAATGTTAATGTAGAATTGAGCCAGGCGGGTGATGATAACTATGAACCTGCTGGAAGTAGTGTTAATTGGAATATTCAGGGCGACAATCAGCGAATTGTATATACAACAGACCTGCCTGCTACCGTTGTATATGAACCCGGAAAGACAATAGCCCTTACCGCGCAGTCTACTTTGGAGAATAACGGCTCTAATAATTTCCCAATTACCTATTCTGTTAGCGGCCCTGGTGTTATTACCGGCAATACTTTACTAATAACAGCCGCAGGTACTATTATTGTAACAGCGAATCAGGCTGGTGATCCTGGTTTGTTTATTAACCCGGCACCTAGCTTACAAAAGATCATTACGGTTACCCGCGCAGTACCAACGATAACTGCTGATGATATTGCAAAAACATTTGGGGATGCTCCATTTACGCTGACTGCCACCACCAATTCCGATGGAGACATCAGTTATGTACCTGAGAATAGTCTTTCAAAATCTGTGGTTGTTATTAATGACAATACAGCTACGGTAACCGGTGCAGGATCAACCCATATTACAGTGAACGTAGCGGAAACCAATAACTATTTAGCAGGTAGTGCAACGCTAATAATGTTGGTACTGAAATCACCGGCAACGCTTTCCATTGCACCGGCGGCTATTAATACCGTATATGGATCAGGAACAATGAGCTATACCCTGACTTCTACGACTGCTTCCGATGGAGTAGTAAGTTATAGCAGTAGTAACACGTCGGTAGTTCGCATCAATGGCAATATTGCCACGGTGGTGGGGGCAGGATCGGCTATCATTACGGCCAGTGTACCGGCAACCCGGAATTACCAGGCTGCTTCATCACAGGTTACCGTAAATGTATCGAAACTTGCCGCTTCTATCAGCAACTTCCATCCGCTTAGTAAGACCTACGGTGATCCGGACTTCCTGTTGGGAGCTACTACCAATTCGGATGCTACCATCACATATACAAGCAGTGATCCATCTGTTATCAGTATTAGTGGCAACAGGGCCAGTGTAGTAAGCGGAGGTTCGGCTATCATTACCGCCAGTGTGGCGCAAACCGCCAATTACGGGGCAGCCAGCGCCACGGCTAATATTACCGTTAACAGCAATACCCCAACCCTGAGCCTGGCCAATGTGAGCAAGGTGTATGGCGATGCGCAGTTTATACTGGCAGCCGTAACCAACTCAAACGGCGCCATCAGTTATGTAAGTGATGATCCGTCTGTGATCAGTATTGTGGCCAACAAGGCTACCATAAGAAGTGGCGGTACCGCGCATATAACTGCCACGGTAGCTGCAACGGCTAATTTTGTATCTGTAACCACTACGGCTACGATTACCGTATCGGCGGCCTTGCCAACACTGAGTATGGCGGATATTACAAGGGCTTATGGCTCAGGTAGCTTTGTACTCTCTGCCGCCACCAATTCGGATGGTTTGGTAACTTATACCAGCAGTAATCCTGCTGTATTAAGTATCAATACAACCGCCGCAACGGTAGGTGTTGCGGGTACAGCCACCATCACCGTTCAGGTTGCGGGTACAGCTAATTTTGCGGCGGTGTCTGCTACCGCTATGGTAACTGTTTACGCGGCTACGCCTACAATAACCCTTACACCAACATCTATAACGGCTGTCTATGGAGTGTCTCCAATGACCTATACCCTGTCGGCAACAGCTCTTTCCGGCGGAGCCATCACTTATGTGAGCAGTAACCCATCGGTAGTGAGCATCAGCGGTAATATTGCTACCATTACAGGTGGAGGCAGTGCCATTATTACCGCAACGGTAGCGGCAACCGCTAACTTTACGGCTAATTCTGTAACAGCAGCCGTGGTGGTAAGTGCGGGGGCAGGTACTATAACCCTGGCTGATATCACCAAAGTATATGGAGATGCACCATTTACACTCTCTGCCGTTACTAACTCAGGTGGGGCCATCACTTATACCAGTTCCAATCCATCCGTGATAGCTGTTAATGGAAATACAGCCACTGTAGTTGGGGCAGGCAATGCCACTATTACCGCTAATGTTGCCGCAACCACCAGCTATTCATCAGCCAGCATTGCTGCCATGGTTAGGGTAAGTGCTGCCAGTGGAACGATCACATTGGGTAACCTGAATAAGGTGTATGGCGATGTACCATTTACACTTTCAGCTACCACAAACTCAGGCGGTGCCATCAGCTATATCAGTAGTGATCCGTCTGTGGTAAGCATAACAGGAGAAACGGTAACCATAGTAGGTGCGGGTACCGCTACCATTTCAGCAAACCTGGCTGCTACCAACAACTATACTGCCGCAACAACCACTGCTACCGTTACAGTAAGTCCTTCGAATGGAACAATAGCAATGGGTAACCTGAATAAAGTGTATGGTGATGTACCATTTACACTTTCAGCTACCACAAACTCTGGCGGTGCCATCAGCTATATCAGCAATGATCCGTCTGTGGTAAGCATAACAGGACAAACAGCAACCATAGTAGGTGCAGGTACCGCTACCATTACGGCAAACCTGGCTGCTACTACTAACTATACGGGCGCAACAACAACCGCTACCATTAAAGTAGGTGCTGCTACCAGCACGGTTGTTATGGGCAATATCAATAAGGTATATGGAGATGCGCCATTTACGCTGAGTGCGGTTACCAGCTCAAACGGGCCGATCAGTTACGTGAGCAGTGATGCTGCTATCCTTAGCATAAACGGTAACACGGCAACTATACAGGGTGCCGGTTCTGCGGTGATAACGGTAAATGTAGCCGCTACAGCGGGTTACCCGGCCATGTCTGCTACGGCAACGGTAACGGTAGCCAAAGCAACACCGGTTATGAGTTTTAGCAATACCAGCAAGGTATTTGGCAATGCGCCATTTGTGCCTGGTGTTTCCACCAACTCGCCGGGTACGCTCCGTTTTGCAAGCAATAACCTGTCTGTGGTAAGCTTTGTGGATAGTATGGCATTCATTAATGGAGGCGGACAGGCCACAGTTACCGTTACGGTGGCTGAAACCGCCAACTTCATGCCGTACACCATAACGGCTACCATAACCGTACTGCAGGCTCCGGCAACCATTGCCATGACCAACCTTAATAAGTCGTATGGAGACGCGCCGTTTGCGCTTACTTCCACCACTAATTCAGATGGAGCGGTAGTATACGAAAGCAGCAATGCGGCCATTGTTACCATATCCGGCAATACTGCCACCATTACCGGAGCCGGAACTGCAACCATCACAGCCAGGGTACCTGCCACTGCAAATTTCCTTGCGGCATCTACTACGGTAAGCCTGTTTGTGGAAGATTTCAATCCTGCCGCTTCCAGCGATAAGATCATGGGGCCAGATTACATCTGTTTGGGATCGCAGGCTAACTATACTGATTCATTGAGTATAAGCGGCGGCACATGGAGCAGCAGCAACAGCAGTATTATTTCAATATCAGCAAGCGGTGTTGCCACAGCGCTTACAGCAGGTACAGCCGTTATCAATTATACCATTAAAGTGGGCAGCCGCGTAATTGTCATGAGCAAGTCCGTAACTGTTCAGGCATTGCCATCCGTATCTATAACATCGGTCACCAACAGGATATGTACTGGAACAGACCTGATTTTACAAGCTAGTAACACTGGATTGATATCTTATACCTGGTACAGGGATGGTGCAGTAATTGCTGCCGGAACAAATAACCTCAATTCATTTAGCACCCAGTTGCCGGGAACCTACACCCTGTCTGTGGCAGACGCCAACAGGTGTTCGGTAGAGGCAACCAACAGCATCACATTAACCACGATCAGCAAGCCTGCACCAGACTTTACGTATAGTGTTAGTTGTGTAAGCAAAGCGGGTACCTTCACCAGCACAACCGTATCCAATGATCCATTACCGGTTAACTATAGCTGGTCAGTAGATAACTCCCTGGTTTCAAACAGCCAGAGTTTCAATTACCAGTTTGCTGGTACAGGTAACTACCAGGTAAAACTGGTGGCGTCCATAGCGGGTTGTGATGCAGCGAAGGATAGTGTAACTAAGAGTGTTATTGTTGCAGACCCTGTGCCTGCCGAGAAAACAGTGGTAAATGTGCTTAAGAACACAGCTACCCAGTTAAGTGCGAGAAATATCGGAGTAAGCTATACCTGGTATCCATCCAAGTACCTCGATGATAGCACAATTGTTAACCCGGTTATTACAGCCGATACAGGCATTGTTTATACTATAAAGATTGTACAGGCTTCCGGATGTCAAACTATTGACACATTGCAGGTGATTGCTTTCAGTGAGGATAAAGGGTATGTATATGCACCTAACTCATTCTCACCCAACGGTGACGGAATAAACGACCTGTTCCTTTTAAATACGGTAAGTATCAAAACACTTAATAGGTTCATAATATATAACCAATACCATCAGGTTATGTTTGAAACCAGCGATGTTAACAAGGGATGGGACGGTCGTTACAATGGAGTTCCTGTTCCGGTGGGTACTTATATTTGGGTGGTTCAGGCTGTTACGACCGATGGTAAAACAGTAGTTCGATCAGGAGCCGTGAATATTATTAAATAAGAGAATAGCAGCCAGTTATTGTGAAGATTTATAATGGGAGAAGCTCATGCCGTATCGGTATGAGCTTTAATTAATCAAATGAGACTATTTCTTACTTTTTTTTCAGTGTTATTCAGTGTAACCGGTGCTTTCAGTCAAAAAATGAAGGGTAAACGAAAACCTCCTACCATTCAATTTTCTTTTTCCCTAAAGGATATCTATACTCCTAATCTCTTCAGCAGATCATCTTTTACGGATGTTTTGCTGAATAACCGGTGGACGAAAGTTTCGGAAATGGCTCCGGGAATAAGCATAAGTTATCTTCAAGGTACCCTCAACCCGAATATAGATTTTGTCGGTTCCATTAATGCTGCGGTGACTAAACACCCTTTTTCAGATCATTCCAGTATTGCTGATTCGGCCAGTAAGAAGTTAATGGTGGAGGCTTCGGGTGGGCTGAATATTAAGTTACTCGCCGACAATCATATTATGGTTCCTTATGTGTATGCAGGACTGGGTTTTTCAGTGTATGGCGGGAGCTACCTGGCTATCTATATACCGGCCTGGTTTGGGACTGCAGCTTAGTATGGGGAGAGGTGTTTTTTTACATACCGTTGTTGCCTATAATATGAACTACTTTCCCACTACGGAAAACTATTTCAATTATTCGGTGGGTATGGGTTTCCCGCTGAAAAGAGTTAGAAAACCTGCTGCGCCGCTGAGCCTTCCGCTTACGGACCACAATGTTTCATCAGACAGTACGTTACATTTAACAACTAAGGTGGATACAGTAAGTAAGTCGGAACTGACTAAAGAAGATATGTTAGCACGGGGGGTAACCAACATTAATATTAGTGTACAACCGTATACAGTGGATAAAGGTGAGATTAAACCAATTCGAAGAGAAGATAGCTTGCAGGGTATTGCTTTAAAAAATTCATTTCAGCCGGATTCCATTAATAGCCTGAAGGCCCAAGCCGTTCTTTTGGATAGTAAGGCGGCTAAGAAAGCCGATAGCGCAAATAGCCAGCAATCCTTCATACAGGGTACACCAGCAGCCAGTGTAAAGCAGGTTGATACATCCGGTGAAGCAGGGAATAACCCGAAAAGAGTGCCGGGTTACATCATCCCCCCTGTGATAGATAGGCCATTGGTAGATAGGCCATTAGTAAATAGGGAGATACAGGAAAGAATGGTGGGTGACAGCCTTTCGAAGTTGAAAGGAAAGTTGTTGGCTACCGGAAGAAGAATTGTATTTGCGGAAGGGCGTGATAGCATACTTCCGGGTTCATTTGCGGTAATCGATGAAGTAATTGCGATACTACAACGCAATCCTTCCATACGCCTTAATATTGAGGGGAATACGGATAATAGGGGATCTATGAGTTGGAATATGGCCCTGAGTTTAAAAAGGGCGATAGCTGTTGCTCAGTATATTATCACGAACGGCGGAATTGACAAGAGCAGGCTTAGGGCAGAAGGATATGGCCCCGGGAAACCTATCGCTGATAATAACACAGAATCCGGAAGGAGAATTAACAGGAGAATCGATCTTAAGATAGTGAACTAGAATAGGTTGTTTTTCAAATGTTATCACTTACAAGTAAATAACAATATCATATTTTATCTTTTTTGGAGCCGGACCATATTTGTTTTCTTCCGGCTCACCATCTTCAGCTAAACGGATAATAGCGCGGATGAATCCAATGATGGGTACTAGCAACAGAAGAATATACCAACCACTTTTATTAATATCATGCATACGACGAACAAAAACCGCAGCTGTAGGTACCAAAATAAAAAGAGAGTATAAAATGGATAAAGGCCCAAAGACTAAACCGTAGGTTCCCCTAAAAGAAGTGAATCCCATTTTTGTTGCAATCAGGCGATCAATTACTAAAGTGATGAACAAAAAAAGAAGATTGAACAACGTGAAATACCAGTATTCTTTTCGACGTGCTCTTCCGGTAAACATGGCATACTTTCTAATTGCCGCAATATAATATTTCATTCTATACAGTTTAATTCCCTGTGTAGAAACACCGGGAATTGATCAATCACAGGACACAAAAACATTGATTGTTTTGAATCTTCGTCAGCCTGATAAGTGTGTTTGGAATTTCTCTTACGCTTACATTATTTCATGCATAATTATGAACTGGCCAATAGGCACATTCAACAAAATAAAAAAATAGGATAGAATTTTTAATCTATGAAAAGTCGGATGCTTTCTGTTATATAAAAGGGCAAATACGCCTATAAAGTGAGTACAAATAAAAAAGAATAATTTCATATCTCTATCTACTTGAAGTATCCAAAGAAACAGCATAGCAGCTAGTAAAATTAAAGCAAAATTGCTAGTAAGCATTAAATAGGGATTGCTAAATTTCAGTTTTAGTTTTCTTTTAATAATCTTAATTCGACTGGAGTTAAGATATCTAGCGAATATCGGCCCGCTGTTTATAAATCGAAAAGCGGTACTCGTCGCAAATAAGAAAGTATTGGCGTAAAGTGTTAGTAGAATAATTTTATAGTTCAGTGCGGACCAGGAAGAAGCCATCTCTTCGACAGTTGATTCTTTAATGGGTGCGGATATTCCCTGCGAAGACAACAGGAGTTTTATATAGACAACCAGATAGTTGATAAGTATTAGTAAAAGAACTATGTAAAACTTGTATCTATTACATTGTACAAAATACATGCTTTTAAAATACTTGTTTAGACGCATGGCTGAATTTAGTATGTGTTTTGTTTAGAGGCTTAGCATTAAATGGTTTATTACTTTAAGTATTTTTTGTTTGGTGGTAGGCATTTTTATATACGCATCGAACTTTTTATTAGCAATACAACTTACTTCTGCGTGTGACTTTTTGCTGGCAATCACTTTTTTAATATTCCCCATATTACTATTCCACTTGCCTATTATATTAACGATTCCGTATCCGTTAATATACGGAAGATCAATATCTGTAATCAGGAGTATCTTCTTTTTCCCGATTAAAGAGTCGACAATGATAAGAGCTTCAACACCATCATATGCAATGATATTCTTTTATTATACTTTCTCAAGTATTCGGAAATTTGCATTCGATTTTGGTCGTCTTCTTCTACGACAATAATGGCAATATCGTCTGTTTTCTTTTGTGGCATACAGAATTCATTTTACGTTTTTGATAAAGCAACAATTGGGGGGTTGTTTTATGAAAACTAAAAAGCGAATTAACTATGTCGCACTTTAATTTTAATCTAGTATGTAGGTGAGCTAATCAAATTAATTCACTTATTCATAAAAGTATAGCTCCGCTGCGTCAAAATGTGACAAACAGCCCGTTTAGCTCAATGGCATATCAGTTCCTTCTGATTATTTTTGTAAGCCTTCTAACGGCCGTTACTAGCCATTAATAATTTGTATATGGAGCAAGAGATAATTTTTTTAACAAAGCTGGATAATACAGAAGTCAGAGTGTTGGCTTGTTTAGTTGAAAAATCGAAGATTACACCGGAGTATTATCCAATGACAATTAATTCAATAGTGTCGGCTAGCAATCAAAAGACTTCTCGAAAGCCTATTGTAAATTATGATGAGAATATTGTTATTGAAGCCCTCGCCTCATTAAAAAAGAAAGGGTTGGTTTCAACGGTTACGGGGGGCACAAGCAGGGTAATTAAGTACAAACATAACTTTCAACTGGTTTACCCGGTAGACGATGCTGCCTTGGCAATTATGTGCTTGTTGATGCTGAGAGGCCCTCAAACTCCTGGTGAGATTAATATTAACTCAGGAAGATTGTATTCTTTTGAGTCGATTGCCGAGGTATATCAAATATTGGAAGCATTATCTGACAGAGCGAATCCGTATGTAAAAAAGGTGCCGCGGAAAGTTGGACAGAAAGAGGGGCGGTATATACATCTGTTAAGTGATATACAGGATGTTTCGGAAGAGGAAGACCCTACTGATATTAATCGCAAAAGCGAAAATGATTTGGAAGCCGTAATCAGGAGAACGGAACAGGAATTAACTTATATTAGGTCGGCACTTGATAAGCTGCTGAAAGAGTTGAATGGATAGAAAAGTAGCGGGTGTAGTATACCTGGTTCCTGGTTTGCCAAATAACATTTTATGAATCCCTATATTATAAGAATTCAGGAGAACATTGAACCTTTCAGAAGAAAGCTAATTGATCACAAAATATACAAGGTAATCCAAGATATTAATGATTTGCAGATCTTTATGGAGCATCATGTTTTTGCAGTCTGGGACTTTATGTCTTTATTGAAATCACTCCAAAATAAGTTAACCTGCACCACTACTCCCTGGTTCCCATCATCCCTTCCCGAAGTAAGTTATTTAATCAACGAAATTGTATTAGGAGAAGAAACCGATGTTGATATCAATGGAAGCCGGAAAAGCCATTTTGAGATATATTTAGATGCCATGAAGCAGAGTGGCGCGAGAATTACGCAGTTTGAAACTTTCAGTTACATTTTAAGAGAGTCAGGAAACATTGATTTCGCATGCAGGGTGGCCGGAGTTTCTCCAGCAGTGAGAGATTTTATAGCGTATACATTTCAATGTATTGAATCAGGCAGTTCGCATCTTCAGGCTGCTGTGTTCACCTTTGGACGTGAAGATTTGATTCCCGCCGTTTTTACCTCTATTGTGAGGGATATTTCTCTTGTTATGCCAGGAAAAACATCGGTTTTAAAATATTATTTAGAAAGGCATATAGAGGTTGATGGTGGCCATCATAGTATTTTGGCACTACAAATGGTTGCCGATTTATGTAAAGACAATGATATCTATTGGGCTGAAGCTGAACAAGCCGCTGTTAAGGCGTTGGAAAAGCGAGTAGATTTATGGGATTGTATCTACGATCAGATCATGAGAAGTAAGTAAGATAGGACTGATTGTAAGCATTTGTGTTGCCACCACTCAATTTATCTATATTGCAGATGAATTTGTAGTCGGATGCAGATTCAATAATTGGACATAATTGCTATCAATTGAACAACAGGCAACTCTTTCTCAGTCATGTAGCCCAGACCTCCGCTGCGCCAATAGGTATTGAAATGGTGAAGGCCGGGGGTATTCATCTTTGGGATGTGGACAGGAAAAAGTATGTGGATCTTATTTCCGGGTTCAGTGTTTGTAATATAGGCCATAGCCACCCGAAAGTGGTAAAAGCGGTGCAGGAGCAGGCGGCGGAGTACATGCACCTGATTGTATATGGTGAGTTTATTGAATCGCCGCAAACCTCGTATGCCCAGCTGCTTACCGATCATTTGCCTGCTTCGCTGAATTGTGTGTATTTTACCAATAGCGGTGCAGAAGCTACAGAAGGTGCCATGAAGCTGGCCAAGCGTATTACGGGGCGTTCCGCTATCATTGCCTGTAAGAATGCTTACCACGGAAGCACGCAAGGGGCACTAAGCCTGATGGGGGATGAGTACTGGCGCAATGCTTTCAGGCCCTTATTGCCGGGAATCCTGCACCTGGGGTATAACGACTATGCCCTGGTGAGTGCCATCAACTCAACCACCGCTTGTGTGGTGATTGAAACCGTACAGGCAGAAAGTGGTATTGTAGCACCTGATAAAGACTGGCTCCTCGCGATCAGGAAAAAATGTGATGAGCATTGTGTGTTATTGATATTTGATGAGATACAGGCCGGGTTTGGCAGAACAGGGTCTCTCTGGGCTTTTGAAAGAATGGGCGTGGTGCCGGATATCCTGTTACTTGGAAAGGCATTGGGAGGGGGGATGCCGCTGGGTGCTTTTATAGCGCATCACAGGCTGATGAATACGCTTACCTATGCGCCGGTACTGGGCCATATTACCACATTTGGGGGCCACCCCGTTTCCTGCGCCGCAGGTAAAGCCGCGTTGGAAGTATTACTGGAAGGGAGATATATAGAAACGGTAAAACAAAAAGAAGAAATATTGCTCACTCAATTGGTACATCCCGCCATTGTCTCACGCAACAGTTATGGCCTGTGGATGTCTTTACAATTCGAGTCGGCTGAAATTGCGCAAAAGATAATTCATCAATGTATTAAAAACGGCTTGGTAACCGACTGGTTCCTCTTCGCCCCCGATAGGCTCAGAATCGCTCCCCCCCTGATCATAACAGAAGAAGAACTAAAACAGGTATGCCAAACCATTCTCCAAAGCATCAGCCAGGTTCTAACCTAAATTCCACCTCCACCCAACCCCTAAACCAAAAAAACCATAAACCCAAAAGCCCTAAACAACCCCAAACTCTAAACAACCCCAAACTCTAAACAACCCCAAACCCTAAACAACTCCAAACCCCAAACTATTCACACTTTTCTTCCCTGCAAAACTTCCTGTACAGTTTCTCATACACGGGAATAATATGTTTGATATCAAAATTGCAGGCATGCTGGTAGGCTGCTTCTTTCATGGCGGCCAGGCGTGCATCATCATTTAGCAGTGCAATGGCAAAATTACTCATGGCATCAACATCACCCACATTGGCCATAAAGCCGGTTTCGTTCTGGATATTGATTTCTGTAAGGCCGCCCGCATTGGTGCTAATTACAACCGCCCTTGCTGCCATGGCTTCCAATGCCGCCAATCCAAAGCTCTCATATTCAGATGGCAGAAGGAATACATCGCTCACCGCCAGTATATCTTCCATCTGCTCCTGCTTGCCCAGGAACCTTACATCTTCAGTTACGCCCAGCTTACGGGTAAGCTCTTCAATATAGGGTCTTTCGGGGCCATCACCCACCATCAGCAATTTGGCGGGCATGGCGGCTCTTACCGTGGCAAAAATCTTTACCACATCATCCACGCGTTTTATCTTCCTGAAATTAGAGGCGTGCATCAGTATTTTTTCTCCCTCCGGCGCGATTACTTTGCGGAAAGCGTCAATAGGTTTTTTATTGAAGCGGTCTACATCCACAAAATTGTAGATCACCTGTATTTCTTTGGTGATCGCGAAGGAACGATAGGTTTCATCTTTCAGGTTTTGCGAAACGGCCGTTATCGCATCACTTTCATTGATAGAAAACGTTACTACCGGTTCATAAGTCTTATCCTTACCCACCAGGGTAATATCCGTTCCGTGCAGCGTGGTAATAAAAGGAACACTGCGCCCGGTTTTTTGTTTTACAATTTGCTTGGCCATATAGGCAGCGGACGCATGAGGTATGGCATAGTGAACATGCAGCAGATCCAGGTCATGGTTCATGATCACATCTACCATGGTACTGGCCAATGCTACTTCATATGGGGGGTAATCGAACAGGGGATACGTGGGTACCCTTACTTCATGATAAAAAATATTGGCGTTGAAAACATTGAGCCTGACAGGCTGCTGGTAAGTGATAAAATGTACTTTATGGCCCTCATCCGCCAGGGCTTTACCCAATTCCGTGGCTAAAACCCCACTGCCCCCGAAAGTGGGATAGCAAACAATTCCGATCTTCATAATAACTGCAGTTTGTGATTTGTGGTTTGTAGTTTGTGGTTCTCGGGGTTGCCAGCGCAATCACATATTACAAATGTCAAACCTATTTTGTTGCAAGTAACAATTATTTCCTCATTTCACGGCAGCCGCTCAAATAAGGGCTTCCGGGATCAGATTTTAAATGATATCTTCAAACCATAAATACCCAAACAGCCTATTACGCATGAAAAGGATTCTATTCTCCCTGCTGGCACTGCCGCTGGCCGGACTGGCCACAAACAGATGATGCAGCCAATATCAAAAAAAATATCAGATGAAAATACTCCGCAACGGGAAAGCCTACGACCTGTTATACCAGCTTACCAAACAGGTTGGTGGCAGACTGGCCGGATCTCCGCAGTTTGCCAAAGCCGTTCAGTGGGGTAAACTTGCGCTGGAAAAGAATGGTGCCGACCGCGTATTCCTGCAGGAGTGTATGGTACCACATTGGGTTAGGGGTGGAGAGGATAAGGCGGTGATTGTAGAGGTGGATCATAAAAAAGCGGCGCGGAAAACTGGATGTGCTGGCACTGGGCAACTCGCTGGGTAGCGGTACCGTTACAGCACCCGTTTTGGCGGTGGCGAATTTTGATGAACTGGAAAGAAGGAAGGAGGAAGTAAAAGGAAAGATTGTTTACTATAACAACGCATTTGACCCAACCAACGTTAAAACATTTGTTTCTTACGGCCAGGCGGGCATTTACCGGCGTTCAGGTCCCAGCCGGGCGGCAAAATATGGGGCAGTGGGTTGTATGATCCGCTCACTTACCGAATCTACCGCCAACGACCCGCATACCGGCGGAATGGCCTATATGGATTCCTTTCCGAAAATACCGGCTATTGCGGTAGGACCCAGGGATGCCGATGAAGTGTGGGCATTAAGCCAGAAGTCTTCTTTTGTTATGTCGATGACTACCCACGGACATTTTTTGCCGGATACGATTGGTCACAATGTAATAGGTGAGCTAACCGGCAGCCAGTATCCCAATGAATACATTACCGTAGGCGGACACCTCGATAGCTGGGATGTGAATGAAGGAGCGCATGACGACGGAGCCCGGCGTGGTACAAACCATAGAGATCATGCGAACCCTGGTGGCCTTGGGCTATAAACCTAAGCATACTATCCGGTTTGTGTTGTTCGCCAATGAAGAGAATGGATTTACGCGGCGGAACAAAATATGCAGAGGAAGCAAAAGCAAAAGGAGAAAAGCACATATTCGGCCTCGAAAGCGATGCCGGCGGCTTCACACCGCGGGGGTTCTCCCTGTCGGTAAGTAAGGAGCAGATGGCCAGGTTCCAGTCATGGCTGCCCTTACTCTCACCCTATGGAACCACCGAGTTTACCAATGATGGTGGGCGGTGCCGATGTGGGTCCCCTGATGCGTTTAGGCACACCGGTGGGCGAGTTACTGCCCGACCCGCAACGATATTTTGATGTTCACCATGCCAGGAGTGATGTATTTGAAAATGTAAACCGCAGGGAATTATTACTGGGGGCCGTAAATATGGCCGCATTGGTGTACCTTATAGATAAATACGGGTTGTAGTTTACCGTATTGACAGAAATAGTATGAATAAACGAAAAATAATTGCTGTAGTTGTTATCGTATTGTTGTTGGTGCTTAGTGGAATTATTTACTGGCGCTACTATTTCGTGCTGGCCGAAGGTACACAGGCGGGAACACTGAATATTTTTCAGAAAAAAGGTTTTCTTTTCAAGACCTACGAGGGAAAGATTATCCTCAGTGGTTTCAAAGCTAATGTGCAGAGTAACGAATTTTCTTTCAGTGTTACCAAGCCTGCAGTGGCGGAGCAACTGCTGAAAGTGTCGGGAAGGGAGATCAATGTGCATTACAAACAATACCTGTCTTCCCTGCCCTGGCGCGGAATGCAGAATTATATTGTTGATAGCATTTATGAGGTTCGCGGAGCCAATGGTGAAACGATTTTAAAAGCACGATAGCAGCGTAAAAATACCTGCCACCCCTATCATGAATGCAGCAGGAAAATCGCCAGTCTTTTGTGAATATCCACTTCCTTTAATTTCCATTCTTTAATGGTTTGGGTTCGGATCAGTTCGGTTGGCCCTGTAATATCTATCGCTATACAAAAACGGGTAGTGTCTTTGCAGCACTGAACCACTTCTTTCACCAGGCTGTTATTCCTGTAAGGCGTTTCAATAAAGATCTGTGTGCAGTTATGTTGGTGAGAATAGTTTTCCAGCTCTTTTATCTTCTTCTTTCTGTCCAGTGAGGCAATGGGCAGGTAGCCATGAAACTGGAAGCTTTGTCCGTTCATGCCCGATGCCATTAAAGATAACAAGATGGAACTCGGGCCTACCAATGGTTTAACGGGTATACCGGCTTGTTGGGCAAGCTGTACCAGTATTTGCCCGGGGTCTGCCACACCGGGGCAGCCGGCTTCACTGATGATCCCGATGTTTTTTCCTTCCTGTAGTAGTTGGATAAACGGCCTGCTTACTTCCTGTTCGGCTTTGTGGATGGCGAACCATTGGTAGTTGTCTATCACCATTTCCTTCCAGATCTTTTTGAGAAAGCGGCGTGCCGTTTTTTCATTCTCAACAAAAAATGCCTGGCAGTCTTTTACCGCCTCCAGCACATAGGGTGGGATGGTTTCAAGTGCTTCCTCGTATAGTACGGTGGGCACCAGGTACACTTTGCCGGGACTCATACTACTTGTCGGCTTTTTTAAGCGGGTACATACTGAGGGTGGCGGCTACCACCGCATAGGCGGGGGCCAGTACCCAGCCCACAAAGGGCAACAGGTGCATCAGGTAAAACACAAGCCCGTTTCCTACGGCCAGTCCTTTGTGGTTCCCGATAAAAAAAATACTTTCTGCCGGTGTTTTCTTGTGCCTTTCCATACTGTAATCCAGCATGGAGAAGCCATAATAGTAACATTCTACCAGCACGGCCAGTATCGGCGTTAACCAGCCGGCGAGCGGAATAAGGCTTAGCAGCAGGATAGACAATACATATACTGTTTGCCAAAGGCTGTTACGTACTGCCAGCCGGATACCTCTTACGATATCCTTTAACAACTGCGGAAAGCTGAACGGAATATCGCTTCCTTCCATGATGGCTTCGGTTTTTTCACTGAGGTACGCGAAAAGCGGGGAGCCAACGATGAGGAAAAAGTATTTGAAGAGGGAGAAATAAAACAGGAGCAGTATCAGCCAAACCAGCAATGCGCCGATCGTAAAAATAAAACCCAGGAAACTGCTGTCACTTCTATCCAGCCATCCTTTCAATCCTGTGCGCAGGATAATAGATTCGATAAAATGGCTGGAGGTTTCACTAAAAAAGCGCATCCCGATCATAAAAAGCACCGCATACAGGATCCCCGGTACCAGTATCCACTTCCACAGGTTGTGTTTGCGGATGAACCGGTGCGCCTCAAAATAGGCCTGTATCGCTATGATCATTTCTTTCAGCAAATGGATAGTTTGGCGGGCGAAGGTACTACATTCAGTAAGTTTACAGCTATGAATGGTATAACGCAATTACATTCCCATAAATTGCCCCCTGCATTTTACCGGCGTAAAAATGTATGTAGTGTAGCCCGCTCGCTGATCGGTAAACTGCTGGTTACCGGCTTTAATGGTGCGCTTACGGCCGGAAGAATCGTTGAAACCGAAGCCTATGATGGCGTGGCAGACCGCGCCGCTCATTCCTGGAATGGCCGCCGAACCGCCAGAACTGAAATCATGTATGCGCCGGGCGGGGTGGCATATGTCTACCTCTGTTATGGTATCCATCACCTGTTTAATGTGGTTACCAGCACCCGGGATGTTCCAAAAGCCGTTTTGATCAGAAGTGTGGAGCCGGTGGCGGGTATCGACATCATGCTGGAGAGAACCCGAAAGATCAAAGCCGATCATACCCTCACCCGTGGCCCCGGCAATGTAGCCAAGGCCCTGGGTATCCATACCCGTCACACCGGAACTGACCTCCAGGGTCCGGAAATATTTATTGCCGATGATGGCTATACAATTAAACCCTCCCAAATACTGGCTACGCCCCGGATAGGTGTTGACTATGCCGGAACAGATGCGCTTTTACCTTATAGATTTATCGTAAAGGACAATCCCTTTGTAAGCGGCACTAGGCGCGAATCCTGATACCTGCGATATACGGGTCCGTTCATCAGAACTTAGGGCAGTTAACGGGTCTGTCGGTGGAGGGGCGGCGGACATAAATGAGCGAGATTTCAATCCCGCCGCGGTTTTGGGAGGCTGTTTTGAGAGCGGAGTTGTTATAGTCGTAGGTTAGTCCCAGCCGGAAATCATCAAACTCCAGGCCGAGATAAGGGATAATGGCGTCATTAAAGCGGATCCAGCTGCCTACATAGAAACTGGAAGGTTTTGGAACATCGGGGTTAGCGGTTAGTTGTAAAGCCCCGCCGAACATCGTTTCCGAGGCCCCACCCTGTGTCATGTACAAACCGCTCAGGTGAAGGGTACTGCTGGGGCCCAGCGGAAAATACCCGCCGCCATGAAAAGTGGTACGGGGATTTACAATATAGTCGGCACCTGTAAACTGTTGCTTGGGACGGTTGATATGATACATACTCACGCCCAGGTAAAAATTGTTCCTGTCGGAAGTACTCCCGTTGTAAAGAAGGCCGGCATTGATGTCCAGGTAGTGCGAGGAGAGTTGCGCGCCATTGAATATTTCTGAACTAACCCCTGTGAACCCGCTGCTGGTAAGCTGGTCCTCAAATTTGAGGTTGGCGGTATTGATCAGCATATTGGCGTACGTTACCTGGAAACCGGCTCCTAACTGGTGAAACCCGTCCTCATCAAGGCCCTTATGGTAAGCGGTGGAAAGAGAGGCGTAGTTAAACTTAACGGCACCATTGGAACTGTTGTCGCTATACCCTGCCAGCCCAATGCCCCAGGTATCATTATTGGCAATCTGATCCTGCAAGAGGTGCACATCGGCGGAAAAAGTGGAGGTGGTAAACGCGTTATTGATAGATGGCCACTGGTTGCGGTAGTTTCCCGCCAGCCTGTAGGTACCCGAAAACTTACCGGTAAAAGCAGGATTTAAAGTAAGGGGGGAAGAAAAAAATTGAGAATAATGCGGATCCTGCGCGTAGGCCTTGCCCAGCAGCATACTGAAAAAAAGGAAATATAGGATCTTTCGCGCACCCATCAGACCCATGAAAATAAGTAAATTGACCGAGCCTGCTGTACAACCTGGCTTTTTTTGCGCCAAATAACGATAAAACGGCCAAATAAATCGACTATCGTTCTATCAGGCCTGCACTTTAACCCCATAGGCGAGGTCGCCTGCATCTCCCAAACCCGGAACAATATACCCTTTTGCTGTTAGTTCATCATCTATATCACCACACCAGATCTTGATATCCGCACCACACTCCCTGTGAATGAATTCAATACCCACTGTGCAGGCGATAGCCACCACCACATGTATTTCTTTCGGCTTCCCTTCGCTCTTCATGTATTGGATGGTTTTTACAATGGAGGCACCGGTTGCCAGCATCGGGTCGCTGATAATCACAATCCTGTCTTCCAGTGCCGGGCTGCTCATGTATTGCAGGTTTATTTCAAAAGAGCCATCGCGATGGTGTTTGCGATAGGCAGAAATAAACGCATTATCGGCCTTGTCAAAATAGTTCAGCATTCCATTGTGCAGGGGCAGTCCCGCGCGCAGGATGGTTGCCAGCACCGGTTGGAACTCCAGCACTTTGCTTTCATGCGTTCCCAATGGCGTTGGAATTTCCTGTACTTTCCAGGGCAGGGTCTTGCTGATCTCATAAGCGGCAATTTCACCAATGCGCTCCAGGTTACGGCGAAAGCGGAGACGGTCGCCCTGCACGGCTACATCCCTCAATTCAGATACCCAGTTGCTTAAAAGGCTGTGTTTCTCGCTCAGATTTACTATCATGGAATTGCAGTTAGGTTCAGGCTCAAAACTATATGCTATCGGTTGTAATGGAAAATTTGTTTTTTACACGAAAGAAAACCTGTCGCCGTCAAACAAGCCCTTGTCACTCAGCTTCAAATGGGGTATTACCAGCAATGCCATAAAGCTGAGCGTCATAAATGGAGCGGCCAGGGTGGAGCCCAGCGATTTAGCCATAGTGTCAATAGCCGTATACGCTGCTGCTACCTTGTATCCATCTTCCGTACTCATCAGCCCGGCAACAGGCAGGCCCAGCACTTTTTCCCCCGATGCCGAGCAACAGCTAACACCGCCCCTTTCAGCTATCACCAGGTTAATGGCGCGGGCCAGGCTTTCATCATCTGCGCCAATGGCAACGATATTATGGCTATCATGCGCTACCGAAGAAGCGATGGCCCCCTGCTTAAACCCAAAATTCTTTATAAAGCATTTGGCCACCGGTGCCGGATGGTAGCGGTTTACCACTACCATTTTCAAAATATCATGCCGGGTATCGCTAACCCATTCGCCATTCTCTTCCTTGCCACTTAGTTGCAAGCGGTTGGTTATTAACTGCCCGTCCAGTGCTTCAATAACGGGTATCTCCCCGTTGGTGGAGGGATAGCTATCCGTAGGGATTTTCAGGGCAGAAGGCTCAATTTTTTGACAGCTAAACTGGTTAACCGGAAAAACATCTACCGATTGAATGAAAGAGGTACCATTTTCCGCCACCAGCTGTCCATCAATATAGGTTTTGATAACATGAAAGTTCTCAACATCTCCCGTGATAATAAAATCGGCAGGGTCACCTTCGCGCAGCAGGCCAATATCCAGCTGGTAATGCAGCACGGGATTAACACAGGCCGCCTGAATTACATGAAACAAGTCAATATTTTTCGCAACCGCCCTTGCGCAAAGCTGGTTAATATGGCCGGCTACCAAACTGTCGGGGTGCTTGTCGTCGCTGCAAAACATTACCATCCGGGGATGGTCATCCAGCAGCTCAATCAGCGCCTCAAAATTTTTGGCGGCACTGCCTTCCCGGATGATGATCTTCATGCCATGCTCCAGCTTATCCAATGCTTCATCGGCGGTAAAACACTCGTGATCCGTAGAGATGCCCGCTTCAATATATTGTTTCGCTTCCTGCCCCCGTAAACCGGGTGCGTGCCCGTCTACCGGTTTGCCCAGGCGATGCGCGGCCGCGATCTTTTTCATCACTTCCGGGTCCTTAAAAAGAACGCCCGGGAAGTTCATCATTTCACTCAGGTATTTAATATCCTCACGCTTAAGCAACTCTTCTACGGCATCACTGTTCAGTGAGGCACCTGCAGTTTCAAAAACAGTAGCCGGCACACAGCTTGGGGCACCGAAGTTGAACTTGAAAGGGACTTTTTTTCCATTCTCAATCATAAACGCAACCCCTTCCATACCACATACATTGGCAATCTCATGCGGATCACTCACGGTACCCACGGTACCATGTACCACTGCCAGCCTGGCAAATTCACTGGGGATAAGCATACTGCTTTCCACGTGAACATGGCTGTCTACAAAACCCGGCATAATAAAGTGTTCCGGGATATGCGATTCCCCGTGAAAGGGTGTAATGGTTTTGATGATACCATTCTCAATAATAAGCTCAGCGGGATAGATAGATCTTTTCCAGGGATCCACCAGGTGGCCGGTGATGGTGAAGGAAGGCTTGTTCATAGGTTATAAATGCTAAATGACCGATAAAAGATCCGGGAACAGCTTAAAAACAATTTACAGCCGTTACTTTTGCCAATAATAATAATCCCAACGAAAGTAAGTATATGAAAAAAATAATAACGGCTTTGTTTTTACTGGCCATGGCAACCGGTGCTTTTGCGCAAACGGCCGACGAAATCCTGCTCAAGTATGAAAATGCCGTAGGCGGCCGGCAGAAACTGGAAGAGATCCGCTACCTGGAGGTTTCTACCAACCTGAGGATGAGTATGATGGGCAACAGCATCGACCTGCCCATCACGCTGGTTCGTGAAAAAGGAAAGTTGTTCCGCCGCCAGGTAGGCGGTATTATGGGAATGGGGGATAGCTATACCATGATTACGGATACGGCAGGTTACCTGCTGATACCGGTTATGCGCGGATTTGGCGGCCCCGGCGGTGGCGGCCCCGGTGGCGGCGAACAGCCCACTATCCTCCAGATGAAACCCGCAGAAGTTACCGCACAACAATATGAACTTGATTGCGCCGGTGCTTTTGGTGAACTGGTAAATTATGCGGCCAAAGGGCATAAAGCGGAACTAACGGGTACGGAAAAAGTAAGTAAAGTACCCTGTTACAAGATAAAAATGACCCTCAACACGGGTCAGAACGTAACCTACTACATCGATCAGCAGACTTTCCTGGTAAAGCAAATGGAGGCTACGGGTGAGATGGCCGCTAACCTTGCCGGGTTTGGTGCCCTGATAAAAGCCTATGGAAGCAATTTGAAAAAGGATACCAAATGCACGATCCAGGTTAAGGAATACGAAGAGGTAAAAGGAGTGAAATATCCCAGCAAGCTCAATCTCAGCTTCGGACCGGTAGATTCTGAAATTGAAAACACATCCATCAAAATCAACGAAGGGCTGGAAGAAAAATGGTACCACGCTACCATACCGGCGAGAAGAGGGTTCTAACGCATCATTCATCCGTTCCCAACAGATCGGGCCTTCTTTCTTTGGTGCGAAGCAAAGATTGTTCGGCCCGCCATTCTTCTACTTTTTTGGGGTCGCCCTGGAGTAATACTTCAGGTACCTTGTTACCCCTGAAATCGGCAGGGCGGGTGTATACAGGGGGGGCCAGCATATCGTCCTGGAAAGAATCGAAAAGGGCGGAGGTTTCGTCATTCAATACGCCGGGCAACAACCTGCCAATAGAATCTACCAACACGGCTGCAGCCAGTTCGCCGCCACTTAATACATAATCGCCAATGGAAATTTCCATTGTTACGTATTGCTGGCGGATGCGTTCATCAATTCCTTTGTAATGCCCGCAAATAATCAGCAGGTTATTTTTCAGGGACAGTTGATTGGCGGCTTTTTGGTTAAATGTTTTTCCGTCGGGCGTGAGATAAATGATCTCGTCATATCGTACATCTTTCTGCAGTTCATCAATAGCATTGGCCAGCGGCTCACACATCATTACCATTCCCGCGCCGCCGCCAAACTGGTAATCATCCACCTGCATGTGTTTATTAATGGCCCATTTCCTGAGATTATGGGCACGCACAGTAAGCAAGCCTTTGTCCTGCGCACGCTTCATAATGCTATGGCTGAACGGGCTTTCCAGTAATTCGGGAAGTACTGTGATGATATCTATGTTCATGATGCGAAAGTACGGATTGAGGAGGATAGATCACCGGTGGTCTATAGCCGCGCGGGTACTTTCTTTGGTCTATTCCTGCATAAAATCCCCAATATCGCGCCTGTCTTTTTTTGTAGGGCGGCCAATAGTACTGGTACGTTTCCCGGTTTGAAAACTCGCGGCCTGGAACTGTATCCTGTCGAGCTCTTCCGGTGGGGTAATGTCTTCGTAGTGCTTGATGGCTTCCTGATACTGAACGCGTTTATGCAAAAGGGCCGTAACCCTTATCACCCATTTTCTTACTTCATTCTTTACTTCGTATTCATCACCCACCGCTACAATACGTGAGGCTTTTACCGCGGTGCCATTCCATTTCACCCGCCCCTTATCACAAGCATCCCCCGCCTGGCTCCTCGTTTTAAACAAACGAATGGACCAGAGGTACTTGTCGATACGAAGTTTTTCTTTTGGTTCCGGCATTAAGAAAAGTTGGTTGTTAGGGATGGTGGTGATTATTTATTTTGGGCGTAAAACTGGTGGAAATAGGGTATCGTTTCTATCCCTTTATAAAAATTGAACAGGTCATATTTTTCGTTGGGGCTGTGCAGGTTATCGCTGTCGAGGCCAAAACCCATGAATACGATTTTCAGGCCCAGTTCTTTTTCAAACAAAGCGCAGATGGGAATGCTTCCGCCTCCGCGAACCGGGATCGGCTCTTTGCCAAAAGTTGTTTCCACCGCTTTGGCCGCTGCGCGAAATGCGTCGGAATCAATAGGGGTCATATAAGGCTCGCCACCGTGATGCTCCTGTGCGGTAACCGTAACGCCAGGGGGAGCAATGGTTTTGAAATAGTTCAATACTTTCTCCGTAATCGTGGCAGAAGACTGATTGGGAACCAGCCGGCAGGATATCTTGGCAAAAGCTTTGGATGGCAGTACCGTTTTAGCGCCTTCTCCCGTATAACCACCCCATATTCCATTTACCTCAAGCGTTGGACGGATACCCGTTCTCTCATTTGTTGTATATCCTTTCTCTCCCCAAAGGCTGTTGATGCCCAGGTCTTTTTTGTATTCCTCTTCATTAAACGGCGCTTTTGCCATTTTGGCCCTTTCTTCGGGTGTGGCTTCCACTACATCATCATAAAAGCCGGGGATCGTAATGTGATTGTTTTCATCGTGACAAGACGCTATCATTTTTGCCAGTATGGTAGCGGGGTTGGCTACCGCGCCACCATACACGCCGCTATGCAGGTCGCGGTTGGCACCGGTAACTTCCACCTCAATATAGCTGAGCCCGCGAACGCCAATATCAATGGATGGCGTATCCATGCTTAGCATAGAGGTATCGCTGATCAGGATCACGTCAGCTTTTAACAGTTCTTTATTGGCCTTTACAAAAGTGGCGAGGTTAGGACTTCCCACTTCTTCCTCACCCTCTATTAAAAATTTGATATTGCCGGGCAGGCTATTTGTCTGGCTCATGATCTCCAGGGCTTTTACATGCATATAAAACTGCCCCTTATCATCACAGGATCCCCTGGCAAATATTTTGCCGTCAATGATCACCGGATCAAAAGGCCCGCTCTTCCACAGCTCCAGCGGATCGGCAGGCTGCACATCATAGTGGCCATACACCAGCACCGTAGGCCTGGAAGGATCGATTATTTTTTCCGCATAAACAATCGGGTGCCCCGCTGTTGGATAGATGGTAACCGTATCCGCACCGGCTTCTGACAAACGTTGTTTTACAGCCTCGGCACAGGCAACCATGTCCTCTTTATGCTCCGTACGCGCACTAATACTCGGTATCCGCAGTAAATCCAGTAATTCATTCAGAAACCGTTCTTTATTCTTCTCCTGGTAATCTTTCCAAGCTTGCATGGATATTTATTTATGATTCGATGAGTATAAGGATTCAGCACAAAAATAAGGGATTAGCAACTAGCTCCTGATTCCTAGCTCCCCCAACTGATGCTTCTGATTTGAAATCACATTCTCAAAGGTCCATTCGAGCTTCTGTTGAAAGGGGTGCTGGCGCACAGGGCAGTCGGTTTTGGTGCAGATGGGGCAACTGAACGTCATGCAGCCATCGGTATGCACAAAAAACTCTATCGCATCACCCATTTCGTTCTTGCTGAGAACCGTCAGCTTATCAATTTCCAGATGCGCCTCATTAACATTGAGGTACCAGGGAACGGTAAAGTGACAGTCGATATGCAGCAGGCTTCCATATTTTATTACACGGAGGTTGTGAAGATCCACCCAGTTCTCGGAACGCTGATCGTTCATCAGTTTGATAAATCTTTTCAATAATTCAACATCGGCTTCATCCATAATGCCCGCCAGCGAACTGCGGAATATTTTATAGCCGTTATAAATTACAACACCGCTCATGGTTAAGGCAATTACTTTATCGAGCCAGTAGAGCTGTGTAAAATAAATAACAATTAAACCGGCAACGATACCGAATGTTGTGTAGGTATCGATCTGTAAATGTTTCCCGCTGGCCTGTAATGCCAGGGAATTGTTTTTTTTGCCGATCCGGAAGCAGATCCGGCCAGCTATAAAATTGATGATGGCGGTTGCGGCTACCAGTATCAGTCCTGTATCCAGCTTTTCAATAGGGCTCTTTTGAAGAATGTTCAGCACCGTTTCATAAATGATCATGATCCCTGCCGCTACAATCAGCCCGCCTTCCACCGCTGCGGAAACAAATTCTGCCTTCCCGTGGCCATAGGGATGATCAAGGTCGCGGGGTTTGGCAACTACATATAAGCTGAAAAGGCCAACAAAGCCAGCAATCACATTAACAATACTTTCCAGCGCATCGGTAAGTATAGATAATGAATGGGTAAACTGGTAAGCAATGATCTTGGCCAGGAACAGTACCACACTGAGTATACTGATGCCTAACTGGATACGGAAATTTTGCTGTGAGGGTTGCAGGGCCAGAAAATTTGATCAAAAGTAAAGCTTTATTTTTTCAAAGGATGAGCGGTTGTTTATTAATAGGTTGTTTTAAGTACCTTCCTTTTTCTAATACCAAACTAACATGTTCAGAACAAGACTGATGATGGCCGCTGTATTTTTCTGCGCGCCTTTTATTTTGCCCGCACAGGAAAGACGGGAAGCCAAAAAATGGGATGTTAACAATCCTGATGGAACGTTCAAACAAGTGTCATTTACCGTTAATGAAGGCACCTGGATGAATCTGGATATTTCACCAGATGGCAAAGAAATTGTGTTTGATCTGCTGGGTGATATTTATTCTATCCCGGCAGAAGGCGGAAATGCAAAGCTGATCAGGGGCGGACATGCCATGGAAGTGCAGCCGAGGTTCAGCCCGGATGGCTCGAAAATTCTGTTTACTTCAGATGCCGGAGGTGGCGATAATATTTGGGTAATGAACCGCGATGGAAGTAATGCGGTGCAGATAACCAAAGAAACCTTTAGACTGTTGAATAACGCAGTATGGTCGCCCGATGGTGAATATATTGTAGCCCGGAAACACTTTACATCATCACGCTCATTGGGTGCGGGCGAGATGTGGCTGTATCATACCAGTGGCGGCGGTGGACTACAGCTAACGGCACGTAAAAACGACCAGCAGGATGTAAACGAACCCTGCATTTCGCCCGACGGAAAGTACGTTTATTTCAGCGAGGATATGTACCCGGGCGGACAGTTTGAGTACAACAAGGATCCTAACGACCAGATATTTGTTATCAAACGGTTCGACCGTGAAAAAGGTACCACCGAAACCGTAACGGGTGGTCCGGGTGGTGCGGTAAGGCCCCAGTTATCACATGATGGGAAAACACTGGCATTTGTAAAAAGGGTTCGCACCAAAACTGTGCTGTACCTGCGCAACCTGGAAACAGGCGAGGAAACACCTGTTTACGATAAATTGAGCAAGGACCAGCAGGAAGCCTGGTCGGTGTTCGGATTGTATACCGGTTTTGCATGGACGCCAAACGACCGGCAGATTGTTATCTGGGCGGGGGGTAAGATCATGAAAGTAGATGTGAACGCGGTTAACAGCGCGGTAGAAATTCCATTTACCTGTAAAGTAGACCAGAAGATCTATGATGCCCTGCGTTTTCAGCAGGAACTGAACCCCGCATCATTTACGGCGCATGTAATACGCCAGGCTAAAACCTCACCTGATGGAAAGTGGCTGGTTTTTAATGCCGTGGGACATTTATGGAAAAAGGAATTACCGGCCGGTAAGCCTGAAAGAATTACTACGGGAGATGATTTTGAATTTGAGCCCTCTTTTTCAGCGGATGGTAGCAAGCTGGTTTACACTACCTGGAATGATTCTACGGCCGGTGCTATTTACCAGGTTGACTGGAAAAAGAACGGTCAGCCGGTGAAAATCACAAAGGCCAAAGCCATTTATCGGGTACCGTCTTTTTCACCTGACGGCAAATGGATTGTTTTCAGAAAAGAAGGGGGCAATAATGTGCTAGGTGCTGCCTACACAAGCAGAACAGGTATTTACCTGGTAGGAACAGATGGGGAAAATGAAAAGTTACTGACGGAAAGAGGAGATTTACCTTCTTTCAATAAGGCGGGCGACAGGATTTACTACCAACTGGGTCGCAGTTATGCCAGTAACTCGGTTAACGGGTCAGATGAGCGGGTACACCTGAAAAGCACGTATGGAAGCCAGTTTACTGTATCACCCGATGAAAAATGGGTAGCTTTCATCGACCTGCATGAAGTGTATATCGCAGCATTTCCTAAAACAGGGAAGACGATTGACATGGGTGCCACCACCCGCGATTACCCGGTAAAAATCGTTTCACGCGATGCCGGTATCAACCTGCATTGGTCGGCGGATAATCAGCTATTACATTATACACTGGGCGATCAGTACTATACCATCCGTGTGGATGAGCGTTTTTCTTTTGTGGCCAACAAACCCGATTCGGCTTTTAAAGTGCCGGTAAAAGGTATTGATATCGGGTTGGAGGTAAAATCAGATAAGCCAGCCGGCATTATTGCCTTTACCAATGCAACCATCATCACCATGAAAGGCGATGAAGTAATTACCAATGGAACCGTGATTGTGGAGGAGAATCTTATCAAATCGGTGGGGAAAGCCGGTGAGATAGAAATTCCTGCGGGAGCAAAACTGGTGGATTGCAAAGGCAAGACCATCATGCCGGGATTAATAGATGCGCATGCGCACGCCAACCATTTCCGCAACGGAATTACACCGCAAAAGCACTGGCCCTATTATGCCGCAATGGCATATGGTGTAACGAGTATACACGATCCTTCAGCCAATAGTGAAATGGTATTTGCACAAAGCGAACTGGTAAAAGCAGGATGGATGACCGGCCCCCGGGTTTTCTCAACCGGCACAGTATTATACGGTGCGGAAAGCGATACAAAAGCGGTGATCAACTCCATTGATGACGCAAGAAGCGCATTGCGAAGAAGCAAATCTTACGGGGCATTCTCGGTAAAAAGTTATAACCAGCCCCGTCGCGAGCAGAACCAGATGATACTACAGGCGGCACGTGAACTGAATATGGAAGTGGTGCCCGAAGGCGGCTCTTTCTTTTACCATAATATCGGTATGATACTGGATGGGCATACCACCATCGAGCATAACCTGCCGGTTGCGCCGCTGTATAATGATGTTATTAATTTATGGAAGAATGCCAAAACAGCCTACACACCCACACTGATTGTAAACTTTGCCGGGCTCAGCGGGGAATACTACTGGTATCAGCATACCAATGTCTGGGAGAAAGAACGCCTCAACCGTTTTGTACCCCGCGGCATCATAGACCCCCGCAGCCGTTTCAGGATTATGGCACCGGATGAGGAATACGAAATCGGTCACCTTGCCACATCAAGAGCCCTGAAAAAGCTAACTGATGTTGGCGTTAAAGTTAATATGGGCGCGCACGGTCAGTTACAGGGCCTGGGCGTACACTGGGAAATATGGATGCAGCAGCAGGGTGGCATGACCAACCTGCAGGCCTTGCAGGCAGCTACCATCAATCCCGCTTTCAGCCTGGGACTTGATAAATGGGTAGGTTCCATCGAAGCGGGCAAACTGGCCGACCTGATTGTAATAGATAAAAATCCATTAGACGATATCCGCAACACAGAGCTGGTCCGTTATACCATGGTAAACGGAAGGTTATTTGATGCGGCATTCATGAATGAGATAGGAAACCGTACCAAACCAAGAACCAAATTCTATTGGGAACTGAACAAGAACGCATCCGCTTTCACCTTTCACGAAGAAACAGAATCTGAGACAGAAGGGTGTAGCTGCGGACGACACTAGGGGAGAAATTACCAATGTCCAATGTCCAATGAACCGCTGTTTTCATTTGACATTGGACATTGATAATTGGATCTTTATAACAGCTCTACGGTATAGGTAATATCACAGTGCTTGGACAGCATGGCAGAAACACCGCAGTATTTTTCGTGGGAAAGTGCTACTGCGCGTTTTACTTTCTCCAGGTCCATCGCATCCGCATCAACCCGGTAGGTCATTGTAATAAATTTGAAAACTTTCGGATGTTCTTCCGTTTGTTCGGCTTCCGCTACAATCTCCAGTTTGTTGAAAGCCACTTTACCTTTTCTGAGGATATCTACCACATCCATACCGCTGCAGCCACTCACGGAAGCCAGCAGCATTTTTTTGGGGTTCATGCCGGTTCCTAAGCCGCCGCCCTCAACGGAAGTATCTATTCGCAAAGTATGGCCTGTATCCGCCACCGCATCAAAAGCAAGTGCGCCGGCCCAGTTAGTTGTAACGATCACGGATTATATGATTTTAAAGTATGATTATACAGATCAAGCCATCCGGGATTGTACGAAATCCCAGTTCACTACATTCCACCAGTTGGCAATATAGTCGGGTCTTTTATTTTGATACTTCAGGTAGTAAGCATGCTCCCAAACATCAAGTCCCAGCAGTGGCGTTCCTTTCAGTTCACTGATATCCATCAGGGGATTATCCTGGTTAGGAGTTGAACCTACTACCAGTTTTTTATCCGCATTCTGTACCAGCCAGGCCCATCCGCTGCCGAAACGGTTTTTACCCGCATCACTGAATTGGGTAGTAAATGCCTCAAAAGAGCCGAAAGAGCTGGTAATGGCATCCAGCAATTTGCCGGTTGGCTTTGAAGCCGCACCCGGTTTCATACATTGCCAGAAAAGCTCATGGTTATAATGCCCGCCTCCATTGTTGCGCATTTTGGCCGAGTATTTCGAGATATTCCTCAAAACATCTTCCAGCTTTACACTGCCCGTGTCTACTTTTTCTGCCGCACAGGCGTCAGCCAGGTTTTTTGCATACGTGGCGGCGTGTTTGGAATAATGGATTTCCATGGTTAAAGCGTCAATAACCGGCTCCAGTGCCGTATAGCCATACGGTAAAGGCTGTTGCGCAAAAGGAGTAGGCGCAAATGAATGAGTACCGGCCCAGGAAGGCAAAACGGTTAAGGCAATGCCGGTAGCAAGCCCCGCCCTGGTAGTATTTTTAATAAATTCACGGCGGCTGTTATCATGATGGGACATATAGGATAGGTTTTACGTTTACTTTTTAGACAACCTGAAATTAACCAAAAATCCCCGCAACTTCCGGAAGGCTCGGTAATAAGATTCCTGGTTAAAGAGTTGCGAGTCGCGCATGGCTTTGTACGTAAGGAAGCAGCCAATGGGTATCAGTATAAAGGTAGATAACCACATGCCACCCAGCGGACTGATCTCTTCTGACTTTACAAATTTCTCGCCAAAGGTGTTGAAGAGGTGAAAAATCACGAAAAAAATGATCGCAAAAACCAGCGGTGTTCCCAAACCTCCCTTACGGATGATGGAGCCCAGCGGCGCGCCGATGAGGAACAGTACCAGGCAGGCTACCGAGAGTGTAAACTTCCGGTGCCATTCTATCTCGTGAAGACGCAGGTTCTTATGTTTCTCATTGTAATCATTTGCCAGCATACCCACGCCACCCCTTACGCTGGTGAGCTGGTTGATGGCTGAGGTATATACATTCTGCCGGATGGAATCGGGCATCATAGCGTCGATATCTTTTCCCCGGGCGTATTTCAGGGTATCTGTCTTAACCCAGCCGGTATCCGCAAATTTTGTAAACCTGAGATAAAAATTATACTCCTTATCCGCCTTCTTCACATAAAACGAGTCGAGGTTATTCAGCGAATCGATCGTTTTATTAAGCTGGCGCACACTCAGCATCTTGGGGTCGTAAAAAGCACTGTCGCCTGTTTTATTCAGCTGGAAACTCTTCAGGTCAAACACTTTCTTGTATTCCTTGAATCCCATGCGTGTAAACTGTGTATTTACCGAGTTGCGCGGGCCGGCTTCTTCATAACGCCAGCCATCTTTCAGCACAAACTCAAGAAAGCGTTTGTCTTTCGTAATCCGCATCACCCCGCTTTTCGCAATCATTAAATAATCCTGCAGGCCCCGGTTCTTATCAAAGATTACGATATCATGAATGATACTGTCGTTCTTTTCCTTACGGCCCAGCTTGATAACATAGCCGTCTATCTTATCATAGAAAACCCCCTCCTTGATATCAAAAGCGGGTTTAGCAACAATAATATCATATTTAAGTGCCGATAATTTCATCTGGGTTACCGGGATGAAGTTATTGGCAAAAACGAAAGCCAGCCCACTGATAAATACAGCGATGATCAGCAACGGCCGCATAAAGCGCAGCAAGGGTATCCCAGACGCTTTGATGGCTACCAGTTCAAATGACTCGCCAAGATTGCCAAAGGTCATAATGGAGGAAAAAAGCAGGGCCAGTGGCAATGCCGTAGGTACCCAGATCAATGTAACCAGCCCTACCAGTTTTAATACCGTAAAAAGTTCCAGGCCCTTACCTACCAGGTCATCTATATATAACCAGAAGAATTGCATGGTTAATACGAAAAGCGAAATACCAAACGCGGCGATAAAAGGCCCTACAAATGAGCGGATGATGAGGATATCAAGTTTTTTTATCACTTTGTGCGTCTTAATATTGACCGATGAGCCCCGCAAAAGTAACGCTTTCATCAGAGGAACGGGAACTGGTAACAGCTACCGGCTGGATTTTAACAAAGAACGCTATTATACAAAAGGTTTACCAGCTTTTTGGCGAAGTAAGTGCGGCGTATACCCTGGCCTGGGAGAAAAGTTCGATAGATGATAAAGAAATCATCGGAACTCTTTCACCCAAGATATCCAGGGGTGAGCAGTACGAAGGGCTTCCCTGGGTAATGCTGGATCAGCCACGGTACTATACACAGGAGGATGGATTTGGAATACGAAGCTTCTTCTGGTGGGGAAACGGATTCAGCATCACCCTGCAGCTGACAGGCAAGTACCAGCTGTTATATGCAGGGGCTATCCACAGGTATTTTACATTGTATCCGGAACGCAGCGAAAACTGGCTGATGGGAACGGGCCAGGATCAGTGGGCCCATCATTTCCGGGAAGATAATTACAAAGCACTCGAACTTGCGCCGGAAGTATTTTCTTCCCATCATTTTATTAAACTCACCAAAAGATTTCCGTTACAGGAATGGGACAGAATGCCGGAGTTGCTGAACGTTAGTTTCGAGGAAATACTGCAAATGCTTGGTAATATTTAAGCACTTCCCAGGCGGTGAAACAAATCCTTCACCTGGTACTCCCAAAGCTGGCTCTGGTCTTTGATTTCATTCTTTTCAGCAAAGTCCTTAATCACCAGAATGGTCTGATTAGAGATCTCTGTTTTCTCTATTTTGAATTCGAAGTATTCGTTCTTATCGGAATGCAGCCAGTGATACCGCACAAATTTATCTTCCTCCTTGTCTACAATCTCCGCTTTATCGGGCTTCTCTCCATTCCATGAAAAGCTGTACACATTTTCCCATTCATCCACTTTATCTGCAAACCATTCCTGTAATCCTGCTGGTGTGGCTAAAAATTCGAATAAAATACTGGGTGAACATCTGACCGGGAACTCCAACGTAAATAGTTGCTTCTTACTCATTACAATCTCTTTAATCTACAATCATCGTAGGGCTGCAATAATATTAAATAATCCTTCTGATGCAAATGTTTTTTTAGCACCTTACACGGTTTCCGGTGTACAAATAAAAACCTCCCCAAAAGCAGCCTTGTAAGCGACTGTAAATCAGTATGTTATAATAATTATTTTTTTTGCCGGATATTATTTTTTTCTTAAATTGCTGTAGACGATTTCGTGATCCCGGTCCCCCGCCGGTACATACCCCAAGCGCACTACCAAAACTATATACAACCTAAACTGCTTATTATGAGTATGCGTCAACTCAAAATAACGAAGTCTATTACCAACCGCGAGTCGCAGAGCCTCGAAAAGTACCTGCAGGAGATCGGAAAAGTTGAGCTGATCTCCCCGGAAGAAGAAGTAAAGCTGGCCCTCCGTATAAGGGAGGGCGATCAATGTGCACTGGACCGGCTGGTTAAATCCAATTTACGATTTGTGGTTTCTGTTGCCAAGCAGTACCAGAACCAGGGATTAACGCTTCCCGACCTGATCAATGAAGGAAACCTGGGACTGATTAAAGCGGCACTGAGGTTTGATGAAACCCGGGGGTTTAAATTTATCTCCTACGCCGTTTGGTGGATCCGGCAGAGCATACTGCAGTCACTGGCCGAGCAAAGTCGTATTGTGCGGCTGCCCCTGAACAAAGTAGGCCTTACCAACCGTATCAGCAAAGCTTACCAGCAGTTGGAACAGGAGTTTGAGCGGGAGCCTACCCCACAGGAACTGGCGGATATGCTCGATATCGGGGTAGAAGAGGTAACAGCCACCATGAGTGCCGGTTTCAGGCATGTGAGCATGGACTCGCCATTGTCAGACGGGGAAGATGGCACGCTGATGGACATGATGGAAAACCCCAATGCCGACAGAACCGACCAGAACCTGGTACACCATGAGTCACTCCGCATGGAGATAGAAAGAAGCCTGCGAACCCTTACCGAACGGCAGAAAGAGGTATTGTGTTTTTTCTATGGTATCGGCGTTGACCATCCCCTTAGCCTGGAAGACATCGGCGAAAAATTTCATCTGACGCGCGAAAGAGTAAGGCAGATCAAAGACAAGGCGATAACCAAACTCAGGAGCACCAACCGGTGTAAGCATTTGCGGTTTTACCTCGGGTGATCACGGATTGGATGATTTTTTTATGATTTTTTAGTAGGAGGGAGAAGGTATTGGGGTGAAAGTTTTTATCAAAATCAGTTGAATAGGCGATATTTGCACCCCTGATGGCAGATCAGGGGTATTTTTTTGTATTGCCCCAGCCTCCAATTTAAAAGATTCGTACATGCAGAAATGTAAGCCTGTTGCCGCTCCGGAATCATAAAAAAATCATAAAAAAATCATACAATACGCGATCCATGTTTAATTCTCTCAGTGAAAAGCTCGAATCTGCCTTTAAGAATCTCAAAGGCGAAGCCCGTATCAACGATCTTAATATTGCCAATACAGTAAAAGAAATCCGCCGTGCGCTGATAGACGCTGATGTGAACTTCAAGATAGCCAAAGAGTTTACCGATAAGGTGCGCGATAAGGCGGTGGGGGAGAAGGTGATCAATGCGATCAGCCCGGGACAGTTGATGGTGAAGATTGTGCAGGATGAACTAACGCAATTGATGGGGGGCGAAGAGGCGCAGTTTAATATCAGCGGCAACCCCACCATTATTCTGATCGCGGGATTGCAGGGTAGTGGTAAAACAACTTTTACCGGTAAGCTGGCCCATTATCTCAAAACAAAAAAAGGCAAATCGGTATTGCTGGTAGCGGCGGATATCTATCGGCCCGCGGCTATCGACCAGTTAACGGTTTTGGCCGGCCAGGTGGGGGTGGATATTTATAGCGAACCCGACAATAAAAATGCGGTTTCCATTGCGCAGAACGCCATTAAGGAAGCAAAGACAAAGAACAAAAATGTGATCATCATAGATACCGCCGGCCGTTTGGCGATAGATGAAGCGATGATGACCGAGGTTTCGGATATAAAACATGCGATTAACCCATCGGAAATATTGTTTGTGGTGGATGCAATGACCGGCCAGGATGCGGTAAACACAGCGAAAGCATTTAACGACCGGCTTGATTTTACCGGCGTAGTACTCACCAAACTGGATGGAGATACCCGTGGGGGAGCGGCACTTTCCATTAAATACACAGTTAACAAACCCATTAAGTTTGTAAGCAGCGGGGAAAAGATGGATACCCTGGATGTATTCTATCCTGAACGGATGGCGCAAAGAATACTGGGAATGGGTGATATTACAACACTCGTAGAAAAAGCGCAGGCCCAGTACAATGAAGCCGAGGCAAAGAAACTGGAGAAAAAGATCCGCAAGAACCAGTTCGATTTCCAGGATTTTATGGATCAGCTGCAGCAGATTAAGAAAATGGGTAACCTGAAAGACCTGATGGGGATGATACCCGGGGTTGGAAAAGCCGTAAAGGACATTGATATCAATGATGATGCTTTCAAGGGAATAGAGGCGATGATCAGCTCTATGACACCCTTCGAACGCGCCAACCCGGATTCCCTCACTCCCAGCAGAAAAACACGTATAGCCAAAGGCAGCGGAAAGGACATTTCGGAAGTCAATGCTTTTATGAAACAGTTCGAACAAATGAAGCAGATGATGAAGATGATGAATAATATGCCGATGGGAAAGCTGCCGGGCATGCGTAGATAAAGGACGATATTGAAACTGCGAACCGCAGGAATGGAGTAAATATCCGGCAGAAAATATACTTTACCGCTGGGATAATGCTCAGATCCAGTTAACTGATGAAGCAACACTTCATAACCAAAATTATTGCACTCTGCATCGCCGGACTGTTATGCGTTACCGTTTCTGGCCAGAAAATATTAATGGCGGCGGCCGACAGCAAACTGTATTCATTGGACGTTTCCAACGGGTCCTGCGTAACTCAACCCGTAGACCTACCCTGCGCCGGTTCGCAGACCGGTTTTTTTTCCATCGCGCTCTATAAGGATACGCTATACTATACCAGCCTGGGTGTTCTCTACCGAACGGTTCTTAACCAGCCCCAGACTTGTACGGTTCTTGCAAGGAATGTTTTTGCAAATTCACTCACGGTAGACAGGAATGGTATTTTGTATTGGATGACCGGAAGCGACCTGGTTACCTTTAACCCGCAAACCGGTGTTACTTCCATTACCGCCAGGGTGCCTTTCCTGGCCGCAGGCGATCTTGTTTTTTATAAGGATAAGTTATTGCTGGCATCAACTGCAGGTATTGTGGAAATTGATATTTCGGCAAAACCTGTTACCAGCAAACTGATTCTGCCTACAGGTCGCTTATTTTACGGGTTGTTCAGTTTGCCGGTAGACTGTAACAACAGCAGGATATATGCCCTGGAAGCCAACAGCACAAGCGCGGTGGTGGAACTGGACCTCGACAATAAAGCCATCCTGGGTACCTATTGCACACTTCCGATAGAAGTATATGATGCGGCTAGTATTACGGAAGCCGGGATCAACCAGGGAATCACTGTTAACAGCCTGAACATAACGCCCCAATGCAGTACGGCGGAAAAAGGAAGCATCCGTATCAGTGCGATATCAGGAACAGCAAATGTGAGCCTGCAATACACACTCAATAGTTCCGTTACAAATACGGATGGAAAGTTCCCTGATCTTTCCGCAGGAAACTACGCCATCAGGATCAATAGCAGCAATGGCTGCTCACTGGACACCACGGCAGTATTAATACTGGCGGATAAAGTCGATGGCAATTTTGTATTAACAGCAGATACCTGCGGGGCCATGAAGGGTTCAATACTGGCACAGCCAACCAGTGGAACGCAGCCATTCTCTTTTTCCATCAATAACAATACCCCGCAAACCTCTCCCTTTTTCGGAAACCTCGCCGCTGGCTCACATACGGTGAAAATGGAAGATAAAAATGGTTGCCTGCTTACCCGCTCTGTCACAATAGCTTCCGTTTCCCCGCCGCTGCCTCTCAGTAAAATTGAGATCACGCCGGCATCCTGCAACAGCGGCGGATCGGTTACACTAAGCTTTCTGCCCAGCCCTGTAATAACAGGTGCCAGGATCAACGGCGGTAATTTTATTCCGGGTAATTATTTTACAGATCTTGCAGCCGGTACCTACCATCTTCAGTTGCAAAGCGCAGGCTGTATATACGATACGGTAATTGTAATACCTATTAGCACTGTAGCCGCACCCCTGATTCATTTTTCCACTACTTCCCCGGATTGCTATGATCGCCATACAGGCAGTATCCGGATGACTATTTCGAATATTCTTCAGCCCTTTACCGTGAGTATGAATGGAGGTACGCCTTCCGCTGCAACCAGCTATAACGGCCTTGCCCCGGGTACCTACCAGTTTGTTGTAAAAGATCAGGCAGGCTGTGAATGGAAAACCAGCAGTACGGTGCCACCTTACGTTATAGCACCCACCTCCATCCAACAGCATATTACACATGCGGAATGTTTTCAATCACAACCAGGACGCGTTACCCTGCAAATTTCAGGTACCGGAGCCCCGTACTTTTTTGAAGTAGAAGGAAAGCGATACCTGTCGGGCCAGGAAGTGCCAAGGCTACTGCCCGGTAATTATACCACAAGAATATATGCATCAGGAAACTGCCTGGTTGATTCAACGGCATTTACCATCAATAGCCAGAATTCGGCGGGCGTAAATTGCGATACCATCTATGTTCCTTCCGCATTTACCCCCAATGCGGATGGAAATAACGACCTGGCAAAGCCCATCCTGAACGCAGGAGTGCAGGCATTTGTTTTCAGGATATATAACCGGGTTGGACAAATGGTTTACGAAACACGCAGTGCCGGACAGGGATGGAATGGAAAGCTAAACGGCTTACCCCAGCCACCCGCCACCTATGTATGGATAATGGAATATGTGAATGCGGCAGGACAAAAAAGAGTGAGCAGGGGAAGTATTGTGCTGATCCGGTAATACAATACTTAGATGTATATTTTATATTTGTAATGTATTTATTTACAAATATTTATAATTCAATACCTTATTTATTCGGAAGGCACTCAATTTCTAACAATTCCTTTTCTTTTAAACTTGGTCAACCCGGTATTTCGGGTTAATTTTGTCGTCCTGATTATTCTTAGTCAGATTAACCAAATTCCTAACGTTAAATTTCTATTTAACATGGCAGTAAAAATGAGACTACAGAGACACGGTAGTAAAAAGCGTCCATTCTACTTTATTGTAGTGGCCGACGCCCGTGCCCCAAGGGATGGTAAGTTCATCCAGAAAGTGGGAACTTACAACCCGCTTACAGTACCCGCAACCATTCAGCTCGATCGTCAGAAAGCGCTGGAATGGCTGAACAAAGGTGCACAACCTACGGATACTGTTCGCCGAATCCTCTCTTTCAAGGGAGTATTGTTCCTGAAGCACCTGTTAAGAGGTGTGAAACTGGGATTGTTTGATGAAGCAACAGCTATGACCAAGTTCCAAGCCTGGCATACTGAGCATGAAAGCAACGTTACCCGTCGTTCAGAAGAGCACAAGAAGACACAAAGAGCCAAGAAAGCTTATGTTCCAGTAGCAAGAAAAGTGGAATCCAAGCAAGCTGAAGTTTCTGAAGGTCCGGCTGAAGCACCAGCTGAAGCTTAGATGTACGGCTGACAATATTCCAGGGATCGAAAGAAATTTCGATCCTTTTTTTATAATTCAAAATTAAAAAGTCAAAATTCAAAAGTCAAAACCAATCTTTTGAATTTTGACTTTTTAATTTTTACTTTTTACTTTTGAATCCCCTTCCATGAAAGACTACATCCACATTGGAAAGATCGTTGCCAGCTTCGGCCTTACCGGCGAAGTGATACTCAAGCACGCATTGGGTAAAAAAACGATACTGAAAGATATTGATGCTCTTTTTGTGGAAGAAGTAAAAGGTTCTTATCTGCCCTATTTTATAGAATCTTCCAAAGCCAGGAATGAAGAAGAGACATATGTAAAACTGGAATCCGTCAATACCAAAGAAGCTGCCAACCGGTTGTCTACGCGTAACGTATGGTTGCTGGATCAGGATTTTCGCAAGCTGGCCGGAAAAACGGCCGCTATTTCCCTGCTGGGTTTTGAACTGGTATCCGAAGACGATGGAAGCCTTGGGCCTATAGAAGAAGTAATTGAACAACCTCACCAGGTACTCCTGCGTATCAGCCTCGAAGGTAAAGAAGCACTAATACCTCTCCATGCCGAAACCCTAAACAAAATTGATCACACAAAAAAGCAGGTACACGTAACGCTTCCCGATGGCCTCCTGGATGTGTATCGCTAACCCTCATAATTCCGACAAAACAAAAGACTCCGGCTTCCTGCCCCCCACCCCTTCTTTCTCTAATGCCCTTCCCGCCTGCAGAACATGCCGGTAATGATGCGCAATTAAAAACAGGAAGGTATCTCCCAGTTTCAGTTTCATCCATTTTGCGATGGATACGGGTACCCTTGCTTGATTGATGTCAACAATGGAAGCCTGCCCCAGTAAGCCAAGCAGCTGTTCCTGGTGTTCAATGAACTCGGCAATTACCTTATGACTATCCTCCTGCACCTGCGGATAATGGTCTTTAGGGGCCGACATTTTTTTAGTAGGCCTGCCATGGGTATCAGATGGAAGCAAAATCTCCCCATTCCTCATCCGACAAAGGATGAACCCCAAAAACAATCTTTTTCAACTCCGCCAGTGCCCCCTCTTCCATCCCCCGAAAATAAACCTTCATCCACAACCCACAAATACCCCCCCCAGGCAAATCCCAATCCGTAATCCACAATCCGTAATTCGCAATTCCTACCTTAGCAGTATGGCCACCCCCCAGCGGTATATTGCCCATTTCGATCTCGACTCTTTCTTTGTAAGCGTTGAGGTACTCAACGATCCCTCGCTCAAAGGAAAGGCGGTTATCGTGGGCGGTTCGGCGGAAAGGGGTGTGGTTAGTACCTGCAGCTATGAGGCCCGTAAGTTCGGGGTAAAGAGTGCTATGCCCATGAAAACCGCGTTAAAACTCTGCCCGCATGCCATCCTTGTGCGGGGAACCCGTGGCGAATACAGCCGTTATTCCCGCTGGGTAACCGATATCATCGCTGCCAAAGCCCCCTTGTTTGAGAAAGCATCGATTGATGAATTTTTTATCGACCTCACAGGGATGGACAGGTTCTTTGATCCCTACCAATGGACCATCAGCCTGCGTGAAGAGATCATCAGCCAAACACAGCTGCCTATATCATTTGGGCTGGGAACCAATAAAATGATCGCCAAGATCGCAACCGATGAGGCCAAACCCAATGGCTATATTTTTGTACAACCCGGTATGGAAAAAGAGTTCCTGGCACCCCTGCCGGTAAATAAGTTTTCGGGGGTGGGCGAGCAAACTTTTCTTACGCTGAAGGCCATGGGTATACATACCATCCGTGATCTGAGTGAAACGCCGCTTGCTGTTCTCGAAAAAAAACTGGGCAAATATGGGGTAGGGCTATGGAACAAATCGCAGGGTATTCACCATGGTGAAGTGCATCCGTACCATGAAGCGAAATCCATTTCCACTGAAAATACATTCGAAGAAAATTCAAACGATACGGAGTTTTTATTACGCGAACTGGTAAGGATGGCGGAAAGGGTAGGGTATGAGCTTCGCCAGGATGGAAAGCTGGCGGGATGTGTGGCGGTAAAGATCCGGTACCCCGATTTCGAAACAACATCCCGGCAAACCACAATCGATTATACCTTGCGCGACGATGAAATGATACCGGTTGCAATAGACCTTTTTCACAAATTGTACCGGAAGGGCCAACCGGTTCGGCTGCTGGGGGTGCGGCTGAGTGAACTTACCAACCACCCCGTACAGGCCAGCCTGTTTGACGATGCCGAGCGGAAGAATAACCTGTACAAGGCCATCGACGAAGTGAAGAATAAGTTTGGGAAAGCCTCACTGCAAAAGGCCCGGACCGTGAAAAAGCAACCCGATCGTTAAATTTTTAAGTAGTCTACTTTTTTAGTAGGAAATCATTAAATTTGATAACTCAAAACCACAACCCTATGAGTTTACGTTTAGGCGATATCGCGCCAAATTTCAAAGCCAGCACCTCTATTGGTGACATTGATTTTTATGAATATCTCGGCGACAGCTGGGGCGTATTATTCTCTCACCCCGCTGATTATACCCCGGTATGTACCACCGAGTTGGGAAGAACGGCATCTTTAAAAGCGGAGTTTGAGAAAAGAAATGTAAAAGTACTGGCACTGAGTGTAGACAGTCTTGAAAGGCATGAAGGCTGGATCAATGATATTAACGAAACCCAGAAGACAACAGTGGATTTTCCCATCATTTCTGACGTAGATAAATCAGTGGCCAACGCTTATCGGATGATTCATCCCAATGCTTCTGAAACCTTTACGGTTCGTTCCCTGTTCATCATTGGCCCCGATAAGAAAGTAAAATTGATGATTACCTATCCGGCTTCTACCGGAAGGAACTTTGTTGAGGTATTGCGTGTGATTGATTCGCTGCAGCTTACCGCCAACTATAGTGTAGCCACGCCGGCCGACTGGAAAGAAGGGGAAGACGTAATTGTAGTGCCCGCCGTAAGCACGGAAGACGCTATCAAGAAGTTTCCTAAGGGGGTTGATATTGTAAAACCTTACCTCAGGTATACTCCACAACCCAATAAATAGAGAGATGGGGTAGAGCGCACGCTTTGCCGCAGGAATTTTATTATCTTACCGGAAATTAACTCCATGAGAAAGTTCTCCCTGCTCTGTATCCTCGTGTGCCTGCTCCTCAACCTCAACGCCCAGCGCACCATTATCCATTGCGGGCAACTGATAGATGTTAAGAATTTAGCTGTATTGAAAGAGATGTCTATCATCGTAACCGAAAACCGGATTACCGGGGTAGAAAAAGGATATACCGCTGCCACGGCCGCTGACAAACTGGTGGACCTGAAAAGCAAAACCGTAATGCCAGGGCTCATAGATATGCATGTACACCTGGAAAGCGAAACAAGCCCCAACAACTATCTCAATGGGTTTACCTGGAATGGCCCGGATTATGCCTTTCAATCGGTGGTATTTGCCGAAAAAACGCTGATGAGTGGCTTTACGGCGGTAAGAGATCTGGGTGGAACAGGTGCCAATATATCATTACGTAATGCGGTTAACAAAGAATGGGTGAAAGGGCCGCGCATTTATACGGCAGGCAAATCCATTGCTACTACCGGCGGACATGCCGACCCTACCAACAACTACAGGAAAGACCTGATGGGCGATCCCGGTCCGCGGGAAGGGGTGGTGAATGGCCCGGATGATTGCGCCAAAGCTGTACGGCAACGCTATAAAGATGGTTCAGACCTGATCAAAATAACGGCTACAGGTGGTGTATTAAGTATGGCCAAAGACGGTGCCGGCGCACAGTTTACCGAAGCGGAAGTAAGGGCCATTGTTGCCACAGCCAAAGATTATGGTTTTAAGGTAGCGGCGCATGCCCATGGCGCGGAAGGCATGAAACGTGCCGTTCTGGGCGGCGTTAGTTCCATTGAACATGGAACCTATATGAGTGAAGAAGTGATGCAATTGATGAAAGAAAGAGGCACTTATCTTGTGCCCACCATCATCGCCGGTAAATCATCCGCCGACTCGGCCAAGAAGCCAGGCTACTATCCGGATATTGTTCGGGCCAAAGCACTGGTGGTTGGCAACTACATACAGGCCACATTTGCCAAAGCCTATAAGGCCGGCGTTAAAATCGCATTCGGTACCGATGCCGGGGTGTACGCGCATGGCAAGAACTGGATGGAATTTGTTTATATGACGGAAGCGGGCATGCCCATTTTGGAAGCCATCAGGGCCGCCACCTTACATGCTGCCGATCTCCTGGGCGATGACAGGATTGGCATCATTGAAAAAGATAAACTGGCCGACATCATTGCGGTTGATGGCGACCCCGTAAAAGATATAAATAGTATGGGAAGGGTAAAGTTTGTTATGAAGAACGGGGTTGTGTATAAAAACGATTGACAACGCAATCTGGTATCAAGCCTTCCACTTCCGCAGCTGCGTAAGCAAAGCCCGCAGGTCTTTGGGTATTTCCGCCTCCAGGTCAAAAGCCTCTCCCTGCAGCGTAAACCGGAGCCTGTAAGAGTGCAGGGCCAGCCTCGACAGGATGGGCCGTTCTTCATCAGCCATTTTCGACAGCTTAAAATTCTTTTTTAGAGAAGATAATAATACCGGTTTCGGATCTCCATACAACTCGTCGCAAACGATCGGGTGGCCGATATGCTGCATATGCACACGGATCTGGTGGGTACGGCCGGTATGGATCCTGAACTGTACCCAGGAATACTGGCGGAATGACTCCAGCACTTCATAGTCAGTAAGGGAAGCCTTTCCTTTCGCGTGTGTTACCATTTTAGTGGTCTTGCCGGGATGTTCCATTGTCGGGGCGTCAATACTGCCCCGGGGCACCATCATGTTTCCATATACCAGGCCTGCATAGTATTTTTCCATTTCCCGGCCCTCGAAAAGTTGGGACAATTCTTTGTGACTTTCCTCTGTTTTCGCAAATACAATAATACCGCTGGTATCCCTGTCTAACCGGTGCACGGTATAAATAGCCCCGTATTTTTCTTTCAATATATCTTTCAGGGAAATTTCCTGCCCCAGCCTGTCGGGTATGCTCAACAGGCCCGATGGTTTGTTAACCGCAATAAATTGATCGTTGTCAAGTATAATGTTCACAAATAAGGTTTTGGAATTGATTATTCACCATCGCCGGTATCGGCTCCACGCTTTCCCGCAGGCCCGGTGCTTTTTCGGAGGAAAGATTTATTCATGAACTTAAGTAAACGCACTTCTTTTTCATTCAGAAAGCGCCATTTGCTTCTGTCTACATTCTTTTTGGTAAGGTTGGCGAACATTACCCTGTCAAGCCCCTTCACATCATATCCCAAATGTTCAAATATTCTTCTCACAATCCTGTTACGGCCGCTATGGATCTCAATGCCCACAACATGCTTGTCTTTGGCATCTGCATAACCTGCGGCATCAGCCTGTATAAACCCATCTTCCAATGTGATGCCGGTTACTATGCTCTCCAGGTCTTTCCTGGTAACGGGTTTGTCGAGTGTTACTTCGTATATTTTTTTTACTTCAAAAGAAGGGTGCGTTAACTTTTGCGCCAGTTCACCATCATTTGTCAGTAATAATACCCCTGTCGTATTCCTGTCAAGCCTTCCTACTGGGTATACTCTTTCGGGTGTTGCCTGTTTCACCAGGTCCAGCACGGTTTTCCGGCCCTGCGGATCGTTGGACGTGGTAATAAAGTCCTTGGGTTTATTCAGTAAAATATAAACGGCATTCCGCTGCAGGAATACCTGCTTGCCCTTTACCAACACTTTATCAATACCCGTTACTTTATACCCGGGTTCAAAAATCTTATCGCCATTTACAGTTACATAGCCCGCTTTTACCAGCTCCGCCGCTTCCCTTCTTCCGCATACACCCGCATGCGCAATGAATTTATTCAATGGCATCAACTCGGTAGTATTAGCTGCCAACTGTCCGCCTTCGGGTGGAACAGATGCGTCCTGCACTTTACCAGGCTGCCGTTTGCCGGGCTTCACCGGTCCCCTGGCACCTGTTCTTTTGGTATCGGGTCTTGCGGCACCCGCTGCCGGTACGCGTTTCCCAAACCGGGCCGCTGGCTGACGTTCTTCTTTCGGGGGCGTTTCAATGCCGCGCATCTTGTCTTTTTTCTTCTGCCGCAACTCTTCGCCTAAAGCACGGGAAGCCGCTTTTTCCTTTTTCTTTTCCTGGCGGTATTGCTCCTTAATGGCACTGCCTTTCTTCTTATTGGCAAACTTGTCGAAGTTGTCCGTACGCTGTTTTTTCATTTGAGAGAGGTTTGCTGTTTTTCAACAGGAAGTGCAAAGGTAACTTATATTTAGTGAAGCATTGTAGTTGCCTGCATTTTAATCCTGCTGACAACTTGTTCGGAGGAAAAAGATACGTAATTTTATGTGATAGAAAATGACTAAGAATTTATGAAAGTCCAGACTTTTTAAAATAGGTAAATTATTTTCGATATCCCGACGACTTATATTAACAGATACTCCGCAGACATAAAACGGTTTGCATTTTATATAATGTAAAGAGTCTTTATGTATTTGGATCTGTAGTATCTGACCGATTTACAGATAAAAGTGATGTAGATTTTATGGTCGACTTCGATTTAATTGATTTAAAAAAGTATGCTAATAATTATTTTGGTCTAAAATTTTCGCTGGAAGACATTTTGAAGCGGCCCATTGATTTGATAGAAGAAAAAACAATTGTAAACCCCTATTTTAAACAGGTTGTTAATAATCAACGAAAACTTGTTTATGAACATTGAAACAAAAACCTGGCTATTTTTGGGCTATTGTTGTGCAGTATTTGCCGATTCTCAAAATTGAAATTGAACAGTTGTTAGGCGAATAAATAAGAATAACTAGTAAACATCTATTTGCCTTTATTCGCCAGTTGGCCGCAAGCCGCATCAATATCCTTACCGCGGCTGCGGCGTAACCTCGCATTCACTTTATTAGCCTCAAGGATGCCCATAAAGTGCTGAATGCCTTCCTCATCAGGCTTTGTAAAACGGAAAGCGTCGATCGGGTTATATTCAATGATATTGATCAGGTCAGCAGGTATCTGGCGGAAGATCCTGGTCAGGTCTTCGGCATCTTTTTCAGAGTCGTTCAGGTTCTTAAAGAGGATATATTCCAAGGTGATCTCATTACCCGTCTGCTTATAAAAATAATTGAGCGCCTCTACCAGTACCTTTATATTATTCGTTTCATTGATGGGCATGATCTCGTTGCGTTTGGCATCGGTGGGAGCATGCAGGGAAAGGGCCAGTTTAAAACGTACTTTGTCATCTCCCAGCATCCTTATCTGCTTGGCCACGCCCGCTGTTGAAACGGTGATCCGTTTAGGGCTCATGAATAATCCATCCTCCGCAGATATGCGTTCAATGGCTTTGATCACATTATTATAATTAAGCAGGGGTTCGCCCATACCCATGAATACAATATTGGTCAGCTTTTTCTCAAATGTCTTTTCACTTTGCTGGTTAATCAGCACCACCTGGTCGTAAATCTCATCATAGGTGAGATTGCGTTTGCGGTCCATATACCCTGTTGCGCAGAATTTACAGCTAAGGCTGCAGCCAATTTGTGAAGACACACAGGCGGTTTTCCGCTCCTCGGTAGGTATCAGCACCCCCTCTACCAAATGGCCATCAAAGGTTTTGAAGCGGCTTTTAACGGTACCATCATCGCTGAACTGGGTGGCATCCACTTTCAGCGCGGGCAGGGCAAAATCAGCTCCCAGCCTGGCGCGTAAATCCTTGCTCAGGTTACTCATTTCATCAAAACTATGGGCATGTTTCTGCCATAGCCATTCGTGCACCTGCTTAACGCGGAAGCGTTTGTCGCCTATCTTTTCAAAATAGGCTTCCAGGTCCGCCAGGCTCTGGTGCCGTATGTTGGGTAACTCCGTCTTCATACCGCAAAGATAACCAATCCCTCCGGAAGCGGATTTTTGTGGGTTAAATAGCTATTTTGCGTCCTAAATCCATTCCCGCCGTTGGCGGAATACGCTATTATGAAAGCATGTTATGTAATTGATGCCGTAAGAACCCCCATCGGCCGCTATGGCGGGAGGCTGAGTTCCATACGCCCCGACGATCTGCTGGCCCATGTATTCAGCTCCCTGCTGCAACGCAATCCTGATATAGACCCGGCTGCCATCGAAGACGTAATCGCCGGCGCCGCCAACCAGGCGGGTGAAGATAACCGGAACGTAGCCCGCATGGCTGCTTTGCTGGCAGGATTGCCGGTAAGCGTAGCCGGTAATACCGTTAACCGATTATGCGCCAGCGGCCTTCAGGCTGTTATGGACGCATCCCGCGCTATCATGTGCGGTGAAGGAATGATTTATATAGCGGGAGGAGTGGAAAGCATGACCCGCGCTCCCTTTGTTACCGCTAAAAGCGAAGGGGCCTGGAGCCGCAAAACAGAAACCTACGACAGCACCATCGGGTGGCGCTTTACCAATAAAAAGCTCGCCGAAATGTACTACCCCTACAGCATGGGGGAAACCGCTGAAAATGTGGCCAACGACTGGAATATTACACGCGAAGAGCAGGATAGGTTCGCATTTGCTTCGCAGGAAAAATATTTTGCCGCCCTGGCAGCTGGTAAATGGGAGGATGAGATCGTAGCCATTGAAATGATCAACGACCGCCTTATTACCTGGTTCAATGAAGATGAGCATCCCCGTAAAACCTCTTTGGAAAAGCTGGCCGCGCTCAGGCCCGCTTTTGCGAAAGATGGCAGCGTAACCGCAGGTAATTCCTCGGGGATCAATGATGGTGCCGCCGCCATGATGCTGGCCAGTGAAGAAGCGGTAAAACTGTTCAACCTGCAACCCATTGCCCGGGTAGTGAGCATGGGCGTTACCGGCGTAGACCCCGCGATCATGGGACTGGGCCCGGTTCGTTCCTCGCAAAAAGCCCTGCAACGCGGCGGGCTTACCGTGCAGGATCTCGGCCTGGTAGAACTCAACGAGGCATTTGCCTCACAAAGCCTTGCCTGTATTAAAGAACTGGAGCTGGACCCCGCCAAAGTAAATGTAAACGGAGGCTCCATCGCCATCGGCCACCCGCTGGGCTGCAGCGGTGTAAGAATTTCCGCTACACTGCTACACGAAATGAACCGCAGCAAAGCCAGGTATGGATTAGCCACGATGTGTGTAGGCGTAGGACAAGGAGCGGCGGTTGTATATGAAGGAATCTGAGGTAATTATTAATTAATAATCAGTAATTAGCAATTATTAATTATTTTGTTCACAAAACCTAAGTATGAAAAAACTCCTTTTCCTTTCCCTCGCAGTTTGTTTTTTTTCTGTGGTTAGCGCGCAGCAAAAAGATTCAACACTGCAGCAATATGTAGGTAAGTATAAGTTTCCTGATGGAAGTGTGGTGGCGGAAGTAGAGGTAACACTGGAAGGAGGTGCGTTATCCATGGCGTCAAGTGCGGGCGTGTCTCCACTGGAAAAACAGGGAGAAGACCTGTATGCGATCACACAATTCCAGGGAACGGCAAAGTTTAACCGGAATGCAGACAAAAAAGTGATCGGTGTAAGTATTAATGCAATGGGTTATACGCTGGAAGGAACTAAAATGGAAACCAACCCGGCGGCAGTTCTGTACTCACCGGCCGTAGTGATGGACAATGATCGTTGGTGGAAAATACAATCCAGCCTTATGTATAAAACAATGATTAAGGCGAAAGACCGATCAATGGTGCTGCTTTACAGGTAATAGGTATCGTCTAAATGGAAAAGACCATCCTCTTTTTTCCAGTACCAGAATTTCTTTTTATAGATGATATAGGAGCCCTTGGCCGTTTTTTTCGCCAGTTCATTGGGTACAAACAAAACCCTCGGTGGAACCATCTTGAACCTTACGATCAGGTTGTTACGCTGAACCGGCGTAAACGCACGGGCGATCTCTGCATATTTTACTTTTCCACCTATATCTTCCGGAAGGTTTTCCCTTGCAGTAATGATCTTGCCGCCGGCATCGATTACGATCATGGGTGCTGAAAAATTCTTAACCACCGGGGCGGCCGTAACAGGGGCAGTGATGGCCGAATCCGCAACAGCACTCATCGTATCCGGTACCCGGGGCCGCTCTTCTGTTTTGGGCGTTTTATTAACGGTGCTAACAGTAGGATGTGTCTTTTTACTACAGGACGCAAGTATTGAAGTACCCACAAAAAGCAGCCAGCAAACCTTTTTCATTCTCTTTTTTACAAATTCTATGTAAAAAACGTGCCAGTTGGGGTTATTAGCTATTAGCTATTAGCTTTTGGATTTTCCCTGCGTAACCTCCCCGCTCTCCGCCTCTCTGCTGTGAAAAAAGATCGCTTAAGAGAATTGTCGCAAAGACATCAGATACTCCACCAACCCCTGCTGTTCCACAGTCTCCTGTATACTTGCTTTCAGGTTTTTAACAACACAGGTGCCGGAAGCCAGTTCCTCGCTACCTATTATCACTACAAAAGGAACCTGTTTTTTATCAGCATATTTAAACTGTTTATCAAACTTTGAGTTTTCATGGTATAACTCACAGGCAATACCCCGGTTTCTCAGCTCCTGCATCCACCCGAAAGCCGCTTTGCTTTCTGCTTCTCCCAGGTTAAAAAATAAAACCTGCGTTCCTTCCTGTACCTCTTCCGGAAACAGTTGCAATTCTTCCATCACATCGTAGATCCTGTCTACGCCAAAGCTGATACCCACACCCGGTACATCAGGCACACCAAAGAGCCCGGTCAGGTCATCATACCTTCCCCCGCCTCCAATACTGCCCATCTGCACTCCCGGTGCCTTTACTTCGAAAATAATGCCGGTATAATAATTCAGCCCCCGGGCCAACGTAAAATCCGTTACCAGCGACGATCCGGTTGAGGAAGCCTGGTAGTTTAGTACGTATTCTATCTCTTCAATACCCTTCTTCCCGTTTTCCGTGTAGCCCACCAGTGTTTTCAGGTCGCTGATCTTTTCAGCCTCCGTTCCCGCTATCTTCAGGTATCGCTCAATTAAGCTAACCTGTTCTCCCGCCAGCCCCTTCTGCCGCAACTCATCTTTAACTTTATCCAGCCCTATCTTATCCAGTTTATCAATCGCCACCGTGATATCCGTCATTTTATCCATACCGCCACATACTTCGGCCAATGCCGCCAGGATCTTCCTGCTGTTGATTCGTATTTCCACCGGAACGCCAAGCTTTGTAAACACACTGCTGTAAATACCCACCAGTTCCACTTCATTCAGCAATGAACGGCTACCCACAACATCGCAGTCGCACTGGTAAAATTCGCGGTACCTGCCCCTTTGCGGCCTGTCGGCCCGCCAAACCGGCTGCACCTGGTACCGTTTAAACGGAAGCGTAAGCTGGCCGTAATTCATGGCCACATACCGGGCAAATGGAATGGTAAGATCATACCGCAATGCCCTTTCTGTAATATCTTTTGTGCTTTTGCCCGATAACACTTTACCAAAAGCTTCTTTGTGCTGCTCAAGCTTGGCAGGATTATCCATCCCGTTATTCAATATTTTGAATATCAGCTTATCGCCTTCCTCACCATATTTCCCCAGTAAGGTGTCGAGGTTTTCCATGGCAGGCGTTTCCAGCGGCTGAAAGCCATATAATTCAAAAACCGAACGGATGGTATTAAAAATATAATTCCGCTTGCGTACAACCGCTGCGCCAAAGTCGCGTGTTCCCTGTGGTACTGAAGGTTTGCTCATAATACTAACTAAATAAAATTACAATTACTGCCCGCCTGCATACCGCTGCAGTATCCTGTCACAGGCTTTGTCAAGCATCCCGAAAACAAGGTGAAAATCTTTCTCGGTGCCATACCAGGGGTCCGGAACATTTCTCTTTTCGCCGGGGTATAATTCAGATAAAATAAAACTTACTTTTCCCTCATCAAAACTCTTCCCGCTGATCCTTTTTACCTCCTCATAATTGTCCTCATCCATCACATAAATCCTGTCGAACGCCACCATATCCTCTCTTGCAAACTGCCTGCATACCTGCGAACTGATATCTATTCCATTCGCCAATGCCGCTTTGGCCGACAATTTATGCGGTGCCTCCCCCACATGATAATTCCCGGTACCCGCACTGTCTACCGTCCAGTCAAGCCCCGCTTTCTCCACCTTATCCCGCAAAATACCCTCCGCCAGCGGGCTCCTGCAGATATTACCCAGGCATACCATAAGGATTCTCATGGGGCAAAGATAGTTTTTTAAGCTGTTGGCTGCTGGCTATTAGCTGTTAGCTATTGGCTAAAACCAATTACCGAAGCCAAAAGCCGATCGCCAACAGCTAATAGCTAATAGCCAGCATCCAACAGCTAACACCCATTAGTTTAAAAAAATAAATTATGGAAACCCTTGTTTCAAGCATCTAAATAACAGACTTACCGATTTGTTGTAAAATGCGGCCCGGTTTGTTTGAGTGAAATAAAATTATTGACTAAATTGCCCGTCGCGGTTGTATTTTAATTAATTGTTAATGGAAACGGATTTCCGAGAAAAGCAGCAGAAAAGTTATACTTTGATGCGCATGACATACGATCTCACCATGGCTTTATTGCTGTTGGGGATGGCAGTGGTGATGTTGCTGGCCGCAAAACTGAATATCGTACAGTTGGCGGGTATCGACCCGTTCTTCCGTTACTTTTTTGGTGGCATCTGCCTTCTGTATGGAGGCTTCCGTTTGTACAGGGGTATCAGGAGATCGTATTAATGATGGTAAAAAGGGTATTATTATATAGTTCATTGGTGTTCTTTGTTTCTTGCAGTAACTCTCCTAAAAAAGAAGATACCCGGGATACGCCCGAGAAAGGCGTTATCAATATCAGTGTGGATGAGAGCTTTAAACCGGTAATTGAAGAACAGATACTGGTACATCATTCTTCCTTCCCGGCTACTAAGATCAATGCGACCTATAAATCTGAAGCAGCCTGCTTCAGGGATTTGCGTTCCGACAGCACCCGGATGATCATTGTAGCCAAAGGCCTCACAGACCAGGAAGCCGATATCTTTAAAGAGAACCTTTACTTTAAACCACAGTATGGCATTTTAGCGTATGATGCCGTGGCGGTTATTGTAAACAGGGAATCAAAGGACAGCGTTTTTACTATGGCGGCATTGAGGGACATCCTGAGCGGAAAAAACAGCATCACCGCTGTAATGGATGGAAAGAATGCTACCAGCACGGTTCGTTTTTTACAGGATAGTGTATTAAAAGGTGCCGCATTTGGCAGCAATGTAGTAGCTTCCGACAATAGCAGGCAGGTGGTGGATATTATAGCAAAAACACCCGGGGCCATTGGATTTGTGGGATTGAGCTGGGTGGGCGATCTGTACGACAAGGAGCAACAGGCTTACCAGCAAAAGATAAGACTGGCACTGGTTGAATGTGTTAATTGTATTGAGAAAGATGTTTTTGCGCGGCCTTCACAGGCATCTATAACCTTCGGACAATACCCTTTGGCACGACCCTTGTATTATATTTTGAAAGAGAATTCAGCCGGGCTCGGAACTGGGTTCATGAATTTTATGAGCCTGGAACGTGGACAGCTTATTTTCAGGCGCGCATTCCTGGCACCCGCAAAAATGGCCTTTAACAGCCGGTCAGGAAAAATTAAAGATGCCGATTAACAGAACAATTATAAAAACAGGACAAATGAAGAAGACCGTTTCTTTAGTGCTTACAGTAATGCTTACTGCACAATGCTTGATGGCTCAGTTTACGGATGGTATTAAATTTCTTAATTACCAGAAGAATATCAGTGCAAAAGCAGCATTTCAAAAAGCGTATGATGCCAACCCTAAAGACCCGCAGGCTATTTACTGGCTGGGACAGGCGATACTGGCAACTGATGGCGGTGATCCTGTAAAAGAACAGGTGGATGCAGCCAAAGCCCTGTACCAGAAGGGATTGTCGGAAGTGGGCAGCGACGCATGGTTGCTGGTGGGAATGGGGCATGTAGAAATCCTTGAGAAAGGGGATATCAATTCTGTAAAACAGAAATTTGAACAGGCGATCACCGCTACCACGGAAACCAAAGGTAAAAACAAAGGCAAGCCCAACCCGGCGATACTGAATGCGATAGGACGTGCCAATGCCTATGTAAGCAGTAACCTCGGCGATCATGCGTATGCAATTGATAAACTGAAACAGGCTGCTGCCATTGATCTCACCAATCCGGATATCCTGATCAACCTGGGTATTAACTACCTGAAGCTGGGTGGAGAAAATGGTGGGGAAGCGGTAAAAGCATACCAGGAAGCTGTTACCCGCGATCCGAAGAATGCCTATGCCATGTACCGTATCGGTAAAATCTACCAAAGCCAGAATAACAAAGACCTGTTTGAAACATTTTTCAATAATTCTATCGCCGCAGACCCGGCTTTCCCGCTGAGCTACTACGCTTACTACCAGTATTATGCAGAACGCGAAGTGAACAAGGCCAAAGAATACCTGGATAAATTTGTAGCGTCTGCCGATAAAGACCCAAGGAACGAGTATTTCCTGGCCGAGTACCTTTTCCGTGCCGGTAAGAATGCCGAGTCTATCGCCAAAGCAAAGGAATTGGAAGCTTCTGCAGGACTGGCCGCTATTCCGCGTATCAGTATCCTGTATGCGTACAACTACGACAGGATGAATGATTCTGTTCAGGCAAAAGCCAACCTGGAGAAATTCTTCGCTACAGCACCAGCCGACAAGGTGTACCCAACGGATTATGAGCTGGCAGTAAAAGTGCTGTCTAAATTCCCCGGAAATGAAGCCCAGGCAGTTACCTATATCCAAAAAGCGATTGATACAGATACCAGCAAGGGTAATAAGATCAATTACATGAAACTGGCGGCCGATATCAATGCCAAAGCGAAAAACTATACCGAGCAATTCGCCTGGCTGAAAAAAGCGCAGGCCCTGAAAACAACGGTAACCAGCACCGATTACTATTACCTGACCGACGCGGCCCTGAAAGCCAAGGATTTTCCGGAAGCTTTAAGGCTGGGAGACGAGTATATGGCGAAATATCCCGACCAGATCTACGGATACCGGGTTAGGGCCACAGCCGCTGTTGCGCTTGACGCGGATACCAGCAAAGGAACCGCGGTTCCTGCGGTACAGCAGTATATCGACTTTTTAAGCAAGGAACCGGCAAAATATACCCGGATCCTGCCTTACCAATTCTATTACCTGGCTTCCTACTACCATGATAAGGCCAAGGATTTTCAAAAGACCATTGATGTATTGAACGCCCTGCTGGCCATTTATCCGGAAGATAAATATGGGTTACAGGTAAAACCTATTGTAGAGAAAGAGCTGGCCGGACCACCACCTAAACCTGCCAAAGGCGGGGCGGCGGCAGGAAACGGGGCTTCTTCGAAAGGATAACTATAAAAAATATATAAAAGAAATACTCCTCATTTTGGGGAGTTTTTCTTTTATATCCTTCACAAGCTTATTTTTGCGAAACCTTAATAGCGTAAATGAACTGGTTTTCTTTTTTATCCGATGCAAGTGCAACCAATTCCGCGGCAAATTACTTTCCGATAGGTTTACAGCTGCTTTTCGCTGCCGGCTTTGTGGCCACTATGATAGGCGTATCCGCCTGGGTGGGGCCCAAGCGTAAAACCTCCGACAAACTCGAAAATTTCGCCAGCGGTATCGAAACCCATGGAAATGCCCGCCAGCCAATGGCTATCAAGTATTTCCTGGTAGCTATTCTATTCGTTTTATTTGATGTGGAAGTGATATTTTTCTACCCCTACGCGGTTAATTTCCGCGAACTGGGCTGGTCCGGCTTCGGTGCCGTACTCATGTTTGTGGCATTTTTCCTGGCAGGATTCATATATATTATCAAGAAAGGTGCGTTAACCTGGGAAGACTAGGGAGGGAATAGGAGTTAGGAATTAGGTGTTGGTAGTTAGTATTTAACAGTATGGGAAAAACCAACAGGCATTCCCGTTTGTAGTAGTAAAATAAATAGTATAAAACTAAAAAAACTAACCCCTAATTCCTAGTCCCTAACCCCTAACCCCCAATCACTAAATACTAATCAATATCAAATGGCACGTCCGGTACGTTTTAATATTCACCCGATAGAAGCAAAGAGCAGTGAGGCAGTGGCATCCATAGAAGCCCCCGAAGGATATGCGGGAGAAGGGTTTTTTACAACCAAGCTCAGTGATGTAGTGGGCCTGGCGCGTAAAAATTCACTCTGGCCCCTGCCTTTCGCTACCTCCTGTTGTGGTATCGAGTTTATGGCCACCATGGGCTCGCATTACGACCTGGCCCGTTTCGGGTCTGAAAGAGTAGGGTTTTCGCCCCGCCAGTGCGACCTGTTGATGGTGATGGGAACCATTGCCAAAAAAATGGCCCCCGTACTGCGCCAGGTATACTTGCAAATGGCCGAGCCGCGCTGGGTGATTGCAGTTGGTGCCTGCGCATCAAGCGGTGGAATATTCGATACCTACAGCGTATTACAGGGTATCGACCAGATTATACCCGTAGATGTATATGTACCAGGGTGCCCACCCCGCCCCGAAGCGATCCTGGACGGATTTATGAAGGTGCAGGAGCTGGTAGGACAGGAAAGCATCAGGCGCAGGAACAGCGAGCAGTATAAAGCGTTGATGGGAACTTATGGAATAGAGTAGTAAATTCAAAAGTCAAAATTTAAAAGTCAAAAGTCAAAATTCATTTTTTACTTTTTACTTTTTACTTTTTAATTATCATGGGATTGACAAACGAAACGGTACAACAGAAACTAACTGAAAAATTTGGAGACGGGATCTCCGGTTTTGAAGAATCATACGGTATGCTCAGCTTTGAAGCCCCTAAGGACCAGAACCTGAAAGTTCTGCAATTCCTGTATCATGATGCCGATTTGAACTACCGGTTCCTCACCGATATCTGCGCCGTACACTACCCCGATCAACCCGGTCGTGAATTGGCGGTTGTTTATCATTTACACAACCTGCAGGAGAACCACCGCATCCGTTTTAAAGTATTTACCAGTATTAACGATACCGATATTTTCACCGCTTCAAAATTATTCGCCTCCGCCAACTGGATGGAGCGTGAAACCTATGATTTTTACGGGATTAATTTTGTGGGTCACCCCAACCTGAAAAGGATACTGAATGTAGACGAGATGGATTACTTCCCCATGCGGAAAGAGTTCCCGCTCGAAGACCAGACAAGGGTTGACAAAGACGATGAAATGTTTGGTAGAGGATAAGAACGGTTTGGAGTTTGGGGTTTGTTGAGACCCTAACCACAAACCAAAAACCAGAAGTTGCATGTCAGAGCATATACATCATATCAAATTACCTGAGGGTTCTATTGAACGGCAAACCACCACGCTCAATGTAGGGCCCACACACCCGGCCACGCATGGCGTGTTCCAGAATATTATGGAGCTGGATGGTGAGCGTATTGTTTCTACCGAAGCAACCGTGGGATATATACACCGTGCGTTTGAAAAGATTGCCGAGCGCAGGCCGCTATACCAGATTACGCCGTTAACAGACCGCCTGAATTATTGCAGCAGTCCGATTAACAATATGGGCTGGCACCTTACCTGCGAGAAACTGCTGGGCGTGCAAACTCCTAAAAGAGTGGATTACCTGCGGGTAATTATCATGGAACTCGCCCGTATTTCAGATCACCTGATCTGTAATTCCATTGTGGGTGTGGATACCGGTGCTTATACCGGCTTCCTCTATGTAATGCAATACCGCGAACTTATCTATGAAATATATGAAGAAGTATGTGGGTCCCGCCTTACTACTAATATTGGGCGTATTGGCGGTTTTGAAAGGAATTTCACTAATACAGCGTTCACGAAGCTCGAAAAGTTCTTAAAGGAATACCCTTCTGTGCTGAAAGAGTTTGAGAACCTGTTTACACGTAACCGCATATTCATGGAACGTACCATTGGTGGCGGTGCCATCAGTGCCGAGCGTGCCCTGAACTATGGCTTTACCGGGCCTAACCTGCGGGCCGCAGGTGTGGATTATGATGTAAGGGTGCATAGCCCCTACAGCAGTTACGAAGATTTTGATTTTACCATCCCTGTGGGAAAAACCGGCGATAATTACGACCGTTTCCTGGTACGCAACCAGGAAATGTGGCAGAGCCTGGGTATCATACAGCAGGCCTACCAGAAGATACAGGAATTTAAGGGCGAGGAAGCCGAAGTATTCCATGCCAATGTTCCTGAGTACTATCTGCCCGAAAAGAAAGACGTATACACCAAGATGGAAGCCCTTATCTGGCATTTCAAAATCATCATGGGAGAAGTGGATATGCCAAAGGGAGAAGTGTACAAGTCGGTGGAAGGAGGTAACGGTGAACTCGGTTTCTACCTCATCAGCGACGGCGGCCGTGCCCCGTTCCGGCTGCATTTCAGGAGACCCTGCTTCGTATACTACCAGGCTTACCCCGAACTGATCGTAGGAGGAATGCTGAGCGATGCGGTGGTAACGATGAGTAGTTTGAATTTGATAGCGGGGGAGATGGATGCGTAATTAATTAATTTGAAAATTTGAAAATGAGTGATCGGTTGTAGGCTGACTTTATTTTCAAAAGCAAAGTAAAATTTTCAAATTTTCAAATTTTCAAATTTTCAAATTTTGAAATTGAATGATTAAATTTTCAGAAGAAAAACTCGCCAAAGTAAAAGAGCTGATCTCGCACTACCCGGAAGGGAAGCAGAAAAGTGCCTTGCTGCCCTTGCTGCATATTGCGCAGGATACATTTGGCGGGTGGCTCAGTACAGATATTATGGACTATGTGGCCGAACTGTTACAGATCAAACCCATTGAAGTGTACGAGGTGGCCACCTTTTACAGCATGTATAACCTGAAGCCGGTAGGAAAATATATGTTCGAAGTGTGTCAAACCGGCCCCTGTATGCTGAATGGCAGCGATGATATCGTGGCTTATATCACAGAAAAGCTGGGAATTAAACCAGGCGAAACAACGGCGGATGGCCTGTTCACTTTAAAAACAGTGGAATGCCTGGGTGCCTGCGGCTATGCCCCCATGATGCAGCTGGGAAAAACATACCGCGAACACCTGACCAAAGAAAAAGTAGACGCGGTGATTGAAGAGTGTAGGAGGAACGCGGAAATGAATAACTAAAAATTAAAAAGTAAAAATTAAAAAGTAAAAATTAAAAAGTAAAAATTAAAAAGTAAAAATTGGAGAGTAAAAATTAAAAATTAAAAATTAAAAAGTAGCGGGATTCGCTTTTTGACTTTTGATTTTTGACTTTTGATTTTTGACTTTTGAATTTTCCCTTTTAACCTTCCAACCATGGGTGTAAAATTATTACTGGAAAAAGCGCACGTTGAAGGGATACGCAGCTATGATGTGTATCGCCGCGAAGGCGGGTATCGGAGCGTGGAGAAAGCCCTCAAAACGATGAGCCCTGAAGCTATTGTGGAAGAGGTGAAGAAAAGCGGGCTCCGCGGGAGGGGGGGGGCCGGCTTCCCGGCGGGAATGAAATGGAGCTTTATCGCCAAACCCGAAGGGGTGCCCCGTCACCTGGTATGCAACGCGGATGAAAGTGAGCCCGGTACTTTTAAAGACCGCTACCTCATGGAATTTATCCCGCATCTGCTGATCGAGGGACTGATCGTATCATCTTTTGCGCTGGGCAGCAATGCAACCTATATCTATATACGCGGCGAGTACGCCTGGGTGGCTGAAATACTGGAATACGCTATCGGTGAAGCCAAACAGAATGGGTTCCTGGGAAAAAATATTCTGGGATCGGGCTTTGATTGTGAAATATATGTACACCGCGGAGCGGGTGCCTATATCTGCGGCGAGGAAACAGCCCTTATCGAGTCGCTGGAAGGAAAACGTGGTAACCCCCGTATCAAACCCCCGTTCCCCGCTATACAAGGGGTCTGGTTACGCCCAACCGTGGTAAACAATGTGGAAACCCTGGCCGCGGTAGTTCCTATTATTAATATGGGGGGAGATGAGTACGCCAAGATCGGCGTAGGCAAATCTACCGGAACCAAACTGATGTCGGCCTGCGGTAATATCAATAAGCCGGGCGTGTACGAAATCGACATGACCATCTCGGTAGAAGAATTTATTTACAGCGATGAATACTGCGGTGGAATACCGAAAGGAAAGCGTTTGAAAGCCTGCATTCCCGGCGGTTCATCCGTACCTATCTTACCCGCTAACCTGCTGCTAAAAACGGCCAAAGGCGAAACCCGCTATATGAACTACGAAAGTTTAAGCGATGGTGGTTTTGCCACAGGTTCTATGATGGGATCCGGCGGATTTATTGTGTTGGATGAAGACCAGTGCGTAGTGAAGAATACCTATACCTTCGCGCGTTTCTACCGCCATGAAAGCTGCGGTCAATGCTCACCCTGCAGGGAAGGTACCGGATGGATGGAGAAATTATTATACAGGCTCGAAAAAGGACAGGGAAAGATCAGTGATATAGACCTGTTATGGGATATTCAGAGAAAGATTGAAGGAAATACGATCTGCCCCCTGGGTGACGCTGCGGCCTGGCCCGTAGCAGCCGCCATACGGCATTTCAGGGATGAATTTGAATGGCATGTGTTGAACCCGGCAGAATCTCAAACGAGGAACTATGGGCTGGCACATTATGCTGATCCGATTCATGTGCCGGTTGGGTAGTTTAAAAGGCAAAAGCGAAAATTCAAAATTCAAAATTCAAAATTCAAAAGTAAAAAGGCAAAAGGAAAAATTCAAAAGGAAAATTTAAAAAAATATAAAGTATATGCTGTGATATAATAGTGAAGGTGTATGGAAATTTTTTAGTGTAACGCTCAGCACTAATCAATTTTTTGACTTTTGACTTTTTAATTTTTATTTATCATGAGCGAAGATTTTCAATTCAACGAAGATCAGAAACCTTACAATAGGATCATCGGTTCAATAATAGTAAATGCCAGTAAATAGTCCCGGGTCTGTTAATTTTGACTTTTTAATTTAGACTTTTGACTTTTTAGTTTGGCTTTTGACTTTTTAATTTTGAAATAATTTATGTCCGAACAGCAACCATTATTTAAAGTAACCATCGACAACATCACTGTTGAAGTTCCCGCGGGAACAACAATTTTGAATGCTGCGAGGAAAATAGGCGGTGATGTTGCACCTCCTGCGATGTGCTATTACAGCAAATTGCAGGGTAGCGGCGGTAAATGCCGCACCTGTTTGGTAGAGGTTAGCAAAGGCTCTGAAAAAGATCCGCGTCCCATGCCCAAACTGGTTGCTTCCTGCCGTACCACGGTAATGGACGGAATGGAAGTGAAAAATATTACCAGCCCCAAAGTACTCGACGCCCGTGCCGGGGTGGTTGAATTCTTATTACTCAACCATCCGCTGGATTGCCCTATCTGCGATCAGGCCGGCGAATGCCATCTGCAGGATCTGAGCTATGAACACGGAAAAGAAGGTACCCGTTACGAATTTCAGCGCCGCACCTTTAAGAAACATGATATCGGACCTTATATCCAGCTGCACATGACACGCTGCATTCTCTGCTACCGTTGCGTGTATGTGGCCGACCAGCTTACCGCTACAAGGGAACATGGCGTACTCGACAGGGGCGACCACTCCGAAATTGCCACCCTGATAGAGAAAAGCCTGGAAAATGATTTTATAGGTAATGTAATAGATGTTTGCCCCGTAGGCGCATTAACCGATCGCACTTTCCGTTTTAAGAACCGTGTCTGGTTCCTCAAACCGCTGGACGCACATCGCGACTGCCCCACTTGCAGTGGTAAAGTTACTTTGTGGAACCGCGGTGATGAAGTGTTCCGTGTTACCGCCAGGAAAGATGAATGGGGCGAAGTAGAAAGCCTGGAAGACGGTAAACCGGCCTGGATCTGCAATACCTGCCGCTTTGAAAAGAAAAAGACCAGCGACTGGGTAATAGAAGGCCCAAGAATGATCAGCAGGCATTCTGTGATTTCAGCAGGACATTACCAGGGTAAGGTGGGATTAAGCCTGCCGGAGGAAACATTCGGGAAAACAAATGACGGGCGCAGGCCTAAACTGATGATGAATATTCACGACGTAAGTGAAGTAAATAAACCATCTGTTGAGCTAAGCCTGATAGAAGGCCCGGCACACGCAACGGATTTTGATTCGAAAAAAGATTAACCGCGATATAACGATGACATTACTTGCAATTGACTGGATATTATTGATAGAAAAGCTGGTGCTGATCGCTATCATTGTTTTTGCAAGCCTGGGTATTGCCTTATATACCACTTTTGCGGAACGTAAAGTGGCGGCCATACTGCAGGACAGGCCCGGTCCCAACCGTGCCGGTCCCTTCGGGTTGTTCCAGCCTTTTGCGGATGGACTGAAGCTGATCATGAAAGAAGAGATCATTCCCAATACCTCTAATAAAGTATTGTTTGTATTGGGTCCCGGACTGGCCATGACGGCCGCACTGATGAGCTGCGCGGTGATACCCTGGAGTAGTCACGTAGAACTTTTTAACCGGAGCATCGACCTGCAGATAGCGGATATTAATATCGGTATCTTATACGTATTCGGCGTTGTGAGTATGGGAGTATACGGCATCATGATCGGGGGATGGGCATCGAATAATAAATTCTCGCTGATGGCCGCATTACGTGCGGCATCACAGGCTATCAGTTATGAACTGGCCATGGGAATTGCCCTGATTGCCGTGCTGATGGTTTCAGGCTCACTCAGCCTGAAGACGATCGTTGACCAGCAAATGGAAGCAGGCCGCTTCTGGAATATCGTGTACCAGCCGCTGGGCTTCGCTATTTTCTTCATTTGCGCCATGGCGGAATGTAACCGTACACCGTTCGACCTGCCGGAAGCGGAAAACGAACTGAACTTCGGTTACCACCAGGAATACTCCTCCATGAAACTCGGCTTCTATCTTTTTGCGGAATACGTGAACATGATCATGAGCAGTGCCATTATGGCTTCCCTGTATTTTGGCGGCTTTGATATACCGTTCCTGGATGAAAGCACCCTGGCACCCAATATCGCCGCAATACTGGGCGTGGGCGCATTATTAACCAAGATCGTGATCTTTATCTTTATATTCATGTGGATACGCTGGACCATCCCGCGTTTCCGCTATGATCAGCTGATGGACCTGGGATGGAAAAAACTGGTTCCCCTGGCACTGGTTAATATGCTGCTTACCGGGGCGTTTATATTGTGGAAAGGGTGATGGGGCGGTTTGTGGTTTGTGTTGGAAGGTAGACTGAATCAATCAATAGCAAAAGCTAACGGCCAAAAGCCAATAGCAAAAAGCTCAAAAAATATGCAAGCATTAACGAACAGGAAAAAAGAGGTATCACGCGAGCCCATGAGTTTCATGGAGCGGTTGTATATACCGGCTATTTTGAAAGGTATGGCCATCACTTTCAGCCATATTTTTAAAAAGCAGCCCACCATACGTTATCCGGAACAAACACGTCCGTTCAGCCCCGTATTCCGCGGGCTGCATGTGTTGAACCGGGATGCGGAAGGGCGCGAACGCTGTACGGCCTGCGGCCTTTGCGCGGTGGCCTGCCCGGCAGAAGCCATTACCATGGAAGCCGCGGAACGCTTACCAGGTGAAGAAAACCTGTACCGCGAGGAAAAATACGCAGCCAAATATGAGATCAATATGCTTCGTTGTATATTCTGCGGATTATGCGAAGAAGCCTGCCCTAAAGACGCGATCTATCTCAGCGAAACATTTGCACCGGCTAATTATACCAGAAAGGGATTTATATACGGCAAAGAAGAATTACTGATCCCTAACCCCGTTACAGAACCGGAAGCGTTCGCCAAAGCACAGGGAGGAAGGGTAGTAATTAACAATTAAAAATTTGCAATTAATAATAAAACACCTGTTATTAATGAGCAGCAATTTTTAATTTTTAATTTTTAATTCAAATCATGAGTACAATTCAAATATTATTTTTCTTCCTCAGTGCACTGGCCATTTTCAGTGCCATTATGGTGCTGGTTAGCAAAAATCCCGTTCACAGCGTGTTGTGGCTGATCGTTGTATTCTTCGCTATCTCAGGCCACTACATCCTGCTGAATGCCCAGTTCCTGGCCATTGTTAACCTGATCGTTTACGCGGGTGCCATCATGGTATTGTTCCTTTTCGTTATCATGTTAATGAACCTCAATGCCGATGCCGAACCACAGAAACATATCTGGATGAAACTGGCCGGTGCCATCTCCGGCGGCTGCTTCTTAATGGTGCTGATCTCACTCGTACGCCAGGCTGTAGATATGCAGGAAAAAAGTGTGCTGATGAAAACAGGAGATATCGGCCTGATTAAAAACCTGGGTAAAGCCTTATTCAGTCAATATGTAATACCCTTTGAAATAAGCAGTGTACTCTTCCTCAGCGCAATGGTGGGAGCGGTAGTCATTGGAAAAAAAGATTAAACTATGCCTGTACAATATTATATCTATCTCTGCCTTACACTATTTAGTATCGGTATCATTGGTGTGCTCACACGCCGTAACGCGATCATCGTGTTCATGTGCGTTGAACTGATGCTGAATGCCGTTAACCTGCTGCTGGTTGCGTTTTCAAAAATGCACAGTGCCGCTGTAGCAGCATCAGACAAGGTTACCGCACCCGGTATTGAAGGACAGATATTTGTTTTCTTTATTATGGTAGTAGCGGCGGCGGAAGTTAGTGTGGGACTGGCCATTATTGTAATGATGTACCGCAACACGCATTCGGTTGATATTAATTTCCTGAACAGGTTGAAAAACTGAGAACACGAATTATTGTATGAGCAAACTTGTTTATCTGGTTCCCTTGTTTCCCTTGCTGGGTTTTCTGATCAATGGATTGGGAAGAAAATCATTGTCGAAAACCATCATCAGCGTTATTGGTACAGGTGCCATCTTCGCCTCATTTGTAGTTAGCCTGGTATTGTTCCTGGATGTTAGATCAAATGGAAGCAGTGTATCCGTACTGTTTGATTTTATCCATACAGACAGCTTTACCATACCATTCGCGTTCCAGGTTGACCAATTGTCGGCCTTGTTCCTCCTGATCATTACCGGTATCGGCTCGCTGATTCACTTGTATTCTTCGGTTTACATGACAGAAGAAGAGCCGCAGCACTATGGGCGTTATTTTGCCTACCTCAACCTGTTTGTATTTTCCATGTTGCTGCTGGTGCTCGGTGCCAACTACGTAATTATGTTTATCGGATGGGAAGGTGTGGGACTCTGCTCTTATCTGCTGATCGGTTTCTGGTTTAAGAATAACGACTACAATTACGCGGCAAAGAAAGCGTTTGTGATGAACCGCATCGGGGACCTTGGTTTCCTGCTGGCCGTGTTCTGGTTACTGCTTCGCCTGGGCACCGCTTCTTATGGCGATGTATTTGCCAACGTATCGAAACTGAGTTCTTTTGATATAACCGCCATCACTACTTTATTGTTTGTGGGTGCAATGGGAAAAAGCGCGCAAATACCGCTGTACACCTGGCTGCCCGATGCGATGGCGGGCCCCACACCCGTGTCGGCACTGATCCACGCCGCTACCATGGTAACCGCCGGTATATACATGATTGCCCGCAGCAACCTGTTATATACCCTGGCCCCTTACACACAAACCCTGGTGGCTGTAGTGGGATTGGCAACCGCCCTGTTTGCAGCAACAATTGCGCTGAAGCAGAATGATATTAAGAAAGTACTGGCCTACTCTACCGTTAGCCAGTTGGGTTATATGTTCCTGGGATTGGGCGTTGGTGCCTATACAGGGGCGGTGTTTCATGTAATGACGCACGCCTTCTTCAAAGCCCTTTTGTTCCTGGGTGCGGGTTCTGTTATTCATGCCATGCACCATGAACAGGATATCCGTAAGATGGGTGGCCTGAAAAAGTATATGCCGGTAACCCATATTACTTTTTTACTGGCCTGCCTGGCCATTGCGGGAATACCCCCTTTCTCGGGCTTCTTTTCCAAAGATGAAATTCTCACGGCAGCCTTCGAAAAGAATCCTTTGTATTACTATATAGGCGTAGCCGGCGCATTGATGACGGCATTCTATATGTTCCGCCTGTATACCCTTACTTTCCTGGGCCAGTTCAGGGGAACCCACGAGCAGGAGCACCACGTGCATGAAAGCCCCTGGCAGATGACCTTCCCCTTGATCGTGCTGGCCATATTGTCGGTAGCAGGCGGGCTGGTAGGAGTTCCGGAAGTATTTGCCAAAGACGCACATAGCCTGGAGCATTTCCTGGCACCGATTTTCGAAGGATCGGCCAAGCTTAGCGAGAAACACCACCTGGAAGCATCACAGGAATACCTGATGATGGGAGGTACCACGCTGGCCATTGCGCTGGTGATCTTTTGGGCGGTAGGAAAATATAAAAAATACCAGGCAACAGAAGAAGCCCCGGCAGGAATAACCAAAGTGCTGGAGAATAAATGGTATGTGGATGAACTGTATGACGCTGTAATTGTAAACCCGCTGAATGCAATCGCGGGATTCTTTAAAAATATTGTTGAGAAAAGCGGTATCGACGGGATAGTGAACGGTGCGGGTAAATTGGTAAGTTACGGCTCGAGGCAGATGCGCCTCTTGCAAAGCGGCCAGGTAGGCAATTATATCCTGATCATGGTACTTGCGATGGTGGTATTTGTACTGGTATGGTTTAATGATGCCGCCATTATGCGTTTTATAGATAAAGTATTTTAACAAAAGCTTGTTGCGATAAAGAAAAAGTATGATCCCTGTTTTACTCATATTGATACCCCTCCTTACCGGTTTGGTTACCTTTTTTATAAAGGACGCCAAAGCCGCCAAAAACTGGACATTGTTATCTTCAGTCATTACGCTGGGCGTTGCGGTTGCGGCCGTTTGCTGCAACGGTACCACAGTACGGTTTGACGCGGCCTGGCTACCCGACCTGGGCAGCCGCTTTACGCTGGCAGCAGACGGAATGGGCAAAATGCTTTGTCTCTTAACAGCCGTATCCTTCCCGCTGATCTTTGCCGCTGTGTATAAGAACAACTATAAAAATGCCGGCTCCTTTTATGCGCTTATGCTGTTATCGCAGGCGGGCTTACTGGGAGTGTTCCTGGCCGCAGACGCACTGGTATTTTATTTTTTCTGGGAACTGGCCCTGATCCCCGTTTATTTTCTTTGCTCATTATGGGGAGGAGAAAAGAGGATCGCGGTTACATTTAAGTTCTTTATCTACACGTTTATCGGTTCGCTGTTAATGCTGGTGGGTATTTTGTATATGTACTTTCATACCCCCGACCACTCGTTTTCCCTGCAGTCTTTTTATCAGGTTGCATTATTATCGAAGCAGGAAGGATGGGTGTTCTGGCTCTTCTTTATCGCCTTTGCCATCAAAATGCCGATCTTCCCCTTTCATACCTGGCAGCCCGATGCGTATGAACAATCGCCTACCGCCACTACCATGGTAATGAGCGGAATCATGGTGAAGATGGGAATATTCGCCGCTATCCGCTGGCTGCTGCCGGTGTTTCCATTTGCGTCAGCTCATTTTGCCAATATTGTTATCATACTCTCTGTTGCCGGGATGTTATACGCATCACTTATCGCTGTCCGGCAGGATGATATTAAACGGCTGATCGCCTATTCGTCTATCGCCCATATCGGGTTGATGAGTGCCGCTATCTTCACCCGGAACGCAACCGGTTTGGAAGGGGTGATGATACAGATGTTCAACCACGGCATTAATGTGATCGGCCTGTGGATAGTGGCTGATGTAATAGAGCAGCAACTCGGAACCCGCAAATTCAGCGAACTGGGTGGACTGGCCCAGAAAGCACCTGTACTGGCTATTTTGCTGGTACTGATGGCACTGGCCAATATCGCCCTGCCATTAACCAACGCTTTTGTAGGAGAGTTCCTGATGTTCAATGGCCTGTTCCGGTATAATGTCTGGATGGCGGCGATTGCTGGTATCAGCATCATCCTGGCCGCGGTGTATACATTGAATATGATACAGAAAATATTATATGGCAATACCGTTACGGCAACGTCACAGGCAACGGAGATCAGCGGCAATGTACAGTGGGTACTGGCAATACTGGCGATAGCTGTGATTATACTGGGCGTTTACCCGCAACCCCTGATCAACCTTACAAAAGATACCCGTTAGCGCGGTATTGATGAACCGTTAAAACAAACAACCCGGCGGGTAAATACCAAAGGGTTCAAGATAAGATATATGAATGCAATCATACTTTCGGCTTTATTGGGTGTAGTAATGATGTTTAGTGGCATTATTACCAGGAACAGGTCTGCCATTACCGCTGTTGCCATCGCCGGCCTGCTTGTATTGCTGGCAGGTAACCTGGCGGAAAGTTATGGCTGGTGGGTATTGCATATCGACACACATGAGATGCTGAGCTTTGAGAAATTCGGGCTTTATTTTAATACCATCGCTTTCGCCGCTACCCTGGTATACTTTATATTAAGTGGAAAGGATATAGAAAAAGCCGGTGTAAATGTGGCAGAATATTATGCGCTGATATTTTTTGTACTCTGCGGCGTAAGCATTCTTTCTTCTTTTAACGGGCTGCTGATGTTATTCCTCGGGGTAGAGATCTTATCCATCCCGCTGTATATTCTTACCGGTGCCGATAAAAGAAACCTGAAAAGCAATGAGGCTTCCCTGAAGTATTTCCTGATGGGTGCATTCTCCACCGGTATCATGCTCATGGGAATCGCGCTGATCTATGGCGCAACCGGCTCCTTCGAACTGGCGGGAGGCCTGAAGCAACAGGGTAATACAGGGTTGGCGGTTAATGCTTCTTTCCTGGAAGTAGCGGGATTACTGCTGCTCTTTGTTTCCATGTGCTTTAAAGTGTCGGCGGCTCCCTTCCATTTCTGGACGCCCGACGTATACGATGGCGCGCCCAGCGTGTTCACCTCTTTTATGGCCACCATCGTGAAAGCGGCGGGATTCATAGCATTTGTTCGCCTCTTTGATGCCCATACCACCTCCTTCGGCCCAACCTGGAAAATCCTGCTGGCTTTTGTTATCATCGCCACTTTATTGATAGGCAATATCACTGCCGTGTTCCAGCAAAGCGTAAAACGGATGCTGGCATATTCCAGTATCGCCCAGGCCGGCTTCATGTTATTCGCCCTGTACGGTGGGAACGACCTGGCCAAAGATGGTATTTTGCTATACGCGGTGGCGTACAGCCTCGCTACCATCGGCATCTTCTCTGTACTCATTAAAATGAAGGATTATACATTCGACGGCTTCAATGGCCTGGCTGCGTCGCAGCCGGTACTGGCTTTTGCCAATACCGTGTTCCTGCTGTCGCTGGCGGGTATACCGCTTACCGCGGGCTTTTTCGCCAAATATTATATGCTGGCTTCCGTGGTAAAAGCAGGAGGATCCCTTTGGCTGGTGGTGGTGGCTGTGATCTTTGCGGCCGTCAGCGTTTACTACTATTTCCGGGTAATACAGGCCATGTACTTTAAGGAGGGAGAAGCGGAAACCGCCGAAATTACCCCTTCCTTCAAAACAGGGCTGGTTATCCTGGCTGTTTTGATCATCCTGGTGGGCGTATTTCCTTCCCTGGTGCTCAATGGCTTCTATTTTTAACCGCTCTTCACAATTATCGGGGCTATTTCCGCCTGTTACGGAATCTACATTTATCTTTATTGGGTTGAACCCATGATGAAATACCCGTTTGCATGACAAGTTTAGACTCTTTTACCCTGGCATGGCGCACCGTACGAAGCAATAAGCTGCGTACCGGTATCACCGTGGCCATCATCGCTTTTGGTATTATGGCACTGATCGGCATCATTACCGCTATCGAAGCCATGAACCAGAGCCTGAAAGAGAGTTTCTCATCCATGGGTGCCAACGCGTTCAATATCCGGTTTAAAGAATCCAGGGTAGGGTTTAACCGGAATGATGATTTTACCAAGACAAAACGGGGCCTCAAACAAAAAAAATCCAACCTCGGTAAACCCATCCGCAAGGAAGAAGCGGAGTTTTTCAAGGCCAATTTTAATTTCCCCGGCTCACAGATCAGTATTTACAGGCGGGGACCGGGCGGACAGGAACTGCATTACGAAGATAAGAAAACCAATCCCCAGATAACGGTATGGGGTGGAGATGAGAACTATATCGCGGTAAACGGGTACTCCATCAACCTGGGCAGAAACCTGAATAACCTGGATGTAACCAGCGGCCGCAGCGTATGCTTATTAGGAAGCAATGCCGCCATCAAACTCTTTGGCGACAGGCCCGAAAAATGTATTGATAAAGTGATCCGAGTGGGCAGCCTTCCTTACCGGGTGATAGGCCTTCTTAACAGCAAGGGTTCCAGTGCCATGATGCGCCAGGATGATATGATACTCACTTCCTATACCAATGTAAGGCATTTTCAGAATGCCAACCCCTCTTATATGGTGGGCGTGATGGTGGGCAATGTGAATGAGCTGGATGTGGCAACCGACGAAGCAACATCTGTATTCAGGGCCGTGCGCAAGCTGGAGCCGGTGGAGGACGTGAATTTTGTAATTGAAAGAAGCGATAAGTTCGCCGAGATGTTTATCGGGTTCCTTAGCAGTATTACAGGATCCGCCGGAGCTATCGGTTTAATTACCCTGATAGGTGCCGCCATTGGTTTGATGAATATCATGCTGGTAGCCGTAAATGAGCGCACCAAGGAAGTGGGATTGATAAAAGCGATCGGCGGCAAAAGCAAAAATGTTCGCCAGCAATTCCTGTTCGAAAGCCTGATCATCAGCCTGCTGGGCGCTTTCTTCGGTATCCTGCTAGGGGTACTGGTAGGCAATCTTTTCTCTATCGTACTCAAAACCGGTTTTGTAGTGCCCTGGATGTGGGTAATTATAGGAATGCTTATCTGCTCCGCGGTAGGCCTGGCCGCCGGTATCTATCCCGCCATGAAAGCCGCCCGCCTCAACCCCATCGTCGCCCTCCGCTACGAATAACCCCCCACCAACAAAAAATCCGCCATCCGTAATCCATAATCCGTAATTCGTAATCCGTAATTCGTAATTCGTCATCCTACCCCCCCTTTTCTAAAAAGCTTCAACTTCTCGTTGATATAATATTCAATATCCTCATCCGTCCTGTTTTTACGGAGCCATTCAGCAGTAGGGCGGTATTGCTGCATGAACTGCTGAAGTTTTTCATCTTTAAATCCCGTGTATCGGGTAACGAGCGAGGCGGGGAAGCGATAATTGATATAGGCTTCCTTCTCATTGGTATCGAAAAAAGCGAGTGCTTTACGTTTGGTTCTTTCATGTCGCGAAAACCTGTCGATATTCAACCCGATCCCCGCACCTGAATTCGCGTTTGAAACGGTGGGAATGGTATAACTCACCGTACCCTGCAAAAAATCTTTTCTCCGCTCAATGCTATCCAGCTGGTAACGGCTCCAGGCCCTGGAAGTAACGGTAACATTCGCAAGGCTATACGTAAGTGGTGAAAGGTATAAGGAAAGAGTATCTTCCGAAAGATACCTGCCTTCAAAATGAATCGTATCAAAATGATATCCCACGGCCGCAAAACTGATCACCTGCTTTTCCCCCAACTCAATGGAAAAACGCCCCCGGGTACCGGTCATAACCGTTTGTTTGGTACTGAGATTGGTAACACTCGCCAGCGCAATCGGCTCCTGCGTAGCACTATCCCTCAGGTACCCCCAAACCACCCTGTTTTGAGAGGAAGCAGTAAGACAGAGAAAGCATAATAGGAAAGGGGCTATAAGTTTCATGGTGGCGGTTTAGGGCAAAGGTAGAGGGTTGTTTAATTTGAAAATTTGAAAATTTGAAAATTTGAAAATGGGCCGAACGAGTTTGAAAATTGATTTTTTCAAAGAAATGCCCATCCCCATTTTGCAAATCCTATTTCACTCCCGACATCCTCCTCATTTTCAAATTTTCAAATTCCCAAATTTTCAAATTAAACACCCCCCCAAAAAAAAGAAGAGCCGACACAATGCCGGCTCACTAATCAATAAGGGAAAACGCTTCTTATTTCGGGTCCAGCGCTTTTTTAATCCTGTCGGCTACATCCTGTAAATGATATTTACTCATTTTATCAGTGGTGCCGGGTACAGCCGCATTGATCTCGCTTTGCAGGGTGCGTAACTGGCCCCTTACAACAGATGTTACGTCTGTATTCTTAACATTCACCGGTGGGGTAAATCCACGGCCGGGTTGTATCACTATTTGAACCGGGGCTGCAGATGGACTTATCAGGTCGATCAGTTTTTCCGCGTAGGCTTTTTGCAGGTTCCTGCGGTAAGCGTCAATCGGTTTTTTGCTGCTCAGTTCACTCCAGATGCCTTTCCTAACATCATCCATCATTTCGTCGATAG
>CBDDIT010000044.1:0-6805 GCA_965229175.1 Sediminibacterium sp. | reverse complement strand
CCCATCCAACGCAGTATAACTGTACACCGCGAGAAATGATACTTAACTCGAAAGTCGATTGGGACATCATGCAGCGGCACTTATATACCTTACAGGAAGCGGGGTATGTTCTGATGGCTCCCACCATGCCTGTCTCTTTTTCTATTACCGAAAAAGGGCTACAGAAAGGGCAGAGTTTTGAAGGACGGACATCGGGCATCGGGCAATTTATCTGTTTATAAAACCTCATACAATTCTTAAGTCATGGTAACATTCAGGGGCAAGCCTGTACATTCGGTAGAGAAAGTATATGATCTGGAGGTCCTGCACAAAGGATTCCCTATCCCCGTTGCCGTGTACCTGGTAGAAGAAAAATATTGTGAGTTTGTTTATCACTGTGTTTGTTTTGAGAACACGCGATACGATAACTATCTTACTATCGAACAAAAGGAATCGGGTGTATGGTTCGATCTTACCGACCGTGATGACCAGCTGGCAGCTGCTATCGGTTTACAGATCAATGCACAGGAGCCTGTGTTGGCAACCGCATAATTATGGCATAACTATGAATATTTTAATACTTTTAATCACGCTTACAACTAAACACTATGGCACACGCAATTAACTGGTTCGACATTCCTGTTATTGATTTTGAACGCGCAAAAGATTTTTATGAAGCGATACTGGATGCAAAGATGATGGTTCCCTTTGCTGAAATGAAGTACGCCATATTTCCCTGCGATATGCAGAACGGCGAGATCGGCGGCGGTATCCTGCAGGAAGAGGGGTATTCACCCTCCGACAAAGGAACAATGGTATATCTCAACGGTGGCGAAGACCTGTCTGTACCACTGGCCCGTGTAGAGCCTGCCGGTGGCAAAATCATCATGCCGAAAACATCAATCGGCAATAATGGGTTTATGGCGCGGTTTCAAGACACAGAAGGAAACATTGTAGCGTTTCATTCCATGAAATAACCTGGGCCGGTGAATAACTGGTGTATAACCATACAATAATAGGGTGTAGCTTACGTTTATAAATACAGCGTGAAGCTTACTAACCCATCAATTTGAAAATCCCCTCCCACCCGGAGGGGATTTTGGTTTTCATACCTATTATGATTATACCGGCGGGATAACAGGCAGTGAAAGAAAATCCGGAACCCATACAATATGCCGGCGTTCGGCACGTCTCTCTATAAAAAAGAAACTATGATCCTCCTACTCATCTGGCTTACGCGTATCATCCGGGCAAAATCATCTTCCCATATCCTTAGCGATGGATTTGCCGAGGAATTAATTTTTTGAAGAATTGCCAGGCGATAAAGGGTCTTACTATTTGCTGTAATCAGTTGTATATAAAAAGAATACAAAAGGCATAAGTTTGGCCATCCCTGAAATACAGCAAGGATAAAGTGGAAGACACGGATGTATTACTCCGAGGCTTTTTCATCGACTTAAGTCATACCCTTGCCAATCGCTTCGTTGCAGAAAATCACCGGGTCAACGGATCCCGGTTAAGCGGTTGGATAGATTCGAGGACCACCTGTAACGGGGGTGTCTACCTTGCAGCCGAATATAAAACAATTACTTTCCCTTTAATTAATCTTTCATAATTGTATTATCCCATTGAATCACTGTACTATACATATATATGTTACCCGATAAAAATTAAATAAGGGCAAATGCCCTATTTTTTTATAGTCTTCACGCAACTACATTTATCCGTCATCTCCCCCTTGACACGTCATCTCCCCCTTGACAATTTTCCCAAGCTAAAACAACTGCCTCCAACAAGGCAATTCCTGGTAACTGCTTTTACGCTGCTGGCAGCCAAAACTCTGTTATGAAAAAAATAGCATGCCTTGCTTTTCTTTTGTTCGCATTGATGTCTGTAATACCGACATGTGCGCAAAATCCCGATGCGATCTATCCTATTCCCAGCCAATACGGTTCAGAGTCTGTAGAAAGTATTCATCTATTCACTGGAACCTTAGGAAAGCGGATAACACTTACGGAAGTAAAAAGTGCCCGGCTGAGTTTTCCGCTGGATATCTATTATAACAGTGCGTCAGTTGAACTGATAAATGATTCTGCCGCAGCTTTCTATCCCAACTGCCTGGGTGGTAATGGTTGGAAACTGATGGATTACCCGAAGATCATCCAGGATGGCAATCAGTATCTTCTATCAGATGGTCTGGCTAATTACCCCCTTCAATCATTGGGTGGGAATGCTTACTCTCCCGGAGGAAAGTATTACCTATGGCGCGTACGCCTGTTGCCTGGCAACCAATGGGAGATCGCAAGAGAGGACGGAGTACATTTTTATTTCAGCACAGCACCCCTTAGTTTACCCGGTGGTGCCAGGGCCTGGCAGCTCACGGTTATGAAACATGCGGTATGGAAGGACTCGTTGAGCTTCACTTATAACGCTGCAGGAAATTTAAACCGCATCAGTAACCTGCAGGGGGATACTATTTTACTCAACTATACGCAGTTGCCAAGAAGCACCTCCCCCATCCTTACCCAGTTTCTAAAAAAGAGTAACGGCAAGCTGCTAGCTACTGTTAACCTTTCCTATACTTCTTTTCTGAAAGGCAATAGTGACAGCACCTCGCCTATGCTGACCGGTATTCAGCATTTGCATCAAATATCAGGAATACATTATTCTGAGATGGATGCCAGTACACAGTTTAATTATTTGCTGCCAGACAGCCTGCCACCAATGGGGGGTGCTTACTTCCCCTGGGCACTTTCCTCCATTGTACTACCATCCGGAGCCATCTATACCTATACCTATGGCCGTTCTAACGCGGGTGGTAGACATGGATTTCCGGTGGTTCAATACGCAGTCAATAACGGCTATAAAAACACTGCGGGAGGTATCTTCGACCCGAATGTTTATTCCACGATTCAGTATGATACTACCAATTTCATTTATCAGGGCGTCTACCGGTACTATAACGTAGTTCGTGTCGCACCGGGTGGAAGAATGAATGCTGCAAAGCAAAAAGACAGGGTACCGTTTGGCAACCTGGAATATTATTTCCTGAATGGGCAATCGTCCAATACCCTGCGCTCACTCCCTATGGGATATGATACTTCAACAGTCGCTTCTCTCCCATTACGGGGTTCGCTGTACCAGAAAAAGGTGAATTCGGATAGCCTTGTCGCCGATTCATTGCACGAAAATATGTCGATCGCCAACTATTGGACCGCCGGTGCCTTACCCGGTGGTAACGGCGGTTTTGCCTTGTTAACACATACAAGAGATATCCAATATGGGGTTCCCAAATGGACCAGTTATACCTACGGCACACCGTATCAGTTACCCATAACGGTTTCAACAGCCAGGCGAAACCCTGAACCTACTAGCCCACTCACCAACAGGGATTCGTTGGTAACCCATCTTAGCTATGGATTCCAGACCTATCCTTCACTAGCAGCCGATAGCGTGTATTGGATCAATGTGCTCGCGCGGACCATTAATCTGGTGCAGGAAGATATGCAGGGTCCATTTACGGTAACGGATTGCTCCTGTACTCGTTGGACACAATGGAACAATAATGGGATACCGGCAACCAGTGGTTATACCGCACCCTGGAAAATCCTTCGTATGCGCAATGCCAATGCTGATACTACTGATTGCCTTTCATCTTTGCAATACTCGCCTAAGGACTGGATTCTAGCCGGTGTAGTTAACGCAAGGGGAAGTTTTGGCGTTGTAACCGACAGTACCGATACAAATGGAGGAGTTGTTTCAACAACTCTGTCCAGTAGTTCCAGTGGTGCTTTGCCTATTGCCAGGTTTACCAATGCTCGGGTTAACACGATCGATGCGGGAAGGCCGGTGAATGCTGCTTTTTTGAGTTTTGAAAAATACGAGCCGGATGTTTCGGTAAACTGGGTCGCTAACGGGCAATATAATACCGACTACGCGCACACCGGCGAACGTTCCTATACCGGCAGCCTGTCGCGAACTTTTATTCCCGGAGATTCGGTAGGTCAATACTATATCAGCGGTGCCTGGACAAGAATGGCTGCTGCCGGGGATAGTTGTTATATCGTGATGAAAAAAAACAATGGAACTATCCTGGCTGCTGTTACAGCTGGCTTTACCCCGGGTCAGAGTACCTTGCGCTACATTGAAGCCAGTGCGCTGCTTTCGCCAGGCGATACCGTGCAGGTCAGTTTCAGAACCACGGGTGAATCATTTATAGATGATATCAGTTTCCTGCCTGTTGTTGCCCGCTTCGAAGCTGCCGTATACGATACGACCCGCAATATACAGATCGCCGCTCTCGGTGTCAATGGTGCAACAACCCATCTTGTGTATGACCGATTCAATAACCAGATCGCTACTGTTGGTCCCGGTAGTATACAGAACATAAATAACCTGATCATTCCCTATAACTCCAGGCGCGGTAATCGACTGGTCAATGGAAAAGATAGCTTCGATCCGATCTATCCCAACATGGCACTGGACGTTTCCGCCCGAAGTGACGGCAACTGGCAGGGTTTTGAGTACAAAAGCAATAATAGTTTTCCGGCTTCGGGTTTGAATGGAATGGAGATACGTGATCAGTGGCTTACAGCTACCAACAACAATGCCTCTGCCATTTTCAATCATAGTGTAGATACTGCGCACATGGGAATTTACACCGAAGTTTTTCCAAACAATCTCAGTTCCTCACAAGAGATCGGTTACGCGTTGCAACTGGACAGCCTGGATGCCAATGGAAATACTCATCACACTTCCGAACTGAGGTTTGTGATTCGTTCCGGGGCCATTGTGTTATACAGTGGCGGTACCGTCTATGCCACCCTGCCTGTTTCACATATCCCTGCTAACGCGTCATTGCTACTGGAGGTTTCGGACTATAATTACTTTTATGGCTATGCCAATGGCCGCTATGTGTTTGAATATGGGTTCGCTAACGGCCGGATTCACGGCCCGGCTAAACTGATCAGCACCAATCCCGGATCAGCTTTTGACAATTTCTTCTTTGTGGCAAGCCCTGGAATTTACCAGCAAACCTTTGACGCCCTGAACCGGCCCCGACAGCAACTCTCCCGTGTAAACAGGTCGGAGCTGAAAGTAAGTGAGATTCTGTATGGGGGTGCTTTAAACCTGCCACTGGCCAACACCCGGTCGGCGGTTATCGGAGGTGTCGGTGTTGACCTGGGATTATCGTACAAACCGTTTTTTTCAGCGGGCTTTAACAGCGACAGCATGACGCTATCTGCCAGCAGCACCCTCGGCGCTGCCGCTAATTATAAAAACCCATTCAGTGCCTCCGTACAATATGCTGCCAACCCATTACTTGATATTACCGGTGTTGGCGGAGGGGGCAAATTTACCGTGGGTGGAAAGCCAGATCACTATACCACTTACTCTTACGGAAGCGCTGCCGCCAACCTGTTTAATTACACGGCCGATGAAATGCTGGTGACCACACAATCAGAACCCAATGGTGTAAAAGTGTTTTCGTATACGAACCGTGAAAAAGTATTATTCGCCCAAGCAAGGCTGGAAGGAAGTGATACCTTAAAAACACAATACGAATATGACCGCAACATGCGATTGGTTAAGATCTACCAGCCCAATTATTATCTTCAGAAACTGTCGGGCCACCAACAGTTCATACGTTCTTTCAGTTATGACTTCATCGGCAATAAGAACAGCGAACACACAACTGATGCGGGTAGTTCCTATTATGTATACAGCCCCGGAGGAAAACTCAGGTTCCGTATTGATTCAGCGGGTTTAAGGTCTGCAACCAACCAGGTGATCTACTTGAAATATGATGTTGCGGGGAGGGTAATGGAAGAAGGAATTTTATCGAAGGTCTGGAACCGCGACAGTTTACAATACTATGCAGACAACTATCCCGGTTATCCTTCCGCAGGTAGCCAGGATACTTCCCTTTTTCACTGGCGCAAACGCTTTTTGTATGACGGAAACGGACTGTTTCCCCAGCAGGGAAAATTAACAGGGATGGCGATGAACTGGAATAATGATCAGTTGGAAGATGTAACCGAAAGTTATCAGTACGACACCTATGGAAATATTATCACCAAATCACTGCTGGTTAAAAAATTTGATACCAAGGTACGAACCATCGCCTATCAGTATGATCTGCAGAACAGGATCACACGCATGCAATTTCCGGGAACTACCCACCCGGATGTGATCTATACCTACAATGGAGACAACCAGCTTACCGGGGTTGGCATACCCGGCCAGCCGCGGTTTTATGCAGGATATGAGTACGGGTATGAGACAACCGAGTATTTGAACCGTGAAACATTTGTGCGCAGTTATGCTTTCAATGATGCCGGCTGGCTCACCCAGATCAATGATCCCTTGTTTAATGAAACGCTTTCCTATGATAATCCTGCCGCGAAAGGCAAGGATTCCTCCTTTAACTATAATGGGAAAATCGCAGTGCTGGACGACCTTCAAAAATGGAATAACCTGGCTATCCACGGGACATTTACTTACGATGATGACGGCTGGATATCAACCGCCAATTACGGCCCTAAAAACCCCTGGAGTGTTGGATTACAAAAGCCGGTTGATTATGACAACAATGGGAATATCTTGAGCCTTCAGCGAGGCACCACCCAACCCCTGGTCTTTACCTATAACACAGGTACCAATCAAACCCAGACCATACAGGGCTTCCGGCAAAACTATTCCTATACACCCAATGGTTCGGTACTAAGCGTACCCTATGGTGTTCAGCAGTTGACCTATGACCCGGTATCTCAATTAACGGTTTCGGGTTCCTACCGTCGCGCGGTGGTGAACTATCAATACAATG
>CBDDIT010000043.1:0-5405 GCA_965229175.1 Sediminibacterium sp. | reverse complement strand
AGTTCGAGAAGGGATCAGGTGGTTCACTCTTGCTATGGTCGCCAGCACAACTGTTATGATTACTTACTGAGGTCTTATGGTTGCCTTAGCTTTCTTCAAATCTTGCACTCTGTTCAAAGCAGTGCTTTGAACATCGTTCATTAACAGGTATATCTGAGTTGGGTATTTTGTTCTTTAGCGTTCACTAAATCAAGCTGTTTTGCTGAATTTTGAATCAATTGAGCGTTATACAACAACTGTTTGGGTGTTGTATAGTCAAGCCTCACGAGCAATTAGTATTGGTCAGCTTCACATATCACTATGCTTCCACATCCAACCTATCAACGTCGTAGTCTTCAACGGCTCTTTAGGAGACATAAAGTCTCGGGGAAATCTTATCTTGAGGTAGGCTTCCCGCTTAGATGCTTTCAGCGGTTATCCCTTCCGAACATAGCTACCCGGCGATGCCACTGGCGTGACAACCGGTACACCAGAGGTTCGTCCACTCTGGTCCTCTCGTACTAGGAGCAGATCCTCTCAAATTTCCAACGCCCACGGTAGATAGGGACCGAACTGTCTCACGACGTTCTAAACCCAGCTCGCGTACCTCTTTAAATGGCGAACAGCCATACCCTTGGGACCTGCTTCAGCCCCAGGATGAGATGAGCCGACATCGAGGTGCCAAACACCGCCGTCGATATGAACTCTTGGGCGGTATCAGCCTGTTATCCCCAGAGTACCTTTTATCCGTTGAGCGATGGCCCTTCCATACAGAACCACCGGATCACTAAGACCTACTTTCGTACCTGCTCGACTTGTGGGTCTCGCAGTTAAGCGCGCTTTTGCCTTTATACTCTACGCGTGATTTCCGACCACGCTGAGCGCACCTTCGTACTCCTCCGTTACTCTTTAGGAGGAGACCGCCCCAGTCAAACTACCCACCAGACATGGTCCTCGTCCCGGATAACGGGACAGAGTTAGAACCTCAATATTACCAGGGTGGTATTTCAAGGACGGCTCCATCGCAACTAGCGTCGCGACTTCAAAGCCTCCCACCTATCCTACACAAGTAAGATCAAAGTTCAATGTCAAGCTGCAGTAAAGGTTCACGGGGTCTTTCCGTCTAGCCGCGGGTACACCGCATCTTCACGGCGAATTCGATTTCACTGAGTCTCTGCTGGAGACAGCGCCCCCATCATTATGCCATTCGTGCAGGTCGGAACTTACCCGACAAGGAATTTCGCTACCTTAGGACCGTTATAGTTACGGCCGCCGTTTACTGGGGCTTCGATCAAGAGCTTCGCTTACGCTAACCCCATCAATTAACCTTCCAGCACCGGGCAGGCATCACACCCTATACGTCCACTTTCGTGTTTGCAGAGTGCTATGTTTTTAATAAACAGTTGCAGGGGCCTGGTTTCTGAGGCTGTCGGCCGCTCAAGGAGCAAGTCCTATCACAGACAACAGCGTACCTTCTCCCGAAGTTACGGTACCATTTTGCCTAGTTCCTTCAGCAGAGTTCTCTCAAGCGCTTTGGTCTACTCGACCTGACCACCTGTGTCGGTTTCGGGTACGATTCCTGTGTAACTGAAGCTTAGAGACTTTTCCTGGAAGCATGGTATCAGCCACTTCACTGTACAAGTACAGCTTGCTATCAGTTCTCAGCATAGAGTACCCCGGATTTGCCTAAGATACATGCCTACAACCTTCCACCTGGACAACCAACGCCAGGCTGACTTAACCTTCTCCGTCCTCTCATCGCATTACACAGAAGTATTGGAATATTAACCAATTTCCCATCGACTACGCCTCTCGGCCTCGCCTTAGGGGTCGACTCACCCAGCCCCGATTAACGTTGGACTGGAACCCTTGGTCTTTCAGCGTGCGAGTTTTTCACTCGCATTGTCGTTACTCACGTCAGCATTCGCACTTCTGATACCTCCAGCAGACTTCTCAATCCACCTTCATCGGCTTACAGAACGCTCCCCTACCACGCATAATAAATTATGCATCCGCAGCTTCGGCATATAGTTTTAGCCCCGTTACATCTTCCGCGCAGGCCGACTCGACTAGTGAGCTATTACGCTTTCTTTAAAGGGTGGCTGCTTCTAAGCCAACCTCCTAGCTGTCTATGCCTTCCCACATCGTTTCCCACTTAACTATAATTTTGGGGCCTTAGCTGGCGGTCTGGATTGTTTTCCTCTTGACTACGGACGTTAGCACCCGCAGTCTGTCTCCCGGATAGTACTCATTGGTATTCGGAGTTTGCATCGGTTTGGTAAGTCGGGATGACCCCCTAGCCGAAACAGTGCTCTACCCCCAATGGTATTCGTCCGAGGCGCTACCTAAATAGCTTTCGGGGAGAACCAGCTATCACCAAGTTTGATTAGCCTTTCACCCCTATCCACAAGTCATCCCCTGGCTTTTCAACGACAGTGGGTTCGGTCCTCCAGTTAGTGTTACCCAACCTTCAACCTGCTCATGGATAGATCACCTGGTTTCGGGTCTATACCCAGCAACTAAACGCCCTATTAAGACTCGGTTTCCCTACGGCTCCCCTATTCGGTTAACCTCGCTACTGAATATAAGTCGCTGACCCATTATACAAAAGGTACGCAGTCACCGGACTAAGCCGGCTCCCACTGCTTGTATGCATGCGGTTTCAGGATCTATTTCACTCCCCTCACAGGGGTTCTTTTCGCCTTTCCCTCACGGTACTGGTTCACTATCGGTCAGTCAGGAGTATTTAGCCTTGGAGGATGGTCCCCCCATATTCAGACAAGGTTTCACGTGCCTCGCCCTACTCGACATCATCATATAAGCCCTTTCGTGTACAGGACTATCACCGTCTACGGTCGCACTTCCCAGAGCGTTCCACTAGAACTTATATGACTTAATGGGCTCTTCCCCTTTCGCTCGCCGCTACTGAGGGAATCTCAATTGATTTCTTTTCCTAAGGGTACTGAGATGTTTCACTTCCCCTCGTTCGCCTTGCAACACTATGTATTCATGTTGCAATACCTACCTTATGGTAAGTGGGTTTCCCCATTCAGACATCTCCGGATCACAGGATATTTGCCGCCTCCCCGGAGCTTTTCGCAGGCTATCACGTCTTTCATCGCCTCTGACTGCCAAGGCATCCACCACATGCACTTAATTACTTGACTATACAACCCCAAACAGTCGTTTATCCTTACAAGTGGGATAAGCAACAGATCATGATGATCTTTCAACACTCTCATACAGTTGGCGTTTCGTAGATTTAACTACAGTACAGCTTCAATTAGATTCACATACCAAAACGCTTGATTCAGTTAATTTCGCTAGAACTCATTTCTTGTAGTTGCCTACTTGATCTTAACGAGTTTGAACAAATTATTTCAACTCAAATATATTCTGTTAATGATTTTTCCAGCCTTCGTCAGGTCAGGAAACTGTGATAAATCACAGAGGTTATCAAGTCCGCGTATCATAACGCTTGTACTTGTTAATCTCTAGGATCTAAACACTTGATCGCTTAGGAACTAAACAACTTCATCACTGTATGCTTACATACTGCGCGAAGCGTAGCTTCTTGCTTAAATTTCAAGTAAAAGCAGTGCTTTTATGATCTTGAAATTTGGTGGAGACTAGGAGAGTCGAACTCCTGACCTCCTGCGTGCAAAGCAGGCGCTCTACCAACTAAGCTAAGTCCCCAGCTTATCAATAAGTCAATGTGTCTTCCGATTTTCCGTACTTCGTCAGTAGTGGTGGGTCTGACAAGACTTGAACTTGTGACCCCACGCTTATCAAGCGTGTGCTCTAACCAACTGAGCTACAGACCCTCAGATACATCGTATGAAGAACAACTTGTTGTGGATTCTTACCAATCGTCAATCTTTCGTTAAGGAGGTGATCCAGCCGCAGGTTCCCCTACGGCTACCTTGTTACGACTTCACCCCAGTCATCTGCCACACCGTGGTAAGCGTCCTCCTTGCGGTTAGACTACCTACTTCTGGTGCAACAAACTCCCATGGTGTGACGGGCGGTGTGTACAAGGCCCGGGAACGTATTCACCGCGGCATTCTGATCCGCGATTACTAGCGATTCCGACTTCACGGAGTCGAGTTGCAGACTCCGATCCGGACTACGATCGGCTTTTTGAGATTAGCATCCTCTCGCGAGGTAGCAACCCTTTGTACCGACCATTGTAGCACGTGTGTAGCCCTGGTCGTAAGGGCCATGATGACTTGACGTCGTCCCCGCCTTCCTCCAGTTTGTCACTGGCAGTATCCTTAAAGTTCCCGGCTTAACCCGCTGGCAAATAAGGAAAAGGGTTGCGCTCGTTGCGGGACTTAACCCAACATCTCACGACACGAGCTGACGACAGCCATGCAGCACCTGTATGTAAGTTCCCGAAGGCACCAATCCATCTCTGGAAAGTTCTTACTATGTCAAGACCAGGTAAGGTTCTTCGCGTTGCATCGAATTAAACCACATGCTCCACCGCTTGTGCGGGCCCCCGTCAATTCATTTGAGTTTTAGTCTTGCGACCGTACTCCCCAGGCGGTCTACTTATCGCGTTAGCTGCGCCACTAAAGCCTCAAAGGCCCCAACGGCTAGTAGACATCGTTTACGGCATGGACTACCAGGGTATCTAATCCTGTTTGCTCCCCATGCTTTCGCACCTCAGTGTCAGTATTAGGCCAGATGGCTGCCTTCGCCATCGGTATTCCTCCAGATCTCTACGCATTTCACCGCTACACCTGGAATTCTACCATCCTCTCCCATACTCTAGCCAACCAGTATCGAATGCAATTCCCAAGTTAAGCTCGGGGATTTCACATTTGACTTAATTGGCCACCTACGCGCGCTTTACGCCCAGTAAATCCGATTAACGCTTGCACCCTCTGTATTACCGCGGCTGCTGGCACAGAGTTAGCCGGTGCTTATTCTGCGAGTAACGTCCACTATCCAAGAGTATTAATCTCGGTAGCCTCCTCCTCGCTTAAAGTGCTTTACAACCAAAAGGCCTTCTTCACACACGCGGCATGGCTGGATCAGGGTTCCCCCCATTGTCCAATATTCCCCACTGCTGCCTCCCGTAGGAGTCTGGGCCGTGTCTCAGTCCCAGTGTGGCGGATCATCCTCTCAGACCCGCTACAGATCGTCGCCTTGGTAGGCCTTTACCCCACCAACTAGCTAATCCGACTTAGGCTCATCTATTAGCGCAAGGCCCGAAGGTCCCCTGCTTTCTCCCGTAGGACGTATGCGGTATTAGCATCCCTTTCGAGATGTTGTCCCCCACTAATAGGCAGATTCCTAAGCATTACTCACCCGTCCGCCGCTAGGTCAGGTAGCAAGCTACCTTTCCCCGCTCGACTTGCATGTGTTAAGCCTGCCGCCAGCGTTCAATCTGAGCCATGATCAAACTCTTCAGTTTAATA
>CBDDIT010000042.1:0-44198 GCA_965229175.1 Sediminibacterium sp. | reverse complement strand
GGGTTTACTGCCTTTTAACCTGTATAAAACACTAGCTTAAGACATATTCTCATATCTTTTACAATAATATCCGTTTTTAGTATCTTTGCTATTAGTAGTACGAACCGTGCGGCAGCAAGCATTATCCAGGACCATATGCATTGTAAGAAAATTAACAAAAATCATCTGTTTCGTTCTTCTCCTCTGCTTCGGGCTTAAGAATATTTCCTATGCCCTGCAGCCCTTTGCGTCCTGTTCATCCGCTTACTTTTTCGATCTTAACAGCGGCCAGGATGATCCCTGCCTGCTTCATACTGTTGCCAGCCTGGTGGATATGGACCTGGACGGGGAAGGAAAAGATGTTTTCTATTACCGTATTGACAAGTTAAGGCCTAATAGCCAGTTGCGCATAGACTTCGACCTGGCGGAGAACGCGTTGATCAGTAACGACCAGGAGAATGCCGCCAGAACCTTACAGGAATGGCCGGATTCTTCGCGCAGGTTTTCATTACCTCCCCACCACGGATTTTTATTCCGCTTAACTCCTTTTTGATTCATTTCACAGATTTCGTATACCTGCTAGCGGCATCGCTTCCAGGCATTGATTACATTAAATCAAGTGATAATGAATTTACAGCGCTTTATGAGCTATGCTGTTCTACTGGCATTGGCCGGTTGCACGCAGGGCAATAGTAATAATGTTCAGAAAGAAAGTTTACCGGTACTACCGGTTATTCAGTTAAAGGCGATAGATACCAGCCTGCAACACGGTTATGTTGCGGATATACACGCCATTCAGAATGTTGAAATACGTTCCAAAGTACAGGGCCATCTTGAAAAGATATTTGTAGATGAGGGTAAGTCTGTGATAAAAGGGCAGCCCCTGTTTAAATTAAACGATCAGCAATACCAGCTAATCTTACCAAGGCCACGGCAGGTGTAGCCAGTGCTACAGCCGACATACATGCGGCGGAACTGGAAATAAAACGCATACAGTTACTGGTAGACAAAAAGATCATTTCAAAAACCGAGTTGGAGCTGGCCCAGGCCAAACTGAAAGGTACACAGGCCCGCCTTGCCGAAGCGAAAGCCCCTGGAAGCGGAAGCGGCCTGCGGCTATCCTATACGCTGATCCGGTCGCCCTTCAGTGGTGTGATCGACCGTATACCGCTCAAACTGGGAAGCCTGGTAAATGAAAGTGATTTACTAACCTCGGTATCCGACCTGAGTGAAGTGAACGCATATTTCAAGGTGTCTGAAAACGAGTACCTGGCATATGTTCGCCAGGCTGCCAAGAAAGACCATGTGGCAGAGAATACCGTTAAGCTGGTATTATCTGATGGCACCGCCTATGGAAGCAAAGGAAAGATAGAAACCCTAGAAGGTGAAATGGACCAGGGTACCGGTTCTATCGCATTCCGCGCCAGGTTCCCAAACCCTGATAAAATGCTTAAGCATGGATCTACCGGCAAGGTAAATATTACCAACAAGGTATTACAGGCCCTGCTGGTTCCGCAGAAAGCGGTGTTTGATATACAGGACAAGAGTTATGTTTTTGTACTTACCGCCAACAATACCGTTAAGATGAAGCCCTTTGTGCCGCGCACAAGAATAGACGATTACTTTTTAGTAGAGTCGGGGCTTACTGCGGGAGACAAGATCGTGTATGAGGGCGTGCAGAATATCAGGGATGGTATGCAAATTCAACCCAACCTGCTGCGTGCGGATAGCTTGCTGGTACTGCATTAAAAGACCTGCTCCCGTACGTTTTATTGTATCCGGTATTTACCATCTTAAATCAAGCTGAATGGTTGAAAAATTTATACGAAGACCCGTATTATCGCTGGTTATTTCGCTACTGATTGTATTGGTAGGCGTGCTGGCACTTTTCTCTTTACCTATCACCCAGTTTCCTGATATCGTTCCTCCCTCTGTTGTTGTAACGGCCGTGTACAATGGTGCCAACGCCGAGGTATGCGCCAACGCGGTATCTATTCCACTGGAGAGGGCTATCAATGGGGTGCCCGGTATGACTTACATGAACTCTGTAAGCAGTAATAATGGCGTAACCCTTATACAGGTGATGTTTAAGGTGGGAACCGACCCCGACCAGGCGGCTGTTAACGTGCAGAACCGTGTTACCACGATCCTGGATGAGTTACCTGAGGAAGTAATACGCGCCGGTGTTACCACGGAAAAGGAAGTGAACAGCATGCTGCTCTTCCTGAATGTGTTTAGCACCGATACGGCCGCGAATGAAGAGTTTATCTACAATTTTACCGATATCAATGTATTGCAGGAATTAAAGCGGATTGACGGGGTAGGGCTGGTAGATATTATGGGTGTAAGGGATTATGCCATGCGCGTGTGGCTCAAGCCCGACCGGATGCTGGCCTATAATATTTCCAGCGAAGAAATTATCAAAGCTCTGCGCGCGCAGAATATAGAGGCCGCGCCCGGCGTACTGGGTGAGAACTCGGGAAAAGACAGGCAGGTGGCGCAGTACGTACTGAAGTATACCGGCAAATTCAATACCCCCGAAGCCTACGAGAACGTGGTGCTTCGTGCCGAAAACCGACGGTACTATTTTGAAACTGCGTGATGTGGCTTCCGTAGAGTTTGGTACGGAGAGTTATGATATGTCGTCGAAGACCGATGGCCGCCCTTCCGCTTCTATCATGATCAAGCAAAGGCCGGGTAGTAATGCCAGGGATGTAATACATAATATCAAAGAGAAAATGGCCGCGCTGAAGGAAACCTCTTTTCCGCCGGGCATGACCTACAACTACGCTTATGATGTATCCCGTTTCCTGGATGCAAGTATTGATGAGGTATTGCGCACACTGGTTGAAGCGTTCTTACTGGTGTTTGTAGTGGTATTTATTTTCCTGCAGGATTTCCGGTCTACCCTTATTCCCGCGCTGGCGGTACCCGTAGCTTTGATAGGTACCCTGGCCTTTATGCAAATGCTGGGCTTCTCATTAAACATGTTAACACTGTTTGCCCTGGTGCTGGCTATTGGTATTGTGGTAGACAACGCCATAGTGGTGGTGGAAGCGGTACACGTAAAAATGACCGAGCAACACCTGCCACCGATGGAAGCTACCATTGCCGCGATGAAAGATATCAGCGGGGCGATCCTGGTAATTACACTGGTTATGTCGGCCGTGTTTGTGCCGGTGGCCTTCTTGTCGGGCCCTGTGGGTGTATTCTACCGGCAGTTTTCTTTAACCCTGGCCATTTCTATCGTTATCTCCGGGATCAATGCCTTAACACTTACACCTGCCTTGTGCGCGCTGATGTTACGGCATAATAACAAGCCTGTAAAGAAAGGCCTGCTGCAAAGATTCCTTGGAGGCTTTAACAACGGGTACGAGAAAACCGAACGCAAATATGCTTCACTGGTAAAAGCCATTGCCGGGCGAAAACTGGTAACCCTGGCCATCTTACTATTCTTTTGCCTGGGTACGGGGTTTATGGGCGCGATACTGCCTACAGGATTTATTCCTGTGGAGGACCAGAGCATGGTATATGTAAACGTAACAACGCCTCCGGGCTCTACGGTAGACCGCACAGAGAAAGTGCTGGACCAGATAGAGCATATAACGAAAGGAATGAAGCAGGTGGATAATGTCAGCACGTTAGCGGGTTATAGTTTGATGAGCGAAATATCCGGTGCCTCCTATGGTATGGCGATGATCAACCTGAAGTCTGGCGAGGAAAGAAAAGAGGGCATCACGGAAATGATTGATTTGTTTCACGAGAAAACAAAACATATCGCAGACGCTTCCATTGAATATTTCTCTCCGCCAACCGTTCCCGGTTTTGGTAATGCCAGTGGTTTTGAATTGCGCCTGCTCAGCCGTAACAAATCCACCACGCTGGCGCAGACCGCTACCGTGGCCAAAGATTTTATCGCCGCACTGAACAAGGAACCCGCTATAGCAGGTGCGTATACCAGTTTCAATCCTAATTTCCCGCAGTATATCATCCATGTAGACCAGGAAATGGCCGCTAAGAAAAGGGTGAGTATCGATAACGCGATGAGTACACTGCAGGCCCTGCTGGGAGGGTATTACACCACCAATTTTATACGCTTTAACCAGATGTATAAAGTAATGCTGCAGGCCTATCCCAGTTACCGGAATACAGAAGACGACCTGATGCGGCTGTTCGTAAAAAATGATAAAGGTGAAATGGTACCCTATTCCACGTTTATCAGGCTGGAAAAAGTGCTGGGTCCTGAACAGATCACCCGCTACAATATGTACACCTCCGCCATGATAACAGGTGATGCCGGGAAAGGATATAGTAGTGGCGATGCGATTGCTGCGATAGAGAAGCTGGCCAAAGAAAAACTTCCCCGGGGTTATACGATCGAATGGAGTGGTATGACCAAAGAGCAGGTGGATAGCGGCAACCAGGCCGTGTTCATTTTTGCCATCTGTCTTTTATTTGTTTACCTGCTGTTATCCGCCCAGTATGAAAGTTTCCTGCTTCCGTTGGCGGTAGTATTGTCGCTGCCGGTAGGAATATTCGGCGCATTCTTTTTCCTGAAAATACTGGGACTGGAGAATAATATCTACGCGCAGGTGGCACTGGTCATGCTGGTGGGTCTGTTAGGTAAGAATGCGATATTAATTGTAGAGTTCGCCGAACTGAAGCGGTCTGCCGGCGTATCTGTTTTACAGGCGGCTGTACAGGGATCGGTTGCGAGGCTGCGCCCGATCCTGATGACCTCCTTCGCGTTTATCGCGGGGCTGATACCGCTTTGCATAGCCAGTGGCGCCGGTGCTATGGGTAACCGTTCTATTGGTACGGCATCGGCTGGCGGTATGCTGGCCGGAACCTTATTCGGAGTGGTGTTGATACCCGGCCTGTATGTGCTGTTTGCCAGTATAGGAAACAAGAAAGCAGGCAGGGGCAGGAAGGTTGAGCATGCCATGCCGCTATCGGAAGAAATTGATCACGATGAAAATACCCCTTCTGAATCATGATACTATTGAATAAAAGGAATTTGATTTTTTTACTGGTTATCGCCATGATAGCCGGTTGCAAAGCGTATCAACCCGTAGTGATGCCGGGTGTAAAAAATGTTCCGTCAACTTTTATAACCACACAGAAAGATAGTGCCGGCATGGGAGCCATACCCTGGCGAAGATTTTTTACGGATAGCCTGCTGGTTTCGCTGATAGATACGGCACTGGTGAATAACCAGGATCTGCAGGTCGCCTGGCAAAGAATGGAAGCGGCGCGCGCAAGGCTGCTGAAAGCCAGGGGTGCTTTTTACCCCTCTGTCAATGCGGCGGTGTCTACAGGGGTAGATAAGTTCGGCGATTATACCATGACGGGTGTTGGAAATTTCGATACCAATCTTTCACAGAATATAAATGATAAGCAGAAAGTAACACAGCCCCTGGTTCAGGATTTCTTTGTGGGAGCGCGCAGCAGCTGGGAGATAGATGTTTGGGGCAAGCTGAAGAATGCAAAAGCGGCGTCTGCAGCCAGGGTACTATCCTCTGCAAAAGGCAGGCAGTTTATGATCACTTCGCTGGTATCGGATATAGCTTCAGCCTATTACAGCCTGCTGGCACTGGATAACCAGCTAAGGATCATACAACGCAATATTAAATACCAGCAGGATGCCCTGGAAATAGTACAGGTAATGTTGCAGGCGGGCCGTGGTACATCGTTGGCGGTGCAGCAGTTTAAAGCGCAGTTATATAATACACAGAGTTATGAATTTACCACCCGCCAGCAGGTGGTAGACATAGAAAGCCGCATTAATATATTGCTGGGCCGTTACCCGCAACCGGTGCCGCGCGATAGCAATACATTAAGCAAAACCATCCCGGCCCGGGTAGAGGCCGGCATCCCCTCCGCTATGATCAGCCGCAGGCCCGATGTGCAGGAGGCTGAACTGGAATTAACGGCGGCCAGGCTGGATGTAGCTTCGGCAAAAGCTGCGGCAATGCCATCCCTGACCCTGACGCCTTATTTGGGTGTAAATGCTTTTAAAGGCAGCCTCCTGTTTACGGCGGCATCGCTTACCTATGGTATCATAGGCGGGGTAACCGCACCCCTTATCAACCGGAAAGAAAACCTGGGTAATTACCAGTTAACCGGGGCAGCGCAAAAAGAAGCTTTCCACCGCTACCAGCAGTCACTGCTCAATAGTTTCAGAGAAGTTTATGTGGGACTGAATGAGATAGATAACAAGCAAAAAATTGAAAAACTGAAAGAGCTCGAAGTAACCGAACTGCAGCAGGCAGTGTCCACCGCCAATGACCTCTATGTGGCAGGCTATGCCTCGTACCTGGAAGTGATCACCGCCCAGAAAAGCGTATTACAGGCGGAGTTCGAACTAAATGATACCAGGAAGAACGTTTGGGTGGCATTGGTACAATTGTACAGGGCGCTGGGGGGAGGATGGGAGTAAAATAAATACTAAGAATATGTCGATCACAAAAGAATCAGAACTGAATGGAATGAAAAAAGTAAGTGAGGCCGTGGCTCTTACTTTAAAGGAAATGAGGGAGTTTGCCCGGCCCGGCATTTCAACAAAGGAACTGGATGAGTATGGGGGAAGAATACTGAACCAGATGGGGGCTAAATCTGCTCCCTATCTTACCTATGGTTTCCCGGGCTGGACCTGCATCAGTGTTAATGATGAATTTTGCCACGGTATTCCATCCCACAAAAGAATATTGAAGGAGGGAGATTTAATCAATATCGATGTGTCGGCAGAACTGAACGGCTTTTGGTCCGACAATGGCGGATCATTTGTACTGGGTACGGATGTACATCAACACCGTAAACTGGTAGAAGCATCAAAAGAAATACTGCACAAAGCCATTTTTAGTATAAAAGGGGGCGTTCGTATTGCTGATATCGGCGGCCTGATAGAGACAGAGGCGAAGAAAAGGGGGTATAAGGTGATTAAGAATCTCACAGGCCATGGAGTGGGAAGAAGCCTGCACGAAGCACCGGCGGAAATAGCCAATTACCGGGACCGTTATAATACCACCCGTTTTGCAAAAAATTCAGTAGTGGCTATCGAAACCTTCATCTCAACCACCTCTACCTATACCGACACTTTAGCGGATGGGTGGACACTGGTAGGAAATAAAGGCGGATTTATGGCGCAGCACGAACATACCATTGTTGTAACCGATGGAAAGCCGGTTATATTAACGGAGATGAATGAGATCTGGAACTGAATCTTTTTATATTCCCTTGCGCAGCATCTCTGCATATTCATTTGGCAGCGGGCTGCTTTCGATGGCCCTGGCGGCTTTCTCCACATCATAATCAAACCGAACGAATTCAACCCCGATAGCGTCTTTCGCTGTGATCGAACTATCGGGGCTGATAGTTAATATTACATAGCATCCTCTGGGATTTCCATCTTTGGGCTTGCCCACAGAACCTGTATTGATGGCGTGACGGTAATGGAAGCCTTCACCCGATTCAGCACCCAGTATTCTATAGTAAGGTTTGTGGGTATGCCCGAAACACATAATATCCGCGTCCGCCTGTTCCATGATGCGAAGCAGGCTTTTCTCATCCCTGTCTTCAAACAGGTATTCATTGATCTTTCGCGGGCTTCCATGAACCAGTAGCAGGTTCAGTTTGTCATCATTCAATTGAAATGAAAGTTTAATATGCGCCGGTAAGGTTCTCAGGTATTGCCTTTCAGCAGGCCCAACTATCGAATGGGTGTAAGAAATAGAGATTCCACCCATCTCTTTTTCCCTATCCGTTTTATAAGCGCATCCGCACTCATCACTCATACGGCCGATGCCCTGGTCGTAGTTACCGGCTATTACCGGAATCCCCCGCCTCCGTATTTCATTCACCACTTCATTGGGCCATACCTGGTAACCCACCAGGTCGCCCAGGCAATAGGTGGCATCAATGTCCCGGCTGTCAAGGTCTTTAAAAAAAGCTTCCAGTGCGGGCAGGTTGGCATGTATATCTGAGAACAGCGCGATTTTCATAACGGTGGTTTGGGATTAAGGATGTATTGGTAGTGCCGCTAAGTTAATTACAACAATCCGGCCCGCAACAGGCTTTGCTTTCCAAAGGTTTTTCCGCGTATACCGTAATGCTGAATATGCCTGTTGTTCCCTGTTTGAATTCCTGCAAAGCAGCAGGGGAGAGATAGTTGGAAAGAATATCATCGGGTATCACAATGGGCTTTTCTTTCTGGATAGTCAGATTTTCAAATCCATTGCTCTGAATCAGTTCCAGGTATACTTCTTTTTGTATGGCGCCTGAAACACAGCCGGCATACATTTCTGCCGCAACGCGCAGCTCTTCCGGCAGAGAACCCACCAGCACAATATCTGATATGCTGAAATGGCCACCCGGCTTCAGTACACGGTAGATTTCCTTAATCACACCATCTTTATTCGGTACCAGGTTTAATACACAATTGCTAACAATCACATCGGCAATACCGGAGCTGGCGGGTATGTCTTCAATATCCCCCTGCCTGAATTCAACATTGTGGTAGTTCAGTTTTTCAGCATTGGTCCTGGCCAGTTGGATCATGGCGGGTGTAAAATCAATGCCGATTACTTTGCCGGTTTCGCCTGTTTCCTTCCTGGCAATAAACGCATCATTACCCGCTCCGCTGCCCAGGTCGATAACCGTGTCGCCGGTCCTGATCTTTGCAAACTGGGTAGGCAATCCACAGCCCAGGCCGAGATCGGCATCGGGTGTATAACCATCCAGGTGCGTGTAATCATCTGTCATGATATTATACACTTCCGTACTGCAGCCACCCGCACCGCAGCAGGATGCCTGGTTATCTGCCTTGTCCTGCAAGGCGATTTCACTGTATTTTTTTCTTACGATCTCTTTTAAATCCTGTTCGGTTGACATAGTTGTAGTTTTTTAATGATTGTAATATTGCGATTAATAAAGTCAAAAAAAATCAGCAGCATCCTCCTGTCAAATCCACCACGCTAAAAAAACCGCTGAAAAGCTCCCGGTATTGGTTCCATACTTTCGGGTTGATACAATAACAAACACTCACCCCCTCAATCGTACCCTGTATAATACCGGCGTTTTTTAGTTCTTTCAGGTGCTGCGAAGTAGTGGCTTGCGCCAGGCCCAGTTCATCTACAATGTCGCCGCATACACAGGCATTTTTCTTTACCAGGTATTGCAGGATGGCAATACGGGCCGGGTGGGCAATGGCTTTGGCCATTGTTGCCAGCTCATTCTGCTGTTGGGTAAATAAGTCTGTTTTAGTAGCTCCCATATCAATCGCAATATTACGATATATGGACAATATCTTCCAAATTTTTTTTGCCGGGATACAGTTTCCAGGCTTTTACCAACCGATAGCCTGTTGTAACAGGAATACGCCAATGCCGGCTATCAATCCTATCAAAGCCAGCCAGCCGATTTTTTTGAGGTACCAGATAAAATCGATCTGTTCGATACCCATAACGGCCACCCCGGCAGCGGTACCGATAATAATAGTGCTGCCTCCCGTGCCCGTAGTAAGGGCAAGAAATTCCCAGAAAGGATGATCGGTTGGGTAAGTAGTTAGGTCAAACATTCCCTGCGAGGCGGCTACCAACGGCACATTGTCTACCACGGCCGAGAGCAACCCCAATGCAATACCTATCAGGTAGTCGTTTTTCAAATGGGTGCTGAGGAAGCCCGCCAGTTCTTTTAACACGCCGAACGACTGCAGGGCCGCTACCGCCAGTAAAATGCCCAGGAAAAACAGGATGCTGGGGCTGTCAATTTTTTGCAGTGCATGCGCCACCGTAAACCTGTCTTCAAACTCATCCGTTTTACCCTTGTGAATCAGGGTGATCAGTATCCACATGAAACCCAGTGCCAGCAGCATACCCATAAAAGGGGGCAGGTGCGTTACGGTTTTAAATACAGGAACAAACAGCAATAGCCCCACGCCTGCAAAAAGAATGGTCCTGCCTTCTTTTCTTTGTTTCAGCGTTCGCACCGGTGCCGACATGGATTCCACTTTCTTTCCCCTGAAACGGTAGGCCACCACCAGTGCCGGGAGAATACTGGCCGCCAGGCTGGGCAAGATCAGTTGTTTCATGATATTCAGGGCCGTTATCTGTCCGCCTATCCATAGCATGGTAGTAGTTACATCCCCCAGCGGCGACCAGGCCCCTCCCGCGTTGGCGGCAATTACAATCATGCCGGCAAACCATAACCTGTCTTCCTTATCACTCAAAATTTTTGAACAGAGGGAAGTCATTACAATAGCGGTGGTCAAATTATCCAGCAGCGCGGAGAGAAAGAAAGTCAGGGCCGTGATGATCACCAGCAGGGTGGATTTACGGGTGGTGGTTATTTTCTGCGTAATAATATCAAATCCATTATAGGAGTCTATCAATTCAACGATCGTCATGGCACCCAGCAAAAAAAACAGGATAGAAGCTATTTCACCCAAATGGTGCAATAGTTCTTCCGTAACGGTATCCGGGCTGTCACTTTGCAGGATATACAGGGTCCAGCACAGCACACCGGTGATTAAAGCCGAGGCGGCTTTGTTTAGTTTCAGCGGATGTTCAAAAGCGATGGCAATGTAGCCAAGTACAAATACAATCAGGATTACGGTAGTGATCATGCCGGTAATTTATTGAGGTAGTGGTGCGCGATGCGGGTAAATTTAAATTATTTGCGGCAGAGTGCATTTACTTTATGGCTGGCAGGAGTAAAGTAGTAGGATGTGACTGGATTTGCCGGGAATTTATCGGCTTTTTTGCGGGTTTCAACTAGCTGCTTGAAAATCCTTTTTTGTACATCTCACATATGTACAGGATCCGCTTGTAACAGGCCAGCCATCGCGGCCATAGTAATCATTTACCACTGCGTCCTCAGCCCTGTTCCTGACACAATTCCAAAAATAACTTTCCATCTTCGTTGGGATAGCACTGATGCCCGGGTGTCGCTCCACAATCCTGAGTTTTTCAAGAGATTTCTTATTTGTTCTTACTTTACCTTCCTCATTTCTGCTCACCTCGTATGCCATATTGATATTTTCACTATCCACAAAATCCATCGCGAGCGATATCATAGTAGAAGTATACTTACCTGCAGCTGAATTCGGGATACTTTTACCCTGTTTGATTTGTATATTGAATGGAGATTGTTCAATTTTTACAACCCCCTCGGTAGCAGGCCTGCCATCCTCATAAGTGTTAACATATCTCCAATAGCCGCCTATATTTAATTTAGGGTGTAATAATTTCCATATCCATTTATCATAAACAAGAATCGAAATTTTTACCATCACACCAGCGAGGATCAATAAAATGCCGATTATTGCTCCTTCCCGGTATCGCTGGGATTGAATTTTATCTTTAAAATAGTCCTTCAGAAATTCATTTGATGCTATAGGTGAGAGAAAGCCAAAGAAGCCCGAAATAACAAACCTTGTTTCTAGTATCTTTTTCATGGTGGATAATTAAGTATGATGAAAAATAGAATAGCGAATAGAAGCTTTCCCAATAGTCCCTATCCGATGGATACCCGAATTGCGAAAGAAATATACAATTACGGCCGGAAATATGCAAGTTTTTTTGCCGTCTGGTGGTAGCGAAATATCAAATTCAGAAAATAGTGATTCTAAATGGGAAATGCTTTATTTTCCGTAGCGACCGATAGTATGAACGACTAGAAAACAGGACCTGATAAAACCGATCACATGAAACTGTTATTCATTTCATTCTTTATTAGCTCTCTGGCTTTGGCACAAAGCAAAGAAGAGGTGCTGGACTATGCCCGTGCACGTATTAATGGCTCAATTCCAAACGACCTGGCCAAGTCCGATTTAGTTCGGATCTTAGGCAGACCCAGCCGGGTTAAGCCTTTCGACGGCGAATGCGGACTGACAGACGAACAGGAAAAATCTAAAGTGAAGAACTGGTATTACTATGACAGCACAAAACTTCTGGTTTTTGACAACAAAGCTCACCTGGTTGAACTAAACTTTCGAAGCGGTAAATTCACATACACCACTAAAAAAATTAAGCTGTCTAACAAAACAACATTCCAGGATGTGCAGAAAATGTATCCGGTAAGCGCAAAAGCCGCCATACTTGAAAACAATGGCTGCCTGGTGAGGATAAGCCCCTGTTCAAATTGTGACGGCTATTGCCTTTTGTATTTTGAGAAAGGCCATCTTGTTAAGCTGGAATGGTGGGAGCCTTGCTGATGGTAACCTTGCATGAAGTTTAATTCGCAAACCCTGGCATCTGAAATCGAATAATATTCATGGCAGATGTTCCTACCTCAGCTTCTTTGCCAGATTATCCAGGTACCCCGTCCAGCCCGCGGAACATTGATCGTAGCATTCAATCTGGGGAGTCAGCCCATCGTGCGTAAACGTTACCTGAGTTGTATCGCCTTCTTTGGATATCTCAAACCCAAACTTTGTTTGCGTCCATTCACCGGTGTCGCTTAAAAAACTAAGCTTGCTGTCGGTTACCAGCCAGATTATTTTTTTCCCGGGAATCCGTTCAACCAGTTCCTGTGCTGAATAATGCATCCCGCCACCCGCTTCGAATGAAAATTCATCGTGTAACTGGCTGCTTTCCCCCTGTATGGTTTCTCCATACAGGCCTGACCACCATTGTTTAACATCTGACAACAATGAAAAAACAGCTTCAGGTGTTTGGGAGGAGCTAAAGCGATAAACAAAATTTTCTTTTTTCATGGCTATAGTCTTTGTATGTGCACTTACTTCAGCAATACCAATTGCCCGGTATGGTAAGTCAGGTGCGTGGTTCTGGTGATAATAATGTTTAGTTTATTGCGATGGGGCTCCCTGCTGAAATCTTCCGCACTCACAGCCGTGTGTTTTTCAAACCATTGTTCCGTCGATAGGCTTTCTATTTTTTCCTGTAATACCTGGCACTGTCTTGCCCAGTACTCTTTCAGAACAGCCACACTGGGAATATCCACCACCGCTTTATCAGGAGAAGCCAAAAAAGGTTCATACAGTTCCGGGTACAATTTATCTCCCATGTCCATTAGTACCAGCATATCATCATGCACCGCAATAAGGTGTCCCAGTAAGTATATTCCCCTGTTCTTGCCGGGTGCAATTTCTTTTTGCCATTGGTCATCAGGAATAGCGGTAAGCAGCGTGTTCCAGCTTCTAAGGGCACCGTTCCATCTGTCGAATACCATCTTAAGCATTGTTTGCGTGTGATTCATTGTACTTGTTTTAGTTGTGATTGATTTACCCTACAAATGTATTATCTAAATATCACTGTTCAGGGGTGTAAAATGGACTTTGTAACGGGTTGATTTGGACAGTATATTCGGCTAACTTTGGTGCAAAACCTGGTTTATGAAGCATATAACGATCCTGGTACCGGATGGTCAGGTGAATATGGGAACCATCGCCACCATCACAGGTGTGTTGGAGATTTTTACGGAAGCGAATGCCTGCCAGAAGAAAAAGGGCAAAGCGCTTAGCTACAGGATTCAGACGGCAAGCGTATCTGAAACGGTAGAGTTCAGCAAAGGCATGCTCACGCTGAAGCCTGATGCCACTATTTCGGATATTCCAAAGACAGACCTGATCATTATTCCCCCATCGGCCATACGAAGCGGCACGGAAGTGCAGAAAGGCAACAGGATGATCATTAACTGGATAGAGGAACAGTATAAACTTGGCGCGGAGATCGCCAGTATGTGCTCGGGTGTATTCATGCTGGCTTCATCAGGGATATTGAATGGCAAAACATGTTCCGCCCACTGGGCCCATGCGGAAGCCTTTAGAAACGCCTTCCCGGGTGTTCATTTGAAAGAAGATAAGCTGATAACAGCTGAATCCGGTATTTATACAAATGGCGGCGCATACTCTTTTTTGAATCTTGCCCTGTTCCTGGTGGAGAAATACTATGATAAAGAAACGGCTATATATTGTTCCAAGATATTCCAGGTTGATATGGAAAGGCATACCCAATCCGGGTTCGCCATATTTTCCGGACAGAAACGGCACAGCGATGATACGATCCTGGAAGCCCAGCGGTACATTGAACAGAATTACCAGGACAAAATATCCATTGCATTTTTGTCGAACCAGTTCAGCATTGGCAGAAGAAATTTCGACAGGCGTTTCATCAAAGCCACGGGCATTACTCCCCTCGACTACCTGCAAAGGGTAAAAATAGAAGCCGCCAAAAAATCGTTGGAAAACACTCGGAAAACAGTTACAGAAATTATGTATGATGTTGGCTACAACGATACCAAAGCCTTCCGGGACGTATTTAACCGCGTAACCGGTATGTCGCCGGTCGACTACCGGTTGAGGTATAACCGGGAGTATGTAACGCAGGCTTATTAAGATTATGATGCTGCAGAAAGCATTCCCGGTAACGGCGCAAGCCGGAAGTTACTAACCATATCCGGTCCTCCCGGAGGTTCGGCACCCGGGTCGCTCAAGGCCGCTGGGCCCCGTTCCTGTTACCGGGCTGCTTTGGGAATCTGTTAAATAGTGCTGCGCATCTATTTAACTGCTGCGCTTCGCTAGCACCGAACCCAAAGAGGCCCGTCCACAGGAACTGCTTAGATATCAGGTATTTATGCTTCGTTTGTTTGGAATAGCCTTTCCAACGGCGCACCTTGAAGATCAAACTGGTATTAGGGAGCAAGGCAATTGAATTTCGCATCAGCATCAAGGAAATATAGTTAGTCATCACTTTTTCTAAGGTATAGCATTGAAATCGTTCAAGCGAATAGAAAGGAAAGACTTATCAATGCAATTAAACTAAACGTCTCACTATAGTCATATTGGCCTGCCCACAGTAAGCTTAAAACTGTTAGGAGTAGGATGCAAACTATAATCATTGGTTTTTGTTTATCATGCAAACCTTTCTTTCCGTTTATTAGTTAGCTGGCCAAAATCGTAAGTAGCACTATTACAATAATACTTATTTAGGAGTTTATTGCAGACAGGCTTAGTTTAGTTGTTACACAATGTGGGAGGAGTGAAAATTCACGAAAATAATAGACAAAAAGGATGATAGTATTATCAGCTACGGAAGACTTGTAAAGCATTAGTTAGACCTGATTCTCCCTTGTCAGATTTACCTAGGTTGTGTACTCAAGGATTCCACCAGGTTACCGACCTCGTCAAAAGCCTGATTGCTGATTATAGTATGAAATTTCCGATATCCAATGGTTGGGAACTTGTATCTTATTCTATTTTGTTTAGGTTAATCCGCCTTTGTTTTATCCTAAAGAGCCAAGTGGATATCTTTACATCAATAAAGCAATAATCTTATTGTAAACGTCTCGGTCCTACGCCCTCAAAGCTGATCTTTACGGGTTCAATCTCACCCGAAGCCGAAAAGATCATTTTATCAATACATACAACACGGTGATTGCCATCCGTTTCGCCCAATGGACGACGATGATAAACAATATACCATTCGTCTGTTCCGGGAATATTAATAACGGAATGATGTCCCGCACCGGTTGCTACCGCGGCATCCTGTTTCAGTACGGTGCCGATCCTTTTGAACGGACCGAAAGGTGAATCGCCAATGGCATAGGCAACCCGGTAGTCCGGACCGGTCCAGCCCCCCTCACTCCACATAAAATAGTACTTGCCATAGCGCTTGAACATCAGCGGGCCCTCTACATAACCTTCGGGCGTAATAGCTTTAAAAACAGAGCTGTCATTAAAAGGAACAAAGCCGGTAAAATCGCTTTTCAGTTTGGCGATATTGCAATGCCGCCATCCCCCGTAGATAATGTAGTACTGGCCGTTGTCGTTAAACACAAACTGGTCTATGGGTTGCGCCTTGTTAATGAACTTATCGATCAATGGTTTACCAAGATAGTCTTTAAAGGGCCCCTCCGGTTTGTCAGACACGGCAATACCGATCCCGCCAACCGTGCTGTCGTTCTGAATATCGTTCGCACCAAAGAACAGAAAATATTTGCCATCCTTTTGTGTAACGGCAGGTGCCCACATGGCCCGTTTTGCCCATTTAACAGAAGCGGTATCCAGTATACGGCTATGTTTGGTCCAGTTCACAAGATCAGGTGAAGAAAACGCATCCATAAACACCTGTTCATTGTATTTGGCCGAATAGGTGGGATAGATCCAGTAGGTTTTTCCAAATACGGCCGCCTCAGGATCTGCATACCATCCTTTAACGATTGGATTGCCGGAGGTTTTCTTCTCCTGGGCAGATGTTTGTATAACGACTGCTACCGCTGCTAAAAGAAGGAGGGTGATAGGCTTACTAGACGAACGCATATAGATAAATTGTAGGGAAAGTTACTTTAAAAAAGTTCTCATCAAAGAAAAGAGAAACCAAATACTGATGGGAGTCAGAATTGACGTGAAGGCCGAATCGGCGACCGCTTCCTGCTGATTATCAACTGTTTATCTGAACTTTTGTTGCTGCCGTGACCGAATGTGTATGCTATCGGGTACCTGCTGAAGGATTCTGGTATGATTATTTCTTTATAAAATCATATCATCCTTCCCATGTGTATTGAGTTGCGACTGATGCCACACAATGAAAATTCTGTTTTTCCTGCTAATCATTTTCCTTCCTGTTATCGTCGTTGCACAGGAAGCGCAGAGTATAATACATACTGTCGTTAAACGAAAAGACACCGTAAACCAGACGGATCTGATTGACCTGATCGTGAAAACCTTCAAAATCCGGCCGCCAAAAAAGCAAAAGCCAGATCCGGATAAAAATATCTTTTTTTCATTTTTGCCCATCGGTACAACAGTACCGGGCGGAACCGGCCGCGCATTGGTAACCAGTACTACGGCCGCCACCTACTTCGGACCGAGAAGCACCACAAACCTGTCAAGTGCAACTTTTACGCCCTACTGGAACTTTAAAAGCCGGTTCGGCCTGCCTTTAAGAACCAGTATCTGGTTTCCGGGCAATACCTGGACCATTCAGGGAGATACGCGTTTCCTGTATTATCCACAATATACCTGGGGTGCTGGTGGCGTAAACCCCGATGAACAAAAGCTGCTGGTAGATTACAAATACATCCGGTTTTACCAAAGCATATTAAAACAGATCACCCCGCATTTTTATGCAGGTGGAGGATATCACCTGGATTATCACTTTAATATCAATACGGAGAACACCGGTCCTGACCTGCGCCAGTATAGCCAGTATGCCTACGGAACCGGCAGCAATTCTTTTTCGTCTGGAGTATCGCTTGATCTTTTGTACGATACCCGGAGCAATTCCATCAATGCGTTTCCGGGTAACTATGCCAATGTCGTGTACAGGATCAACCCCACATTTTTGGGCAGCAATAATAACTGGTCATCCCTCTATCTGGACCTTCGTAAATATATTCCACTGGAGCCTGCCAATACAAAGTCGCAGAACCTGCTTGCTTTCTGGTCCTATCTGTGGACCGTTTTCGGAACCCCTGTACCTTACCTCGATTTGCCGGGTATCGGATGGGATCCTTATAACCGTTCCGGGCGCGGGTTTGACCAGAACCGGTTTAGTGGCCAGACCCTGTTGGATGTGGAAGCGGAATACCGCCGCGATATAACTGCCAACGGACTTTTTGGTTTTGTTGTTTTTGCCAATGTCAACTCTGTTAGCGGTTCCGGCAGGAAATTGTTCCATTCATTACATCCCGCGGCAGGGGCGGGCTTGCGGATCAAGTTCAACAAAGGATCCAGAACCAATATCGGTATCGATTATGGAATGAGTAAGGACTATCGTACAGTCATTTTCAGCCTCGGAGAAGCGTTTTAGCCCTGTGTCTTCGTAGGCCATTCTTGCGATCTTTACACCCTTGTACAGCCTTTACCTATTTCACAGGTTATTGGTATGATACCATGGTTTGGGGAGAAGGTCTTCTGAATCATTGTGGATATTTAACGACATAATAGCTTGTTATTACACCAAATCCGGGTGGCTCGATTGTTTTGTCGTTTGTATTGATTAACCATTTAATCGAAACTTATAAATAATCAATCATGCCAAACGATCAACCCCAGGAAGGTGGCGCAACAAAAGCCATTGAAGAGCAAACAGCAAAAGTACCGTCGGCCTTTTTTTTAACAGCTGCCGGTGTCGCTGTAGTCGCTTCCATATCACTAATGTGTGCAGGAAAAAAGCACGGCTCTTTATTCGTAGGCCAATGGGTGGCGCCCTTTCTACTGTTAGGAATTTATAACAAAATTGTAAAAGTAGCTGGCCACGACGCAGAAGATAGGAGCCTGTAAACGATCGTTGTATCTTTTTGCATCCTTCTGTATTCTTTCGACACGGCTCAAAGGGCCTCTTCGAAATTGCTACTATTCCACTTAGATGGCTGTTCTATACCCCATAACCCCAAAGGGGGAGTGGGGTATGGTAATTGAATTAGCTTATCCATGCCCATCAAAAAGTTCCATATCAATTTCATATACCGCGGCACAGAATACCCCGCCGCGATCGAGTACCACACCACCAAACAATCGGATGTCTGGCCGGACGTAAAAGCCTTTTTCAAAAAAGGCAAATACCCCAAAACGATCGACTTCTTTATTCAGTCCGGCACACCCATGGGCCTCACCAGCTACCCCCGCGATCCGGAGGATCATGCGATGGCCAGGGTCTTAGCGGCGGAAATTCTCAAAGTGCTAAACGAACCCCAACCCTAATCACCGCCAACGGATGGGGTCGAGACCTAAGCGGGTGGGTTGGGAGTGAAGAATAGAATTCCCCCTTGTACGGGTTAGGGGGTAATTCGCTGAGCTCATAATCTTTTGTATATTTGGCCTCCGGTGCTGACCTGTTTCCAATATCTCCCCCTCGACATTATAGTTTAACCAAAACATTCATAGCTGTGATCTCTAAAAAGCATATCCCATTGGTTCTTTTGGAACTGATCGAACCAATGATTAGGGTTAACCTTGATCTGATAAAAGTTGAAGAAGAGGAGAATACATATTATAAGTTAGTTGAGCGGGATATCAACTCAACGAATTATTTTAAAATATTGATTGACGGCCGTAAAGTTTATACAAGCAACTTTAATAGCGCAGCTTATGTATGCCAGTTTAAGCCGGGTAGTGAAAAGCAAACAGGTGAAGGAGTAAACCAGCTTTCCTTAAATGAAGTTGGCGAAAAATTTCAGAACTGGATGAGGATAATCAGGACAATTGATGAGATTCAAAGCGTGCATGACGACCCGTTTGAAAAATCTTACAAGGATTTCTTTTATGCTAAGGTCAAACTTGTCGACAAGGATGCAGACATTGCCCCTTTCAATCCCGATCAGCAGGATCAGATTGAAGTATTTTTAAGTTCCATTACGAGACGAATTGGGTCTTCCAAAGATTTCAGTCCTGAAGAGGTCAAAACCTTTATAGGTATTATTGACGAAATTAAAAGAGAGATGCCGGTTAGTACAAAAAACGCAGTACTTAAAAGGATTTCAGAACTGTTTGCCAAATTGAAGAAGAGTGGAAAGGCCCTCGCAAAAGAAATGGCGAAAGAAGCAGGAAAAAAACTGGTTGGTAGGATCATTGAGTATGGCATTGAAAATGCGCATAAAATCATTGGCCTATTGCCGCCACATAACTAGCATCTTGAAATATTTATAGCTACTAACTTAAGTATGTATGAATCTGACTAAGACTGTAATAGGAGACTTTCGGAACATTATCAAACAGCCAATTGTTTTAGAAAAATTGGAAAAAATAAAAAAAAAGCTATCCCTACCTTTTATTTTTAAAATGATTTATTAATTCGTGTTTTCTGCTTACAAGAGTAGTGAAGCCGAGAATTGCCATTGGCCTTGGTACCAATTACACTATGCAAGATATCTTCCTTCCAAAAAATTTGCGAAAAAAATCTAGAAAATTAAGTGTAGGAAAATGCGGTAAAATGCGTTTAGTTTATCCTGTGGTTTATCCTAAGAACAAAAAAGACTTACATAAAATATGTAAGTCTTTGATTTTTAACGTGGAGAGTATCGGGGTCGAACCGACGACCTCTTGCATGCCATGCAAGCGCTCTAGCCAACTGAGCTAACCCCCCTTTTGCAACTACCATAGCCTGGGCGCAGGTAGTTTAGCGGACTGCAAATGTATAGGCTGCATCCCTTACAGCAAAATTTTAGTTCAAGCTTCCCAAACTACCCCCGTAACAGGAATGTGGCCAGCGGCCTTGAGCGACCCGGGTGCTCAAATCTGGGAAGGACCAGATATGGTTGGTATCTAACCGGTTTAAAATAGCAGGGCAAGTACTTCATCGTATCACATCAACCCAACAGTCCCCGCTGGGAGACTGTCCGGAGACGGAAGACGGCCCCCCGTCTAAATCTGTGATTTGTAAACTTATTTGGTATCTTTATCCCCTTGAAGAAGGCAATCGCCATATCGTTTTTGCTCATTTTCCTGCTGGCCAATACGGAATTACAGCAGGTGCTGAAGCTGCCGGTGCTGGTACATCATTACCTGGAACACCGGCTGGAGAATTCAGGTAAATCCTTACTGGCCTTCCTGCACGATCACTATGCGGAAGAGCATGCCGCAGGACCTTCCAACCACCATCACCGCGACCATGAGGGTCTGCCTTTTAAGTCGCATAATAACACCTCCGGACAGGCTACTGTTTTCTATTCGCCGGCGGTACTGTTCGACTATAGCCTGGAAAGGCCTTTGTCCGCCATCGAAACCTTCGACTATTCGGCCCCCTTTCATGGGTCTTCGGCCCTTTCAAAGATTTGGCAACCTCCGCGGGCCTGTTAATCATTATATTGTTTGTGTAAAGCCTTTAATGGCTCTGCAATGCCTATACAGCAGGATGGTATCCTGTGTTGGCGGCTGTGATTTCATGATTAACAAAACTGAATATGCTTACAAGTATTATAGCTTTCTCCGTAAGGCAGAAACTCATTATAGGGCTGTTTGTATTAGGCCTGATCGGGTATGGTAGCTACGAGATTACCCGGTTGCCTATTGATGCCGTACCTGATATAACAGATAACCAGGTGCAGGTTATTACCACATCTCCTTCCCTCGGCGCGCCGGATGTGGAAAGGCTGATCACTTTCCCGGTGGAACAGGTTACCAGCAATATTCCCGGGCTGCATGCCATGCGCAGCTTTTCCCGGTTTGGATTGTCGGTGGTGACGATCGTTTTTGATGAAGCCACCGATGTGTACTGGGCCCGGCAGCAGGTGTCTGAACGGTTGCAGCAGGTGCAGGACAAGATCCCCAAAGGTTTGGGAACGCCGGTGCTGGCACCTGTAACCACGGGGCTGGGTGAGATATACCAGTACACCGTGCGGCCGGCCAAAGGCTTTGAAGGGAAATACAATGCTATGGAACTGCGTACCATCCAGGACTGGATTGTGCGGCGGCAGCTGTTGGGAGTGAAGGGAGTGGCAGAGGTGAGCAGCTTTGGGGGATCACTGAAACAGTATGAAATAGCGGTGGACCCGGCACGGCTTTCCGCCAATAACCTTACCATCAACGATGTTTTTACGTCACTGGAAAAAAATAACCAGAATACCGGTGGTGCTTACATTGAAAAAGGTCCTACGGTACTCTTTATCCGCAGCGAAGGGCTTACCGGCAGCCTGGACGATATCCGCCAGATAGCGGTTAAAAACCTCGGTAATGGTGCCCCGGTGCTGATACGGGATATTGCTACGGTACAACTGGGCAGCGCAACGCGCTACGGTGCATTAACCTATAATGGAAGGGAACAGGTATCCGGAGCGGTGGTGATGATGCTGAAGGGGGCCAACAGCAACCAGGTGATCAGGGATATCAAGGAACGCATTCAACAGATCCAGAAAACTTTACCCGAGGGAGTGGTCATTGATCCGTTTCTCGACCGTACCAAAATGGTTACCAATTCCATCTCCACCGTTTCCAGGAACCTGATGGAGGGGGCATTGATTGTTGTTTTTGTTTTGGTTCTTTTCCTCGGCAATGTACGGGCGGGGTTCCTGGTGGCTTCTGTTATTCCCTTGTCGATGTTCTTTGCCGTTATACTCATGAATACGTTCGGCGTTAGTGGCAACCTGATGAGCCTGGGCGCGCTTGATTTTGGATTAATAGTGGATGGTGCCGTAATCATAGTGGAAGCGGTATTGCACCAGCTTACACATAACAAACGTTTCCGGCAATTGACCCATATAGCAGGTGGCGAAATGGATGCTGAAGTGACACAATCCGCCAGCCGTATGATGAAGAGTGCGGTATTCGGGCAGGTGATCATCCTGGTGGTATATCTGCCGGTTTTTACGCTGCAGGGCATTGAAGGCAAGATGTTCAAACCCATGGCGCAAACAGTAGCTTTCGCTTTATTGGGGGCTTTTGTTCTTTCGCTTACCTATATCCCGATGATGAGTGCCCTGTTCCTGGGCAAAACTGTACGTCACCACAAAACATTCTCCGACAAGATGATGGAGCGGATAGAAGCTTCATATCTGCGTGCCCTGGCAAAAGTGATACGTATTCCCAGAATATTGATAGGGTCCGTACTGGCATTGTTTATAATAGCGATATTCTTACTTACCCGGTTGGGTGGCGAGTTTATTCCTTCTTTACCTGAGGGAGACTATGCCGTTGACACAAGGGTACTGCCCGGTAGCAACCTGAATACTTCTATAGAAGCCGTTTCAAAAGGCTCCGCAATACTACTGGAAAAATTTCCCGAGGTTGAGCAGGTGGTAGGTAAAACCGGGAGTAGTGAAGTACCTACCGATCCCATGCAGCTGGACGCATCGGATATGATGGTGATATTGAAACATCGCAAAGACTGGGTATCGGCCAAAACCTATGAAGAGCTGGAAGCGAAGATGGCGAAGGAGCTGGAGGCGGTACCCGGAGTAACGTTTGGATTCCAGTACCCCGTTGCCATGCGGTTTAATGAACTGATCTCAGGGGCCAGGCAGGATGTAGTGTGCAAGATATTCGGCGAAGACATGGATACCCTGGCCCGCTACGCGAAAAGGCTGGGAGAGATCTGCAACACCATGGAGGGCAGCAGTGGCCTGTATGTGGAAGCCGTTACCGGCATGCCACAGATTGTTATCCGGTATAACCGCGCTACCATTGCGCAATACGGGCTGAACATCAGCGATATTAACCGGGTAGTGAATACCGCATTTGCCGGACAGAGCAGTGGTATGGTGTATGAAGGAGAAAAAAGATTTGACCTGGTAGTACGGCTGGAGGGTGATAAAAGAAAAGACCTGGGCGATGTTCAGAATCTTCTCATACAAACACCCGGTGGTACACAGATACCGTTGCATATTCTGGCCGATGTTTCGATAACGGAAGGCCCCACGCAGATACAGCGCGAGAACGCGCACAGGCGGATTCTGGTGGGTTTTAATGTGAGAGGGAGGGATGTACAAACCATGGTGCAGGAACTGCAGCGCAAGGCCGAGCAACAGCTGAAGCTTCCCCCTGGTTATTATATCACCTACGGGGGCACTTTTGAAAACCTGGAAGCGGCCAAGAAACGGTTGGGACTTGCCGTGCCGGTTTCTTTGTTGCTGATCTTATTACTCCTGTATTTCGCATTCGGTTCTATGAAGCATGGGCTATTGATTTATTCGGCTATCCCGCTCTCCGCCATCGGCGGCATTATCGCGCTTGCCATCCGTGGCATTCCCTTCAGTATTTCTGCGGGTGTGGGATTTATCGCGCTGTTTGGTGTTGCGGTATTAAACGGCATTGTACTGGTAGCCGAGTTTAACCGGCTGAAAAAGGGCGGTGTAACAAGCCTCCCGGATATTGTTACCCAGGGTAGCCGTATGCGGCTCCGCCCGGTGTTGATGACGGCTCTTGTGGCCTCACTCGGCTTTCTGCCCATGGCCATCAGCACCGGCGAGGGCGCGGAGGTACAACGCCCGCTGGCCACTGTTGTGATTGGTGGCTTACTGGTGGCCACTTTTCTTACCCTTTTTGTTTTACCTATCCTCTATATCATGTTTGAAAATGGATTTTCCGCTACCAGGAAAAAAACGCCTGTATCCGCCGCCATCCTCCTGGGGCTGCTGGCTACGGCCGGTTCCCACCCGGGCGCAAACACCTATCGGCTTTGCTGCAGCATTGGATACCGCGTTAAAGAATAACCTGACCGTTAAAAATGAAAGACTGAGAGCGGAGTATAATAAACAACTCATTAATACCGCCAGGCTGATTCCCGCTACCACGGTGTCCGGCGATGTCGGGCAGATGAACAGCATCTACGTAGATACCAAACTGGGCATTGCACAGGGGCTGCGTTTCCCAAGGGTATATGCGGTGCAAAAAACAATGCTCACGGAAGAATGGAAAAGCAGTGTACTAACCGTGGGTATAAAAGAATCGCTGCTGAAAAAGCAGGTGGCCCAGGCATACCATAGCCTGGTGTACCTGCAGCAGAAGAAAAATCTCCTGCTGAAAAACGACAGTCTTTTTGCCGAGTTCCTGCGAAGGGCCACGCTTCGTTTTGATAAGGGAGAAACCAATATCCTTGAAAAAGTTACCGCCGAAAACCAGCGCGGGCAGATCGCGCTTCAGTTGTCGCAGTTGCAGCAGGATATGGACCTGCAGCAATTGCAGTTTCAGCTGCTGCTGAATACCAGCACTGTTTTTATACCTGAGGGCAACGAATGGAAAACCATCGCTGTTACTCCCGATACGTCTTTCCTCTCTCATCACCCTACTCTCCGGTATCTCTATCAACAGGAGAGGGTGGCAGCGGCGGCTACGGAGATAGAAAAGGCGAAACTGCTGCCGGATATTACCCTGGGCTATAATATTATGAGTATGCGCGGTACCGGTGCCGATAATAAAAGCTATAACAGCATTCCCCGGTTCCAGTCCGTACAAGTGGGCATGGGTATACCTATCTTCACCAGCGGTCAGCGCGCGAGGATCACCGCGGCTAAAACAAATGAACTGCTGGTGGCTAACGACAGGGAACTGGCCGCAAAGAACCTGGAAGCCGCTTACCGCGCCGCTTTTGCACAGTATCGCAAATACCAGGAGGCGGTTAAGTATTTTGAAACCACGGGTTTAAAGAACGCGGCTGAAATTACCGGCACCGCCAATAAACAGTTCCTGAACGGTGATATCAATTACCTGGATTGGGTATTGCTGGTAAACCAGGCCACCACGATCCAGAGTGAATACCTGGAAGCCATACGCAACCGGAACGAAAGCATCATCGAGATCAATTCTTTTAATGTAAAATAATTAGTAAGTCATGAAACAATTATTCAATATACTCCTGCTTAGTGTACTGCTGACGTCTTGCCGGAGCGGTAAAAAAGAAGAACCTACGCAGGCAGCTCCAGCCGATGAAAATGCCGTGGTACTTACGGATGCCCAGCTGAAAAATGCGGGTATCGTTACCGGCACCCTTAAACAGCAAACCATTTCATCGGTGCTGAAAGTGAGTGGACGGATTGATGTGCCGCCGCAAAACATGGTATCGATCAGTGTACCGCTGGGAGGCTATTTAAAATCCACAGGCCTTTTACCCGGCACTCATGTGAGAAAAGGAGAAATACTGGGTGTGATGGAAGACCAGCAGTATATTCAATTGCAGCAGGATTACCTTACTACCAAAGCGCAGTTCAGTTATACCGAAAGTGAATACAACCGCCAGCGCGAACTCAACCAGAGTAAAGCCACCAGCGATAAGGTCTTTGAACAGGCTAAAGCGGCTTACCAAACGCAGAATGTGTTGCTTAAGTCGCTGGGTGAAAAACTTAGGTTGATAGGCGTAAACCCCGACAAGATCAATGTGGGAAGCATTTCCAGGAGCATAAACATTTATTCGCCCATTGACGGATATGTATCAGCCGTTAAAGTGAACATAGGCAAGTATGTGAACCCCTCTGATGTTTTGTTTGAGCTGATTAATCCTACCGATATCCACCTGGGTATTTCTGTTTTTGAAAAAGATGTCGACAAGCTTTTTATTGGTCAGCGGGTGGTGGCGTATACCAACTCGAAGCCGGAAAAAAAGCATGACTGTGAAATCATCTTGATCAGCAAAAACCTTTCCAGCGACAGGAGCACAGAAGTACATTGCCATTTTGAAAAGTATGATAAAACACTACTTCCGGGCATGTACATGAACGCGGAAATTGATGTTACCACCCAGGAAGCCCAGACCCTGCCGGATGAGGCTTTTGTGAGGTTTAATAATAAAACCTATGTGTTTGTCAGCAAGGCGGGTAATCATTTTGAAATGACCGAGGTGAAGACGGGCAGTACGCAATCCGGGTACACGGAAATTATTCTCACCCCCGACCTGGCGCGGGAAGTATTTGTTACCAAAGGTGCCTATAACCTGCTGATGAAACTGAAGAATACTTCCGATGAGTAAGCATGCCGTTGTTTACCGCCCTATGGGTTTACTTACGGGAGAAATACCGTTGTTTACCGAAAAGGGTTTGCGAACTGCCTGTAAAACCGGCAATATTGCTGTACCATTCATTCATTAAACACGAATCATGAGCGATACCATACCAGGCGCAATACTGCAGGTGGAGGGCCTGAATATATTCTACGGCGATTTCCAGGCGGTTAAGAATGTTGCGTTTGACGTAAAGGGTGGAGAGATATTTGGCTTGCTGGGACCGAATGGTGCCGGCAAAACCAGTACGCTCAGTGCGGTGGAAGGCCTGCTGGTTCCGCATTCAGGAACGATCAGCGTGGCCGGGTATAATATCCAGCAGCAGCCTTTGTACGCCCGGGCTAACCTGGGAGTTCAGCTTCAGTCAACCAGTTTTCAACCTGAGCTTCCCGTGTCTGATATCATCCGCCTTTTTGCCGGGCTGCATAGTGTTCCCATGACCAAAGAAAAACTGGCCGCTATCCTGTCGGAAATTAAACTGGAAGACGCTACTCATAAAAAATTCAACCAGTTGTCGGGCGGGCAGCAGCAGCGTGTTTCGCTGGCCATCGCTTTGTTACACAATCCACCGCTGGTGCTACTGGATGAACCCACTACCGGCCTTGATCCGCAAAGCCGCAGGCAGTTATGGGAAAGAATGGAAGAGATGCGCGGCAATGGTCACGGTATATTACTTACCACCCATTCAATGGAAGAGGCTGAATCGGTTTGCGACCGTGTAGCCATTATTGATCACGGAAAAGTGATCACCATCGATACACCCCAGGGGCTGATAGATAAGCACCGTAACGACCCCGATGTGATGCTGGCGTCACGACGCGGCAGGGTTACACTGGAAGATGTGTTTATCGGGTTGACGGGGAAGGGGATTAGGGGGTAGTGGCAGAAGTTGTAAGTGTTAAGTCGTAAGTCGTAAGTCGTAAGTCATAAGTCGTAAGTCTTAAGTCGTAAGTTGGGGGATATTGAAATTATAAACATTGCTCGAGGCTCATAGCCTGTAGCTCATAGCTAAAATTATGCAAACCATTATTCCATCGTCATCAGACGCTCTTAGATCGTTGTTGCGTGCAGACTTTACCACGCAATGGAAGAACAGGCGGGCCTTGATATTGTTGCTGCTGGTTCCGGTTATCATTCTTATCTCCTGGAAAGGATTGGTAGCTAAGCTGGGTGGGGCTTATGTGTTGGCTACCTGTATTACCATAGGGTTGAACGCTATCGGCCTGATGGGGTATGCGAATACGATCGCCCGCGACCGGGATAAGGGGGTGTTTCAACGTTTGCGTGTGGCACCGGTACCTACCTGGTCAATTATGATCAGCCGGTTAACCGTACAGCTTTCCATGATCATCATCGTAACCCTGCTTGTATTTGTATCGGGTTATTATTTCGACAAGATCACCATTCCATTCGAGGGCTATGCGTTGGCTTTGCTCGCCGCCATTGTTGGGGGCGCCGTATAGCTTTCTATCGGGCAAACGATTGTTGGGCTGGTAAAGAACCCCGAAACGGTGAATGTTACCAGCAGGCTTGTTTACTTTGTTTTTATTATGATCGGGATGTTTGGGGAACTGGGAATGCTGGGTGATGAGGTAGGAAAAGCAGTGAAGTGGTCGCCGTACGGTACAGTTAACAAGATTATTACCGGCGGGCTCAACCCCCACACATGGTCACAGCAAACTACCCTTGCCCTGTTGGTAACGATAGCGTATACCCTTGTATTTACCTCTCTAGGGATCAAGTTCTTTAAATGGAGTTCGCGGTAGTTAATTTCTGCTGTTTCGCGCATTAAATCAGGCAAATGCTTTAGATTTAAAGCGCAAAACCGATTGTCATGCCAGGAGATTCTTCTAACCTGAATACCAAAGCCAGGGTACAAAATACATTTGATGCTATTGTGATAGGCTCAGGCATCAGTGGTGGATGGGCCGCCAAAGAACTTACCGAGAAAGGATTAAAAGTATTGATGCTGGAAAGGGGCAGGGATTACCAGCACATTAAAGATTATAAATACGCTGCTAAAGACCCCTGGGAGTTTGAATACAGGGGCCGCACCACGGCTCAGCAAAAGAAAGATTACCCGGTTGCTCACCGGGGCTGGGCGGCTTCGGAAGCCGTAATGGACTGCTGGGCCAATGAAATAGATTCCCCCTATACAGAAGTGAAACCTTTTACCTGGTGGCGCAGCTATCAACTGGGCGGCCGTTCTGTTTTATGGGGCAGGCAGAGCTACCGGCTAAGCGACCTTGATTTTGAAGCCAACGCCAAAGAAGGAATTGGCATTGATTGGCCCATCCGGTATAAAGACATCGCGCCCTGGTATGAGCATGCCGAAAAGTTTGCGGGTATCAGCGGCTCCGCCGAAGGACTGGCGCACCTGCCAGACGGCCATTTTCTTCCACCGATGGATCTTAATTGTGTTGAGAAAGATGTGGCCGCGAGGATCAAAGCGCAATACAAGGGGGCGCGTCATCTATTCATCGGCCGTGTGGCCAATCTTACCGCGGCGATACCCGGCCGTACCGCCTGCCAGTTCCGCAACCGTTGCTGGGAGGGATGCCCTTTTGGCGGATATTTCAGTACACAATCCTCTACACTTCCCGCCGCCATGAAAACGGGCAACCTTACCGTAAGGCCGTTTTCCATTGTAACCAAACTGATCTACGACAAAGACAGTAAAAAAGCAAAAGGAGTAGAAGTACTGGATGCGGAAACCCACCAGACCTATGAGTACTACTCCAAAATTGTATTTGTAAATGCTTCCGCATTAAATTCCACCTGGATATTGTTTAATACCGCTACCGATATATGGCCCGGTGGTTTAGGAAGCAGCAGTGATCAGCTGGGTCATAATGTAATGGACCACCATTACAACCTGGGCGGTTCGGGTATCGTGGAAGGATTTGAAGACAAGTATTATTCCGGCCGGCGCGCCAACGGGTTTTATATTCCAAGGTTTGCCAATATCGGGGATGACAAACGCGATTTTCTTCGCGGCTATGGCTACCAGGGTTCTGCCAGCAGAACCAACTGGAGCAGGCAGGTGGCCGAAATGAGCGTAGGCGCAGACTTGAAAGAAGCGCTTACCGAACCGGGCAACTGGACTATCGGAGCCACGGGCTTTGGTGAACTGTTGCCTTACCATGAAAACAAGATTACCCTGGATACGAACAGAAAGGATAAATGGGGGCTACCGGTATTGTCTATGGATTGTGAGCTGAAAGACAACGAACTAAAGATGCGCAAAGCGATTGTTGCCGATATTAAGAATATGCTGGAAACGATCGGAATCAAAAACGTGCATACCTGGGATAATGGCCACGCTATTGGTCATGGTATCCATGAAATGGGAACCGCCAGAATGGGAAGAGACCCCAAAACATCAGTATTGAATGGTAATAACCAGGTGTGGGATGCAAAGAATGTTTTTGTAACAGACGGTGCCTGCATGACATCTTCCGCATGCCAGAACCCATCCCTTACCTACATGGCCCTTACAGCAAGGGCGGCGAATTTTGCTGTAGAAGAGTTAAAGAGGAACAACCTGTAAGGTTACCACCACTGAAAAAATGGCTAGGCTTTGGCAGCATTCTTATTGTCGCGATAAAAAAGCAGTAATCCAATTGCTCCGGCTGTTACTCAAACATCCGCAACATTAAAAATGCCGGTGCGGATATTATGGATACCGATATTCATAAAGTCTGTAACATGCAGGTTATAGAATATCCTGTCGATCAGATTTCCCAGTCCCCCGGCAATCAGCAGAGAAAAAGAGAATATTTTTGCCACACTCATTTCTTCCAGGTGCCTGATCACATATCCACCTGCCAACAGCAGGAAGGCGAGTGGCAGTACACACAACAGGATGAACCCCGCCAGCTTCGGCAGTTGGTCGCCCAGGCTCATGGCGGCACCGGTGTTTTCTACATAAGAAAGGCGAATGGTATTGTGGAAGTAAGAGATATCCGCCTTATTCATTAAATGTTCCTTCGCTATGTTTTTGGTAACCCGGTCACACCCGATAAAGACCATAGCGGTACTGCAGAAGAGCAGGAGTCTGGAAAGCCGCGAGCTTCCGGCTATGAATCTCGAAACTTGTTTGGGTGCCGGTGTGCCGGTTTTTTTCATAGGTTGTACCATTTCATTGATTATGATCGAACAGTCTGCCGGTTAAAAATACCCAATATCTAACAATCAAAAAATGGTTCCCGCTATTGGTGCGAAGATCGTGATATTACCTGGCGAAATATCATATCCCCGGTATGTGAATGTTTCTCCGCCCCAAAATCCGCCGACACCCGCCAAAATTGTTTTTGTTAATGTTCGTACCCCCCAGGTGTCACCCCTAACGGGGTTTTCACAATTGAAAAAATAATTTTTGGGTGGCTACAGACATATCGCCCCGCTGGGGCTGGAGATATCTAGCCCCGATAGGAGCGACACGTTTGTAGCCCCCATCGAGGCGTCATGTTTGTAGCCCCGATAGGGGCGTCATGTTTGTAGCCCCGATAGGGGCGTCATGTTTGTAGCCCCCATCGGGGCGGCATGTTTGTAGCCCCCCATCGGGGCGGCACCCGGTGGGATCGTTTTTTTAAATTTCGTAACCCCCAGTTGTCACCCCGAACGGGGTTTATATAATTGAAAAATAATTTTTGCGCGGCAAACATTTCGCCCCGCCGGTGCGAAATGTTTAAAAGGCTCGCAGCTGGCAGCTAACAGCTCGTAGCTCAACCCCCCACCGAATCAAACACCGTTACTTTTTTCCACAGGTGTTGGCAGGTAGCTACAAAATGTAAATGAATAGGGTCTGACTGGTATTCGTCCTGGGCTTCTTGGGTGGGGAATATGGCCAGCCAGGAAAATTGATAGCTGGTTTCAATCACATCACGGTGGGTATTGGCGGGTACGCCAATATGAAACTGTTGGATGGATGGTACTTTGCTAAGGGCCTGCAGGCCGGCCTGTAATGCAGAATGGTCTTCCTGGTTTTCAGGATGCCGGAGCCAGAAATAAACGTGGTGAATAAAAAGATCTTGTGAGAGCATGCTGTTCTTTCTTTAATCAGTTTTCGAATGAGTGATGTTTGTGATCAGATGATTTTTTCTATGATCTTTCCATCCGCTTTCTTTTTCAGTATCAGCTTTTTGGTTCCGAAATGGGTCATCTCTTCCTTGATCAGGTAATGATCGGCATCAAAATCCACCAGGTGGCTTTCTTTCGACAGGCCGGTCTGACCCCTCCATATATCCAGTGTAACGGGCTCCCATAATTTGGTTTTGGCAGAGCGATAGGCGGCATCGAGAATAGCGTTTACCACGTAGCCATCATAAAATGTTTCTTTGGGGGCTTCTCCTTTTTCCATCGCGTTGAACATATCCATAAACATATGGTTATATCCCAGCTCATTCAGTTCATCACCCACCGGGAACAGCCAGCCTGTATTGCTTTCGGCTTTCTCGGCAATATAATCCCCGCCTTTTCCCGTCGTAAACATATCGAAGCCGGTGCGTAGAAAACTATTGATCCAGATCGTTCCTTCAGTTCCCATCACCTCGTCGCGCAGGTCAAGCCCGCCGCGGAATGTCCAGCTTACTTCAAACTGGCCAATGGCCCCGTTCTCATATTTTACCAGCCCTATCGCGTGGTCCTCCGCATCAATGGGTTTTACCTGGGTATCTGCCCAGCACATGACTTCCACCGGACGGATATCTTTACCAATATAGCTGCGGGTGATCTCCACACAATGGCAGCCCAGGTCGAGTATACAGCCACCGCCAGCCTGTTCAATATCCCAGAACCAGTCGCTATGCGGACCCGGGTGGGTTTCCCTCGATTTGGCCCAGAGGATCCTTCCCAGAGCGCCCTCTTTTACACTCTGGTTAGCTTTGATAAATTTAGGGGTATACACCAGGTCTTCCAGGTAACCGTTAAAGATGCCCGCCGCTTCCACGGCCAGCAACATTCTTTTGGCTTCCTCCGCATTCCTGCCCAAAGGTTTGGTTGTCATTACCGCTTTTTTGTGCAGGCAGCAAAGCATTACTGCCGCTTCATGTAAATTATTAGGCAGTGCAATACAAACAATATCAACATCAGGATGGGCAATGGCTTCTTCCATGTTGGTTGTCCAGTGATCGCATTGATAATCTTCCGCGAATTTTCTCGCGCTTTCCTCGCGGCGCGAATAAATACTTACTACTGTATCGCGGCTGCGGTAACCCTGTAATGAATCTGCGTAAAAACGGCCTATAAAGCCGGAACCCAGCATGGCAATGCGTTTCATCGTACTAATTTTTGTTGTGAAGTATTTTTCTCTTTGAAGAATATGATAAAATAGATGAGAACACCTAGAGCAATATAGGCGGGTACATACCAGATGGCCTGCCAGTTATGTGTATCACCTACTGTATTCTTATCATAGGTATAACCGGAAAACCAGGTTCCTATCAGCATGCCCACGCCATAGGTTGCGAAAGTAAAAAGTCCCTGCGCCGCGTTTTTAATTTTATCACCCGCTTTTTTCTCCGTGTACATATAGCCTGTTACAAAAAAGAAATCATAACAGATACCGTGCAATACGATACCTGCATATAACATCCAGCTGCCTGCTTCAATATTGCCATGGGCAAAACAGATATAACGCAGTATCCATGCCGTCATACCGAGAATCAGCATCTTCTTAACGCCGATCCGGTTGAATAAAAAGGGAATCGCCAGAATGAAAAGTCCTTCGGATATTTGTCCCATTGTCATTTTACCGGTTGCATTAACGAAATGAATATCCTCCAGGAATACCCTCGCAAATCCATAATAGAAGGAAAGCGGTATGCAAACCAGTATGGCGGCAATAAAGAAAACTAGGTAAGGCCTTTCTTTAAACAGCACAAACGCTTCAGTGCCCAGTGCAGTTGAAGCGTCTGTGGTGCGCGCTTTGGGCGGAGTATGGGGTAATACAAAGCTTACTATTCCCAGCGCGGCTGATGCGGCAGCAGCCATATAAAAAGTAGAAGAAGTGTTATCGATTTTCCATTGGGCAATCAGCAGGCCCGCTGCAATCCATCCCAGCGTGCCAAATACCCGTATCCAGGGGAATTGTTTGCCGGGGTCTGACATCTGTGAAAATGCCACACTATTGCTTAATGCGATGGTAGGCATATACAAAAGAGAATAAGACAGTATTACCCAGTAAAACGTATTGCTGGTTTCTATTTTGGTAGCCAGGAAGAGCAATACAGCCCCACCCAGGTGAAGGATCCCCATGATCCGCTGTGCCGCAAAAAAACGGTCGGCGATAAGGCCTACAAAAAAAGGCGAGATCATAGTAGCGATGGCCAGTGCACTATAAGTGGCACCAATTTCAAGACCGGTTGCGTGTAAGTGCTCTACCATATAGGTTCCCATGGTAACATACCAGGCCCCCCAGATAAAGTACTCGAAGAACATCATCAATGCAAGCAGGGAACCCGTGGAAGTTTTCATGTGGCAGTTGTATTTTGGGTTTCTTTTACTAGATTTAACCTGTCGATTAAAGCTGTCGAATTTAGCTAATTTATAAACACTTCGTTCAAACTTGCCTCATGAAAAAAATAAGTTCCTTACTGGGCTGTTGTATCCTGCTTTGCCTTTTGTCTGCATTTATTATCCACAAGCCTTCTAAGCGGGTGCTCGTTTTCTCCAAAACCCGCGGTTTTTATCATACCTCCATTCCCGCCGGTGTTGCCGCGGTACAAAAACTGGGGATGGAGAATCATTTCGCCGTGGATACCACTACCGATTCATCATTCTTTACCAAAAAGATTTTAAAAAAATATGATGCTGTGGTTTTCCTGAGTACAACCGGCAATGTTTTGAATGACGAACAACAGGCCGCGTTTGAGAGATATATTCAGAAGGGGGGAGGATTTGTGGGTGTACATGCGGCTACGGATACCGAATACGACTGGCCCTGGTACAACCAGCTGGTTGGAGCCTATTTTAAAAGTCACCCCAAACAACAGGATGCAGTATTAAATATCGTTGATCCAACCCATGCATCCACCCGGCACCTCCCCGCCACCTGGAAGCGCTGGGACGAATGGTACAATTTTAAAAACATACAGCCCGGGCTTCATATACTAATCACTATTGATGAGAAGAGTTATACAGGCGGCCAGAATGGTAATTCTCATCCCATGGCCTGGTACCACGATTTTGATGGCGGCCGCGCGTTCTATACTGAGTTTGGCCACACCGATGAATCTTTTAAAGATCCCCTTTACCTGCAGCATTTATTGGGAGGGATTCAATATGCAATGGGGCAGTAGAGGAGGGGTGTTGGGTTATTGGTTTATTAGTTTCTTGGTTTATTAGTTTATTGGTTTGTTTGAATAGGGGATACTTACTGGAGGGGCATCAGATTTTTTTTTTGGGGGTGGTAAATTTTTTTTGAGGCATAGAAGCCAATCAAATGCGTATGAAATCAATAAGGATTATCACGGGGTATGCCTTTCTACTGCTGGCTGTCGCCTGCAATAACAGTAGTGAATCCGGGCGGGACAGTCAAAAGGATGTACCTGCAGATTCAACCGCCTGGGCATTATTGGGGTTTGAGAAAGCGGATAGCGTAAACCCCGTACTCACGCCCGGCAAGGCTATGTTTACAGACCCTATCTGGAACAAGCAGGTGGCATGGGAGGAAAAGGATGTTTTTAATCCGGCCATCGTGGTTCGTAACAACAAGATATATATGCTGTACCGGGCCCAGGATAAAATTGGCTTGCCCGGTGGTACCTCGAGGATTGGATTGGCGGAAAGTACAGATGGACTTCATTTTACGCGGCAGCCCGCACCGGTTTTTTACCCGGACAATGACGCATACAGGAAATACGAATGGCAGGGCGGATGCGAAGACCCCAGGATTGTTGAGGATTCGGCAGGGGTTTACTATATGACTTATACCGCCTTTGATGGGAAGCTGGCCCGGTTACTGGTGGCCACATCAAAAGATCTGCTGCACTGGACAAAACATGGGTCTGTATTTGCTAACGCCATGCAGGGTAAGTACCTGGATAAATGGTCTAAATCGGGCAGCATCGTATCCCGCTATGAAGAGGGGAAAGCCGTTGCAGTTAAAATAAAAGGGAAATACTGGATGTACTGGGGCGACCAATATATTTGGGCAGCCACTTCCGATGACCTGATTCACTGGACCCCTGTTGAAATGGCGGCAGGCGAACAGCCACCACTGGAGCTGAGAGGGGAAGGAAAAAATATGCCCGCTTTAAAAATTGTAGTAACAACCCGCAATGGCAAGTTCGACAGCGACCTGGTTGAGCCGGGGCCGCCTGCCATGCTTACGGAAGCAGGCATCGTATTATTGTACAATGGCCGTAATATAAAATCTACCGGAGATACCAGCCTGGCAGAAGGAACCTACGCTGCGGGACAGGTATTAATAGATAAAAATGACCCCACGAAAGTGATCAAAAGACTGGATAAAAATTTTATGTCGCCCGACAAACCCTACGAGGTAGAAGGCCAGGTTAACCGGGTTTGTCTTATAGAAGGATTGGCGCATTTTAAGAACCGGTGGTTCCTGTATTATGGAACAGCGGATTCGAGAATTGCGGTGGCGGTGAGATGAGGGATTACGGATTACGGATTGCGGATTTCGGATTGTGGGTGATAGGGGGAGAAATAGATTTGATGATTTTTGTTTGATGAACGCGGGTAACAGGTTTCTGTCCCGGAGGGACAACATGTTTGTAGAAAACCGATGGTTAAAAATGATTTAGCCCCGTAGGGGCGGCACCTAAGGGGTTCGATCCCACCGGGTATCGCCCCTCTGGGGCTTTACAATTAATTTTTTTTGTGTCTACAGACATTTCGCCCCTATGGGGCTTTGGCTGCGCCTTAAGAGTTTCTATTGGCTTAATTTGTAAGGGACTTTTGGAGAACCATTACATCATTCATGATGAATGTGCTTCCGCCGTCGGTGATGATATTGTACACTTTCTGGTTGCCGCCCGCTTGTTCGGTTTTGGCCCAAACGGTGTATTTCCGGTAATGGCCTGTTGAGTTGTCTGCACAGAGAATTTCATCACCTTCCATTACATCGCCGATTTTCGTTTCTCCTTTTTTGGTTATTACGGGGTGGTTGGGGGTGGCTGTAATTTCTTTGTATGAAAGCTTGATTTCTTTTCCGGTTTTGCCATTCATCTCGTTGGCCGATAGCAGAAGCAGGCGGGTGATGGCATAATTCTTTTCCTCATGCGCCACCAGTTCTTTTACCGCAACAGTGGTAGCCAGTTTGGTAGCCGGGTTTACTGTAATGATATGGTCGCCCTGTTTTACCTGGCTAAGTATTTTATGTGTGCCATCGGCCATGGTTACCTGAACGGAACCCGGGAAGCAGATATCAGAGCCATAGGTACCGGCTTCCTTACTCAGATCTTTGCCGGCATTGGCGGATTTATATAACTGGAACCCTAGTTCTTTAGAAAGGATATAAGAAAGCTTCAGTACAAAATTGGGTTCCACCTTATCAATGGCATGGATATCTTCAAAATACTTTTCCCATACTTTGGCCGAAGCCTTAAAGTCGGGCATGCAGGCCTTGAATAATTTTCCCTTCTCTGTTGTATAAAATACCATCAGCCCCAGATCCTGCATTCCCTCTTTCAATATCAGTTTATAGAGGTCAACCCGTTTCTTATTACCATCGTCGCCGGTGATAAAATAAGGCTTCCTGCCTTCGTAGCGGTCTAGCACATACGTGTTCTCGAATTTGATGTAGGTATCATTGTCGAGATCCTTAACGGTAAAAGTTTTCGCCTTCTCGTATTCTTCCAGCGAAAGGGTATGTGCTGTTTGCGCGTGGAGGGCGAGAGAGAGGATGGTTAGTAGTGTTAGGAAACAGGTTTTTTTCATACTCTTTTAATTTGAAAATTTGAGAATTTGAAAATTTGAAAATGCAGCCATTTGAAACAAGGTAGCAGTGAAACGCACTTATTTTCAAATTGCCACATTTTCACATTTTCAAATTAAGATATCTCCTTAAACGCCGCAGCAAACGCCTGCATTTCATCCATTCTGCCAACGCTGACCCTGCACCAGTTTTTGCCGGCAAATTTCCAGGGGCGAACGCCTACCCCGCGTTTGTTCATTTCCTGTACAAATTGAAGGCTGTCTATTTTAACCGGGAAGATCACAAAATTGGCGGAAGAGGGAACATAGGAATATCCTTCTTTCTTTAATACATCATAGAGATAATTTTTGGATACCCATGTTTTTTCGAGAGCTTCTTTCAGGAAGCCGGTATCGCCATAGCTAACCAGGGCGGCCTGTACAGAGGTGGTGGAGATGGCGTTGGAACCTTCCGTTAATACAGACAGTTTCTTTATCATATCGGGTTGGGCAACAATATACCCTACGCGCAAACCTGCAAAGCCATAGAGTTTTGAGAAAGTACGGGCTACGATAATATTCTTGCCGGTTTTAATGGTGCTGATCAAACTGTTTGCCTTCGGATCTTCCAGGTAGTCGATATAGGCTTCATCAATAAATACCGTTGTTTTAACGGACACCCGATCCACAAAGGATTTCAGTTTTTCAATATCCAGAACCGTTGCTGTTGGGTTATTGGGGTTACAGATATAAACAAGCGATGTATTGGCGTCAACCGCTTTCTCCATGGCATCAAGGTCAAGTTTGTAATCGGCGGTCAGCGGTACTTTTACCCATTTGGTTCCAATACGGGCCGCTTTACCGGGCAGATCATCATAACTGGGATCCCCGGAAACAATATTACTGCCGGGAGTTTTACTGAAATAGGTGGCGGCGGCAAGTAAAAGGCCAGAAGAGCCTGCGCTTAATAATATATTCTCGCTTTTGATACCTTCATATTCCGCTATTTTATCAGACAGCTGCCTCGCGTACATAAACGGATACTGGTAACTGGTAGCCAGCGCGTTCTCGATGGCCAGCTTGGCCTTGGGTGATGGTCCGAAAGGATTCTCATTCGCATTCAGCCTTGCTTTCATTTCAACAGGAGCATTCAGTATAGAGCTCTCGTCGGTAATGAAATCCGGTTCAGGATAACAAACGTTCAAGGCAGGCCGTGCTGCCACTTCATTAAATAAACCGGAAACCAGTGGTAAGCCACCAGCCATCATCATCCCGGTCCTGAGTAATTTGCGGCGATCCATTGTACTTGCCATAGTGGTGTTTTTAGTTGGGTGTTTAATTGTTTAACTGTTTAATTGTTCAATTGTTTAATTGCTCAATTGTTTAATTGTTTTATTGTTGAATGGTTGAATTGGTTCAGGGTCTTTATAAAATAGGTATATAGCAATTAAACAATTAAACAGTTAAGCAATTAAACCATTCAGCCATTCAACTCTTCATCACTCTCTCATGCAATTCATTCACCACACTTCTTGCAGATTCGAATGCGCCGGCCATCCAGGCATTTAGGTAAGTCATGTGTTCCCCGGCAAAATATACCTGCTTGTCGGGTTGCAGTAAAGCTTTATAAACAGTTTGCCTTTCCTCAGCAGTGTAGAGTGCCCATCCGCCCATACTGTATTGGGTTTTATGCCAACTGATGGAAAATGAATTCTCAAACTCTGTTTTGTATTGCGGGTGTATCAGGCTCCCTTTCGCAAGGGCCAGTTCTTCGCGTTGCCTGAAGCTTAGCTCACCGGTACGTTTGGCTTTATCGTTAAAATTGTAGTATCCAACCAGTATTCCTTTTTGTTCCAGGTAATCGTAAGACGGGTAGAAGATCTGGGTAAGTTCATTATTGGTATGCGTGATGCCTCCATAGATCTGTTCATCTTCTTCCCAGAACCGCCGTTTGAACTGGAGACCGATCTTGCCCGTGTTGATATAGGTTATATAGTCGATAGCCCTGCTTACGCCAGATGAAAAATTATGATCGATATTGCTCAGCACCGGTAAAGGAATGGTGCAGATGCAATAGTCGCCCGTTATCGTTTGAACACCCTCTTTATTTTTGTACGTAACGGTAACAGCACCCGTAACGTTTTTGATGGAACTTACCTCCGAATGGAGCCGGATATTCTTTCCCACTACTTTTTCAAGTGCATGGGCAATCTTGTCCATTCCGCCGACTGCCTGGAGCATACTCATCTGCAGCTCATAGGTGTATTCGGCTACATTATAAAAATCGGGGTCCATTAAGCCGGAGCTTAATATATCGCTCAGCTTGTGCGGGTCGGCAATACTCCCCGCCTTATTGCCGGCACCCGGCGTTTCTTTATAGCCGCGGCGGGAAAGCCCTTTGTATAGTTTGTTGGTTTCCAGCCCGCCTTCGGCTTTCAGGTATTCAATGATCTTTTCCCCATCTTCTTTCGTCATGGCGGCATCCAGTTGCCGGGTGTCGATGGCTTTGGCCAGCATCTCGCACATATACCCACGTACATCATGGTGGATCTCGCGCGACCTGATTTTTTTATTCGATAATGGCCCCTTTCCCTCACTATAATAGTAAGCGGCTTCGTTGATATTATTATACACCTGTATCGGCACCTTCAATTCTTTGCAGTATTGCAATACCAGCTGATGATGATGGGGAATCCTTGACGGGCCAGCATTATAGTAGAGCCCTTCATCAAAATTCGCCCTTTGCGTGCCGCCGCCCGTTTCGGTATTGGTAGCGTTTTTTCGAACGCTCCAGCAGCGGCCGCCAGTTCTGTCACGGGCTTCCAGTATAGTGCATTGATACCCTTGTTTCATGAGTTCATAAGCAGCCGTCATCCCCGCTAAGCCCGCTCCGAGAATAATAATATGCTTACCTTTGGCATCACCCTCCAGCCGGAATGGCTTTGCTGGAGCGGCGCGCAACATTCCCATCGCAAGCATCGCCGGATAAGTGCCACCCGCCAACATGCCCGCGCGGGATAAAAACTGTCTTCTGGATAAATCAGGCACCGTACAGTAATATTAAAAATTAGTATATCTAAAGAAAGTTATCATTATTTTGGATTATTCCGAAATTTTCGATGATATATTTATTAATTAATCGAATAGTTTACTTATTTAGTAGACTTTTAATCTCAAAATATTTGTATTTAATAAATAGTAATATCTCCGCGTAAACTCTTTTTTCTCCGCCGCTCTGCGTTGAAGATCCTCCATCATCAGCAGAGTTAAACCCAGAGTCGGTAACTTTACCATATGCTACCCCCCCAACTATTGAAATCGCTGGAAATGGTTCCCGGTTTTGATCTTCACTCTTTCCAGGCTGCCCATGAACCCGGTAACCAGGTTACTTCCGTCCGCCTGAATCCTTTTAAACATTTTGAAGGCCATTCAGCATGGCAAACTGAAAATATTCCCTGGTGCCCGGATGGCCGCTATTTATCAGAGCGACCCTCCTTCACGCTTGACCCGCTTTTTCATGCGGGTGCTTACTATGTGCAGGAAGCCAGCAGCATGTTCTTATGGCATGTATTATCTGAAACCATCGAGCGCGATGGTGCCTTAAAAGTACTGGATCTTTGTGCGGCCCCGGGTGGTAAAAGCACCTTACTGGCTTCTTACTTTACAAACGGGCTGGTAGTGGCCAATGAAGTGATAAAGGCCAGGGCCAATATACTGGTTGAGAACCTTGTAAAATGGGGGGCTGGGCATACCATTGTTACCCATAACGATCCCGCCCATTTCCAATCCCTTCCCGGTTTTTTTGATGTGATGGTGGTGGATGCACCCTGCAGTGGCAGTGGCTTGTTCAGAAAAGACCCGGGAGCCATCCAGGAATGGAGTGAAGACAATGTGCAGCTGTGCAGCCAGCGCCAGCAAAGGATACTGGCGGATGCGCTTCCCGCCCTCAAAGAAAATGGCATCCTTGTCTACGCCACCTGTTCCTATTCGCCGGCAGAAGATGAAGAAATGGCAGACTGGCTGATAACGGAAATGCAAATGGAAAGCATGCCGGTTAGGATTCCCATAGGATGGGGTATTACCGAAACGGTTTCTCCTTCCGGCGGCGCATCCTGTTACCGCTTCTATCCTGATAAGACCAAAGGGGAGGGTTTTTTTATTTCCGTTTTTATTAAAAGAACCGCGGCCGGTCAGGCCAGGCTGAAAGAGCAGGCCATCCCTGCAGCTTCCAGGTCGGAGGCCGGCCAGATCACAAGCTTTATACCCCTTCCGGAAACCTATTCCCTGTTCAGGCAGGCAGATACTATCAGAACCATCCAGCATGAATGGATGCAGTCTCTTCAGCAACTGGCTGCCTGCCTGTATATACGGAAAGCCGGCGTAGAGATAGGTTCCATCAAGGGCAAAGATGTAATTCCGGCGCATGAACTGTCCATGAGTCTTTTACCCCTCGAACATTTTGCCAGGATTGACGTGAATGCGGAACAGGCTTTACAGTATCTCCGCCGGAAAGAGCTGTCTCTTCCTGCCTCTACGGGGTGGACCCTCTTGCGTTTTGACCATTTTCCGCTGGGCTGGATAAAAGTGCTGCCCAATCGCATAAACAACTATTATCCATCAGAGTGGCGTATTCACAAAGCATAATAAAGGTTATTTTTACCGCCATAACAGTTGTTCTATGAAGTTTTTGAGTGTGATAGCAGTATTGTTTTTTTCTGTAACCCTGGCGGCCCAGGAAAAGCTGGAAGTTTCGGGTAAGCTCCCCGATATTTATGTACAGCGTACGGTAGCCGGCAATGAAAGCCTGCAAACCCTGGGCAGCAGGTTTGGCGTGCCTCCCGGCAGGCTGGCGGCTTACAACAGCCTCGATCCCGCCGCGCCCCTTGTTAAAGGAAGCAAGATTCGCATCCCACTCACTAAAGATAATTTTGTGCAGGTGAAAACCGACAATGTCCTTCCGGTATACCACGTGGTAGATAAGGGAGATAACCTGTATCGCATCAGCATTAATTACAACAAGGTGGGCGCGGCCACGTTAAAGGAATGGAATAATCTAAGCTCCGATATCGTTAAAAACGGTCAGTATATTATTGTAGGTTTTATTGCCACGAAATCCACTGCTGCTGAGAAAAAAGACGTGAAGCCTAAAACCGATTCGGCATCTCCCTCTTTTGCGGGCAATACTCCGCTGGCAGAAAAGAAAAAGATATCTAAGTCCGCCGCTAAAAAAGATTCGGCTGCAGCGGTTTCGTCCGGTCCTGCCGCATCAGTTGCTGTAACGGAACCGGCGAAAAGCGAATCCAGACAAATAACCGGCTATTCTCCCAAAGATGGCGATGAGGGATTTTTCGCCGCCGGCTATGCCACACAGAATACAAACCAGCTAAAACAATTCCGGTCAGGAGATGCCGCCCTGTTTAAAACAGTCAGCGGCTGGACAGACCGCAAATACTATATCCTTATGAATGATGTTGCCGCCGGTACCATTGTAAGAATTACGGCGGCAGGCAATAAAAATATCTGCGCAAAAGTATTAGGTCCTTTGCAGGAAGTGAAAGCTGGTACAACGCTGCTGTTGCGCATGAGCAATGCCGCGGCGGCTGCGTTGGGAATTACCGATGCCAAATTTCCTGTTTCTGTAACGTATTTTGAATAACATACCGATGAAAAAAAATGTATTTACCCTTATTTGCCTGTTGGTGATTGGTTGCAGGATAGTAATGGGCCAGCCTGCTTTGCCACCGGCGGAATTTGAGAAGAAAATGCAGGCTGAACAGCCGCAGTTACTGGATGTACGTACTTCGGGTGAGTTTAAACGGTCACACCTGGAAAATGCGCTGCAGGCAGACTGGACCAACCTTTCACAGTTTTCAGACCGTATTCAATACCTCGACAAGTCAAAGCCGGTTTTTGTGTATTGTGCATCCGGCGGAAGAAGCGCGGAGGCCGCCAGGTATCTTAGGGAGAAAGGGTTTACAAATGTTGCGGATATGAAAGGCGGGCTTAGTGCCTGGAAGAATGACGGCAAGCCGGTAATAGTTACTACCAAAGATGAAATGAAGATCAGTGCTTATGAAAAACTGGTAACATCGGCCGGTACGGTATTGGTTGACTTTGGTGCTGAATGGTGCCCGCCGTGCAGGAAAATGGAACCTGTAATAAATGCACTCACAAAAGAAGCGGGTGAAAAGTTCAGGTTGGTACATGTGGATGGAGGTAACGATGCCGACGTAATGAAAGCAACCCGGGTAGAGGTATTGCCCACCTTTATTCTTTATAAAAATGGGAAGGAAGTTTGGAGAAAGGAGGGGATTGTAACGTTGGAGGAGTTCAAAAGTAAACTATAAAACATATGTAATCGGAGTTAAGCTGTTACTATTTTAGAATCGGAGTTTATTACATTAGCGTTAAAAAACAATTGTCAGATATGATTCAAAAAGTGTTTTCTAAAATTAAGAATCATTTATTTCCATCCAAGGGAATGAAGCGATTTAATGCATGGATAATGGCAAATGGAGAACAATTGAGATTGACGTACCCTGAGTTGAATAAAGATTCAATTGTTTTTGATTTGGGTGGGTATAAAGGCGATTGGGCCAGTGACATATATTCGCGATATAGGAGTAATATATTTGTTTTTGAACCTTATGAGGTATTCGCCAAAAGTATAGCTGATAGATTTTCTAAGAATGATCAGATACAGGTTTTTGCAGTTGCTTTAGGCAAAGAAACACGAAATGAAACATTGCATATTTTCGATAGCAGTTCGTCTCTTTTTAGTAATCCTGGAAGCGGGGAACAGACAGTTATTCAAATGGTAAAACCCGCAGATTTTTTTATCGAACACAATATAGATCATATAGATTTGATGAAAATTAATATTGAAGGGGCGGAATATGATCTTTTAGAGGAATTAATTGAAACCGGACTTTCAACGAGAATAAAGAATATCCAGAT
>CBDDIT010000041.1:0-10119 GCA_965229175.1 Sediminibacterium sp. | reverse complement strand
AATACCCACAAAATACCGGCTGTTAACTGTATTGTGCCTGGCCGTTGGCAGTGCATTTTTTTTGGGTGGAAAACCGGCACCAGCTGTAGTAAATTCCACGGCAAGTGATCGGGATTCAGGCATTAAAATTGATACGCCCACTGTATACCAAACCCTGAAACTGGCCGAGCTGGGTCTATCTGAAGCGGCCTTTAATTATGGCATGTCGGGTTATGAAAAATTGCTCGCAGCCCATAAAATCACCCATCCCGGAATTATTTCCATCATCGATTTCAGCATGCATTCAACCAAAAAAAGAATGTTCGTAATCGACCTGCTGCAAAAAAAGTTACTCTTTCATACATTGGTTTCGCATGGCCGCAATTCTGGTATTGGCATGGCAACATCTTTCAGCAACGAGCCAGAAAGTTTTAAAAGCAGCCCTGGTTTTTATATTACAGCTGATATTTATAATGGCAAACACGAATCATCGCTGCGTTTGCTTGGTATTGAAAAAGGAATAAACGACAATGCATTAAGCCGCGGCATTGTAATGCACGCAGCCGCTTATGTAAGCGAAACATTTGCAAAACGGCAGGGTTATTTGGGACGCAGCCAGGGTTGCCCGGCTTTACCAGAAACATTGTGTAAAAATATTATACAAAAAATTTGTAATGGTTCCTGCCTGTTCATTTATTCACCTGAGAAACAATATATTTCGCAATCTGCTTTTATAAAAAGAACTGCGGGATAAATAATCCCGCAGTTCGTTGCATTACAATTGCGTTCAAATTTGCAGCTGATCGCATTTTATTTTTTTGCGCTGGTTACAACTGGTTTATAAGCAGCATCTGTAAATAATTTAGCCGCTGTAGCAGCATCATGGTCGTAAATATCTGTACGCCATTGCAATATACCGGCATCATCCACCCAGGCAGTGTAATAATAAATCAACACTGGTACCGGATCTTTAATTTTTACGATATTTTCTTTTCCACTGTTCATGGCACTGTCTATCCGTTGCGGATTCCATAAAGCGTCGCCTTTCAGCAAAATACTCTGCCATGCCTTTGGGGTTTTCAAGCCTGATGCAACCATGGCTGTATGCCCGCACATCCTTATCAAACAAGCTTTTCTGCGGCGTATCATGAAAATATATGCTGAAACTGTTTGGGAACAAAAATTTTACTTTACCCAATGAATTAGAAGCACCTGGCAGTTGCCGGATAACGGGTATACCATTATTATTCCCGATCACTTCCATGTTCTTTTTTGCCAGGTAACCTTTATTACGGTTCATTGCCGGCAATATTTCTTTTTTTACAATACTGGAAGGCAGGTTCCAATACGGACTAAATACAACCTGGTTCAGATCTCCGGAAAACAATATGGTGCTGTGTCCATCTTTACCCACCACTACATTCATATCCATCACCCGTTTACCCGCTTTCATTAATGTATAATTTAAATTCCGGGATATTTACGAGAATGAGCTTGCCAGATTTTTGATCCGGCATCCATTTCATACGCTCCATATTTACCAATAATTGCTGCACCCGTTGCATGGCAGGCACATTTAATGCTTTAATTAACTGCGGGGTTATCATACTGTCGGGCGTGTTAACCGAATGATGCAAGTGCTGCATTAACCGCCGCTACCAGGTCCGCTGAATAAGCCGCCGTAGTGTCGGCACCTTTATATTGTCCGGTGATACGCAACCTGTTTTTGATAACAGGTATCACTGCGGACCGTTCGGTTGGTTTTATTTTTTTTGTAATGTCTGCAATAACCGGCCAACCGCCTTTTTCCGCAATGTTACTGTACACATTCAATTGTGCTTTTAATGCGTTATATGCTTTATTTTCTTTATTTGATTCTTCCTTTGCAGCTGCAGCCACTTTCGCTTTTGTAGTTTCTTTTTTTGCGGGCACAAATGCAGTAATATCTTCATTAAAATTATTTTTGCTGCTGTAAATGCGTTCTACAAAACGCTGTGTTAATGCTAATTCAGTTTGCTGCACTTGTTTATCGCCGGCATCAACCGATGCACTGTCTTCCAGCAACAGATCATCCAGTCTTTTTTCCAGTTTGGCATCTTTACTGCTGTCCAGGTTTTCAATATGGTACAGGCTGCGCAAACCCAGCGCCTGCTCTGTTAAGCCATCGGGTGCAAACCAGGCAAATTCAAAATTCCTTCCATTATAAAAATTACGGATATCATTTGCTGTTTCAGCACTCAAGCCTTCTGCATTAATGTATGCGGTAATAACACTGCTGTCTAAAAACAGGTTACTATATGCATTACCAGCATTAATGCTGGTATTTATTGGAACAACGCCATTTCTTTTTAGATGAATCTTTTCCGGGTTTGTTTTTACAGGCAGTAAAAAGTATAGCAATGCCTGTTGCAAATGCAATTATTCTGTTCATATACGGCACGGCTTAAAAAAACGTGCCTGTTACACAATGGGTTTATTGCCGGCAGGCAGGTCTTCTTTCGCTGCAGCATCAGTTACCTCACTTTCCGGCAATATACTTTTGCTTTCCAGTTCTACATAATCTACCCAAACAGCATAGTCGTTGGGAAAAATGCGGCTGCCACGCCATTGCGCATAATGCCGGGTAAATTCAGCACCGAAATACAATATGATGGCAGAATAATACACCCACAGCAATACAATGATCATACTTCCAGCTGCACCATATACTGTTCCAACCTTGCTCCTGCCCAAATAAAATCCTATCCCCCATTTTCCCAGCAAAAACAATACGCCGGTGGCCAGTGCGCCGGCTATTACGTGTTTCCATTTTATACGTGCATCGGGCAATACCTTAAAAATGCCCCCAAATAATAAAGTAATAACCGCCAGGCTGATGATCCAGTTCAGCACCTGCGCAACAACAATGGATGTTTCCGGGAAATGTGCTGCCAGCCTGGTTCCCAACGCATCTAACAGCGTTTCAATTACAAGTGATACCAGCAATAAAAAAGCCAGTGAGATGACCATGGAAAAACTCAGCAAACGGTTGACCAACATTTTAAGCCAGCCTTTTTTGGGCTTGGGTTTTAACCGCCAAATAGTGTTGATTGAATCCTGTATTTCTCCAAACACACCTGTGGCACTAAAAATAAGTACCCCAATACTGAGCATGGTGGTGAAATTAAATTCATGCGACAATGCAGAATTGGCTATGATCTGCTGTATTTGCTGCGCCGCATTCTCGCCTACAAAACTCCTGATCTGCCCGTACACTTCCCCTTCCACGGCTTCGCGGCCATAAAAAGCCTGCGCAACGGAAATGATCAGGATCAAAATAGGTGCAATGGAGAAAATGGTATAGTATGCCAGGGCAGCACTCATGCGAAAAAACTTTATCGTCTATCGCATCCTTCATGCTGTACCAAATCACTTTGCCAATTCCTTTAATATATTCCCAGGCACTTAATTTAACCTGCTTATTTTCCAGCATCATCTTATTTTAGTTATAAATACATCAGTATAGTTTTTCTTATAAATACATCAGTATAGTTTTTCGTTGGCCGTATGGCGGTCACTATCACGTATATTTTTCTTCTCGAAATTCTTTTGCAAAGCATCTGTCAGGTCAACCCCGGTTTGGTTTGCCAGGCAAATTAACACCCACAATACATCAGCCATTTCATCGCCCAGTGCACGGTTCTTATCATTTTCTTTAAACGATTGCTCCCCATACGTTCGCACCATCAGCCGGCTCAATTCTCCCACTTCCTCCATTAATATGCCCAAATTTGTTAACTCATTGAAATATCGTACCCCAACGGTTTTTATCCAGCCATCCACACTGCTCCTGTGCAGCCCGGATCGTCATATCACTCATATTATAATTATTCTTTATTTTTTGAATCGATGATGATCGTTACCGGACCGTCGTTAATTAACGCCACCTGCATATCTGCCCCAAACTCCCCGGTGCCAATTGGTTTGCCCAGTTCCAGTTCAAGTTGTTTAATAAAAGCCTCATACAAGGGCACTGCAACCGGAGGCTTACTGGCTTTTATGTAGCTGGGCCGGTTGCCTTTTTTTGTGCTTGCATGTAATGTAAACTGGCTCACCAACAATATTTCGCCGCTATTTTCTTTTACGCTCACATTCATCACCCCCTTTTCATCATTAAAAATGCGCAGGTTACATATCTTGTTACAAAGCCAGTGCACATCTTCGGCAGCATCTGCATCCTCAATGCCGGCCAATACCAGCAAACCTTTACCAATAGCGGCTTTTAGAGCGCCATCAATTGTTACTGACGCCTGTGAAACGCGTTGTATCACCACTTTCATACAACCAATATACAGGGTGTTAAGCATACACGCATACAGCAATTGGCCATAAACCAAAAAATGAGCGGTTAATTGGGCATTGTACTTCACCTTTGGCCCATGGAAATTGTGAAAGCCGCTTACCTGATCAGTAACCCTTCGTTTGATAAATGCCCCGCACCCGACCGTGCTGAACTGGCATTTATTGGCCGCAGCAATGTGGGCAAATCTTCGCTCATTAATATGCTGGCAAACAATCAAAAGCTGGCCAAAACATCGGCCTCGCCAGGCAAAACACAACTCATCAACCATTTTGAAGTGGTCAGCCGCGAAAATGAACAGGCGAAAAATGTTGACAAATGGTACCTGGTGGATCTGCCCCGGTTACGGATATGCTAAAGTGAGCATCAGCAGCAGGCGGCGCTGGGAACAGATGATCGAAAACTACCTGCGCAAACGTGAAAACCCTGGTTCACGTATTTGTGCTGATAGACAGCCGCCACGAACCGCAAAAAATTGACCTGGAATTTTTACAGCAATTGGGAAAATGGGAAGTTGCCGTTTGCGCTGGTATTTACAAAAACCGATAAAGAAAGTCAGCCGGGTGGTTGCCAAAAATGTGAAAGACTTTTTAAACGCCATGCGGGAAGACTGGCAATTTTTACCGGCAAGTTTTCAAACCAGTGCCATCAAAAATACGGGCGGAAAGAAATTGCTGGAATTTATACAGCAGCAGATCGATGCAACGAAAGGAGAATAGCCGCTGGATATCAGATGCTGGACCGGTAGAGCTAACGATCTTCTTTTAAGCATGCAGCTTTAAAGATCAGGCAATTATTTATTGTGCAGGGCGGTTGTTTTGGGTTCAGCACCGGTATCTTTTACCAGGTATCAAACATCCGGTTCTGGAGGTTGATGTCGCGGAGGGCATGTATGCATGTCCCCGGGCGTAATGTGAAGATGAACAATTTACTAAATTCACCACTTTATTGGCGCAACTGCTGCTGGCAAATGCTTCGGGTTTGGCTTTAAAAGCAAAGCCCATACCTAAATATATAGCCCATGGCCTCACGCAGGGCTTCGTTGCTTTTAAAATGCGGGTTGGTATTAATGTCCGCATGCACTTCCATATCCACATCGTAGTCGGTGAACAGCTCGCAAAGTTCATATGCGATCTCAATGCTTTTTGCAACCTCTACCAGCATGCGTTCTTTAATGCTGTATTTGTGGGTAGTTTTGTCGTTGTGAATAAACATAAAACCGCCATTGCGCTCCCTTAAAAACACGATGACGGTTGCAAACTCAGTCTCTTTTCCTTTCACCTGGCTGTCAGTGCCAATACAAACTTTGAGCTTCACATTTTGTGCAGCCTCTCTTTTAATGGCTTCCTCCACCGCACTCTTGATCGGGAGCCTGATGGGGTCGCCATTGAATTTTCTCCAGCGCATATAAATTTGATTTTGCTTAAAGTTAAGGCCGAATCAAAAGTGCTGGCAATATTTGTGTTTATGGAATTGTTAACAGGATGTGCGGAAGCGCAGGTGAATTTGTGTTTTAAAAATTCAATGCCGTCAATCAGGCTAAAATTAGCATATAAAGGGTGTTATATTGATGGTATACCGCTTCATCCAGCGTTTATTTCTTTCCAAAAAATCTCCTGATAAATTAGTCGTGCAGTTTTATACCGGTAAAGAAACCCATATCAGACCGGCATTTAACACCAAACCTATTGCAAACCGGTGATAAATGCTCCCTTTTAAATATAACTTTGACCTGCATGACACCCGAAGAATTTCGCAAGATCGCCCCCACCATTCCGCATGTGCCAGGCGTGTACAAATATTTTAGTGAACAGAACGAGATCATTTACGTAGGCAAGGCAAAAGACCTGCGCAAAAGGGTCAGTTCCTATTTCAACAAAACATTTACCGGGTTATAAAACACACGAGCTGGTGCAGCGCATCCGCCGCATCGAATTCACGGTTGTAAATACCGAACAGGACGCTTTTTTCCTGGAGAATGCGCTCATTAAAGAAAATCAGCCCCGGTATAATATCGATCTCAAAGACGATAAATCCTACCCCTATATTGTTATCAAAAAAGAACCGTTTCCCCGGGTTTTCTTAACGCGGCGTAAAATTGCCGATGGCAGCGAATATCTCGGACCGTTCACCTCTGTGGCCTATGTACGCGACTTGCTCACCTTTATTAAACAACACATACAATTACGCACCTGTAAACTGCCGCTTACCGATAAAAACATTAAAGCTGGCAAATTTAAGGTATGCCTGGAGTATCATTTAGGCAATTGCAAAGGTCCCTGTGCCGGTTTCCAGGACCAATACGATTACAACGAAGGCCTGAACCAGTTAAAAACAGGTACTCAAGGGCCGCTTAAGCGGTGTAATGCAGCAATATAAGCAGCAAATGGGCGAATACGTAACCAATCTGCAGTTTGAAAAGGCTGAAATGATCAAAAAAAAGCTGGAGCACCTGGAGCGGTATGCTTCCCGCAGCGTGGTGGTGAGCCAAAAGTGTTGGAGATGTGGATGTTTTTACCATTTTAAGAGATGGCGACATTGCATATGTGAACTTTTTGATGGTGCGCAACGGTACTATTGTGCAAACACATACACTGCAGCTTAACCCGCAACTGGATGAACCTGACGCGGAAGTGCTTAGCTTTGGTATTGCGCAAATACGGGCTGCTTTTAACAGCGATGCACCTGAAATTGTGGTGCCGGTGGATCTTGACTATGCAGAACCGGGCGTTGCAGTAACAGTTTCAAAAGGCGGCGACAAAAAGAAACTGCTGGAATTAAGCGAGAAAAATGTGCGCATTTTTATGGATGAGATACGGCGCAAACGCATGCTGCACATTGAAGACAAAACGGACCGACGAACGTTTTAATGTTTTAGAAGAACTGCAGCAATCGCTTCAGTTGCCCGAAATACCGGTCCATATCGAGTGTTTTGATAACTCCAACTTCCAGGGCAGCTACCCGGTTAAGTGCCATGGTTTGCTTTAAAGATGGCATGCCCAGCAAGAATGATTACCGCCGTTTTAATGTAAAAACGGTGCAGGGCATCAACGACTTTGCAACCATGAAGGAAGTGGTTTACCGCAGGTACAAACGCCTGTCGGAAGAAGGGCAGCAATTTCCGCAACTGGTGATCATTGATGGTGGTAAGGGGCAGCTTGGTGCAGCAATGGAAGCCATTCATGACCTTAACCTGGCCGGGCAAATGACATTGATAGGCCTGGCTAAAAATGAGGAGGAGATCTTCTTTCCCGGAGACAGCGAATCGTTTAAACTGGGCTGGAACAGTGAAGGGTTAAAGCTTATCCGGGCGCATCCGCGATGAAGTGCACCGGTTTGGCATTACGTTTCACCGCAACCAGCGCAGCAAGGGCACTTTTAAAAATGAGCTGGAGAAACATCCCTGGAATTGGCAAGAATACTGCCACCCAATTGCTGAAAATATTTAAATCAGTAAAAAAGGTAAAGGATACACCGCTGGAAGAATTACAATCTGCCCTGGGCAAAAGCAAAGGTGCCCTGGTGTTACGATTATTTTCACCAGCCGGAAGGATGATTTCTTATAATGTTTTTTTTGATGTTTTGCCATCAAAGGAGCGGGCATAATTTGATGAATAATATTCAAAAAAAAGGGCCAGGATGAAAATCCAGCCCCGTAATTAATCCAATATCCTATGAAAAACCATGGCAAATGTAATGGGTTGAATGATTATTCCCGGGATTTCATAAAAATTTAAAAAATCTTCAAAAGAAAGAACCCCGCAGTTGCGGGGTTCGATACGTATTAAAAAGTTTTGGTCTTAGTAGCTCCACTGATCCTGTTCCCAGTTAAAGATGGTCTCTTTAATGGCATCGCCTTCCAGTAAGCGCATCATTGGGTCTTTAATGTAATAACTCAATGGTTTGTCAAACGGATTGCTGATGGTTGACTTATAGATATAGCTTGTATAATAGCGGCTTTCGAAGATCTCTTCCCAGCTCATCCGCATCGCCATATTACGGGGGTTATAGGCTTCGTGCTTCGCCAGGAAAGGACGTGCTTCAGGATAGTATACCCAAAACATGGGAAGCATCACTTTCGTACCAGCAATTTCTTTTTCTTTCAAAGGTGCAAGACCCAGCGTTCCGAAAATGCATGCGTGAAGTTTCCTTGTCAAAGATCACTTCTTCTTTTACACGGTATCCAACAATTGAGTTAATATTGAACTCATCTGTAATAGTGGTATCACGCATAATTCCTTTGGTAGCATCTGGATCGGCCACCATATCAGGTACCTGTATCGTGTAAGATGTTCCGGACATTGACGTAGCGATATCATTGATCTTGAGCGGCTTGGTAAAACGGTCATTCACCGCATCAAATGCAACCAGCTCTCCATCACGGATATGCTTCAGTAATATAAAGAAGAAAGTTCCGCTTTCATCGTTCTCTTCAGCTTCGTAACGGAAAGTAGAGTTCATTTTCTCGAATACGCTGATATCACGCCAAATGATCTGTTTGTACAACTGGTCATCCACCCGGATATTGTCATAAGCCAGCGGCGTTTTATCAGCCGTCAGGTTGCCAATTACCGTAGTTTGATCACGCAAAGAAGGATCTACTTTGGGAACAAGGCCAGCCCTGGTCACTGAGTCTTTAGCAGCCTGCTCCAATGGCAGGATCTACGGGCGGTGGCAGCGGTGCAGCCTGCTCTGCCGCTGGCTTCTTTGTTTTAACCTTGGTATTCCTTTTCTTTGGTGGCGCTTTCTTTTTCTGCGCATCTGCATCCGTACTAACAAGCATGGCCCCGGCCAACAACAGCATGAATATACCAGCTACACGTTTCATATTACACAAATTTGAATGATAGGTTTATTGCAAAATAAAGAACAAATCTCCAAGCTTATAATCAGATCCATCCGGGCCTTTTGCACGGATATTATAGATACCTACAGAGCTGCCTGGTTTTGCACTGGTCACAATTGGATTGCCTGCAAAAGAAGGACCATTTACAACAGACTCACGAGGTTCACCATTTACAAATCCACCGATCGTATAACCGCTGATGGTAAAACCAGCCTGGAATTCTGAATCTTCCAGGACAGCACGTACACCGCCCTGTGCTTTAAACCACAGCAGAAGGGTACTTTACCACTTTTCAACGTACCAACCATTGGGGTTGGAGGAGGCAGGCGTTTGCAGCGGATCGGGAATGTAAAGGTTTTACCATCGCCGGAAATGGTGATCGCACCTTCGCCGGTTTCAGAAACGTTTGCTACCAGTTTGCGCCACCCCGAACGGGTAATGCTGCCTTTGCTGAAGCTTACTTTCATGTTCTCCGCTTTAATGCTGCCCGCACTGATGGTTACCGGGTTTGGAACACCCTTGTACATTACGTTCATTTTTTGCAGGAACACAGAAGCACCAGAAGGTGTACCAACTGTATACTTGATCGGAAACTGGCGGCTTTCAGTTGCACCAGTATTGGGGTTTTTAAAGCTGACTGATACATTCACAGTTTGCTCGCCACCACCCTGGGCAGTTGTTTTAAATTCTGCATAACCCGTTCCTGCATCATCTGTTTTGCCAGCGCCGTTAAAGCTAACTGTTGGCAGGTTGGTTGTGCTGAAAGCACCCAGACCGGCACGGATAGTAAGCTCCTGGCCGGGCAACAGGTATTCGCTGTTCTGGCTAACGATCGCTTCAAATTTGTTCATGATGATCTCCACTTTACCAAGCTGCTCCAGGCAATGGTTGGCAACGATGTTACCGCTGCGCAGAACGTCGTTCTGGAATTTGCTGAGCATAGTTACGGCAGCAA
>CBDDIT010000040.1:0-3046 GCA_965229175.1 Sediminibacterium sp. | reverse complement strand
TTTCAGCGGTGGCTTTATACAACAAAAGAACCGTTGGCGGCAGAAAATAAATTAATCATCTATAAAATATTTGTATGCGTTACAAGGTATTGGCTGTGCTGGCATTATTTATTGTGTTACTCAATTTTGCACTGGCACAAAAGGTGCAAAAAAAAGCACAGTACACCCATAACTTTCCGCCGCAAATGACGGATGATATTAAAAAAAGTTATGTTGAATTATTTGAAAAAGGAAAAGTGCTGTATGGCCTTAACTGTTCGCAATGCCACGATACCGTAAAGAACGGCCTGCTTACCATGCCCGAATATACCAAAGAACACCTGGCACAATATGAGCTGCGTTTGCAAAATCCAAAACACGAAGAATCACTGTCTGAAATGCGGGTGACTGCCGAAGAATTGCAGCAGATCATGATCTTTTTAACCTATTATAAAAAGGTGGAGAAGGCAGGCAAACCAGGCAAGCGTTAATGCAGTTGCTGGAAAACTAAGGTTAGATGCCGGATCTGTAATATCAGCCTGCCCGCATTTTCCGATCCGGCATCTGCTATCGATTATGTGCTATTTTCCGGTCTTCACACAAACTTCCTGATCTCATCCACCAGCTCCACTTTTGTAATGGGCACGCCCATGATCTTGTGGTAGCCTTTTGCATCAATTAAATACTGGTCGCGGATAATTTTGATCAGTTGTCCATTGTTGATCTCCGGTATCAGCACTGTTTCGAAACGCTTCAGCATATCCCCCAGGTTTTTCGGAAAAGGCCGCATGTGCCGCAAATGCGCATGACTTACCGCATGCCCGGCAGCCTGCAGGTCCGTTACCGCACTTTTAATGGTACCGTATGTGCTGCCCCAGCCCAATACGAGTACTTTGCCGGTACCGGGGCCGCTGTCAAGCGTTTGTTCCGGAATATATTCTGCGATCTTATCAACCTTCTCCTGCCGGATCTTCACCATCAGCTGGTGGTTCTCGGGTTCGTAATTCACATTACCGGTAATATTCTGTTTTTCCAGGCCGCCAATGCGGTGTTCCAGGCCGGGTGTGCCGGGTACCGCCCACGGACGCACCAGTTTTTCGTTCCGCATATAAGGCAGGTATTTGTCCTCACCGTGCCCAAGCGCTGTTTTAAAGTTTACCGTTATTTTCATCAGGTCGTCTGCCTGCGGAAACTTCCAGGGTTCAGCACCGTTGGCAATATAGCCGTCGCTCAGCAGTATCACCGGTGTCATGTGTTCCACAGCAATACGTACTGCTTCCATGGCCACTTCAAAACAATCCGAGGGGGTGCGGGAAGCAACAATGGGCATGGGGCATTCGCCGTTTCTGCCATAATAAGCCTGTAACAAATCGCTTTGCTCAGTTTTTGTGGGTAAGCCGGTGCTGGGGCCGCCACGTTGTATGTTTACGATCAGCAATGGAATTTCCAGCATCACTGCCAGTCCCATCGCTTCAGTTTTAAGCGCCATACCCGGCCCGCTGGTGGTAGTAATGCCCAGGCTGCCACCGTATGCGGCACCAATGGCAGCGGTAATGCCGGCAATCTCGTCCTCCGCCTGGAAAGTACGGATGCCGAAATTTTTATACTTGCTCAGTTCATGCAAAATATCACTGGCCGGGGTAATGGGGTAGGTACCCAAAAATAAAGGCAAACCACTTTGCTGTCCGGCGGCTATCAGGCCAAATGCCAGTGCCTGGTTGCCCATAATGCTGCGGTAAACACCCGGTTGCATCCTGGCTTTTTCCACGCGGTAGCGGGTGGTAAAAGCCTCGGTTGTGTCGCCGTAATTGTATCCAGCTTGTAATGTTTTTATATTACTTTCTAAGATGTCTGCCTTCTTTCCAAATTTTTCGGTTAAGAAACCAATGGTGTTTTCCAGGCTGCGGTCGTACATCCAGTACAAATAACCCAGCACGAACATATTTTTTGCCCGGTCTTTTTCCTTCATACCAAGCGTGGTAAACTCCTTCAGCGCTTCCCGGGTCAGTTTGGTCACATCTATTTCAATCAGTTCATAACCTTCCAGGCTCCCGTCTTCCAGCGGGTTCACGCCTTCCGGGTAATTTGCCAGCCGCAGGTTCTTTGCATCAAAACCATCGTGGTTGGCAATAATGCGGCCACCGGGTTTTAACGCTTTCAGGTTTACTTTCAGTGCTGCAGCATTCATGGCCACCAGTACATCGCACATGTCGCCGGGGGTAAAAACGCGGTCGCTGCTAAAGCGCAGCTGAAAACCACTCACCCCGGGCAGGGTGCCTATCGGGGCACGTATCTCGGCCGGAAAATCGGGAAAAGTAGCCAGGTCGATACCCAGCAATGCTGTATTATTCGTAAACTGGCTGCCGGTTAATTGCATGCCATCGCCGCTGTCGCCGGCAAATTTTATTACTACGTCCTGTAAAACGGTGGTTGAATTATTCATTGAGGTCAAAACAAAATTGGCTGCAAAATTAAGGTAAGAAAAGGCTGCGGGCCGACTAAACTTGGTCAGAAATGGCCCCGGGTACATATTTTTCCCGGTACAGCAAGCCATATATATGGCCCGAAAAAACGGCCATGCTGCCCTGCTATTCAAAAAAACACAGGCAACGAAACCGTTTTCGCAGGCGTCTTGCTGCATGGCCGGGTATTTTTTCATCGTGCTGAAACATTTGCCCGGAATTTTCGTTTTGTAAAAGTTATCAAAAAATTTTAATCGAAACACTGATGCAGCATTTATTCACTTGAAATGTCTACATTAGTGTGGTTATTCGCATAACTACTTCATGACAGAGGAACTAATCATCGCAGGTTGTCTGCAAAATCATCCGGCCGCACAACGGGAACTGTACAATCGTTACAGCCCTAAAATGCTGTCTGTGTGTTACCGCTTCGCTCAAAACCGCGAAGATGCAGAAGACATGCTCCAGGAAGGTTTCATTAAGGTGTTCACGCAAATGCACACTTTCCGGAACCAGGGTGCTTTTGAAGGCTGGATACGGCGCATTATCGTGCATACCTGTATCAACATCCTGAAAAAGAACAAAAAGTTCAATGAAAGCGTGGA
>CBDDIT010000039.1:0-7411 GCA_965229175.1 Sediminibacterium sp. | reverse complement strand
TCCGGATTGATATTCCACTTTTTATATTCTTCCATCCATGGCTGACTGCTCATGACTATACTCCTGTCCTGGATTTACAATTATTTTGTATTATTTAAACCATAAGATTTTGATTTTAATTACATATTTTTAAACCACTTTCTGCTGTCTCGATTCAACATACTGATAGTGATAACCGCTACGAATAAAATGCTGATTTTTATCCCTAAATGAATGAGCATAATCCGGCCAGACCAAAGTCAGCTGGCGACTGACCGGGTCCAGATACCAGCTTTTACAGCTTTCCGATAACCAGACACTACCTTGGGAAAGCTGCTGTAGCTCCTGCATATAGCTATTTTCAGCACTCTGATCCGCTTCAAAGACCTGAATCTGTTCCTGCTCAAAAAACTGCAAGGCATCTAGAATCAGATCAAATTGGGTTTCCAGAAAATAAAGCGCTGAATTATGCCCACTGCCTGTATTTGGCCCATTCAGAATGAACAGGTTTGGAAAGTTGTGTACGGTCGTTGACTGATAACCCTGCATACCGCTGGACCATTGCTGTTCCAGGCTTAAACCCTGTTTACCCACCACTTTTGCGGCATAGGGTGGACGCGCCGCTTCAAATCCTGTCGCAAATACGATGATATCTGCAGAAAATTTATTTCCAGCCTGGCTTAATACACCGTCTTTCGTAACTTCTGCCAATGCTGAGTCTTCAAGTGTGACATTTGGTTTTAGAAAAGTCGGATAATAATCATTAGAAAGCAATAAGCGCTTACAACCAGGTTGATAATTCGGCGTAAGTTTGCGCTGTAATTCAAGATCTGAAATCTGATGTTTTAAGAATTGCAGGCAGTTTTTCTTGACCCGCTCAATCTGGCTTTTCAGATTACGGCGCTGGGCAAAATTGTATTCATTGCCCCAGAACAAGGAATGTCTGAGGGCCGACATACTGTCCGGATCTTTGCGGAAAAGCTGTTTTTCTGACTCAGAATAAGCTCGGTCTGGTCGGGGCAAAATATATGGCGCACTACGTTGCAAGACGGTCAGGCTTTTTGCTGTTTTGGCAATTTCCGGTACAAGCTGGATGGCAGAAGCACCAGAACCGACCACAACGATATGCTGATTTTCCAGATTCAGCTCGTGGTTCCAGCGCGCAGAATGCATCACTTGGCCTTCAAATTCTTCCAGCCCCGGAATTTGCGCGAGATGCTCATCTGCCAGATGCCCGGTTGCGGTAATTAAGATCTCAGCCTGATACAGACCTTTAGAGGTGTGAATTTCCCATATTCGTTCTCGTGCATTCCAGCTAGCCTTTTCCAGTTGCGTATGAAAATCAATATGGGGCCGGATATTTTCCTGATCACAGCATTGAATTAAATAACGCTGAATTTCTGCTCCGTGTGGAAAGACCCGAGACCAGTCCGGATTTTTAATAAAAGAGAAAGAATATAAATGGGAAGGTACATCACAGGCGACTCCGGGATAGGTATTGTCACGCCAAGTGCCGCCCACTTCTGCTGCACGTTCAATGATTTTAAAATCGTGGATGCCCTGCTGTTTAAGGCGGATTGCCATTCCCAAACCACCAAAACCGCTGCCTACAATTAGAATCTTGCTGCGCTGTCCTTTAGCTTGCATATTTATCTCCTTTAAGGCATATAAGGCTGGATTTTTTGATTCACCGGATATTGTTCTGGATGCTGGCTAAACTGGTTTACCAGTTGCACCACTTCGGCTGGCGCTTCGACATAGAGCGCATGTCCTGAAGAAATTTCGATATAGCGACTGTTCGAAATTGAAGCAAACAGCAGTTTAGCTTGCGATACAGGCACCATGCGGTCTTCACGGCAAGCCACAATCAACGTCTCTGCACGAATCTCAGGCAAGATCGATGTAATATCAATGCGATAATTCAGTTCACGCTGTTTGGCTGCATCTTGGGAAGGTTTGACAAAGCGTGCCAGATCCAACACCTGCTGTTCGCTTCGTGCAGACAGATAATCATCGCTATACAGGCAATAATTGACAAAATGAGGCAAGGCCGCAGATTGTTCAGTAAATAATTGCTGCCAAATGACAGTACGTAGTTGTTGCACCGAGCTGGTTTTGGCCCAACCGGCTAACAGGATCAAACGCGCTACGCGCTGTTTTAAACTGGCTGCCACTTGTGCAGCAATCACGGCACCGAGTGAATAGCCGACCACTGTAATGATTTCATCTTTTGCAACTGCATGCTGAATCAATGCTTCAACCTGTTGGCTAAAATCAGTCACCTTTAGATCAGCTTTATTCGGGGTATGCAAATCAATGGATAAAACCCGCTGATGAATACCCAGCATCGGAAAAATATAGCTGAAATGCTTGTCGGTATTTCCACCGGTGCCATGAATCAAAATAATAGTCGGAAATGCAGAACGCTGTCCGACTTCATGAAAATTAAGCTGCAGATCAGCATAAGGACACTGTCGAGTAATCATGTCTAAATCCATATAGACTCCTGATCTTGTTGTTTTATGGTTTATTCAATATCCGAGAATAAATCTCAATATTTGAATTGGGTGAGGATGCAAAAATTATTAAAAAAGACCCACGACACGAGTATCGTGGGTCAAAAGGTTTAATCGAATTTGAACTCTTCAGGTTCAAGTAAAAACAGGCTTTCACCGCCCGCCTGAATATTGGCAAAGTGGGTTGAAGTTCTTGGCAAAATACGCGCAAAGAAGAATTGTGCAGTTTTGATCTTGGCTGCATAGAACGGATCAGTATTGCCTTCTTCAATTTTCTGCTGCGCAGTAATTGCCATTTTCAGCCACAAATAAGCGGACACGACATAACCAGAGAAATATAGGTAGTCAACTGATGCTGCCCCAATTTCATTGGCAGACTGTTGTGCCTGAGTCTGAATGGTTTTGGTGAGCTCCAGCCACTGTTCGGTTAGCTGGCTGACTTGTGCAACTTGCTGGCTTAATTGGGCATGTTGCTGATGATCTTTCACATAAGCCTGAATCTCATCGGTCAATGCAGTCAGCAAGCCAAGCTTTGAACCCAGAACTTTACGCGCCAATAAATCAATCGACTGAATTTCAGTGGTGCCTTCATAAAGGCTGGCAATACGTGCATCACGGGCAATCTGCTCCATGCCATGCTCGGTAATATAACCGTGACCACCGAAGACCTGCATACCATGCTTCGCCGCTTCCACGCCTGTTTCAGTCATGAGTGCTTTGGCAATTGGGGTGAGTAATGCCAGACGGTCTTCAGCTGCTTTTTTCTCATCGGGATTATCGGTTGCTTCAGCAATATCGGCATAGGTCGCCAGATAATAGGCCAGCGCACGTGAACCTTCTGCAAATACCTTTTGAGTCAGCAGCATGTTACGTACAGCCGGATGCACAATAATTGGATCTGCTGGCTGGTTGGGCGCCTTGGCACCTTCCAAAGAACGCATGGCCAGACGGTCTTTGGCATAAGCCAATGCGCCCTGATAAGAAGATTCTGCTGCTGCCAGACCCTGAATCGCTGTACCAATACGTGCCGAGATCATAAAGGTAAACATGCAGTTCAGGCCGCGATTTTCAGGCCCAATCAGGAAACCTTTGGCATTGTCAAAATTCAGTACACAAGTCGCATTCCCGTGAATGCCCATCTTGTGTTCAATGGCGCTACACACCACACCATTACGGGAAGCTACATTGCCCGCTTCATCCAAATTGTATTTCGGCACGATAAACAGCGAAATACCTTTGGTACCGGCAGGCGCATCGGGTAAACGTGCCAGTACGATATGCACAATATTTTCAGCCAGGTCATGTTCACCGGCTGAGATAAAGATTTTCTCACCGCTGATGCTATAGCTACCGTCTTCATTTGGCACAGCTTTGGTACGAATCAGGCCAAGATCAGAGCCGGCATGAGATTCAGTCAAGCACATGGTTCCAGTCCAGCGGCCTGCAATTAAAGGTACCAGGAATTTCTGTTTCTGTTCATCGCTACCGTGGTGCTCTAAAGTACGCATGGCACCATGGGACAGGCCTGGGTACATGCCCCAAGACCAGTTCGTTGCGGTAATAATTTCAGAAATGGCAATACGGTATAAGGTCGGGAAGCCCTGACCGCCATATGCTTCGTCACCAGTTAATGAGGTAAAGCCGAGTTCTACATATTTGTCATAAGCTGCTTTAAACCCATCCGGGGTGGTTACGACGCCATCCTGCAAACGGCAACCCTGCTGGTCGCCTGTCGCATTAATCGGTAGAAGTTCGTTTTGGCAAAAGTCCGCAGCGACTTCCAGATATTGCTCCATAATATCCATAGAAACCTTGTCTGCGAATTTTGCATAGCCCTGATATTTCTGTTCAACGTTTAACAGGTCTTTCAGGACAAACTTCATGTCTTTTAATGGCGCAATATAATTTCTCATCGTAATTCCCTTGTATGAGTTCTAATTTGTATATTTATGACAATTAATTTCATAATACGAAATTATGTTTTAAATCCACTATAATATAATTTAAAGAATAAAATCTAGTCATTCGATGAAATTTCCCATTTAAAAATAAAAAATATACAGGATGAAAAAAGCCATTCATGGTGGAATGGCTTTTCTATTCAGCGACTTCACTAAAGTTGATTAACGTGGAAAAAATTGAGCTAAACGTTGCTGAACAATCTGCTCTGCCTCCTGCATGATATTTTCGATCAGCGCCTGACAAGTCGGAATGTCATGAAATCAATCCCATCACTTGACCTGCAGTCAGTACACCAGCATCAATATCGCCATTTTCTAAAGCGAGCTTGCCTTTTAAACCGCTGACATAGGGACGAATCTGTTCAAATTGCAGGTTTGGATCTTCACTCATTTTCACCACAAGATCAGATACCGCATTTTTGGCAACACGGGCAGTATTCCTGAACTGTCGATACAGCAGATGTGTCGCCCTTTCATCATTATCGACATAGAACTGTTTGATGTTTGAATGGATCGGCGCTTCCTTAGTGGCACAAAAGCGTGTACCCATATTGATGCCTTCAGCACCTAAAGCCAAAGCTGCGACCAGACCACGGCCATCAGCAAAACCGCCACTGGCCACAATCGGCACAGTAAGCTGATCCGCAGCGGCAGGAATTAAAATCAGGCCAGGAATATCGTCTTCACCCGGATGGCCCGCACATTCAAAACCATCAATCGAAATGATATCCGCACCGATTCTTTGTGCTGAAAGGGCATGACGGACGGAAGTACATTTATGAATGACAATAATGCCGTGTTGCTTAAACGCCTCAATATGTTCATGTGGCTTGTTGCCTGCTGTTTCTACGATTTTGATACCGCTTTCAATGATCGCCTGTCGGTATTCTGCATATGGCGGCGGATTCACAGCGGGCAATAAAGTCAGATTGACCGCAAAAGGCTGATCGGTCATTTCTCGGCAGCGTGCAATTTCCTTGACCAAGGCTTCAGGCGTCGGTTGAGTCAATGCCGTTAATGTTCCCAAGCCACCTGCATTAGATACGGCACTGGCCATTTCTGCGGTACCGACCCACATCATGCCGCCCTGAACAATTGGATAGCGAATGCCTAAAAGCTCGGTAATACGGGTCTGAATTTTCATAAATGCTCTCCTTAGCATCCGGTAAATTGTGCAGGGCGTTTTTCGACAAAAGCCTGGACACCTTCTTTATAGTCCTGACTGCTCAGAGCTAGATATTGCAGGTTTTGTTCCAGCTCCAGTTGCTGGTCTATGTTATTTTCAGCACTGCGTTGCAAGGCCTGTTTGGTTAAAGCCAGCGCATAAGTCGGCTGTTGAGATAATCGCTGTGCAATGTCGTCGATATAAGCATCAAATTCTGTATCTGGAAGCATTTTCCAGATCATGCCCATTTCAGCGGCCTCTTTGGCATGCACCGGTTCCCCCAGAAAAGTAAGTGCCATGGCACGTGCATAACCGATTAAACGTGGCAACATCCAGGTGCCACCGGCATCAGGAATCAAGCCAATTTTAGAAAAGGCCTGAATAAATCGGGCACTTTCCTTGGCAATGACCAGATCACAGGCCAGCGCGATATTGGCACCTGCACCAGCAGCCACACCATTCACTGCTGCGATTACCGGTTTGGGACTCTGGCGGATCAGATTAATCAAGGGATTATAGTATTTGGCCAGCGAGCCTTGCGGTGGCAAAGGCACATTGCCGAGCTGTCCAGCACGTTCTTTTAAATCCTGTCCCGCTGAAAATGCCCGGCCATTACCGCGAATCACAATTACCCGAATATTCGGATCTGTATTCCAGTTTTTCAGCACCTGTTGCACTTCCTCATGCATTTGCTGGTTAAAACTGTTGAGTGAATCCGCGCGGTTAAAGCTTAAGGTTGCGACGCCTTGCTGAACCTGAGTTTGAATCGTTTTCCACATCATCAATTTCCTTATTTTTCTGGTATCCCTACAATTAATAGCCTTTATTAACATCTACCTGATGGCATAAATCCAGCCCGAGATTTAAACGTCGGTCATTTTCTAGAATCTGTTCCACCACCACAGACATGGGTGCATGTGAGGCAACATGTGGTGTAACAACGATCTTTTCATGCTGCCAGAATGGATGTTCAGCAGCTAATGGCTCCTGTTCAAATACATCGACAATTGCACCACGTAACTGGCTGGAATCTAATGCATTTAATAAATCTTGCTCAATTAAATGCTGACCCCTCCCGACATGAATTAATGCCGCCTGCTCAGGCAACCGCTGAAATAATTCAGCAGAAAGAATGCCGGTATTTTCTTCAGTGAGTGGCAGCAGGTTAATCAGAATCTGACTTTGAGCCAGGAATTCGGAAAGCTGTTCTTGGCCTACATAGCTTTTAACTTGATTAATGTCTTTTGGGGAATTCGACCAACCAGAGACTTGATAGCCCATGTCTGCGAAACGTTCTGCTACGTATCCACCCATATGCCCCAGTCCCATAATTCCGATCTGGATATGATGGCTATAACTTTGACGATACTGTTTCCATAGCTGCTGCTTTTGCTGCTGGATCATGCAGTCAAAATAACGCTGGAAATACAGCACGCCCCAGAGCAGGTAATCAAGCATGCCTTTTTGATGATGTGGATCCAGTACCCGGCAGACTGACTGGTCAGCTCTAATCTCGTTTAAATTTAAATGTTCGACCCCTGCAGCAATCGAATGAATTAGACCGAGTTCTGGAAGTTGCCGAAGTTTTTCCAGATCTGGAAACCACGAAGCTGCTGTGGTCGCCTGTTCAGCTTCCGGGCTGTCCACTGTACAGAAACTGCCAGCAGGCGCATATTTCTGAAAAGACTTGACCAGAATCGCCTCAATATTCGGCACAGTACTGGAAATCACAATCATGATGCATACTCCGTATATTGATGCTCAATCAGGGATAATGCAGCCTGCCAGGC
>CBDDIT010000038.1:0-8658 GCA_965229175.1 Sediminibacterium sp. | reverse complement strand
CAAGTATTATTAAGGCGCAGCCACCCCGGGTATATAACAGTGAAAATACAGGTGCTGCCTGCCCGGCACCCGTGTTGCCACCGTTCAGCAGTTTGCCGGTAATTGATCCATTGACCGATCCATTCATGAAATCAGACAACAGCAGCAGGTCCACTTTATTTTCCAACTGGGCCTGCAGGCGCAATGAGATCAGGCGTGAGATCGAACATTATGAAATAGGCATTAAGCCACCGAAACCAGATACCATTTCAGCCACTTATACCCCCGGCACACCCGGCAACGGTACGTTACGGGTTATTGTTACACGAAACGGGCAAACAGTTACGCTAACATCACAGGTATCGTTGCCACTCAACGGAACCGGCCCGTTTCCTGCCGTAATTGGGATGAATAGTTTATCCGGCAGTGTGCCTGCAACTGTTTTTACCAACCGGAATATTGCGAGAATACAATTCAACCACAATAACGTAACCACATATGGCAATCCGCAAATAACAGATCCATTTTATAGATTATACCCGGAATATAATTTAGTCAATGCCGGCCAGTACAGCGCATGGGCCTGGGGGGTAAGCCGCATTATTGATGGGTTAGAACTGGTGCAGGCTGCATTGCCCGTTAATGTAAGCCGGCTGGGCGTAACAGGCTGCTCTTATGCCGGTAAAATGGCTTTATTTTCAGGTGCTTTTGACGAAAGAATTGCGCTGACCATCGCACAGGAATCGGGTGGGGGTGGTGCGCCGGCCTGGCGTGTATCTGAAACACTGGGCGGGGTGGAGAAATTAGGTGCCACAGATTACCGGTGGTTCAGGGACAGTATGATCATTTTTCAGGGTGCCAATGTAAATAAGCTGCCGCACGACCACCACGAATTAATGGTGATGATTGCACCACGGGCACTTTTAGTTACCGCAAATTTAGATTTTGAGTGGCTTGCCAACCCATCCTGTTATATTTCTGCCAGGGCAGCACATGAAGTATGGAAAACATTTGGAATTGCCGACCGGTTTGGTTTTTATATTGATGGAGGCCACGGGCACTGTGCCGTTCCCAACACGCAAGTGCCTGCCATGCAGGCTTTTGTAGATAAATTTTTATTAGACAGCAACCAGGTAAATACGGATACCATTAAAATACATCCATACCCGCAAATTGATTATGCAAGCTGGTACAGCTGGTGGGGTACAGGCAGACCTTCGTTTGATCCCAATCCCGGTAAAAGAGTTTGGCTGGAAACAGAATGCGGCAAATTAGGGTCACAATGGTATGCATCCAGTGAAAGTTCAGCAACAGCAACCACCAGTGCAGTGCAAATAAAAGCTGGCTTAAGCAGCCCTTCAGGTGCTCCGGCCACTGACTCTTCACATATCGTTTTGCAATTCCCGGCAGACAGTACCGCTAATTATAACATGCTGGCACGCATTTCAGTACCAATTAATGAAGATTATGATTTCTGGTACAAAATTAACAATGGTAATTTTCTGCGTTTTAATTCCAGTATTTCAATTTCAAACCCGGGTTTTGAAAATGGTTTAACAGGATGGTCTGTAATTAATAATCAAAACAATGCGCTGGTAGCAGTAACCAATGTTGCTGCAGATGTGCGATCTGGCACCAGTGCTTTAAAAATTGAGAATTTGTCTAATTATCCCGGAACCAGCCGCCGGGTACGGGTTTCAAGCATTCCATTCAGCACTACAAAAGGTAAAGCGTATGAAATTTCGTATTGGGTAAAAACAACGACTAATAATGCTTCAATAGCCTTATCCACAGGTCCCGCGGAATTTCAGTATCAACCGGCACAATTAACCAGTACTGCCTGGAAACAAATTACCTGGAGAACAACCGCTTACCTGGATACCACTACAATCCAGTTTAACGTGGGCGCCGATTCCACTGTTTATTTAATTGATGATATTACCATCCGGGAAATTAACAGCGGTGCCGGCTGGCAATGGGTGAATATCGGAAAAGCGAATTTGATCAAAGGCATCAACACACTAACGATCACGTATGGAAATGGTGGAAATACCAAAATTGATAAAGTACTGCTGGCAACCGCTAATTCAACATTTTCCGGTGCAGGGCTGGCCGGCAGTAACTGCAGTATTTTACCAGTAAATATTATCTCATTCACAGGTGTAATCAATAATAATAACAAGGTGGATCTGGCCTGGAAAACAAGCAATGAAATTAACCTGAGCCATTATGCTGTGGAGCGGTACAATGAGAATAATGTATTTGTTGAAACAGGTAAGGTGAATGCATTAAATGGTTTGATCAATAACAGTTATACGTTTGGTGATACCAGCATTATTAATGCCTCGAAATATCAATATTATCGTTTAAAACTGGTGGATGCTTACGGGCAATTTTACTATAGTGCAATGCTTAAAATAGCTCCGGTATCACCCATTGAATTTAAAGTGTATCCCAATCCTGTGCGCAATGCTTTTACAGTGCAACACAATAAGGCTGCAAAAGATGCTTACTTATCGCTTTACACAATTCATGGAAAATTATTGAAAACTGTTCAGCCAAACCTGGATGACATCGAAACTCGGATGGATGTTTCCAAATTGCCAGCGGCGGTATACACGCTGCAGTTTGTAAATAATGGCGTTAAGGAGGTATTTAAATTCACGAAACTGTAAGTTGTATTTCCCTGCGTAACAATACAGTCTGCGGTATGCCCCCAATTTATTGAATGACCAATTTTCGGGTCAGGTATCAGTTGTTTTTTTCAACCATTAAAAAATCAACCAATGAATTACTGTTTCCGCCAATATTTAATGGCTGGCTTATTTGCCCTTTCTTTTTTTAAGAGCGAAGCACAGCAAACCGGTAAACTTAATATCGTAACAAGTTCGGTGCCTTTTCTGCGCATATCGCCAGATGCAAGGGGCGGGGGCATGGGCGATCTTGGTATTGCAACATCACCAGATGCAAATGCTGCTTTCTGGAATCTTGCAAAACTTCCTTTTTCCGGCAATGATGCTGCCGCAGCCATTACATATACTCCCTGGCTTAAAGATGCAGGAGTGAACGATGTTTATTTACTAAATGGGTCGGGTTATTATAAACTCAATGATAAACAAGCATTATCAGCATCTGTCCGGTACTTCAGTTTAGGCAATATTCAGTTTACTGATTTTGCCGGCAATAATTTAAATTCCTTTAAACCCCGTGAGTTTAGTCTGGATCTGGGTTATACCCGGAAATTGTCTGATAAATTGAGCATCGGGCTTGCGTTCCGGTATATCTCAAGCAGTTTGGCGAACGGCGCATATGAAGGCATTTCATACAGTGCCGGTAATGCTTTTGCGGCTGATCTTTCTTTATACAAAGCGCCAAAATCAGCAGCCGGCGGATTGAGCTGGGGAGTTGTACTCAGTAATTTGGGAACAAAAATTGGGTATACAAATGATGCGGCTGGTAAAGACTATATACCCGCAAATTTAGGTGCCGGCATTGCATATACCCGGAACTTTAATAACAAGCACCGCCTTACTGTTGGTGTGGATGTAAACAAATTGCTGGTGCCTTCGCTTCCGGTTGCAACAGGAAACAGCGGCCAGGACAGCATTGATTATTCCAATTATAAAAATAATAGTGTATTAAAAAGCTGGTCGAAAAGTTTTAGTGACGGGGGCAGTTTTGGAAATGAGTTGCGGGAATTGCAAATTAGTGCGGGTGCAGAGTATGTTTATAATAACCAGTTTGCACTGCGTACGGGTTATTTTTATGAAGATGAGAACCAGGGCAACAGGAAATTTTTTTCCGTTGGTGCCGGCATTAAGTATAAAATGCTTGGGATAGATATGTCTTATTGCATTCCTGCCGGGCAAGGCATCAACCGGAACCCCCTGAGCAATACCCTTCGTTTTGGAATTTCTTTTGATATAAAATAACAGCATCAATATTTCCTTTGATCCCGGAATAATACATCGTTCATAAAATGCATGGGCTTTTAAATCACTTTTCTTGTTAGCAGTAATCGTTAGTTTTAACCGGGGGCAGTATTCTTATTGCCCCATTTTTTATGTTTTAAAGTGCCGCATTCCTGAAAGTAAAAAACGCTGTAAATGATTAATTTACAACGTTTTTGTCGGCGGTTAAAAACCTGGAAAGTGGAGCTGCAGGGAGTCGAACCCTGGTCCAAACAAATTCACCATACGCCTTCTACATGCTTATTTCATGATTAATTGTCGGGTGTATACGGGACCTGAACCTACCAATACACACCGTAGCTGGATGAATCTTTTGCAACGGTCACAGCCTTCCGTTACAGCAGCCTGTACTTGGTTTTAGTCGGCGGCGGGGCTTGGCGACAGACCAACCTGCCCGGCGGCCCGAATGACTATCTAATCACTGATTAGGCAGCCATGGCATACTGAGTATTGCCATTTGAGTTTTGAATATTCAGATTTAAGTGCTAATTATCCAACGCACTGCATGCTTATACGTACAAAGAACTTTGCTGTCAAAACCGGTCAGCCCCGGGTAACCATTCTGCAATGGTTTAGTTTGCAAAGATAGCTGTTCATTTCTTTTTCCGGCATATATAAAACAATGGCTTGCCAGTACATATTGTTAATGTATAAAACAAAATTGCCCTGTACTTCACAGGGCAATTTTTCAATCAAATCTGCAGCGCACTACCGCGCACCCCAGCCAAACCAGTCGTTGCCGTTGGCATACAACATGAGGCCGAGCAGCAGCACCATGCCCACTATCTGTGCGTACTCTAAAAATTTCTCGTTCGGTTTTTTGCCGGTGATCATTTCTATTAAAGTGAATAACACATGCCCGCCATCCAGCGCCGGAATGGGGAGCAGGTTCATAATAGCCAGTACAATACTGAGCAGTGCTGTTAATTGCCAAAAACTTTCCCAATCCCAGGTGGTGGAGAACATGCGGCCAATACCCCGGAATCCGCCCATTGCCTTATAGCCTTCAGTTTTAGGGTTGAACACTTTCTTGAGTTGGGCAACATACCCGCTCATCTGGTCGCCGGCAATACGTATGGCGGCGGGTATAGCCCCGCCCAAATTATATTTCGTAACCACCAGTTTACAATATCCAAGGCTATCCATAGTTTGAAAGTCACGGGCTGGCGCCAATCCGATAAAACCTGCTTTTGATACGGGTACAGACAGGGTTAACGGTTGATTGCCACGTAAAATTCCGAGAACGATCGTGTCGCCGGCATGCTGGTTAATATAAGGTTTGAGCTGATCGTAAAAGCGTACCGGTGTACTGTCTGCCATAACAATTTGATCGCCTTTCTTTAAGCCTGCTTTGGCACCCGTACTGTCTGGCAAAAGATCGATGATCACGTTCTCCACACGCACCCCAAGCAGCGGGCTGCGGTTACGTTTGCGTTCCGCCAGCTGGCCCAGCATTTGTTGCGGAACTTTTAATTCCTGGGTTTTGCCATCGCGGCTTACGGTTACAGTTTCTCCCAGTGCGATCTTCAGCGTGAGTTTCTGCATATCATTCACAGGCTCACCATTTACTGCCAGCACCTGGTCGCCATCGCGTAAACCAATATTATACATTACGCTGTCTTCCACAGAAACCCCGTATTTCAGCGAATTCATCGGCACCGTTTTCTCACCCCATATCATTACAATAAATACATATATTACAAATGCGGTAAGCACGTTCATAATAACACCACCCAGCATAATAATGAGACGCTGCCAGGCCGGCTTACTCCGGAATTCCCATTTCTGCGGCGGCAATTTCAACTGATCTTTGTCCATGCTTTCATCTATCATGCCACTGATCTTTACATAACCACCTAACGGAAGCCAGCCAATACCATACGTTGTTTCGCCAATTTTTTTCTTAAAAAGGGCGAACCACGGATCAAAAAAGAGAAAGAATTTCTCCACCCGGCAGCCAAACCAGCGGGCGGTGATGTAATGACCAAATTCGTGCAGGATAACTAAAATGGATAGTGCGAGCAGTAACTGCCCCACCTGTACGGCTACATCGCCCCAAACTATTGCTAAGAACATTAATTAAATGACTGTTTAGTTAGTACAAACCGGCCCGGAACAATGTCCGGGCTGGTTTTAATAAATTGCTTTTACGGCGTCAAAGTAAAACATCAAATCCTGAATATGGTTTTAAATTTACTGAACGGCATACAGGCGTTATAATTTAATCACCGATGCGGCAAAATCCCTCGCTTCTGCATCCGTTTCATAATAATCTTCCAGGCTGGGTTTTTCTATGAACGATACATGCTGCATGGTTTGTTCCACCACGGCCATCATGTCTAAAAAGCCAATGCGGTTGCGCAAAAAGGCCCACACAGCAATTTCATTTGCCGCATTCATTACGCAGGGCAGGTTGCCTCCTTTGTACAGTGCTTCTGTAGCCAAATGCAGGTTGCGGAACGTACGTGTATCGGGCTCTTCAAAGGTCAGCTGCTCGTATTTTCTGAAATCGAACCGCGGAAACTGGTTGGGAATGCGTTGCGGAAAGGTCAGCGCATATTGTATCGGCAGCTTCATATCCGGCAAACCCATTTGTGCCTTCATGCTGCCATCTTCAAACTGCACCATGCTGTGTATAATGCTTTGCGGATGTATCACCACCTGTATCTGCTCCGGCTTCAGGTTAAACAACCATTTTGCCTCGATCATTTCCAGGCCCTTGTTCATCAGCGTGGCGCTGTCAATGGTAATTTTGGCGCCCATGGTCCAGTTGGGGTGCTGCAGCGCATGGTCACGCTTTACATTCACCAGGTAGTTGGGTTTGCGCCCCCGGAAAGGCCCGCCGCTGGCCGTTAAAATGATCTTTTCGATCTTGTTGCGGGTTTCGCCCACCAGGCATTGAAATATGGCCGAATGCTCACTGTCTACGGGTATCACCGGTGCTTTGTGCTCCATCGCTTTCTGCATCACGATATCACCCGCCACCACCAGCGTTTCCTTATTGGCGAGGCCTATTGCTTTGCCATTTTCCACGGCCCGTAAAGTGGGCTTTAAACCTGCATAACCCACAATTGCTGCTATCATCATGTCGTAGCAATCCATAGCCGCCACTTCTTCCAGCGCTTTTTCGCCCGCAAACACTTTGGTGTTGCTTTTGGCAAGTGCTTCCTTTACTTTCAGGTATTTGCCTTCATCGCCAATTACAACAATATTGGGGTTGAATTCCAGCGCCTGCTGCACCACCAGTTCGTCGTTGTTTTGGGCCGTTAATATTTCAACTGAAAATTTGCCGGGGTTGGCACGTACCACATCCAGTGCCTGGGTGCCAATGGAGCCGGTGGAACCAAAAATGGCCAGCCGTTTTATGCGGCCAGACTCCCGGTTGGTTTCGGCACCGGGCGCCGTCAGGGTTTTTAACTTATCGCTCATGTGTTATTTTAATAATACTGGTGTGCTTTTTATAAAAGGCCGCATGGCATCTGCTATCCGGCGGTCGTTGCTCAGCCGGGGCACTTTGTTTTGCCCGCCCAGCTTGCCTACCGATTTCATATAATCGATAAAGCCGTTTTTATTCACCACGCTTATTTGCAGCCGCTCTAAAATATTGCCGCTTATCAGGTCGTCGTAGTATACGTTTTTGCTGCGTAAATAGTTGTCTACCATTACAGCAAAGGCTTCCAGGTCGGCCGGTTCGTTCACAAATTCTATCAGCCATTCATGAAAGCCTTTTTGCTCGTTGCGGGCCACTTTTGGTGCCACCGTAAACTCCACGATCTGTGTGCTCGTCTCGTTGGCGGCCTTCATCAGGGCATATTCCACTTCTTCGCCAATTACATGCTCGCCAAATGCACTGATGTGGTGCCTGGTACGGCCGCTTACCACCAGCCGGTAGGGGTTGGTGCTTACAAACTTTACCGTATCACCAATATTGTAGCCCCACAAACCTGCATTGCTGTTAATGATCAGCGCATAATTCTCGCCCACTTTTACATCTTTCAAACTCAGGCGGGTGGGGTTGGGGTTATCAATTTCTTTGGCGGGAACAAATTCAAAAAATATACCACTATTCGTATTCAGCAATAAACCTGCTGCCTTTTGCGAATCCTGGAAAGCAAAAAAGCCTTCTGATGCCGGAAACAGCTCAATGCAGTCGATCTTTTTGCCGATGGTCTCGAACATTTTGGCTTTGTAAGGCTCAAAATTTACGCCGCCCTGTACCATAACACTAAAGTTCGGAAACAGGTCCTTGATCTTTTTGCCGGTTTTGTCCGTCAGCCGGTCAAAATACATTTGCATCCAGGGAGGAATACCGCTGATCAGCGTCATGTTCTGGTCAATCGTTTCACCCACAATTGCATCCAGTTTGGTTTCCCAGTCTTCAATGCAATTGGTTTCGTAGGTAGGCAACTGGTTGGTTCTCAGGTATTTGGGAATATGGTGGTTTACAATGCCGCTTAACCGGCCGGTGGGTACGCCACCCACCCGCTCCAGGGTTGGACTGCCACTTAAAAAGATCATTTTGCCACCGGTAAAAGCATAGTTACCTGTTTCGGCCATGTAACAAAGCAGCGCATTGCGTGCCCCGTTAATATGGTTCGAAATAGAATCTTTACTGATGGGAATGTATTTTACCCCGCTGGTGGTACCGCTGGTTTTGGCAAAATACAGGGGCTGCCCTTTCCACAAAATATTGTGTTTACCCTCTTTC
>CBDDIT010000037.1:0-14537 GCA_965229175.1 Sediminibacterium sp. | reverse complement strand
ATTCGGGAAATTTGAATATTTGAATATTTGAGATTTGAAAATTGATCGGTGCGATTTTATGGAGCCGCAGATTTGCAGATTAAATACAGGTAATTATTTTTTATTGTATTTAATTATTGCCTTTAAAAATCTGCGGGTCCGCGGCTTCCAGCTTTCACAAGCGAAGCCGGTGAAATAAACCAAATAGTTAATAACAACGGTCATTTCCACTGCATGCAAAGCAAAATATCCCCACACCTGACTAAAATATTTGCATCTGTCATTTGCTTCTTTTTAACAGGCAAAATATTGGCGCAAAATAATGGCCGCCTGTCGTTTGATACCACCGCCAGCCGCTATATTTCCAGCACGGCTTACGACAGCATTGTCCGGTCTGTTATTAAACAGGTTGCCGGCAAAAAAAAGACCGACCAAAAGATCATACAGTCGCAAACTGCGGCCTATATACGCATCCTGCAAAATGAATTGCACGATAAATTACCGTATGAACTGGAGCAGATCAGCAGGCAGTCAAAAGCACAGAAAGCAAGCCGCGGCTCTGCTGCATACAAGCAGTTTTATTTGCAATATGTAAATGCGGTACGGCTTGCAACGGTGGATGCGATCAATACCAGTGAATCGCTGAAACCCTTGCGGGACTTTAATTACAACGACCGGGTACTTTCTTTTAACAGCGATATTATTGTACAAAAAGATGGTACGCTGGAAGTGACTGAAACGATTACCATCTACAATGGCAATGGCCGTACTGGTGATGGTTATGATGATGGCAGTGAATTGAACAATGATATTAAGCGGGGCATCCTGCGGGAGTTTCCCACCAAATATATTACCACAAATGGCTTTGCCAGCAATACCAGTTTTATAATTAAAGAGGTATGGCGCAATGGCCAAAAAGAGCCTTATACAACTGGCCATAAAAAGAATGGTGTACAAGTTAAGATCGGTGATGCAAATCAAACATTATCCACCGGTGTACACGAATACCGCATTGCATACACCACCACCCGCCAAATAATATTTCATGAGAATAAAGATGAATTATACTGGAATGTAAATGGCAATGGCTGGGGTTTTACGTTCGACAGTATTTCCTGCACGGTGCATTTTCCTGATAATGCTTATACACTGGAAAGTGAATGCTACACCGGTGAACAGGGCGCAACGGCGCATCAGTGTGCTTCCGTAAGTGAAGGCAATGGTGTGATCCGATTTTATTCAACCGGTTTATTTAAGCCGCATGAGGGCATGACGATCGCTGCAGCCATCCGCAAGAATATAATTACGCAGCCCGGCGTTTGGGAATTGCGCTGGCAATTTGTAAAAGATAATTACGTGTTTTCTATTATGGCTGCGCTTGCCGTATTGTTATTCGTATATTATTTTTATATATGGATGAAAAAGGGCCGTGATCCGCGGAAAGGCACGATCTATCCGCAGTTTTCACCACCGCCCGGTATTAGTGCAGCCGATGCAGGCTATTTATTGAAGCAGCAATACAAACCGCATTTATTTGCGGCAGCCCTGGTGGACTGTGCGGTGCACCAGGCTTTAAAAATTGAGGTGGAAAAAGAAGGCTGGCTCATCAAAAATGCCGTTTATAAATTCAGTCAGCCTGCAAAGGCAAATGCACGCAGCACCAGTCCCGTTTTTGAACGCATGTATGGCTTTGATCCGGCAGATTTTTACGGGCATGAATTAAAAAAAGGAAAATATGATTCGTTTATCGCAGGCAAAAGTGAGGCACTGCGGAAACAACTGGAAGCCCGCTTTTTAAGCACAAACAAAAAGCCGGGCATGTTTGCGCTCAATCAAACTTACCTGGGCTGGGGTGTATTTTTCCTGTTCATTTCTTTTCTTGGCGCATTTATTTATTTAGCTGCCGGTTTTAATTTGATGCAATTAAAATGGTATGCTATTATATGGATATTTATGCTTGGTACGCAGCTGTTTTTCAGCCGTATAATAAGCGCTTACACGGTAGAGGGCCGCAAAACAGTGGACGATCTGCTCGGGTTTAAACGTTACCTCGAAACTGCGGAACAAAAAATGTACGCTCATTTTACACCACCTGAAAAAACACTGGAACTATTTGAAACTTACCTGCCATACGCCATTGCGCTGGAAGTGGAAAATGAATGGGCGGAAAAATTTGAAGACATTATGAAACATGCACTGGATGGCGGCTACCAGCCAGGTTATTACAGCGGCGGCCACAGTTTCAGCAGCAATGATTTCAGGATGAGCAACATGAGCAGCGGCCTGTCATCGGGTTTGACCGGCACCATTTCTTCGGCATCTACACCGCCCTCCAGCAGTGGCGGCGGCAGTAGTGGCGGTGGAAGCAGCGGCGGCGGTGGTGGCGGAGGCGGCGGCGGCGGCTGGTAGGCGTTTTTTGCGCCTGCTGCTGACCGGAGCGGTTTTTAATGCTCAATATTCAATGCTCAATTTTCAATGTTCACGTTGAACCGATTGATTTTTTTCGTGGCATTTGATTGTTTGCCTTCGCTGACCGGAGCGGTTTTTAATGCTCAATATTCAATTTCAATGTTCAATACAGGATTAAGTAGAATATGCGCACATGCCCGCCAGCATTGAGTTTGTGCTGGTTAATGCTGCTGAACAAAGCTTCACAGGGGGAGGAGATGGCCTGGCAAAACGCCCGGAGGGTTCGTGTTTGCCTTGATTTTTTTTGGCTACTTTTTGCATCAAGGCAAAAAGTAGCAAATCACCACCGGTGCGATGTAAGTACCAATAAGTGTTTCAAACCTGCAAGCTGCAAGAAAACTCACTATTGATGCACCTATGCGCATATTCTACCTAATCCTATGTTCAATATTCAAGTTTAACCGCCTGATTTTTTTCGGGGGTGCGTAATGGTGTGCTCCTTCGCTGACCGGAACGGTTTTTAATGTTCAATATTCAATGCTCAAATTTCAATGTTCAAGTTTAACCGCCTGATTTTTTTCGGGGGTGCGTAATGGTGTGCTCCTTCGCTTACCGGAGCGGTTTTTCATGTTCAATATTCAATGCTCAAATTCAATGATCAAATGACCGTTTATTTTTTTCGTGCATTTTAATGGTAGCTTTTCTAAACTATTTCATTTCCAAACAATCTACCTGCGGAATTACAACGCTATAGCCTGCTGATGTATCCGTGTGTTGCCGGCCTGTTTTATGATCAAAGATCAACGGCTTTTGTGTTAATTGCCCTGGTTCCACACGCAGCTGTAATTGTATGGTATCATGCATGCCTTCCTGCATAAAACGCCAGGTCGCAATAATGCCATCGCCGGCTATTTTGCCCTGCAGCATGCCACGGCGGGCGTCCTTTTCATGAATAATGTGGTTCATTTCACCGGTTACATTTTCATGGTTGATATCCAGGTGCACATACAATGTGTCCTGTTTTGTGGCACCGCTCAACTGCATAAAGCAAAGCTTGCGGGTTGTTGATCCGTTGTCTGTTTGTGGGGCTGTAACAGCCGGGCTGTCGGTTGATGCAGTATTTTGTTCGGGCATTGAATTGCACGCAGCCATTAAGGCCAAACTGGTTGTATACAAAAAATATTTAATGAACATATGGTTGGCGTTTTTGACAGGGGTAAAAAAATATGCCATAAAAAAAAGACCGGAACCTGCCGGTCTTTATACAAGTACGCGTTTCATTTTTCATGTTTCATGTTCGAAGTTACTGCGATCTCAACCACTTTATTTCAGAAACACATGTTGCGATAAAGCACTTTACGCTGCTTACGTTCCCTGAATTGATAATGGCAGGTGTTCGCAGTTACGCTGCCATTTTATGTAACAGGGTATTACTGATGGCTGCTTCAATGTTATGCGGAATATATGCAGTTGCACTGTCAAGTACTTTTACTTCGTGGCTGCTTTCATCCAGTCCAAAAATATGCACCGGGCTGCCATTGTAACTTACCCGGAAACGTTGCTGATCGTTTGCAGCAAGGTATGGTTTGGCGGTTACTTCAACGGGTGTTCCATCCACATTGATCTCAAAATTTATGGCGGGGAATTTAGTTTGCTTCTTCATACATCATTTTTTTAATTATGAAATAAATCCGTTGCTTTTAACCAACCAGTTTAATAACCATGCCATAAATGGCGGCATATTTCCTTTTAACATTTGATTTTTATTGCATTAATATATTTCGTTACTATATGTTAGCATCATCTGTATATTTTGTTAAAGCAAGTTTTTGATATATAAATCTGTGATGCAGACAGCAATCATTTAATCTCATCAAATGGTTAAATAATGTAATATATGTATCGGTTGGATGTTTGTGGTGATACTGCACAAACTTGCCTAATTTCATGCCGCAAAAAACACGGCCATGCCCATTCGTATTTTTATTACCGGCGGTACATTTGACAAGGAATACAATGAACTGAACGGCCAGCTTTTTTTTAAGGATACACACCTGCATGAACTGCTGGAAATGGGCCGCAACAAAGTACCGGTTGAGATTCGTACCCTCATGATGATCGACAGCCTGGAAATGACGGCGGAAGACCGGGAGCTGATCCTGCACCAGTGCATGCAATGTGCAGAAGACCGCATCGTAATTACACACGGCACCGATACCATGGCCGAAACAGCGGCTGTGCTTGCAGCACGCATCACCAATAAGACCATTATTTTAACCGGGGCAATGATTCCCATAAAATTTGGCAGCTCCGATGGGCTTTTCAATTTAGGCAGCGCACTTGCGTTTGCGCAAAGTTTACCCAATGGCGTATATGTTGCCATGAATGGCCGCTGGTTTAACTGGAACAATGTACAAAAGAACCGCAAAACCGGCGTTTTCGAAGAACTGCGGTAAGGGAGGCACGCTGCATTTTCCTGGTTTTTTTTATTGTGTTTGCCTGCGCTGACCGGAGCGGGTTTTAATGCTCAATGCTCAACACACAATGTTCAATGCTCAAGGCGAAACGCCTGTTTTTTTTCGTGGGTGCGTAATTGTGGTTGCCTTCGCTGATAGCCGCCATTTTTAACGTTCAATATTCAAACTCAATTTCAATGTTTAAATGAACCGCCTGATCTTTTTTGTGGGTTCGTAATTCGGTTTGATTTTTCATGCATACATACCCATACCATGAACACGAACCTGCCAGCCCCGTTAGGGGCCAAAGCTTTGTAGCACCAGCCATAACCACGATACGCCTTGCCCCAGAGGGGCAATACATTTCGCAGCCGCCATATTACAGGCTCGAACATATATACACTTTTATACACCTAAGTAAAAAGAGCAAACGGATTATATATCAGCACCACTTTGCCCTGCGCCATTATTTTTGGTGACATCCAAAGTGGTGCCACGGGTACCCGCTCCACATGGTGTGGGCCCAAAAGAAATGGTGTGGCCTCAGGTGGTGAAGCTTGCATAATTGCCTCCGTGTTTAATTTATATGTATATGAAAGCGATGTAGTGGCGAAGACACTGCAGCGAATACTTTGCTTATACAACAATAAAAATCAACGACAATTTTCGAACCAACGAAAAATAGCCAGCGTTTTATTAAGTATTGAAATCGAATTTGGTTATTGAATATTTTTCCGCGCCGGTCACCGAAAGTAAACACGATCAAAAAGCTACGAAGAAAAGTATGCGGTTGTATTGCGTATTGAAATTGAATTTGATTATTGAATATTTTCTTCGCTCAGGTCACCAAAGGCAAACATGATCAAAAAGCCACGCAGAAAAGCAAGCGGTTCAATTTGAGCATGGCGGATTAAAAATCGCTCCGTTCAGCGAACGCAAACACAATTGCGATCTCACACAACAAACAACGCATTAACTTCACCCAAAAGAAAATTGTACACGATGAACACAACATGCAGGCTTACCGCCGGTTTATTGCTGCTTGCAGCCACCGGTTTTTGCGCAGGATAAACCAAAAGGGTTCAAATACATTGACCGGGCGAATATGGACCTGACAGTAAAACCGGGCGATGATTTTTACCAGTACGCAAATGGTACCTGGCTTAAGAACAACCCGGTGCCACCGTCTAAAACACGCTGGGGAAGTTTTGATGGCCTGCGTGAAGAAAGCAGTAAACGCCTGCAAACATTGCTGGAGCATGCCGCCGCCAATACGTCGAAAGACCGGGCCACGCAAATGATCGGCGATCTGTATGCCAGCGGCATGGACAGTATTGCGATAGAACGAAAAGGCTACGACCCGATAAAATCTGACCTGAAACGGATCGCTTCTATCACCGATGTAAAAGGCATTATATATTATGCAGCCGCCATGCGTACGAACGGCAGCGGCAGTCCGCTGTTTGGCGTAAATGTTGGTCCCGACCGTAAAAATGTGCTCGTGTATATTCCGGCCATCGGGCAGGGCGGCACCAGTTTGCCCGACCGTGATTATTACCTGAAAGACGATGCCCGAAGTCAGAAGATCAAAGCTGCGTTTAACAACCAAATGGTGACGATGTTTGGTTTGGCCGGCTGGAACCCCCGCGAAGCGGAAGCCAGTGCTGCTGCTGTGCTGCGGATAGAAACCGCACTGGCACAGGCACAAATGGCCCGGGTGGAAATGCGGGATCCATACAAAACTTATAATAAAGTATCGCTGAAAGACCTGAATCAAATGACACCGCTGATCGACTGGCCGGTTTTATTTGGCGCAATGAAGATCAGTTTTCAATCTGAAAAGATAAAAACTGCAGGTACGCAGCCGGTTGAAATACTGAACAGCCAGGCGAAATCTGTGCAAAGAATGCCCGCCGAATCTGCAGAGCAAATTGCACTCGATAGCGTGATCGTGAGCAACCCGGCTTTTTTAAAAGCGGTGAACATGTTACTGTCGCAGGTGAACATTGAAGACTGGCGCAGTTACCTTAGCTGGAATGTGATCCGCAATGCTGCGCCTTATTTAAGCAGTGCATTTGTGAATGCGGATTTTGAACTGACCAAAGTTACCACCGGCCAAAAAGAGCAAACGCCCCGCTGGCAGCGCATGAGTGCACTCATTGACCGCAGCCTGGCCGACCTGATCGGGCAATTGTATGTACAGCAATATTTTAAGCCCGAAGCAAAAGCATACATGGTGCAGCTGGTGAATAATATGCAACAGGCTTTTGCATCACGCATCAATAATCTGGAGTGGATGAGTGCAGCAACCAAAGCCCGTGCACAACAAAAACTGAATGCCATTGCCAAAAAAATTGCCTACCCCGATAAGTGGCGCACCTACGATGGCATTGTAATTAACCGCAACGATTTTATGGGCAACCTGCGCAGCGCGGCCAGCTGGGCCTACAATTATAATGTAAGCCGCATGGGCAAACCGGTCGACCGCACCGAATGGGGCATGACGCCGCCCACCATCAACGCTTCGTACAGTCCTTCCAATAATGACATCACTTTTCCGGCAGGTATTTTACAGTTCCCGTTTTTTGATTTTGGGGCAGATGATGCGGTGAATTATGGCGGTATTGCCGCCGTGATAGGCCACGAAATGACCCACGGATTTGATGACCAGGGCCGCCAGTTTGATGCTGATGGCAACCTGAAAGACTGGTGGACAAAAGACGATGCGGATAAGTTTAAAGGCCGTGCCAATGAAGTGGTGGAACAGTACAATGCATTGACAGTGCTGGATACCATTCATGTTAATGGACGGCTTACGCTGGGTGAGAACCTGGCTGACCTGGGTGGTTTGAGCATTGCGTACGAAGCTTTCACCCGCACAGATGAGTTTAAAAAAGGGAGATCCATTGATGGCTTTACCCCGGCGCAGCGCTTCTTTTTAAGCTGGGCGCAGGTGTGGCGCAGCAATGCGTTGCCGGAAACTTCTGCGCAACTGATCCTCACCGATCCGCACTCGCCGGGCCGGCACCGCGGCAATGCACCGCTCACCAATATTGATGCCTGGTATGATGCGTTCAATGTAAAACCGGGCGATAAAATGTATAAGCCAGCCAGCCAGCGTACGCATATTTGGTAACGGCTACAGGGCAGTTTATTTGGATATATAAATAACGGGATGCGTTGGGGCGCATCCCGTTATTTATTGGCGGTAATAAGTGATTGTTCGTAATGTAACCCGGCGACTGACGCTGCCTCTGCCAGGAGACGGCAGGTCATTTATGCTACGCATATGGACTGTTGCCGAATAATGTGCTGCCGCAAATTCCAATTTCCGTAGAGATGCGATGCATCGCGATTCTGCGAAAATTGGAATCAACGATACACGGCAAATATTAGGCGCCGGACTCTGTCCGGTGTCTGGCCGTTATTAATGCTATGCATATGTACTGTTGAATTTTTTGAATTGCTGTATCGCAAGGTGGTTGTGTTTTTTGCAGGCATTGCTGCTGGTGGTTGCTTTGTTCTTTTGTCTTGAAACAAAAGAACCAAAAATTCAAGGCACCAGGCAAGGCGCATCCCGCCCGATAATTTGCTGTAGTTTATTCCTTCGCACCGGGCGGGACCACATGGCCATTGGGCGCCAGGCTTGTTCCGCTGGCCCGCTTGATTCTGTGCTGCTTGCGTCAGTTTATTTTTTGCTTGGATTAATTTTCATGGGCCGCGGAACGCCGTTCTGCCCATGGCCATGTTTGCGCGGTGCCCGGCGCCGTGGTTCACTGGCAGGTACAGGTTTCTGTGTTGCTTTCCGTTTTTATTTGGATGCATGCTGGAATCAACGATACACGGCAAATATTAGGCGCCGGACTCTGTCCGGTGTCTGGCTGTTATTAATGCATCGCATATGTACTGTTGATTTTTGAATTGCTGTATTGCAAGGTGGTTAAGCTTTCTGCAGGCCTTGCTGCCGGTCGTGGCTTGTTCTTTTGCCTTGATGCAAAAGAACCAAAAGATCAAGGCGCCGGGCAAGGCGCATCCCGCCCGATAATTTGTTTTAATTTATTGCTTCGTGCCGGGCGGGACCACATGGCCATTGGGCGCCGGGCTTGTTCCGCAAGCCCGCTTGATTCTGTGACGCATGCGCTGGTTTACTTTGTACATCGGTTAATTTTCATGGGCCGCGGAACGCCATGCTGCCCACGGGCCATGTTTGCGCTGTGCCGGGCGCCGTGGTTCACTGGCAGGTACAGGTTCTTGTGCCGCTTTTCGTTTTGGTTTGGATGTATGCTGGAATCAACGATACACGGCAAATATTAGGCGCCGGACTCTGTCCGGTGTCTGACCGTCATTACTATTTCCATACTAAGCTGTTGAATTTTGTTTTGCGCTATCGCAGGGTAGTTGTCCTTTCTGCAAGCATTGCTGCCGGTCGTGGCTTGTTCTTTTGCCTTGATGCAAAAGAACCAAAAGATCAAGGCGCCGGGCAAGGCGCATCCCGCCCGATAATTTGTTTTAATTTATTCCTTCGCACCGGGCGGGACCACATGGCCATTGGGCGCCAGGCTTGTTCCGCAGGCCCGCTTGATCCTGTGCTGCTTGCGCCTAGTTATTTTTTGCTTCGATTAATTTCCATGGGCCGCGGAACGCCATGCTGCCCATGGCCATGTTTGCGCTGTGCCCGGCGCCGCGGTTCACTGGCAGGTACAGGTTTCTGTGTTGCTTTCCGTTTTTATTTGGATGCATGCTGGAATCAACGATACACGGCAAACTTTAGGCGCCGGACTCTGTCCGGTGTCGGGCCGTCATTACTATTTCCGCAGAAAGCTGCTGACTTTTTGTTTTGCGCTATCGCAGGGTAGTTGTCCTTTCTGCAAGCATTGCTGCCGGTCGTGGCTTGTTCTTTTGCCTTGATGCAAAAGAACCAAAAGATCAAGGCTCCGGGCAAGGCGCATCCCACCCGATAATTTGTTTTAATTTATTCCTTCGCACCGGGCGGGATCACATGGCCATTGGGCACCAGGCTTGTTCCGCAGGCCCGCTTGATCCTGTGGTACATCGTGCAATGTTTTTTGGTTTGTTTAATTTTCATGGGCCGCGGAACGCCATGCTGCCCACGGCCATGTTTGCGCTGTGCCCGGCGCCGTGGTTCACTGGCAGGTACAGGTGTTGGTGCTGCTTGCCATTTTTATCTGGATGCATGCCGCAAATTCCAATTCCCGGTGCGTAAGACAGACTGGTGCAATGAACAAAATCAAGCGGTTTAACTTGAACATTGATATGGCGGTTGAATATTGAGCGTGAAAAAATTGCTCCGTTTCACCGCGTTCAAACGCGATCAGTTCCAGATGCCATTTGCCGCGGTGAGTATCAGCGGTTTGCCATCAGTTACCAGAATGGTGTGTTCATGCTGCGCACAAAATCCGCCATGCTGTCCCACCATGGTCCAGCCATCGCGAAGCTCAACTGCCATGGTGCTGCGGGTGGTGATAAAAGTTTCGATGGCCACCACGCTGTGCTTGCGGAAACGCTGGCGGTTGCTTCGGTCGTAAAAATTGGCAATGTCTGCGGGTTCTTCGTGCAGGCTGCGCCCAATGCCATGCCCTGTTAAATTATGTATGGTTTTAAAGCCCGCTTTTTTAGCCTGTTGTGCTATCAGTTGCCCTACATCGGCAATGCGAACGCCGCCCTTTATAAAATGAATCGCATTGTACAGGATCTTTTTCGACATGTTCACCAGCCGCTCATGGCCGTGCACATCTTCTCCCAATACAAACGAGCCGCCGTTGTCGCCCCAAAAACTATCCAGTTCTGCAGACACATCAATATTAATGAGGTCGCCCGCATGTAATATTTTATGGGGCGATGGAATGCCGTGTGCGATCTCGCTGTTTACGCTTATGCAGGTGCAGCCGGGAAAGCCGTAGGTGAGGAGTGGTGCAGATTTTGCACCCATGCTTGCCAGTATGGCAGCGCCGAAATCGTCCAGCTCCTTGGTACTCATGCCTGGTTTGGCATATTCCCGCATTTGTTTAAGGGTAACAGCTACTGCTTGGCTTACCCGCTGCATGCCCAGTAATTCGGCTTCGGTTGTAACAGACATATTTAAGATCGTTTATAAAAAGTAGCAGAATAGACAAAAATAGGCCAACCGCCGCCTGCAGCATGTGCCGGGTTTTTCGCAGGGCGGAAAATTGCTGCCTGCAAATTGTGTTGCTGCCTGCGTTGTTGCGCCAGGGATTGACGCGAGTACCCCGCATGCTGGTTCCGCCAGGACCGGCAGCGGAGTACTGCGGAAAGCCCGGCCGCAGGGGCGCCCCAAAAAGTTTAAGGTTTAAGATACTTCATGTTCGGCATGTTTGAGCGTAATGAACAACCTGCGTTGCAATAACTGTAAACCTTTTACTGATGAACCAGCTTAAGTTGGTGACACTGATTGTAAACGATAAACTTTAAATCGCGAATGACGTTGACGGAGAAAATGCCTACATTGCTGTATCTGATCACATTCAATACAAAATTATATGGGACTGATAGACACGAGTAAGATCAAAGACAAGAAAAAAGGGGCAGTGCAGCCGTCGAAGCCAGGTTTTATGTCGGCCAAGGGCGGCAAGTCGAGCACAAAAGCACCGGTCCGGAATACCAAAGCCACTGGCGGATCGAACCGGGGATCTTAAAAAAGAATTGATTTTGAAGCCGCTGCGCGAAAACGCGGCGGTTTTTTTATGTACATTATTTGCTTGCACAGGTGGAAGCCGGAAGCACTGCTGCGCAACGAACGGGGCATTTTTTAAGGAGTGTCATAACAAGGGCTGTCATAATTAAAAGTTATGACAAGCATTGTTATGACAACTTATTTTTTGGAGAGCGTGAAACACGCGGCATGGCACCATTTAACATGTTGCATCGGCATTTGATGCCAGGTTAGTTTTTATTGATCAGCAGCTGTATGCCAGGCTGTGTAAACCCGGCTACAAAAGTTGCTGAAAACGAAAAGGGCCATCTTGCGATGACCCCATTCTTTACCCTATTATAAACCCTATCATATCAGACGCCGGTTGATAAAAAAACCTTTCGGCGGGAAAAATAACGGTTGTCAAAAATTGGCATAATCCCTTACATCATTGCGTTTTTCTGCGGATAAGTATGATCCGGCGTATCATACTCATGATAATTCCGGTAACGGTAATAAAGATACCCAGCCATAACACATTGATATACGGGAAGGAATATACTTTGAGCGTGATAAAATCGAGGATAGCGCTGGTTTCTTTTACGCCGAGTTCAATTTTTTTGCTGCCCGGGTCGGTGAGTTTATTAAAGCTGAAGATCAGGCTCTGGCTCATCACGGTATCCGGCAGCATTTCTATGGTATTGCTGCGCACCAAAAATGCAGGCGTGGCTTTATAAAGGCTGCCGTTTTTGGCGATCACCGTAATATTTGCTGCAATGGCTGTGTCATTCGGGCCAAAATTATACTTGCCGTTCCGGGGGTTCAGTTCAAGGCCGGTTACCACGTACATGCCATTGCTGTAAAAAGCCGTATCGCCAATGGTTAATTGTTTTGGCTGAAAAGTACTCGTGTCATTCCGGCGTTTTTCAGGATCGCTGAGCCAGGTAACGTAAGTAAATATATCGTGGGTGAGATAATGTTTGCTGTCCGGGTTGGGTGCCACACCTTCCATGCCCTTGTTGTTCTCAATAATATCCGGGTACACCCGGAAAGCCTCTTTACCCGTTTTATCGTTGAAAACAATTTCGTAATAGGTTTTATTATCCCTTGGGTTAAATGTATCGCGGGTATAAGTAACCATGTATTTGCCCATATCGGTTGCAGCACCTTTTATAAGTGTGCTGTTTTCCATGGGGTTGTTGTTGGCGTCGTTCTTGCCGTCTTCCCGCAATTTTAGCGGAGAAATACCGGTGGTGTTAATGCTCAGGGTTTCTTTGTTGGCCGATGAAATGAGGATGCCAAGCAGCACCAGCCCAAAACCCACATGCGCAACCGATGCGCCGGAACGTTGCAGGTTTCCTTTCAGCCCCGAAATAATATACCAGCCATTGCCCACCACTGCATACACGGCGCAAAACATGGCCACATGTATGGCAATGGTAAAACCGGCCCCATGTTTATCGTAATGTATGCCCATGCCCAGGCTGAGTGCCAGCGATAAAGCCAGCGCAACCAGTGTTGGCCATGCGATCTTTTTAAAGAAAACAGCCCTGCCGGTATCCTTATACCGCAAAAACTGGGTTACCGCAGTCAGCACACCCACAATAACTGCTATCCATATTTGTATCTGGTTGTGGCTGTACTCCGGATCTTCCGGCGGGGCCGTTTTGGTATTGAAGACTTTATTAAAAACAGGCAGCGAAGTTTTGCTGATGATGACCACTGCACTTAAAAAGAACACCAGCGCACCAATGAACATCCAGAATTCGCGGCTGTAACTGTGCTCTTCTTTTTGGATGTACGGAATGGCTTTGTTGGCATTTACCTGGTAAATAAAATAGCCGATGCCACCCAAACAGCTCAGCAGCGACATTACCGGCCAGTAATAGGCCACCACCGTGGTTGCTGCAAATGCTGCAAAAACCAGCAGGCGTTCTTTGTTGCTTTTTGCAGCTATTACCGGCGCCAGCCAGATCGATCCGTTGAGGAACAAAAACAGCTGCACATTCATGCCGAGGTCGGTAAATGCATGTACAGATGTATCTCCCAGCACACCGCTGCGGGTTAAGAACGTGCTGTATACAATGAGCAAAAATGCCACCACGTAAAATATATAGGTGCTCCGCAGGCTGTAACCGCTGTTCTTATAAATAATATTGGTATGAATGCCGGCCACCAGCACCAGCCAGGGCACGAGGCTCGCATTTTCCACAGGGTCCCAGGCCCAGTAGCCACCAAACGTGAGGCTTTCATAAGCCCATGCAGCGCCCATCATAATGCCGGTACCAAGTATTGCCGTTGCAAACAGGCCCCAGGGCAGGGCAGGTGTTACCCAGCCTTTGTGGTCGCCGGTCATAAAACCAGCCATGGCAAACGCAAACGGTACAATGGTGCTGGCAAACCCAAGGAATAAAATGGGCGGGTGTATCACCATCCAGTAATTCTGCAGCAATGCGTTGAGGCCGTTGCCATCGGTAATAAACTGTAAATAATTGGGGGTTGAAAAAATGGGCGCTTCCATTTCGTTGCGCAGCAGTACAAACGGGCTGCTGCCAACTTTATGGCCAAAGAAATAAATACCCAGCAACATGGTGGCCAGCGCAAACTGCCCAATGCTGATGATGGTCATTACCGGACCCTCCCAGCGTTTGGCCCGCCAGATCAGTATCCAGCCCAGCACGCAATGCCAAAAACTCCACAGCATAAAGCTCCCTTCCTGGCCTTCCCAAAAACAACTCAGCAAATACTCTACCTGCAAACTTTTACTGCTGTGCTGCCACGCATATTTATATTCAAATAAATGATTGCTGATGATATAATAAAGTGTAATAAATATGCCCACCACGGCAATGGTTTGCAGGCCAAATGCAATGCGGGCTATTTTACGCCATCCAGCCTGTTCGGGCTCCGGCGTTTTAAAACTTTTATAAAAAGAAATGGTTGCCACAAATGAAGCAACCAATGAGAGAATGGCTAAAAAATGTCCAAGCTGTCCCGGGAATAAATGTTCGCCTAAATATTTC
>CBDDIT010000036.1:0-8460 GCA_965229175.1 Sediminibacterium sp. | reverse complement strand
TTACCAAAACATTATTGTACGACAGTCAGCCGGCAAGATCTACTGTAGCAGAAAACTACACGCAGATTATTAAGGATCTCAAGGATGCGGAAGCAGGTCTTCCGAAGATTAAAAGAGACGGTTATGTAAACTATTATGCCAATAAGGCGATTCAGGCGAGAGTCTACCTGACGATGGGGGATTATGACAATGCGCTGAAAGCCTCAGAGGAAGTTATCAATTCGGGTGTATACAGCCTGTATACCAATGCGCAATGGGTACCGTCCTGGTCCAATCAGTTTGGCTCAGAATCTATTCTTGAATTTGTGATCGAGCCTAACCAGGGAGACCTTGCGCGAACTTCTCTTGCCTTCTATTTAATGAGAAGAAATCATCAGACAGGTGCATTAGGTAATTTTCTTGCCAGCACACCATTCCTGACGTCTCTAAATGCAGATCCGAATGATGTAAGGAAGGGTGTCATGGCACGCGATGAGTCATCTGCCACACGATTAGGTTCCTGCTATAAGTATTCCGGCTCGGTAACCTTCAGCGGTGATAAAGGATCCTCTAATTTTACAGCGGTAAACATCAAAGTAATACGCCTATCCGAAATGTATCTTACAGCTGCAGAAGCATCTTTAAAATCCACTGTTCCTAATCCTACAAAAGCTGCTGAATATCTGCAGGCTATACGCAAACGTGCTCCGGCATTAACCCCTGCTACGGCAGCCAATGTAACGGAAGATCTGATATTAGCCGAGAAAAGCAAAGAGTTCTTCGGGGAAGGCATTCGCTATTTTGATATGTTGAGACTGAATAAGACCATCAATTTTGATGATGCATTTGCAGGAATAAGTGTACCTACCCGTACGTCTTCTATAAACCGTTCATTCTACAGAACTATATTGCCGATATCACAGGATGAGATCAATGCGAATCCGGATATTCAGGGCCAGCAAAACCCGGGATATTAAGATTTCCTGAATAACAAAAAGAAGCAATCTGCTAAAATAGATTGCTTCTTTTTTATTTAACACCGTTTTGGTCTACTTCACAAGGAGTAACCACCCTTTCCCCTTTTCTACCGGAATCTGTTCTCCCGGTTTGAATACCCGTGCTTCCTGCACATTCTTAATCGCCGGAGCCGTGACATGTACCTTTGCCGCATCCAGCCCTAATGCTTTCCAATCGATCAGCAGGTTTACATTTGTATCTGTTGCTGCCCAACTTGCCAGGGCGATCAGCGTACTACCCTCCTTTTGATATACGGTTGTCAGGATTTTATTATTATCTGTTTTCACCGGATTATTATCTACCCAATAGCCGATCATACGCGATTGCCGGATACCAAATTCGTCCCATATCCGCCAGATATCACGGGTATCTTTAGCTTTCTCCCAGGGATATCGGTTAGTCATCCCATAGATCATCCCTCTCCAGGGGTTACCTCCATCCTGCAGCATTTCGCCCATTAATCCGAATGGAATCCCGCTTACTTCAGTCAAGAAGAAATCCGGATCATTTTTTTCGTAGTCAAAATACTCGCCAAACCAAAGACGATTGATATATGGAAAGTGCTCCATGTATAGATTGGCACTGTTATTAAATCCATCACTCTTGTTAAACTGATTGGCCGAATGCAGATCGATAATCCCCGGATGATTATTTTTGGTCATTACCCGTTTGATTCGCTTCATCGTAACACGATCGAAAGCCACATCGTCCAGATAAATACCATCTATTCCCATATGATCCACCAGCCAGTTCATCCCTTCCACATAGTAATTGTGCCAGCGGTTCATTCCACTGTTGATAATAGCTGCATCTTGGAACCGGGGTACGTACCATGCACCGATATAATCGTTATTCAGATGTTCCTGTAACCAGGAATAGCCTCCACCCTTGCCGGAAGAAAACACTTCATGTCCCAGACTTCGCAAAGGGTAGATTTCATACATACGATTAGATACTTCTCTTACGGTGTTGTATATCTTGACTTTTAATCCTTCATGATGTGCCGAATCTATATAGCTTTTCATTTCCTTTGTCGCCACAAAAGGATAATTGATATAAGGGTTCAGATTATTTCCATGGTGTATATTGATTACATTCGCACCACTTGTCTTCACTTCTTCTATGGGTTTGTAAGCATGAAAGAAGCGATTGTTCCATTGCCAGTCGGTATTAATGGTATGGAATGGCGTAATCATCAGGTGAAAATTATAATACAGGGTATCTCCGGCTTTCATATTCCGCTCTCCGCTGTAACTGTCTACTAATATAGACTTACCTTTTTGTCCGATCTGTATACCGCCTTTATTTTCGTTGCCCCATGACGCAGGCAATACAAGTGGTTTCTGAAGATAAAAGTTAGTATTCAGCGGTCTGGAATAATGCTGGTCTCTGAAGGCAAACTGCAGTCCTGCATTTACATTTCCAATCCATCCGCCATCCTGATTTTTATTTGCCACATCCCACTTCCAGTCGATGGCATCTTTACGATATCCTCCCTTTTCACCGAGCCCCATAAAATATTTAGCATACTGCGCCTGTAACGGAATGTGAAACTGCACATCCGAAAGATGTATATCCTTCGTGGCAATAAGCTGTACGGTATAGTCTACAAAACCATCAAACTCCAGAGATCCTTTAATATTTAAAATCAGATCCGGGGAGCTTCCTGTTGTGGACCAACTGACTAAGCCTTGTTCCTTACGGTCAAATCTGACAGGACTATATTCAAAAACGATATCCTGATTCGCATTCTTCCGGAAATGGAAATGTATAGCTTCTGTTAACAGATCATTACCCTGCTTCCCTATACTCAACATATCCTGCGTAAAAAATGTACGGATCTGTGCCGGAAATCCATTTTTATCCAGTGAAACTGATCTGCCCAGCAGACTGATCTCATTACCTTCTATCTGTAAGGGGATATAAGGAGCAATCACAGTACTTTCCTGCGCTAAGGTCGAATTCAGCCAGTTGAGACGTGTCAGCTTCCACGGCTCGTCATATCCCTGATTGACAGCAGAGCGATCTGACACCTCCAGGCGGACAGGAATATCCCTTGCTGCTGCATTAACTGGTTTGATACTGACGATCCCTTCGTATACAGCACTTACCGTCTCTTTAGGAACGTCAATCCCGCACCACAGCGCCTGTACTTTTTGCTTTGGAACAGTTACATTAAACTTAACATGTTGTCCGGTATAACTCACTCCATCGGTGTTGATACAATTGATACGCCCGGAAGCTATTGTATTTCCGTTTTTACTCTTTAAGTCTGAAAATACTACTTTGATATTCTGCAAATCCTGTTTATCAGAATAGAGTCCCAACTGGAAAGCCAGCAATTCTCCTTTATCTGAGCTGACGCGGAGTGTTTGTCCTTCTATATTGCCGGTTGTCCAGCGTTGAGGAAGATCATCAGCAATTTTGATCTGATGATCCCGGTCTTCCGGAAAAACAAAGTAACTGGATTTGCGGTGTTTTTTAAGAAATGCGGCTTGTTCCTGCGGTGTAGAGACCACATCCATAGCATCATTCTGATTGAACGTATCTACGGCCTCGAGACGAACCAGTTTTGCATGTGCCTTTACTGTTTTATCCAATGTGTTTGTCACTTTCTCCTGCTTCAAATAGGCTACATCCGGATAGTTTTCACTTCTTCCGACCAATTTATAAGGTAAAAAGTAAACATAGTAAATTCCTTTACCTGAACGGGGTTCAAATTGAAATTCTCCGGAAACAGCGGATATATTACCGTAACGGGATGGTGAAAAAATTTGTTGGGTTGTGCTATCTACAAGTATTATTTGCTGGTCTGACCGTACATTACGATTACGCCACGTAATATTCGCTGTGACCAGCTTTGATGCGGATTCTACACGCAATACTGCTCGTTGTGTACCGAGTTCGTCCGCATTCCACAATGGTTTTTGTGGCGGATATTTATGCTGAGCCTGTACATGTAATGCCGTCAGCATACACAAGCTGCTAAGGAATGCAATTGGTTTGATCATCTGTAGTGTTATTATTGCTCTGCAAATTAAAGTATTGTTTCTTTTCAATACGTATGTTGAAGCAATAATATAGATTACGCAAACCTTTGAGTAACAGCATTTATACACGAAACCTCTGCTACACTACCTTCTCTTGTCTTCAACAGAATAAAATAAATCTGATCTATTTTATTCCGTTAAAAGCATCCGGCAGATTCCTGCTGAGGTCGATCAGATATCCGTTGACAATAGCATATTTCAATTCATTATCTTTCTTCAGAAAAAATGTAGCTTCCTGACCGGGTGACAGCCCTGTATCATGACGTTGCTCTGTAGGCTGCTGTACTATTCTGACCGGCAGCCGTAATGCTTTTTGCTGCTCCTGCTCCCTTACAATTACAGTGGAATATCCTTGCTTTAGCAAACCAAAAATCACATCAGCTGTAAGTTCGCTGTAGTGACGGAATGCTGTAGGATAGATTTGTCCGTAAGAAAGCGTCAGACCCGTGGCATCCAGATCGTCATATCCGTAGAATTCTTTCAGGTCACCCAGATCTTCAATATATCCTTTGCTGTAATAATCATTTCCTGAGGTGATCTCATCACGACGGATTGCAATATCTACCTGCAGGGGTAATCCACCTGACACTGTACTTACATTTCGGAGCACTACATCGTGCAGTTGTGACGCATTAAATGGAATACGTTCATAATCTTTTATGTCGTATTGTTGATAAGATCCCTGTGCGATCTGTACCAAGGCATTCAGTATAATTGCAAAATTCAGCTTACGGATTTCCTGTTTTTCGGGATCACCTTTAAAGGCTCCGGACTCAATCAGGACTGTACTGGCTCCCCATTTTTGAAAATTATCGCCAAAAGCTCTGGGCGAATGTTCATCATCATATTTAGCTACTGCTCCGGGAATATAGTTCTGGAGCAGTTTCTCCATCCCGACAATAATTTTCATTGCATTGCCTCTCACCTCATTGATATCCCGTTCCATATTATAGGCCGGAGCGAGTAAAGAAATGGTCACAGGTGTCTGCGTGCCCGGAACATTATAATAAATATTCTGATCATGCAGATTGAAACCATATTGTGGTTTCAGGCTTTCTGCACGTGCACGCAACAACTTTCCTTCCGGCGTCGCAGTATTGCGGGCATCGCGGTTGAGGTCTATCTTCTGCGCATTGCGTCGGGTATAACGTTCTGCTCCGTCCGGATTGAGCATAGGAATAAAGTGAATAGAAAGATGCTCCCTTAGTAGTGTCCGCACTCCTTCAAAATCATCTTCTTTCCCTTCCAGAAAATTAAAAAGATCAAACAGCGCCATGGTCGCCGTAGGCTCATCTCCATGCATCTGTGACCACAGCATCACGACCTTTTTACCGGTTCCGTAGCGAAGTTCATAGATACTACGCTGCTCTACTGATGATCCGATCTGCTGCACATCCAGTGCATGTTGCTGCTGATGACGCAGGATGAGTTGTTGTACATCGGCATGCTTGAAGCGGCGATGTTTCAGAGCAGATTCTTTACAGGCCATGTGAGCCTTATCTAATTGCGTTTTGCTCAATACCAGTGACTGAGAAAACGAATCTTTTCCAATAAGCATAAGTAAACAGATAATTAAGAGCTTATTCATTTAATCTTTCAAAGCAGGTTGTATTAATTCTATAGTGCCTTTATCCGCATCTATCCGGACTGCTGCCCCGACAGGCAGTATATACTGATCCGCAATGTGACCGATCATGGCACCGCTGTATGCCGGTATCCCCAGGGGCTTGATATAATCGTTCATAACCTGTTGCAGTGTGAGTGAACCATAGCCTCCGGAAGGGCCGCAGCCGGTACACTTACCAAACACAAAACCTTTGATTACAGCTAATATTCCGGACAGTTTCAGCTGACAGAACATCCGGTCTACACGTTCTACTTTTTCATCTACCTCTTCCAGAAACAAAATAGCGTCTTTAAAGTCCGGCAGATAGGGTGTTCCACAAAGTCCTGTAAGTACTGTCATATTTCCGCCCAGCAGTATGCCTTCTGCTTTCCCCGGATGAAGTGTCGTGATCCGCTCTTTATACTGAACGATGTGATCGCCCTTATCCGTAGGATTGGTAAACAAGGGAAGCTTATTCTCCAGGAACTGACTTTCAAATGCCCGTGCGACTTTGTTGGTCCAGGTGCTGATCCCCACCGCTCCGTGGAAACCGATCATTCCGGTCTTGCTGTAAAGCGCAAGCAGTAAAGCTGTAATATCGCTGTAACCTAGTAATATCTTAGGATTATGGCCAATCAGCTTATAATCCAGACGGTCCAGAAGCCGTGATGTACCTGTGCCACCCCGCACGCAGACAATTGCTTTTACCTGCCGGTCTCCAAACATGGTATGAATATCGGCTATGCGTTCTTCATCTGTACCGGCCAATTGTCCGTATCGGCTACGAATGTGTGCACCTTCCTTTACGTTGAAACCCAGTGTCTGAAAGATTTCTCTGGCTATACTGATCGATTCTTCATCGTCCAGAACACCTGCAGGAGCTATCAGGCCGATTGTATCTCCTTTTTTTAACTTCTGAGCTAACAGTTGCCCTTGTTTGACCCAGACTGCTGCCTTCTCGCTGTCGCGCGCGAATCCAGTAAGAGGAACTGCCGCAGCAGCCCATGTAATCGATTTGATAAAATCTCTTTTGTTCATCGTATAGGTAGATTTAGGTAAGACTTAGCGACTGAACAGCAAGCGTTGTCCTGCTCCGTATTCAATAAGTGAACCACCTGTATAAGCCAATTGTCCGGAGACAATCGTATGTTCGATAGTAGAGGTAAAAGTATGTCCTTCAAACGGTGACCAACCACATTTAGAAAGGATATTGGATTTTGAAACGGTATACGGTTTATGGAGATCTACCAGTACCAGATCGGCCCAGTATCCTTCACGGATAAATCCACGGTCTTCGATCTGAAAACAGATCGCCGTATTATGTGCAGATTTCTGTACCAGTTGTTCCAGCGTCATTCTTCCCTGGCTGACCATATCCAGCAGAGCCTGCAGTGCATGCTGCACTAAAGGTCCTCCTGACGGAGCGGTATGATAAGGCTGTGATTTTTCTTCGATCGTATGCGGGGCATGATCTGTAGCGATCACATCGATATGCCCGTCTAACAAAGCCTTAACGATCTGATCTCTATCGGAAGCGGTCTTGACTGCCGGATTCCATTTGATAAAATTACCTTTGGCAGCATAGTCCTGATCAGAAAACCACATATGGTGGATACAGGCTTCTGCAGTGATACGCTTTTGTTCCAAAGGGATATCATTACGAAACAGTGCTGTTTCTTTTCCTGTGGAAATGTGCAGAATATGCAAACGGGTATTATTTTTCTTAGCCAGTTCAACTGCTTTTGAAGAAGACAGATAGCAGGCTTCTTCCGAACGGATAAGCGGATGCATCTGTATAGTCAATCCTTCCTCGCCATATTGTTCTTTGAAAATCGCAAGATTCGCTTTTATTGTTGCTTCATCTTCACAATGCGTAGCTACTAATGTAGGAGCGTTGGCAAAGATTCCTTCCAGGGCTTTTTCATTATCGACCAGCATATTTCCTGTTGAAGATCCCATAAAAACCTTGATTCCGCAGACTTTTCGAGGATCTGTCCTGAGGACTTCCTCCAGATTATCATTGGCAGCTCCCATGAAAAAGGAGTAATTCGCGAGGGCATTTTTAGCTGCAATATCATATTTATCCTGCAACAGTTCCTGTGTCAATGTATTGGGAACTGTATTTGGCATTTCCATGAAAGAAGTTGTTCCTCCGGCTACAGCTGCACGGCTTTCATGCCAGATATCGGCTTTGTGTGTCAGACCGGGTTCACGGAAATGAACCTGATCATCGACCAGTCCCGGAAGAAGATGCAGACCTGTAGCATCTATTTCTTTATCTGCTTTGACCTGAAGTTCGCTTCCTATTTTTTCGATTCGTCCGTTACGGATATAAACATCTGCTACTGTGGTTGTTCCTTCATTGACAATATGAGCAGATTTGATAAGTATTGAAGACATGGAGTGATTGTATTTGCTTTAGAACAAATATACACAATACCAAATTAAATAATCCGGCAATTCATATATTGCCGGGGATGTGTATATTTATGATTGTAAAATATGCTATACTGATGAAAAATTTCCTATTGATATTATCGATTTTACTGTGCTTCACAGCTTACAGCCATGCTAATGACGGGGCATTCTTTGCAAGAGGAAATCAACTTGTACCGATCAACGAAACGGACATCAGTGTCAGAAAGGAAATCCTGACGATCAGGAAGGCAGGAGACCGACAGGTACATATCACCGTATATTATGAATTTGAAAATCCTGTTCAGGATAAAAGAATTACGGTAGGATTTGAAGCGATGTCTCCATCCGGAGATGTAGACGGTACGCCAAAATATGGTTTTCATCCCTATA
>CBDDIT010000035.1:0-61558 GCA_965229175.1 Sediminibacterium sp. | reverse complement strand
TATTCTTTATGAAGAAATGTAGCATTCATGAAAGAATTTGCTGTATGGCCAGAAGGATAGGAATTATTAGAACTTCCATCGGGGCGTTCAACTTTTGCGGTGTACTTCACTGTATTTACAACAGAGCCCATGATCACTGCGGAAAAAGCATAGGAAACCAAAGCCCTGCCCATTTTGTTTTTTCCCTTTACACCGGCAGCGTTTAAACCGAGTACCGCAACTACGGGGGCATATTGTAAATAGTCGTCATAATGATATCGAAAGGTCGGTAGGTAGCGGTTACGGAAACTGCGTACATCTTTTCGTATACCCCACGTTGCTGCACTCCCGGCGATCAATAATACGGGAACAGCAGAAATTCTTACCGGTTTCGAGTTCCAGAAATTCTGTTTAACAATGGGGGAGTCAATTACTCCAATTCTTTGGGCGATTGTACTTTGAGAGATGAATAGCAGGATTAGTGAGGTGAGGCAAACATTCTTCACGCAGCTGGATGTGTTTAGGGATTTCGAAAGCATAATGTTATTGAGATTAGTTTACAGATTTAGATTATTAGCATTTTTTTCAAATGATACTCCATCATTTAGTATATAGTGGGGAACGTTTCAGGACAAATTCCAACGGAGCTGTGTAGGAGCCATCGGTATTTGTCCAGAAGGCTTTATGACTGTTACTGTAAAGGCTTACATTGTTGTCCATATAGATATGTAGCGTCACGCTGACATCATATTGTTGTTCGCTCTCGGTGCTAGATGAGCCAAAGTCAGTTACCTTGGCCTTGTTCCCATCAGTTTTAACCGTTGCACTACTGCTACCAAAGGTTGAACTTGTCGTATATGCTTTGGTCTGGCTTACTGTACCATCGATGATGTACTCAGCTCCCAAAATATCACCAAGATTTTTCATCGTGAAACCGATCAGTTTTTCGCGGGTTACCCCGGCCTGTAGCAATGCCGCGTTAGTGATCCGTGGATCAAGGATCGTATAGCCAGAGGAGTGCTGTGAAAGCAGGTTGTAGGCATCTTGTTGTGCCTTGATCCCAATTTCCGCTGCGCCTTGCTGATTATCTAGCAGGAAGGAAAAGGGAAGGATGGCTATCCGGTTATGGTGTTCATCAGGACTGGCAATCATCGAGATAGGATCTTTCTGGCGCACCTGCCCGGTAGAAGGCTGTTGGGAAAAATCCTCCACTCTTCCACTGGAATGGATAATTTTCGAAACATCTGACTTTTTGATCACGTATTCGGCGGTTTCACCAGCGTATACAAAAGAGATGTCGCTATCAGTAACACGGATTACTCTTCCCTTTAGCTCTTCACTGTTGGTTTTTTGTATGATATCTGGTTTGGTGTTCTGATTTCCCTGAGAAAATATATCAATTGAAATCATTGTACAAAGGACGAGAAGATAAATTATTTTCATAGTAGGGATGTTTGATAATAACTAAAAGTTTTCTTTTTTTAAGGTATATCTTAGTTTATACAATAATACTTTGCTTGAATCAGTATTGGGTTTAGTGTCGTACAATTTAATGGTGTTGTTGGTGATCACAAAAGCGTACGATTGCTGGTTCTTTTCGTATAGATTAAAGATTACCTGATCAAAATCGTCCATGGGATCGCCAATAAAATCGTTCAATATATAATAGGTTTTAATGCCTGGGAGCCCGGCTACCTCTCCGTCATTCGAGAATTTCACGTGGTTAATCGCTCCTTCAGGACTGGTCATTGTGTAGTTTCCTGAAACGAGGTTTTTATTTATTAAATAATCCATGTCACTACCAGAAGGATCTACCGAGTTTACACCTTTGATATATTGGGTGACTTCACGTTTTTTAGATTCTTTATTGTATTTCGAAAATAACAATACGGTATCCTTACGCGTTATCGAGTAAGTCAGATATCCGCCTGCGAATTGTAAACTTCCCGGCAACTTCCCCTGGTTGAACCTGAGAACAAATTTGTCTGCTTCATGATTATTGATCCCGGCAGGCACAATGAGGCTATCACCCCTGATCTTACTGGTGTCGATATGGATGGTAGTTAAACCTTCAGCCAAATCTATGGCCGCATAAGGCGATTTTGATTTGATCACCCTTTGGATATAATCGCTTTTTATCCAAACCCCGTGTAACAGCCGTTTGAACTCTTCCACAGATGTCCCTGTACTCCCGGGTGTGCCGCTATTGCTCGATGGTGATGAAGTTTCTTTGTTTTTGCTTTTGCAAGAAAAAAGAAGTCCGATTAAAAGAAGGATATTAAGTGTTTGTTTCATGATTACTAAGTCTGAATTTGTTTTTTTATTCTGAACCGGAAACCAGATTATGTCATTCAATATTTTGTGTCAAATTGTTAATCGCTGTAGAATTAGGTTAAATATAAATGTTCTACTACAGCTTTAACAGAAATCGGGATAAACCCGATAATTTTTTAATTAAGTATTTATTTTGATTTAGTCACTCAACGTTAAAGCTAACTATTCTCCGGCCAAGCACGAAGATGATTATACCGCAAGTTCTCTTTTCCCGTCGCCTTGCCATCAGGCTATTCGATTCTTAAACGCTCTTCTTCTAAATCTAATTTAAGTAGGTAATGTCTGGTAAGCTCTTCATCGATCAAGGGGTTATTCCTGTTTTCTTCCCTTAGCCATTCACGCTGTTTTTCCATAGTTGCAAAATATATTTTCTTGCCTTCATCAGAGAGTGTAAATATGGAATCTTCACCTTCCTCTTTCTCCCACCGGTTGATCATGTTTTTGATGTACAGATTTTTATCCTCTTTGTTTTTAAAGTTCTCATTGAGATAGGATAAGGCAACATCTTTCATCCCTTTTTGTAATACTATACTGGCTTCCTTTTCCGATAAATGGTAAGGCGTTTCCACAGGAATGTTTAGCCATTTAATTAATGAGGGAAGTGTTAGTCCCTGAACTATCAAAGTGAGTAGAATCACAACGAATGTGATGAACAGTATAAGGTCACGATGTGGAAATGGTTGACCGTTTTGAATGGTGACAGGGATCGATAATGCCGCTGCCAATGAAACCACACCGCGCATTCCTGTCCACCCGAAGAGTAAAGGAGATTTACGTTCTGGGTTTGGGTCGGCAACTTTGATAAAGTTACGCATGATTAAGGTGGTGATTACCGCTCCGTAGGACGCAATAAACCGGACAAATATCAAAATGATTGTAATTAGTAATCCGTATCCAATTGCCTCTGAAATTCCTATCCCTTCATTTTTCAATCCTTCGGTAATCTCCGGTAAGTCAAGACCGATAATCAGAAATACTATACCGTTAATCAGGAAAGTAAAGCTTTCCCAAACGTTAAAGCCTTTTAAACGTGATTCGGGTGTTTTTAGCCATTCATGCCTCCTGATAGAAAGAAACAAACCACCGCTGACTACTGACAATACACCTGATGAATGAACTTCCTCAGCTGCGATATACATGATATAGGGCGCCGCTAAACTTAAAATGATGTCCATGTTGACATCAGTAGGAAAGGATTTATGCACCTTTAGAAAGATAAAGGCCAGGGTTAAACCGATACCAATCCCACCGATAACCATCCAGCTAAAACTCAGCGCCGCATCCTGCCATATAAACTGCCCGGTGGCTACCGCTACTAATGCAAATCGGAAAATAATCAGAGAGGAGGCATCATTGAAAAGACTTTCACCTTCCAGAACAGTGGAATAGTTCTTGGGTATTTTTACGTATTTGAGGATCGCCCCCGTACTTACAGCATCTGGAGGAGATACAATCCCTCCCAAAACAAATCCGAGGGCTAACGAAAATCCCGGAATGTAAGCATTAGCTACAAAGGCTACAGAGATTGCTGTTAAAAAGACAATTATGAATGCAAAGCTTGTGATGATTCTTCTCAATTTCCAGATCTCCTTCCAGGAAACCTGAAAAGCACCTTCATACAAAAGTGGCGGAAGAAAAATAATAAAAATTAATTCCGGCTCAATCTTAACAGAGGGAATTCCTGGTATGATACTGATTAAAAGTCCGGCAATAACTAAAAGAATGGGGTAGGCAATTTTCATTATTTTTGCAAGCATGATGGCAAAAATAATGACCAGTACGAGCCCCAAATAAAATACAAAACTCTCTGTCATAAAAGTATCTGTTACATTAAAATATTATTTTGAGCTGCCAAAGGTTCTGGTAGGTTTTTATCATCCAGCATATCCTTCAAGTCGATTTCCAGCATGCGGCTGATTTGGGTAATGGGCACATCGTTGGCATTCCCTTCGAAAGGGTTTACCGAACTTTCCCCGATAGTGTCCAAAATGTGAAAAGCCCAGGCTATGAGGGCAGAAAAAGGAATATTAAACCAGATGGTATAGTTCTCCAAAAACGTACCTTTTCCCAAAGACTCATATTCCTTAAGCAAGCCGAATGGCAGAAGTAAAATAAAAATATACATCAAAAACGTCATTACCGTTTCGAAATTTCGGGGATAGGGAAAGTTTTTAATTCGCTCTGCCTTCCCCTGGTTATCAATCAGGCGAGTGATACAGTTTTGGAGATCGGACCATTCAATATGGCTTAAATCTCCGTTTCTTTTAAGTTTTCCCAAATTTTCTGACTGAAGTGCAATTAATTGCGTGGCTTTGTTTTTCTTGGATAAAATGTAGTTAAGTTCTGCGTCATTTAAATATTTCCTGAGCTCCTCCTCCACATTACTTTCCCACTCTGGTATACTAAAATTCCCCTGAGAAAAATTTTGATTACTCCTGTTTTTAGTATTTTCCCATGGACGATATTCCCGAAGTTGAAAACGTAATGCAGTAAGCCAGGCAAAGTGTCTGTAAAACATTGTCTTAACTGTATTGTCTTCCTTGCCCCCCAGAGTATCTCTTAAGGTGAATGCAAAACTGCGGCTGTCATTTATGATCGCGCCGTAAATCTGCCGTGCTTCCCATAACCTGCCGTAACTGGCATTATTCTTAAAACCGACACTAAAGGCTAGAGCGGTGCCCAAAAGCGCCAATGGCTGCCAGGGCAGCGAAAGGAAATGCCAGCCCAGGGCATAAAGCACTGTGGGGACTGTTGCAATGAAAAACATCCATAATGTGTTCCGCAACGTCCATTTAAAAAAAACTAAGGGTGTATATCTTCTTCCTGTAAACATGCTGTTAAATGAATATTGTCAATTGAATACACTGCTTTTGAATTATACTGGTAGTAGAGATTTCACCAGATGATGAGCGTTAATTTGATTACGGATTTGTTGCCCATACAGTGGCATCTGTAATAAATCCTATATCATTCATTGTCAACATTGATATGGCGACGTGCGCAATTTCAGCTGCTTTTAGTTTTTTTTCGTTCTTCTCTGACCCATATCCTGATTTGGCACCAAAATCAGTTACTACTTCGCTGGGGTTTATCTGCATCACTCTTACGTTATGCTTTCGAAGTTCCGCTCTCCAGCACTCGGTCATACCCTTTAATGCAAATTTACTGGCAACATAGGCAGACCCGTTCGCAAATCCATACTGGCTTGCAGTAGAACCTATATTGATTATGTTGCCTTTGTCCTGACGGATAAATATTTTGGCAGCTTGTCTTCCCATCATAAACGCCCCTTTAACGTTGATGTCCCAGACACGCGTGAAATCTTCGGTGGTTGTTGAAATCAGCTCACTAAAACTACCAATTCCTGCATTATTGATTAATACATCCAAACCATCCCATTTTTGCTCGATAAACCTAAAGAGGTTTTCAACATCCTTCTCATTGGAAACATCAGCTGTGAATCCTAAAATATCCAGTTCTTTTGCTGCCTCTACTACTGTCTTTTCAGTTCGGCCACAAATTAACACTTCTGCACCCTGTTGTTTGAATATTTTAGCCATTTCATAGCCCATTCCAGTGGCACCACCCGTTATCAGGATCTTTGCTTGATCGATTCTCATTTCTTATTTTTTTGCTTTAGGTTCGTTGTTTCTTGAACTACTTACTTTATTTTCTTACCTGTATGGAACTTAACCGATTGTTGCTGCTTCATTTCTTTTGTAGCATTGATGCACAGCTTCTATTGCTTGTTCTCGACCATTGAATCGTGTTCTTTTCTCAGATCAGTGGTGGTAATCCCGTATTTTTTTTTAAACGAAGAATAAAAGTGTGAAAGGTTTTCAAAACCCAGATCTAAATAGAAATCAGTAGGCTTTTGTGCTAAATGTTTGATTAAATAATGTGCTTCCTGCATCCGTCTTTCCTGAAGCCATTTTTTTGGGGACATTGAAAATATCCTGGAAAAGTCTCGCTTAAATACAGAAAGACTTCGTCCGGTGAGTTGTGCGAATGCTTCTAAAGACACGTTAAACATATAGTTTTTTTTCATAAAATCCTCCAGATCCATTTTATGTGGTGAGGAGAAATCAAATAATATTTGCTTAAAATCAGAATTGGCCTGCAAAAGCAATTCAATTGCTTCCCGGATTTTCAGATCAGCCAGTCTGGGCGTAGCTTCCTTTTTTTTATTGATGTACGGCTCAAGAGAAATGAAATAACTTTTCAGAAATTCGTCTGGTTCAAAAAATAGTCTTTGGCTCCCCTTATACCTGCCACCAATCTTAATTTTGTTTTCAAATGCATACTGTTGTAAGACTTCCTGATCGAGGTTAATGGAGATGAATTTATATTCGCCGGCGCTTGAGGGATACTTCGTCGTTCGGATCAGGTGGTTTTTTCTAATCAATATAATAGTGTTTTCAGGAATAACAGCTGTACCTCCAGGAAAAACAGCATGTGTTTCGCCAGATAACTGGAAGCCCAGCAAATGTTCACTAAAGAATTCTTCATATCCTCTGTGTTTTTTAAATTGACATGAGACTACCAGTCTATCAAATATTGTTTCCTTCTTACCTTCCATATTGAGCTATAAAAAATTTAGATTGGAAAAATTGCGAAACTTTTCTTCAATCTTTTCCAGAGATCTGCAAAATCAATTAACAGCTGAAATGATAAAGTTAAAAATTTGATTAGAATACGCCTTCATTTATCATGAAGAACAAAAAACCAATCTATAAAACTATCTACCACTGTGGAATTGGTTCAACATTCTGAACACAGATCCCACTATGCGGATACTTTTTCATTTACAGGACATTTCAATAACTTGATAAAAATGAATTCATAAACAAGGTACTAATTGTTAACTGTTATAGACAAAAGTATTTTCTGCATTAATTTTCGTTTACATTCCTGAGACTCTATTCTATTTAGTTGTTGCAAAGTTCAAATAAATAAACATTATTGATATTTGTTAAACGTCCAAGTTGGTGTTTCTGTAACGTCCATATTCAATTAGCAAGTTTTCAATTTATGAGCTAACCAGCTTCGTTAGTCAATTCTTTCTAAAGCTTTTTACTGATAATCAGGTTTGGACGCTAATTGTAATCACATTAAGCTGAAACCGGACCAGTCAAAGGCATGATTGGTTGCCAATCGACCGAGACGCTGTCTTTAATATAATCTTTCATCGTTGGATATTTGGTTCAATTGCCCCTAGGCTGAAGATGATGCTCGGCACTCCGGTTAAATGGAGAAGTAAGGTGCAACTTGATCAATACACTTGCCTGCAGGATTTTCAATTGATGCAGGCAATGAGCGCTAATGTACTTGGTAGAATTGAAGACTGTGTTGCTTATCACTAGAACAAGCATCGTCATTTAGGAAATCTTCGAATCGGAATACCTCAAACGACTCTTTACCTGACTTGTCAACTAAACTTATAAATATGTACTTGTCGTTGAAATACTCGATGTCAAATGATTTAACAAACTGGTTATTGGCCTTTACATTACATTCTATATAATGTTTATTCTTAAAATTCTCGGGTAAAAGGTATGCTTGATGGATAGTAACAAGATGTGAAACACAAAATATATCCCACCCATGAAAATAAAAAGCTAACCAAACTTACTTATGCCCTCGACCCATTCGTTATTCCGATTTAACTTTGCATTATTTATAGTTGATGAATATTGCGTTAACAATTTTTGCTCATTAGTCTTTTTTCATTTATCCAAGCTGAAAGATTAGTTTTATCTATCTCCATCTGAAAGACATTAGTTTAATACTGCAAATGAAATTACTTCGCCATCAACTTCCTTATAGACCCCTTTCAATGGAAACAAAAAACCTGCTATTTCTAGCAGGTTCAGGTTATTCCTTGAAGAAGAATTGTTGAAATTTTTGAATACCTTATTACTTGCAATCCCCTGCAACATTATAATCTGCTTCCGTAAACGTAAAGGTGAATTTATATGTCACATCATTAAGTTTTTCCGGTTTGTAACTTTTGATGTTAACTATACTGTGTCCGCTTTGATTGGTTGAGATAAAACATTTTCCACCAATTTTCACCACTACTTCTGCGGTGTTCCTGTTTATCAGTTTTGAAATAGGCTCGCTGTAGGAATCTGGTGTGGGATTCTTTGGTCCATCTTGTGTCTGCTTCACCAGGAAGCTTTCACCCGGTTGAATACTAAAACTAAAGCTTGGATAATTTAAAACCACCAGGTGACTAGTTTTATTTTCAAAATTAAACTCCCCATATTGTACGTATTCAGTTCTCTTCTTACAACTAAAACTAAATAATAATAAGCTAAAAACCCCAAGCAGTAAAGAGCGCATCAAGGTGTTGTTCTGTGTTGTTTTAATAGTTATTTTTTAAATTGTTTTTCCATTCTGTCCCATTTGATGCCCCAATTAAAGCATTCTGTATTTGTATGATATTATAACCGCTGACATTATCGCTGTTATCCGCAAATCCATTGTTATCAAATCTACCGAAATCGTCAATAAGATCGGTAACAACATTTGTGTATTTAGGCAATACTACTTCACCACCTCGATAATTAGGATATTCCATCCGGGTTAAGATCCACTGAGCGCCCCTGGACCACGATTCTGCCATTTGGTTTGTAGGAAGATCATTATTATTATAATGGCTTTGATCAAGTTTCCAATGAACCGCATGAGCGAGTTCGTGAATCGTTGTTGCGTAAATACCAGCTACGTTTACTCCATTAGGCTGGTAAATGTGTATAAACTGCCCCCAACCAAAGAGCCTTCGGGCAGGAGACGCATTCCCGCCGCTGGTAGGAAACTCAGGGTCTGGACTGAAGATGGCACGCAATTTCATCTGAACGTTCAAAAAACCATTTTCCGGTGGCCTGGTTAATCCCTGTATATCTTTATAATAATAATGAAAAGCCGCACGGAAGATGGTGCTGCAAAATTTGTCATACCCATCAAATTGCACATTCCATGCCGCTTCTACTTTTGGTCCTCCGATTTCCCTTGTCGTCCACAAGTTTTCGTTTTCTATAACCGCAAATTCATACCTTTCAAAATTAAGCCAATAATTGGCAGGGCGGGTAAACCAACCGTTAACCACATAATCTCCATTAGCGTTGGTAAAACCCTGGTAGGTCGTAAACCAACGTCTGGCTCTTATCTTCATGCCTTCTACACCTACGATTTGTCCATGTTCTTCGTCATATACAGTGATCCTGCCGTGTGGCCGCCATTCATCACCATTAACATTAGGGTCATTAGGAGGCCAATTACTGCCACCGCCACCACAATCGTCGGGAACCACTGGTACTTCCTCCTCTTGACCACCACCGCCTCCACCTGGTTAAGTAGGTTCATTCGGCCATTCTCCACACATTGATTCAGCAGCCAAGAGTTGACCGGAAACAGAAAAAGAAGATCCACCGCCTCCATTTACAGTAACGATGTTATCTTCGCTTTCATCAGGAATAAATAAGTCTTCCAGTTTCTGGTACGGAACATCCGGGAAGATATCCCACCGGAACGGAGGCATACTGATAGGTTGGAATCCCTGCAGGAACACTTGGGTCCCGGTAATTTCCCTCGTAAGGTGTCACCTCTGCATCAAGAGGAAAGGGATAGATTATTAAACTTTGATCTGCTTTTAGCCTATCCATATCAGTAGCATCACGGGGCATAAATTTAATGTAGTAGTGTGATGCATTAATTCCATTTTCAGCAATATAATAACCATCTTCAGTAGTCATTGTTTTTTTGATGGTTAATCCCTGTCCTGCTCCTCCGAACATTATTTTTCCCCTGGCATATTTTTGGGCATTATTGTTCATCAATTTTACATCGCCAATTAAAATCCGGGCAAGAGCCCTGCGCATGTTAGTGACGGAATAAGGATTTTTAGGATCTGAAACCTGTTTTTGATTCTTTTCGGTGTCGGGAGAACTCTGCTCCACATTTTGTTTTTTACAACTGGCAATACCAGCCATGATGAAGAACGTTAAGATTAGATGTTTTAATTTCATTAAATTTTTAATTAAGTGATGCCAAATATATCTATACGTTGTAAATTTTATTTAGAGGAGTTTGTCGAATAGGAAAAATTATTTGTATAATATTTATTACAAAGGTGAAGTCTATTAAGGGGTAAGAAGATATCACTACATTAACAATATGTAATATATGCTTATTTATATGTCGTGCCTAAATTTAATTCCCCAAAGGAAATAATAACGACTCTTCTCAAAACAACAGGATTACGTTCGATAGCGGTGAATATAATTCAATCATACTGGCGAGATTTGTTTTTAAAGCATCAGTTATGAACACTTCAGAGAAAAATGTAAGAAGAATTAAACCAGGATCTTTCACTTATTATCGGCAAATCAGAATAAATCTTCGCCGGATCATTACTTCGATTCCTCGACCTAGATCCTTTATTGAGGAACCATATCGGGCAGAGGAAAGCTGAAGTTAAGCCCACAATTTAGAGTTACCTGCAGGAATACTTTAACCACTCGCGTGTTTTGCAAGATGTATTTTTGTATACACAAAAGAATCTTGCGCCCTTGAGGTCGGGCATTTTCCTCGGAACTCGAAAATGCTGAAGACAGTTTAAATGCAAGATTATGTCCAGAAAGAAAACCAAGCAACCAGACCAGCTACTGACTCGTCCTATAATCGTAAGGGTCAATGAAAATACTTTTAGACGGCTGGAGAAAATACAGTTGCAGAGTAACTGCCAGTCAATAGGCGAGGTTGCCAGAAACATTCTGTCTAAAGAAAAAATCCTGATGCTGACCCGGGAGGTGGGTATGAACCTCCCTATGGAAGAGTTGACTTCCATTAGAAAGGAATTGAAAGCAATAGGGGTTAATATCAACCAGCAGACCCGGCATTTTCATACTTCAGAAAACGAGGCCCAGCGGTCATTTTACTTTATGCGTACCAGTGACCTGTATAAAAATGTAGGAGAAAAGGTTGACCGGTTACTGGAATTGGTAACCCAATTGTCTTTGAGATGGTTGCGCGGATATTAACTGGAAGTAGTATCAGGGGATTGATTAATTACAATGAATCAAAGGTCGCTGAGGGTATGGCCACGCTAATTTTAGCCAATCGGTTTGGACTTGATATTGAGCAATTAGAACTCAGGCACAAAGTTGCAAGGTTTGAACACCTGACTAAATTAAACAGCCGGATTAAAACCAATGCTGTACACATCATGCTCAATTTCGATAGATCAGATAATGTTGACGTAGCAGTATTTCAATCCATTGCCACTGCCTATATGGAACGGATTGGCTTTTCGGATCAGCCTTTTTTGGTCTATCAGCATCGGGATGTAAGTCACCCGCATATTCACATTGTATCAACGAACGTAAGGTCTGATGCGACCAGAATGGACCTGCATAATATCGGGAAAACTTTATCTGAAACAGCCAGAAAAGAAATAGAGATAGAATTTGGGTTAATCAAAGCCGAGGGGAGGGGACGTGAGCAAGTTATCCTTCCGGTAAATATCAGTGCTGCTGATTATGGAACCAAGCCCACAAAGCGTTCGATTTATAATGTGGTTACTGCAGTATTGAGAGATTATAAGTTTTCCTCTCTGGCAGAATATAACGCTGTGCTCCGGGATTTTAATATCGTTGCGGACCGTGGCGTGGAAGGTTCGGTTATGTTCGAAAAAAGGGGATTGGTTTATTCTATTTTGGACGCTGGGGGAAACCGGATCGGAATTCCCTTTAAAGCCAGCGCTTTTGCGGGTAAACCGACTTTAGCTAAGGTGGAAGCTAAGTTTGCCCTTAACACTGAGCGGCGCAAACTAAATGCCGACCCATTAAAGCAAATTATTAATAGGGTTTTACAAACGGGAGGGAATCTGAATAGAATGAGGTTGATGGAAGGGTTGCGTAAAGAAGGGGTATCGCTCCATTTCAGAGAAAATAATGAGGGTAGGATTTATGGCGTTACCTATGTAGACCACGATACCCGCACCGTTTTTAATGGAAGTGACCTAGGTAAGCAGTACAGTGCCAAAGCTGTTTTAGAAAGATTAGCAGATGGTAATATTGTTCCTGCAAAAGTGTCGATGCTTCCAGAAACAGTCAGCAGAAATTTAGGATTTGTTTCCGATCATCATCACGATCGAAGTTCAACAAGCCCTCATCTGTTACACTTTTTAATGGAAAAGCCAGCTTACGAGCCTCCTATTGCTTTGCCCGTTCGCAGGAGAAAAAAGAAAAAGAAAAAAGGGCTGCAAAGAAACATTCCTTAATTAGACAGATAAGCTTATGAATACAGGTGAAGATACCCAGGGACTTAGAAAAATACTCGATCTCAGCAGATTGATTAGTGCCGCTATATTGCTCTTGCACTTTTATATCAGGTTTTTTCAGCTTTTTTACGCCCTTGGCCTGCAGTCAACGATAACAACAAAAATCATTGGCCACTTAGCAAAGTTGTCCCTATTTGAGGGCTGGTGGTGGGCTAAAGTAATTTCCCTTATTTTTTTGTGCATTTCTTTACTGGGGGTAAATGGAAGGAAGGAGGAACGCATCAATATGAAACAGGTCTGGATCTATCTGGGGATTGGGCTTTGCCTGTATTTTGGGGCTTTATTTCTTTTGTTCTTAGGGGAATCTGTTATTGCGATAGCGGTCAGTTACATGGTCGTTACTGGTACTGGTTTTCTATTTATTTTGGCAGCGGGAACACGGATTTCCCGGGTCATAAAAGAGCACTTATCTAAAGATATTTTTAATTCCGAGAACGAAACTTTTCCCCAGGAAGAACGGCTATTGGAAAATGAGTTTTCGGTAAATCTTCCTGCTGTGTATAGTTATAAAGGGGAGAGGCGCAACAGCTGGATCAATCTGATCAATCTTTTTAGGGGACTTTTGGTAGCGGGGACACCCGGGGCGGGAAAATCCTATTTTGTCATCCGTCATCTGATTGATCAGTTAATGGGGAAGGGCTTCAGCATGTTCATCTATGATTTCAAGTATGACGATCTTTCGGTGATTGCCTACAATTGCCTTTTGAAATACATTAACAGGTATGAAATTAAACCTAAGTTTTATGTAATCAATTTTGATGACCTCAATCGTACTCACCGTTGTAACCCGCTAGATCCTGCCGCGATGACGGATATTACCGATGCTACTGAAGCCAGCCGAACCATCATGCTTGGATTGAACAGGGACTGGATAAAAAAACAGGGTGATTTTTTTGTGGAAAGTCCAATTAATTTCCTGACCGCGATCATCTGGTACCTGAAGAAGTATAAGGATGGAAAGTATTGCACATTGCCGCATGTGATTGAGCTGATGCAGGCCGACTATGATCAGCTCTTTGAGGTCCTTCAGCAGGAAGAAGAGATTAAGGTGCTCATCAACCCTTTCTTAAGCGCTTACCGTAATGAAGCCATGGCGCAGCTGGAAGGACAGATTGCCTCGGCCAAAATAGGACTCGCCAGGCTCGCTTCTCCGCAATTATATTATGTGCTAAGTGGGAATGATTTTACCCTGGATGTCAATAATCCTTTGGAGCCTAAAATTGTTTGCGTAGGTAATAACCCGCAGAAATTGCAGGTTTATGGTGCGGTGCTTTCCCTGTATATTTCCAGGATGATCAAATTGGTTAACCAAAAAGGAAAACTAAAAAGTGCACTGATATTTGATGAGTTTCCGACGATATTTTTTAACAACATCGACAGTTTAATTGCTACCGCGAGAAGCAATAAGGTAGCTACAGCGCTGGCTGTTCAGGATTTTAGCCAGCTCAAAAAGGATTATGGGGCTGAACAGGCTGAAGTGATTACCGGCATTGTGGGCAATATTATTTCCGGTCAGGTGACAGGCAGTACAGCAAAGTCCTTAAGCGAAACATTTGGCAAAATTATGCAGGACAGGCAATCGAAAAGTATCAACAGTAGCGATATCTCTATTTCTCAGAGCAGCCAGCTGGATTATGCCATTCCTGCCTCTAAGATATCAACCCTTTCTTCAGGGGAATTTGTCGGGGTGGTAGCCGATAATCCACAGGAAAAAATATCGTTGAAGATGTTTCATTGCGAGATTCAGAACGATCATGAGTTTATGGCAAGGGAGGAGCGAAATTTCAGACCAATTCCTGTGGTTAAACAGGTAAGTCAGCAAGAAATCTGGGGAAATTATGAGGCCATTAAGTCCCAGATAGCAGAGCTACTCGCAGCAGAAACGCAGAATACTGCTGTACATAAAACCGAAACTAAAAAAAAGAAAAAAAACATAAAACCTGATAAGCCTGGAGGTGTAGGACGGAATAAAACGGTTCGGTCATCACCAGGCGCCGTTTCACTTTAGCGATTAGATCTAGAGAAGATTCTTATGATCGGCGGACAGGGAGAATAATGGCGAGATATACTTATTCAATCGCATATGAATGTTAAAATACACGGGCTAAAATCTGTATATCTCGAGAAAAACGGAAAACACGTTGTTTTCACTCCAATAACGAAAGGCATGTTTTTGGGGATAATATTTTTCTAGTCTTTCTCTAATATTTTTAATTCCTGACCCGGAAGAATGGTCTAATGGGATTGGAGAAACTGCATTCTCCGAGCGAAATGATATTCGATCTTCAGTCACCTTTATCTCAATCAGAGAAGTTTGAGCGGGATCAAGCACCTCACCGTGCTTGAATACATTTTCTACTAATGTCAGTAAAAGTAGTGGGATCACCGGTGCCTCTTTATCCTTGATATCGAGGTCGAGCGTTGTGTTCAATCTGGATTCGAACCGGAGCTGATTGAGTTTGAGGATTTTTTTGATTTGCTCGGTCTCCATACAAATCGGGACATAGTCGCGCTTTCCGGAATCAAGTGCGTAAGATATGATGTCTGACAGCTCCTGAACAGCTTCCACGGCCTGTGCGGGGTTTTTCTTTACTGCATATTTTACGAAACTAAAGGTATTAAAAAGGATATGCGGATTTAACTGTGCCCGCAGGTAGGCTTTTTCCGCCGCGACCAGTTGCGCCTGCACTTCTGCATGTTCAATCGCCTTTTTTGCTTTAGCATTCTGTTCCTGCAGGTATGCCCTGAAATAGGAGTAGCCCGTTCCGTAAGCTATGAACCAACCACCGCGTATAAAAACGTCTGCAAAATAGATTTGATTAAGATGCCTGGCGACGTTACCGCTCGGACTGAGTATATAGGTAAAGAAGATCGAACACAGGAGGTATACTGCTAGCTCCAAAAACAACGAAAGACTAAAAATCCAGATATTCCTTTTGGGCCCGTGTATCCACCGCATCGTAACGAGTGCATGAAAATAAAACAGGCAACAGTTCAAAGTATAAAATAGCAGGTAGAACAGAAAGGAGCTAAACCGCTGGTTATGGATGGCTACCACGATTACTTCAAAGAAAATTAGCGTCACCCAGCAGAGCAGATGTATCAGGACCTTTTTGATATTCAGTTTCTCCATGATCTATAATATTATCCTAAGCATTTATAATAAAAGTGTGTGCCCATGGCAACCAGGGTAACATTGGCCATCAAAATGATTAAGCCATGAAAAATTCAAAGTTCCCGGGCCTGAAAAAAAAGACCCTTTTCATCTACAAGTCCCATGTTCGGCGCACAGTATCTTCAACAGGTGATCCAACAACTTCACTTACCGGTACCTCGACTGTTACCGATCCCACTACCGGGCGGATGAGGTTGTAATGACCATTTACCCAAGCTGCTGAGAGAGCATGCTGTAAAATTTCTGCTGGTAGGGAAGCCCCACCGGGAAATGGTCCCTGTTATCCAGGTACAGCATGTGGCCATCAATGCTATCAAAGTGCAATAGGGATATCACTATTCGCTTTGAGATTCGCACAAAGATGTTTTTGGCGCTGAATTCCTCCTCAATGTCTTTCAATAATTTATAGGTCATCTTGTTTCCTTGCGGGGTATGGATGATCACATAATTCGCCATGCCTTCGAAATACAGGATGTCCCTGGTCATCACTTTGAAAAAATGGTGCTTCGCTTCTCCCTTAAAGACAAGATAGTCCTCTTTTTGCAGTTTTCTGCTTTCTTCATCCAGAGCGGTCATGATCTGGTTGACCATATCCAAAACCTCCGTATATTTTACAGGCTTAAGGATATATCCGGTAACTTTCACCCTGATGGCCTCGAGGGCAAAATCTCTATAGGCAGTCACGTAAACCAGGTGCTTACAATAAGCGCGGAAATGTTTTCCAGCCTCAATACCATTAATCATTGGCATTTGGATATCAGAAAATATCACATCCACTGGTTTTGCAATCTGCAGAAATCCCAAGGCATCCCTCGCATTAGAAAATGAACCCATCACATCGACCATGGGGATCATTTGCAAAATTTCCCCGAGTTCTGAAAGTGCATGTGGCTCATCATCTATCAGAATGCAGGTGATTTTGCGATTCGTTAGTTTTTCGATTTTCATAGGTGGCTGGCAAATTAAACAAAATCGGAATAAATTTCAAATTAATCATACGTTGATGTATGTCATGTATAAAATTTTGTATAGCTTGTATAAAAAATGAAGCAAGCAAATTGGAGAAGAATACATTGGAACCGGAAATAATCATTAACCGGTCATTTCAGCCATCGTTCTTTAAATGGACCAATTGTCCTCGGATACAGGCAGGGGAGCTTTTGCTCCTTTGTCTTTTTTAATCCCATTTAAACAATGTTTTTGCTTTCGATGCCGGTTCGCATTTCTATAGGCTCGCTTTCTCCTTGGATCTTAAAGACTACTATTGAAAAGCCAATGACCGATGGCTGAGCTGTGCCACAACACTCTCTGTTATGCAACCAATCAGTGATGGATCTTTTGAAAGACTCATAACCGTTCTGGAAGGCTTTATGCCTTTGAGCGTTCAGCTCAAGATTGAACTGAAAGATGCCCTTGGGGAGGTGTCGATCCCAGCAAATAAGCTACTGCTTAATGTCGGGCAGGTTCAACATGTCGTCTGGTTTCTGCTGTCGGGGCTTGCCAGGGAATTCAGGGAAGACCCTATAACCCTGGAAGAAAAGACAAGTTGGTTCTGGACGGCCGATGGCTTTCTTTTCGATGATTCGGCTTTCTTTGCACAGGAACCATCTTATCGAGGGATCCAACTATTGGATAAAAGCCAGGTTGTCTGCCTGTCGTACACGGATTTCAAATTACTCCAACAGGGGTTCCTTGAAGTCCAACTGCTAAGCGAAAAGGTACGGGGCTACTATTCCAGGCTCCGCAAAAGGCACGGTGAGGAGTCACATGCGCTGAACGCAATGCAGCGGTACCTGAGCGAACAAACTTTGCTCGATCAGCTCTGGGGCAGGGTCAAGCTGCGCCATGTGTCCGAGTTTATGGGGATGGCACCTGATACCCTCGGACGGTTAAGGAAACAGCTGATCAAACGCTAGGGCTTAGGGGGGTATCGGATGTTTTTACGACGAATGTCTGATAAATTAGCGATGGCTGTCGGGGGTTTGTGCCTGACGTTTGCCGAATTTAGATCTGACCAATTTAACCAGGTATGAAGATTTTTTCACAGGCTACACCCCCTTTTAGTTTCCTGCCATCAGTAATGCTGGTCATGTTATGGACATATGCCGGTCTTTCCAAGCTTGTTGGCCTGGAGCGTTTCACCCAGCAGCTTGAGCTTATGCCTGTTGGGCTTTTGCAACGTGCTGCACCTTTATTGGCCTGGGGGCTTCCCATGTTTGAGCTGTTACTGGCAGTGTTGCTGCTACTGCCCAAGTCACGCCGGATAGCCCTCATAGTTTCGGGCATTCTGCTAATAGTATTTGAGATTTATATCACCGGTATGCTACTTTCCGGGCGCGAGTTGCCCTGTACCTGTGGTGGTCTCATCTCCCAGCTGAGATGGAAAGAGCATCTGATCTTTAACGCTGTTTTCATACTGCTGTCCTTTATTCCATTTTTGCTGCCATATCTAGTGTCTTTCAATAAGCATATTCACCGCGGAGTATATAAATAACCAATTTCTTAAACTTTAATCTTTACCAAGATGAAAACAAATCTAAAAAAAGGCGTATTCGCCTTTGCCTTATTGGCCAGCGTAAGTGGGGTGTTTGCCTCGAACATCAAAACTATGGTGACAGGTAAAAAACTGGCTGCCTATACCTGGACAAAGTATGATGAAAGCGGCAATCCAACCGGCACAAATATCCCGGGAGATGAAAATTCTTTCAGCGAGTGCCCTACGACTCCTACCCAGGATCTCTGTGCACACGGCGAGCTCGTATCGGATCCAAGTGTGACCATTGATCGTTATTATCAGTAAAAATTAAGGCTGTCCGGACAGCCCGGGCAGCCTTAATTTCATTATTCGTACCTATTACATTATGGTTCTGCGTTGATATTTCATCCCGGGTCGTGAAGGATAAGCTTAGGGTATTTTCGGCTTCGCTCATTGAAGCGAAAACCCATCTCCTGCAAAAGTTTGTAGTACATAGCTGCAGAGATATTCGGTCGTGAATCAGTGAGTTCATTAGAGAAATCCAATACCAGATCAAAGCGATAGTTGTCCTTTGCTGCAATTTCCACCACGAAAGGATAGGGAACTTGTTTATGGCCGTACCCTCTCCAGATGTAATCCAGGATATCACTGATTTTGGAATTTATAACTTCCACCCGGTTGCCGGAGACTTTTCGGATGCTCCCCACAGTGTCGCTTGTTAGGCTTCTGCGTGTATGCTTTCTAGGCTTGCCGCTTACAACCATACAACGGGTATCCCGCAGCTGTATTTCTGCCTTGATACCAAACTGAAGCTCGAGATCATCAAATATACGTTTGCGGATCTGCTCTAATCTGACTGGCTTGAAAAGATCAAGATTATAATTATAGGTGTGATGCTGTTTATACGCTTCCAGACTGGTAAATTTCGAATATTGGTAGAGGTGGGGAAAGCCCTGAGGATTGAACAATCTTAGTGAATCTGTGGTGGATACCTCGATTAGCTGCATGCGTGGTCCGGAAACAAATCCGCTATATGCTTTCCAGTATATATAGATCAATGGGCTATTATAAGCCGAAAACCTTCGATAGCCTATTTTGGCATTTCCTGCAGCAAGGGTCGTTCCCTCTTCGATTCCAGGAATGTAGGGCGAAATGATGGAGCGGGTTAGAAAGTTCTTGTCGCCCTGATGAAAAACTTCTTCTGGGGCAAAATCAAAGTTGTCAGACTTTGTTTTCATTTCCGTTGTTCCATTTTTGCCAAAACTAAGAATGTTGTCCTCGTTCACTTCCTCTGTACCAGTGATCGCACGAACTGTGCCGCTACGGTCTATCCAGATGTTATGTGGGGCAGAGCGATGAGGGAACATTTTGCGCAGGACCGTATCTCCGGTAACCAGGAATAAGTTCGCTTTTTTGAGATCACTGTTGGTTTGCCAATTCAGAAAATTCCGGATTTCCTGCTCGCTCTGGTAGGTGACCATAACAGTACGGAATTTTTCTGGGTGTTTTTTGCCGAGAGAATCTAATAATCTCATTTCTTTTAGACAAGGAATGCAGGAGGTGAACCAGAAGTCGATTAACAGAAGATCCCTATCCAGCAGTTGGCTGAGCTTGATCTCTTGATGATTTTTACCCATAATGCCACGGAGCATGATGTCCGGGATCCGGTCTCCGATTTTAAGGGGCTGCTGCGCCCATGAGTGGAAAACGCCGCAAAACACAAGACACACGGTTGCTAGCAAATTTTTAATATCCTTCATTTTGTATCAGATTGGTGTTGTAAATTGTTTCGTTTAATGGAATAGGGAAAGCTCTTGCAGTACTGCGCCAGCCCGGCTTAATTAAAGCCATTACTGTATTAATAATACCCCACCTTTTCAGGTCGAAAAAACGGTGTCCCCATTCACCAAGCAATTCTGTCCTTCTTTCTCTCGCCACTGCTGCCAGCGTCTCCTGAGTGGAAAGGGTAGACGGGAGCGGGCTGAGGCTTGCCCTTGCCCTGATGATATTAAGGTCTGCTATCGCTTCAAGCCCTTTATTCAAGTGGGCACGGGCTTCAGCACGAATCAAGAATTGCTCGGAGATCCTCAATGCGGTCGAATACTCCGGTCTTGTTGATCCTGTAGCACGATTGCGGTATTTCGCGGGATAATTATAAGCTAATGAGGCATTGATGTTCGTGCCTATCCATTTACTCTTTCTCCCGTCGTTGTTTTCAAAGCTGGCGAGCGTTTCCGGCCTGACTACATAGGGGGGAACTACAGAAACTGAAGAGGGTAGCACTGCAGTGGCGTCTGAGATAAACCCATTCTGATTCCAAAATTGTAAAACTGCTTCTATGCTGCCGGCAAGAAATACATCCTCGGGTTTGGGGAGCGGAAGATAGTTGCCCGAGGAGATTATTTGGTCGGATTCAGTTTCTGCACCGATCCAGTCTTCCTTAAGAAGAAAGGCACGCGATAACAAAGCTACAGCTGCCCATTTGTTTGCTCTTACCTTTCCGTTGCCAATATATGTCACTGGAAGTATAGCCTTGGCAAGAGAAAGGTCTGAGATCACTTGTTCTATAACTTCGTCCCGGTTTGCCTGTCCAGCAGTTCTGTTAATCTCTACTTCGGTAGTCAATATCAGGGGAACATGGTCATAGAGCTGTACGAGATACAAATAAGCAAAAGCTCTCAAGAATCTGGCTTCTGCGGAAATTTGTTCCGCGGCACCTTTTGATACGCCAATTGGTGATTCCATGGCGGCAATCAGGGCATTACTCTGGTAAATCGCAGAATAAAGCGCCGCCCAGAGGGCAGCGTTGTCAGGATTATTGGTCGAGAGCACACTCTGATTGAACTGCAATAGCGAGGTTCCAGTTCCCGGAGCTGTATGGATACAGTCATCGCAGTAAAGGCTTAAGAATTTACTCCCATTGTGGATATTGGTTGCAAACAGTGAATAAACTGAAAGCAGCGCAGCGGTCGAGAGCGTGCTGTCGGAGAATACCGCTTTAGCGTCTATCTGATTTTTTGAATCAGGGATCTCTACCGCTTTTTTACAGGAACTCATCCATGTCAAAAGCAGTATTAAAAATACTGTTAAATAGTTGATTTTCATATCTTATAGTTTTATCTGTAAGCCGATCACAAATGTTCTCAGCGTGGGAAAATTTCGGGTTGCGGCAGAGCTGCTACCACCGGTTTCTGGGTCCAGTAGCGGGATCTCTTTGTTCCAAAAGGTTATCGCATTCTGCACCTGACCGTAGATACTGAAGGTTTTTATGCCTATGGATTTCAATACCCGCTCGGGCAATTGATAGGAAAGGGCAATGTTTTTGATCCGCAGGTAGGAAGTGTCAAATATATTGCCTGATGACCCTGTTAGGTTGAAATCAAATACTGTGGTTGCCTTTGGGAAGCTTCCTGCGCCACCTGGCTCTCTCCAGCGGTCCGCTGCAATGGCAAAGTTGTTATAGGTGAAGTTCCCCGGGGTATAAAGTAAGCTCCCCGTTCCCTGCTGGCTGACAAACTGTGCAAGAATGTCCAGGCTAAGATTTCCTATCACAAACGAATTGGAAAGGCCCCCGAAGAAATCTGGTGTTGTTTTTCCAAGCGTATGGTTTTGATAGGGCGTAGCGGAAGGATTTCCATTCTGATCTGCGTAGACAGCCTTGCCGGTCTTTGGATCTGGTCCCAGATACCAGTATCCCCGGATCCGGGTAATATCATAGCCAAGCTCATATTGTGCTGCGTAGCTAGAAGTTGCGAAATTCTCAAAGGATTCCAGCTTGTTCCGGGGTAGGGTAAGGTTAAAGCTGCTGTTCCATCTAAATCCTTTTTTGGAAATGAGCTTGGCCTCCAGTGCCAGTTCCAAACCACTGTTGCGAACTACGGCCGGCAGGTTAGCTTGATAGCTCGAGAAGCCAGTCATCTGCGGGAGCGTATAATTAACCAGTTGGTCAGCGCTGCGGTTGAGATAGTAATCAGCTGATAAGAAAACCCTATCAGAAAAAAATCCCAGTTCCAGCGCGATATCAAACTTTTTGGTGGTCTCCCATTTGAAATCTGTATTGCTGATACGGCTGGGGCGGATAATGGCCTGGTCCTGATATAAAGCCGTACCAGGACTGCTGTAGGTCGAGGCAAACTGATAATCCTGAATTTGGTCGTTCCCGGTACTCCCGTAACTCGCCCGGAGCTTACCGTGGCTCAAAAAAGGAAGCAGCGTTTTGATGTACTTTAGCTCTGAGAAAATCCAAGCCGCACCGATCGAACCGAAATTACCGTAGCGGTTTCCTGGTCCAAACCTTGAAGATCCATCGCGGCGAAAAGTTGCGTTCAATAGGTAAGTCCCCGAAAAACTATAGGTTCCCCTTGCAAAAACTGAGGCAAACCGGTAAGGCAGATCGATGCTATATCTGCTATCGATTGTTCCTGCAGAAGCCAGATCCTCCATCAATGATTCTACTCGATAATTTCCTGCCTGGATAACCTGGTTTTTTGACTTTCGGTATTGCAGGGTTCCGCCAGCCAGCAGGGTAAATTTAGATCTACCACTGTACAGCTGATACTCTGCCTGTGGTTCTGTGATATAGGAAAAGGAGTTCGATTTTCCGAAATCGGTATAATTAGCCGCGCCCGGCCGCAGTGAGCTACTGGGGAAGATTAACGTCTGCTCATTTGTATTTCCGCTATAGCCTCCTGATAATTTTAGACTTAACCCTTTAGCAGCCTGGTACAGTAGGGTAAGGGAAGTTACGGTATTGTCGACGCGGGAACGGTTTCTCGCATTCAGCATCGCATCAAAGTTTCCCAGGAACCAATTGTAGCTACCGTCGGCGAGATAAAGTGGATAATTCGGTGCTAACAGGAATGAAGAATTAATTCCAGCGGTTGGGTTGGCCATGTCGTTATCCTGCATTCCAATCTGACTGGAGGCTGCAAATCTCAGCCGTCCGTCTTCAGATTGGTGATTGATCTGCAGGTGTAAACTGCTACGCTGAAATTTATTCTCTCCTGCAAGCACAGTACCTTCCCTATGATGGCTAACATTTGCCGAAAATGTGGTCGTTCCCTTCCCCCCTGAAACCCGTGCCTGCACTTCGCTGAATCCCGCAGTTTTTCCGAATATCCCATCAACCCAGTTTTGCTCTACGTTTTGGCTCCACACTGTCAGGTCCGGAGCGTAGTTCGGGGAAAGCGGGTCGGCAGTGGGGATAAGACCATCGTTAGCGTATGCCTCGCGTCGCATTAGGAGGTACTGTTCAAAGGTGAGTAAAGATGGCTTTTGGGAGACTGTGTTGACACCACTAAGTACATTGATATCGATAGAGGTGTTTCCTGAGGCTCCCTTTTTTGTAGTAATCATCACGACGCCATTAGCACCCCTGCTTCCGTAAATTGCAGTGGCATCAGCATCTTTTAGTATCGAAACCGATTCGATATCAGCGGGATTGATCGTGCTTATAGGGCTAAAGGTTCCAGCGATGCTGTTCTGTACCATAATCGTTCCTGATTGGTTAGCGGGGCTGTTGTCGAAAGGTATCCCATCAATAACGTAAAGCGGACTGGTGCCTGATGTTATAGAGCCCTTTCCACGGATTTGAATATTGATATTCCCTCCGGGTAGACCATTGCTTGTCTGCACAAATACACCGGGCATCCTTCCTGAAAGGGCGGAAAGTACATTGGTCACAGGCTGATCCGCGATCTGTTTGGCTGAAATGGAGGCCACGCTTCCGGTGTTAAGTTTTTTAGTGGTCTCCCCGTAGCCGATCACCACAACTTCCTCAAGCTCTCCCTTCTCTTCTTTGAGGATGATATTAATTTCGGGGCCGGGATTTTTAAAAGAAATTTCAGCAGTCCTATAACCGGTGTAACTAATCTGCAGTATGCCTTCTTTGAGTGCTGTGGTCAAAGTGAATCTGCCGTCGTTGTCTGTAGATGTGATGGATGAGCTGTTTTTTATGCGCACGGTCGCTCCGGGCAGCGGGGAATCCGGCGGTCCGATGGATACCTTCCCCTGTATGGTCCCGGTCTGTGCGTAGCCTTTGAGGACAAAGCATAGCATGGCCAGGACGATGAACAATCGTGAATTTTTCATGTCTGTTTATATGGTTAGTAAAATGATATGGCCATGGTTAGTGGCTAGGCAAAAAGCCAGAGCGGTTCCACCGTTGGAAATTCATTAACCGTAAGAATAGGTTTCCCCGCCTGGCAATAGGTTATTCCGGGGGACAGATGATTAGGATAAGGGAATATTTGGTCCGGGTGAGCATGTCTAGGTTAGCTGTTGGGTTTCTCGGCAAGTTGAAATACAAAGCCCTGGCTCTTAACCATTATAAAAGATATTTCGTCTTTTGAGGCAGGGCTTCATTTTCTCTATACCGGATTTTTCGGCTTAAGTGCGAACATTCGATCAAAGGGACAATTACGGGGAGAAGGGAAAATCAGATGTCCCGCAAAGGGCGTAGGAGCTCCATTGCGGACGCAACACTTAGCAAGATTACTGATTTTTAGATTTTCCATTGCCCGTATATTTTCAACGAGTCTTAGGTTAAAGAGCTATAGCGGGCTCTATTAACCGCCTTGCTAGGCTTTCGACGGCCCATGAAACGGAATTACAATAGAGCCCATAGCGCTATAGCGTGTACGAAAATACACAAAATATCGCCATAGGCATTAATCTATTGCCTCGTTCATTTGCATTTGTCGAAATTTAGCAAGCGAGACTCTTTAATACCTTAATTATTAATCAAATATAACGAATGTTGTGTTATAACACAACATTTAAAAAGAATTTTTCTGAGAACTTTCTCGAAAGTAAAGAGTATGAACGATGATTCCTCAGAAATTTTATTAGCATTTGGTCGAAATCTAGAACAAATAAAAAAAAACAAAAAGATGTCCTATAGGCAGATTGCTGCGAAATGTGATTTAGAGCATAGTGACATAAAGAGATATGTCGATGGAAAAATTAATCCCACATTGCTTTCCCTCGTTCAGTTATCAAGAGCCTTAGATATTTCTATTTCAGAATTAGTTAGTTTTGATGAACTTGAACTAGAGAACTAAATTAGAATTAATGTAGCGGTAAAACTGCAAATGATGCACAATCACACTGGACTAGATGATCTATCATATCGCAAGTGTCAGGACAAGTCGTTCCAATCTCTTCTTATTCCTATAAAATTGCTCTATTAATCAAAGCTTCCCTATAGATGCTTGATAGAACCTGATTCTTTGATAGAGAATCTCAAGTGAATACCCCTTCCGATAGAAAGCCTGGAGTACCTTTCTATCCATCAGCATTATTTCACGAGTCACGTCATTGAATGAATTTGTATTCGAGAAATCATTTCACTTGTTCTGCCTGGTAGTCATATAAGCGAGTTTGAATCGGTCAAAGCCATTTACCATCTGCCACCATTCCCAAAACTTCCAAGGTTTTATAGTGAATGTCCTAAATAAAACATCCTGTTTAATTTGCTTTTTATCTCGAATAAAATCCTTAAACATCGCTTTCGCAACCGTGAAGTTTTGTCCTGTACCCGGTTGTTCTGTGAAAGAAAAGCTCCCATCATAATTTTGGTAATGATAGTTCTCTCCTATAAAGTAATACACGGGTGGGAGGTTACTGATTACAATTATGAAGATTGCTATCAAGAGAATTTTTTTGATTTTTTCATAGTGTTTCTATTTGCATTCACCTTTGCTGGCAGCCATTTGGCCTCCGCTTTCGTTAATATCAAGATTCGGATTATTTAATTTTTGCTCTCTCAAAGCACTTGCCATTCCCGCCGGCGTCATGGCCAACCCTGCGCCCCCAGGTCCTGAGAGACCTATCTGAGTAGTTGGGTCTGGTAAAGAAATTCCACCCGCTTTACCCGCATTATAAACAAATGCAGTACAATTGAAGTCTGTGAAATGATAATCGGTTGGTGGATTGCTAATATAATCAATCACATTTTGAAAACTTTCAGCAGAAACAAAGTAAGTTGAACTCATATTATATTCAAGGTAGCCGTTGTTCAAAATTTGTGATTTCGAAGAAAGTTTGTCCAGACCTGTTCCTGTTGGGTAGAAGCCGATTGTCTGAGTTATGGTCGAATTTCCAGCGCTTTTGGTCAATGAAATGGCGACATGGCCAAAGCTGTTAGCTCCTACGTTGAAAGATGTTCCGGGTTGCGGTTCCACTACGTAAACTCTCACCACAAATGCCGCATTAGGACTAGTAATCTGGGAAAAACAGTCCATCATCTTTTTTGGATTTACGACGTTATTGTATTCTCCTGGAAGGTTGGAGGGAGCTGGAGGTGCAGAAGAACCGGTCTGTCCTCCTGCACCTCCGCCTGTGCCGCGTCCCGGATAGTCGCCCCCAACACCATCATAACCTCCGCCGCCTGATCCTCCATAGCTATCGTAAAAACTGGTGAAGCAGATCTGGGTAGAGTGAATGGTCAGATCCCCGTTCGCATCGACATAACTGTCCTGTACCCAGTGACAGGACTGGGTGGCCATTAGCCTCATCACTTTTCCCTGCGCATTATTGAATGTGTTGTTATGGCCGATACCCTTACTGCCATTTTTGAGGATTTCTGATTCAGTGAGTTGTTTGATATTGCCCACTTGTTTTCCTCCGCTGTAAAGCCTTCCGCCTTTTAAGCGGTAATTCAGATCATATTCAAATACTCTTCCTGTAAATGTCTCCGGGGTACTTTTCTGATGTTGCTGCAAATAGATTGCCTCAGGGACGACTTCCAGGATTCGTGCATATATTTTCTGGTTTTCTGGATTCCTGATGATAGATAGTTCTCTGTATCCCTGTTTATAGTTCTGGTAGACAGGCTGACCTTCAAGCGGGATTACCCAACGTTTTCCATTTGCCCTGGCAGTGCTCCAGTCGATTTTTAGATTGTTGATACCTGAGGAATCACTGAGGCGTTTGGATTCCACGTAGGTTTTAGCTTCTTCAATGCTAAGTGCCGGGGAAGAACTGAGCGCTGTTGCTGGTTGATCTTCACTTTCGGACTGGTCTTTTGTGCAGGCCGACGTTACTATTATTAAGAATAGTAAAATGACATTTTTCATTTTCATAGGGCCTTGGTTGGGAAAAAGTCGGGGTTAGTATTGGACTGGTTTTGTGACTGGAAGCACAACTTAGCCTGTCGAGAGCGAACCCGGCTCAGAGTTTCGCGGCTTATTCCTAAGTAACTGGCGATGTTGGTCAGGGTTGTCTGTTGCTCGATTTCCGGATGTCTTTCCATGAGCTGTCTGTACCTTAGTTCGGGCGTCTGGGTCCTGAGGAAGATGGCACGTTCTTCACTTAGTATGTAGTATTTTTCGGTAAATATCCTGCCTAACAGATTGCCCTGGGGAAAGTCCGCGTAGTAGGCATTTAGCTCATTCCATGTAAGTGATTGCAGCTTGCTATCCTGCAGTACCTCAATGTATTCGTGCGCGGGTTTCTGGGTGAAAAAACTGTATACTGATATCATCAGGTCTCCTTTTCCCATAAACCAGGTCGTGCATTCTTTGCCGGAGTTGTCGATGAAATAGGCTCTTAAGAATCCTTGACGGATGAAGTAGAGTCTTCTGGAGGTTTCACCCGGACGCAATAGTACCTGCTTTTTGGAGAATTCCTGGATAAGCGCCTCTTTTTTTACGCGCTCCTGTAATGGCTGGGGCAGGGGCACAATAAAGCCCAATGTTTCCAGAAGGTCGGCCTCTACGTTTTTATTATTTCTCATTCACTGTCGATTGTGATCGAAATCAAACCTTCGCAGCTTTAAGTAGACTAATATTGTCCTGTCGGAAATGGATACAATTGTGTAACGCTAAAACTACTTGTTTTATTGTGTGGTATCGGATGTTTTGTCTGTTTCATCATCTTCATTATTGCTGCTCAGTATAATCTAACCTAAATCTTATTGCTATGAAGCTGAAAAAACTATCAGAAAAGCTGCATGGGCAGCTACTACAGGACTTGCCCGAAATTGAAGAAATCAGTGATGGACTGGAACGCCTCAGGGCTGGTTTGGCGCTTGTCCAGAAGGCGCTTGGAACTTTGCGGATTGAACTTGCCAGAATGGGATTTTCGGGTGATGCGGAGGAGATCGATTTTTTCAAAACAGGAAAGCCCAGGATTTATTCGATGCTCATTTTTTTGACTGAACGTTATGCCATCGAAAACAATATGCCGCGATTTGATAAAGGGAAGCAACAGGCTTACCTGGAATCTCAACTGGTCTTCATCGAACGGTTTTTCCGTCAGAATTCTTTTCTGTATGAGTATTACCGGCTGGGGGCAAGCGATCTGGATAATCAGTATTTTATCCGATCACACGCTGCGCATCCTGCGGGATATGCAGAGGTGCCGGATGTTGATCCGTCTTTTTCAACTGTGGCGGATTACCTGTTTTCCAAGTTTATCGCATATGAGCGGCTATTGGTATACCTGAAAGATAGCATCCAAATGCATTCCGGAGCCGCTGGTCCGGGTAGTGATCAGGCAAAAAAGCTGCGCTGGACGGGGGAGGCGGTGAATATCGTTGAGCTGGTTTACGGGGTTTATGAAACTGCCCAGGTTAACGAGGGTAAGATTACGCTCAGCGAGTTGATGGAATTTTTTGGGCAGACTTTCCAGGTGAATGTATCCAGCTATTTTAAGCGCTTTGCCGATATCAAGCGGCGCAAAAGCATGAGCAAGACCCGCTACCTGGATGAAATGCAAAAACTGGTGGCCAAGCGTATCGAGGACAGTGATGTCTGGATCCCTGAAGATCAGCGCTCGCGGTATGGTTATTAGTCCTGAAGGTTTTTTGAATCAATCGTACGGTATTACGTGCGTAGTACTGCAAAGGCGAGCGCTTGTATTCCCAATTTGTCTTCCGGGAGCTCGCAATGCAGCGGCTGCCCTCAAAATAAAAATGTTATGTTAAAGTTATTCTCCTGGACGCATTTCTTAGTCCTTTATGCATCACTCAGTGCCCTGTGGTACTGCGGCGTTTATCTTATTTCTTTTAGGAAGGTCCGTTTTCCGGGAGATGGCCATCGCGCAGGTCCGCCTGTATCTTTTCAGGATAGTGTAAACAGCGGTCAGGGTTATGAAACCGAGGTGCCGGAGGTGATGGGTAAAGCCAGGCTCACGGAAGGCCTTGAAGTGCTGAGCATGAGCTCGATCAGCTTTTCAGTGGGGGAGGAAGATTCCAGGGCTGAGCAGATTGGCTTGGTGGCGGATGTGCTGGAAGAAATTAAAGAAATATTTGCAATCCTGGCCAAAGAGGATGGAACCAAGCAGGATTTCTTTGCGATGTCCGGGATGATCAGCGAGAAGTACGGGCGTATCGGGTCCAGCCCCAATATCGGCCGGATCAATGAATATATCCGTGAGCATGCGCCTTTTGCGGTCACTTTGGAAGAACTCGAAAATTTATGGGATTAATCATTCATGCTAAAGCTATTACGATGAGATATAACTGGATTAAAAGCGGCAGAAAAAATGTGCCGCTCAAAACGAAAAAAATTAACCGGGTCTTGCTGATCCTCCTTCTAACCGTTCCGGCTTTTGCTCTGGCCCAGGATGGTAATGCGGGGATACAGGAAGCAACGAATAAGGTTAAAGGGTATTTTGATACCGGGTGTGACCTGATGTATGCTATCGGGGCCGTTGTAGGGATTATCGGGGCGATCAAGGTGTTCAATAAATGGAATGCCGGGGAGTCCGATACCAATAAAGTTGCTGCGGCCTGGTTTGGGAGCTGTATATTTTTAGTGGTGGTGGCTACGGTGTTAAAGTCTTTTTTTTGGGATCTAGTTATGGCCAGCCTTTTTCAGATCAATAAGGGGGTATCTAAACCCATTGTATTCAAAGGGCTTAAAGCGCAGTACATTGCCTACCTGGCCATTGGGCTGGTGCTGCTGTTACTCGCCTTTGCTATCCTTTATATATCCGGACTGGGCCTGCTGGTTTTATTGCCGGTGATCATTATTCTGGGGAGCGCACTCTTTGTGCTCACTTTTCGCCTGAGCCGCCGCTTTGGCGAGCATGGGCGCTGATGAAGTTTTTCGCAAAAAGGGCCTTGCCCCGATACTTGCGTTTTTCTTCGAGAAGGATCTTCACCGGTCTGAAATATCCTGTAAACCATTTTAAATAATGCTACCATCATGACTGAAGCCGTAAACATACTGCCTGTTTATAAAATCGAACACGATTTCATTTTATCTTTTCAGGGGGATATCACCATTGCTTACCAGGCTACTTTGCCGGAAATATTTTCGCTTGCCGACCGCGATTATGACAGCTATCACCAGGCCTGGGTAAAGGCGATTAGGGTATTGCCCCAGCACAGCATCTTTCACAAGCAGGACTGGTTTTTATCCGAAACCTTTCGTGCGGACTTTGACCGCGCGGGAACCGACTTTCTTTCCCGGGCCAGTGAACGCTTTTTTAATGCCCGCCCCAGCACCGTTCACAGCTGCTATATTTTCCTGACTTTCAAGGCTGCGGGCAGAAAGGATTCCAGTTCCGCCAGCTCCGGGCTGTTGCGCAAAAGCCTTGTTTCCGCCTCAAACCATCAATCCTACCATAGTAGGTGATTTCCTGGATAAAGCCGGGCAGTTCCGCCGGATCCTGGAAGACTCGGGATTTGTTCAGCTTAACAGGCTGGACAATGATGCCCTTGCCGGAACTTCCAATAAAGCGGGTATACTAGAACGGTATTGTTTTTTGCTCGGTGAGCAGGATATGCCCATTATCAGGGATATCCATATTCGCGATGAAATACGCGTGGGTGAAAAACAGCTGGAAATTTATACTCTTTCGGATCTGGCTGAACTGCCCGCTTTCTGCGGGAGCCGCATCAATTATGAGCCTTACTCCACAGACCGCTCGAAATTCAGTATAGGTTTTGCCAGCCCGCTGGGGCAGTTGCTGGATTGTAACCACATCTTCAACCAGTATGTGTTTATCGGCGACACGCAAAAGACGGTTAAGCGGCTGGAAGCCAAAAAACTTCGCCTGCAGTCCCTTTCCGGCTATTCGCGTGAAAATGCCATTTCCCGGGATGCGGTGAATGATTTTTTAAATGAAGCGGTGGCTTTAGGTCGATTGCCGGTCAAATCCCACCTGAACGTTATGGCCTGGTCTGATACCTCTGCTGCCCAGCTGGACATTAAGAATAAGGTGGGCTCAGCCATGGCTGCAATGGATGCGGTAGCCAAGCGCGAAACAGATGGCCAGGCGCAGATCTGGTTTGCTGGCCTGCCTGGCAATGAAGCTGATTTTCCGATGAATGACACCTTTGATACCTTTTTAGAGCAGGCGGCCTGTTTTCTTAACCTGGAAAGCCATTACCGGGATTCCCGATCGGCTTTTGGTATGCGCCTGGGCGAACGATTATCCGGCAGGCCGATACACGTGGATATATCCGATGAACCCATGTTTAAGGGCTTCACTACCAACCGGAACAAGTTTATTCTCGGGCCTTCGGGATCGGGGAAATCCTTTTTCACCAACCACATGGTCAGAAGTTACTATGAGCAGGGCACGCACGTATTGCTGGTGGATGTCGGGCACAGCTATAAAGGGTTGTGCGAACTGCTGGATGGTTACTATTTTACCTACAGTGAATCCAGCCCGATTGCTTTTAACCCCTTTTACCTGGCCCCGGGAGATTCACTGGATACTGAAAAAAAGGAATCGATTAAAACCTTGCTGCTGGCCTTGTCCAAAAAAGAAGGAGAGACTTTTACCCGCCCGGAATATGTGGGCTTTTCAAATAGTTTGACCTTGTATTTTAAGCACCTGGAATCCCATCCCGATATTTTTCCCTGCTTTAATTCCTTCTATGAGTTTCTCTCGGGTGAATACCTCAGGGTACTGGAGGAAAATAATGTCCGGGAAAAGCATTTCGATATCAACAGCTTTTTATATGTGCTCAGGCCTTACTACAGGGGCGGGGAATTTGATTACCTGCTCAATGCGACCAGCCAGCTGGATTTACTCTCTGAGCGCTTTATCGTTTTTGAGCTGGATGCGATCAAAGACCATCCTATACTTTTTCCCGCCGTTACGCTCATCATCATGGAAGTATTCATTTCTAAAATGAGAAAGCTTAAAGGAATTCGCAAGATGATCCTCATTGAAGAATGCTGGAAGGCTATCGCCAAAGAGGGGATGGCAGAATACATCAAGTACCTCTTCAAAACCGTCCGCAAATTCTTTGGCGAGGCGGTAGTGGTGACCCAGGAAGTCGAAGATATTATTTCCTCTCCCGTAGTGAAGCAGGCCATTATCAATAACGCGGACTGTAAAATCCTGCTTGATCAGAGCAAGTACCAGAACAGGTTTGACTGCATTCAGGAACTGTTGGGGCTGACGGAAAAAGAACGTGCACAGATCCTTTCGCTGAACCGCGCCAATGATCCCGCTAAAAAATATAAAGAGGTATTCATTTCCCTTGGTGGCCAGCACAGCCAGGTCTACCGCACCGAAGTTTCGATAGAGGAATATCTCGCCTATACAACCGAGGAAAAAGAAAAGCTTCAGGTAAGCGAATATGCGGTGCGTTTTGGCAGCATGCAAAAAGGGATCGCCGCGCTTGCCCATGAAATCAGAAATCAATCCACTAATCATTAAACCTAAAATCTATGAAAACTTACTTCAATCTTTTTACCCTCGTGCTGCTGCTGGCATGCTCCGCCTGCCAGCGGGATAAATCAAAGGCTTTCTTGCAAGGGACTTTTACCTCTTCAGCTACAGGAGAGCTGAGTACCGCGGACGATACGCTCATCGTTGAGCCCGCGGAAAACAATAACGTGCTGCTCCACCGGCGCACAGGATATAACCTGATCCGCAACGGGCAACTCGGTAAACGCCAGTATGAAAGGGAAGAATGGAACGCCATATATGACGCTTCCACCCAAACTTTAATGGAAACCCGAAAAGGAAAGCTGATCACACTTTATCCCGATTCGGGATACCTGCAGATCGGTAAAAGAAAATACGCTAAAAAATAAATTATTCCCATGAGATCTCTTCACACCGGTATCTGGCCAGGTACCACCATCAGAAACAGTTTAGCCCATCCCGCAAGAAAAGCGGGATGGCTGCTGAACAAAATTAAAAGCCTTATGAAAAGTTATATGGTAATTCTCCCGGTCAGCGCCCTGACCATCTGCGTGAGCCTGCCCAAAGGGGCCAGTGCCCAGATTGCGGTACTGGAGGTGATTAAAGCAGGGGTGAAAAAAGTCATCCGCGCAGTCGACCTTAAAGTACAGCGGCTTCAAAATGAAACCATCTGGTTGCAAAATGCCCAAAAGGTGTTGGAAAACCAGCTTTCTAAATTGAAGCTCACCGAAATTGCAGACTGGACAGATAAGCAAAAATCACTTTATCAGGAATACTATACCTCGCTTTGGAAAGTAAAATCTGCCATCACTTATTATAAACGCATCAAAGAGCTGACCACCAAACAGATCGCTATCGTGGATGAATACAAATGGGCCTTTGGGTTATTCCAGAAAGACCGGCATTTTTCAGGGGCAGAGCTTGATGAAATGCAGAAGGTATACCTGCGGATACTGGAGGAAAGCGTGAAAAATCTGGACCAGGTGTTACTGGTGGTCAATTCCTTCAAAACCCAGATGAGCGATGCCGGAAGGCTGGAAATTATCAATGCAGCGGCCGAAAAAATGGAGGAAAACTATGCGGATCTCAGGCAGTACAACGCCAGCAATATTTCCCTGAGCATACAGCGGGCAAATTCACTGGAGGAGGTAGCTAAATTAAAGGAGATTTACGATGTGCATTAAAAGAGCGGTCCTGCTGGGGGTCGTGATAGTGATGGCCTGGTCTGCCAGTCCGCTTCAGGCGCAGACCTGGCCGGAATGGTTTGCCCAGAAAAAGACCCAGAAAAAATATCTCCTGGAACAATTGGCTGCATTGAAACTCTATGCCGGATATCTCAAAAAGGGCTATGAAATTGGCTCCTCCGGGCTGGACTTGATCAAAGATGCCGGCAGGGGAGAACTGGATCTTCATGGCGCCTTCTTCAGCTCACTCAAAACGGTGAGTCCGGCCATCAAAAAGAATGTCAGGATCGCTGAGATCATCGAAATGCAGTTAGCCATTAGCAGCACTTGCGCTAGCTTTCGCCATCTAGGGAACCTGAGTGATGATAACCGGAGATACATTGATCAGGTTTCAACGGGCCTTCTAGTGGATTGCCTCAGCAATCTGGAAGATCTGCTACTGGTGATCAGCTCCGGCCGGCTGGAGCTTAGTGATGAAGAAAGGCTGTCCCGCATCGATCAGCTCTATTTGGACATGCAGCAAAAGCGAATTTTTACATCCCGGTTTTCGCTGCTCCTGCAATCTCTGGAGCGTGACAGGGCACAGGAAATCAGAGGTATCAAAGAAATGGAGGACATATATGAAAACTAGCATCTTCAGGCTTTATTTGATTGCGTTGCTGGTGTTTAGTGCCAGTATAAAAGCTTTTTCGCAATCCCACGAAGCGCAGCAGCTCATGCTGAATGTAGAAAAACTGAGCCAGCTGAAGAATATCCTTAGGGACATGAAAAAGGGATATAGGGTTCTTTCCAAAGGGTATAATATGGTGAAGGACATCTCCCAGGGGAATTATTCCCTCCATCAGGTCTTCATCGACGGGCTGATGCTGGTGAGCCCGGAAGTAAGAAAGTACCACCGCATAGGGGATATCCTCACCGCCCAGAAAGATATGGTTACCGAATACCAACTGAAACTCCGGAGCTTTAAATCCTCGGGGGTATTTATTCCCCGGGAAATGAGTTACCTCGGCAGGGTTTATGCTTCGCTGCTTTCCCAGAGCCTGTATAATCTGTATGAGCTCACGATGGTGATCACCGCCAGCACCCTGCGCATGAATGATGAGCAGCGGCTACAGGCGATTGACCGTCTGTATGAAGACAGCTCGGATAAGCTCATTTTTTTACGGTCCTTTAACAGGGATGCTGCGCTGTTAATGGAGCAGCGAAAGGCGGCAAAGGCCGATCTGCATAGTCTGGAGAACCTGCTTATTAACCACTAATCATTTTTATTATGAAAAATTTGTTTCACTCCCTTTTAAAGGGATCAGGGCTTGGCTTTGCCTTTTTTCTGCTTCCCCAGGTACTTTTTGCCCAGGGACTCGCTGGAGAACTCTCGGGTATGCAGTCGGTACTCGGCAAGGTCTATCAGGAAATGATTCCCTTGAGTTCCAGGTTGATTGACGTTGCCAGGGGGATAGCCGGCTTTGCTGCGCTATGGTATATTGCCAGCCGCGTCTGGCGCCAGATCGCGGCAGCAGAGCCCATTGATTTTTATCCGCTGATGAGGCCATTTGCGCTCGGATTATGCATCATGCTTTTCCCGGCGGTATTGGGGATCATCAATGGCGTACTTCAGCCAACAGTTTCCGCAACCGGGGCAATGGTTTCTGACAGTAATATCGCCATAGAGCGGTTGCTTAAAGTAAAAGAGCAGGCGATCAAACGGTCTAAAAACTGGCAGATGTATGTCGGAGACACCGGTCAGGGCGATAGCGATAAATGGTATAAGTACACCCATCCCAATGATCCGCAAAGGAATGATGAGACTTTTCTCGATGGCCTGGGGAACAGCATGCAGTTCTGGATGGAAAAGCAAAGTTATAACCTGCGTAACTCCATCAAAAGCTGGCTAAAGGAAGTACTGGAGGTGCTGTATGCCGCGGCATCTCTTTGCATCAATACCATACGCACGTTTTTTCTGATTGTTTTGGCTATTCTGGGTCCACTGGTACTGGGTTTTGCGGTATTTGATGGCTTTCAGCAAACCGTCACGGTATGGCTGGCACGCTACGTCAATATTTTTCTCTGGCTGCCCATTGCCAATATTTTTGGCAGCATCCTGGGAAAAATCCAGGAAAACATGCTCAAAGTCGACCTTTCCCAGATCGAAGCCCAGGGGGACACTTTTTTTTCCTCCACGGATACCGCTTATCTCGTCTTTTTGATCATTGGCATTGTCGGCTATTTTTCTGTGCCCAGTGTAGCCAGTTTCATTGTGCATGCAGGGGGAGGGAATGCGGTGCTAAGTAAGGTCAATTCCATGGTCATAGCTGCGCCCAGAGCGGGCGTGAACGCCGGCCTTGCAGCAGGGGGGATGGCGGCCGATGCACTGGGCGACCAGGCGAGGATGCAGTCCCAGGGCTATGCCAGCGCAGCCCAGGGAGATTATTTTACTGACCAGAACAGTCACCAAAAACAGAAGATTTCAGGAAAGCATACTTAAAAGAATGATCATGTTTACACAGTTCAAAAATATTGATACCGCCTTTAGTCACATTAAGCGCTTTAGTCTTTTTTTAATCCTGGCCTGTACGGTGATCTCAGCCTTTGCTATATATAAAGGCTTTGAGATGGCTTCCAGTGCAGGTAAAAAGGTGTATATCCTGGCCAATGGGAAAGCACTGGAGGCCTTTGCCGCCGAGCGAAAGGAGAATATCGGGGTAGAGATCAGGGACCACATCAAAATGTTCCACCACTATTTTTTCTCGCTGGATCCCGATGAAAAGGTGATCCAGGCCAACATTTCTTCCGCCTTGAACCTGGCTGATGAGAGCGCTAAAAAAGCTTATGATAACCTGAAGGAGCAGGGCTATTTCAATAACCTGATTTCAGCCAATATTTCCCAGGAGATTGCCCTGGACAGTATCCAGCTGGACCTCAATCAATATCCCTATGCTTTCAAGTGCTTCGCTACCCAGCGGCTGATCCGGGCATCTTCCACGGTTACCCGAAAGCTCGTTACCGCTGGCAACCTGCGAAATGTGTCCCGCTCGGATAATAACCCCCACGGGTTTTTGATCCAGCGCTGGCAGACGCTCGAAAATTATGATGAACCGCTAAAACCATAACCAGATGAAAAACAATCAAAACTGCAGCAAGGAGATGGTTGCCCTGAATGACAGGTTTTTAGCCATGCAGAAAATAATAGCTTCCTGGCTGAATGGTAAATGCCATGATCTCTCTAAAACTGCGCAGATGGCTATCCTCGCAGCCTTTTGTACGCTATGTGCCGGCATGCTTGTGCTGCTCATTATAGGAAAAATCTAAATAATAACAATACGAAATGGACAATCGAAAAATCAGGAACAGCAGAAAAGTTATGCTGTTCCTTCCGGTGCTTATTCTGCCTTTCGCCGCGCTGGCATTTTATGCCATGGGCGGGGGTAGCGGAGCACCTGGGATCACCAGACAAGCAGGCATTAATACGACATTACCCGATGCAGCTTTTTCAAAGCAAAAGCCCGGCGATAAAATGGGAATTTATGATCAAAGTGACCAGGATTCTGCCAGGATGGGCAGTTCGGGCCTTGATCAGATCGCGGAGCGCTTAGGTTTTCACCCGGAAGCCAAAGACGATCCCGCTGCAGAAATTGAGCTGAAGCTCCAAGCGCTTCATCAGCAGCTCAACGCACCTTTACAAAGCAGCCCGGAGGTGAATCAGTCCAGCCGGCCAGTTAGATTTTCCGCCAGGAACGCTGAAGTGGACCGGCTGGAAACGCTGATGTCGGGCATGCAGGGGAATAGCAACGATGATGCTGAAATGAAGCAGCTCAGCGGGATGCTGGAAAAGGTACTCGACATCCAGCATCCCCAGCGTGTCCGCGATGCTTACCTGGAGAAAGTCAATGCCGCGCCCGAAGAACGTTTCAAAGCCATTCCTGCCACGATCGCTAAAAAGCAGACGCTGGTGCAGGGGGCTGTGCTTAAGCTGGTGCTGAGCGATACAGTCTCTATCAGCGGGGTCCGCTTTCCCAAAGGGCAGGAAATTTTCGGGCTCTGTAACCTCACCAATCAAAGATTGCTCGTGGACATCAAAACCATCCGCATGGATAATCATATTATCCCGGTTGACCTGTCGCTATATAGCCTGGATGGGATCAAGGGGTTGGAGGCACCCGATGCGGTAGTCAACAGTGCCGTTTCAGGTGGCGCTGATGATGCGGTAAGCAGTTTACAGCTCCTTGGCATGGATCAGTCAGTAGGGCTACAGGTAGCAGGTGCCGGGATAGATGCGGCAAAGGGCCTTTTTTCAAAAAAGGTGAGGCAGGTGCGGATCAGGCTCAAGGCGGGGGAAAAGGTATTGCTGCGCAATAATCAGAAGGAAGATAAGGGGCACTGAACGTACAGTTAATCATTCACCATAAAAACACGATTATGAATTTAAACAATTTGGAAAATCTCAAAAGCGAGATGAAAACCCTGGGTTTCAGTAAGGAGCTACAGGAAAAAATGGAGGAAAACATGAAGCAGAATCTGCCTGAGTTTACCTTAAAAGATAAGATCCAGGGGCACAAGGGACAGATTGACCTTAACCTGTATTTTAAGCAGTCCGGTCAGTCAGAGAATTACTATTTGAATAAATATGATATCTCGCTCAATGAAGGAAAACCACTGGAGCCTGGTCAGCAGTACCTGGTAATTTCACCCAGTGATACCCCGGGAAAGAATAATGTTTTCAAAAGGGAGAATGTGGCTGAAGCCATCATTGTCTTTAAAAAACATACCGGTAACGCCGAGCTGGCCGTAGGAAAGGATGCTGCCCATAAAACCAGGCTGGCTTCTATGGAGGAAGGGAAGATTAATTTTGTGGACAAGGATTTCGCGCGGACTTTCCGCAATCCCCCGCTTCCCCAAACGATTTGGGTAGACAGGGGAAAAGGCTTTACCGCTTCCCAGTCGGTTAATCTGATAGAAGGCCGCGCCGTTTACCGGGAGGATATGTTGACGCAGGGCGGTTTGCCTTACCGGGCATGGATGAAGCTCGATCTGGATGGTCCGCGTGACCGCCACATGAATTTCAATATGAACCAATACCATGATCCCTCGTATGGTTTTAATTTAAAAGAGGTGCTGGACCGCTTTGAGATCAAAGAACTTGATTCGCCAAAAGAAAGGGAGAAGCTCGAAGCCAGCCTTCGTAACGGAGACCGCCCAACGATCACCGTGGAAAAAAACGGTGAAGCGGTGAAGCTTCAGGTGGAAGCGGTTCCGAGGTATTCGCAGCTGAATATGTACGCCGCGAACGGTAAACCTGAGAAAAGGGAGCAGTTCCTGAAAACCACTGCTCAGGTGAAAGCAGTCGCGCAGTCCAAGGGCAAAGAAAAAAACGCAGTGAAGGCGCAGGGTTTGGGCGTTTAAAGTCTTTTCTTATTTTTGCGGCCCGTACAGGCGGGATTAATAGTCAATCAGGATTCACCGCCTCAGGTTTATTTGGGGCAAAACAAGAATGAAATGGAAAAATTTGAAAAAGTTAAAGAAGTAATCGCAGCTGTTGAAGCAGATGTAACCAAGTTTTATGATGGCGGAAATTCTGCAGCAGGTACACGCGTACGTAAAGCGATGCAGGACCTTAAAAACCTTGCCCAGGAAATTCGTACTGAGGTAACAGAAAAGAAAAATAGCGCAAAATAATTAAACGCTGTTTTGGGAAATTATAAAGTCCTGGCTCCGGTCAGGGCTTTTTTTGTTTAATGAGGTTTCGGGTTTAGAAGCTTCCGTGATGCTCACGGGGCATATCTTTTGAAGCATTCCTGAAATGCCGTACTTCATGCTTTTTCTTCCTGTTGTATTGCACCGAGGTTTTCCGAGTGATCGTAACGGATCTTCTCGAAATCTGATGCCGCCTGCCTTAAGATCCTGATTTCAGTCATTTCATCCCCAGAAACGCCCTGGCTTCCCTTGTTCAGCAGGGTATTGATCCGCAAAATGGCTTTTCTGTAGTCTGTTAAGGTTTCGATCGCGTTCATCTTTTTAAAAGTTGGTTTCAATGTTACCCAATTCACTGCTAAATACTTAACATTTTTTTTCACAGGTTGTGGAAAACCAGAAGTCCGGGAAGGCTTTCCTGTTCGAAGGAGCAAGGGGGGATCATTTAATTACCGGCAAATTTAGGTTTGCGATCCGGCACGCGGGTGAAATTCCGGCATAAACCCTCCTGTGGCCTTTCCCCGCTAGTCTATTTATTCCGTTGCTTCTCCCGCTTTGGCGGATCCTCAAACCGCTGAGGCGCCATAATTAAATCAAAATATTATGGAAAACTCACTTTATCAGCTGGCCGAAATCGAAATCAGTTACAAACCAGCATTCCAGTCCTGCCAAAGGCCTCAGATTGACTGCGCGCATGCCGCTTACAAGATCATACTGGATAACTGGAACGACAACAAGATTGAACTCCTGGAAGAATTTAAAATCGTACTACTCAACCGCAGAAACCGGGTGTTGGGGATTGTCAATATCTCCCAAGGGGGAATATCCGGGACGGTGGCAGATGCCAAAGTTATCTTCGCCATCGCTTTAAAAGCCTGCGCCAGTGGGATCATCCTCTCTCACAACCATCCATCCGGAGAATCCAGTCCAAGCGCTGCTGATCTGAAATTAACGCGGCGGCTTGCTGAAATTGGCGAATTGCTGGATATTCCGGTTTTAGACCATATCATCGTTTGTAAAGACCATTATTACAGTTTTAAGGACAACGGCACGATATAGTCCGTCAAAGCTCCCATGGTAATTCCATGGGAGCTTATTTTTTGTTCATTTTTTTTCTTTGGCTTTCGCCTGTAATTAGATCAGCTAAAGGGTCGAAGGCATTTTGAGTAGCAAATTTCTGAACAACCGGATTGCCGGAAAGACCAGGCCCTGAAGGGTTTGCTGAAATAAAATCTTCCTCCCTGCGGGAGTGTATTTTTTTTCGCAAAGTCTTGCCTTGCAAGCCCGGTTGCATTCAGGTGAGGTGGCTTAACAAAAAGCCAGGAGGCTCCTGCCGACTGACTTGGAGATTAATCATTAAGCTATGGAAATCAGAAAATCAAGAAGCCCGCCTTTGAACTTAACGAAAGGAGAATATCTCCCGATGGAGATTAGCGAAAACATTTATTTATCACAAAAATCAATTATCATGAAAAATCAGAATTCAAATACCCCGGAAAGTAAACCTCACCACATTGATATCAATCCTAAAAATAATGCCTCTACGGCAAAGGCGATAGAAAAATCCCCCGAAGCGCGCGACCATACTTCAGCAAAATCGCTTGGGGCAGTAGCTCAGGTTCCATCAGATGGACAAAAACCCTCGGGCGCAGCAGGTCCAATAGCAGGGCTCAATCTGGAAGGTACACTCAAACTGGTTGAAGAACTTCACCGCAGGATGGTTCAGCGTGGTAGGCTGGTGCATACCATTGACAACCTCGATAAATTCGAAATTGAGCAAAAGGAGGATGCAGAAGATTCCCTTTCCAATTACTATCAGGGCTGCGAACTGGAAATCACAGATGATAAACGCAACAAATTTTCAACTAAAAACCCGGTGATCATCAAAGCTGTGGCGCTCTATGTACGCCAGTTATGTACTAACCGCCTTGCAGAAATCGAAGCAGAAATCACTATCCCCGTATAACCCGGTTCCCTGCCCCAAAAGGGCAGGGAACCAAAATTATCATCATCATGAAAACACAAGAAATATTTTTTATTGTCCGCGTGGAAGTGAAAAGCGGGCATGCCCATATCGATGAAACACTACTGGAAATGGAGAAGACCTCCCGGTTTTTTATCACCAACACCCCCAAAGTAAAGGTGCTCCGTTCAGAAATATTAAGCACTAAAGTCAGCAATCTAAAAAACAAAAATCATGGCGCATAACCTGTATTATAATCAGCAAACAGGCAGGCACAGCTTTTTCTCCGTGCAGCAAAAGCCCTGGCATGGGCTCGGTACTATTGTGGAAGACTACCCGACCAGTACCGAAGCGATCCGGTTCGCCGGACTGGATTATACTGTCGAAAAAAGACCTTTATTTACAGATGACCATTTCTTAACCCATCCTGCTAACGGGACCCAGGACAATACCTTTAATGCATTTATCTCGGTTCCCAATTATTATGCGACCGTTAGGACCGATACGCAGGACGTGCTGGGGGTAGTCGGAAAGGATTATCAGATTGTTCAGAATAGCGAAGCCTTTTCTTTTTTTGACAGCATTGTCCAGCATAACAGGGACATTAAATATGAAACCGCAGGCGTATTGGGTAGGGGAGAACGGATTTTTATAACTGCAAAACTCCCCGGGTATATCCGCATAGGAAGGGATGACCTGATCGAGCAATATGTTTTCCTCACCACTTCACATGATGGTTATGGGAGTATAACGGCCGCTTTTACCCCTATCAGGATCGTTTGTCAGAATACCTTAAATGCCGCTATTCGTTCCAGGCAACACAGTATAAAGATTCGCCACACTTCCAGCGCGGTAGAACGGTTAAAACAGGCGCATCAGTTGATGGGGATGACCAACGGCCTGGCAGGGGAAATGGAAACGCTGTTTAACCACTGGTCAAGGGTTCGCATTAGCGACAAAGCACTTAAAGACCTGATAGGTATCGCCATGGCACCGAGCAAGGAAGTACTCAGCAGCTTGCAGGAGGAAAAATTCCAGCACCTTTCTACTCATTATCTCAATATGGTTGATGATGTTTTGGAATATGCATTTTTGGCACCCGCTCAACAGCAGGTGACCACCAAGGGAACATTGTTTGGCGCCTATAATGCCATTACCGGATACTTTCAGAATGTCAGGACATTTGGCTCTGAGGAAATGAAGCTCAAAAGTATTCTTTGGGGAACGGGTTTACAGCGTGCACAGACTACATTTAAGCTCTGCGAAAATTTTGCCCTTACCGGAATAGTTCAGCTCAACTGAAGGAGTGGTCTTATGACCACTCCTTTCTTATTTTTCCGGGCGCGCTCCGCGCTTCAAGAGCTTTATTGGATTCGGTTTTAGATTTGCGATAAGCAAATGTATAAATGACTTATCCGCTTCTCGTAAGTTCGAACAAACTTTAGAAATTGCTAAGCGTCAATTTGTATTTTTTGCTCAAAATCATATCTTCGAGGCCGAAACCTAAATGGTTCTTATCGGGATGTAGCGTAGCCAGGTATCGCGCCAGCATGGGGTGCTGGAGGTCGGAAGTTCGAATCTTCTCATCCCGACTTAAGGTCAATGACGACTAACCTAATAGAAATCCTGCTCAAAATCAAAAACATATTCTTGTCAAACCGTGCTTTTTGAGCACTTTCCTGGCCGCAATCTTTCGCCTGTTAACCACCGCGCCAATACGGCCAATTACATCTTCCAATAACTGCTCCACTACAGCCGGGAGCAGCTTAGTCATTAAGTGTCTAATGGCAAAACTGCCCAAACAAAACTCAACAAAAAATGGGTAATCACTGATCCGGTAATACTCCCTGGCCAGCTTGTGGGAAATCAAGTCAATCATTCCCCACAACACGATCAGAAACATCAATTACTTTAGGTGACCTTACAAGTAGAAAAATCGGGGATAGCCTAAAGGATAAATCCGGTACAAGCGGAAAAGTCATTGCGATTCTTCAATAGACCTCCTTTCCAAGAAAAATTTAAATATCGACGTACGCGGCCGTGTTGTACCGAGCAGTACCTAAGCATGCGTAAGGAGGCTTACCAGTCACAGGGATTAGCAATTCCCAACAGTACCAGTACACCCAACACGTCCAATTACGACCTAACTGTGTGGGACCAGAACAGGTATACGGATTGGCAGGAGGAATTAATCGGTGGCAAGGCTAGGTATACCGACGCCCAGCTTACAATGTCAGGTGGCAGCGCCAACACACAGGTAGTGCTCGGGGCAAACTACCATAAAGAAACTACGGTTATGCCTGGTGACCCTTCAGATGTGAAGGGAAGCGTTCATGTAAACCTGAGCCACTCATCAGTCGACCAGCGATTCAGATTTTCTTTTAATGGCAGTTACATGGGCGACAAAAATATCCTACCCGGAATTGATCTTACAGCTTCTGAATTCCTACACTGCGAAATTTGTGCGCGTGAAAAAGATACGAGCAAGGTAGCGAAACAAGAATCAAAGTAGAGAACTTTTAAAGTTAAACCTTGGAAAAACAGTAAAAAAAACGGATAGGTAACTTTTGTATGCGGGGAGTTGTATTGTGCCCGGTATCCTACAAACTGTTGTCACCGGTACATTCATTCTAATAGGTTGAATACGAGCAGCATTGAAGGTCCCAATATGATCAAAGGGGTCAATTTGAAGCGGTTTATCCAGCTATTGCATGACAAAGTGTAATCCACCTAGGCGGGCTGACCATGCTCAGATGGAGGGGGTCGCAGTGGAAAGCATCGTCCCACTGACTACATCACGGCTTCCCCTGAAATCACTCAGGCTACAACAGAGCACCATGATCAGATGACCAAAAGTATTAAAGTGCTTGCAATATTGGTCTTAACCATCACGGCGCGATAATCATCCTGCAGAATTTCTGTCGATCGAACTTAATAACTGCTTTAATATCGGCTGTCCGGTAAAAAATGTATTTTTGGCTATATTATATTTAGGTGGGGTTAACTCAAATATAACGGCAAAGGGTAGGTTTTTTATGGCTACCCTATTTTATAAGCAAAAGAATATTTTATCCGGATAACCGTCGATATTTCACCATGAAGCCGCCTGTGGTCTTTTTCTGCGTACCCATTTATTCCGGTGCTTGGTTCGAGCCTGACAATATAGGTTGAGGTCAGATTAGCTCCTGTTTGCGCGCATAAAACAATAGTTCTGTAATAGAATTGACTTTGATTTTTTCCATCATCTTGCGCCGATGTGCCACAATTGTGTGTTTGCTTAGGTTTGTCTGTTCTGCAGTTTGGGCGATTGACAATCCTTGTGCAAAATAGTGAAGAACTTCCAGTTCCCGTGCTGTAAATGGTAACTTTGTTGTTTGGGCTGTGCCCGAGACAATATCGCTAATTGTGGGGGAAACTATTAAAAGTACTCTGATGAGATATAATTGTAAGATTTAGGAGAGTAATTCTGAGCACTTTCAAATTATTTTCTGTTTGCTGGTGAAACGATGTTAAACAATATTCACGAATTTTGTAAAATCCGATCTGAAAAGTGTACTTTGGAAAAGAGGTCAGGTTGATGAACTATGTTCATTTCGGCAATTTTGAAAAACACGAAGATAAAGCGGTCCGGTAATGTAAAAATTTGTAGAGCTTGGATCGGCCAAGAAGACCAGTATTGCTATTTAGTAATCATCATGAAAATACATACCTTCAATCCTAAACCTATTTTGCTTTGCGCAGCTTTTGTAACCTTTTTACAAATGTCTGCGTTTTGCCAAAAGTATGACAGAATTTTCAAAATATGCTTGGACGAATTAAATTTAGAGTACACGCTGCCAGCTGGTTTTTCTGAACGGGATTCCACTACAAGTTTTAAATGTAAGGATGATCTTTATAACAAAACCACAACGCTTGTATATTCTGTTATTAATAAAGACAGCAGCATTATTATAGGATTTGGGGATTTTATAAGGGATCGGGGACAGCAATATTATGAACCCGTCTCCAATATTCTTAAAAGACAGAAAAGTGAAGCCGACTCCCTCCATTTCAGCTCCTTGGTGTACCACCAGCAAAAGGCCGATAAGAAATTTAATGCCGATAATGCAGTGGAATACACAAAAAACTGTTCTGACGCATTCTTAGATAAATATAATAACGATAGGTATGTCTTAGCTGCCAGGAAAGGTAAAGGCGAATTTACAATCGTATTTTATTTCACAGATGCTGCGAAGGACAAAGCTTTACAATTGGTTAGGGAGGCTTCGGGTATTCTGAAATTTCGAAAAAATCAATAGGTGGGTATAATTTAAATACATCTGTCTCTTTCTATTGGTTTGGAATATTGAACAACCTTATTATACATTGGCGACCAAATGCATATTTTGTATCTGGTCGCTTTTTTTTAAAATTAAATGAAAAGAAAGGAATTAGCGTGATCATGCTCACCTATAAATTAATCTACGTTTTGTTCGCTTTACTGCGGTCATAAACGCATAATTGCAGGGTTTGGTTTTGATAAAAAGAAAATTGAAATTTAGCCACATTTAGAATGTTCATAGTTTACTCAACCTGAATGATCCAACATTGGTACTTTGCTTATTGTTTCTAAATGATCGTCTCAATAATAGTGATAGAACGCTATCTGACGTTGTTATTTTTCATATTTCATACTTTGTTTTCTTACATATAGTTAGTAAATTTATTATATGACTTAATCGCCCAACATTTCCATCAACCACCAGGCTTTCAGTTTAAGAATAATGGCTTCAGGCTAAAATGGACACCCAGGTAAGACCTAACATGTAATTTAAGTAAGACTGTAAATGGGGTGGTATGGCCGGGTTAGACTTAAGGTGTGCTAATAAGGCTGAAGACCAAATCCCTAATTCAAGTGCCGGCCATCATGGAAATGTTCTTATGTGCTCTTTGACGATTGTTCAGTGCTATTGATACCACTATTTGAAAATTTGCTTTTTGTCGCTAACACCAATTGATCATTTTACCCTCTTCTCCAAGGTTATTTTCTTCTGACACTGACGTCCCGTGAATGCACATTATCACTCAGCTTGCCTGAATAGACAGGTTTTTGATTCAAGAGAACAAAGACTGTGTGTCAAACAATTGGCAACTTAGACATTTAAGGGTAGGGTACTGTTCATTATGGATTATATCCTTTGAAGAAGAATTCAGTTAATTGTGGTTGAACCTTAAACGAACTTAGCCAATGGTAGCTAAAGAATTTTTTATCGGCATCGATGTTTCCAAGGGACATTTCGATTATGTTGTCCAATACAAGGGATTAAAGGTTGATTCTGGAAAGGTGCGAAATGATCGCGAGCATATTGAAGCGTTCATCTCCGGACTATCATCGTTAGCCGGATATTCACCGGCCGCGGCAGTTTTTGGGATGGAACATACTGGGATGTACTCTAATTTGCTGCTTGAAGGTCTTCGGGAGATGGGGAATGACACCGTGCATGAGAACGCCAGTGTGATCCGCAACTCTCTGGGCATGCTCCGGGGCAAAACTGATGAACTGGATGCAGAACGGATTGCGCGGTATCTGCACAGATGCCGTGAGGAGCTGAGGATATGGAAGCCGAAGATGCAGGTTATCGAACGGTTACGCTTGCTTTTGGCCCACCGTGAGCGGTTATTGAATGCCCGAAACAGGCTCAGGGTGGCACTTTCTGAACTCTCGCTGTTTACTGATAAAGAACTTTTTGATGAGCTGCATTTGTACAGTGACCATTGCATCACGGCCATTTGTAAAGACCTCTCGGGTTTGGAAAGCACCATAAAGAAGATATGGAGAGGAAATAACATCTGTGCTCTGCCCATGGAACAAATGCTCTCAGTACCTGGAGTGGGGGCTATTACAGCCCTATCTGTGCTCATCAAAACCAATGCTTTCCAGGATATATCCGATCCCAAAAAATTCGCTAGCTTGTGCGGGGTGGCGCCCTTTCCACACCGCTCTGGAAGGATGGTGATGAAAGACAGGATTTCGAAAATGGGTGACCATAAATTAAAGGGGTTGTTGCATATATGTGCATTATCCTCAATAAAAAATGATGGGGAGTTTCGCCAATATTTTCATCGGAAGAAAGCGGAGGGAAAGCCTGGGATGTTGGTGCTCAACGCGATCCGGTACAAGATCATATTGAGGATGTTCGCTTGTGTCAATGGCAACCGGTTGTATATATCCAAATAGACTTAAACTTAACCGTTATCGTATTTAATTATTTGTTAAAGGCTGAGAAAGTAGCAAGGTCGACGCAACTTGAAACAAGTACTCCAATCCGGGAATCTGTTGATAATGTACTTGCCATGGCCACTGAAGAAGCACTTTTTTCTTGCGATTAATGACCTTCATGAAAGGTTTTGTTATATTCTGGAATATCTTTTCGTTGCGATAGTCTGAAGGGTGAAGGCTATTCAGGCATTTTTTAATTTGCTTGTTGCACCGTTTATGAATACGCTTTCAGACTTTCTCTTTCAGATTCATCCTGTTCTCAGTAACCTGTAATCCCAAACTTGTTTGCAGTTAGCCAGCGAAAAATTTGCCTGGACGGTACCGGTTTTACTATTTTTGCTCATTGTTTTTGTTATGGGACAAGAGGTAAAACAACATCAGCTACATGTGATCACCAATATCCGCGAAATTCGGGTGCACAAAGGCTTGAGCCAAAGGTATCTTGGAAATGCTTTAGGACTCAGTCAGCATGCTTACAGTAAGGTTGAGCATGGCTATAACAGGATCACGCTTCCGCAACTTTAATTATTGCCGATGCATTGAATGTTGATGTGAATGTACTTTTGGCTAAGAAAAGGAGGATGAAGCGGTATCGAAATCGTGATGGGTATGTGGTCAATCTTGCAACAGCGGTGTTTTCAGATTTCAATAACCAGCATTTACCTGTCTACACTTAAAAATACCTTAATCAATTGGTGCCATGTGTAATTTTTTAACAAAGTTCCCAAATTCCTGCACAGATTTGGTTCAATTGAATTTTATAGCGTGATAAAAGCTATTTTTAAAAATCAATCACCTCACTTTGATTGAACAATTTTAGCAGGCCCTGGTAGATTCGCAGGGCTTGTTTTTATCGAGGACAACTCTGCTATTCGACGTGTGCATAAAATCGAAAGCTTTAGGCTATCAAGGGAGAACATTTTTAGGTTCCCATCATACCTTTAGCCCATCATATCCGCCGCAAATCGCAGGCTTGAACAAATAGCCAGCCACAACTAAAGCTAATGGCTTAGGATCCGCCTGGATGTCAGATATCGAAAAATCACGGCTCAGAGGCGCCTCTTTATCGAGGAGTTGGTTTAGAGATGGGCGGATCATTTAAAGAAAGTTATCATCCCACAAATTCAGCGCTTTAACCTCTTTACCAGAAAACGGTATCAGCATTTTTCATACGAATGAATGCGATTTTCATAAATCTTAAACCAGATGGGGAAAAAACAGGTTGATTGAGAAAGAATAGAATATGCTGGCTAGTGGCTATCGGCATATCCAGATTAATTTGATAAAATAACGCAAAGCACTTGAGAGAAAAATATTTACCAGATTCTAAATGTCGGAAACTGGGCCTGCACTTTAATACTGAAGGAAAAGCAGCATATTGGCTTTGGGCTCCGAATGCGGCTAATGCCAGTCTGGACACCGACCGGAAAAGCTTTCAGTTAAAACCCGCGGAAAACGGCTACTGGTATGCCCGGGACCTGGACATCTCAGCCGATGAATCCTACGCAATTACTTTGTATTTGCATGACGGAACCAAGCTCCGTCGAGCTGACCCGGCATCGCTGGCGATTGGCTATAATGGCGGAGCTACGCACTCAATTGCTTTAAATCCATTGTCTTACACTTGGAATGATGAACAATGGAAGGGTATCCCGCTTGAAGCATTTATTATTTATGAGCTACACGTGGGAACTTTCACAACGGAGGGGACTTTCGATGCTGTTTTATCTAAGTTAGACTATTTGAAGGATTTAGGTATTACCGCCATTGAACTCATGCCCGTGGCCCAGTTCCCCGGAAACCGCAATTGGGGTTATGATGGGGTGTACCCATTCGCAGTCCAGGATAGCTATGGCGGGGCGAGGGGTTTACAGCGGTTGGTTGATGGCTGTCATGCCAAAGGCCTGGCAGTTATCCTGGATGTGGTTTATAATCATTTTGGTCCCGAGGATAATTTTTTTCGTGATTTTGGCCCTTATTTTACTGACGCCTATCAAACCCCCTGGGGCCAGGCCGTCAATTTCGATGACCGGGGTGCTGATGGGGTACGTGATTTTTTTATTGAGAATGCATTGATGTGGTTCAGGGATTTTCATATTGATGGGTTAAGGCTCGATGCAGTCCATGCCATTAAGGATTTCAGTGCCGTCCATTTTTTGGAAGCGTTGCGGAGCAGTAAAGATGAACTTTCTGCAATTACCGGGAAGCGTCATTTTTTATTGGTAGAACTTGATCTGAATGACAACCGGTATATCAATCCACCTGTTAAAGGAGGTTACGGCATGGATGCACAATGGATTGATGAATTTCATCATGCGCTGCGTGTAAGTGCCGGACAGGAGAGGATGGGGTATTATGCTGATTTTTCAGGCGTGCGCGATTTGGCCAAAGCGTTTAATAACGCCTATGTATATGATGGACAATATTCCAGCGTGAGGAGGCGTAGGTTTGGCCGGCCTGCAACGGGAAATCCAGCTAGCCAGTTTATTGTTTTTTCCCAAAACCACGACCAGGTGGGTAACCGGATGAAGGGGGAACGCAGCAGCCAGCTGCTTAGTGCTTCCCTGCTACGCGTTATGGCAGGGGCTGTAATTCTAGGGCCATTCCTGCCACTGCTTTTTATGGGGGAAGAATACGCGGAAGATAACCCTTTTCCGTTTTTTGTCAGTTTTAGGGATGCAAAACTTATCGAATCGGTAAGAAAAGGGCGCAGGTCTGAGTTTAAAGATTTTGACGATGCCGACATGCCCGACCCCCAGGATCCCGGGACATTTTATACCGCAAAATTAAACTGGGAAAAACTCCGGAGACCCCACCATGCAAAGATGTTAAGGTATTATCAGGAATTGATTCGCCTGCGTAAGGCCAGCCCTATCCTGAATTCCCGGATAGCTACCTACTGTGCAATACCAATCGGGGAAAATCAAGGCATCCAGTTAAAACGAGAAACGATGAAGGGAAGCCTTTTCGTTCTGATGAATTTTTCAACTGCTGGGATTAGTGTTGAAGTAGGGGGGGTGGGAGCTAACTTATTATTAGACTCAACCCTGGCGTGCTGGGGCGGTGAATCCCGGCAACCCTTATCTCTAAAATCAAAAAATATTGTCCTACCCCCTGAAAGTATTATTGTTATCGCTTATGAATCCATTTAAACCACTGGCTACTTACAGGCTTCAGTTCAATAAGAATTTCCGTTTTAATGATGCCCTTAACCTTGTAGACTATTTCAGGGATTTGGGCATTGATACAGTTTATGCTTCTCCGATTTTTGCAGCTATCCCGGAAAGCACCCATGGATATGATGTTGTTGACCCCCAACAGATCAACCCCGAAATCGGAACAGAAGAAGAACTCGTTCAGCTTACACAGGCACTGAAGCAGTCAGGCATTAGCTGGATACAGGATATTGTACCCAATCATATGGCCTTTCATCCCCAAAACAACCGTTTAATGGATGTTTTGGTCAATGGAGTGGAATCTCAGTACTACCCATACTTCGATTTCGATGTTGCATTTGCCAAAGGTGAGCAACTAACTGTGCCTTTTCTAGCTGGCAACCTACAAGAATTAATTCAAAAGGGGAGCGTATATATATTGAAAAAAGCCGGTCAATATTATATCCATGACGGCAGCCAGGATTGGCCCGTTAGAGTAGATATGCAGCCGGGACTCCTCGAGGCAGACCTTGAAGCAGTTAACGCAGATAAAGCACTTTTGAGCAAAGTAGTCCAGGAGCAGTATTACAGGCTTTGTGACTGGGCGTCGGTCCAGGATGGGGTGAACTACAGGCGGTTTTTTACGGTAAATGAACTGATTTGTCTGAACATGCAGAAACGGGAGGTTTTTGATGACTATCATCATTATATCCTTAAGCTAGTGAAAAAAGGGATCTTTCAAGGTTTACGCATAGATCATGTAGACGGTCTTTACGATCCTTCAAGTTACCTCGAATGGTTAAGGGCAGAAACTGGCCCTGCCTGTTATATCATTGTGGAAAAGATTTTAGCCAGTGGTGAACTTCTTGCCAGTCAATGGCCGGTTCAAGGCAGCACAGGTTATGATTTTCTGGCGATGGTGAACAATGTTTTCACAAAAACAAGTTCAGCCGAAGACTTTGATGAGATTTACCGGCAGGTTACCGGCACGGTGCAAATTCCCAGGGTTAAGAAAATGGAAAAAAAGCAACAGATCCTGAATTTCCAGATGCGGGGAGAGCTTAAGCGCCTGGCAGCAGGGTTGCTTGATGTTCCCGAGCTGAAGATATCGGGAAAAGAAGCTGAGGCTTTTATCACAGATTTACTGGTAAATATGCCCCGTTACCGCTTTTATGATATCTCCTTTCCGATGAATGGGCAGGGCCATACCCAGGTTAGCGACCTGCTTGATACCATGGGCAGAAATGCCGTCAATATCAAAAGCCATGCATTTTGGACTTTTCTTCTCATCGATTATCCCCGGACGGCAAGCGCTTTGGGACTGGAAAAGCTGGGTTGTTTTTTTAACCGGTTGATGCAGTACAGCGGCCCGGTGATGGCCAAGGGTGTTGAAGATACCCTAATGTATACTTATAACCGCTTTATTGGGCATGCCGAAGTAGGAGATCAGGCGGAGCAGTTCGGAATCCCGATTGAAAAGTTTCATGCCTTGATGGAAGACAGGGCCCGAAAGCAGCCCTATTCGCTTAATGCTACGGCCACCCATGACACCAAAAAAGGCGAGGATGTGAGGGCAAGGTTAAACGTTCTCTCTGATTTGCCTGAGGCCTGGAAGACCGCAGTAAATAAAACCATGGAAAAATACGCAGTGGAGATCAGCACTTCGGGGCTGCACGCTAATGATCTGTATCTGTTATTTCAAACCCTGCTGGGCATTTACCCCTATGATCAATATGGCAAGGACGGGCTGGCTGACCGGCTGGCCGCTTTTATGGAAAAGGCACTAAGAGAAGCTAAAAAACGATCGGATTGGGCAATGCCTGAGGTGGCTTATGAGCAAAAAATAAAAGCCTGTTCGAAAAAAGTATGCAACGATCTCTCGGATGAGGGCCATCCGCTGCTGCTACTTTTCAATCAAATAACTGATCACGCGATAATAAACAGTTTTTCTCAGGTGATACTGAAGGTGTGCTGTCCGGGCATCCCGGATTTCTACCAGGGTTGCGAGGCTTTCGATCTTAATCTTGTTGATCCTGATAACCGTCGGCCGGTAGATTATGAACGGTTAAGGTCTGATATGGCTGAAATTTGTGGCGCTGGGCGAAGTATGGTCTGGGAGAACCGCTTGCAGGGTAAAGCGAAGGTTGAACTGATAAAAATGCTGTTGCAGATCAGGAAAACCAATCGAGCGTTATTTGAAGAAGGGACGTATCTGCCGCTGGAAGTAAAGGGAAAGTATTCCGAACATGTACTGGTTTTCCTTCGTCATCTGGGGGCGGATTGGTTAATGGTTGCCGTACCGCTTGGAACAGCCGGGCTGGGAACCGGACGGGAGGATTTTGCCTCCTTTGACTGGAAGGACACCCGAATCATTTTGCCTTTAGGGGTGCCGCAAATCTGGGAAAACCTGGTCTCAGATGAGTTGGCGGGGCCTGATGTGATTGAAGAGGGGTTACCTTTGGGTGGGTTATTGAAGAAAAGCTTTGCGGCGGTCGCTGTACCGGCTAAGCCTGAGAAAATCAGGCAATCAGGCGTTTTGCTGCACATCAGTTCATTGCCGTCAGATGGCCCCATTGGCGATCTTGGTCCGGAAGCTTATCGTTTTGTTGATTTTCTTCAAGAGTCGTCCCAGCACTACTGGCAGTTACTGCCTCTTGGGCCGGTAGCGGAAAGCCGTGCATTTTCACCGTATTCGACCTGGTCTGACAAGGCGGGGAATATACACCTGATATCCCTTGAACTATTGGAAGATTGGGGCCTGTTGCCTGCTCGCCACGCTCAACAAACAGTCGGTTCGCTGCCCGAAGCGGATTTTTACAACGCAGATTCCATAAAAAGAAACGCCCTTGAACAGGCATATCAGGTTTTCCTCCAGCAAGGCAAACATACCGCTTTGCAACAGGAATTTATAGCCTTTAAGCAAACAGAACATTACTGGCTTTCCGATTACGCACTTTATTGTTCACTCTCAGTTGCCTATCAGGGGTCATGGCGATCTTGGCCAGAAGAGTTTAAATGGAGAGACAAGGTTGCCCTGGAAACTTATCAATGCGAATACGCAACTGCTTTGGAAAAGTATGAATGGGAGCAATTTGTTTTCTGGAAACAGTGGCATCTGCTGCGGCAATACGCGAAACAAAGGGAGGTTAGCATCATTGGTGATCTGCCCTTCTATATCGATTTAGATGCAGTAGAGGTTTGGTGCAATCCCCGGTACTTTTTGTTGGGCGATGAGGGCTCGCCGCTGTTTCAAGCCGGAGTGCCCCCGGATTACTTCAACAAGTCAGGCCAGCGTTGGGGCATGCCAGTATATAATTGGGAAAAAATTGCTGAGCAGGAATATTCCTGGTGGGTAGACCGCATCTCTTACCAGCTTTCCAAAGTGGATGAGTTGCGCCTGGATCATTTCAGGGCGTTCAGCGCTTTTTATCAGATACCACAAAATGACACAGACGCCAGGAATGGGATTTGGAAAAAGGCTCCGGGAGATGCCATGCTTACCGCTTTGCAGCAAAAAATCGGTAAGCTGCCATTGATCGCGGAAGACCTGGGTGAAATAACCACAGAGGTGTACGAATTGATGGAGAAATTTGAGCTTCCGGGAATGAAAGTCTTGCAATTTGCTTTTGGCAGTGATTTATTAACCTCGGTACATATTCCTCATGATCCTGGGTTTTCAAAAGGAATTGTCTATACAGGTACGCATGATAATAATACCACTAAAGGCTGGTTTAATGAACTGGATGAAAAAGCAAGGGCCCGGCTACAGGCATATCTTGGACAATCCCTTGGTGAGCAAAATGTTGCTCACCAGCTTATCCGCCTTGCTTTGTCCTCTGCCGCATTTAGAGCAATACTTACCATGCAGGATATACTTGGCCTGGGAGAGGAGGCAAGGATGAACTATCCTGGCCAGGTATCGGGCAACTGGAGCTGGCGTCTTTCGGGAAGGGAAGACTACGATGATATTGCAAAAAGATTATCACAACTGACCAGGCTTTATGGACGGGGAGACTGATCTTTATCCTAAAAACCTTTAATGAGGGATGATAAAAATCTCGGTCTTGCCTGCACAGGTGATCGATTCACAGAAAGAGACTGGGTACCTCACCACAGGTTGTATGAATATCAGGTTTTCTCAAAGCTATTCTTAAAGGCAGGCCGCTACCCCTTTAGGTTTTATGGTGTTGTCTAAAAAGATAAACATTTTTAAGGGCAAGGTGTTAAAAAGCCGGATGCGTTTGGATATGCCGAATTATCTTAATAACCATCGGGCGTAAATGCCCTTGCGTTTGGTTTTTCATGGAACTTTTTAACAGTGTATGTTTGGATATGCGTGGAATAATATATGTACTTGAGGATGATCAGGGGATTAGGGAAGTAATCGAGCTCATTTTGGGCTTAGAATCTTATGTGGTGAAGAGTTTTACGACAATCAATGACTTCATGTCTGCCGACCGCCGGTCTGCAGATCTGTTCCTGCTGGATGTGATGCTACCAGATGGAAACGGGATTGAGGTATGCAAGGAACTTAAAAGTTCCATCACCACCAGGGAGGTTCCTGTAGTGATAATGAGCGCGCATGCAGACCTGAAAAACCTGGGGAAGGAGTGTCCAGCTGAGGGCTTTATTACCAAACCTTTTGATATAAACAAATTCTTACAGAAAATAGGGAGTCAGATCGCGCGAAAGAATTAAAAAAGAAATAAAATGGCCACTGGAGACTTTCCATCAACACTACACATTAGGGCCTGAATAAATCATCCAGGCAATTTCCTTCGCCCGGTTTCCCGAAAATGGCCTGATTGAAGCCTGCTTTTGATGGTTTTAGCGAAATGTTAAAAAATGTTAAAGCCGTTTGAAAATAGCCAATAGTTTTTTTGTTTTGAAGCAGTTCCCAGATAAGAAACTTGGAAAGCATTTTTTAGAGCTATTAATTAAATTTTTTGGTTTTGGATCATGTTATCATTATCACTTTTTAAACGTTTTCGCGGACAATTAAGGACCGCTGTTTTATTATTTTTTCTTTCTACGCCGCTTGCGGCAGTTCAGGCCAGGCAAAATGTCCCCTTGAATAATACTAATTCAACTTTCAGCGCCAGGCTGATGAATATCGAAGCCGCATCAAATGAAACCTTCCGGTACACCGCTACGCTTTATAACGGATCGGCGAAATCGAAGGTTTACGAGTTGAAGGCAGCTCTCCCTCAGGGTTGGCAGATCAGTTACAAAGTTGAAGGAAGCCAAATCTCCTCGCTTAACCTTGTTGGAGGAAAATCTCAGGACATTGCTATTGAGGTTAATGCCTCAGCAATTGCTGCAGCAGGAAAATATCCCATTTCCATAAAGGCTGAATCTCCTGCCGATACGCTTACATTGAAGCTGGAGGCTGTTGTCAGAGGTTCTTACGCTATCAGCATTGGCACCCCAAGTGGAAGGTTGAGTGAGGAGCTGGGGTCAGGAAGTCATAAGGATATATCTCTGGAGGTACAAAATACCGGTAGTTTGCCGCTTTCCGATGTTTCTTTAACAGGCCAGTTACCGACCGGTTGGGAGGTAACCTTTGAGCCGGCAAAGATTACAAAACTTGAGGCTGGAAAACGTTTGACGATCAAAGCCTCTGTAAAGGTGCCGGATAAAACGATTGCAGGAGACTACGCAGCCACGATAAGCGTGAACAGTGCGAATGCTAACGCGCAGGCCGCCTTTCGCCTGTTCGTGAAAACATCGCTACTTTCCGGCTGGATTGGCATCCTTGTCATTCTTGCTGCGATTTTGCTTTTATACTTCCTTATCCGAAAATATGGCAGAAGGTAATCCTGCGAACATCGTTAATGGAAATGAAGGAAGCTATTATAAAACTCAGTAATCTGAGCAAACACTATGGCCAGTTTGTAGCAGTCGACCAGTTAAATCTGGAAGTAAACCGGGGCGAGGTTTTTGGATTGCTAGGTCCCAACGGTGCAGGAAAGACGACGACGATTCTAATGATGCTCGGGCTCACAGAACCGAGTGAGGGAACAGCATGTGTTTGTGGGTTCAGCGCGGCAAGAGATCCGCTCGCTGTGAAACGAAAGGTAGGCTACATGCCGGATAATGTTGGATTTTATAATCACATGACTGCCCTGGAAAACCTGGCTTACATCGCTAGGCTTAACAGTATTGATGAAAAGCACTTGCAGGAACGCGCCAAGACGCTGCTGGATATGGTCGGCCTAGGAGCGGAGATGAATAAAAAGACTGGTACCTTTTCCCGAGGGATGAAGCAGCGGCTGGGACTTGCCGAAGTGTTGATCAAGAGCCCGGAGGTAATCGTCCTGGATGAGCCCACCCTGGGAATAGATCCTGCCGGGGTAAAGGATTTTCTCGAGATGATCAGGAGCCTGAGCCGGCAGCACGGCCTGACGGTCTTACTCTCTTCTCATCACCTGCACCATGTACAACAGGTATGTGACAGGGTAGGTATCTTCGTCAGGGGCAAGCTCTTGGCCCAAGGTGATATCCCTGCACTATCCTCCTCGTTATTTGGAAAAGAAGGCCACATTACCACCGTCAGGACAGTCCAAACGATCCTGCAGCCCTGGCAACTCGAGCCGGAAATGAGGTCCTGGCCGGAGATTAAAGATATCAGCTTTGCTGCTAATTCAATCGAATTTAGCTCGACTAGAGAAATCACCCCGGATATTGTGCGTTTGTTGGTTAACAATGGATATGATATTTTAAGTGTGAAAAACAAAGAGTTTGGGCTGGATGAAATTTACCAGAAATATTTTGAGCACAGTTTTAATGAGAATACCAATAATGGAAAATCAGCAAATTCTTTCACAACCAACGGTTTCACAGCAAGTCGAAAATAAAATTACACCATTTTCAGCCAGAGGTAAGGCATTTGGGGTAATGGTAGAAAAAGAGTTGGCAGACCACATTCGGGGCTGGCGGTTTATTTTATTGGTAGGGTTGATTCTACTCACTTTTTTAGGCTGCCTTTATGTATCGCTGAGCAATATCAGGACTGTCTTTGCCAATACCAATGATCCTGATCGTGCTTTCCTGTACCTGAAACTGCTCACCACTACAGATGGAACCGCACCACCCTTTCACTTGTTACTGAGCTTTCTAGCCCCACTGTTGGGAATTAGCCTGGGCTTTGATGCCATCAATACCGAGCAGAACAGCGGTACGCTGACCCGCTTACTTGCGCAACCAATTTTTCGCGACAATGTTTTGCTGGCTAAATTCACCGCTGCGATCATACTTGTAGGCGTACTGTTTTTCTCGCTCTCACTCCTGGTCGTGGGTGGAGGACTGGTCTTTACCGGCGTGAGGATAGAGCCTGAGGAGCTTGTCAGGATTCTGGGTTTTGTTGCATTGACTATCATCTATGTAGGGTTCTGGCTGAGCCTTTCGATAATGTTTTCCATCGCCTTTAAACAGGCTGCAACCTCTGCGCTCTCTGCAATTGGCTTTTGGCTGTTATTTACTGTTTTTTATCCGTTTTTAGTTAATCTTATCATCAGAAGCCTGTTGCCGGATCCCGCTTATCTGTCTCAGGCGCAGGTCATGGCCTATAATGAGCTTATCCTGGATGTGATGCGGATTGCGCCCAATCAGCTCTATACAGATGCTGCAACAACGCTACTCATGCCCGCTGTGAGAAGCCTTGGGCCGATGAATATGGAACAAATGGCGGGTGCCATTCCTTCCCCGCTTCCGGTGAAAGAAAGCCTGATGATTGTATGGCCACAACTAACCGGCCTATTGGCATCGACTATCAGCTGTTTTGCACTCTCTTATTATCTTTTTATGCGTCGAGAGATCAGAAGTTGACCAGGCGAGTTGGGAGTGTGTAAACGACTATGCTTTTTGATCAACTGCCCCTTTCTGAACCGATGTGAATTAGCTTGTTGGACACCCCCGGTAAAGCTTTGCAGGTAATCATTTCAGCAAGCAAGAGGTTCGAATGCTGCGAGGTATTCTGGTTTGCGGTCTTTTTTTGCTAACCCCAAAAAGACAAACATATAATACGCATTTCTGAAAGTTACCACGATTAAACTGGTAACCACCACATGATAGCTTAAGCACGTGGTATTTTTTTTTTACATGTGCAGGAAAATAATGAACCCAGCCGATGGAAATCCTCACAGTTAGAAAAACTTCGGCACGGTCAGCGGGTTAGATTTTCCTTATCATTGGGGGCATCGTTAGTTTAAAAACATTACTTTTATAAAAGTATTGATTATCAGACCTGACCATGCTCTTCATCCCCGGTTATGTTATCCGTTCCCTAAGCAAGTATGCGTGCGCCATACTGTTCATTCTCTTCCCTCCCTTTTGTAAGGCACAATTGGTGGATGGCTTGCTTTTTAAGCACCTTGACCAGGAATCAGGCTTGAGTGATTCCAATATCAAAGCATTACACACAGACCGGGAGGGTTTTCTATGGATTGGAACTGAAAATGGCCTTAACCGTTTTGACGGAACCAACTGTATTACCTATAAAAAGTATGGACCGACATTTGACAACTATCCGGGGAGTTATATTACCCACATTATCGAGGACCGGAACGGAGACCTCATCATCGGATCACAGCAAAATTTAGTGCGATACGATAAAAAGCATGAAACTTTCAGCCGTTATACTTTTAAGGGAAAGCCTGCTTTTAGCTATAACCATTATACTTTTCCATTCCACATTGATCAGGATAATAAGCTTTGGGTTTACATTGCTGGTAATGTTTACACTTACGACAGGACCAGCCGGAACTTAAGATATTTCACCACATATTCCAATGGTTATATTTTTACGCCTTTACCGATGTTTAAAAGGCTGGACTGGTTTGTTAGCCGTGGGGTAAAAGGCATTTACTTCAGTAAAACAAGTGATGTGCAGGAAAAGAATTTTAAGGAGTTTTTCACCGGCCAAGGGTCAGCAAAGGCAGTTACTGCAAATGTTCAGGATGCTTACCTGGCTTCTGATTCTGCATTCTGGTTAGCCTGTGAGCACGGTCTTATAGAGTTGAATCCCAAAAATGGTGTTTACAAAAGCTATAATTCTTTTAATGGGCGTACAAATATTGTAGCAACTGCGGTGAAAAAATACCCCAATAAACCCTGGCTAATTGTGGGCACAAGCCGTGAAGGCCTCCTTTTTTTTGACCTTAGGTCTAAGGCATTCTTTGCCCAACAAAAACACAACCCTGTTGACCCGCATAGCCTTTCGGGCAACAATATCCGCAAGCTTCACATTGATGATCGTGACCATTTGTTCGTAGCGGTTGAAGGCAAAGGTTTGGATTTTGGAAACCTCCATCAGGTGGTATTTCCCAGTCTTCCCCCCCCCCTTAAGCCTGAAAAGGCTTTTGGAATCACCTCCATGTTGCGATGCGCGAGTGGAGAGATACTTTGTGGAACAAGAAATAACGGGCTGATCAGGTATAGTAAGAATATGGATACGGTGCTGTCCAATCTCATCCCAAATACTGAAATCAGGAGGCTGAGCCATTTATCGCAAGCTGGGATAATAGTCGAAATGGCCGACGGTAATACATGGCTTTATCATGATAATACCGCCCGGTTAACCCCGCTAAAGCTTCAGACAGATGGTGCTTTACCTGTCCAGTTTCAAATTAACCAGTTCATTAGGATTAACGGACACTCATACGCAGCCACCGGTGAGGGACTTGCCGAACTGCAGCCCGGCAAAGAACATTTAACGTTTACCATAAACAAACAGTTTAACCGTACACTGGATTGGCCAAATATTCAACAGATCATACCCATTAGCCCTGATAGTCTACTGGTACAGACTTATTACACTGCTTTGTACCTTTACACCTTCAAAAATAACCGTTTTTTTAAAGTACGCGAAATCTGCAGAACGCCTTATGCGATTAACCAAAGTACCAGGGTAAAGAATGTGATTTATCTGGCTACTACACAAGGGCTTTTCAAGGTCGATGCAACAAAGCCTGCTGAGCCGGTTAGATTACTGGAGCATAATGCTAACGGATTGGTTTACTTTAAGGGGGCTATCTGGACGGCCGGAAACAGCGGGCTTTTTAAATATGAGATTAGCAATCAAAAAGTTGTACATTTCAATCGCCGGGATGGCTTAAAGAATATCAGTTTTGCTCCTCAAACGCTTTTGCTCTTACAAGGTAAGCTGATGGCGATTGGCGGAGAGAATGGCATCAACCTCTTCAATCCTGAAACCATCACGCCCTATCAGCATGCGGTGCAGCCCAAAATTGTAGAGCTGATGGTTAATGATGTCCGCTACCGGGATGCCGGAAACCCATTGCTTTGTGAGAAGATTGTATTAGCGGCGAGCCAAAGCACTTTGTCCATTGCTTTTAGCACCATGGATTACATTGCCCCCGAAAAGCGG